>NZ_JBQFZR010000002.1:0-1551459 GCF_056542345.1 Ruegeria sp. AD5
GGGCGCAATCATCGACCCCTCATGCGGAGGTAACCCAATCCAACTCAACCAACAAAACATCACTGAGCTGTTTAAAGTGGCGATCTGACAGGCTTGCCGAACCCATCCCTCACCTCTCATACTGGTCGGAGGTGAGGGAGATTTTCATGACGAAAGAGATTGTTCTGATCCACGGTGCTTTTGCCGGACCGTGGTGTATGCAGGATTATGCGGGCTTCTTTCGTGCACGTGGCTGGACGGTGCATACGCCCGCGCTACGCTACCATGGTGGCGACCCCAAGGCAGATCCCGATCCCGGCCTCACCGACACGAGCGTCATGGATTATGCCGATGACATCGCAGACTTCGTGCAGGGGTTGGAGAGCAAACCTGTTCTTCTGGGCCATGCTATCGCCGGGGTAGTCGCGCAGAAGGTGGCGTCTCGCGGGCTGGCCAGCGCCGTTGTCCTGATCAACCCGAACGCGGCCTGGGGCACATTGCCCGAAACCGACGACGAACGCGCCGTGCCGCGGGCGCTGATGGAGGGTGGGGCGTTCTGGAAACAGCCCATGCGGGTCGATTTCGACCTGATGGCCCCCTTTGCGCTCAACAAGATGCCCGAGGCGCAGCAGCATGAGGTGTATGACCAGCTTGGCCCCGAAAGCGGGCGGGTTATGTTTGAGATGTTCTTTTGGATGTTCGATGACCACCACGCGATGAAGGTGGACATCGACAAGGTCGATTGCCCGGTGCTGATCGTTTCAGGCACCGAGGACCGGGCCGTGAACCCCAACACCTGCCGTGCTCTGGCGAAGCTTTACGGAGACCGTGCGACTTTCCTGCCTGTCGACAACCACGCGCATTTTCTGTTCATGGAGCCGGGATGGGAAAGGCCAGCCGAACAGATTGCCAACTGGTTGGATCGGAATGTTGGGTAGGATGGGGTTTCACCCCATCGCTCCCATTCCGCTTTGATGGGTTGGAAACCCATCCTACGTCAGTTGTTGGTTTGAAACGTGCTCTGCGGTTTCCAGACCAGAGAGCCATCGTCATTGCGATGACACCGCAGCAGCCGTTCCTCGCGCGTGCTGATGGTTGAGGTTACGGTGTTGTCACCGGTCAGCAGGATGAACGCGTCTGGCGAATAGGCCATCCCGCCATAGTAGCAAAACCGCGTCTCGGCCCCGTCTGGAATGGGCGATGCAGTGCTGAGCATCTGCTGCGCGGGGGCCGCCGAAGCCAGCAGGGTCAGGGCCAGCCCGAGGGTTAGTGTTTTCATGTCGTCCTCCCGTTCGAAAAATTGTTCGTGGTCTAATTGGGTCTTGGACGCTCGGAACCTCAAATGTCGTTCTTTGATGACGGATTGAGGGTAAGTGTGAACGGGATCAAAGAGTTAGGCAAGCGGTGTGTTTGGGGGGTGGCTGTTGCCACGCGTCAACTATGAATTTTGGCCAGCATAAACCACTCCATTTAAATGGGTCAATTCAGTTACATGAAACCTGGTGTCGTTAGCCAGTTTTGAGGCGGACGTATCTACTTCTTGATCGTATATTCAAATCGAATTGAGTTTATCAGCAGATTTACATCCGAAGAGTCCGTTTGCTTGTGGATCATTTGATGGCACGTTGGACAAAGAACCAAGAAATCATCTGGTATTCTATATCTACGGCTTTCACCTTCAGCCAAGCCGCTAATTGGCTTCGCGTGATGTACGTCTATCGGAGTGTTCTGTAGTGGACCGTCAAAGCCAAAGTGTATTTTAGGATCCATACCGCATGCTTCACAAACAGTACCCCTCGCTTGAAGGACGGTCTTCCTAATATTCGGCGCCCGTTCTATGCGACGTGAAAGAAAGTATTTGCGGGTTTCTGTTATGTCTGTTGTTCCCGCTTCTTCCATCATGGTGTCTGTGGGAGTAGTACCACCGCGATCTACAAGTGCATTATAGGCAGACAGCATTCTATCTAAGTCTTTGTAGAACTGATCGGAATCGATTTGAGTTGCTGAATAGGTGCGCCCAAACGAATGGCCAGATTCATACCCAAGCGGTAGGGACTCTGAGGAGCCTAAATCAATTGGTTCCACCGAGAACAGCTTGGCAAATTCTGGCACCCTTTCCGCCAAGCCAATTGCTCTTCGGCGCAGAACTTGACGACCTTTGCGCTCGCCAAACTCGTTGTATACTTCCGTTGTCCCTTGGTTCACCGACAGCACAATTTCTTCTGATTGTGCGTTAATCAGGTAAACTACGTAAAAACCTCTTGTGGCGCTCTCAGTAACTAGTGGGTCAAAAAAAGCCAACCAAGGTACAGCTGCCCAGTTGCCTGCACCAACGCTAGATTTGACCTTTAACGCGTAAGGTAGAAATATTAAGTGTTTCTTGGCTTCTATTGATACGTCGTGTCGAACAAAATTCCCAAAATCGCTGCCGGTAAAAGATTTGGCTCGTTCAAAAACGAACTCCCTCGCCATTCTGGCGAGCATTTGGTGAAGCATTATTTCTCCTAGACATCCAACTCCTCCACAAACCGCGCGTTCTCTTGAATGTATTGGAACCGCAGTTCGGGTTTTTTGCCCATCAGGCGCTCGACCAAGTCGCCGGTCTCGCCGGGTTCATCCTCGTCGATGGTGACCCGGATTAATTTCCGGGATTTCGGATCCATTGTGGTCTCTTTCAGGTCCTTGGCGTCCATTTCGCCCAGACCCTTGAAGCGCGAGACGTCGATCTTGCCCTTGCCGCCCAGACCTTTCTCAAGCCATTCGTCGCGCTCGGCCTCGTCCAGGCAGTAAACGCGCTTGGCGCCTTGGGTCAGGCGGTAGAGGGGCGGGCAGGCCAGATAGAGGTGGCCCGCGTCGATCATCGGGCGCATCTGCGTGAAGAAGAACGTCATCAGCAGCGATGCGATATGTGCCCCGTCCACATCCGCGTCGGTCATTATGATGATCTTGTCATAGCGCAGGTCGTCGACGTTGAACTTGGTGCCAAGGCCCACACCCAGCGCCTGCGTCAGGTCGTTGATCTCGGCATTGGTGCCCAGCTTGGAACTGGCCGCGCCCAGCACGTTCAGGATTTTACCGCGCAAGGGCAGCAGGGCCTGCGTTTTGCGGTCCCGGCCCATTTTGGCGGACCCGCCCGCCGAGTCGCCCTCGACAATGAATAATTCCGTGCCGTCGCGTGTTGAACTAGAACAGTCCACCAACTTGCCGGGGAGACGAAGTTTCTTAGTGGCGGACTTGCGTTGTGTTTCCTTCTCGGCCCGTCGGCGCAGGCGTTCTTCGGCCCTCAGGATGAGGAAGTCGAGGATCGCCCCGGCGGATTTCGTATCAGCCGCCAGCCAGTTGTCGAAATGGTCGCGGACGGAGTATTCGACCAGCCGCTGCGCCTCGACCGTGGCCAGACGGTCTTTGGTTTGGCCGACGAATTCCGGTTCCGAGATAAAGCAGGACACCAGCGCGCAGCCGCCGGTGATCAGGTCGTCACGGGTGATCTGACCTGCTTTCTTGTTATTGATCAGCTCGCCATAGGCCTTGATCCCCTTGAGGACCGCAGCCCAGAAACCGGCGACATGTGTGCCGCCTTCGGGGGTTGGGACGGTGTTACAGTAGGACTGGATGAACCCGTCGCGCGAAGGTGTCCAATTGATCGCCCATTCGACTTTGCCGGGGGTGCCGAACTTCTCGTTAAAGTCCACGGTGCCGGCAAAGGGCTGCTCGGCATAGGTCGACGAGCCGTTCATCGTCTCCTTCAGGTAATCCGACAGACCGCCGGGGAAGTGAAAGGTCGCCTCGGTCGGGGTTTCCCCGTCATCGATGGCGGATTTCCAGCGAATCTCAACGCCTGAGAACAGGTAAGCCTTGGAGCGTATGGATTTGAACAGGCGCGCGGGTTTGAACTTGTGATGGCCGAAGATGTCGGCGTCGGCGTGGAACGTGACGGTTGTACCGCGCCGGTTGGGCGCTGCGCCTACTTTTTCCACCGGACCTAGAGGGATACCGCGCGAGAAGCGTTGTTCGAATAGCTGTTTGTCGCGTGCCACCTGCACGACCATCGAATCCGACAGGGCATTCACCACCGATGCACCTACACCGTGCAGACCGCCCGAAGTCTGATACGCCTTGCCCGAGAATTTACCGCCTGCGTGCAGGGTACAGAGGATCACTTCAAGTGCCGACTTGTCGGGGAACTTGGGATGCGGGTCGATCGGAATGCCGCGCCCGTTGTCACGAACGGTCAGGGCGTAATCGGCGTGCAGTTCGACCTCGATCCGGTTAGCGTGGCCTGCGACTGCCTCATCCATCGAGTTGTCGAGGATTTCGGCCACCATGTGGTGCAATGCGCGCTCATCGGTGCCGCCAATATACATGCCGGGGCGTTTGCGCACCGGTTCCAGCCCTTCGAGCACCTCGATGGACGAGGCGTCATAGGTGGAGGTCGCTTCTGGCGTCAACAGATCGTCGGGCATGGGTGCTGCTCTTGTTTTTGAGTTTCCCCCATTATGGCAGGTGATGTGGTCCGGGGGAAGAGGGACGCGAGGTGTTGTATCCGGTTTGTCGGGGTCACCGGAACCGGAGCGAATTTCAGCGCTGTATTGCAACGCGTTTACAATGACAGACTACAATGACAGCCAGAGAGTTTTGTCTTTAAAGCCACCTCGAACAAGAGAACTTTTCTCAAGCACATCCGAATATTCGTCATCCCAATCACTGAACCGGTCATTTGTGACGATAGCAGCGCCGAGATCCCGCGCTACCTGAAGGACCAGCGGGTCGGCAGGAGTACCCTTCGGCGCAACCATCACGTGGCTGCATGGCAATCCAAGCAAAGCCGCAAGGGAACTGTCGTTCATATAGCGATCTGAGATTTTGTATCCTACATTGGCATCAAAGACGACGCCCGGTGTCCGCCCCTTTGTCTTCAACTCGTCGACAACCTCGCGCACTGTGGCGATATTAGGAACACCGCCTTTCCAGTGCAAAACATTTGATCCATCGACGACAGCCCAGTTTTTCGAAGTTTTGAGCCGGCGTAGCCTTTTTCCGAACAGCAGTAGCAAACTTGCCAATGCGCACGGTCCTGTCAGCAATAACCAATCTGAGAACGCTGGATAGAACATAGCTATAGCAGAGCCAAAACAAGACAGGGCAAAAATACAGATGAGTGGGCGCACAGTTGAAAAGTCTTTGGTCAGAAAGTTGTTTCAATAGGGACGTAGCAGACAGTAAGGGTAGCTGCCCAGCATATATCAGTTATGCAAAACAGATTGTTATTAAACCGCGAGCTTTCCAAGGTCTCGTCATGTTTCGAAATCCCGTTTAGGCTTTGTTCCGGAAGCAGAAATTAGGGGAGCAGAAGAATTGAGTTGGATCAGAACCATTCCATTCGAAGAGGCTACGGGAAAGCTGAGGAAGCTTTATGACCGGGTCACCGGGCCGGACAACAATGTAGACAACATCATGATGGCGCACAGCCTGCGGCCGCATTCGATGGAAGCCCATATGGCAGTCTACAAGAACGTGTTGCACCATTCGGCCAACAAGGTGCCAAAATGGTTTCTTGAAGTGTTGGGCGTGTGGGTCAGCTCTCTGAACCGGTGCGGGTATTGCGTAGAACATCACTTTTCCGGATTGCAGCGGTTGCTGCAGGATGAGGTGCGCGGCAATGCGATCCGTGCGGCGATTGAGGCGCGTGATCCGGCCTCGGCCCCGCTGGACGCGGCACAGGTCGAAGCGATGAGATATGCGCGCAAGCTGACCGAGGCACCCGGTGATCTGACCGAGGCGGACGTGATCGCTCTGCGAGAGGCGGGGTGGGAAGATGGCGAGATTCTTGAGATCAATCAGGTGTGTTCGTATTTCTCCTATGCGAACAGAACCGTTTTGGGTTTGGGGTGTTCGACTGACGGAGACGTTTTGGGCTTGTCGCCGAACAACTCGGACAATCCTGATGATTGGGGACATCGGTAAGTGCGGGGCTGGCCGCTCCCCCCTATGTATTTTGGGGTCATGTAAAGAACGGGCATAGGCCTGTTCTTTGACGCCCCGATAAAACCTATGTCAATTTGACACCAATCAAAGCGCGCCGTGTGACAATCGGCTAAGCATCTCCTCGACAGTGAAACCGAGGAGATCATGTATGGATGCGGCACCCCAGATCAAACAAAAATCATCGCAGATCAATGCTGTAACTGACCTGAAGGCGGATGCTTCGGCACCAACATCCGAGAAAATCCGGCAAGCTTTTGAGAGCGGCAAGTACCCCTATGGCCGCAAGATGGCACGCAAGGATTACGAGGCGCAAAAGGCCGAGCTGCAGGCAGAGTTGTTGAAGGTTCAATTGTGGGCGCAGGAGACCGGGCAGCGGTTTGTGCTGTTGTTCGAGGGCCGCGACGCCGCCGGCAAGGGTGGGACCATCAAGCGGTTCATGGAGCATCTGAACCCGCGTCAGGCGCGTGTGGTCGCATTGAACAAGCCGACGGATGAGGAGAAGGGGCAGTGGTATTACCAACGCTATGTGCAGCAGCTGCCCACCGTGGGCGAGATGGTGTTTTATGATCGGTCCTGGTACAACCGTGCGGGCGTCGAGCGGGTGATGGGCTTCTGCTCACCCAATGAGTATCTGGAATTCATGCGGCAGACGCCCGAGTTGGAGCGGATGCTGGTGCGCTCGGGCATTCAACTTTATAAGTACTGGTTCTCGGTCACGCAGGAAGAGCAGCAGCGGCGCTTTGGGAGTCGTGAAACTGATCCGTTGAAGCAATGGAAACTGTCACCGATTGACAAGGCTAGCCTGAGCAAATGGGATGATTATACCGAGGCGAAAGAGGCGATGTTCTTCTACACCGACACCGCTGATGCGCCCTGGACGATTGTCAAATCCAACGACAAGAAACGCGCGCGTCTGAACTGCATGCGGCATTTCCTGTCGACGCTGGACTACCCGGACAAAGACCTCAGGATCGTTGGTGAGCCTGATCCGTTGATAGTTGGGCAGGCGCATCACGTAATTCATAACTCGGACCATATTCTGGGGACAGCGCTGCATCCTGACGCGAAGATCGGCTGAAAATCGATAAACTGTAAAGCCGTTGCACCAAAGGTGATGGCTTGCGTCGCTTTGTTCTCGTTAGTCTCATTATGAAATAAGTTTGTTCCGCTCTTGTCTCGGGCAGCGCGCAAGCCTAAGGCTGGCGGAATGAACAAGGTGATGACATATCCCGGCCATTTGCGCGCAATCGCGGTGCTGGGCCTGCCATTGATTGGCGGGCATCTGGCACAGTATGCGATTGGTTTGACCGATACAGTCATGCTGGGCTGGTACGGGGTCGAGGCGTTGGCTGCCGTGACGCTGGCCAACAGCTATTACTTCGTCCTGTTCCTGTTTGGTGCCGGGTTTGGGTGGGCCGTAATGCCAATGGTGGCGACCGCTGCCGCCGAGGAGAATGAGACCAGCATTCGCCGCTCCACTCGCATGGGTCTGTGGCTATCACTGATCTATGCGACGGTGATGATGCCCCTTTTGTGGTGGTCCCATCCGATCCTGATTGCTTTGAAGCAAGAGCCGCAAGTCGCTGAAACTGCGTCAGTATACCTGCGAGTCGCGGGGTGGGGCTTGTTCCCGGCGCTGTTGGTGATGGTCCTGAAGTCCTATTTGGCCGCGCTTGAGCGGACGCAGATTGTGCTGTGGATCACGATTGTTGCAGCTGTGGTCAATGGCGTGACCAACTATGCGCTGATCTTCGGAAACTGGGGCGCGCCCGAACTTGGGGTGATTGGTGCGGCTATCGCGTCAGTGGTGACGCAGATCGTATCATTGGTGGCGGTCGTGATCTATGCGGTGCGTGCGTTGCCGGAACACAGCTTGTTTCAGCGGTTTTGGCGTCCGGATTGGGAGATGTTCATGAGCGTGCTGCGTTTGGGCGTTCCCATCGGTCTGACGACACTGGCGGAGGTGTCGTTGTTCGCGATCTCTGCTGTCATGATGGGCTGGTTGGGTCCAGTGCCGCTGGCAGCTCACGGGATTGCGTTAAACCTCGCCTCGGCGACGTTCATGGTTCATTTGGGCCTGTCTAATGTGGCGACTATTCGGGCGGGCAACGCGTTGGGTCGACGGGATCGGGCGCATCTTGAGAAAGGCGCGATTACGGTGACCGGGATGTCGTTGATCGTGTCGGTCTTGACGATTGTTCTATTCCTGACATGCGCTGAGCCCCTGATCTCGCTGTTTATGGAGGCCGATGATCCGCAGCGGCCACAGATTCTGCTAATCGGCACTGGCCTGCTGGCGATGGCTGCTTTGTTCCAGCTGGTCGATGGGGCGCAGGTCATCGCACTAGGCCTGTTGCGAGGTTTGCAGGATGCAAAAATACCGATGGTGATGGCCGCACTCAGCTATTGGGTGATCGGTATCCCCGCTTCGTACTATTTCGGCTTTGTTCAAGGTATGGAGGGGATCGGAGTCTGGCTCGGCCTCGTGATTGGCCTCGCTTGTGCTGCTGTATTGCTGATGGCGCGCTTCTGGCTAAGGTCGGTGCGCGATGTAGGAGAAGTTCCCGCCTAGGGGATCATTCTTTGCTCATCCGGTCGGATTTCTTTCGAACAAGTACCGACCGCAAGTCGTGCATTGCCATCAGCAATGGGTCGGTCACGTCCTCTAATTGCGCATCCGTTGCTTTAGACTGAGCCCATTGCGTGGTCAGATTCAGGTAGTCAACCGCACGGTGTATATCATCCACATCGCGGCGGGATAGCAGGGCTTTGCGCTCTTCCATCCAGCGCGCGATTTCATCGTTGTCGGCGTCGCTTAGTACACGCTGGCCCTGCGGTTTGACCTCGCCATTGCGGATGTTGATGACCGCGATCTGTTCCATCTCGATCCGGCGATGGCGATTTTCCGTGTCGATCCTGAACACCGCTGCCCCATTTTCGCGCACGCGGAAATAGTATTCAGGCAGGGCTTTGGACATAACAAACTCCGGTATCAGGTGAGCGCGGCGCAAAAACGTTGGATGCGTGTGCAGGCTTCAGTCAGGGCTTCATCAGAGGTCGCATAGCTGACGCGGAAATTGGGCGACAGACCAAAAGCTGCGCCAAACACAACCGCCACGTCGGCCTCTTCCAGCAGGGCGATTGCGAAGGTTTCGTCCGAATCTATCACAGTGCCCGCGGGTGTGGTTTTCCCGATCAAGCCTGCGATTGATGGATAGACGTAGAACGCGCCTTCGGGTGTCGGGCACGAGATACCGTCGATTTGGCTGAGCATGTCGACGACCAGATCGCGACGGCGTTTGAAGATCTCATTATTCGGCGCAAGGAATGCTTGAGTTCCATTCAGAGCCTCGACTGCTGCCCATTGGCTGACCGAACTGGGATTCGAAGTTGATTGAGATTGCACCTTGCGCATCGCGGCGATCAACTCGACCGGGCCTGCCGCATAGCCAATACGCCAACCGGTCATGGCATAGGCTTTGGAGACGCCATTGCAGGTCAGCGTCCGATCATAAAGTCTCGGTTCCACCTGTGCGGGCGTGCAGAACTCGAACCCGTCATAGGCCAGGTGCTCATACATATCATCGGTCATCACCCAAACATGCGGATGCCGCATCAGGACATCTGTCAGTTCTTTCAGTTCAGCCCGGCTATAGCCCGCTCCGGTGGGATTCGAGGGTGAGTTGAAGATGAACCATTTCGTTTTAGGTGTGATTGCGGCTTCCAGTTGATCCGCTGTCAGTTTGAAATTGGTCTGCAGCGAAGTTTCGACGATCACTGGTGTGCCACCGGCCAGTAACACCATGTCCGGGTAGCTGACCCAATAGGGCGCGGGGATGAGGACCTCATCGCCCTCGTTCAGCGTAGCCATCAGCGCGTTGTAAAGCGTCTGCTTACCCCCGGTCCCGACCGAGACCTGAGCGGGCGTATAGTCCAATCCGTGGTCACGCTTCATCTTGGCGCAAACCGCCTGTTTTAGCTCGGGGATGCCGTCCGGAGCAGTGTATTTGGTCTTGCCCGCAGCGATGGCGGCCACGGCGGCGTCCTTGATGTTCTGCGGCGTGTCGAAATCGGGCTCGCCTGCGCTCAGCCCGATCACATCGCGCCCGGCGGCCTTCAGCTCGGCTGCTTTGGACGTCATCGCGATGGTGGGCGAGGGTTTTACGCGTGACAGTGTCGCAGACAGGAAACTCATGGTCGGCCTCGGTTTGTATGTTCAGCCCGACTGTCATAGGGTGCGCCGAAATAACGATCAAGCCAATTGAGTTTTACCCTTTGGAGACCCCGATGAACGACGAAACAGACTGGTTCGGACCGGACACCGCAACCTTCGGGGATCGCGTTGCTGGCGCACGCGAAGCCGCAGGCATGACGCAGACCCAATTGGCCCGCAGGCTTGGTGTCAAAAAAGCCACGATCACTTCGTGGGAAGATGATTTGTCCGAACCCCGCGCGAACAAGCTGTCGATGATGGCGGGGCTACTGAATGTCTCGATCATGTGGCTTCTGACGGGCGAGGGCGACGGCATGGACGAAACAAGCCTGCATGGCGATACGGACTCGGAATTGCGCGATCTTGTTGCAGAGCTCCGCACGATCCGAGGTGAGATGCGAGCCAACTCCGAGCGTCTGGCTCGCGTCGAAAAAGCGCTGCGTCTGAAATTGGAACGCAATCAATGACAGAGCCGCGCGAGACCCGGATCAAGCGCATGAAAATGCGTTCGATGCGGCGGGGCATCAAAGAGATGGATTTGATCCTGACGGCATATGCCGATCGCAACCTGTCTTCGATGGACGAGGCGGGATTGGACACATACGATGCCTTGCTGCATGAAAATGATCAGGACCTTTATCAATGGGTCACTGGTCAGGCCAGCCCGCCGGAACCGCTGGCCGAATTGATCGCGGATATCGCGCAAACCTTTCAAAAATAAGCAATCATCAGGCTTAACCGATTTTTCGGGAATTCGCGTCATGTTTTCAGAAACAGCGCGATGAATCGGAGGATTGAATGAGTATGGAGTTACAGGTCACCGCGCCCGGGACCAAGGGGTTCATGACGAGCTATCTTGAGGCGTTGGCACTGGTCGAGCGTCTGCATCGCTTGCTTCTGGACGTCATCAAGGATGAATTCGAGCGTGTCGGCGTACTTGAGATCAACGCGGTGCAGGCCCTGCTGTTGTTCAACATAGGCGACCACGAAGTAACCGCCGGAGAGTTGAAGAGCCGTGGTTACTATCAAGGCAGCAATGTCAGCTACAATCTTAAGAAACTGGTCGAGATGGGTTATATGCACCATCAACGATGCGAGATTGACCGCCGCTCGGTACGGGTACGCCTGACGCCGCGCGGGCGTGAGATTCGCGATATCGTATCAGACCTGTTCGCCCGCCATGCCGAAGGGCTGCAAAACCGCGGCGTGATCGGGACCGATGGGATTGAAGAGATCACCGGTTCACTGCGTCGGGTCGAACGATATTGGACCGATCAGATTCGGTATATCTACTGAAAGCTTTGATGGCTGAGTTTGGGACAGCGACAGACCCTCAAGCTCACGGATCAGTTTACGCGTCATCGCATCTTCATAGGCTTCGAAGCCAAGGGCGACTTCGACGAAAGCATCGGGGCCTCGGATGACCCACGCGTGGTAATAAGCAGATAGCTCCCCAATCTCTACCTGGCGGGTGTCTCCTGGATTGGGGTCGTCGATACCGATTACAAGGGCATTGATTGTAATATCAGTGTTTTGCAGAGCGGCTTTTATATCCCGTGGGTGATGTCCGAGATTGTGTTTGCCATCACCGGACAGATCCAGTGTTCGCCGCCAGCAATCGCTTTGGCTCTCCAACATCTCAGCACCGTACAACATGGCCGACCCGACCGCCGTTCCCTGCGGCGCTGATGAGCGTGTTGTGCTTTCTAAATGTTGCTGAATTCGACGCAGATCAGTAGTCGAGCGAACATCTGTCCAACCAAGCAAGAGGCGTTGGTGGCCAGGTTCGCTCCATTCGTAGATAGCGATCCGTACAAAGGTAGACGGGTTTGAAAGGATCAGTTGAACCACCTCGGGATGGCGCAACGCGGCCGCAAGGCCACTAAGTTGCAACCTGTACTCACGACTGTCGACCGAACCAGAGACATCCATTCCCAACGCCAAAGCCTGTCGACATTGCGCTGAAAGCGGGTTGGCCAGCAGGCAAAGAAGTGTCGCACACAGGCGGATCATTTCGCATTATCCGGTTGCAACGCACTAAGTTCCAATCCTTTCAATTCCCGTTCCAGTTTGCGACGCATGGCACGCTCAAAATCTTCGAACCCGGCGGCGATCTCAAGAAAAGCACCGGGTCCGTGTAGTACATTTTTCTGAAAGAACGGGATCAAGTCGATTTCTCCTTCGAAATCAGCTGCATTGATCACCAGACCATTCACGGTCGTGTTGTCGAACGGAAAGTGCTTGTAGGCGATCTGTGGCCCGTAGCCATCGTTATTCTTGCCATCGCCCGAGATATCAATGGTTTGGAACAGACAATTCGGGGCGCTCGCCAGCAGGGTTGCCCCATACGCCAGCGCGTGACCCATTGCAGTTGGAAACTCGTCTTCCGATCGCTTCGATGTGCCGATCCGATGCGCGGCGGAGATCAAATTGGCCCGAGTATCAATTATCGTCCAATCCAAAAGCAATGTCTGGTTGAAACTGCCGGACCATTCATAGACGGCTAATGCAACCGGTTGAGGTGAAAGGAAGAAAGCCTCCTGCACCTCGGGCGCAATCAATGCGTTGGCCAGCCCCTGTCGTTGCAGCGCATCCTCAGTCGCGTCCACCGAGGTCGAGATATCCATGGCCAGCGCCAGCGCCAGGCGGCAGGTCTCGGCCCAAAGGGGGCTGCCCGCGACAGCCAGCCCCAATGCTCCCAGCCAGCGGATCACCAGTGGCCGGTGCTTTCCATGCTAGACCAAGGCTCTGCCGGGGCTAACGCTTCACCATTTTGCAGCAACTCGATCGAGACATTGTCGGGCGAGCGAACGAACGCCATACGCCCGTCGCGTGGCGGGCGGTTGATCACGACGCCATTGTCCTGAAGATGCTGGCAGGTCTCGTAAATGTTGTCGACGCCATAGGCGAGGTGCCCGAAATGGCGGCTGTCGCTTGGCAGTGCGTCGTCGCCATCCCAGTTGTATGTAAGTTCAATGGGCGCGTCCTCTTGTCCCGGTGGGGCGAGGAATACCAGTGTGAACCGCGCAGCCTCGCTTTCATAACGACGCGTTTCCTTCAGGCCCAATAGTTCATAAAACGCTATGGATTTCTCAAGATCCTTCACGCGGACCATGGTGTGGAGATATGTCAGCCCCATCGCGACTTTCCTTGCATTGGTTGTGATGCCAAGCACCTTAGCGCGCCTTCATCCCATGTCGAGGGGCTGGCCGGACACAATTCCGATTTAGCGCAATGCGCCGCACATATCGCGGTTCCGATGGCAAGCTTGCCGATATATAGTGGTCGGCGACTCATTGCTGGAAAGGATAATTTCATGCCTCTGTCTGCCGACCAACTGGCCGAGATCGAAGCTCAGCGCGCACAGTCGAGCCCGACCCGCCGCGTCGTTGCCGAAGGTATGGAAGATCATCTGTACACGGCGCATCAGGTTCTGGATCACGGGTTTGTCCGCGTTATCGACTATATGGGCGACGATGCTGCGATCTGTCAGGCCGCGCGTGTTTCCTACGGCAAAGGCACCAAGTCGGTGCAAAATGATGAAGGCCTGATCCGCTATCTGATGCGCCACTGGCATTCGACCCCGTTTGAAATGTGCGAGATCAAGTTGCACGTCAAACTGCCCGTATTCGTAGCCCGCCAGTGGATCCGCCACCGCACGGCGAATGTGAACGAATATTCGGCGCGGTATTCGATCCTGGATCGAGAGTTCTATATCCCGGCACCCGAACATGTCGCCGCGCAATCCGAGGTTAACAATCAGGGCCGTGGGGACACATTGCAAGGCGAAGAGGCCGCGCGTGTGTTGGAGATTCTGAAAGCGGACAGTGCGCGCTGCTATGACAACTACGAGGCGATGATCGGTCAGGACGGCCAGCAAGGGCTTGCGCGTGAACTGGCGAGGATGAACCTTCCAGCCAACATTTATACGCAATGGTATTGGAAGGTGGACTTGCACAACTTGTTCCACTTCTTGCGTCTGCGTGCCGACCCGCACGCGCAGTACGAAATCCGCGTTTACGCAGATACCATGTGCAAGATTGTCGCCGACTGGGTACCGTTTGCCTACCGCGCGTTTGAGGACTACCGCCTTGGTGCAGTCAACCTCTCGGCGCAGATGGTGACCTGCTTGCGTCGGATGCTCAGCGGTGAAGATGTCACTCAGGAAAACTCAGGCATGACCGCACGGGAATGGCGTGAGTTTGAGGCTGTTATCCGAGAGGGTTGATTCAACAGAAAACTGAGCACGTCCCAAGGTGGGCGCGTTCACTAGGGTTTGCGGTTAACGGCCTGAAATTGGCCGTCAACCTTCTTTTATCTTTCCCGCCGGGGCGGGCTGTGCCTTACAGCGGCTTCAAATCAGCAGCCATTTGGCGGCCGTCACGTCCGTCCTGCAACTCGTACGAGACTTTCTGATTGTCAGCGAGTCCGGTCAGACCGGATCGTTCTACGGCCGAGATATGAACAAACACATCTTTGCCCCCTTCGTCGGGCGCAATAAAACCATAGCCTTTGGTTGTATTAAACCATTTCACGGTGCCGGTTGGCATTTCCCGTGTCTCCTTCTACTTACAAGTTGTCCCACAAATTGGTGGGGGCCTTGGCTGGCAAAACCGCCACACGTCACTGTTCGCCCTCACGATACAGCCCGGGTCGCGTGTTTCGCCTTTTTCAACATTACACGGTGAAGTAAAAAATCAAGAATAACTGGGGCAGCCTGATGGGTTTGTCTAAATTTGCAGCGATTACAGGATTAGTTAGATAATGCAGCTATATGGGTTAAAAACTTGCGATACGTGCCGTAAGGCATTGAAACTGCTTCCAGATGCGGTTTTCGTTGATGTCCGCGCGCAAGGGGTTCCCGAAAATGTGCTGTCCGAGGCGTACGAGACTTTCGGCAAAGCCTTGCTCAATACGCGATCAACAACCTGGCGGGGATTGGATGATGACACACGCAATCGACCGGTGCTCGCGCTGTTGGCTGATCATCCGACCCTGATGAAACGCCCATTGATAGTATCCAATGGTCAGATGTATCTGGGCTGGACGCCTGAAACCCGTCAGGCCCTTGGTGTTGCCTGAAGAACTGCTTATGTGACACGGGCAACAAGCGGAGACCTGTGAATGCGAAACGCTGCCATGATTTTAGGCGTCATTGCCGGGCTGATCGGGATGATCGTCGGCTTTTTTGGCTACGGCTTTGTGGAACTGATCGACCAGTTTGGTGAGATCGAAGGCATTGCCGAGCAGGTAGAGAACCCCGAGTTGATCCAGACGGCTTCGATCGTGGCGCCTTTGTTGGCAATCGTTGGCGGGGCGATGGCCCATTCGCGGGCTCTGATTGCAGGCATTTTGCTGCTGATTTCTGCCGCTGGGATGTACTACGCCTTTGGCTTCGGTGTTTTCACCATGTTCCCGATTGCCTTTGCAGGCGCAGCAGGGTTGCTCGGGCTCGCCGCAGGAAAACCGGACGAGCCCAAGGCACATTTCTAGGTCACTTCAGGCGTAATAACCGATCCAGAGACAGCGGACCCGCGCCGTTGATCACAATCACCAGCAGCAGGAATGTCCACATCACGCGCTGATCCATCAACGTAATTGCGTTGTCGAATAAGCTACCGAGTTTGACGCCATGTCCGGTGACATCGGTCAGTGTTTGAACCCAGACAAATCCGATCATGCCAAGCGCGGCAAGGCGCGTCAGCAGGCCGACCAGCAAAAGCACAGGCAGGACAAATTCGGCCACTGTGCCAAAGAAGATGACGACCCGCTGGAAAAAGGTCATCTGAGTCACATCATACAGCACCGCCTCTGCAGCTTTGGGAAAGATCTGGCCGAAGGCTCCGGCCGATGGCGAAAAGATCGAGCCGTCGATTTTCAGCGTGGCCGAGTTCCAGTAGTAGACGAACAACACGGCGATAAAGACCACCCGAGCCAGGGTTGGTGTCAGCCAACCGGACGCGTGATCCGCTTTTTCCATCGCATTATTGTAAGTTGAGATCAGGGCAGTCATGTGTCCAGCCTTTCGATAGTCACAGAAGTTATTGCACCGCCCTGCAAAAGCAGTGCCAGAGTGGTTCCAATATCAAATTCGGGTGTTTCGGCCATGGTGGATTCAAATGCCTCACCGATGGATTTGCCATCCTGAATCAGCGCGATCCATGCCGCACCACCCGGTAGCAATGGGTGTGGGGCAGGGTCGTATTCGGGACGCATGATCAAAACATCCTGAGCGCCCGCCTCAGGTTTCGGCGCGCCTTCTTCGGTGTTAAATAGCCAGATCGAATGTACGGGCCAGCTTGAACGCAACACCTGCACCGACGGCGCGAGGGTCAGTTTGGCTTGCATCAAATCTTCCGGTGGCAAGCTGAGCGCTTCGGCATCTATGGGTTGTCGATCAGCGGCGTGGTAAGCCCTACGCAGCGCCAGTTCCAGACGGGCAACATCCGGCAGGTAGCCCAGATGCGACAACTGCTCCATTCCTTCCAGAAATTTTGGGAATTCCTCGCCATAAAACATCATCAGGGGTGAGGACGGCGGGTGCTGGCGCAAGAATATTCCAGCCAGCCCGTCCATATTCTGGGGGCCCAGCAGTTTTGTGATCACCGGGAAGGCCTGATGCATCGCCTCGGTCAGCGAGACGGCGACGTTGTTGCGATAGACGCTGAAGCGACGACCGGCGGGCTGCGCCTCGGCGTCCAGCAACCCATCGGGAATGGGCTTGTTGGCATCTAGCAGTGCCATGTGGAATGTCGTTTGCGACACGCTCATGCGGGCACGCGATCCAGCGCTTTTTGCGCGCGCTCGGCTTCGGCCCGTAACACTGGCCAGTCCGGCACATCGGTGTCCCATTCAATCAACAGGGGTTTGGGGCCGGATTTGTCCAGAACGTAGTCCAGCAGCGCCCAGACCGGGTCCACCACTTCGCGCCCGTGGCTGTCGATCAGCAAGGGATGCCCATGATCGTCTTCGTCTTCGTCATGCCCGCCCAGGTGAATCTCACCGACTTGGTCTAGCGGGTAGGCATCAATATAGCCCTGCGGTGAGAAATCCAGATTGGTGGCTGAAACAAAGACGTTGTTCACGTCCAGCAGCAACCCACATCCGGTGCGCCGGGTGATTTCTCGCAAGAAATCAGGTTCGGACCATGTGCTTTCCTCGAAAGCCAAATAGCTTGAGGGGTTCTCTAACAGCATTTGCCGCCCGACAATCTCTTGCACCTCATCAATATGGTCGCAAACACGGTCCAGAGTCGCATCAGTATAGGGCAGAGGAAGTAGATCGTTCAGGAAGTGGCTGTCATGGGTTGACCATGCCAAATGCTCCGAAAAGCTGGCCGGGTTCAACCAGCCGACAAGATGCTTCAGGCGGTCCAGGTGATCTGGGTCAAGTGGCGTTTCGCCGCCGATCGACAGCCCGACACCATGCACTGAAATGGGGAATTGTTCGGACAGGTGACGCAGTTGTGCCAGAGGTCTGCCACCATCGCCCATATAGTTTTCGGCATGAATCTCTAGCCACGCCACAGGCTTGGCCTGTTCAAGAATCTGCGAGAAATGCTGTGGTTTGTAACCAACGCCCGGTGCTGCAGGCAGCCGGTTCGATCTGCGCGCATTGTCCAACATTTGCAAATCCCCTGATCACGTGGAAAGGGCGGGCGATCCTGCCCGCCCTTTCTGGTTCATTCGGAAAAGCCTTATGCAGGCAGGTCACGCTCCAGCGGCTCAAGCGAACCTTTGCGATCTGCACCGTCTGCTGTTTTAGGCAGCTCGATGTCGGCGCAAGTGCCTGCGTCAACCAGGGTCCATGCGTTGCCCTGATAGTCGACGGTCGAAGTGCCCGCGCAAGTTGTGCCGGGGCCGGCTGCACAGTCGTTCTGACCCGCCAGAGAAACGCCATAGCACTTTTCTTTGGCTTGGGCTGTTGCGGTTGTGGCCGCGCCGGAAACGGCTGCAGCAACTGCGCTTGCGATAACCAGTGTTTTTGCAGTGTTCGACATCTTGGTAATCCTTGTTAATGACTGCGTATGTCTGCTTGTGACAACGACAAGATAATGGTTCAGGGGCAGCAGTTGAATTCACGAGCCCGTGTCTCACAACCCCGTCAAAGGTCGTCATGCACCCTTGAACGTTAACAAATTGTTTTTGAATTGAAAAATGATATTTGTTTCAATCCGGCCCAAAATAACGGGCCGGATTTCTAGCGGTTTGCTGCCGAATGTTACAGCAGATCGGGGGGCGTTGCAGCCACGCTCAACTCATTTGTTACAGCCTCAAGCGATTGGACCTGCGTCTGTTTTTCGCCAAGGCGACGGACACTGACCGTGCGATCTTCGACTTCACGGTGACCAACGGCCAGAATGATCGGCACTTTGCCGACCGAATGTTCGCGGACTTTATAGTTGATCTTCTCGTTGCGAATATCCGCCTCGGCGCGGATGCCTGCTGCGCGAAGGGTGCTGACCACTTCGGCCACATACTCATCGGCCTCGGAGGTGATCGAGGCCACAACGACCTGGCGCGGGGCCAGCCAGAACGGCAGCTTGCCCGCGTGTTCTTCGATCAGAATGCCGATGAAACGTTCAAACGAGCCCAAGGTCGCGCGGTGCAACATAACTGGGCGGTGTTTGCCACCATCAGCGCCGATATACGTGGCGTCCAGTCGCTCGGGCAGAACAAAGTCCACCTGATGCGTGCCGCATTGCCAATCCCGCCCGATCGCATCGGTCAGAACAAACTCGAGTTTCGGGCCGTAGAATGCCCCTTCACCCGGGTTGAGTTCCGGCTCGATCCCAGCCGCGCGGGTTGCGCTGAGCAGGGCGGCTTCAGCCTTGTCCCAAACTTCGTCCGATCCTGAGCGTTTTTCCGGCCGGTCCGAGAATTTGACCGAGAAGTTCTCAAACCCGAGGTCTTTGTAGATACCGGACAGGAACCGAATGAACTCAGCGGTTTCGGATTCGATCTGGTCTTCGGTGCAGAAGATATGGCCATCATCCTGGGTAAAGCCACGCACGCGCATGATGCCGTGCAGCGCGCCCGAAGGTTCGTACCGGTTACACGATCCGAACTCGGCCATGCGCAGAGGAAGGTCGCGATAGGATTTGAGACCCTGATTGAAAATCTGCACGTGGCAGGGGCAGTTCATCGGTTTCAGGGCGTTGACCGCCTTTTCCCGTGCATGTTCCTCGTCCACTTCGACGATGAACATGTTCTCTTGGTATTTGTCCCAATGACCCGAGGCTACCCACAGCTTGCGGTCGACGACCTGAGGGGTGTTGACCTCAACATAGCCACCTTTGCGCTGTTGCCGACGCATGTAATCTTGCAGAAGAGTGTAGATGGTCCAGCCATTAGGGTGCCAGAAAATCTGCCCTGGGGCCTCTTCCTGCATGTGGAACAAATCCATCTCGCGACCCAGCTTGCGGTGGTCGCGCTTGGCGGCTTCTTCCAACATGTGCAGATGAGCCTTAAGCTTTTCCTTGCCGGTGAAGGCTACGCCGTAGATGCGCTGTAGCATTGCGCGGTCGCTGTCGCCGCGCCAATAAGCCCCGGCGATTGACATCAGCTTGAACGCGTCGCCTGGCAGTTGACCGGTGTGCTGCAAGTGCGGGCCACGGCAGAGATCCTGCCAGTGACCGTGCCAATACATGCGCAGTGGTTCATCACCCGGGATGGATTCGATCAGCTCAACTTTATAGGGCTCATTATTGGCCTTGTAGAACTCGATCGCGCGATCGCGATCCCAGACCTCGGTGGTCACCGGGTCACGCTTGTTGATGATCTCTTTCATCTTTTTCTCGATGAGGCCGAGATCTTCGGGCGTAAACGGTTCCTCACGGTCAAAGTCATAGTACCAGCCGTTTTCGATGACGGGGCCAATGGTGACCTTGGTTGCGGGCCAAATCTCTTGCACGGCGCGGGCCATGACATGCGCCAGATCGTGTCGGATCAGCTCATTGGCTTGCGCCTCGTCCTTCATGGTGTGAATAGCGATTTGCGCGTCGGCTTCGATTGGCCATTGCAGGTCCCAATGCTGTCCATTCACCGTGGCAGAAATGGCTTTCTTCGCCAGCGAGGTCGAGATGTCGGCGGCGACCTGTGCGGGCGTAACACCTGCTTCATAGGATCGGGAATTGCCATCGGGAAAGGTAAGGGAGACTGACTGTGAGTCCAGGGCCATATCGGCTCTCCTCGTCGGTTTGGCGCCCACTGAACGCCCGGTTGCGGGTTATGTATGCTCGGCTCATGTGGCAGGTGGGGACACAGGTGTCAAGGGCAGGAGCGAGGGGCCAGCCCCTCGCACTCCCCGAGGTATTTTTAGCCAGATGAAGAAGGATCGGGCAATTGCAGAGAGGTGCGTGACATGCATGATGGGCGGACAAGCAAAGAGGGTAGCATGGCAGAGGCAGAATTTCTGGAAACCGCGCAGGGACGACGTCTGGCGTATCACAAGAGTGATGGGCGCGGGCCGACCATCGTTTTTCTAGGTGGCTTGAAATCAGATATGGAGGGCACCAAGGCGGTGCATCTGGAAGCGTGGGCGCGCGCGCGCGGGCAGGGGTTCCTTCGGTTTGACTATTCGGGGCACGGTGAAAGCTCGGGCGCCTTTACTGACGGGTGTATCGGGGACTGGCACGAGGATACGCTGGCTGCAGTTTCTCGGTTAACTGATGGTCCGCTGGTTGTTGTGGGATCGTCGATGGGCGGGTGGCAAGCGCTGTTGCTGGCGCGTGTCATGCCCGAGCGGATCGCAGGTATGGTGACAATTGCGGCGGCCCCAGATTTTACCGAGGACGGGTATTGGGCGTCGTTTTCGGACCAGCAAAAATCTGAACTAGAGACGGTTGGACATGTAGAACTGCCATCGGACTACATGGAGCCCTACGTCATCACCAAGCGGATGATTGAGGATGGGCGGCAGCGGTTGGTTTTGCGCGCTTCGCTTGATCTGCCTTTCCCTGTGCGTCTCCTGCAGGGGACAGCAGATACGGCCGTCTCGACCGATACGGCAGTGCGCCTGCTGGATCATGCCACTGGTCCGGACATGCAACTGCTGCTGGTCAAAGATGCGGATCACAGGTTCTCGGATGAGCGATGCCTCGGGCTGATTGAGCAGGCTCTGCGAGAAGTCCTGGAAGGCACCTGATGCATCGCCTGGGCTGGGTTTTGGGGCGGGTGCTGGTGGGTTTGACGCTGGTTGGTGTGTTGATCTACGCCTTTGGCCCGCGCGAGCCAGTGGACCTGCATCCGCGTTTCGATCCGCGCAAATTTGGCGAGGGCGTTCAGGTTTACTTTGAAAGCATCGAATCCGCCTATGATGACATCGTGCCAGGTGTTGAAAAGCGCGTGGTCTGGCAGGATGGTTTTGTCGAACAGCGGACAGCTTATGCAGTGCTCTACATTCATGGGTTTTCCGCCACGTCCGAGGAGATCAGGCCAGTACCTGATCGCGTTGCGGACGCGTTGGGTGCCAACCTTGTCTACACAAGGCTTCAGGGGCATGGCCGCGATGGGGACGCAATGGCCGAAGGTACAGCGTCGGGCTGGATGCAGGATACCGCCGAGGCGTTGGCTGCCGCCCGGGCCGTTGGTGAGCAAGTCATTGTGATCGCAACTTCGACGGGGGCGACATTGGCCGCCGCGGCTGCGATGGACACGGAACTGAGCACTGATGTGGCTGCATTGGTTTTGGTGTCGCCGAACTTTGGCGTAAACTCGGCTGGTTCCTGGGTGCCATCCTTGCCGTGGGCCCGGCATTGGCTGCCGCCATTGATGGGACAGGACCGGGATGTCTCAAGCACTGATCCCGAGAAGAACATCTTTTGGACAACTGTTTATCCATGGGAGGCGGTCGTGCCGATGTTTGCCCTTGTGGATGCGGTCAATGCGCTGGACTTCTCGGGCGCGCGGGTTCCGGCGCTGTTCTGGTTTTCTGATGATGATCAGGTGGTGCGTCCGGAAAAAATGCATGAGGCGGCCAAGGCCTGGGGTGGTCAGGCGATGGTTTCATTGGTGACAATGGGGCCCGGGGATGATCCGGCCTCACACGTGGTCGCGGGGCGTCTGATGTCACCGGGTCAGACCGACGCGGCGGTCGCGGGCATATTGGAGTGGCTGTCAGAGCAGGGGATTCAGAGGCAAGGCGGTGGCTGAATATGCGTAGACCGGGCAGTATGTGGAGCCTTGAGACCTTGGGTCGCGTGCGACTATCCCGGCATTTTTTCATGCGTGATTTCCTATATTCCGAGATCGGGAACTTTCACGCATTGCAAAATATTCCCGACAACCCTGATCTTGCGATCGAGACCGGGCGCGCGTTTTGCGAGACCCTGCTGGATCCGCTGGAAGAAACCTTTGGTCGTATCGCGGTGCGCTCGGGCTATCGCTCGCGATCTCTGAACCGGTTCGGGAACGAGAACAGGTTGAACTGTGCCCGCAATGACAACCCGTTGGAGTGCCACATTTGGGATTGGGGCGAAGGTGACGCACGTGTAGCAGGGGCGTCGGTGGTAATTCCGTGGTTTGCAGACCGTTATGCGCAGGGGCGCGATTGGCGCGATCTGGCTTGGTGGATGCACGACCATCTGGATTATTCCGAGATTTGGTTTTTTCCCAAATTATGCGCGTTTAATCTGGTTTGGCGGCCCAAGCCTGTACGGCGGATCGACAGCTATATCACCCCGCGCGGCTGCTTGTTGCGGGCCGGGGCGGAGCCAGATGAACCGCTGGGCCAAAGGCAGGAACGCTATGCGGATTTCCCACCGTTTCGGTCGATCAGCTATCCGTGAAGTTTTGCTTGCCCGCCGTTGGCAAACCTCTCATCCTGTAACAAAACAATAACAACGAGCGGAGGGCACCGAGGTGATCGAGCCGTTGGTTTTGCTACCCGGATTGATGTGCGATGCACGGTTGTTTCAGGCGCAGATCACCGCGCTGTCGCGTGAACGTGCAGTTATGGTCGCACCGATCACCGGCGGTGAACGGTTCGAAGAGATCGCGTCGGGCTTGCTGGATCAACTGCCGCACCGGTTTGCTTTGTGCGGGTTTGGTCTGGGTGGTGGCGCCGCGCTTGAGATCGTGCGGCGCGCACCTGAGAGGGTGACACGACTGGCCTTGCTGGCGACGGATGCGCAGGCCGACACACCTCATATCGCGGCGAGTCGCGAAGACCTGATCGTTGGCGCGCAGGCGGGGAGGTTGGACGAAGTGATGCGCAAGCTGATCGGCTCGGACATGTTGGCTCCCGGTCCGCAACGCATCCCGATTTTGAACGAAGTGTTGCGGATGGCCGAGGAATTGGGCTCGAATGTGTTTGTACGTCAGATAAGAACCCTGCAACGCCGTCCGGACCAACAAGGCACGCTGCGCCGGATCAGGATGCCCACGCTGATCATTTGCGGTGCCCATGATGCGGAGAATCCGGTCCGCAAGAATACCTTCATGGCTGATCTCATTCCGGATGCAGAGTTGCGCGTGATTGATGAGGCCGGGCACTATCCGACACTGGAAGCACCCGAATCCGTGATTGCGATGCTGCAGGATTGGCTCCGGAAACCACTGCGGCTGACCTAGTCGTAGAAAACCGCGCGCTGGTTCTTGGTCAGAACAGTTGGTTGCACCACCGGCCGACCGGTTTCAGAGTCAAAGAATGGCGTTTTCTTCCAGCTCCCGGACAGACGCGATTTTAGTATGCGTTTAAGCAGACCCATAGCGGCATAGCGGATTTTCTCATGAGACTGCTTGCCGTCAGCCCTTGGCACAAATCCACGCGTAGTAATGGGACCCAAACTGCTGGGGTGGGGAATACGTTTGACGATAAAACCCGCGAACGGAAATTTTGGAGTTGTCGGCGTCGTGGCCAGCGGCGCGTTGCAGCATCTGGCATACCACCGCAACATGCCCTTGGGGCTAAGTTGCATAGCTGCCAAGTGCTCGACCCCTGCATCGATCTTGATGTCTTCCGGTGACATCTGAAACACCTCGACTGGGTCGGGCGCAGGGTCGGGCTGTTCAAAATAAAGCTGAGCCGCGCGGCAGTCATGGCAAAAACACACGACATGAGTGCCGGATACGACGCCGTGTTCAGTAATGCGCCCCGAAAGAGCGCCGCAATTGCAACGGAAAGGAAGGTCTCCTGCCGCTGCGCGGCTCATGCAACTTTGTTGCTATTGGCGGCTCGTCGACGGGGTTTGCGGCTGTTTTCATTCATGAAATCAATCACTAGCGGACGGATGTTGTCGCGCCAGCTGCGGCCCGCAAAAATGCCATAGTGACCCGCGCCGGGTTCAACATGGCTGGCCTTTTTGCTGTCGGGCAGACCCGTGCATAAATCCAGCGCCGCGATGCATTGCCCGGGGGCTGAGATATCGTCATTCGTGCCTTCGACCGATTTCACAGCCACATCAGTGATCTTGCCGATATCTACCTTGTGGCCGGCTACAACGAACTCGTTGCGCGCGATCTCACGGTTTTTGAAGACACGTTCAACGGTCGAAAGATAGAACTCGGCAGTCATGTCCATCACCGCCAGATATTCGTCATAGAACCGGTTATGGGCATCGTGGTCGGATGCCTCGTCACGAATAACGCGCTGAATCTGATCCGAGAACGCCTTGCTGTGACGTTCGGCATTCATTGACATGAACGAAGCCAGTTGTAGCAAGCCGGGATACACCATCCGGCCTACGCCCTTGTATTTAAAGCCAACCCGCTGGATCATCGTTTCTTCCAACTGACCCATCGTAACACGGCGACCAAAATCCGTAACTTCGGTCGGAGTTGCGTCGGGGTCGACGGGACCGCCGATCAGCGTCAGGGTACTTGGCTGCGCCTTCGGCTCGACCTCGGCCAGATAGGCGGTTGCGGCCAGAGTCAGCGGTGCGGGCTGACAAACCGCAATAACATGCGTATCGGGGCCGAGCTCTTTCATAAAATCGACAAGGTAGAGCGTGTAATCCTCGACATCGAACTTGCCTTCGGACACGGGAATGTCGCGCGCGTTATGCCAATCGGTAATGTAGACCTCACAATTGACAAGCAGGCTTTTGACGGTCGAGCGGAGCAGGGTCGCGTAATGCCCCGACATCGGCGCAACCAGCAGAACCTTGCGCGGCTGTTCTTTGCGTCCATTAACGCGGAAATGGATCAGGTCGCCGAAAGGACGCTCAAGCACGGTTGTGATATCGACCAGATGGTCCTTGCCGTCTTCGCAGGTAAAGGTGCGGATGCCCCAATCAGGCTTGACGACCATACGCTGGAATGTGCGCTCGGTTACTTCGCCCCATGCAGCCATCCAGTTGAAGGCCGGGTTGGGTGTCATCGAGAACAGGGGGTAGGATGCCATCGCGCTTGCGGTTGCACCAAGCCATTGGTTGGTGTTACGCATGGTTTCCATCAGGTCATAGGTCATCATGTAGCGCATCGAATGTGCCTCCTGAGTATCAGCCTGAGAATTCGGACCATTCGCCGCTTTGCCCCCCGACGCCAACGACGTTATTCTGCACAGCAGCGAGACTAGGGGGGAATTGTTAAAATGACAACTACCGAAGACCAGACGCCAAAACTGACCGAAGAACATATTGAACGACTTAAAGAAAATATGGACAAAGTAGAAGAACTGTCCAAACGCCTGGTCGAGGTCATGGCCGGAAAAACGCCGCACACCCCCGCTCTGGATGGCCCGAATCAAGAGCTTTTTGCAAAAGCAGCAACTGCGTATTGGGCTGAAGCGTTTCAAAACCCCACAAAGCTGTTGGAGCAGCAAATTGAGTATTGGGGAAAATCGGTTCTCAACTTTGCGGAAGCGCAGAAAGCGATGACCCAAAGCGACAGGGATGTACCCCCAGCCGCTGCCAAAGATAAACGGTTTGCCAATCCAATGTGGGAAACCAACCCCTACTTTCGCCTCATTCGCCAGCAGTACCAAACCAATGCCGAAGCGATCGCGCAGGCCGTCGCATCGGTTGACGATCTGGAAACCAAGGATAAACAGCGTCTGCAGTACTTCTCGCAACAGATCATAGATATGATGGCGCCAACGAATTTTCTGGCCACCAACCCCGATGCGCTGGAAAAGGCCATCGAGACCGAAGGGCAGTCCCTGATACAGGGGCTGGAGAACCTCGTGTCGGACCTTGAGGCCAATGACGGCGAAATGGTTGTCAGGCTGGCTGACGAAAGTGCCTTTGAGATTGGCGGGAATATCGCAACTACACCCGGCGACGTCGTCTATCGCAACCGAATGATGGAACTGATCCAGTATAAACCGGTGACCGAGACGGTGCACGAAACGCCGATCGTTCTGTTCCCGCCATGGATCAACAAGTTCTATATCTTGGACCTGAAGGCTCAGAACAGCCTGATTAAATGGGTGACCGAGCAGGGCTATACCCTGTTTGTGGTCAGCTGGGTGAATGCCGATAGTTCACACGCCGATATTGGGATGGAGGACTATATTCAGGAAGGGTTCCTGACCGCCATCGAAGAGGCGAAGAAAATCTGCAAGGTCAAGCAGGTCAACGCAGTGGGTTACTGCATCGCCGGTACGACGCTGAGCCTGACGCTTTCGCTGATGAAGCAGCGCGGCGACAAGTCGATCAAATCTGCCACTTTCTTCACCACCCTGACAGACTTTGGTGAGCAGGGGGAGTTCACGCCGTTCCTGCAAAATGACTTTGTAGATGGCATCGAAGAACAGGTCTCGAAGGATGGTATTCTAAAGGCATGGATCATCGGGCGAACGATGTCTTTCCTGCGATCCAGAGATCTCATCTATACGCCGGCGATCCGCAGCTACATGATGGGTGAAACACCGCCAGCGTTTGACCTGTTGTACTGGAACGGCGACGGGGCCAACCTGCCAGGTCGGATGGCGATCCAGTATCTGCGCGGTTTGTGTCAGAGCAACGATTTCGTCAACGACGGGTTCGAATTGCTTGGCCATAAGCTGCATACCAAGGATGTCGATGTGCCTTTGATGGCGATCACCTGCGAGACGGATCATATTGCCGCATGGAAGGATTGCTATCGCGGGGTGCAGCAGATGGGCGCGAAGTCGAAGACCTTTGTGGTGTCCGAGTCCGGCCACATCGCGGGCATCGTAAATCCGCCCAGTAAGAAAAAATATGGCCATTACACCAATCCTGAGCTGAAGTGTGATGCCGATACATGGCTGAAAGAGGCTGACTTCCACGAAGGTTCGTGGTGGCCGATGTGGGAAGCGTGGTTAAAGAAGCGATCAGGCAAGCAGGTTCCCGCGCGCGATACCGGCGATTCGGATCATCCACGCCTTTGCCCGGCTCCGGGTACCTATGTTTTGGTCAAGGCAAACCGCTGATATCATTTTGAAACTCAAAAATTTCTGCATTGCAGCAAGAAAAAACTTGCAATGCTGCGATGCAGCAATCATATTGCCTTCAAGCTGATGAGAACCGGGGTGGGCCCGGAACGGCTAGAAGGATTTAGGACAATGGCAAAGACCCAAGACTTTACCGCGACCCTGAAAGACATGATGGGCGCGTTCCCGGTTGACACAACCGCTCTGGAAGACGCATTCAAATCGACCGCTTCTCTGAACGAAAAGCTGTCGGGTGTTGCTCTGGACGCAGCTGAGAAATCGGCTGAAATCTCGAACAAATGGACCAAAGAAACCCTGGCCAAACTGACCGAGATGTCGAAAGCAAAAACCGAGCCTGCGGATTACGCAAAAGCTGCAACCGACTTCGCAAGCGCGTCGGCTGAAGTTGCCGCTGAAAACCTGGCTGCTTTCGCTGAAATCGCGAAAAAAGTTCAGACCGAAACCGTTGAGCTGCTGATGGCGGCTGGCAAAGACGCTGCAGAAGATGCAACCGCAGCCGTCAAAAAAGCCACCAACGAGGTGACCGCTGCCGCAAAGAAAGCAGCAACCGCCAAGTAAGTAAGGCTGCGATATAGCACCCATTCCTCCCAAATGGTGTAATCGCTTCGGGCAGGTCGCTTGACCTGCCCTTTCTTTTTGTTCTGCAGTCGCATAACCTCTGCTGCAACGCATCATCCTTGGGGAGGGTACAGGGTGTCGGAACAAGACAAACCGCTGCTGATCAAGCGCTATGCCAGCCGTCGGCTGTATAACACCGAGACCAGCGATTACGTGACGCTTGAAGATATAGCCGGTTTCATACGCGATGGCCGCGAGGTTCAGATCATCGACCTGAAAACCGGTGATGACCTGACCCGTCAGTATCTGCTTCAAATCATTGCCGAACACGAAAGCCGCGGCGAAAATGTTTTGCCGATTAATGTGCTGAACGATCTGGTGCGCAGCTACATGGTGCCGGGCGGGGGCATGATGCCGCAATTCCTGCAAAGCTCATTCGACATGCTGCGCGAAAGCCAGTCGAAGATGATGGAGAACATGAGCGCCATGAACCCGATGTCCCAGATGCCGGGATTCGAGGCGATGCAAGCGCAGCAAAAGGCCTTCCTAAAAGCCATGACCGGTGGTCTGTCGGGGAACTGGTCGGGGCCGGATGATGAACAAGAAACATCGCCCGAACCCAAAGAGGATTTGGACGACATCAAAAAGCAACTTGCCGAGCTGCAACAAAAACTATCGAAGCTGAGCTAGCCTGACCGATGCGCTGGCTGTCTGTTCTGGGCGCGTTGATCTGGGCCCAGACTGCACAGGCCCAAGGCCAGTTTACATCCGTGTGGGAACCTATCTGCACAATGGGTCGGGATACGGCTGCGGGCTGCGACGAGATTCGCGCGCGCGAAATTCTGGATGCAACGACCCCGCCCTGGCGCGCCATTGGCCGGGTCAATTTTGCCAGCCGCAGTCAGCGGTCCCATTGTACAGGCGTGCTGGTGTCTGAGCGGCTGGTTTTGACCGCGGCACATTGCTTGTACAACAGCGCGCGCAACCGCTGGATTCCTCCGGCCAGTATCCGGTTTGCCGCAGGGTATCAGCGCGGCGAGGCTGCCGCCGTGTCCAATGTATTGGCCTATCGGCTGGATTCGGAACAGGGGCGCGACGGTGTATTCAACAATCGCGCCGATCTGGATTGGGCCGTGTTGGAGTTGGCCGAGCCAATTGGAGAGCAGGTTGGTTTTTTCGATATTTCCCGGACTGTCCCGCAGATGGGCACGTTCGCGGGCTATCCCGGATTGCGGCCCCACGTGCTCAGTCGCACCGAGAGCTGTAATGCCGCACAGGCCGGCCAGGGGCTGATGCGCGCGATCTGCCCCGTCATGATGGGGGATTCCGGTGCACCGTTTCTGACGCAAACAGAAACCGGGCTTGCCGTTGCCGGGATTTTGTCACGCGTCGCGCCAACCCCTGACGGGATCGACGCATTGTTAATTTCAGTTCATGACCTTGATCTGCAATAGAACTGACGATCAGGTCCCGTAGACTGGCACCGGGCCAACAACCTCGCCAACAGAAGCCAGCAGGATGTCCGAGATTACGTCCAGTTCATCGCGCGTCAAACGCACGGGCAGACGTACATCGCAGGCCTTCATCAGCATCGCACGGGTCTGTGGCAGTTCGAACTGTTCGGGTAGGAACTGCCAGTTCCAGAAGGCACGAGCGTTATCCTGACTCAGTCCAAAGACCTGCACCTTGACACCGCGTGCCTCGGCTGCGGCGGCAAAGGCGCGGATTTCATCGTCGCTGAGGTCAACCAGATTGAATTGGATCGAATCCGGTGCACGCTGCTCGGGTGTCAGAGGGGCAGGGACATCGATGTAGGGCGATGTGTTCAGACGATCAGCCACATAGTCATGGTTTGCCAGCCCGTCGCGGACACGGCGTGCCAATTCGGGAATTTGCGGACGAATGACTGCAGCGCTGAGGTTGCTCATGCGCAGGTTATACAGTGGCAACTGGTTCTGCCATTTGGCAAAGGCCTGCTCCAGCTCTGGTGAGCCAGAGTGCTTTTTCCAGTTGTGCTCGTATGCGCCCGACATGATGACAGCCCGCGCCACAAGATCCGCATCGTCGCTGACCAGAATGCCACCTTCGCCTGCGTTGATCATTTTATAGGACTGGAACGAGAAGCAGCCGACCTTACCGATGGTGCCAATATTGCGCCCATGCCAGGTTGTGCCCAATGAGTGGGCGGCGTCTTCGATCACCGGGATATCGCGCGCTTCGCACAGCTCCATGATCGCGTCCATGTCCGAGGTATGGCCGCGCATATGGCTGATGATCACTGCCTGCACGCTGTCCAGCTTGGCCGTGAAATCGGCCATATCGACGCGATAATTGTCCCCGACCTCGCACAGAACCGGAATGCAATCCGCGTGAACAATCGATGACGGCACGGCGGCAAAGGTAAATCCGGGGATCAGAACCCGCGCATCGCGGGGCAGCCCAAGCGCCTTGAGCGACAAAAACAGCGCGGCAGAACAGGAAGAGACCGCCAGCGCGTATTTTGTGCCGAGCAGTTCGGCAAACTCTGCCTCCAGCAGGGCAACGGGCGCATCCTGAGGTGCGGTATAGCGAAACAGATCGCCTGACTTCATCAGAGCGTCGATTGCGTCTCGGGCGGCTGCGGGGATGGCTTCGGCTTCATGAACGTTGGGTACAAGCGTCATATTTGGATTTCCCGAATTTTATCTTTGGGAAATATAAATTCGATGTGCAGGCAAGCCAAGTCCCAATTCGCATCGTCAGCGAGATTTCACCAATTCGTCGTAAAGAATGTGTTCAGATACCCAGCCTGTCACGCAGCGCATACCAAGTCATGGCCAGTATCAGCAACGGCGTCCGCAAAGCAGGACCACCCGGGAAGGGCACTGCAGGAACGCGGGCCATGGTATCGAACCCCTCAGCCTGCCCCTGGATCGCCAACGCCATGAGTTGCCCTGCATGGGTCGCGGTGCCGACGCCGTGGCCAGAATAACCCGAGGCGGACAGGATATTTGGCGCAACCCGGGTCAAATAGGGCATGCGCCGCATGGTGATGCCCAGCGTTCCGCCCCATGCGTAGTCGATTTTGACGTCACGCAGATGCGGGAAAATCTCGGTCATCGGCTTGCGGACTTTTGCGGCGATGTCCTCGGGGAAACGATAACCATAGCTTTCGCCACCCCCAAACAGCAGCCTGCCATCGGCGCTTAGCCGGAAATAGTTTATCACGAACTTGGTGTCAGCAACGGCGATATCTTTGGCCAAAACTTTTTGCACTTCAGCGCCCAAAGGTTCGGTTGCCGCGATGAAATTGTTGATTGGCATCACGCGCGATGCAACTTGCCGGTTCAGATCTCCGAGGTATCCGTTGCAGGCCAGAATAACGTGATCGGCAGTGATCGTGCCCTTTTCAGTGCGTACAGTAACACGAGCGCCCTGATCGATGCCAAGAACTTCGGTGTCTTCATGCAGTCTTAACCCGGCTCTGACAGCGGCACGCGCAAGGCCGAGGGCGTAGTTCAACGGGTGTAGGTGCGCGGCACCATTGTCCAGATACCCACCCGCATAGGCTGGTGAGGGGCAAAGCCCGCGCGCGGCATCGGCATCTAAAGTTTCGATTTGGTCGTATTTGTATTTACCCGACAGATGCGCTGCGTGATCATGTAGCTCTGCGCGCTCCGAGTTGTTAAAGCCCAGAACCGCAATGCCGGGCTTCAGGTCGCAATCGATCTGATGTTTTGAGATCAGAGATTTGACCAGATCCTTGGCTTCTTCGGCCAGATCCCAAAGCTTTAACGCGTCTTCATCGCCGACAAGCCGTTCAAGATCCTCTTGATCCAAACGCTGCGCGCTGCCCAGTTGGCCTCCGTTGCGACCCGAAGCCCCAAAACCCGCGCGATGAGCTTCCAGCAGGACAACATCGAACCCAGCCTCAGCCAGGTGCAATGCTGCCGAAAGGCCCGTATATCCGCCCCCGACAATACAGACGTCTGCGGAATGGTCGCCTTCAAGCGCCGGGTGGCGGTCGAAGGCGTGCGCCGTCGCGGCATACCAGCTTGGCGGGTACTCCGCCTTGCGGTCATTAGAATACAGCAGGTTCATCGCGTCTTTGCCCTAGACGTTCATCAGCAGATGCTCGCGTTCCCACGGGGAAATGACCTGCAGGAACTCTTCGTACTCAGCACGTTTGACGATGCCGTAGACACGGGCGAACTCGGGACCCAGAACTTCGTGCAGGGCAGTGGCTTCATCAAACAGATCCAGAGCTTCACCCATGATCTGAGGGATATCGCCGTCGCCTTCATAGGCGTCGCCATAGAATTGGCGGCGTGGGCGTTCTTGCTGAGTCAGGCCCAAATAGCCACAGGCCAACGACAATGCGATACCAAGATAAGGGTTGCAGTCCATGCCTGCGATGCGGTTCTCGACCCGGCGCGCCTCGGGGCCGGACAGAGGTACGCGAATGCCAGTTGTGCGATTGTCGCGTGCCCACTCCAGATTAATCGGGGCCGCATGGTCTTTGACGTAGCGGCGATAAGAATTCACATACGGTGCCATCACCGCCAGCCCTGCAGGCAGGTGGTTCTGCAAGCCGGCGATGAAGTGATAAAACGCATCCGTCTCGCCACCTTGTGGACCGGAGAAGATGTTCTGTCCCGTTTCTTTTTCGATGATCGAGTGATGGATGTGCATGGCCGACCCCGGCTCATCTTCGATCGGTTTTGCCATGAACGTAGCAAAGCAGTTGTGACGCAACGCGGCTTCGCGGATCAGGCGTTTGAAATAGAATACCTCGTCCGCCAGCTTCACCGGATCGCCATGACGCAGGTTGATCTCTAGTTGTCCGGCACCGCCTTCTTGCGTGATCCCGTCGATCTCAAACCCCTGAAACTCGGCAAAGTCGTAGATGTCGTCGATCACCGGCCCGAATTCATCGACCGCTGTCATCGAGTAAGCCTGCCGCGCCGCCGCAGGTCGGCCCGAGCGGCCCATCATCGGCTTGATCCCTTGCGCGGGATCTACATTCGGCGCGACAAGAAAAAATTCCATCTCGGGGGCGACAACCGGCTTCCAACCTTTGTCGTGATACATCTTCACAACGCGTTTGAGCACATTGCGGGGGCTGAAAGGGATCGGCTCGCCATCTCGGTCGAACGCGTCGTGAATCACCTGCAAGGTCCAGTCGCCCGTCCAAGGAGCGGCCGACGCAGTTGAGAAGTCGGGTTTCAGGATCATGTCCCGCTCAATGAAACCGTCCTCACCTGCAGCTTCGCCCCAATCCCCTGTGATGGTCTGGTAGAAAATGCTGTCGGGTAGGTGAAAATAGGATTGCTTGGCAAACTTTGACGCCGGGACCGCCTTGCCGCGGGCGATGCCGGGCAGGTCAGAGATGATGCATTCAACCTCATCCAGCCGTTTGCCTTCAAAGTAGGTGCGCGCCGCCTCAGGCAGCTGATCTGTCCAGTCGGCCATCAGGCCCTCACTTTCTTTAGGAACTCTGCCATGTGGTGCCCGATTTTGGCATTATCATCCGGGGCATCTTTCCGGTTCGCTGCCGCCTGCATCAACGCATCGGGAACCACGCCTTTGCCTCGGGTCTCCATCAAGCCCTGTATGAACTCATTTCCATATTCAGGATGGGCCTGCACGGTCCAGATCGTATCGCCATAGTTGACCATGGCGTTTTGGCAAAAGTCATTCGTACCGGAGACCACCGCACCTGCGGGCAGTTTGGTCACTTGATCCTGATGCCAAGCATTCAAGGTGACGGTCTGATCGCCAAAGCTGTATTCCGTGCGTCCTACAGCCCAGCCACCATCAAACTTTTCCACTTTTCCACCAAGCGCTTGTGCGATGATCTGATGGCCAAAGCAAACACCAATCAAAGGGTTCCCTGTCTTCTGAATATCCCGGATCAACTGTTCAAGCGGGGGAATCCAAGCGTGATCTTCGTATGCGCCATGACGAGATCCGGTGATGATCCACCCGTCGGCCTGATGCGCGTCTTCCGGAAACTCACCATCGACCACTGCGTATGTTTGGAATTCAAAGCCGTTCCCACCCAGTAATGCGCGAAACATGCCATCATATTCCCCGAATTGTTCATGCAATTCATCGGGTGGGTGGCCGGTTACAAGGATGCCGATTTTCATAGTTCACCAAATTTGATCAAATTTATTCTAGCGGAGCGAAGCGAGCTGGGCAAGAGGTTCAAACGCTCTCAAGATAGCTGAGCCAGTGCTCGTCAGGGGGGTGGGACGCGAATCGTGCAATTTCCTGCCGTTTGGTCATTACCAGGTTGCGGATCAGATCGTCCGGGAAAATGCGCGCAACTACCGGGTCAGTTTCGAAAGCAGAGATGGCCGACGGCCAGTCGGCTGCCAGCTGCGGCAGATCCGTCAACTCATAGGCATTGCCCGAAATCGGGCTGGGCGGTCGCAGGCCATCCTCGATCCCAACCATTGCCGCGCCCAGAACTGCGGCCAGCATGAGATAGGGGTTGATGTCACCGCCAGCAACGCGATGTTCGATCCGTCGGGCGGCAGGGGCACCACCCGGAATGCGCAGGGCCGCTGTGCGGTTTTCATAGGCCCAGCTTGCTCCGGTGGGTGCGTGGGCACCAGGCACCAGGCGCGTGTAAGAATTGCCATGAGGAGCGAAGATCAGCGTAGAGCCGGGCATCGCGGTCAGACATCCAGCAACCGCCGAGCGCAGTTCATCGGTTCCCTCGGCCCCTCCGTCATCGAAGACATTGCGTCCATCGACATCGACGACCGAGAAATGCACATGCATCCCGTTGCCCGCATCCTCGGCATAGGGCTTGGACATGAAGGTCGCTGTGTAGCCATGCTTGCGTGCCACGCCACGCGCCAAGGTCTTGAAAAGCCACGTATCATCGGCGCAGCGCATGGCGTCCTGATGGTTCAGATTGATCTCGAACTGGCCGATCCCGCTTTCAGATATTGCAGTCTGAGCGGGAATACCCATAGCGGCGCAACCATCGTAGAGATCGGTGAAGAACGCATCAAACGCGTCCATTTCGGCCATCGACAGAACGGCTTCGTCCCGCAGCCTGCGGCGCGTGACCGGGTTGATCGGAGGCTGCGGTTGGTCGCCTGAGGCGTCAAGCAGAGTGAACTCGAGTTCGGTGGCGGCGATGACCGACCAGCCCCGTTCGGAAAATCGATCTAGAACCGCAGAAAGCGCGTGTCTCGGATCGCCCGCAAAAGGCGTGCCGTCATCGTGGTACAGGCACATGAGCACCAGCGCGGTGGGTGTATCAAGCCAGGGCATGGGAACCGGATCACGCCCGGTGGGGCGCAACACACCATCTGCATCACCGCTTTCGAAGACAAGCGGGCTGCCTTCGATATCAGCGCCCCAGAGATCGACATTGAGCGCAGAGAACGGCATGCGTACGGCGCCTTTGTCCAACTTGGCACCGTATGAGGGCGGCACGCGTTTGCCACGCATCTGACCGTTGAGGTCACAGGCGGCGACGCGGAATGTATGCAGGGCGCTCAGGTCCATTGGGGGCTCCGTGGTCTAGTCACGAGAGGTTTAAATCAGGATTAGCGTCTTGTCACGAAATTTGATCAAATTACGAACAGGCGTCGCTTGCGGTGGGGCGCGATGTTGAAAATCAACCGACTTGTACAGTGGTCGAGACCGCTGTCTTCCGAGTTGTACAACATTCAGGTGCCCGATTGTGCCGGGCGTAGCGATGCCTATAGTCTCATATATGTTCATCTTTCTTACCATAGTGTTACTGATCGCAGGCGGGGTCGGCTATTACGTCTGGTCCAAGAGACAGGCCCGCGCGGCGCTGTTGGCGACGCGTCTGACCTCGGATCAACGGGACATCATTGATCAGCAAGTTCCCATCATCCGGCGGCTGCCCGCCGGGCTGCGCAGCCACTTGGATGGCAAGGTGAACCTGTTTCTGGATCAAGTGAGCTTCTACGGCTGCGACGGGTTGGAAGTGACTGAGGAGATGGAGCTGTCGATTGCGGCGCAGGCCTGTTTGCTCGTGATCAATAGCGACATTTGGTATGACAATCTGACGACCATTCTGATCTATCCCAATGCGTTCAAGTCAAAGCAGCAGCGGCGCTCGGGCTATGTCGTGTCCGAGAAAGAGATCGTGCGGACCGGGGAAAGCTGGGATCGCGGACCGGTCATTTTATCATGGGCACACAGCCAGCAGGGCGCTCTTGATGATCGCGACGGGCAGAACGTAGTGCTGCATGAATTTGCGCATCAGATCGATGATCTGTCCGGGGGTACAAATGGCGTACCGATCCTGAGTGAAGGGCAGAGCTTTGCCGAATGGGAAAAGGTATTCCTGACCGCCTATGACGCGCATGTTCACGCGGTTGAATGCGGGCGGCGGACAGTCATCGATCCGTATGGCGCGACCGGGCATGAAGAGTTCTTTGCCGTTTCGGTTGAAGTGTTCTTTGAGCGCCCGAAGGCGCTGAAGCACGAGGTGCCCGAGGTCTATGAGCAGCTTTCGAAACTGTTCCGGCTGAACCCGGTGGAGTGGGCTTAGCGCGCCAAATTTAGTCGGAAGCGCATCTTGGCTTTCCGCTCGGCAGGTAGGTGGCGGTTCAGGCGTTTGTTGACCCTTCCGAAGCCCCAAACGATGACCAGCGTCAGCAGGATGAAATAGAACGCCAGAATCGGGTAGGGGATGAACGGGTTGAACGTCTTGTCCGCGAAGTAGCTGGCGTAATAGAGCGCGTCGCCCCGTTGTTGCCAGGCCGGGAAGGCCGAGAAGAAGACCAGTGTGGTGGACTGGAAGACAAAGATCGCTTCGTTCGTATAGGCGGGCCACGCCAGCCGCAGCATTGTGGGCCAAACGATACGTCGGAAGCGCGACCAACCGGACATGCCATAGGCGTCGGCGGCTTCGATATCGCCCTTGGGGATCGAACGCAGGGCGCCATAGAAGATCTCGCCCGAATAGGCGGAAGTATTCAGGAACAGCACGATCAGCGCCCCCAGCCAGGCCGAGGTGAAGGCGTCGAACATCGGATAGGGCTTCTTCAGCGAAAGGAAGAAGAAATAGGCAAAGAAGAACTGGATGAACAGCGGCGAGCCGCGGAACAAAAAGATGAACCACTCGGACGGTTTACGCAGCCATTTATTCGACGAGGCTTTGCCGACGGCCAACGCGGTGGCGAGGAAGAACCCCGTGACCATCGCCATGATCCCGAAATAGATATTCCAGATCATGCCCGAGCCGATCAGCGTGAAGTGCTCGCACAGGGTGAAATCGGTTTTGGGCAGCAGGCGCTCGCCAAAGCCCAGCGAACGGAGGCCGTAGTCCTGAATGGTCTGGATGCAGCTCATGCGGTGGTCTCCTTGCGCAGAAGCTCTCCGCCCGATGTGGCCTGACCATGGGACAGGCGGCGCATCAGTTTCTCAAGCCCGATTTCCGATACACGGGTCATGCCGAGGTAGAAGATCAGCAGGGCGAGGAAGTACCACATGCGCCAGTCGCCATGAGGGTAATCGGTAAAGCGGGATGTTTTTGTGCCGCCCAACTCGCGAGCCCAATAGACGATATCTTCGATGCCCAGCAAGAAAAGCAGTGGTGTGGCCTTGATCAGCACCATCCACAGGTTCGATAGGCCAGGTAGGGCGTAGACCCACATTTGCGGCACCAGGATACGCCAAAAGGTCTGGCGGCGTGTCATGCCGTAGGCTGCGGCCGTCTCAAGCTGGGCGTGTGGTACAGCCCGCATGCCGCCGAACAGGACGTTGGCGGCAAACGCGCCGAACACGATAGAGAATGTGACGACGGCAAGGAAGAAGCCGTAGGTTTCATGCACCCATTCGGGTGCAGTGCCCAGCGGCAGCTTGGCGGCCTGACAGACGATGAAGTCGTTGCCCTGCCGCACCGGATCGGTCCATTCGGGGCAGAGCACTTTATGGCGCAGCCATTCAAAGCCCTGATCCAGAGCGATCACGAAGAACAGAAAGAAAGCGATATCAGGCACGCCACGCACGATGGCGATATAGGCCTTACCCAGCCAGCTAAGCGGCGGGAAATGCGATCGCGCTGCCATAGCGCCGGCAAAACCGAAGCTCAGGGCGACCGGGGCGGTGACGGCCAGCAGACCCAGCACCTTGAAGAACGACAAGTAGAACGACCAGTGGACGCCATTGGTCAGATAGCACGAGAACCAGCGGAACGTGCCCAGCGTGTCAGGATCAGCGCAGTAGGAGAACATAAGGCGTCTTTCGAACGTCGTTACCGGCAAAGCCAGCGTCTCGGCCCGGCGCTGAGACACCGGACCGGGATATGTTAGGAATTAGTTGGTGACGACTGAACCGTCAGCACCGTATGTGGCGGTTCCTTCACCGAACCACTTGGTTAGCATTTCGTTCAGTGTGCCATCGGCTTTCATCGAGGTGATGGCTTCGTCGAACTTGCCGCGCAGCTCACCGTCGCTTTCACGCAGGCCCATGCCGACGCCACCGCCCAGTGGAACCGGATCCCCGACAAACACCAGCTCACCGCCCGATTCCTCGACCAGCGGGACCAGATAATCGCGGTCTGCTAGAACTGCATCGGCTTCGCCGTTGCGGACGGCGGCGATGGTTTCTTCGGGGGTTGCAAACTCGACAAGGGTTGCGCCGGATTCGGCAACGTGGCCAGCCTGGATTGTGGCAGTTTGCGCCGCAACAATCCCGCCTGTCACATCTGCTGCGTCAGAGGTCGCAACGTATGCTGAAGCGGTAGGAGGGTAGTAGTCTTGAGTGAAGTCAATGACCTCATCACGCTCGTCCGTGATCGACATGCCCGCGATGATGGTGTCATAGTTGCCCGAAACCAGGTTCGGAATAATCGAATCCCAGTCATTCTTGACCCATTCGCACTCCAGACCGGCGCGCTTGCACAGCTCGTCACCGACTTCACGCTCGAAGCCGTCGATCTCACCAGCATCATTGATGAAGTTGTACGGAGGGTAGGCGCCCTCGGTGCCCATGCGCACAGTTTCGGCCATTGCGATACCGGCGGTCAACGCCAGTGCTGCGGTGGTCAGAATCAGGTTTTTCATGAGTTACTCCCCTTTATTGGTTCTGTCCGTTGGTTAAGCCGCCTGAGTGGCGGAGAGAAAGCCCTGAAGCCGTTCGGATTCAGGGGCAGTGAAAATGTCTTCGGCTGAACCCTCTTCTTCGATCAGGCCCTGATGCAGGAACACAACGTGGCTGGAGATATCCGCAGCCATCTTCATGTCATGGGTCACGATGATCATGGTGCGGCCTTCTGCGGCCAGATCCTTGATCACTTTGATCACTTCCTGTTCCAGTTCGGGATCGAGCGCTGAGGTCGGTTCGTCAAACAGCAGCGCCTGAGGTTCCATGCACAGCCCACGTGCGATTGCGGCGCGTTGTTGCTGTCCGCCCGATAGTTGCGCCGGATAGACGTCGCATTTGTCGCCGATGCCGACCTTTTCCAGATATTTGCGCGCGCTGTCTTCGACCTCGGCCTTGTCGCGGCCCATGACAGTGACCGGAGCCTCCATCACATTCTGCAGGATGGTCATATGGGCCCACAGATTGAACTGCTGGAACACCATCGACAGATTTGTGCGGATGCGCAACACCTGCTTGGGATCGGCGGGACGGCGATGATTGTGGCTGCCAGTCCAACGGACGGGCTCGCCTTTGAACAGAATCTCGCCCTCTTGGCTGTCTTCCAACAGATTGCAGCAGCGCAGCAGGGTAGACTTCCCCGAGCCGGATGATCCGATCAGCGACACGACGTCGCCGCGATGCGCGGTGATGTCCACGCCCTTGAGCACCTCGAGTTGGCCAAAGCTTTTGTGCAGGTTCTTGATCTCAATGACGGGAGCGGCGTCTGTCACGGGCAGTCCAGATATGATTGGTGTTGGTGCGGTAATAGGGCTGAAAAATCGGGCTAATGCAATGCGCAATTGACAAGTTCACGCAGCGAAATTGCCAAATCGGGCGGTCGCGCTGTCTAAACTGTCAGTTTGTTGGGCGCATTCTGTGACTCGATGCACCATTATCGACAGGTCAGCCAGATCAATCTCTTGATTGCGGCCCAGAGATTCAGGTCACAGGATTCCGGATCAACCGAGGTGATCCTCAGCGAAACCAAATTTATTGAACTGGCTTGATCCAATCACCAAAACTGTTTGAATTTGGGAATAATTCGTTTTGAGTTAAAGATTGAAATATACGAATTCAATTCACGTAAGGGGCTTCTTGTGATCGCGCTATTATTTGCATTGTTCGCCGGCACGATGGTGCTAGCATACTTTAAGCTGGTCAGAATTTCATACGCATTGTTCGTGCTGACGCTTTTGGCGAGTGCCTACTGGCTGAAGTTTCACGCCACGACCCCCTTAACGATTCAACTGTGAGGTCGTCCAATGTCACCTGAATTTGCTCGTAACATGAATGCGATTGGTGCACTGGCGGTTTGCCTTGTTCTGGTGCTTGCCTTCTACTTTCAGCTTGTCCTTTACGAACTGCCCTGTCCGTTATGTTTGCTCCAACGCGTGGGATTCGTGGCCGTTGGGTTCGGGCTTGCTCTGAACCTGTTGTGGGGTACGCGCGCCAGAAACTATGGCATCGTGCTGGTGGCGGCGATCTTTGGGATCAGTGTTTCGATCCGGCAGATTCTGCTGCATATCGTGCCCGGAACAGGGCACTACGGCTCCCCGGTTCTGGGCCTACACTTCTATACCTGGGCGGGAGTTGCCTTTGGTTTGATCATCCTTGGCACCGCAATCATGCTGGTATTCGAGAAGCAGTATGATCTTGCGTCGGACGTTCGGGCAACCGAACGCTTCGGAGCAAGTACATTGGCCAAAACAGCGTTTTTCCTGATTTTGGCATTGGCCGTCGCGAACGCTGGTTCGGCGCTTTTGGAGTGTGGGCCCGGCATCTGTGACGATCCGCCGACAGACTACAAGTTTCTGAATGAGCTTGAAGGCATCGATTCATAGCGCTGACAACGCCCAAAGGCTTGCCGGTTGATCAGACCTTCGCCGCCTTTTGTCTTGCAAGCGCCGAATCCACATCGCTCACGCCGAGCAGGCTGACGACAAGGCGTAGCAGAGAATCCTCTTCACCGCTGCGGTGCCCATCCGCCAGTGCGACCGACCACATGGCCTGCACTACGGCCAGGCGGTCGTCATAGGCGATGGCCTCTTTGATGGCGCGAGTAAAGCGGACGGTGTCGGGCGCCTCGGCTTCAAGGTCTTCGGCGCGGGCGCGCAGGGCTGCGGCCTCGAATGGCGACAGGCCGTAGCGTTCGGCCGAGATGCGGTCGATTCGGGCCATTTCGGTATCGGCATAGTCGTTGTCGGACCGAGCGATACGCACCAACAGGGCGGTGAGGGCCAGACGGGCATCATCTTCGACAAGCGGGTCGGGCTGCGGCTGCGTGAGCCGGGACAGGAAATCACTGAACATAAGCGTTTATATAGAGATAGCCTAGGTCGCTTCCAAGCGGCTTTGTATCCGCTCGCGTGCCGCTTTGCTGTCGTTGAAGCTGAGGCCCATGGCAATGCGGGCTTCTTCGACGATCTTGACCTCGCCCTCGTCCGAGTTGCCATCGGCCAGCACGACCTCCCACAGGGCGTCAAGCGCGGCCAAGCGTTCCTGAAGATCGGTGGTTTCGCGGATCAGTTTGCCGAATGTATCTGTTTCCGGAGCAGCTGCGTGCAATTTTTCGCAGGTGGCGCGGACCTTGGCGGCCTCGATCGCATTGTGCTGGTAAAGTCGCGCAAGAATGCGGTCGATCAGGCTGATCTCTTCCAGCTTGTAGTCGCGGTCGGCCTGCGCGACACGTACCAGCAAAGCCCCCAGGGCCAGTTCGGCATCAGGATCGGGCAGTTTGTCATGTTGCGGCGGCCGAAAGGCCTGGAAGAATTTTTTCAACATATCGGCAGGATATTCCGTAATTCGAGGCGCGCCAAGCGGTGCTAGCCCTCATAGCCCTGAATAATCACAAGATCGCCGGTCGAAACCGGATCGCGCAAGGCCTTGGCGGCTTGATAGGCATCGCTTTCATAGCAGGCCAGCGCCTGTTCATAGCTGGGAAATTCGATGACAACTGTGCGGGCACGAGCCTTGCCTTCGGGCTCGCTCCTCTCGCCGCCACGTACAAGAAACTTGGCCCCGTAATCGGCGAATGGGGCCGCATTGGCAGCAATGTAAGATTTGTAGGTTTCAATGTCGTCTACATCGACATGGGCAACCCAGTATCCTTTGGCCACAAGGTGTCCTCCGCTGGTATCGGATGCAAGGTGCGGAGGAACAGGTTGAAATGCAATCCCCTAAAAGTGGATCATCCACCGGATTGCAACGCGGCGCGTGCTGAATCCTGTAACCAAGCGGTCATTTGCCGATAGGGAACCGGGCCATAGCTGATCCGGGCCACGCCGAGTTTCGCCAGCGTCGGCGTGTCAGGCGTGCCGGGCAGGGCAATGATGTTGACCGGCAAGTCGGTGGCCGCGCAAAGCTGGCCGATCATGGATTCGTCTTTCAGGCCCGGCGCGAAGAACCCGCTGGCTCCGGCATCGGCGTAGGCTGCCGCGCGGGCCATGGCGTCATCCAGCATCGCTTGATCATGCGTGTCCGGAGCGGCTTTGAGGAAGATGTCAGTGCGGGCGTTGATGAAGGCGGGAACACCGGCCACGTCACAGCTTTCGCGCATCGCAGCGACACGCGCTGCCTGTGTTTCGATGTCATAAAGATATTTAGTTCCAACGACCTGATCTTCGAAGTTAAAGCCGATTACTCCGGTTTCCAGCGCGCGTTTGACATTGGCCGATATGCCAAAAGTATCCTCGGCATAAGCGCCTTCGAGGTCCATGGTGACCGGTATATCAACCGCCTCGACAATGCGGCGAGCGTTGTCTAACGCCAACTCAAACGGGATGTTCTGGCCGTCCGAAAACCCCTGCGCCATCGCGACCGGAGCACTGCCAGTCGCCAGCGCTTTGGCCCCTGCATCGCGTACAGCGACGGCGCTGCCGGGGTCCCAAATGTTATAGAGGATGACCGGATCACCCTTCTTGTGCAGGGCGGCAAATGTTTCTGCTTGGGTAATCTGATCGGTCATGGCCGGTCTCCTGTCGCTGCTATGGCGGCAGTTAACCGTGCAAACCGCCGGCGCGTAAAGATAATTCGCGCCGACTGGTACAAATCTGTTATCGGCCCGTGATCAGACCAGACGCGAGGTGTCTTTCGCGGCGCGCACGAATTCGCGGAACAGGGGGTGCGGGTCGAAGGGTTTGGATTTCAGTTCCGGGTGATACTGAACACCAATAAACCATGGGTGATCCGACCATTCGACGATTTCCGGCAGGCGACCATCCGGCGACATGCCCGAGAAATTCAGGCCTGCCTTTTCCAGTTTGTCGCGGTACTTGATGTCGACCTCGTAGCGGTGACGGTGGCGTTCCTCAATCTGGGTGCCGCCATAGACTTCCGCGACCTTCGAGCCTTCGGCCAGAACCGCATTATAGGCGCCCAAACGCATGGTGCCGCCCTTGTCGTCTCCGACTTTGCGTTCGACCTTGTGGTTGCCCTGTACCCATTCTTTCAGGTGGTAAACAACGGGTTCAAAACGCTTTTTGCCAGCCTCGTGGTCGAATTCCTCGGACCCGGCTTCGGTGATTCCCGCCGCGTTGCGTGCGGCTTCGATCACGGCCATCTGCATGCCCAGACAGATGCCCAGATAGGGCACTTTGTGTTCACGCGCATATTGAGCGGCCTTGATCTTGCCTTCTGTCCCACGCTCGCCAAAGCCGCCGGGGACGAGGATGGCGTGGAAGCCTTCCAGATGAGGTGCGGCGTCTTCGTTGTCAAACACCTCGGCATCGACCCACTCGATCTTGACGCGGACGCGGTTGGCCATACCGCCATGGGTCAGGGCCTCGGCAATTGACTTGTAGGCATCTTCAAGCTGGGTGTATTTGCCGACGATGGCTACTTTCACTTCGCCTTCGGCGTTGTGGATGCGGTCGCTGACGTCTTCCCATTTGGCCAGATCGGGCTTGGGGGCCGGGCTGATCTGGAATGCGTCCAGAACCGCCTGATCCAGACCTTCACGGTGATAGGCCAGCGGGGCGTCGTAGATGGTGCTGAGGTCTTGTGCGGCAATCACGCTGTCAGGGCGGACATTGCAGAAAAGGGCCAGCTTTTCGCGTTCTTTGGTTGGAATCGGTCCCTCGGACCGGCAGACCAGAATGTCGGGGGCTAGACCGATCGAGCGCAACTCTTTCACCGAGTGCTGGGTTGGCTTGGTTTTCAACTCGCCCGAGGCTTTGATATAGGGCAGCAACGTCAGGTGCATGAAGATACACTGACCGCGCGGCTTGTCCTGACTGAACTGGCGGATCGCTTCAAAGAAGGGCAGGCCCTCAATATCACCTACGGTGCCGCCGATTTCACAGAGCATGAAATCAACTTCATCCTCGCCAATCGCGATGAAATCCCTGATCTCATTCGTGACGTGCGGGATCACCTGAATGGTTTTGCCGAGGTAATCTCCACGGCGTTCTTTCTCCAGCACGTTGGAATAAATCCGCCCCGAGCTGACCGAGTCGGTCTTGCGTGCCGCCACACCGGTGAAGCGTTCGTAATGGCCAAGGTCCAGATCGGTTTCAGCGCCGTCATCGGTAACGAATACTTCGCCATGTTCGAAGGGCGACATGGTGCCCGGATCGACGTTTAGATAGGGGTCCAGCTTGCGCAGACGCACCGAATATCCCCGGGCCTGCAACAGCGATCCCAACGCCGCCGAAGCCAGTCCTTTGCCCAAGGACGAAACCACACCACCAGTGATGAAAATAAAACGCGCCATGTTTTTCGGCTGCTCCCGTGAGACGTCATTATTAGCTGCCCGGCGGTTCGAAAAAACCGCTGCATCACGGGACTTCACGTATAAAGGATTCGCGCACATAGCGCAAGAGAACCGCAAGATGCTGTTGCAGTTCCCTTATGAATTTCTAGGTTTTGTGGCTTAGTCGCCAGCCTGCGGGATCAGCGGAGCATTGTCGCCTTGCGCCGGCGGCAACAATTCATCTGCCGATGGGACTGCCGGAGCGCTTTCCTCAGCCGGGGCCGGGGCAGGCACGCCCAAACGGTCAATCACTGAGCTGCCAGAAGATTTCTGGGCCGCCAGAATCGTCAGCGTGATCGAGGTGACGATAAAGCACGCGGCCAGGATCCATGTCAGCTTGCCCAACGCCGTTGCTGCCGCGCGGCCCGTCATGGCCCCGCCGCCACCGCCACCCATACCAAGGCCGCCGCCTTCGGAACGTTGCATCAGCACAACGACAATCAGGCCCAAGGCCAGAAGAAGGTGGATGATGAGAACGACGTTTTCCATGGTGGTCCTGTACAGCGTGGCGTGTATCGCGTGGTACTTATGCAAGTTTGCCAGCGGGGGCAAGTCACGAGTTGGCATCACGTGCGGTGATGTTTCATATCACACCAAAGAGACTGGACAGAGCGCTGTTCTGTCGCGCAGGCTGCGCCTCATGCCACATGATGATAACGACCACCCGCACGCCCTGTTGCCTCCCGAACCCGCGCTGCGCGTCAAAGCGCTTGAGACGATTCTGACCCGCAAGGGTCTGATTGATCCTGCAGCGCTGGATGAAATCATCGATACTTATCAGAACAAGATAGGTCCACAGAACGGCGCGCATGTTGTTGCAAAGGCTTGGAGTGATCCCGATTTCAAAGCCTCACTGCTGGCAGACGCCACTTCAGTCGTGGCGGATCTGGGCTATTACGGTCGTCAGGGCGAGCATATGGTGGTCGTCGAGAACACGCCTGAACAGCATAATATGGTCGTCTGCACCTTGTGCAGTTGTTACCCGTGGCCGCTGCTAGGAATTCCACCCGGCTGGTACAAATCTGACGCTTACCGCGCCCGTGCCGTGCGTGAGCCACGCAAGGTCCTGTCTGAGTTTGGTGTTACCTTGCCCGAAGGTACATCGGTTCGCGTCTGGGACTCGACGGCCGAAATTCGTTACCTCGTCCTGCCGTTGCGCCCAGAGGGCACAGAAGGATTGAACGCGGATGAACTTGCCGCGCTGGTCACCCGCGACAGCATGATCGGCACTGGGCTACCCAAGGTGCCGTCATGACGCGAGTACATGATATGGGAGGGCGCTTTGGTGATGGTCCGGTGAACCCTGAACCCCAAGACGCACCGGTGTTTGCCGAAGACTGGCACGGTCGGGCGCTGGCGGTAACGCTCGCTGCGGGGTTTCTGGGGCAATGGAATATCGATGTTTCACGCCACGCGCGGGAAAGGTTGTCTCCTACGGACTACGCGCGGTTTTCTTACTATGAGAAATGGATGTCCGGTCTGGCTGATCTTCTGGTCGAAAAGGGGGTACTGACGCTTGATGATTTGCGCGGTGTCGACGGGGATGGTGTTCATCCTCTGACTGAGCGTACCCTGAAGGCTGACGCCGTCGCAGGCGCCTTGGCCAAGGGCGGACCCGCAGATCGCCCGTCGAACGTCGCAGTTCGGTTTCAAACCGGGCAAGCCGTTCGAACCCTGGGCCACAGCGCCAATCGACTGGTTGATGGCGGCCACACCCGGTTGCCGATCTATGCCGCGGGTGCAACGGGTCGCATCCTCAGGCTGCATGGCACTCATGTCCTGCCGGATTCCAACGCCCATGGGTTGGGTGAAGCCCCTGAGCCGCTCTACGCGGTCGTGTTTCCCGCCTCAGAACTTTGGGCAAACCCTGAGCACCCGGCGGATGAAGTCGTGCTGGACCTCTGGCAGTCTTATTTGGAGCCCGCATGAGCGATTGTATCACTCACTCAGCCCCCGAGCCGATTTTTGCCGAGCCCTGGCACGCGCAGGTTTTTGCGGTCACAGTGGCCTTGAACGAAGCGGGCCGGTTTGATTGGCCGGACTGGGCGGAACGGTTTTCCAATACTTTGAAACGGAACGGCCTCAAAAAAGAACTGGATGGTGGGGACGATTACTTTCACGCTTGGTTAGAGACCTTGGAGGCGCTGCTGGCTGAGCAGGGGGAAGCGCCCACTGATGATGTCCAGGATCTTCGCAATGCATGGGAAGAGGCTTACCTGACAACACCCCACGGTCATCCCGTACAATTGCGCTAAAAGCAGAGGGGGCGCTGCCCCCGCCGCCCGTCCGGGCGACTCCCCCGAGGTACTTTTGGCCAGATGAAGCAGGGGACCCGATCTTCATCAGGCCAAAAACACCTCCGCCGGAGGCATCGCGCGCAGCACGATTTGTATCTGCGGCGAAATATCGGTTTCCCTGCCGTCTGTGCCCGGCTATATGAGCCGGGTTTGAATATTCAGCGCAAAAGGACCGGATATGGCCAACGTGGTTGTTGTCGGCGCCCAGTGGGGCGACGAAGGAAAAGGCAAGATCGTCGACTGGCTCAGTGAGCGAGCGGATGTGATCGCGCGTTTTCAGGGTGGACATAATGCCGGGCACACGCTGGTCATTGAGGGTGAGGTTTACAAACTGCATGCGCTACCTTCGGGCGTCGTACGCGGTGGAAAGCTGAGCGTGATCGGCAATGGGGTCGTTTTGGACCCTTGGCACCTGATCAAAGAGATCGGTACGATCCGCGCGCAGGGTGTCGATATCACGCCCGAGACGCTGATGATTGCCGAGAACACCCCGCTGATCCTGCCGTTCCATGGCGAGCTGGATCGTGCGCGCGAAAGCCAGAACTCGGTGGCCAAGATCGGCACGACCGGTCGCGGGATCGGTCCGTGTTATGAGGACAAGGTCGGGCGGCGTGTAATCCGGGTGGCTGATCTGGCTGATGAAGCGACGCTGGCGCTGCGGGTCGATCGGGCCTTGGTCCATCACAATGCGCTGCGCAATGGTTTGGGGTTGGAACCTATTGATCGTGACGCGTTGATTGCGCAGCTGAAAGAGATCGCACCACAGATTCTGCCGTTTGCCGCGCCCGTATGGAAGGTGCTGAACGAGAAGCGCAAGGCAGGCAAGCGAATCCTGTTCGAAGGCGCACAGGGTGCGCTGCTGGATATCGATTTCGGGACCTATCCGTTTGTGACATCGTCGAATGTGATTGCGGGCCAGGCCTCGACAGGCGTTGGGATTGGGCCGGGTTCGATCGACTTCGTTTTGGGCATCGTCAAGGCGTACACGACCCGCGTGGGTGAGGGGCCTTTCCCAACCGAATTAGACGACGAAGATGGCCAGCGCTTGGGCGAACGGGGGCATGAGTTTGGCACCACGACGGGGCGCAAACGCCGTTGTGGTTGGTTCGATGCCTGTCTGGTACGCCAAACCTGCGCTACCAGCGGCGTGAACGGCATCTCCCTGACCAAGCTGGATGTGCTGGACGGGTTCGAGACGCTGAAAATCTGCGTTGGATATGAGCTGGATGGCGATCGCCTGGACTATCTGCCGACCGCCGCCGACCAGCAAGCACGTTGCACGCCGATTTACGAAGAGATGCCGGGCTGGAGCGAATCCACCGAAGGCGCGCGCAGTTGGGCAGACTTGCCTGCGAACGCGATCAAATACGTGCGCCGCGTCGAGGAATTGATCGAATGTCCGGTCGCCCTGTTGTCCACCAGCCCGGAGCGGGAGGACACCATTCTGGTGACCGACCCGTTTGCAGATTGATGAGCAGCAACGACAAACCCGGCCTCAGCTATAAGGCACGTCGGCGGTGGTCATTGGTGCTGCTGCTGATCGGGCTCCCCGTCTATATCGTTGCGGTTGTGACAATCGTGAACTGGCTGGATCGCCCGCCGATCTGGCTGGAACTTCTGGTATATGTCGCGCTTGGCATTGTCTGGGCGTTGCCGTTCAAATTTGTGTTCCGCGGAGTGGGCAAAGAGGACCCGGATCAAGATCAAAGCTAAGCCGCCCGATTGTCTTGGTGTCTCCTGCGTGGCACGATGTTTGCGACTTTCTTTCGCGGCAACCAGAGGCAGATAGGACATGAAAAACCGGGTATTAGCGGCGGTTACCACAACATGTATCGCGAGCAGCGCTCAGGCCGGTGATTGGCGCTATACCATTGCGCCTTATTTCTGGGGGCCGGAATTCAGAACCTCACTGGACGTGGGACCAAACCCGCCGGTGAACGGGGATACCTCGATCTTCGACATTCTGAAGGGCGCGTTCCTGATCGCTGGCCAGGCCCGAAATGGGCGTTGGACCATTGGTGGTGAGTTCAATTATCTCAATTTGGGTGACGATGTCTCGGTCGGTCGGTTTGACGATGCAGCCAGTTGGGATCTTGAGGGCACGATGGTCTCACTGGCGGCCAGCTATGCGGTCTATCAGGATGATCGGTCACGGTTGGAAGCGTTGGCCGGGCTGCGCCATTGGGACCTGGATGTTTCGACCACCGTGCTGGATCGCACCTTCAGCACAGATCAAAGCTGGACCGACCCGTTGATCGGCGCACGCTATAACTACGCGCTGAATGACCGCTGGAGCCTCACAGCGATGGGCAATATCGGCGGCTTCGGTTATGGCTCGGAATTCCAGTGTGAGGCGCTGGTGCAGGCTAGTTGGAAGTGGCGTGAGAATATCAACGTTGCGGGCGGGTATCGCCATCTGGATGTTGAGTTTGAAGACGGGCGCGATGTGATTGATCTGATCCTGACCGGCCCTTACGTGGCGCTGGCGTTCGACTTCTGAACTTGACTGGCTTTTTGGCTGCGAGCCACGGAACGAAAAAGGGCCAGAGTTTCCTCTGGCCCAATTTTGTCTTGAGGGGGTGTTGGGGGATCTTGGAGTCAGCCAGCGGCACGCTCGTCGTCGTTCGGGCGGAACCCGATTTGGGTTGAGGCGGCAAAACGGCCACCTCCGGCCTTTTCGATTTTGCCGTCCCGCAGCAACTGACCGAATGAGCGCAAGCTTTCTTCGCGGTTGAACGAGTCCTGCTTGAGCGAGCGAACTTTATTCATCAGCTGTGGACGTGAGAACTGCTCCTGACCTTCGATGAAGGACAGATAAGCCGCGGCAGCTTCCAGCAGGTCGAGTAGTGATTGGGCACCCTGTTCTTGCGCAAAGGCTGCAAAACCACCTTCTTCATCTGCAGATTCCTCGTCCGCCGAGGTGACACGGCGCGGTGTCACCGGGCCGGTGTCAGCCGTTGCGGTATCCACCCGCTGTTCAGCCACCAGTTTCAATGGTGCGGCAGCATCCGGGGTGGGGCGTTCACTGGTGACCTCAATCTCGGGTCGGCGTGGATTGACGACCGAGGCCAGATCACCGCGATAATCATCCTCGGGGGTCTGAGATTTGTCTGCGCCATCTTCGCGGTCTGCTTCGGTTGCAGCAACGGCAGTGCGCAGGTGAGAATATGTTTCGCGCTGGCCGCTAGTGGCAGGATCATCCATATGGGCGCCCGCTTCGTCCATCAGGCGCGATACGTCCTGATCCAAACCCGTCATATCGGGCAGCTCAGCCGTCGTGTTTGCCGCCAGCTCGGATTCTACCAGCGCCATTTCGTCAAGCAGCAGCGCCTCATCCTCGGCCGAGATGACGCCATGGGCGAGGCCGGTAAGATCCGGTGTTGTTTCATCTTCGTCGGTGTTGTCCTGGTCATTCAGGATGTTTAAGGGGCCTTCGTCTTCAGTTTCAGCTTCGTCGTCGAGGTCCGAGAACAACACGTCCTTGTCCGTGACATCGGCTGACGGCTGTTCGGGCGCTTCGTCCTCGTCTTCAAGTTCGGCAGTGATCGCCGGTGAGATGATCGGGGCTGCTTCGACTTCGTCCTGCTCGATGGCGGCAGGCGCGAGTGGTTCTTCGTCCTCAACCGGCAGCTCGGCGATCGTTGCCATTTGCTCGGGTTCGGCAGGCTGTTCGACCTGCGGGGCCGTTGCCGGAGCGTCGTCCGTAGCAGTGTCTTCCAGATCGGTCGGGCTCAGCGCGCCGGACTCAAAAGCGGCAGAAATTGCATCGACCTTTGGCTTCACGGGCTGCAGATAGCTGACGTCTTCGTCTTCAGAGTATCCGGCAGGGGCAGCATCGGAATGCGAAACAACAGCCCGGATTCGCTGCAGCTTGGCTGCGATACTGTCAGCGGCGGGGGCATCGTCGGATTGCGGAGCAGACGGAGCAGGGGGAACAACATCCGCGACAGGCTGAACAGGTTCAGGTGTTGTGGCTGGCGCAATTGCAGCGGGGGTCGGTGCTGCAACCGGGGCGGCTTCCGTTGCGCGCAGCAACAGGCCGGTCTCGTTCTGGCTGGCTTCAACCTTCTGGGCGGCGTCCCGTTGTGCGATCCGGGTCAGCATCTCGGCGTCAGGCTGAGGGGGTTCCGATCCGAAGTATCGGTCATCCGCTGCAAGGTCCCGGAAATACTCGGCGATCGCCTTCATTGTTTCAAATGAATCGTCAAAGCCTTCGAGGGTGCACGAGAAGGTGCCGTATGAAACGGTGAGTACCTTGTTGTTCTGTACCATCAGACGCATGTCCTTTACAAACTACCAGGTCGATTACCAGACACAGCAGGGGCAACCGACTCGAAACTCTAGCCATGAAGCTATCATTTTGTGGTTTCATTATGTCCAAAACTGGAAATTATGGTCAATCTTGTGGAAAATGGGGCAATTGTTCGCTCTGGCGGGCCAATCGGGCTGTTTGGTGGGGGCGAATTCAGTTCAGAGGACGTGAATCTGGTGCTAAATCGCGTCAATTCTGCCGTTGCGGCGGATGGCGGTGCGGCTGCGTTGATTGATTCGGGACGGATGCCGGACGCAGTGATCGGCGATTTGGACTCGATTACGGCAGAATATCTGGCCCGGATTCCCAAGGATCGGTTGTTCCAGATATCCGAGCAGAACAGCACCGATTTTGACAAGGCGCTGCGCAATATGGATGCGCCTGTGGTGCTGGCAGCAGGATTTCTGGGCGCGCGGGTGGATCATCAGTTGGTGGCGTTCAATACTCTGGTTCGGTTGCAGGATCGGCCTTGTGTCCTGTTGGGCGCACGAGAAATTGTCTTTCATGCGCCACCCAGGATCAGTCTGGAGCTCACAGCAGGAGACACGGTTTCATTGTTTCCGCTGCGGCGGGTGACCGGGCGCAGCGAGGGGCTGGAATGGCCGATTGATGATCTGGTGCTAGAACCGGACGGGCAGGTCGGAACCTCTAACCGAGCGCTAGGAGCGCTAACGCTTGAGGTCAATGGACCCGGGTTGCTGACGATCCTGCCGCGCGCGGCGTTGGATCAGGTCATGCAGGCGTTTCAGTCGGGCCGGACCGAGCGTTGGCCCGCTCGTGCAGGATAACGTAGAGCCCGGCCGCGATGGTGATGCCGATGCCTAGCGCGGCCAGCCCGTTTGGCAGATCGTGGAAGATCAGCCAGCCGATCAGGGTGGCGACCGGAATCTCTAGATATTGCATCGGGGCCAGAGTCGCAGACGGCGCATAGCGCAGAGACCATGTCATAAGTAGATGCGCCACGGTGCCCAGCACACCGATCCCCAGCAGCAGCCAGAGCGTCTCGGCCGTGGGCATCGTCAGGGACATTGCTGGCAGGCCGATCTGGGAACCCAGCAGGACAATCGGAAGCAAAAAGACGGTAGCCATGGCCCCCGATACCGCCTGCAGCGCAACCGGGTCTGTTTCCTTGGCGATCTGCCGCGTAACCAACATGAACAGGGCGAAGACCACCGCAACGATCAGGGGCAGCAAGGCGGGCGCGCCGACCTCAGCAAAGCTGGGCTGGATCACCAGCAAGGTGCCAATGAATCCGACGACACAGGCGATCAAACGACGGGGGCCGACCTGTTCGCCCAAAACATATTTGCCCAACAGCAGCATGATGAAAGGCATTACAAAGGCGATGGCCACGGTATCGGCCAGCGGCATATATTGCAGCGCTGTGAACATCGCTGCGATCCCAATGATGTGCAGAAGGGTGCGGATCATCGTCAGGCGCAAAACGCGCGGCGTCATCTTCCATGGCTTGCCGGTCATCGCGATCAGTGGGATCAAGATCATCGCCTGAACAGCAAACCGCACCAGAACCAGCAGTCCCAAAGCTGTGGTTTCACCCAACAGCTTTGCCATCCCGTCACCCAGCGGTGCGAGCACGCAAAAACCGAGCATCAATATGATGCCGAGAACGGGGCGATCCTGAGTCATGTGCGCGACGCTAGCGGTTTCGCGGCAGAGGGGGAAGCTCTGATCTCAGGTGTCGGGCAGGGGTTGGATTTTGGTGTAATCCGGGCCGATGCAGGTGGGCAGGCCGTCACCAAGCTGCAGCCAGCTAAGCTTTTCCTCGTGCGCGACATGCAAGGTCGGGCTGAGTACTTCGGGATTTTCCAGTGTCGCGACGTAGAGATGCATCACATCCGACATCACCGTCGACCGGAAGGATATCGGTGTGCCGCAATGGGGACAAAAGCTGCGCTCGACCCCGGGGGAGGAGTTGAAGCGTTTCGGTTCTTCCCCGATCCAGCGCCAATTGCCGTCGCGCACGCCGAAATAGGTGGTCATCGGAGCGGCGCATTGGCGACGGCAGCTGTCACAATGGCAGGTGACACAGGACAGAACCGGAGGATCAACCTCGTATCCAATCTTGCCGCACAGGCAGTGTCCGCGCATGTCACCCCACTTGTTCTTGCTGTCAGATCAGCAGTTCGGCACGTTGACGGCCAACCCGCCCAAAGATGTTTCTTTGTATTTCTCGTGCATATCCTCGCCGGTCTGGCGCATCGTTTCAATGGCCGCGTCCAAAGGCATAAAGTGCTTGCCGTCGCCACGCAGGGCCAGCGAGGCCGCCGAGACGGCCTTAATCGCGCCCAAGCCGTTACGCTCGATACACGGCACCTGCACAAGGCCCGCGACTGGATCGCAGGTCATGCCAAGGTGGTGTTCCAACGCGATCTCGGCGGCATTTTCAACCTGCTCAGGCGTACCGCCCATCACGGCGCACATGCCTGCCGCAGCCATGGCTGACGCGCTGCCAACCTCGGCCTGACAGCCCGCTTCAGCGCCCGAGATCGAAGCGTTGAACTTGACCAGACCACCGATGGCGGCGGCGGTCAGCAGGAAATCCTCGACATGGCTTTCGGACGCGCCGGGCACGTGATCGAGGTAATAGCGCAGAACTGATGGCAGCACGCCCGCCGCGCCATTTGTAGGGGCGGTGACAACCTGCCCACCGGCTGCGTTTTCCTCGTTCACGGCCATGGCGTAGACGCTCATCCAGTCGTTGATCGTATGCGGGGCATTCAGGTTCATGCCGCGTTCTGCCAGCAGGGCATCGTGGATGCCCTTGGCGCGGCGGCGCACGCTGAGGCCGCCGGGTAGGATGCCATCCGTTTTTAGCCCACGCTCGATGCAGTCATTCATGACCTGCCAAAGACGCGCTGTGCCTTTGGCAAAGCTATCCGCGCAACCGCGCGCGATCTCATTTTCACGCTTCATCTGAGCGATGCTTTTACCGTTGTCTTTGGCCATTTGCAGCATTTCGGCGGCGGATTTGAACGGGAAGGGCACAGGCGCACCTTCGTCAGTTGCCTTGCCTTCGGCCAATTCCTCTTCCGTAAGAACAAATCCTCCACCGATGGAGTAGTAGACCTGACGCAGGATGACATCGCCTTGTGCGTCAGTGGCCATCAGGATCATACCATTGGCATGACCGGGCAGATTGTTGTCGTAGTCGAAGATCAGATCGGCTTTGGGATCAAAGCTCAGCGTCGGCAGGCCTTCGGGTGTCACCGTATGGGATTCTGCGATAGCTGCCAGTGTGGCTTCGGCCTTGTCGTTGTCATAGGTGTCAGGCACAAACCCGGCGAGGCCCAGAATGGTAGCGCGGTCGGTGGCGTGGCCGACGCCGGTAAAGGCCAGCGAGCCGTGCAACGAGCCGCGCAGGCCCGAAAACTCGAACGGTGAGGCGCGCATCAGGTCAAGGAATCGTGCGGCGGCCACCATCGGACCCATGGTGTGGGAAGAAGATGGGCCGATGCCCACCTTGAACATATCGAAGACAGAGAGAAACATATCAGGTAGCTGAGCCTTCTGGAGGGTTGGCGTAGGTCGGCGAGGTGAAGGGAGTGACCCCCAGCCCCTCGGCGGCAATAGCTGCGCGGGTCGACGGGTTTGATTCTAGCTGCATCAGGATTTTTTGCAGATAAGGCGTGTCGGCGAGTTGATACCAGCTGCGGTCCGCCTTAGCGGGATAAAGCGCCATCCAGCGCATCATGCAGGCGACATATATCGTCAGGACTGAAGGGTGATCAGCACTGAACCAGTCGGGCGCTTTTTGGGCTTGAGCATCCAGCAGATTCAGGTGCTGCCGCAGCCGCGGGTGGATGCCGGAGCGTAGTGTATCGGCTTGATCTGCCGCGATGTATTTTTCGGCATAGAACAGGATTCGCAGATCGGCATGCAGGGTATTCGAGGCGAAGAACAGCCACTTCAGGAATGCCGCCCGATCAGGGCTGACCTGTGTCGGGGCTAATTGCCCATGCGTATCAGCCAGCCACAGCAGGATTGCGGCGGTCTCGAAGATCGGACCCTGGGGCGTCTCCAGCACCGGGATCAGCCCGTTCGGATTCAACGCCCGATACGCCGCACTATTCTGTGCATCGCGGGCGCGATCGACCAATACGGTCTCATAGGGCAGGCCCATCTCTTCCAGCGCCAGTCGGATCACCAGCGAGGCGTTGTCGGGGGCGTAGTGCAGGCGGTATGGCGATTCCATGGCGACTATCTAGGGGGTCTGGCGATCACAATAGAGGCTGATTGCGACGTTTCCTATCGGAAACGCGTATTTCAGCGACATGTTAGCACAGGTGCGGAGTGTTTTGCCTCTCGCAGTTGCGCGGGGCATTCCGTATAAGTCTGGCAGTATTCTTGGGGGAAGCTGCCATGACCAGAGACTTGTCGCCCATCGACAAAGCGAAATACGTTGCTGCCTGTCGCGCCGCCGATCTTGTTCAGGACGGGATGCGTGTGGGATTGGGGACAGGCTCGACCGCCGCATGGTTGGTGCGCCGCCTGGGTGAACGGGTGCGCGATGGAGGGTTGAAAATCAAGGGCGTTCCGACGTCGACCGCGACGGCGCAATTGGCGCGGGAAGAAGGGATCGAGGTCGTCTCGCTGGACCAGGCCGGCTGGTTGGACCTGACAATCGACGGCGCGGATGAGTTTGATGGCGAGTTCAACCTGATCAAGGGCGGTGGTGCTGCGCTGTTGCAGGAAAAGATTGTGGCCACAGCCAGCGATCAGATGGTGGTGATCGCGGATGCAGGCAAAGAGGTTGAGACGCTGGGCGCATTCCCTTTGCCGGTCGAGGTGATCCCGTTCGGCTGGCAGACCACCCGCACCCTGATTGAAGAAGCGCTGGACACGATGGATGTGCTGGGCACTTCGGTCACGCTGCGGATGAACGGTGAGGCACCCAAGGTTACGGATGAGGGCAATCACATTCTGGACCTGCATCTCAAGCGGATCGGCAATGCCCGCCAACTGGCACTGGTGATGAATCAGATCCCGGGTGTGGTCGAAAATGGGCTGTTCATTGATATCTGCGACAAGGTTGTCATTGGTTATGGCGATGGCCGGGTCGAATTGCGTGATATCAATGAGGGTACAGTCCTGACCGATATGCTGGGCGACGGCGGGGACAACCTGTTTTCTGATCTGGCGGACTAAAGATCAGGCAGGTGGCGCGATAAACTGCAGAAGAAAAATCACTATTTCCCGCGTCAGGGGTTGGCAGTTCAGGATTTGCGCCCAGATATCCAGTGAATTTTGGCCACGCGGAATAAAAGGAACTCGTACATGAGCTTTGACTATGATCTGTTCGTCATCGGAGGCGGCTCGGGCGGAGTTCGCGCGGCACGGGTGGCGGCGGGTGAAAACGGCGCCAAGGTGGCTCTGGCGGAAGAGGATCGTTACGGCGGAACCTGCGTGATCCGTGGCTGTGTACCCAAGAAGCTGATGGTTTTCGCTAGCGAGTTCGCGGATACGGTTGGGGACGCGCAGGCTTATGGCTGGGACATGCAGCCGGGTGCGTTCAACTGGAACACTTTCAAAGTTAAGCTGCACGCAGAGCTCGATCGGTTGGAAGGTATCTACCGCAATATCCTGAAGAACAATGGTGTCGAGAGTTTCGACCAGCGCGCCCATGTCGTTGATCCGCATACGGTGGAACTGGCTGATGGTACCCGCAAGACAGCCAAGCATATTCTTGTCGCAACGGGCGGTCGTCCGGTTGTACCCGAGTTCCCCGGATCTGATCTTGCGATCACCTCGAATGAGATTTTCCACCTGGAGGAACTGCCCGAATCCATGCTGATCGTTGGCGGTGGATATATCGCCTGTGAATTTGCCGGGATCATGAATGGGATGGGGGTCAAAACGACTCAGTTCTATCGCGGGGCGCAAATTCTGCGGGGCTTTGATGATGAGGCGCGCGGGCTGATCAGTGAAGAGATGTGCCAGAACGGCATCGACCTGCATCTGGGCACCAACGTGCTTGAGATGAAAAAGCAAGGCGACAAAATCTGGGTGAAGGCCACAAATGGCTCCGAGCAGCTGTTCGACGTTGTGATGTATGCCACGGGTCGCGCGCCGAATGCGGATGATCTGGGGCTTGAGGCTTTGGGCGTCGCGCGCGGTCGCAAGGGTGAGATCATCGTGGATGAGTACAGCCAGACAGGCGTGCCCTCGATATTTGCCATTGGTGATGTAACCGATCGGGTGAACCTGACCCCTGTGGCGATCCGCGAAGGCATGGCCTTTGTCGAGACCGTCTTTAAAGGCAACCCAACGCCCGTTGATCACGAACTGATCCCGACCGCGATCTTTACCCAGCCGGAAATGGGTACTGTGGGCCTCAGCGAGGAAGCGGCTGCGGAACAGGAACCGATTGAGGTTTATGCGACCTCATTCAAGCCCATGCAGAAGGCGTTTGCCGGAGGCACACAGCGCGTGCTGATGAAGCTGATCGTGTCGCAAGAGACGCGGAAAATACTCGGCTGTCACATCGTTGCGCCGGGCGCGGGTGAGATGATCCAACTTGCCGGAATTGCCGTAAAGATGGGTGCCACCAAAGAAGATTTCGACCGTACGGTTGCAGTTCATCCGGTGATGGCCGAAGAACTGGTGACAATGCGGCAACCTGTGCGCACGGCTTGATTTGCAAGCGCGCGCACACACGTTACAAGGGAACCCGTGATCACACGGTCCAACACAAGGGAAAAGATACATATGGCGGGCAACAGCGGCGGCCCCTGGGGGGGCGGAGGCTCATCCGGAGGCGGAGGAAATCGGGGTAATAACGGGGATGGGCGCAAGCCCCCCGAAGGTGACGGCCCGCAGATCCCCGAGATCGATGAGCTGATGAAAAAGGGCCAGGAACAGCTGCGCGTCCTGATGGGCGGTCGTGGCGGCGGTGGCCGTGGTACAAATGGTTCGGGCGGCGGCGGTGGCCCCGCGTTTACCAAAGGGACCGTTGCGATCGGTCTGTTGGTTGCGGCAGGTCTGTGGGGGCTAGCAAGCTTTTATACAGTCAAACCCGAAGAACAATCTGTCGAACTGTTTCTGGGTGAGTTCTCGGCTGTCGGAAATCCGGGTCTGAACTTTGCGCCTTGGCCGTTTGTGACCGCCGAGGTCATTCCGGTCACCCGCGAACAGAACGAAGACATGGGCGGTGCCCGTGGCAGCGACGATGGTCTGATGCTGACCGGTGACGAGAATGTAGTCGATATCGACTATCAGGTTGTCTGGAACATCAACGACCCGGCGAAATTCCTGTTCAACCTGCGTGATCCGCGCCAGACGATCCGCGCCGTGTCTGAATCGGCGATGCGTGAGATTATTGCCCAAAGCGAGCTGGCGCCGATCCTGAACCGGGATCGTGGTATCATTGCTGATCGCCTTCAGGAGCTGATTCAGGAGACAATGGACAGCTACGATTCGGGTGTGAACATCGTTCGTGTGAACTTTGACAAGGCCGACCCACCGCAGGACGTGATTGCCGCGTTCCGCGACGTTCAGGCCGCCGCGCAGGAGCGTGACAGGTTGCAGAATGTCGCTGACGCCTATGCCAACCGCGTTCTCGCTGAGGCGCGTGGTGAAGCCGCGCAGGTACTGGAAGAGGCTGAAGCTTATCGTGCCCAGCAGATCAACGGTGCACAGGGTGAAGCCAGCCGCTTTAGCGCGGTTTTGGAGGAATATTCCAAAGCACCTGATGTGACCCGCAAACGTCTGTATCTGGAACGCATGGAGCAGGTGCTGGGTGATGTGGACAAGATCATTCTGGATGAAAACTCGACAGGATCGGGGCAGGGCGTTGTGCCTTATCTGCCGCTCAACGAGTTGCGCCGTAACCCTGCAGGGGAGAGCAACTGATGCGTAAGACAACGTTTATTCTGCCGATCATCTTTCTTGCGATAGTCGGTGTTCTGTCCTCGATCTTCATCGTGGACGAGCGTGAGCGCGCTCTGGTTCTGCAATTTGGTCGCGTTGTTGCGGTTAAGGAAGATCCGGGGCTGGCATTCAAAATCCCGCTGATTCAGGAAGTGGTACGGTATGACGACCGTATCCTGTCGATTGACGTTCAGCCGCTGGAAGTGACGCCTCTGGACGATCGTCGTCTGGTGGTCGATGCCTTCGCACGCTACCGGATTTCTGATCTGGAACAGTTCCGTCAGGCCGTTGGTGTCGGCGGTATCCCGGTTGCCGAGGATCGTCTGGACCGCATTCTGCGCGCCGAAACCCGCGAAGTACTGGGTTCGGTTTCGTCCCGTGACATCCTCAGCTCGGATCGTGCCGCACTGATGCTGCGTATCCGCAACAGCGCGATTGCACAGGCACGTGCGCTCGGCGTGAACGTAATCGACGTGCGTCTGAAGGCGACCGATCTGCCGCAGGCCAACCTTGAGGCGACGTTTGACCGGATGAAGGCAGAACGTGAACGTGAAGCGACCGACGAACGCGCCCGCGGTAACGAAGCCGCGCAGCGTGTGCGCGCGCAGGCCGACCGGACCGTGGTTGAACTGGTTTCCGACGCCAACCGTGAGGCCGAGATCATTCGCGGTGAGGCGGATGCCGAACGCAACGCGATCTTTGCCGAAGCCTACGGCGCCGATCCGGAATTCTTTGAATTCTACCGGTCGCTCACTGCTTACGAGAACGCTCTGCAAGGCAGCAACAGCTCGTTGATCCTGAGCCCGGACTCGGAGTTTTTCAACTACCTTGCTTCTCCGACCGGGCGTCGGGCACCGGCAGCTGCGGCCGCTGAGTGATGGGCATGATCCTTCTGGCCTTCGGGCTGGTACTGATTGTCGAGGGGCTGGCCTATGCGCTGGCCCCTTCGCTTATTGAACGCATGCTTGAGGCGCTGCGCGCGTTGCCGGAACAGGCGCGGCGGCTGGTCGGGCTGCTTTGTGTGGTCAGTGGGCTGGTGCTGCTGTGGGGCGCATATCAGGTCGGTTTTTGATGCGATGGTTTCACGCACCGGTGATTTCCCCGCGATCCCGAGTTGCGGGCCGGGACAAACTGACTACATTGGTTGCAAAGAAGGGCATCCGGGTGATGCCAACAGAGAATTAGTCAACAAGGAGACCCCAAGTGCAGGCTAAGGCGCGCAGTGTGTCCGTCCGACGGGACGATTTTGTTATGAAGATGCGGCTGATGTGGCTGACCTTAGTGGGGGTGCTGCTGGTTTTGGCTCAATCGGTGTCCGCGCAGGCGCGGGGTGATAGCCTGGCGCCGCTGGCTGAACAGATTAGCCCTGCGGTAGTCAATATCACCACGTCGACACTGATCGAAGGCCAGACTGGCCCGCAAGGGATCGTGCCAGAGGGCTCACCATTCGAAGACTTTTTCCGAGAGTTTCAGGATCGCAATGGCGGGGACAATGAAAATCGTCCACGTCGCAGCAATGCGCTGGGCTCGGGCTTCGTGATCTCGGAAGACGGCTATATCGTCACCAACAATCACGTGATTGCCGAAGCCGATGAGATATTGGTCGAGTTTTTTCCCGGTGATGGCCAGCCCGCGAAAGATTTGGTTGCCAAGGTAATCGGCCGGGACGAAAAGACCGACATCGCGCTGCTGAAAGTCGAGGCGGAAGGGCCGCTGAAATACGTGCAGTTCGGTGACAGCGACATTGCCCGCGTGGGCGATTGGGTGATCGCGATGGGGAACCCGCTGGGGCAAGGCTTTTCGGTGTCAGCAGGGATTATCTCGGCCCGGAATCGGGCACTGAGCGGGTCATATGATGACTACATCCAGACCGATGCTGCGATCAACCGGGGCAACTCGGGTGGGCCGCTGTTCAACATGAATGGCGAGGTGATCGGCGTAAATACTGCGATCCTGTCGCCCAATGGTGGCTCGATCGGGATTGGTTTCTCGATGGCTTCGAACGTGGTGATCAAGGTCGTTGATCAACTGCGTGAGTTCGGGGAGACCCGCCGCGGTTGGCTGGGCGTGCGCATTCAGGACGTGACCGAGGATATGGCCGAGGCGATGGGGCTGGACAAACCCGGAGGTGCGTTGATCAGCGATGTACCGGACGGCCCGGCAAAAGAAGCGGGCCTGCTGGCCGGAGACGTGATCATCAGCTTTGATGGCGTCGAGGTCGAGGATACACGCGGCCTTGTGCGGCAGGTGGGAGAGACCACCGTTGGCAAATCTGTGCGTGTGGTCGTGCACCGTGATGGAGGCACCCAGACCGTGCTGGTGACGCTGGGCCGCCGCGAAGACGCCGAACGTGCCGAGAACGGCGAAGAGCCGGAAGCCGAAACGCCGACGGAGGAAGACAAGGATATTCTTGGCCTGACCATCGCTCCGCTGGGGGATAGCCAGCGCGAGGAATTGGGTCTGGATGCCGATGCCGAAGGATTGTTGGTGACCAATGTTGATGAATCCTCGGAAGCCTTTGAAAAGGGTCTGCGCGCCGGTGATCTTATCACTGAGGCGGGGCAGCAGAAGGTGACTTCGATCACTGATCTGGAGACGCGGATGGATGAGGCGCGTGAAGCAGGACGCAAATCTCTGTTGCTGCTGGTGCGGCGGGGCGGGGAACCCCGGTTCGTAGCGCTGAGCCTAGAATAATAAACTCAGCGAACAGATCCGAAATTAGAAGGTCGGGATATATTCCCGGCCTTTTTCATACTTCGTTAAGAAAAAAGCCATATGCCGGGGAAGGCATATGGCTCTGTACAGGGAGAGGTCGGTGGACAGATATCGGGGATGATAAAACCGACCTCCTACGGTAACGGGATTGACCTTAGGGCAATGTTAAAGCTGCGTATGTGAAGCGGATCACATCTGTGCCGAAAATTTAGATTAAATCGGATTCGGCCAGTTGCCGCAGCGCGTCAAAGTCGTGGATCTGCAGCCCGCCGCGCGAAGCTTCGACGACATTGTCGCGTTTCCATGTCGAAATGGTCTTTGACACTGCCTCACGCGTCGCACCGACAAATTCGGCCAATTCGCTCTGCGAAAGCGTGATACGTGCCGTTGGGCTGTCCTGTTGTCCTGCCAGGTGCAAAAGCTTGCGCGCCAGTCGGATCGGCATCGGCAGGAATACCTGCTCGTTCAATTGAGCGCCCATATAACGCATGCGAAGACCGGCCAAGCGGATCAGATCCACCGCAAGGTCAGGATGTTCCCGGATCTGCGCCATCATGTCTTTCTGGCGAACGCGCAGGACTTTGGAGGGCTCAGCTGCTGTTACGGTTGCGGTGCGGGGACCGCTATCGAACAACGCGATTTCCCCGAACACCTCACCTGGGCGCATCATGCTGAGAGACAGCTTGCGCCCGCTCGACGCAAGAAATGACACTTCGAGCGCACCGGAAAGAATGGCATAGAGCGCATCGCCTTCATCGTCCTGCTCGAACAGGACATCGCCCCGATCCAATGTGACTTCGGTGGCCTGGGCTGCCAACATGGTGCGCAGCTCTTCAGAGGCTTCGGACAGGAATCCACTGTTGGGAAATGCCATCATTCGGGCGCTGATCTCCGGGGTTGAGTGGTGCGGGTGGTGACCCAACTTTTCACAGCTTCAAGCTTAAGCCAAGAAATTTTGTTAGCTTGTTACGCTTGGGCAAGAACAGTTATTGCTTGTCGGGATCATCCATATAGCTTTGCAGCAGGTTGAACTGCATCATCAGAAACGCCATCAAGGCAATGGGAAAGCCGAAGGTTTCGATCTTGACCCATAGGTCCGTTGACATCGTGCGCCAGACCAATTCATTGGCTGCGGCCAGTACTGCGAAACAGGCACACAGACGCCGGGTGAGGATCATCCAGCCCTCGTGCTGCATGGGTAGCATCTCGTCCAGAACATATGCCAGGTAGGATTTCCCCTGCAAAAGCCCGATCCCGAGGATGGCGGAAAAGAAGCCATAGACCAGCGTTGTTTTCATCTTGAAAAACCGCTCGTCATTGAACCACGCGGTGAGGCCGCCGAAGAAAATCACCATGAATGCGGTGAAAATCTGCATCCGGCTGAGTTTGCCCGTCAGGTACCAGAGGATGCCCATGGCAGCCAGCATCAGCGGCACGAACAGGATGGTGGCGACGATGAACCCAGAATACTCGGTGCCGCCGATCACGAAATTGTCATCACGCAGGCGCAGGTAGATGAAGAAGAAGGCCAGTGGGGGGCCAAGTTCCAGTACCTGTTTGAGGAATGGGTTGATGTCTTTTTTCTCTGCCATGATTCCAACCTGCTGCTTACCCGCCCATTTCAACTATTACTGCGCCGAGTGCAATCAATGCCATCAACGCAATGCGTCTGGGGCCGACAGTTTCTTTCAGCACCAGCCAGCCGATGAGTGCTGCGAAAACGGTGGAGGTTTCGCGCAGGACCGCCGCCTCTCCGACCTTGTCCAGTCGCGTGGCCAGCATGATGGCACCGAAGGACATCGGCGCGATGATGCCGCCCGCGAACCCGCGAAGCATCAGAGGTCCAAGCGCAGGGCGGTGGATCATTGCGCGGTATCTGAGCGCAGCATAGATCGGCATCGCGGCCCCGTCGATCATGAAGAACCACGCAAGGAAGGTGAACGGGTCGGCCGTAGCGCGGATACCGTAGGCATCATAGGTCGTATAGAGCGCCACGAAGAGGCCCGTGACGACCGCCAGCACCAGCGCGATTTGCAGCGTATCTCGATTGGTCTCAAGGTAGCGCAGGTTATAGGCGGCAAGGCCGAAGATACCCGCAAGAAGCGTCGCCACTCCAAGCCATTGGATGGCCGAGAAGGTTTCACCGAACAAAAGATAGGCTCCGATCACAGTGAAGAGCGGGCCAGTACCGCGCACGACCGGATAGACAACGGTATAGGAGCCTTTGGTGTAGGCCATCGCCTGCAGCACCTTATAGCCGATATGTATCAGCCAAACGACGCCAAAGATCGGCCACATGTATGGTTCGGGCCATGGCACGATAAAGAAGGCGAATGGCATCGCCATAAGGCAGTAGCAGGCATCGATCGCCCCGCGCGACATCCACGGGTCGTGGCGACCTTTTTGCAGTGCACCGAAAACCGCATGCAGAAAGGCCGCCATCAGCGCGAGGGCGAGGGCGAGTTGGTGGCCTGCTTCGGTGCCTTCGAGGGAGATCAGCCAGTCGCTCAAATCGGGGCTTTCGCTTGGGCGGAGAGAGTGGGGGGCTGTCTGCCCCCCACGCCCCCCGAAGGTATTTTCGGCCAGATGAAGGGGCGGATCAGGATTGTAGGCCCGTAAGGGCGGCGGCGAATTCTTCGGGATCAAACGGGGCGAGGTCGTCGATTTGCTCACCTACACCAATGGCGTGGATCGGAAGGCCGAACTTGTCGGCGAGGGCGACCAGCACGCCGCCTTTGGCGGTTCCGTCCAGTTTGGTCATCACGAGGCCCGAGACATCGGCCAGTTTGCGGAAGGTTTCGACCTGACTGAGGGCGTTTTGCCCGGTGGTGGCGTCCAGCACCAGCAGAGTGTTGTGCGGTGCGGTGTCGTCAACCTTGCGGATGACGCGGACGATTTTGGCCAGCTCTTCCATCAGGTCGGCGCGGTTTTGCAGGCGGCCTGCTGTGTCGATCATCAGCAGGTCGGCACCTTCGTTCTGCGCTTTGGTCAGCGCATCAAAGGCCAGCGAAGCAGGGTCGGAGCCTTCGGGGGCGGTGAGCACTGGAACGCCTGCGCGGTCGCCCCAGACCTGCAATTGCTCGACGGCGGCGGCGCGGAATGTGTCTCCGGCGGCGATGACGACTTTCTTGCCGGCGGCTTTGAACTGGCTGGCAAGCTTACCGATTGTCGTAGTTTTGCCCGAACCGTTGACGCCAACAACCAGCACCACTTGCGGGCGCTTGGGGTAGATCGGCATTGGTTTGGCCACGGGTTCCATCACGCGGGCAACCTCCTGCGCCAGCAGCTGTTTGATTTCCTGGGTCGAGAGTTTGCGGCCAAAGCGCCCCTCGGCCATGTTGGACGTAACGCGCAAGGCGGTGTCGACGCCCATATCCGAGGCGATCAGAAGCTCTTCGAGTTGCTCCAGCATGTCGTCATCCAGCGTGCGGCGGACAACGGTCTTGGATTCATTTAGGCCGAACAGACGACCCATCAAACCCTTGGATTCTGGAACCTCTGGGGGTGGAGGCGCCGGTGTGGGATCAGCCGGGATCGGAGCGGGAGGCTCGACCGGTTGGGGCGCGGGCGTGGGTTCAGGTACTTCGGGAACCGGTTGCGGTTCGGGCTCTGGTTCGGGGATCACCGGATCAGGATTTGGGGTTTCCTCGCCGCCATCCTCGACAATTGCATCCAGCCCCTCTTCGAGGCGCGATGAGGATTTGAACAGCTTGTCCTTGAGCTTTGAGAAAAACGCCATTTTTGATCTCCGCAGGTGTTCCCCTCACCTAATGTGGATTGAAGGCAGTTGCAAAGGGTCAGGTGAAGGCGATCAGAAACCCGGCTTGGGCAGCCCAGTAAAGCGGCCAGACCAGATAGGGCGTAAGCTTCAGGGTCGGGTGATTGGCAGGTAGCAGGAACTTTTCAGTCGCAAGCGCCAGGTCCGAGGCGATGAAGGCCATCGCGGCGGGAAGGGCCCAGCGTAAGGCTCCAGTTTCGGGAAGGGCAAGAACGGTGATGCCCATGCCCAGGATGATTGGAATATAAGCGAGGACGGGGATTTTGAGGTCTCCGGCGCGGGGGGTGAGCAGCGTGGCCATAACGATGCCCAGGATGATCAGGGACCAGAAGATCGCGGGGTGGTCGAAGATCAGTTCAGGGTTGCTGCTGGGGCTCATCAAAAATAAGGCGATATAGGCCAAATGCCCCGCAGCAAATGCACCGATGCCTGCCATGAATGTGCTGTCGTTTTCGCGTGACAGAAGGGCATCGCCTATCGCGCAGAAGGTGAGGGCGAGGATCAGGAGCCATGGCGCGCTTGCCAGTATGGCGACGCCTGCCAGCAGCACGACCGATGCTGTTTTCAGCGTGCTACGCAGGGTGCTGGCCGGGCGCGTGGTAAGTGGCAGGTAGGTCAGCGCGCAGGCCGCCGCAATCCAGAAAAGAAGTGTCGTCATGGTGCGTCCCCGATGTTTTTGAGGCAATCATCGCCATGATCTCGGCCGTGCATCAAGGCGTGACGTGGAGTTATCTTGCCGATCGTCGCGATGTGGAAAGGTTGAATGGCACTTGTGGGCAGCTTCTGACACAGTGTGGCCATGATCCGAACTTGCTTGATTCTACTGACCCTTGCCTCACAGCCCGTTGCGGCGCAGTCGCCTCTGTCAGGGCCTGAGTTTGATGCGTATACGCGTGGAAAAACCTTGTATTACGGGTTCGATGGGCAGGCCTACGGAGTCGAACGGTATCTGCCAGACCGCCGAGTCATCTGGTCATTTCTGGATGGCAATTGCATGAACGGAGTATGGTACGAGCAGGAAGATCAGATCTGTTTCATCTATGAGGATCAACTGGCGCCGCAATGCTGGGTTTTCTGGCAATCTGGGGGCGGATTGATCGCGCAATTCGAGGGCGATCCGACCGCGACCGAGCTGTACGAGGCCGAGGATATTGGCGAAGAGATGTTGTGCTACGGACCGGATGTCGGGGTCTGAAATGGTCGCAGGTCTTCATAGTCCAGCATGATGTGATGTTGAAACGCGGGCCTTTCGGTTAGCCGTTCATAGTATCGACGCAAATGCGGTAACGGAGCGCGGACGATGTCGATATCGTAGTAGCGGTAAAGGACGTGGCCGAACTGTATATCCGCCAGTGTAAAATGCTCACCCGCAAGGAACGTGTTTTGGTCCAGCTCCTTGTCTGCGATTGCCAGTTTGATTTCCAAATCGCTGACGGCCCGATGGATCGCTGTTTGGTCCTGCTGTTCAACGGGTGTTCGCACAATTTGCCAGAACACCGGAACGGTGAACGCCATCGCCACGTTGAGTTTCGCCCATTCGGCCCATTTGTCGATCGTGGCGCGCCGGGTAGGATCTGAAGGCCAGAATGCCTGATCACCATATTGGGTGGCCAGATATCGCAGGATGGCGCCGGTTTCCCAAAGCGGTGGGTTGTCGCCATCTTGCAGGACGGGGATGGTTTTGTTTGGGTTCAGTGCCCGAAACGCTGCAGTGTCCAGCCCGCCGAAGCGATGGCCAAGATCGTGACGCTGGCATTCTAGGCCAAGCTCACCCACGCACCACATTAGGGCCTGAACGTTCGAGGATGTTTTACGGCCCCAGATCGTCAACATCGGTCAGAACAACGATCCCTGATCAGGAGGTGCCTGTTTGGATTTCTTGGGTGGCGCCTTGCCCGCAGCCCCGGTGCTGAGGCGACCGTCAGCGAATTCGATCTCAAGAACAGCGTGACCGGAGGCTTGAGCTTTGGTTGTGATGACCTCTCCTTCGGCGCGCACGACGGCGTAGCCACGCCCGAGCGTCGCCTTGTAGCTCAGCGTTTCACGTAGGCGGTCGGTGGCGTCCATCTGCTGGCGCAGGCGGTCCAATCGCGTGGATTGCCCGGTGTTCAGGCGTTCGGATAGGCGATTCAGAGCGTCGCGCCGTGTTTCCAGCTCGCGCTGGATCGGGCGCAGTGACAGGCGTGAGGACAGGTTGCGCCAGCGATCGCGGCGGGTTTCGACAAAGCTGCGCAGGGTCGAGGGGCGCAGGCGGGCCGCACTGTCCAGCAGTTTGACGCGGCGGTTCTGAACACCCCGGATCAGCGCGTTGGGCAGGCGTTCCGAGATTTGGTCGAGCCTTTGGCGCGGGCTTTCCAGCAGTGTATCGGGGCGGGGCAGGGCTCGGGACAGGTCGCGCAGACGCTGGCTGCGGCGTTGCACGGCATCCGTGGAGGCGCGCGACAGGCGGGCCCCTTGTTCGTTGGTCCAAGCCAGCAGTTCCATGCGGACCGGTACGGCAAGTTCGGCAGCGGCGGTTGGCGTAGGCGCGCGGCGGTCCGAGACATAGTCGATCAGGGTGGTGTCCGTCTCGTGCCCGACGGCCGAGATCAGCGGGATTTCTGAGGCTGCAGTCGCGCGCGCGACGCTTTCTTCGTTGAAGCCCCAGAGGTCTTCTATGGACCCACCGCCGCGCGCGACGATAATCAGGTCGGGTCGCGGGAGGGCCCCGCCCGGTGTGAGTTGATTGAAGCCTTCGATGGCGCGGGTCACTTCGGGGGCACAGTTTGCCCCCTGAACCGCGACGGGCCAGATCAGTACTTTGCGCGGGAACCGATCACGCAGCCGATGCAAGATGTCTCGGATCACCGCACCGGAGGGCGAAGTGACAACGCCGATGATCTGCGGCAAGTAGGGCAGGGGTTTCTTGCGTTCAGCCGCAAACAAGCCTTCGGATTCGAGCTGCTTTTTGCGCTTTTCCAGCAATGCCATCAGCGCGCCTTGCCCGGCGACGGCGACTTCATCGACATTCAGGTTGTATTTCGACTGGGCTCCAAAAGCTGTCAGGCGCCCGGTGACGACAACCTCGAGGCCTTCTTCGGGAACAACTGAAAGACCAGAAATCTGCCCTTTCCAAGTTGTGCAGGCCAGCACGTTCCGGTCGTCCTTTATGTCGTAATACAGATGACCCGAACGGGCCTTGAACACGCGGCCCACTTCTCCACGCACACGGATTCGGCCAAAGGTGCCCTCGAGCGTGCGCTTCACCTCGCCTGAGATGTCCGAGACAGTGTATTCGGGGGTGTTCTGACCCGGAATCGGGTCATCTAGCAGGTCGGACATTTCAGCGCCTTGTGTCAAATCTCTGCGCAGCTTAGAACGCCGCGCAGGCAAGGCCAAGCAGATCGGAGCGTTTCATGAATATCCTCATTCTCGGCAGCGGTGGACGCGAGCACAGTCTGGCTTGGGCGGTGATGCAAAACCCCAAATGTGATCGCCTGATTGTGGCGCCGGGGAATGCCGGGATCGCCCAGATCGCAGAGTGCGCGGCGGTGGACATTGAGAATGGCGGTGCTGTGGTCAACTTTGCCGAGGAAAACGCGATTGATTTCGTGATCGTTGGCCCCGAAGCGCCTTTGGCCGCAGGGGTCGCTGACCGGCTGCGCGAAGCGGGTGTGCTGGTTTTCGGGCCCTCGGCAGAAGCGGCGCGGTTGGAGGCCTCAAAAAGTTTCACCAAGGAAATCTGTGACGCATCCGGCGCGCCGACGGCGGCTTATGCCCGGTTCGCCGAGGCTGAGCCCGCCAAGGAATACATCCGTGCGCAGGGGACCCCGATCGTGGTCAAGGCCGATGGGCTGGCTGCCGGGAAGGGCGTGATCGTTGCGATGGACGAGCAAACCGCCCTGAACGCGATTGACGACATGTTCGGCGGAGCCTTTGGTGGCGCGGGGGCCGAAGTGGTGATCGAGGAGTTCATGGAGGGCGAGGAGGCGTCTCTGTTCGTGCTCTGTGACGGAGAGGATATCCTGTCGATCGGCACAGCGCAGGATCACAAGCGCGTCGGCGAGGGCGATACCGGGCTGAACACTGGGGGGATGGGCGCCTATTCTCCGGCCCCGGTGCTGAGCGCCGAGATCGAGGCCCTTGCGATGGATCAGATCGTGCGCCCGACGGTGGCCGAGATGAAGCGGCGCGGGACACCGTTTCAGGGTGTGCTCTACGCCGGTTTGATGATCAAGGATGGTCAGCCCAGGTTGGTGGAGTACAACGTGCGGTTCGGAGATCCCGAATGTCAGGTACTGATGATGCGCCTTGGCGCTCAGGCCATGGACCTGATGCACGCGGCGGCCGAGGGTCGCTTGGCTGAGACGCGGGTGAACTGGGCCGACGATCACGCCATCACGGTCGTGATGGCGGCAAAGGGGTATCCTGGTTCTTATGAAAAAGGCACTGTGATCAACGGCCTGGGTGATCTGGCCGAGGATAGTAGCAACATGGTATTCCACGCGGGGACAAAAGCGGCTGAAGGCAAGGTTCAGGCCGCGGGTGGCCGCGTTCTGAATGTGACTGCGCGTGGGGAAACGCTGAAAGACGCACGCGACCGGGCGTATGACATGGTTGAAGGTGTTGATTGGCCTGAAGGGTTCTTCCGTCGCGACATCGGCTGGCGCGCGCTTTAACTCAGTAGTCGGGCTGCGCCCGGCTTGATGATTTCGGGGCGAGGGGCCAGCCCCTCGCGCTCCCCGAGGTATTTATGGCCAGATGAAGATCGGATCAGCACTTTAGTGCGTTGGCCAGATCTTTGAGACTGTTGAGTGGTCCGAGGTCTTTTTGTCGCCAGCCTTTGCTGTACGAGACGCCTATGATCCGCGACCAGTCGGCGCTGGCGAGGATCAGCTCAGGGTGCGTTTCGCATTGGCGCAGACCGCCTGAAATAAAATCTTCTCCGATCCTGTGATTGGTAAGGCCAGGGATTGTCGCGATTTCAATGAGTTCACCGTCTTTGTAACGCCAGATGCGCAGAGTTTTCGCAAGGTGTGGGCGGTCGACATAGGCGATCTCGACATGTCCATCACCATCCAGATCGGCGGCACCGATGGGGGCGAGCCAGCGGTTGCGCGTGCCGATATGGGGGGTGGCGGCGATTTTTTGACCATTGACGTCATAGATCGCCAGTTGAGCACCCGTATGCTGCTGGGTCTCTACAACGATGACTTCGGGCAACCCGTCCTGATCGATATCGGCCAGGCGTGGGGCAAGATCTTCGAATACGCGGTCTTCAGGCAGACGTATTGTAACGGTCGAGCGTTTGGAGCTATCGACTTTTCGCCGCGCCGCCGAGGAAAGACTTGTACCGACGCCGATTTCCAAAGCACCGTATTCGATGGCGTCGCCAAGCACCCCATGGGCGTAGCGTGTTGTTGGTTCCGTGAAGCGAGCAGATACTTTGGTTTCGCCGCTGGCTGCGGGCATATTCCCCGTTAGCCAAATGCAAACCATCAGAACAGCGCCGCGCGCCCGACGCTGCCAAAGGCGGTTGGGCTGGCGCGGCGCATCAGGGTGCATCAGATCTGCTTTTCGGGCATCTGCACAACCAGACCATCCAGCGCGTCGGTGACCTTGATCTGACAGGTCAGGCGCGAGCGGGTCGGGTCGGGTTCATAGGCGAAGTCCAGCATGTCTTCTTCCATGTCGTCCTTGGCGGGGATTCTCTCGACCCAGTCAGGATGAATATAGACGTGGCAGGTCGAGCAGGCGCAGGCGCCACCGCAATCGGCCTCGATGCCGGGAATGTTGTTGTCACGGGCCCCTTCCATGACTGTCAGTCCGTTGGCGACCTCGACTGTGTGTTCGGTACCGCCATGCTCGACATAGGTGATCTTTGCCATTGCGTGCGTCTTCCTTTTGCATGTGTCGGAGTCTTCATTAGTGAAGGGCGCTTGGTCTTTCCAGCATCATCTGCATCTCATGATGCCACGTCTGGACATTCCTGTAGGTTGTTCCCTATATGTTCTCACGCTTGTTGCCTCTATTTTCCCTGCGGATTCAAACTGGGACTGTCCATGCCCACCTGCTTGCCTGCCCATTATCCGGCTGAACAATCCGTCATAGAGGGCGCTGATGGCAGTGGCCGGGCTGTGATCCCGTGGCAAAGGCTTGGGACGACCAAGTTGTGAATTTGTCAAGCTGGAGGATGAGATGGACATCGTAAATGTGTTGGTCTGGAGCGAGATCTGCGAACGCTTCCGCCGTACCTTGAACTCGGGACGCCTACTAAGGATCACGAGCCGGATGCAGCTGGTGAGTTTGGTGACCCATATGATCGCGCATATCTAGGGCAAGCAATATGCTTTAATGCAGGGGCAGGAGGAACAGGCTAGCGGCAAACAGGGCCCTTGCCGCGGCGAGCAGTATCTAAATGAAAATGCCCCTTATGATTGTGGTCCGCGTCGGGGCCAAGCACCGTTCCGAACAATCCGCATGCACCTGTGTGAAGTTCGCGCATAACGTCGCTTGACCCTTCGTCGCCCCAGCCGTCAAGCACGGTAATCACGGTGCCATCCATCAATATGAAGGACGAAATATCAATCGCGCGCCCTCGTGCATGTTCAGAAATCCGTGCGCCCGGTTGATTGTTCTGTGTCTTGCACGCATAATGACCAGCCAAACGTATTCCTTTCAGGCCGCCTCCTTGGTCCGCAAAGGCCGGTTTGGCCGTATTCTCCAACCATGTCTTCAGCGTAATGGCCGTCTTGCAATCCATCAATGCCAATTGGCTGAGAAAGATGTTAGACACCATGCGGATAAGCACTGGATCGGCTATGCCGCACCCCCGAAACTTACCTGTAAAAGGCTTTCGGTTCTCGCCGAGTATGGTCCAGTCGCCACATACCGCACCGCGTTGACGCATACGATCTCGCCCGATTTCAATCTGACGAAATTTGCAGGGGCGCAGTCGTGGTCTGGCGGAAACCGTCAACTCTCGTTCAGGAGGCCCATCGACAGCTTCTTCTATGATCACGTCTAGTTCAACGGGCGGTTCAAGGGCGACAAGTTCGTGAGGTTGCGCCTGCTCGGGTTCCTCGCAATCCGGTGCGGCACTTGCAATACCCGCGCATATGATAAACGAAAGGGCTAAAACTCGCATGCAGTTACTCGTTCCCTTGCAGGTCCGATCAATTGCATCCTTATCTGTCTCGGTGCCCCTGCGTTGGGCGCATCGGATGGGGCTGAATAATATCCTATTTCTGTTCAAGATGACAGTATAGCAGCGAAGTCCTACTGCTTGAACAAATTGCTTTGCGCCTGCTTGTCCCGGTTATCGCCACGCAACTCCGCATGTAGTGCGCGACCTGCCTGAACGCCCGGGCGGGCGCTCATCATGTCCAGCCAGCGGGTAAAATGCGGTTTATCCTCCAGCACTTGTTGCTGACCTTCCCACAGGCTGGCCCAGCCCCAGATCGACATGTCGGCGATGGAGTAGAAATCGCCGGCGACGTATTCGTTTTCGGCCAGCCTGCGGTCGAGCACGCCGTAGAGACGCCCGACCTCACTGCGATAGCGGTCTTTCGGATAGGAATGGTCTTGTGGCGGGTCTAGATGTGGAGCGTATTTCAGGAAGTGATGCGCTTGGCCGGCCATCGGGCCTACGCCGCCCATTTGCCACATCAGCCATTCCTCGACTGCGATCCTGTCACGTTCGGTATTGCCGTAGAACCGCCCGGTCTTGCGGGCGAGGTACATCAGGATCGCGCCGCTTTCGAACACCGAAACAGGCGCGCCGTCAGGGCCGTCCGGGTCGACGATGGCGGGCATACGGTTGTTAGGTGAGATCTTCAGAAATTCAGGGTCGAACTGGTCGCCCTTGCCGATGTTGATTAAGTGGGTTTTGTAGGGCAGCTCCATCTCTTCCAGGGCGATGGACAACTTCCAGCCGTTGGGCGTGGGCCAGAAATAGAGATCAATCATGGGGCCTCCTTGAGTTTGGGCGATCATGAAGCTTTCTGCACAAACGGCAAGAGCGCGCGTGGCCGTGTTACGAAAGCGTGACCGGTGATCAGTCGGGCTTGACGTGTTCCGGGGCGGGGCGTAAACGCATCTTCATTCATGTGGCGATTTGTTACCGGATTGCGGGCCACGTTAAACAACACCGCTAAAAGGTCAGGATGAAAGACCCCTTTCGCTTGGCCGCGTCTGGGGTTTTTTGTTTGCCTCCAATGCGGGGCTGAAAGGAATGAGATGAGCGAGAGCTGGAACAAACGCACCCAAGCCGTCCATGGCGGCATCCGTCGCAGTCAGTACAATGAGGTTTCTGAGTCGATCTTTCTGACGCAGGGGTTTGTCTACGATACCGCCGAGCAGGCCGAGGCCCGGTTTATCGAAAGCGGCCCGGATGAGTTCATCTATGCCCGCTACGGCAACCCCACCGTGTCGATGTTCGAGCAGCGTATCGCAGCTTTGGAAGGCGGCGAGGATGCGTTTGCCACCGCTTCAGGTATGGCCGCTGTGAACGGTGCGCTGACTTCGATGCTGCAGGCGGGCGACCATGTGGTTTCAGCCAAGGCGCTTTTTGGGTCCTGTTTGTATATCCTCGAAAACATCCTGACGCGTTATGGCGTTGAGGTGACCTTTGTAGACGGCACCGATCTGGACGCGTGGGAGGCCGCGATCCGGCCTGACACCAAGGCAGTGTTTTTTGAATCCATGTCGAACCCGACGCTTGAAGTGATCGACATCACGTCCGTGTCGAGGCTGGCCCATGCGGTGGGTGCGGTTGTAATCGTGGACAACGTGTTCTCGACACCCGTGTTCTCGCGCGCGATCGAACAGGGAGCCGACGTGGTGGTCTATTCGGCGACCAAGCATATCGACGGGCAGGGCCGGGCGCTGGGCGGCGTGATCATCGGCACCAAGGAATTCATCCGTGGCACGGTCGAGCCTTACATGAAGCACACCGGCGGTGCGCTTAGCCCGTTCAGCGCTTGGATCATGGTCAAAGGTCTTGAAACCATGGCCCTGCGCGTAAACGCCCAAGCCGACAGCGCGCAGAAGATTGCAGAAGCTTTAGAAGGGCATTCTGCACTGGAGCGGACACTGTATCCCGGGCTGAGAACCCATGCGCAAAACGCGTTGGTGCAAGAGCAGCTGGGCGGCAAGGGCGGCACGGTTCTATCGCTGGACATCAAGGGCGGCAAAGCGGCGGCGTTTGCTTTCCTGAATGCGCTGACGATCCCTGTGATCTCGAATAATTTAGGCGATGCCAAGTCGATCGCAACGCACCCGGCCACCACAACGCACCAGCGTCTGAGCGACGAACAACGCGATGAGTTGGGTATCACGCCGGGCCTGATCCGACTTTCGGTTGGGCTTGAGGATGCCGGTGATTTGCTTGCGGATATCCAGCGCGCGCTAGACGTATCTCAGGGCTAGTGATGCGCCGGGAATGCATCATCAGGCGGATGTGATCCGCCTGATCCGGCGCATTTGGTTGTAAAATGACGATTTCTTGCCTCGAATTTCGATCCGGACTGCTATTCCGCGCGTATCGTTCAGGACTGGTAATTAAACCTCGGTGGTATATAACCGTCGGCCTAGCAAGGGATCCGTGCCAATGAACATTCATCCGCGCGACATCAACGAGACACCCGATCACGATCAGGCCGCAGCAGCGCTCAAGGTGCTGCGCGAATGGGCGAAATCAGCCTCGGCGGCCGAGATCAGTCAACTTGACCCGGCAATTGCGCAGCTTGTCCCGGGGCTGTTGCCGTCAAACTATCCGGCCCTGTCGCGCGAATATCCCCACGAGTTCGAGGCGGATGCAGCCTATAAGGCCACATTGCCGGATCTGCAAAACGGTCCGTCCAGCCTGATCCGGGGTTCGAAGCAGCAGATCCAGCATGTCGGCATCTCGAATTTTCGCCTGCCGATCCGGTTCCATCGCAAAAGTGGTGCCGAGCTGACACTTGAGACCTCGGTCACCGGGTCTGTCAGCCTTGAGGCCGAGAAGAAGGGCATCAACATGTCTCGGATCATGCGGTCCTTCTACAAGCACGCCGAGCGCACCTTTAGTTTTGAGGTGATGGAGGCAGCGCTGAACGACTATCTGACTGATCTGGATAGTTTGGATGCGCGCATACAGATGCGGTTTTCCTATCCCGATCGGATTGAGAGCCTGCGTTCGGGCTTGTCCGGATACCAGTATTACGACATCGCGCTGGAACTGGTTGATCAAGGCGGAGAACGTCTGAAGATTATGCATCTGGACTATGTCTATTCGTCCACATGCCCCTGTTCATTGGAACTGAGCGAACACGCGCGCGCAACCCGCGGGCAGCTGGCGACGCCGCATTCCCAGCGCTCGGTGGCGCGGATTTCGGTGGTTATCGATTGCAACGCCGATTGTCTGTGGTTCGAAGATCTGATCGCGCTGTGCCGCCGCGCGGTGCCAACCGAAACTCAGGTGATGGTCAAGCGCGAAGATGAACAGGCCTTTGCCGAACTGAACGCTGCCAATCCCATATTCGTGGAAGATGCCGCGCGTCTGTTCTGCGCCGAGCTGCAGGCCGATCATCATGTCGGCGATTTCCGTGTGATCGCCAGCCATCAGGAAAGCCTGCACAGCCATGATGCGGTCTCGATTCTGACCGAAGGTCCAACCTTCGAATCCGCGAGCCTGGACCCGCGTTTGTTCACGACGCTGTTTCATGTGGGCTGATTGACCCCGCGGAAGCTGCTGGAAAAACAGTCAAAAATCCTGCATGGGCGCTTTTTTGCCGCAATGCAGCAGGAAATGCTGCATCTGCACCCTGAATTGCGCTAGATTGTCCCCGAGTGCAGCTGCTGCGCATCCGTAAAAACCGGGTCGCGCAGCCCGAAAGGAAACCGGGACGTGCAACGCCTTGGACCGCCAACCTGCAAATCCGCCCGGACGATTGGGGCGGGCGGGGTCCTTTACTCATCTACCCGCTGCCTCGGTTTTATCAGGAGAGACATGCAATGAATCCGATTACTCAACCACTTGAGTTTCAGGCAGCCGCCATCCGGATGGCCGGTTACGCAATGGCCAGTCAGATGGAGATCATGCAGATCATGACCCGCGCGGCTTTTGATCTGCCGATGACACCTCTGCACGGACTGAAGACAGCCGAGGCACCCGCACCGGTTGCCCGCGAAGTGGCGACACCAGCAACGCGAAAGCCAGCCAGACCGGCTGCAAAAGCCAAGGTTGCAGTAAAGCCTAAAGAGGCGCCGAAACCCAAAGCAGCACCAAAGCCGAAGGCGGCGGCTAAGCCTGCGGCGGCACCAGCGCCGAAAACGGCGGCTCCTAAGGTTGCGGCCGCTGCACCCAAGGCGGCCCCGGACGCCAAAACGGCTGTGAAAGCAGCACCGGCGAAGGCCAACGTATCTGCGAAATCCGCCTCGAAAGCGGCCAAGCCAGTATCAACGGCGGCCAAGCCGGTTGCGGAGTTTAAATCTTCCGCACAAGCCAAGGCACAACCGGCAGCCGCAGCGCCGAAAGCATCAGCAAACACGGCAAAAGCGGCGCCCAAGGCACCTGCGGTAGCTAAGCCCGCCCCGGCAAAAGCTGCGCCTCAGGCCAAAGCGGCTCCGAAACCTGCCGCTGCAAAACCTGCGACGAAGAAACCCGCAGCTGCGTCGGCTGAGCAGGCCAAACCGGCACCGCGTCGTGCACGCGCCCCGTCGAAGCCACCCGCGATGCCGGGCGTTGAGATAAAATCCGACAGTTAACACGGATCATCTGCTTGACACCGTCGGGCTGGCGCGCCAACGCTGCCCGTCATGATGGATCTTCGCCCGGTCGGATATGTGATTGGCCTGCTGGTCGCCATTCTAGGGGCGACCATGCTGCTGCCCATGCTTGTCGACATGATCGAGGGGCGGGGCGAGTGGCATGTTTTCTTTGAAAGCGCGGTCATAACACTGCTGACCGGCAGTGTTCTTGCGATGAGTTGTTCCAACGGAGTGGGCGAAGGTCTGACCATCCGTCAGACCTTTTTGCTGACCTCGGGTGTCTGGGTGGCGTTGCCGGTTTTTGGCGCAATTCCGTTTCTGTTCGGCGAAACTGAACTGCGTTTCGTCGATGCCTATTTCGAGGCGATGTCGGGGCTGACCACCACAGGTTCAACCGTGATCTCGGGGCTAGACGAACTGCCACAGGGCTTGTTGCTCTGGCGGGGCGTTTTGCAATGGTTGGGGGGCATCGGAATCATCGTCGTGGCGATGGTGTTCCTACCCGAGCTGCGCGTTGGTGGGATGCAGATTTTCCGCTCGGAAGGGTTTGAAACCATGGGAAAAATTCTGCCCCGCGCGCAAGAGATCGCCGGGCAGATTTCCTTGATCTACGTATTTCTGACGGTGGTCTGTGCATTGGTCTATGCCGGTTTCGGCATGAGCTTTTTTGACGCCGTCGTACATGCCATGACCACAATCGCGACGGGCGGGTTTTCAAACTATGACAGCTCTTTCGCCCGGTTTTCGGGACCTCTGGAATATGCCGCTGCCATCTTCATGATCCTCGCGGCGCTGCCATTTGTGCGGTATGTGCAATTGGCCAATGGTCACACAAGCTCGTTGTGGAAAGACAGCCAGATTCGGGCGTTTCTGGCAACCATCGTGGTTCTGGTTGTGATCATGTCGATCTTCCTGACTTCGGTCTTTCCGCATCATTGGGAGCAGGCGTTCCGCGAGTCGCTGTTCAACATCACATCGATCATTTCGGGCACAGGGTACGCGAGTGTCGACTATATGGGCTGGGGCAGTTTTCCGGTCATGTTGTTCTTCCTGATCGGATTGATTGGCGGTTGCGCGGGGTCCACCGCGTGTTCGATCAAGGTGTTCCGCTATCAATTGCTGTTTGCGTCGATTAAAACCCAGCTCAGCCGAATTCGTTCGCCGCATGGTGTGTTCGTGCCGCGCTATGATGGACGACCGATCAGTCGCGACGTGCTGACCTCGGTCATGAGTTTCTTCATGTTCTTTGCACTATCGATGGGGGTTCTGTCGTGGGCGCTGGCCCTGACGGGGTTGGACTTTATCACCTCGGTATCGGGGGCCGCGACGGCACTGGCTAATGTTGGGCCGGGACTGGGGGAACAGATCGGGCCAGCAGGCAACTTTGCGGGGCTGAATGACGGTGCCAAGTGGCTGCTGACGATCGGGATGCTGGTCGGACGCCTTGAACTGCTAGCTGTCTACGCAATCTTTACCGTTCAATTCTGGAGAGGCTAATGAAACGACCCCTTGGGGCGCAGATCTCGCACATGCTTAAGGATCGTGGCGTTGACGTGATCTTTGGCATACCGGGCGTGCATAATCAGGAGATGTATCGCGGTATCGAAGAGGCCGGGATCACGCATGTTCTGGCCCGACACGAGCAGGGGGCCGGTTTCATGGCCGATGGATTTGCCCGCGCGTCTGGCAAGCCGGGGGTGGCCTATGTGATCACCGGACCGGGCCTGTGCAACATAATGACGCCGATGGGGCAGGCTTATTCGGATTCGGTGCCGATGCTGGTGTTGTCTTCTTGTCTCGAAGAGACACAAGCACTGCGTGGCCAATTGCATCAGATGAAGGATCAACGCGCTGCGGCCGAGACAGTTACAGACTGGTCCTGTCAGGCGAACGATGCCAAGGCTGCCTATGGTCTGATCGAGCGCGCCTTCGAAGAGTTTGAGCTGTCGCGCCCGCGACCGAAACACATTCAGGTACCCATCGCGCAATTGGAGGCCGAGGCAGCGCCTGCACCTTTTCCAAACCAGCCTGCCTTGCGCAACCAGACTGTTCCACCGGATGTGGCACCGGTTCTGTCGCTGCTGAATATCGCGCAGCGGCCGTTGTTCATATTAGGCGGCGGGTGCCGGTCTAACCTTTGGCGACAGATCCTGACCCAGTTGGGGGCGGCGTGCTTCACGACATATGCCGGTCGCGGGCTGGCCGGGTCCGATTATCCGCTGGATTTCGGATCGATGCTGCCACGACCGGGCAGCGCCAAAGTAATTGCCTCGGCTGATCTTGTCGTTGTTGTCGGTGCTGAATTGGGCGAGGTTGATCTGTGGCGCCATGATCTGGGCCACAACGCAACTATGGTGCGTGTTGATCTGGACCCGCAAGTGCTGTCAGACCACCATCGTGCGGCTGTCAAACTGCAGGCAGATGGTGAGAGTTTTGCGCATGCGCTGTGGGCAGTGTCCGATCAGGTAAAACCATCCGCTGGTTGGTCTGCGGACGAGGTGCGCGAGGCGCGCGCGCGCTGGCGGGCCGAGGTAGATGCCGAGCGCCCGGGCATTGTCCCCGTGGTCGATGCACTCAGGGCGGCCATGCCCTTGGATACGATGATTTATTCGGACATGACCCAATTCGCGTATGTCGCGAAAGAAGTCTGGGACATGGGCTTTCCTTATCATTGGCACCACCCGACTGGATTTGGCACGCTGGGTTACGCCCTGCCAGCCGGGATCGGTGGTGCAGTAGCACGGCGGGGCAAACCCACAGCGGTCATCGCGGGTGACTATGGTTTTCACTACACAATGCAAGAGCTTGGGGTTGCTGTCGAACTCGGCCTGCCGCTACCCATCATTCTGTGGGACAATGGTAAACTCAAAGAGATTGAAGAGAGCATGGTGCGCGGACAGATCGCGCCCAATGCGGTGATCGCGCGAAACCCGGATTTCTGCAAACTGGCCGAGGCGTTCGGGGCGCTGTCAGCTGCACCGAAGACGCTGGACGAGATGCAGGACGCAGTGCGCGCCGCCTTTCAGGCCGAGGTTCCCACATTAATACGGGTCACACCGGATATCCTGTAAACCTATGAAAAAAGGCGTGCACCTTCGTGCAGCGCCTTTTCCCTGAACCTGATTGTTCAGTCCCAGCAGTGCACCAGAACGGTCATTCCGTTGGCTCTGCGGCTCAGTTCGTTGGGTGAAATCTGGGCTGAGCCTTGCGCGGGCTGACCTGAGATGCCCGCCTTGGTCAGAACCTCGGTCAGACGTGCCACATTCGCCGCAAGGCTGACCGAGTCGGGCAGGGTACGCCCATCGGAAGGGGCAGGTAGCAACATGCCAACAACGCTGCCGCTATCGTCAAAAACAGGTCCTCCCGCGTCGCCGGGCTGGGCGGACAGTGCAAGGCGTTTGACGCCATCTTCTCCATTCAGGCCGCGGATATCAGCGATTTCGCCAAAGGTCAGAGTAGGGGCACCCAACGCGCCTTCGTAAGAAAAGCCCGAAACAGCGACCTGAGACTGAATACGCGGAACGCCCGCGCGGAACTCGGCAACACTGATCGGGGCAAGGGTCTGGCTAGGACGCAGCACAGCGACACCAAGGTCGGCATCCTGCCAAGCCAGCTGAACCTCTTGGTCACCGTCCAGCGTGATGCGGGTGCAGCTTTCAGCGGCCTCGGTGACCGTCAGAACCGTACCATCAGCGTCGGCGAAGAAGCCCGATCGCGATAGCCGCGGTTTGCGGATTTGCAGTCCAGACATCAAATCGATGCGCTGGTCAGCATCCGCTCCGGCACCGGCATCCAGTACGGCATCGGTCGTGGCAAAGCTTGCACGCATCGCGGCCAAAACTCGAGCGCGGCGAGCCTCATCCCCGGCAGGCCAGACCAGCGTGAAACCTTTGATCTTGCCGTCTTTCAGAGCCGCTTGCGTGAACGAGGTCATGCCATTTCCGCGCCCTTCAATCGTGAAGCTGTTGCCACGCAGGCTGCGCTCACCGTCCAGAGGAACGATTTCAAGCGACTGCATCACTTGATAGAGCGCCCGCAGGGTTGCGGCAGAGCCTTCCTGCGAGATCAGCAGCGCCTTGGTGTCCAGATCAGAAGTGGGGTTGAAATGGGCAAAGGGTGCCTCGTAACGGTCAAAGCCCAAGACGCCCATTGGCATATCCAGTTCGATCCCGGCTTGCGGGTCGGAATAGCGTGCCATCCCGACGCTGATCAGTGGAGCGTTGTAGTCATCCATCAGGGTTTTGCGCTGCAACGTGGTCAGAACGCCAGTCGCGTCGAACCCGTTGGAACGTTGCCAATCGCCCATCGAGCGGCGGGTGCCCTGACCAAAGGCTCCGTCAATTGTTGAATTGTAGAACCCGGCTGCCTGCAACGCGGTTTGCAGATCTCTGCGCTCTTGCGTGGTCAAAAGGCGTTCGCCCTGCAGAGCCTGCGAACGGGTTTCATCTGCGTCCTGCAGGGTAAGACCGGCCAAGGGCTGCTCTGGTTGCGGCTCGGGCTGGATCGGGGCGGTGACGACGCCGCGGTTCAGGATGTTGGCACCGATGGGCCAGAACTGTTGCCCCAGCGCGCTGGAGAATGCGATGAAACTGTCCGATGGGATCTGACGCTCGGCCCGGTAAACGCGCAGCACCTGTTCGGCGTCGTCGCGTAAATAGGGCCCGATAACAATGGCATACCAGCCGGAATTCAGCCGAAACCCGTTCACATCGGGCAGCGCGTTCGCATAAACCTGCGCCCGTTCCTGCGCCTCGCGCAGCGACGGCTGTGCCTCGATCTGAACAAAGACGCCCGCATCTTGCTGGGCAAAAGCGGCGCGCAGGCCGAAGAGGATAAAGAATGTAATAACCGTAAATACGCGTGTCATTGTCTGCCCGTGTTCTGCAGTGTTTTCACTTTGGCGCAGATTACGCGGAATCGCGGTCCGATTGCCATGCCCGGAATACGGGGAATTCTGTGTGTGGCCGCTCAGCGACAGAGTGGCCGATTGGCCCGTTGACGCCCTTGGATGCCTTGCATAGGAAGGGCCGAACTTACCGGAACCGGGCGCCCCGCGCGTCCAAGGGAAATGTCATGACCGAACCCAAAAGCGCACCACGTTCATTTCAAGAGATTATCCTAAGGCTTCAGTCCTATTGGGCGTCGAAAGGTTGTGCGATCCTACAGCCCTATGACATGGAGGTCGGCGCAGGTACGTTCCATCCAGCAACCACGTTGCGCGCTTTGGGGTCCAAGGCTTGGTCAGCGGCCTACGTTCAGCCCTCGCGTCGCCCGACAGACGGACGTTATGGCGAAAACCCGAACCGGTTGCAGCATTACTATCAATACCAGGTGCTGATCAAACCCAGCCCGCCGGATCTGCAAGAGCTGTATCTGGGCAGCCTTGAGGCCATCGGCATCGACATGGATCTGCACGACATCCGCTTTGTCGAGGATGACTGGGAAAGCCCCACTCTGGGTGCTTGGGGTCTGGGATGGGAGGTCTGGTGTGACGGCATGGAAGTCAGCCAGTTCACCTATTTCCAGCAGGTCGGCGGCCATGACTGTGCGCCGGTTTCGGGTGAGCTGACCTATGGTCTGGAACGTCTGGCCATGTATGTGCTGGGCATTGATCATGTGATGGATATGCCGTTCAACGATCCGCAATCACCCAGCCCGCTGACCTATGGCGACATCTTCAAGCAGACCGAAGAGGAATACGCCCGCTGGAACTTCGATATTGCCAATACCGAGGTCCTGCTGCGTCATTTCGAAGAGGCTGAAACCGAATGCGCGACCATTCTGGCGCAGGAACATGACGACCCGAAGACGGGCAAGCGCATCATCATGGCGCATCCCGCATATGATCAGTGCATCAAGGCCAGCCACATCTTCAACTTGCTGGACGCCCGCGGGGTGATTTCGGTTACCGAAAGACAGGCCTATATCGGCCGCGTTCGCGCATTGGCCAAGCAATGCGCCGATGCGTTCGTGCAGACCGAGGCTGCCGGGTTCGAAGCTTGATGCAGCGCCTAGGCCAGTCCGGGCAACAACGCCTTCAGGCCGTCTGCGATCATGCTGATTGCGATAGCCGCAAGGATCATGCCCATGAAGCGGCTCATTATCACTCGGGCATTGTCCGACAGCCGCTTAGCCAACGCCGATGCGTTCCAGAACGTGATCAAAAGCAAGGCCACCACGAACAGAAATACACCTGCATAGACAACGGCTTCGACCGGGGTTTTGATGTGGTGCGCATAAAGGATCAGTGTTGTGATTGTTCCGGGGCCGACCAGAATGGGAAAAGCCAAGGGATAGAACGCAACGGTCTCGGGCGCGGGATAGGATTTCTTTTCTCCGTCGGTTCCGTGATGCGAGCTGCTCTGGTTCCCGTTCAGCATGTTCAGGCCGATCATCAGTACAACAAGGCCACCGGCGACGCGCAGGTCATCGACGCTGATGCCAAAGAGCCCAAGCGCGTGACTGCCGATCGCAGCGAAGGCGCCACCGAGGATCGTGCAATAAAGCGCAGTCTTCACAGCCACTTTGCGTTGATCCGAAATGGGCAGGTCTTGCGTAACACTCAGGAACACAGGCAAGTTGGTAATCGGATTCATGATTGCAAAAAGCGCGCCAAAGAATCCGACGGCAAGAGTGGTTTCCATGCGAGTAGCCTCGTTTCTGACCGTACTGCTTGGGAACCTGTCTTATTTTCTATGAACTTGAAAGAGGTGGCGTAAACGATGACTGGAAAATTGGTTGCGCTAATCCTTCTGATTTCTGGAGTTCTGGCCGGTACTGGCATGTATTACCTGCAGGTTTATGGGTTCTATTATGAGGTAGAACCGCGCCCGGGCCAGGATGTGGTCCTGCTGGCGCAAGGGGCGGAAGCGCCCGAAGCCATCGCCTATACTGGGTTTAAGGCCATTGACGCCGACAGTTCTCCGATCCGGTATCGGGCCTGTTTCGAAACCGAGTTGAGGCCGGATCAAATGGTGGATTTTACCCCTGTCGAGAACCCCGAGCCATTGACCGCGCCAGGGTGGTTTGACTGCTACGACGCAGTTGCGCTGGCCGACGTATTGAAATCGGGTCAAGCACAGGCTTTCTTGGGCACCAAGAACATCCATTATGGTGTCGACCGGATCGTTGCCATTACACAGGATGGTAAAGGCTACGTCTGGCATGCGCTGAACAATTGCGGTGAAAAGGCCTATGACGGCACGGTTGTGGGCGAGGAGTGCCCACCCAGGCCCGAGGGCTGATGCAGATGGGGATGGTCGTTGAGATACCGGAGTTCCTGACAGCAACGCTGGGCTTTGCGGTCTATCTGCTGGGGGCAGAGATCAACGCCCGTGTCGCACAATTGCGCAGCTTCAACATCCCCGAGCCGGTAACCGGGGGCCTTCTGGCCTCGCTCGTGGTATTGGCGCTGTATCTTGGTTTCGGCATTGAGCTATCCTTTGGCTTGACCGCACGAGACTTTCTATTGGTTCTGTTCTTTGCCGGGATTGGTCTAAATGCCCGTCTTTCCGATTTGATTGCGGGCGGCAAGCCTTTGCTTTTGCTTCTGATTTTGACGCTTCTGACCATCGTTGCGCAAAACGTGATCGGCGCTGCGGGGGCCGCGATGTTCGGTTATCCGGCGCAAGCCGGGGTGCTGTTCGGGTCTGCTGCGCTGATCGGGGGGCACGGAACCGCGATCGCCTGGGCCCCCGAAGTTGCGGGCGCCACCGGTTTGAGTGGCGCAACCGAGTTGGGGGTGGCCGTGGCCACATTGGGTCTCGTGCTGGCCGCTCTGGTCGGGGGGCCGATTGCGCGGCTGCTGATCGAGGGGCGCAATCTCAGCCCCGAACGCCCCGGGGAAGAGCATACGGTGGGCCTGCCCAATGAGGTCGACCAGAAATCCGAGATTGATCATCTGACAATCATGCGGGTGCTGCTGTATCTCAACCTCGCGATCATTTCAGGCGCGATCCTGAGCGAAGCAATCAGCGCCGCAGGGCTGAAACTGCCGTTGTTTGTGCCCTGCCTTATCATGGGGATCGTGATTGCCAATCTCCGCGCCATGTTCGCGCCGAATGCCAAGCCGGTCTCACGCACGCCCTCGCTGGCGCTGATCTCGGAATTCGCGCTTGGTGCATTTCTGGCGATGTCGCTGATGAGCCTTCAACTGTGGACCATCGCCGAACTGGGCCTTGCGATTGCGGTGATCATGACCGCCCAGACCCTGTTTGCCGTGGTGTTCGTGATCTGGGTTCTGTTTCCGTTGATGGGATCGAATTACCGCGCCGCCGTTCTGGCCGCCGGGTTCGGGGGGTTCGCTCTGGGTGCTACCCCCACAGCTATCGCAAATATGACCGCCGTAACCAAGCGATATGGCCCGTCGCCTATTGCCTTTATCGTACTGCCCCTTGTATCCGCATTCTTTGTGGACATCGCCAATGCCATCGTCATCCAGACGATTGTAAATTTCTAAGGACCGAAAATGCCCGACCTGCTGATCGAACTGTTTTCCGAGGAAATCCCCGCGCGCATGCAGACTCGCGCCGGTGAAGACCTGAAAAAGCGGATCACCGATGGTCTGGTCGAAGGCGGTCTGACCTATGCCTCTGCCGCTGCACTGACGACGCCGCGTCGCCTGACGCTGGCGGTTGAAGGCCTGCTGGCGGAAAGCCCGACAATCCGCGAAGAACGCAAAGGCCCAAAGGTCGGCGCGCCTGACAAAGCCATCGAAGGCTTTCTACGCGGCGCGGGACTGACCCGAGACCAGTTGGAAGAGCGCGACACGCCCAAAGGCGAAGTGTATTTCGCCACCATTGAAAAGGCGGGTCGTCCAGCAGCTGAAATCATCGCCGAGGTCTTAGAAGCTACCATTCGAAACTTCCCCTGGCCCAAATCCATGCGCTGGGGGGCTGGATCGATGCGGTGGGTACGGCCCTTGCACTCGATCCTGTGCATCCTGACCGATGAAGCAGGCGCGCAGGTCGTGCCGCTTGCGATCGAAGGGATCACGTCCGGTGATACGACTGAGGGCCATCGTTTCATGGCCCCGAACCGGTTTACGGTGACCTCGTTCGAGGATTATGCCGCCAAGCTGAAACGCGCCTTCGTGGTGCTGTCGCCCGAAGAGCGCGCCGAACATATCTGGAACGATGCCCAGAACATGGCCTTCGCCGCCGGTCTGGAAGTGGTCGACGACAAGGGTCTTCTGGCCGAGGTAGCCGGTCTGGTCGAGTGGCCTGTTGTGCTGATGGGGCAGATCGACGAGGAGTTTCTTGAACTGCCGCCCGAGGTACTGCAGACCTCGATGAAAGAGCATCAGAAGTTCTTTTCTGTGAAGAACCCCAAGACGGGGCGGATCGAGCGCTTCATTACCGTCGCCAATCGCGAGACCGCCGATAACGGCGCGACCATTTTGGCGGGGAACCAGAAGGTTTTGTCGGCCCGTCTGGCCGATGCGAAATTCTTCTGGGAGAACGACCTGCGCGTTGCCAAGTCGGACATCGCCCAATGGACCCGCGCGTTGGAGAATGTGACTTTCCACAACAAGCTGGGCACTCAGGCGGAACGCATCGACCGCATTGCCGCGCTGGCCCGAGAACTGGCCCCGGTGGTCGGGGCGGATGCGGATCAGGCCGAGAAAGCCGCGCGTTTGGCCAAGGCTGATCTGAACTCCGAAATGGTCTATGAGTTCCCTGAACTTCAAGGGCTTATGGGGCGATATTACATCGATGCGGCAGGCGAGGATGCCGCAGTGGCCGCCGTTGCGCAGGAACATTACTCGCCGTTGGGGCCGTCGGATGATGTTCCGACCGCACCGTTGTCTGTGACAGTGGCGCTAGCCGACAAGTTGGACACGCTGACCGGGTTCTGGGCGATAGATGAGAAACCCACGGGTTCGAAAGATCCGTTTGCTTTGCGTCGTGCGGCGTTAGGGGTAATTCGACTAATCGTGAATAATGATCTGCGTCTTCGGTTGGACCGTTTTTTCGATAGTCAACTGGTTCGATCAGAACGCGCTATCAATGAGGCTTTGCCCGAAGCGAATGTCCGCGATCTCCTGGAAGAAATCGCAAAACATGGTGTCTATGGTGCTTCATTCCAGACTGTCAAAGAAAAGCTTGAAGGATCGCCCGCAGCAGCATTTCTTGAGCTTGAGAAAAAGGTTCCTGACGCGTCTGACGATCTTCTTTCTTTCTTCCACGACCGCCTCAAAGTCTTCCTCCGAGACGAAGGCATCCGCCATGATGTCATCGACGCTTGTATCGCGATGGAGGGGAATGACGACCTCAACCTCCTGGTCAAACGCGCCCGCGCTCTGAATGCGGTGATTGCGACCGAGGATGGAGAGAACCTCGTGCAGGGGTTCAAGCGTGCGAACAACATCCTGTCTCAGGCGGAAGAGAAGGATGGAGTCGAATACTCTTACGGCGCGGATGTGAAGTTTGCTGAAACTGACAGCGAAAAGGCACTGTTTGCAGCGCTTGACGCGGCAGAGGCCAAGATCGATCCCGCGCTGAAGGCCGAGGATTTCCCGACAGCGATGGCGGCAATGGCCGAACTGCGCGGGCCGGTGGATGCGTTCTTTGAGGACGTGCAGGTCAATACCGATAATGACATTCTGCGCCGCAACCGTCTGAACCTGCTGAGCCAGATCCGTAAGGTCTGCTCTAGCGTTGCTGATCTGACGCGTATCGAGGGATAACGCCCTTGCGCCAAGGGCGCAGGGGCTTATGCTGCGGTGAAACCAAAAGGTGCCGCAGTGCAGAATAATCCGCATACCACGCTTATCACTCCAAAAGCGCCCGTTGCCGCCAATACCCATGGTGGCCGGGCGAAGTGCCTGCAACGACTGGTCAGGCTGGACATGCCGGTGCCGCGGACCGTGGCCCTTTCTTTTGACGCGGTGCAGCGAATTGCCAAGGGCGACATTCCCGACATCGCGGCCATTCTGGAACAGTTCGACGCCGAGTCATTGCTGTGTGTACGGCCCAGTTCGGAAGATCCTGACTGGGGTGGACCGGGGGCGGTGCTGAATATCGGCATGAACGATGCCCGATATCTGGATCGGTCTGCGGAAATGGGGGCGGATGCGGCGGCGGCGCTATATCTGCGGTTTGTGCAGAGCTATGCGCTCCATATTGCGCGTCTGGACCCAGATGTATTCGATACCATCGAGGCGGACGGGCGCGAAGGGCTGAGCTTGTCCCTGCGGGCGTACGAAGACGAGACGGACGAGGCCTTCCCGCAGGATCGTGGAGAGCAGCTGATCGGTGTTTTGCGCTCGATGGCACGTGCCTGGGACGGCACCTCGGCTCGCCTGCTGAGGCAGGCCAAGGGTGCACCTGCGGATGCCGGTTTGGGTCTGGTGATTCAAGAGATGATCCCGGGCGTCGGGCAGGGCGAATGTGGTTCGGGCGTATTGCAACTGATCGATCCAGCGACGGGTATGCCCCAGATCACGGGTCGCTATCTGAGCCAGAGCCAGGGGCGCGATGCGCTGGGAGAAGGTGTCGCCGCGCTGTATCTGGAAAAGGATGAACGCGGTCAATCGCTGGAAGATGTGGCGCCCGAGGCTTTTGCCGATCTCAAGGCCCACGCAGCGTTAATGCGCGAAAAGCTGCGCGAAGAGATGCAGGTCGAATTCGTGGTGCAGAACGGCAAGGTGCATATTCTGGACGGCGTGCGGGTTCCGCGCGGGTCGCGGGCCGGGATGCGGATCGCGGTGCGCTTGGCCGAAGACGGGATCATTCCGCCGCAAGAGGCCGTGATGCGGATCGATCCGCATTCGCTGAATGAACTTCTGCACCGGCAGGTCCATCCTGAGGCCGAGCGTGATGTGCTGACCACAGCCATCGCGGCCAGCCCCGGTGCAGCGACCGGTCGAATTGTCTTTACGGCTGCCGAAGCGCAGGCCAGCGCCGCGCGGGGGGAGCCCTGTATTCTTGTGCGCCGTGAAACCTCGCCCGAAGATGTGCGCGGAATGCATGCCGCAGTAGCTGTTTTGACCGAAAAGGGCGGGATCACCAGCCATGCGGCGGTGATTGGCCGTGGTCTGGGTTTGCCGTGTATCGTCGGCGCGTCCGAGATGCGATTCCAGACCAAGAAAAAGCTGCTAAGCGCACCGGATGGGCGTGTGTTCAAGACAGGCGATATTCTGACCATCGATGGGACTTCTGGTCAGGTATTGGCTGGACAACCCGAGATGCTTGAAGCGGCGCTGGATGATTGCTTTCAGACACTGATGAGCTGGGCCGATGCCGAGCGGGACATCGCCATCCGCGCCAACGCCGATACACCCGCTGACGCGCAAACTGCACGAAACTTTAAAGCAGAAGGGATCGGGTTGTGCCGAACGGAACACATGTTCTTCGATCCCGGTCGTTTGACCGTAATGCGCGAAATGATCTTTGCGCAGACCCCATCTGGACGCGCTGCTGTGTTGGAACGGTTGCTGCCGATGCAACGGCAGGATTTTGTGCAGTTGTTCCGGATTATGGAGGGGCAGCCGGTCTGCATCCGCCTGTTCGATCCGCCCTTGCACGAGTTCCTGCCCACTACGCGCACCGGTCAGCGAGAGCTGGCTGAGGCGCTGGATTTGCCAATCTCGGATGTCGAACGTCGGGTCGAGGCGATGAGCGAGTACAACCCGATGCTGGGATTGCGCGGGGTTCGTCTGGGTGTCACCGTGCCGGAAATCTACGACATGCAGGCACGCGCGATCTTCGAGGCGACGGTTGAGGCCAGCAAAGAAGGTGCCCCTGTCGTGCCCGAGGTCATGATCCCGCTGGTCTCGGCCAAGCGCGAGGTTGAACTGGTCAAAACACGCATCGATACTGTAGCGGCCGAGGTTGCCTCGGAGCAGGGGCAGGAGTTCGACTATCGATTGGGAGTGATGGTGGAAACGCCTCGGGCCTGTCTGCGCGCGAATGAGATTGCGCCACATTCCGCTTTCCTAAGCTTTGGAACAAACGACCTGACCCAGATGACCTACGGATTGTCGCGCGATGACGCGGGGCGGTTCATGTCGGCATATGTCCGCCAAGGCGTGTTTGGCGAAGATCCATTTCACGTTCTGGATGCAGATGGGGTAGGTGAATTGCTGAAGCTGGGGGCCGAGCGCGGGCGCCAAGCCCAACCAGACGTTACGCTTTCTGTCTGTGGCGAACATGGTGGTAACCCCGAATCAATCGCAATCTGCAGGTCACTTGGATTCGACTATGTGTCCTGTTCTCCTTTCCGGGTTCCTGTCGCTCGGCTGTCTGCCGCTCAACTGGCGATTTCGTCCAAACTTGGGGGTTGACTAACTGTCTCCTACCTAGAAATAGTGGCGTAAGAAACGTTCCGCTGTCGATAATAATTGGCGGCGTGAGCGGTTTTTCTCTTGCATTTTTTTCAGAACTGGACGTCTCGCTTCGTCTGGGGTATTAGCCTCGTCGCGCCCGCCGGGGGAGGGTATGGCGCGTTTGTGCCTGTGCGAGGTTATCTGATGAGACGCTACATAGTGGCTGTTGCCGTGGGGGCCGCAGCCTTGCTACCGAGTTTGTCCTTTGCCGATAGGCAAGGCGATACAAAATCTGTTGAGTTGGTCACACGTAACGAGTTGCCAGCACAAAGCTTCCGCGATTACCTGAAACTGTTTAAGCCGCGTAAGGCGCCGGAAAAAGTCGAAATCTCCTACACCAAAGCCTGGCTGGACCAGCAGCCAAAGGCGACCGGAGATGAAAATTTCCGTTGTCTTGCCGAAGCGCTGTATTTCGAGGCTCGCGGTGAAAGCGTACGCGGTCAGTTTGCAGTGGCCGAGGTTATCCTGAACCGGGTTGAAAGCGGTCGCTTTCCGGATTCACTGTGCGGTGTGATCAAGCAAGGAACGGGCAAGAAATATCAGTGCCAGTTCACCTACACCTGTGACGGGCAGAAAGAGATTATCAACGAAAAACGCGCTTATGATCGCGTTTCGAAAGTCGCCCGTGCCGCAATCGATGGTGTAGCTGAAGAGATGACCGCAGGTGCCACGCACTATCACACCAAGGCAGTGCGCCCGTCCTGGTCCCGCGTCTATAAAGAAACGGCGCGTATTGGCGTGCATATCTTCTACAAGCACAATTATCGCACGGCCAGCAACTGATTGACGCACCAGCGCTGGAAGGGTGCTGGCAACAGGCGTTTTACCAACTATGTTGCGAGCCAGGAGGCTCGCAATGACCATAACACGCCGACAGTTTCTGCAATCGACCCTGGCCTTGTCGATGATACCACGCGTGGCGATGGCATCTGCCACCGAACTGGTGGCACAGACTTCCCTCCAGCAGATCGCGCCCCAGGGATATCCGGAAACTCCGGTCTGGAGTTATGGCGGCGGTGTTCCGGGCGCGGAAATCCGTGTTCCGCAGGGGGCTCGGGTACGCCGCAAGCTTGTAAACATGCTGCCGCAACCAACGACCGTTCACTGGCATGGCATCCGGATCGACAATGCGATGGATGGAGTGCCCGGCCTGACGCAGGAAGTTGTGCAGCCAGATTCCAACTTTGAATATGATTTCGTGGTGCCGGATGCGGGAACTTATTGGTATCATGCGCACAACCAATCGATGGAGCAGGTCGCGCGTGGGCTTTATGGCCCTTTGATCGTCGAAGAAGCCAGCGGACCCGATGTTGATCAGGACCTGACCTTAATGCTGGACGATTGGCGCCTTGACACCGAGAGCGCAAAGATATCCAGCGATTTCGACAATGGTCATGATCTGAGCCATGCGGGTCGGCTGGGCAACATTGTAACGGTGAACGGAGAGTTTGACCCTTCTTATCCGGTGCAGGCGTCTGAACGATTGCGATTGCGGGTGATCAATGCCGCGAATGCCCGGGTATTCGACGTAGCGCTCGACGGGCTTGCTGGTTGGATTGTTGCGCTTGACGGTATGCCGCTTGAGGTTCCATTGCGAGTTGAGAGCAGTTTTCCTTTGGCGCCTGCGCAGCGGGTTGACTTGATCGTTGATGTCTCAGCGGAATCCGGCCAGACGGCAAGTATTGTGAGTGTAGAACGGGATGGCGCTTACGGACTCGTCAAATTTGATGTGTTCGGAGTAGCATCGCGTATTGCTGATACAAAAGTTAGACCGTTGCCAGCAAACCGAATGCCCGAAATTGAACTGCAGAATACACCTCTGCATCGTATGACGATGCAGGGGGGTGCAATGCGCTGGCTGGAGAGCGCCAAATTGGGCGATTCCGAGCTGTCGGGGCGCGAGTTGGCTCAGCTTGGACGATTCTGGGCTTTGAACGGATATGCAGAGCGGCCAGATGATCCGTTTCTGGATGCGCGATTGGGATCAGTTCATCGGATTGAATTCGCAAATGAAACGGCGTTTCCACATGCGATGCATCTGCATGGACACCATTTTCGCATTATCCTGCAGGACGGTACACTGGGGCCGTGGCGCGACACTGTTCTAGTCGATCGAGGGCAGGTGCGGCAAGTAGCGTTGGTAGCTGACAATCCGGGCAACTGGCTGTTGCATTGTCACATGCTAGGCCATGCGGCATCGGGTATGATGAGCTGGTTCCGGGTCACGTAACGCCGCATTCCGTAGCTGGAAAGGCGTTTGCTGCGATGCTATACGCCCGCGAAACGCCTAAAGTGGGCTGATCATCAGTCCACCGAGCCCGAAAAGGTCCGCCGCATGAGCTCTGAAATCCGTCTTGCCTTTGCGCACCCGTCCGAACGGTCCGAGGCTACCGCCGCGCGCGGTGCGCTGGACCGCATTTCGCTGCGCGATCACATCGTTGAGGTCGAGATCGGGGCGTTTCAGGCCGAACGCGGTACCACGCAACGGATCTGCTTTAACATCGTGGTCGAGGTGCGCCCGCTGACAGACCCCATCGATGATGACGTGGATCGTATTCTGTCTTACGACCGTGTAACCGAAGCGATTGCGTTCGAGTTGGCTGCTGAACGGCTGAATTTGCTCGAGACACTGGCAGATCGCGTGGCGGAGCGCATTCTGCTTGAGCCTCAGGCTGTAAGAGCTTTTGTCCGCATTGAAAAACTGGATCGTGGACCCGGCGCGCTTGGCGTCGAGATCGTGCGCGGCAAGGATGCGGTACATCATGATGTGGCCGAAGAAGAGCGGCCACATCCACGGTTGGTCTTTCTGTCGAATGCAGCGATTTCATCAGGTAATCTCACCGGCTGGATCGACCAGCTTGAGAATCGCCAGCGCCCGCTGATCCTGTGTGTTGGGGCGTCTGATCTGGATGTGCCGCAGACGGGTCACGCAATGACCCAACGCCGGATAGATCTGTTGGCAATTGAACAGAACGCCTGGGTTCTGGCTGCGCGCGATCACCGTTGCGTGGTCGTTTCAACGCGGACCGAGTTGGATTGGGCGATGAAAAACGGCCAGATTTGTGTTTGGGCACCCTCCAAAATTGTTCTGGATGCGGTCGATGGCCCCTCAGCCGCGCCGTCTGACGCGGTGGCGCTGGCGGCTTGGTTCGCAGCAACCTTTGAAGCCAGCGAGATGCTGGTTATTGGCGGAGACCTGCCCGAAGCCCCCAAAACGCCATTGCGCGCAGTTCCGGTGCAGCAGGCGCAACTGTGACCGTCTATTACCGCCCATTGGTCCAGCATGGGAGCACGCGCGTCGACGGGGCGGTACCACTAGCAGGGCAGGTGCTGTGGTTCTCACAGGCCGAACGGATTGAGCGCGGGCAAAGCACCCAGATCGTCGATGCCGTTGAAATCCCAAAGGAACAGCTGGATCGTCTGACCTGCGCGCGTCCAGCGATTGCCGGACTTGATATGGCACGAACGCAGATCATGGGCATTCTGAATGCCACGCCGGATAGCTTCTCGGATGGGGGGCTGCATAACTCGGTCGAGGCCGCTCGGACCGCTGCCGCCGACATGGTAGCGCATGGTGCAAGTATTCTGGACATTGGCGGCGAATCCACGCGCCCGGGCGCTGATTTTGTGCCTGAAGACGAAGAGATTGCCCGCACACGCCCTTTGATTGAGGCAATTCGGGGCGAGACAGATGTGTTGATCTCGATCGATACTCGCAAGACCGGTGTTGCCAAGGCGGCTCATCTGGCAGGTGCGGGACTGATCAACGATGTGTCGGGATTTACCTTCGATCCTAAACTTGCACCATTTTGCGCGCAGATTGAGGCTCCGGTTTGTGTGATGCATATGCAGGGTGATCCGACCACGATGCAGGATGACCCGCACTATGACAATGTTCTGCTGGATGTTTACGATTTCCTTGAGGGGCAAATCGCGCATCTAGAAGGACTGGGGCTCAGCCGCGATCTGATTGTCATCGATCCGGGCATCGGGTTTGGCAAGAATCTGGACCACAACCTGACGCTTCTGCGCAATCTCAGCCTGTTTCACGGGCTTGGCTGTCCAATCCTTCTGGGCGTTTCGCGCAAGGGATTTATTGGTCAGGTCGGCAAAGAGCCGCGCAAGGATGCCCGCGCGCCGGGGTCAATCGCGGTTGCTCTGGCGGGAATATCACAGGGTGTGCAGATTGTACGGGTACATGACGTGGCCGAGACGGCTCAGGCCTTGCGTCTATGGGCCGCCGTCCGGTAATCCGGGCAAAAGGAATTTTCAGGAGACCGACTTATGCGCAAGCTGTTTGGAACCGACGGGGTGCGGGGCACCGCCAACACGCACCCTATGACGGCGGAAATGGCTTTGCGGATTGGCGCGGCTGTGGGGCGGTATTTCCGCCGCGATGCCTCGGGCGTACACCGTGTTGTTATTGGCAAGGATACGCGGCTGTCGGGCTATATGCTGGAAAATGCGTTGACGGCAGGTTTGACCTCGACCGGTATGAACGTGCTGCTGCTGGGGCCGGTGCCGACGCCTGCGGTGGGGTTGATGACCCGCTCGATGCGCGCGGATCTGGGCGTGATGATCTCGGCTAGCCACAATCCGGCGATCGACAATGGAATTAAATTCTTTGGGCCGGACGGGTTCAAGCTGTCCGATCAGGCCGAGATTGAGATCGAGCGGCTGATCGAAGAAGGCGTAAGCCCCGCACAGGCGCAGAATATTGGTCGTGCGCGTCGGGTTGACGATGCGCGGTTCCGTTATGGCGAGCGCGTGAAATCATCGCTGCCGCGCAATCTGCGCTTGGATGGGCTGAAGGTCGTGATCGACTGCGCCAACGGTGCCGCGCACCGTACTGCGCCGGAAGTTCTTTGGGAGTTGGGAGCAGATGTGATCCCGGTCGGCATCGCGCCGAACGGCAAGAACATCAACCTCGGATGTGGCTCAACCCAGCCTCGTGTTGCGGCCGAAACCGTGGTTTCACACGGCGCCGATGTAGGTATCTGTCTGGATGGGGATGCCGACCGCGTCGTTGTGATCGACGAAACTGGCGCTGTCGCCGATGGGGATCAGTTGATGGCTCTGTTGGCGACCGCGTGGTCCCGCGCGGATCAGTTGAAAGGCGGCGCCTTGGTGGCCACTGTGATGTCGAACCTCGGGTTGGAGCGGCACCTGGCCGGGCAGGGGCTGCGTCTGGAGCGGACTGCCGTTGGCGACCGCTATGTGGTTGAACGGATGCGCGAGGGTGGTTTCAATCTTGGTGGCGAACAGTCAGGTCACATCGTGATGAGCGACTATGCCACAACCGGCGACGGTCTGATGGCGGGGCTGCATTTTCTGGCAGAGATGGTGCAATCCGGCAAGAAAGCCTCGGACCTATCGCGCCAGTTTGAGACGGTGCCGCAATTGCTGAAGAATGTGCGCTTTAGCGCGGGGCAGGCCCCGCTGGAAGCGGCCAGCGTCAAAAGCGCGATTTCCGAGGCCGAGGCGCGTCTGAATGGGCAGGGGCGTTTGCTGATCCGCAAATCGGGCACGGAACCTCTGATCCGGGTGATGGCGGAATGCGAGGATGCCGCACTGCTGACCCAAGTGGTCGATGGGATCGTATCCGAGGTTGAGGCGGTGACGGGTTAACGCCCCAGTAGCATTTTCTGCAGAGTGAACCACTGGCTGATTGCCAGCCCGGTTAGGATCATGGCAAGCGCGATATAGAACCGCAGCGGCAGGGCTTCGGATAGAATCCAGGCCCCGAACACCATCGACCAAACGGGCACCTGATAGTTCACCAGCGTCAGAAAGACGGACCCGGCGCTGCGGGTGATGGATACTCGCAGCAGGGTGGCGAAGGCCGTGGGGACAAGGCCCAGAACGATCAGGGCCAGACTGGGGCGCGTTCCCTGCCACGAGGGAAGCCCCTCGGTTAGCAGCATGATAGGTATCAATAGTACTGCGCCAACCAGCAGCGTCAGGGCTGCCAGAGCCATCGGTTCAATCGGAGGGCAGCGGCGGGTCAGGATCGACGAACTGGCGTAGCACAAGGCTGCCGTGACGCAGGCCATTTGCGCCAGTGGCTGCGTACCCTGACCCAATTGCGCCAGACCGGGCCCGATCAACACAAGCGCGCCAGAGAAGCCAAGGCAAACGCCGACCAGACGCCGTAGGTTCATAGGCTCATCCGAAAAGAAATGTGCCAGCGGCAGAACCATCAGCGGAATCGCCGCCATGGACAGACCCGCAAAGGCCGAAGGGACAAATTGTTGCCCCCAGCTTAACAGCATGAAGGGAACCGCCGTCGACAGAATGCCGATGAAGAAAATCGAACTCAAAAGGGCTGGTGTCAAACTCGGAATACGCCGTCCGGTAAGGCGCATCAGCACCAGCAGCATAACGGCACCCAATGTGGTGCGCGACGTCGCCACGGTGACCGGTCCATAGCCTTCCAGCGCCATGGCAACCACCATGAACGTCCCGCCCCAGATGAGGCCCAGCGTGAAAACACCGCTCCAATCCTGTTTTGTCGGTTGTTGAACCATTCCATCCACTTATCCCGCGAATCTGACGGTGTCACGCGCTGATATTGACATTAGGTAAGTCATTACTTACCGTAAGCTATGGCTTACAAAGAAGTGCTTTCGGCTTTAGGGGATTCGACCCGTCGCAAGGTATTTGAGGAGGTGGCGGAGCGCCCCAGGGCGGTTGGTGATCTGGCTGCGGATTTGCCCGTAAGCCGCCCGGCGGTCTCGCAACATTTAAAGGTCTTGTCCGATGCCGGACTTGTCGTTTGCAGGGCTGAGGGAACGCGCCGCATCTATGCCGCCCGACCCGAGGGGCTGGCAGAACTGCGCGCCTGGCTCGAGCAATACTGGTCGGACGTGTTGGAGAGTTTCGCCGCCGAGGTAAACGAAGGACGAGATGCATGATCGAACCAATCATCAAGACCATTGTTGTGAACGCAGCGCCCGAGCACGCCTTTGATGTTTTTGTAAATCGCATTGCCAAATGGTGGCCATTGGATGGGCACGCTGTCTCAGCGGCGCAAGGCAAGCCTGCGCTGGCAGTTGTGATCGAACCTCATGTCGGCGGTGCGGTTTATGAAACCATGTTCGATGGCACCCGCGCTGATTGGGGCAAAGTGTTGATCTTCGAACAGGGGGCTCGCCTGGCCTTCAGCTGGCACCCCGGCACCAACACCGACCGCCCCACGCGGGTTGAGGTCCGGTTCGCAGCCCACGGAGCCGGGCATACCACGGTCACTCTGACCCATTCGGGCTGGGAAGTCTGGGCATCTGAGGCGTCGGACAAACGCACCGGTTACGACAGTGGCTGGGATTATGTTCTGGGCGAATGCTACGCAAATGCTGTCACCAAATGAAAAGGGCGGCCACCGGGGCCGCCCTTTCGCTGACATTTGTCAGACTTAGTTCTTTTCTTTGTCGACCATTTTACCAGCCGAGATCCAGGGCATCATGGCGCGCAGTTTTGCACCGGTTTCCTCGATCATGTGCTCATCGTTCGCACGGCGCGACGCTTTGATGGTCGGTTGGCCTACAGCGTTCTCCAGCATGAAGTCACGGACGAATTTACCCTGCTGGATGTCGTTCAGAACCTCTTTCATACGCGCTTTGGTCTCGTCGTATTTCAAAATACGCGGGCCGGTGACGTACTGGCCATATTCTGCCGTGTTCGAGATCGAATAATCCATGTTGGCGATGCCGCCTTCATAGATCAGGTCAACGATCAGCTTCACTTCGTGCAGACACTCGAAATATGCCATCTCGGGCGCGTAGCCGGCCTCAACCAGCGTTTCAAAGCCGCAGCGGATCAGTTCAACCAGACCGCCGCACAGAACAGCCTGCTCACCGAACAGGTCGGTTTCGCATTCCTCGCGGAAGTTGGTTTCGATGATGCCCGAACGGCCGCCACCGATGGCCGAGCAGTATGACAGGCCGATTTCCAGCGCTTTGCCGGTCGCGTCGTTGTCGACCGCGACGAGGCAAGGAACGCCGCCGCCTTTGGTGTATTCGCCGCGCACGGTGTGGCCGGGGCCTTTGGGGGCCATCATGATAACGTCCACGCCTTCTTTCGGCTCGATCAGGCCAAAATGGACATTCAGGCCGTGGGCGAACGCGATGGCAGCGCCCGGCTTGATGTTGTCGTGGACGTATTTCTTGTACGTCTCAGCCTGCAGTTCGTCAGGCATGGTGAACATAATAACGTCGCACCAGGCTGCGGCTTCGGCGATGCCCATCACCTGCAGGCCTTCCGCTTCGGCTTTCTTGGCCGAGGGGGAGCCTTCGCGCAGGGCGATGACCAGGTTCTTGGCGCCCGAGTCGCGCAGGTTCAGCGCGTGGGCGTGGCCTTGCGAGCCATAGCCCAGAATCGCCACTTTTTTGTCTTTGATCAGGTTGATGTCGCAATCGCGATCGTAATAGACGCGCATTTCGCCGGTCCTTTCAGTTTCGGTTGATGTGCTTCTATCCTGCGTGATTGCTATTGGCGATAGGGTTTGGATTGGGTATTTGACAAATAGATGAAGAATAATTCTTCTAGTGAACAAAATGTGAAAAAATCATGCTTGATGATGTTGATCGACGTATACTACGCCACTTCCAGGCCGAGCCAAGCCTGACAACGGCAGAATTGGCTGAGCGATGCCGCATCACTTCGGGCGTCTGCTGGCGCCGGATCGAAAAGATGCAAGCGGCAGGAGTGATCGAGGGGCAGGAAGCCGTTATCGACTGGGCCGCCTTGGGCTATGCGGTCGAGGTCTCTTTGCGGATAACGCTGGACAAGACGCAGGCACGGGCGTTCGACGAATTCACGGCGGCGGCGCGGAACGTGGCCGAGGTGATCGAGATCCAGACCTTCCTTGGCCGGGTGGATGTGCGCCTATCGGTGTTGGCGCGAGATATGGCGCATTATCAACAGGTCTATCGCGATCGCATTCTGACCCTACCGCATATCGCCGATATCGAAGCCCTTATGCATATCGCCCGAGTCAAACGGGATGAGGTGTTGCCGGTATGATCGAACTGGATGAGATCGACCGCAGAATTCTGCGCGCGCTGGTGCAGGACGCGACCCAAAGCGCGGGAGCTCTGGGGCGCCGCTTTGGCTTATCGCAGCCCGCGACCTGGCGGCGTATTCGTCGACTGGAAGAAGCAGGCGTGATCAAGGGGCGGCGGCTGCGTCTGAATGCCGAGGCCCTGGGTTTTGGAGTGACCGTCTTTCTCGGCGTGAAACTTGCGCGAAAAGGGCAGGTCAGCCTTGAAGATTTTGAACGTGCCGTCAGCGCCATTCCCGAGGTGCAGACGGTTGAGCATGTGCTGGGTCTTTATGATTATCGCTTGCGCGTCGTGGCGCGGGATCTGGCAGACTTCGAACGGGTTCTGCGCCGAAGGGTGATGACCTTACCAGGGGCCGGAGAGGTCGAAGCCAATGTACTGCTGAGCGAAGAACGCCTGCCCGGGCCGATCGGTTAGTATTTAGTGCGGATGCGGAACCCCGGATGATGGGTCATGCGGGCGAAAGTCATCGGCTGCCCGTCCTTCCACGTGGTCCGTTCCAGCTGAATCATCGAAGTGCCAGTGGTCGTGCCCATGAAATCAGCTAGACGATTGTCCGCCGAGATCGCGCAAAAGGCGATTTCAGCTTCGGTGAACGGGGCAGCATTCAACAACCATTCGTGTGGGCCACTTTTGTTGAGGTCGGCTTGCTCGACCTCGGGCACGGCTTCGATATTGATCCAGCGTTCTTCAAGCTGGAAGGGGCGGTTGTCTGCATAGTGCATGCAGATCACGTGCAGAACGCGCGCGTCCGGTTCGACATTCAGTTGCGAGGTCAGCCAGCCGGGGCTGTAGACCACGTTCCGTTCCACCAGAGCATAGCGATAGGCTGAGTTTTGGTTCTCAACCGCTTGTCTCGCAAGTGAAATTTCAAGCTTGGCTTGTTTGCGTGGTTCTTTCTTGACCCGCGTTCCGCTTTTGCGCTTGCGCTCGACAAAGCCCTGTTCGGCGAGCTCCCTCAGCGCCCGGTTCACCGTGGCGCGGGCACAATTGAACTCTTCCGCTAATTGGGTTTCGGTGGGTAAAAGCGAGCCCTGAGGCCATATGCGGGATTCAATCCGCCGCTTTACCTCGTCTCGAACGACTTGAAAACTAATCCGCTTTTGCGCAGTCACGAGTAAAATTATCCGTTCTTGTTCAAAGTGTGTGTATCTGTTCAGAAACACGCTAGGGTGTAAAGGGGACCTGACTCTGGTTGGCGTCATTTCTGCTAATTGTGGCATGTAAAAACTCAAAATGAAATTTTTGGCTGTGGGTTACTTTGGGTCAACTTCAGGCCGCGTTTGACGCTTTACCGAGCGCGCAAGACAAGGCAGAACAAAAAGGACCCAATAGAAAGGATGCGTCATGCCGGCACTACTGAATACTGTTGACCCGGGCGGGCTGGAGGAGTTCTCGGTGGTTTTTACCGACCGTTCTCTGAACCATATGTCTGCAAGTTTTCAGCGAGTCATGCGCGATATTTCGGCAATGCTGCGTGAAGTTTACAATGCTGAAGGCGTTGCGGTCATTCCCGGCGGAGGCACCTATGGGATGGAAGCCGTCGCGCGACAGTTTGCGCGGGATGCTGATGTGCTTGTCGTACGCAATGGGTGGTTTTCATATCGGTGGAGTCAGATCATCGAGTCAGGTGATCTGACATCGTCGACCACCGTTCTCAAAGCGCGTGAAACCGGCAATTCCAGCCCGTCACCTTTTGCTCCGGCCCCGATTGATGAAGTTGTGGCGACAATCCATGAGAAACGACCGGGTATTGTCTTCGCGCCGCATGTTGAGACCTCGGCCGGAGTGATTCTGCCTGATGATTATGTGACAGCGATGGCCGCTGCTGCGCATGAGGTGGGGGCGTTGATGGTGCTGGACTGCATCGCCTCGGGCTGTGCCTGGGTCGATATGAAGGCCACCGGAGTGGATGTGCTGATCTCGGCTCCGCAGAAGGGGTGGAGCGCAACGCCATGCGCCGGTCTTGTCATGCTATCCGAACGCGCCGAGGCGCGGCTGGCAGAAACCTCATCCGATAGCTTTGCGATAGATTTGAAGAAATGGCGCCAGATCATGCAGGCCTACGAGAATGGCGGCCATGCCTATCACGCCACCATGCCGACGGATTCTCTGCTTTCCTTCCGCGACACAATGGCCGAGACGCGCGCGTACGGCTTCGAAAAGCTGCGCGCGGCGCAATGGGCGCTGGGTGATGGCGTCCGGGCCTATCTTAGGGACAAGGGCGTCATGTCGGTTGCTGCCGAAGGGTTCGGCGCGCCGGGTGTGGTGGTCAGCTATACAGCAGACCCCGAAGTGCAGAACGGCAAGAAGTTCGCGGCCCTGGGCATGCAGATCGCAGCCGGCGTACCGCTGCAATGTGACGAACCCGAAGGGTTCAGCACCTTCCGTCTCGGCCTGTTTGGCTTGGACAAGCTGTATGATGTTGACGACACGATTGCGCGCCTGAAACGGGTTCTGGATCAGGTGCTGTAATAGCGTGGCGGGCAGAAGCCCGCCCTACGGTTCAGCGGACGCCGAGGCCCATTTGCATTAACGTCTTGCGCACGGGTGGTAGGGAATAGAGCGCATTCAGCCCCATCGCTCGTGCGTCGCGCAGCGGACGCGCTTCGATCATCGAGGCGCGGTTCAGCAGGTCGATGCCTTTGACGCGCAGTTCGATCTCGGTATGGCGGGCCTTGTGATAGGAATCCAGCATCTGCGCATCGCCTAAGCCCTCGGGCCGGGCTTGCGTCAATTCCAGCAAGCAGCGCAGATCGCCCAACGACATGTTCAGCCCCTGCGCACCAATAGGTGGCACCACATGCGCGGCCTCGGCCATCAGCGCGATGCGTTCACCCGACAACCGTTCCGCCGACTGGCTGATGATCGGCCAGATCGTCCGGCGCGAGGCCAATTTCAGCGGTCCGAACAGCCCGCAAGAGCGTTCGGTCATGGCGGCTTCGAACTCGTCGGATTCAAGGTTTAGCAGTTCAACGGCACGTGGCCCACGTTCCATCCAGACAATGGCCGAGGACGGCTGGCCTTGCCAGTCGGGCAGGGGCACCAAAGTGAACGGCCCGCCCGAGCGGTGAATCTCGGTCGAGACATTGTCGCGCGGGATAGGATGTGTGACGGCGAAGGCGAGGGCCTTTTGGCCGTAGCGCGTGGTATGAACATTGATCCCGGCAGCTTCGCGCATTGGTGAACTGCGCCCGTCGGCGGCGATTACCAGTTTGCAGCGGATGCGGGTTCCGTCGCTCAGGCCGACCCGCGCCTCATTGGTGCGGGTGAACAGGCTGACCGTGCCGGTGCCCGGGCGGAAATCGACATTTGGCAATTCGGCCAAGCGTACTACCATCTCGCGGCGCAACAGCCAGTTGGGCAGGTTCCATCCGAATGGCTGGTCCGAGATATCGGCGGCGTTGAAATCACGCACGACGCGCGGTTCAGGCACATCTCCGCCCGCATCTACGATGCGCATGATCTGCAGGGGCGCGGCGTGGGCATCCAGTTTGGCCCAAAGCCCGCATTGTTCCAACAGACCGTGGGCAGGCTGCAAAAAAGCGGTGGTACGCAGATCCGATCCGTCCACGTCCCGCTCGGTGATCGGAGGGGTGGGATCGACGCAGACTACGTCGAACCCGGCAGCGCCAAAGGCGGCGGCGGCGGTCAATCCGGCGATTCCGCCGCCGGAAATCAGGATGTCACAGCTGTCAGTCATGAGTATGTCTCCGTTGCCGCAGACACTAGTGCTGTTGCGCGGTGGGCGCCAAGTGACATCCTGTCTCGTGCTTTATCCCCGAGAGATCAAAATCAGGACAAGGAACATCGTCGGCACCAGCATCAGGGCGGGAATATAAAGACCCGGCAGGCCGAACAGAAGGATGGAACAGCCCCACATGCTGACCAGCGCCGCGGCTGTATAATAAAGGTCTTCAGCTTCGGCATTGGCCGCGTCTCGGGCCATCCAGCCAAACACGGGAATTGCAAACAAAAGGCGCTGCCAAAGAGGCAGGCGCTGCGGCATCTCAAGCGCGGTCATTGGGGTCTCCGATTCTGTTCGTCGCTGAGCAGCATATGGGGTCAATTCTGCACCTGCGAAACGAACAGATCGTCGCAGTGTGACAGCCTATCGCAGGCGACCCAGAAACCCGGTCAGATCATCGGTGTGATGGTGAATATGGTCAGCCTCGTGCGGGTCAGGCGCGACGTGCACGGTACGCATTCCCATCTCGTGCGGGGCGGCCAGATTGCGTGGATCATCTTCGAACATGGCGGCTTTCGCTGTATCGATTCCATCCTGCGCAAAGATCGCCTCGAACGCGGCTTTTTGCGGCTTGGGACGATAGCCTGCGTGTTCTACGCCATAGATCGCGTCGAACAGCCCATTCAGACCGCGTGCCGCCAGAACGCGCTCGGCATAAGGTGCAGATCCATTGGTATAGACAATGCGTCGCCCGGGCAAAGCGCGGATATGTTCCGCCAGCGCAACATCGGGTTCCATATGGCTCATGTCCACCTGATGCACGGCGTGAAGATAGGGATCGGGGTCCAGATCGTGCTCTGCCATCAGGCCCGCGAGTGTCGTGCCGTATTCGCGCCAGTAATGCGAACGCAACCGGTCGGCCTCGGGGCGGTCGACGCCGATAGCTTGCACGACGTAATCCGTCATCAGCACTTCGATCTGATCGAACAGGCGCATATGCGGCGGGTAAAGCGTGTTGTCTAGATCGAACACCCATTGGGTGACATGGAAAAAGGCAGGTTTGACCATGCTTTGGGTTTAGGGCGATGGGCTGCGGTTTTCAATGCCGCACTTGATCGGGGGGGCGTGTGGCGGCTAGACAGGTCCGAACGAGGAGACAATTCAGCCGATGCCCCAATCCAAACAGTCCAATACGGACGCCTATAGCCTTATTCTCGAAGCGATAGACGTCGGTGTCTACAAGCCTGGTGATCGGCTGGTGGAAAGCGAACTGGCCGAGCGGTTTGGCGTTTCGCGTACTCCGATCCGCGAGGCGCTGCAGCGGCTGGAAACGCAGTCGTTGCTGGAACGGGACGGGCGGTCGTTGATCGTGGCCTCATTGGACCACAACCAGATGGCCGAGCTTTATGTTGTCCGGCGTGAATTGGAAGGGCTGGCCGCACGTCTGGCCGCAAAACACGCAACCGAAGAGGAAATTCGGGTCCTTCGGGACATGGTGGTGGCTGACAATGAGTTGATCGGAGATCCTGTTGCGCTGTCGCGGGCCAACCGGAGATTTCACGAACAGATTCACCTGGCTTCGCATAACCGCTATCTGGTGCAGCAGCTTGATCTGGTGCATCGGACCATGGCCTTGATGGCGACCACATCGCTGGCCGCAGAAGGGCGTGGCGAGATTGCGCAGAGCGAGCACAAAGGCATCGTGGACGCGATTGCGGCGCGAGACGAGGACGCGGCGGCCAAGGCGTTGCAGGATCACATTTCGGTCGCTTTCATGACGCGGCTGAAACAGGATGCGATCCGGCGCGAGAAATAGCGGCCTCACGTTCCTCGACCGCATGGCCGTGCTGGGTCTTGTCCCAGAAGAACGGATTGACCGCCAGTTCCCACAGGCCTTTGTAGGCCGCCAACACGCCCAGCGGATAGTAAAGCACCATGGTCGGCACCCAGGGTAGCAGGAACCTGCGTTTGCCTGCGATGACACCGCAGATACCCACCAATAGGTTGGCGGCTTCGGCGACGAGAAACAGAACCACGCAGGCAGTCAATAAACCGGGTGTCAGGATTGGTTGATACAGGTGGGGCAGCCCGAAAAAGATGGGCCAGAACGCCCACAAAAGCGGGGCCAGAAGGAATTGGCCCAGTGTTCCCAGAAAAAAGGCCTGTAAGCCCAAAAAGCGCAGCAACCCCAGATCGCGCAGCAATTGGCGTGGTGCGCGCATATGCACCAGATAGGTGACCATGAACCCTTTCAGCCAACGCGAACGCTGCTTTACCCATGGCCAGGCGCGAAAGTTCGCCTCTTCATAGGTCGTGGTGCTGACGATCTCGGTCCGATATCCGGCACGGCTTAGGCGGACACCCAGATCGGCATCTTCGGTGACATTATGGGCATCCCAACCGCCCAGTTCGACCAGCTTGTCGCGGCGAAAAAAGAAGGTTGTGCCGCCCAGCGGAACGACCAGACCAATTCGCGCGATGCCTTTCAGGACGACGCGAAACCAGCCGCTGTATTCGATGCTAAAACAGCGCGACCGCCAATTGGTGCGCGGATTGTAGTAGTCTAGAATACCTTGCAGGCACACCACTTCCTTTGGGGCGTTCGCGAAATGGCGGACAACGGTTTCAATCTGATCGGGTTGCGGGGCGTCTTCGGCATCCCAAACGCCCAAAATCTCTCCACGGCAGAAATCCAGGGCATAGTTCATCGCACGGGGCTTGGTAGTCAGGTCACCCCGATCCGGCACAACAATGGCGCGCATCCAGGTTGGCAGTTCTATTTGCCTGAGCGCCTCATTGGTTACGTCATCCCGCTCTTCCAGCACCAAAATGACATCCAGCAACGCTTTGGGATAGGTCAGGCGGCGCAGCCGGGCGATCAGGTCATCGGCAATCTCGCGTTCCTTATATAGCGGCACAAGGATCGAGACGCGGGGTAGGCGAAGTGACTCAGAGGTCTTTGTTGTTGGCTCAGATTTTTCTCGCCATAGATAAGCAATGAGCCCCGAGAGCCTGAGAGACAAGAACAGCCCCAGAGTCAGCAGTGCAAAGCCCAAAAGAAGGCCGAGGCCAACTATTGGGAAACAAACACAGAGTGCCGCGAACAGGATAAATCCAATGATCGGCCCACGGCGCGTCTGGGTCGACCAATTCCTGCAGCTTTGCCGCGCCTCAACGCGAGTTTCTGCAGCTTGTGCCAGCGGTTGAGCATATTGACAGGCGATGGCGGCATCGATCTGCTCGGGTCCTGCCAGAACCGGGATGATCGTGTAACCGTGGCCTTTCAATGCGTCTGCCACTGCGTCAAATGTATCTGGCCTGGCTGTAGCGATCAGCAGGATTGGCCCCACACGCATCCAGGGCAGTACATTGTGCTTCAACCAAAACTCGACCGGTTCGAGCAAGCAGAGGTCTGCGGCAGGTGGTACCTGCGCAAGATCAGCGATCTGAAGGCCGGTTTGGTCAGACAGCGCCGAGAGGACCTGCGCACGGCTGGCCCATCCTTCACTGACCAGTATTTCCCCCAATGGCGCGTTCTGGAATACTTGCATCCGCAGGGCGCGCGCCAACTGGTCGGATGTGATGATGCCTTGTTCGACGAGACATGTGCCGAGCGGTTTGCGCGAATGCGGCCCGGGCACAGGCTGCGCCAGTGTCTGACGCTGGAGATTCAATTCGACCATAACGAAACCCTGCCGCATGTAACATCCGGCAGGGTTGCTTAGTCAGGGTTAACACACGGTTAACGCTGTTGAATTCGCCTTTAAGCTTGTGTTTTTTGATCCGCCATCGCGGCGGCAAAGCGTTCGAACAGGTAGAAACTGTCCTGCGGGCCGGGTGACGCTTCTGGATGATGCTGCACCGAATAAACCGGGCGACCCGTCATGCGGATACCGCAGTTCGAGCCGTCAAACAGAGAGCGATGCGTTTCGACTACGCCATCGGGCAGTGTTTCCGCGTCCACGGCGAAGCCGTGGTTCATCGAGGTGATCTCGACCTTACCGGTTTCCATATCCTTGACCGGATGATTGGCACCATGGTGGCCGTGGTTCATCTTGATCGTCTGCCCGCCAAGCGCCAGTGCCAGCATCTGATGACCTAGGCAGATGCCAAAGACAGGCAGATCTGTTGTATCCAGCACTTCCTTGATCATGGGAACTGCATATTCGCCGGTAGCCGCCGGATCGCCGGGTCCGTTTGACAGGAACACTCCGTCCGGCTTGTGTGCCAGCACCTCCGCGGCCGTTGCGGTGGCGGGCAATACGGTTACGTCGCAACCCGCCGAGGCGAGGCAGCGCAAGATGTTGCGCTTGGCACCATAGTCGATCGCGACCACCTTGTGCATCGGAGCTTCCTGACGCTGGTAGCCATCGGGCCAAGCCCAACGCATCTCATCCCAGCGATAGCTTTGGGCGCAGGTGACTTCTTTGGCCAGATCCATCCCTTCGAGACCCGCAAAACTACGCGCTGCAGCAATCAGGGCTTCGATATCGAAGTTTCCCTCGGGATCATGAGCCAGCGCCACGTGCGGTGCGCCTTGCTGACGGATCGCCCGGGTCAGGCGGCGGGTATCGACGCCGCCGATTGCGATGCGACCACGGCGGGCCAGCCAGCTTTTTAACTCTTCTACAGCGCGCCAATTCGACGGCTCGGTCGGGTCCCATTTGACGACCATCCCGGCTGCCACCGGGTCGCCGGTTTCGTCATCTTCGGGATTCACTCCGACATTGCCGATATGCGGGAAAGTGAAGGTCACGATCTGGCCCGCATAAGAAGGATCGGTCATGATCTCTTGATAGCCCGTCATGGCGGTGTTGAAACACAACTCGGCCTCGGTTTGACCGGTTGCGCCGAAGCCCACACCGTAAAACAGGGTTCCATCGGCCAACGCCAGACATGCGGTGGGCTTGGACGGGGCGTTCTGGGCCATGGCGCGACTCTCCTGCAAGGTAAACGGGCGCATAACTAAGTGGGTTATACGCTAGGGTCAAGTCTGTTCAAATTTTGGGCTATTGTTAAAAATCAATGAGTTACAATTAATGTCCACTGTTGTACCAACCTTTTTGTTTCGATATGGTCAGGGTTCCTTTGCCATGGGGATGGACAGACCATATGGATATGCGATCACGGGTGAACTCTGCCCTGAAGCAAGCTATGAAAGACAAAGCCGCCGAGCGTCTTTCGACACTGCGCCTGATCAATGCGGCGATCAAGGATCGAGATATTGCTTCGCGCGCCTCTGACAATGAAGAGACCAAAGGCTGCGGCGATGCCGAAGTGCTTGAAATTCTGGGTAAAATGACCAAGCAGCGCAAGGAAAGCGCACGCGCCTACGAAGAGGGTGGACGCCTTGATTTGGCCGAGCGGGAACTGCGCGAGGTTGAGGTGATTGAGGAATTCCTGCCCAAACAGCTGGACGACGACGAAGTTAGCAAGGCCATTCAGACCGCCATCACGTCTACTGGGGCGGGCTCAATCCGCGATATGGGCAAGGTGATGGGCGAGTTGAAGTCGCGCTATACCGGTCAGATGGATTTCGGCAAAGTAGGACCGATGGTCAAAGATCATCTTTGCGCTAACTCGAACGGCGCTTAATCACGTCGATTTGCGCAGTTTCTGACTCAGATCATCAAACAGCGCGATCCGCTCGTCCTCGGACAGGAACGCGCCGATCTCAACTTCGCGCCCATCGCCGATCAGCGTTACGTAATGGGGTACCGGACCACCGCTGGTGTGCATTTCAGGACGGGCCCAATAGCGGTTGCAGGTCCATTCCTGATCGCCCTTGTCTGGGTGGTGGTGCACAAGGTGGGCTTGCGTCTGGCCTAAGGTCAGAACCTCGAACACGCTGCGCGCGCGATAGTTTGTCTGGATTGCCAACCAGAGGCCCAGAACCGTCAGCAGTAGGAACGGCAGCAGACCCCACAGGACGATCGAACCCAACATCGCCAGCAGCGGGATCAGTCCGAACAGGAACACCGACAAGATGACGGTCATTGCACCACGTGGTGGCAAGGAGTTGTGCGGCCAAAGCCGCAGTTCCTGTTCAGCGTCCGAGTTTTCTGTCCATCGATAAGGCATGGCGGGAACCTAGCTCAGACCGGCGCAATGTCGAAGCAAAAATCAGTCAGACAACGTGGCCGACGCGGACCCATGACAGGGCATCGTCAAGCCGGTCATCACCCCAGAACACTTCGTCGCGGACAACAAAGCTGGGTGCGCCGAAAACCCCCAGTTTGATGGCCTTGTTTGTCTCGTCCTCCAAGGCTGCAACAGCGTCCGGGCTGCGGGCACGGGCAAGCATCAGGCGTGGATCTTGTTGGCACCGAAGCAGGGCTTCGGAAATGGCGCTTTCGCTACCGGCCTCAATCCCGTCCTCGAACCAGATCCGATAAAGATTTTGCGTGAACCCGGCGCCCCAGCCGTCCTGCATGCCCAGCAAAGCCACCTGATTTGCCAGCGCCAGGTCAGAAATTGGATAGGGGGCGGGAAGTTTGGCGTGGATGTGATATTTCGCGGCGCGCCGCTCAATATCGCGCCACATATAGGCCGACTTCACCGGTTTGCCCGCGAAGGGTATATTTTGCTGTTCCGACATCACCGTGCGCACGTTGAAGGGGCGCCAGGTTACTGTCGCATCGTTTTCTTCGCACCAGCCATCCAGGCGCGTGATGGTCAGAAAACTGTAAGTGCTGCCGATTGAATACCAAAAGTCGATCTCGGGCATAGCAAGGCTCCTGTCAAAAGGGGCTTTGCCAACCAGAATACCGCAAAACGGAGGTTTTTTCGATCTTTGCCCAATTTAAATGGTCAAAGTAACGCTTTATCGATGGGTTCTGTCGGCTGAGGGGCAGTGCCACAGGAAGTCATCTGGCGCAGGTCGATTTCGATCATGCGGCAGATGGACGAGATCGGAACATCGGTTACGTCGCCTTCGAACGGGTCCTCCATCGAGGCGCTGACCCGTTCAGTCACGAAGAAAATCCAGCAAACCAACGCTCCGATCGGAGCAAAGACTGCCCAGTCAAGCAGAACGGATTTTGTTACCGAGTAGCCCATGCCAGCGGTGATCGAGCGTTGGTCATTCAACGCCAGCAGTAACATGAAGATAAAAATATAGCTGAAGATGCGTCCGACCTCGGCGACCTGCCGTGGGAAGGGGGTATTCTTGATACGTTCGCTTTGGCCTTGCGCGTCTGCTAACCGTGCTAGCCGGTTCATCAGCGCCACATGCCAATAGGGGTCGATCTTGCCGGATTGCGCCAGTGATGAAAGCCGCTCACCCTGAAGAAACAACAGGTACGCGGCACGGTTGGATTTCCCTTCGAGCAGAGGCATATCAGCCGCCAGTTGGGTATCGCGCCAGCATTCGGGTTCCTGATGCAGCGCGATTTTGTCCACGACCGGTTTGTGCCCGAACATCCACGGGCGGCGGGCACGTCCATGCGTTGCGGGCTGGCGCAGCTGAAATGCCAGCATGTTGAGCCAAGCGATATGACGTTCCAGCAATTCACGCCGTATCTCGGGCGCAAGCGGCGTGCCGTCAGCCTGAACCAGATTGCTGATCGTGTTGCCCCAATCGCGACTGGCGTTGACGATGTCCCCCCAGATCTTGCGGGCCTCGACCCAGCGGCCATAGGCCGAGGTGTTCTTGAAACCCAGAAAAAATGCCACTGCCAAACCCAGCATCGTGACCGGTGGGCTGGAGTTCGAGATCAACTCAAGCGGAGTAACTTCATCCACTAGTTCAAGCGGGAGTATCCAGGCCATGACGATGCAAATGAACCCGGCAGAGCCTTTGACCAGTTGCCGAAGTGTGATGCCGTGATGGAGAATCATGTGGCGCGCACCCGTCTTAGATTATGCTGTTTTCGCAAATACTAGCGGCCTGATCTTTGGTGCGTCTACGTGTTGGGTGCAGCAAGTTGCGGACTGGGGGCGTAAAAAACACAAAGCCCCGCACGGGGCGGGGCTTTGCTGAATTTGGTTTGGATGGCGGGATTAGTGCGCGTGGCCCTTGTCCCAGTCTTCCTGCTTGGGCAGCTGCTCGAACGTGTGTTCAGGCGGCGGCGTGGGCAGGGTCCATTCCAACGTATCCGCGTATTCGTTCCACGGGTTCGGGCGTGTCTCTTTCGCACCACGCAGCAGGGCGTAGATCACGATGCCGAAGAACAGCAGGAACGAGGCGAACGAGATGAACGCACCAATCGACGAAACGAAGTTCCACTGAGCAAACGCTTCAGGGTAGTCGATATAGCGGCGTGGCATGCCCTGACGGCCCAGGAAGTGCTGCGGGAAGAAGGTCAGGTTGGCGCCGATGAAGAACAGCCAGAAGTGAACCTTGCCCCAGAACTCGGAATACTGACGGCCCGTCATCTTCGAGAAGTAGAAGTACACGCCAGCGAAGATCGCGAAGACGGCACCCAAGCTCATCACGTAGTGGAAGTGCGCAACGACGTAGTAGGTGTCGTGATAGGCACGGTCCACGCCGGCCTGCGACAGCACAACGCCGGTCACACCACCAACGGTGAACAGGAACAGGAAGCCGAAGGCGAACAGCATCGGGGTTTTGAACTCGATCGAGCCGCCCCACATGGTCGCGATCCACGAGAAGACCTTAACGCCGGTCGGAACCGCGATGACCATCGTGGCCAGCATGAAGTAGGCCTGCTGGCGCAGCGACATGCCAACGGTGTACATGTGGTGCGCCCATACGACGAAGCCCAGCACACCGATCGCGATGATCGCCCAGACCATCGGCAGGTAGCCGAAGATTGGTTTGCGCGCGAAGGTCGCGATCACGTGGCTGATGATGCCAAAGCCGGGCAGGATCACAATGTACACTTCCGGGTGGCCAAAGAACCAAAGGATGTGCTGATACAGGATCGGATCGCCGCCACCGGCCGGATCAAAGAAGGTGAAGCCGAAGTTGCGGTCCATCAGCAGCATGGTGATGGCGCCTGCCAGAACCGGCAGCGACAGCAGAATCAGCCACGAAGTGACGAAGATCGACCAGCTGAACAGAGGCACCTTGAACAGTGTCATGCCCGGGGCACGCATATTCAGGAAGGTGGTGATCATGTTGATCGCGCCGAGGATCGAGGAGGCGCCCGATACGTGCACGGCGAAGATCGCAAGGTCCATGGACATGCCGCCTTCGGTCGTCGACAGCGGTGGATACAGAACCCAGCCAACACCTGAACCAAGCTGGTCATTACCACCGGGGCTGAGCAGCGAGGCGACGCCCAGCGAGGTGCCAGCGACATACAGCCAGAAGGACAGGTTGTTCATCCGCGGGAACGCCATGTCCGGCGCGCCGATCTGCAACGGCATGAAATAGTTACCAAATCCGCCGAACAGGGCAGGGATGACCACGAAGAACATCATCAGAACACCGTGATAGGTGATCATCACGTTCCAGAGGTGACCGTTGGGGGTACATGGATCGGCCATGAAACCTTCGAGGCACATATACTGAACACCGGGGTGCATCAGTTCGAGCCGCATATAGACAGTCATCAGAACCGAGATCAGACCGGCAAGGGCCGAAAAGACCAGGTAGAGAATCCCGATGTCCTTGTGGTTGGTCGACATGAACCAGCGGGTGAAAAAGCCGCGCTGATCTTCATGCTCGTGACCATGAATGGCCGCGTCTGCCATTAGGTGCCTCCTGTTGCAACTGTACCGCGCAGTCGGACCTCTCCAACGCGCGGGATTCCTGCTGGTTTTAGATTGCGAAGGGGCGACCTTCAATGGTCGAGTTTGATCTGGATCAAGATTAATTGTCGCGGGCAGACTTTGCTGCGCGAGAATCTGACCTCGGATGCGAGGGATTTGGGGATTCAGTCCGCGATTACAAGTGGTGACGGGGAAACCCGCTTGACCCGCATCAAGCGGCGGCTCAGAACAACGGGTAAGTCCAACACCGGAGGCCTGTAATGACCGCTTATGATCCCGAAAATGTCTTTGCCAAGATCCTGCGCGGAGAAATCCCGTCAAACCGTGTGTATGAAGACGACGGCACCGTCGCGCTGATGGATATCATGCCCCGGGCGGACGGGCATTTGTTGGTGATCCCCAAAACCCCCTGTCGCAACATGCTGGATGCAACGCCCGAGCAACTGGCAGCGGTGATGGCGACGGTACAGAAGATGGCTCACGCTGTGAAAGAAGCGTTTGACGCTGATGGCGTCACCGTTCAGCAATTCAATGAGGCCGCAGGCGGGCAAGAGGTATTTCACCTTCATGTGCATGTATTGCCGCGCCACGAGGGCGTCTCGATACGCCCGCCCGGTAAAATGGGCGATTTTGACCTGATTGCTCAACACGCCGACAAGATCCGCGCGGCACTGACCTGATCCACCTTCGAAGCGAGCTGTCGCAGGCGTCGTGATCACCAAACGCATGGAGCACGACACTTGCGTAACAGCGCTGCTCGTCGCAGACCTGAGGAATACGGATCAGTCTTGTTCCATTCATTTCAGGCGTGCGATCCGGATTCGTAGATATTCAGGCAACTGTTCGGCGATTTCATTAGCCCGGTTCAAGTTTTTCCATTTGCAGCTTCGAGCGTGAGCAAGGCCTCTAATTGGGTCAGCGGCTGGCCAGATCTTGGCCATGCCTACGCATTGCAACCGCCGCAGCGCGGTTTCGTCATAGCGGCGCCGACTACCCGCGGTAGGTTCGAACGGCGGTAGAAGTCCAGAACCGGATCGTAGGTGCTTTGAATCCAGTGCGAAATGAGGGAGCCCCGATTGCATTCATTTTCGAAAACACCCCCTTGAACCTCTAGTCACTAGAGGAATTATTTAGCATGGTGATTCAGAAAATAGGACTCACTAAAATGGCTCATCAGCATTCCCACAAAGGGCACAGCCACGCGCATGTTGATCCGCAGGCCGGAGATGCGCGCGTTGCCTGGGCCATCGCGGTCAATATGTTCTTGACGCTGGCACAGATTGTGGGCGGGGTTATTTCAGGTTCGCTCGCCTTGATTGCGGACGCCTTGCACAACCTGTCAGATGCGATTGCGCTGGTCATCGCATTCTTTGCCCGTAAGATCGCTCGTCGACCCGCAAACGCGCGTATGAGTTACGGGTATGGCCGGGCCGAGGTTGTAGCGGCGCTGGTTAACTACACAACACTGATCGTTCTGTCGGTCTATCTGCTGTACGAAGGCGTAATGCGGTTTGTCGAGCCCGAGCCGGTTAATGGCTGGATCGTTGTCTGGATCGCTGGGATCGCATTGGTCGTCGACCTTGTCACCGCTATGCTGACCTATTCCATGTCCAAGGACAGCATGAATATTCGTGCGGCATTCCTGCACAATGTGGCCGATGCATTGGGGTCTGTCGCCGTGATTGTCGCAGGTACCGCTGTAATTGTCTTCAACTGGACTTGGGTCGACCCAGCGGTCACCATCATGATCTCACTTTACATCCTTTGGCACGTCAAATCCGAGATCGGTGAAACCATACGCGTTCTGATGTTGGGCGCGCCAACAGAATTGGATCCGGAAGAGGTCGCCACAGCCATTGAAGGCGTATCGGGCGTGGCAGGAGTTCACCACATCCATCTGTGGAGCATGCAGGAGCGTGAGCCCGCGCTGTCGGCGCATCTGGTCATCAAACCCGACGCACAAGATAGTGCCGAGGATATCCGGGTGATGGTCAAGCAGGTTCTGCAGAACAAGTTTGGGCTTGGTCATGTTACGCTTGAAATCGAAGCCAGCGGGCACGCTTGCGTCGGATCAACCCGATTTGGGCATCAACAGATTTAGGGGCCTAAAACGAGAATTGCCGTTCCGATATGGGGTCGGAACGGCAGACTCGTAACCAAACACTTTCACGGATTTCGCAGGGCAGCCCTGAGATCACCGGTTAACACACCACTCACTCATGAACGGTCATTACATACTATGTGGTCAAATGGCGTTTGTAAGGAGAGGATGTGAAGAATCCCTGAATTTGAGGCGAATTGAGGCCATTCAAAGGAATTTTCTGAATGATTTTCGAAACAGAGTGCCCCAAATACTAGCATTGTCTTTTGCGTATTCTGGCCAGATCTGTCCGAATACGTGGAATCACCTATAAACTAGGCGCCTTCGGTGGCGAAGACCTCATCAAAGGTCTTTTTTAGCGCAACATCGACGTCATCCATGGTCACCGGCAACCCAAGATCGACCAGTGAGGTCACCCCGTGTTCCTGAATTCCGCAGGGCACGATACCGGTGAAATGGGACAGGTTCGGCTCGACATTGATTGAGATACCGTGAAAGCTGATCCATTTCCGCAGGCGAATGCCGATGGCCGCGATCTTGTCCTCGGCTGGCTGGCCGGTGATCGTCAGCGGCTTGTCTTGCCGTTGCACCCAGACGCCCACGCGGCCGTCGCGGATCTCACCGGTGACATTGAACTCGGCCAGAGCCGTAATCACCCATGCCTCAAGCTGCTGCACAAAGCGGCGCACATCATGACCGCGTTTGCCCACATCAAGCATGACGTAAACAACGCGCTGACCGGGGCCGTGATAGGTGTACTGTCCACCGCGCTTGCTTTCATAGACCGGAAAGCGATCCGGATCGGTCAGATCTTCACGCTTGGCAGAAGTCCCAGCGGTATAAAGCGGAGGGTGTTCCAACAGCCAAATGCATTCGTCCGCCTCACCCGCTGCAATCGCAGCAACGCGCGCCTCCATGAAGGCAGTGGCCTCGTCGTAGTCGATCAGCCCGTCGGTAGTCTTCCATTCCATGCTCGTTCCTTAGACCGTCTGCGGGGCAGGGGGAAGGGGTCAGGCGGCCTCGGCCAGGCAGCGTTGCAGGACCTGCGCATAAGTGTCCGTGCCCTGTGCGCCGGTCAGCAGATATTTCCCTCCAAACACCATCGAAGGCACGCCCGAGATGCCTCGGCTGGTCCAGAAATCTTGTTTTTCACGCACCGGTTGGGCATGCGCACCTGATTCAAGTGCGGTTCGCGCCGCCTCCGGGTCGAGCCCGGCCGCCTCGACCGCGCCCATCAACACCTCGACGTCAGAGACATCCTGTTGCTTGGTGAAATAGGTTTCGAACAGGGTCAGTTTCAGCGGATGCTGACGCCCCTGTTTTTCCGCCCAGTCAAGCAGTTGATGCGCGGCAAAGGTGTTCACGATTCTGCTGTCATCAGTGAAATTGAAGGTGAACCCAAGTTCAGTGCCCAACGCAGTCAACCGCTCGCGCACCTGCTGGCTTTGTTCGGGCGTCGAGCCATATTTCTCGGCAATATGCTCACTCAGATTCTGTCCCTCTGGCCCCATGTTGGGGTTCAGTTCGAACGGATGCCAGCGCAATCGGGCCAGCACATTCTCTTGCTTCAGTGCGGCATCGAGTTGACGAAAGCCGACAATACACCACGGACAGACCACATCCGAGACGACATCAATCTGCACTGTAGGGCGGGGATCGGGCGAGGGCATGGCTGCTCCAGATTGCATTGTATCGCGGTTAGATATGGCTAAAGCACGTGATTTCAATCGGCTGTGTTTTTGCCTCTTCACATCGCGCGGCTCAGCGTCTATACGCCCCTCTACCAAGTCATTGGCAGTGCGGTCGTGGCGGAATTGGTAGACGCGCAGCGTTGAGGTCGCTGTGGGGTAACACCCGTGGAAGTTCGAGTCTTCTCGACCGCACCAACATCCTGAGATCTTTACCCGAAATTGTCAGGTGAGACGGGCGCCCTGTTGGTTGAAGCGATAGGTTCGATCATGGGCGTAACCGAAATGGACGGATTCACCAGCGTTGACCTGATGCTGGCCGAACAGGCGCGCGGTTATCTGGTGGTCTTGCATCATCGCGATCACGTTTGTGTCTCCACCCAGATGCTCAACATGGGTCACGTTTGCGGTCAGGGGGCCTTCGTCGGATAAGTACAAGTCCTCTGGGCGGATGCCCAATGTTGTGTCCGCGCTGTCGCCGATTACGCTGGCGGGGAAGAAATTCATCGACGGAGCGCCAAGGAAACCCGCGACGAACTGGTTGGCGGGGTTATTATATAGCTCCATCGGGCTGCCAACCTGTTCAACGCGCCCGTCGCGCAGGACGACGATCTTGTCGGCGAGTGTCATCGCCTCGGTCTGGTCGTGGGTGACGTAGATCATCGATGCATCGAGCTGCTGATGCAGGTTGGCGATTTCCAGTCGCGTATTCATACGCAGGGCGGCGTCCAGATTGGATAAAGGTTCGTCAAACAGAAACAGTTTGGGTTCACGCACAATGGCACGCCCGATGGCGACACGTTGGCGCTGGCCGCCTGACAGTTCTGAGGGGTAACGGTCGATATAGGGCTCAAGGTTCAGCATCTTGCTGGCCTTGGCGACGCGTTCTTCGATGACCTGCTTACTCTGGCCTTCCTGTTTCAGTGCCAGCGACATGTTCTTGCGCACATTCAGGTGGGGATAGAGTGCATAGCTTTGGAACACCATCGCGATGCCGCGTTTCGAGGGCGGCGTAAGGTTCATCACCTCTCCGCCAATGCGCACTTCGCCCGAGGTCACGTCCTCCAGCCCCGCGATCACGCGTAGCAGGGTGGACTTGCCGCAGCCGGAGGGGCCGACGAAGACGACGAATTCTCCGTCTTCGACTTCGATGTTAATATCTTTCAGTACCTCGACAGTGCCGAAGGACTTGTTCACGTTTGTCAGCGTCAGGGCGGTCATGTGCGTGCCTCTTTCAGCGAAATGGGTTGGCTAGTGCGGATGCTTTCATCGGCAGCTAGACAGATGGCCAGCGATTGCACGGCGTCGTTCATATGGCGGGTCAGGTCGATGTCCTCGGCGATGGCGCGCAGCATATAGGCTTGTTCGGCATCGCAGAGCTGCTGATGGCCGGGCTCATCGGGCATGTAGATTGTCTGGTCGCCATCGGGGCGATGGACCAGAAGGCCGCCAACCTTGGTGTGTCCGTCGATATCGGCGGATGCGCCCTTGTTTCCATCGGTGATCGAGACCGAGCCGTTGGGCGACACGATGTCTTTCACGAAGAACGCGGTTTCGGACATCATCGGGCCCCAACCGGCCTCATACCAGCCGACCGAGCCATCCTCGAAGACCACCTGAAACTGGCCGTAGTTGTACATGTCTTCGGCGATCTCATCGCTTAGGCGCAGTCCCATGCCGTGGACTCGCACGGGGTCGGAGTCAGTGATCTGACACATCACGTCGACATAATGCACACCGCAATCGACGATGGGCGAGGTGGTCTGCATCAGAGCTTTGTGTGTTTCCCACTCGGCCCCGCTGCTTTGCTGGTTGAGGTTCAGGCGGAACACATACGGCCCGCCGAGGTCGCGCGCCTCGGAAATAAGGCGCATCCATGAAGGGTGATGGCGCAGGATGTAGCCGATGACCAGTTTGCGTTTGGTTTCAATGGCTTTCGCGACGACTCGTTTGGCATCTGCCACAGTGGTCGCTAGCGGCTTTTCGACAAATACATGCGCCCCGGCCTCCATCGCCGCGCAGGCGAAATCGGCGTGGCTGTCGGAGTAGGTCGCCACGACCACCAGATCGGGCTTGGTTTCAGTCAGAGCTGCCTGAAAATCTGAATAAGCCGGATAGCCTGACAGGTCAGGATGATCCACGCGGCCAGACCGGTTCACCAGCCCCACGACTTCAGCGTCCGGGTGGTTGTGGTGGGCCAAAGCGTGGCTCAGCCCCATATTGCCGAGGCCAGCGATCAGAACTTTGGTCATTTGACAGCTCCTGAAGTGATGCCGCGGATCAGTTGGCGCGAGAAGATGACATAGAGCACCAGCACCGGCAGGATCGCCATGCTGAGCGCCGACAGAACCGCGTTCCAGTCGGTGACGAACTGGCCGATAAAGACCTGGCTGCCCAGCGTCAGTGTTTTGGTTTCCTCGGCCGGGGCAAGGATCAGCGGGAACCAGAGGTCGTTCCAGATGGGGATCATGTTGAACACGGCCACGGTCGCCATGGCGGGGCGGACCAGCGGTAGGACCAATCGGAAGAATATGGTGTATTCGGACAGCCCATCGACGCGGCCTGCGTTCTTCAGATCGTCCGAGACTTGCCGCATGAATTCAGACAGGATGAACACCGCCAGCGGCAGACCTTGCGCGGTATAGACAAGGATCAGGGCCCAAAGGGTGTTCACCAAACCGGTTGCCACCATCATCTCAAGTATCGCCACGGTGCCGATGCGGATCGGGATCATAATCCCAAGCGCCAGATAGAGGCCCATCAGAGTGTTGCCCTTGAATTTGTATTCGCTCAGGGCAAAGGCGGCCATGGCGCCGAACAGCAGAACGAAGGCCAGCGACACCACGGTCACGATCAGCGAGTTTTGGAAATAAAGGAAGAAATCCCCTTGTTTCATCACCGTCTGGTAACCGATGAGAGAAAAGCTTTCGGCATCGGGCATGGCGAGCGGCTCGCGGAAGATCGAGCGTCGGGTTTTGAAGCTGTTGATGATGATCACGAAGACCGGGAACAGGGCGATCAGGGTATAGAGGATCAGCGCCCCGTGCATGGCAGCCGTGTTCAGCGGGTTATGGCGTGCTTTGTTCATGCGTTCACCCTCACAGCTGATACCGGCGCATCCGGGTCTGGATGCCGAAGAGGTAGATGCAGACACCCACAAGGATGATCGCGAACATGGCGCCTGCGATAGCGGAGCCCATATGCGGGTCGCCCAGTTGCAGTTGGAAGCCAAAGAAGGTGCGGTACATGAAGGTGCCTAGGATATCGGTTGAGAAATCCGGCCCTGCCAGCGCACCTTGCGAGACGTAGATCAGGTCGAACGCGTTGAAATTGCCGACGAATGTCAGGATCGAGATGATGCCAATCGAGGGAATGATCAACGGCAGCTTGATCTTCCAGAACGCCGAAGCACCGGTGATGCCGTCTATTTCTCCGGCTTCAAGGATCTCTTCAGGGATCGACAGCAGGGCGGCGTAGATCAACATCATCGGGATGCCGACGAATTGCCAGACCGAGACAAGTGCCAGTGTTGTCAGCGCGTATTCTTCCTTGCCCAGCCATGGTGCAAACAGCGACTTCAGACCAATGGCGTCCAGCATTGAAGGTGCGATGCCCCAAAGCGGGGACAATATCAGCTTCCACGCGAAACCGACGATCACAAAGCTCAGAATGGTCGGAATGAAAATTGCGGACCGATAGAGCGCGGCAAACCGCAAGCGTGGATGCGACAAAAGCGCGGCCAAAGCGATACCGATGGGGTTCTGAACCAGCATGTGGATCAGGAAGAACCAGAAGTTGTTGCCCAAAGCGTTCCAGAACTGCTCGGACCAGATCGGATCGAAGAACAGGGTGCGGAAATTCTGCAAGCCCACGTAGATACGTGTCTGATCAACCTCGGTGAACAGTGCGAGGCGCAGTGTGTTAAACAAGGGGAAGATCATCACTGCCGTGTAGACCAGCACCGCAGGGGCGAGGAAAACGGCAATGTGCCAGCGTATGCGGCGGGTCTGCATGGGAATCTCCGGGGGAAAGGTCCGGACGCGACGCGGTAGCCGCGTCCGGTGTGAGTGGCCTAGGTGTTACTGATGCGGTGCGTACCAGCTGGCCAGACCGTCTTGCAGTTGCTGACCCAGCGCTTCGGGTGTCTCGGCACCCTTGATGGCTGCAACGGATGCACCCCAAGTCTCGTTTTCGAGGTTCGGTGTGCCGCGCGACAGGATTTGGTAGGTCGAGCGGATTGTGCTTTCGCACTCATCCCGCCAACCGACGATTTCCTTGGCCAGTGGGTCTTCCAACTCGACCGGAGTGCTGGACAGCGGGAAAAAGCCGGGTAGGGCGTTTCCGAAGATGCTGGCGAACTCTGGGCTGGCGACCCACGCCAGGAAGGTGCGCGCAGCTTCTTGGTTTTCGCTCGCCGCGTTCATGCCTATGCCGATATCGGTGTGGTCCGAAATATAGCAGGTATCGCCCGCGTTCTGGACCGGTGGCTTAAAGGCGCCCATTTCGAAATCGGCCTGCGTGTTGAAGCCCGAGATTTCCCAGCTGCCTGCTGGATAGACCGCTGCACGACCCAGCGTGAACAGGTTCTGGCTGTCGGGATAGGTTTGCGCTTCATACCCGTCGCCGAGATAGTCGGCCCACTTGGCCAGTGTCGCATACGGGGCGACCCACTGGGGGTCGGTCAGCTTCTGCTCGCCTTTGATCAGCGCCTGACGACCTTCTTCACCTTTCCAGTAGTTTGGGCCGATATTGTTATAGCCCATCGTTGCGGCTTCCCACTGGTCATTGGTGCCCATCGCCATCGGGATATAGGTACCGTCTTCCTTGATCTTATCGAGGGCGGCAAAGAACTCAGCTTCGGTAGTTGGAACTTCGATGCCCAACTCATTGAACGCATCTTTGTTGTAGATGAAGCCGTGAATCACAGACGCCATCGGGACGCAGAAACTGGCAGAACCGTCATCGGTTTGCCACGCAGATTTGGCCACGTCCGAGAAGTTTCCCATGGCCTCAAGATCAGACAGATCGGTCAGGTGCCCCGACTCGTATAGCGCAAGCGAGGCATCAAACGGACGGCAGGTAATCAGATCGCCAGCCGATCCGGCCTCGAGCTTTGAGTTTAAGACAGCGTTGTATTCTGCCGGTGCAGAGGGCGAGAATATTACTTTGATGCCGGGATTCTCGGCCTCGAACGCCGGAATGATCTTTTCCTGCCACAACGCCAGATCGTCGTTTCGCCAACTTTCGATGGTCAAAGTGGCCTCTTGCGCATAGGCGCTTGTGACCAGCGCCGTGCTCATCATGGCAAGGCTCAGAACTTTGCGTGTCATTTGATATCTCCCAGGTTGATGGTTTCTTGGTTTTGTTTCATCCGCTCCAGCGCAGGGCGGAGGTGATCGTCGGTGTTGCTTAGCATTGCTTGCGCCGCGTCCAGGGACCCTGCGCCTACAGCCAAAAGGGCCGCGCATTTGAGGTTGCCCTCTGCCGCAGTCAACGCCTTTGTAGCCTGCGCGGAGGAAACACCGGTCAACTGACAGACGATCCCGTTGGCTCGGGCGCGTAGCTTGTCATTGTCAGCGCGCAAATTGATCATCATGCCGTCCTGAATATGCCCCAGTTCCATCGCCATCAGCGTCGAAAGCATGTTCAGTGCGATTTTCTGCGCTGTACCAGCGCCCATGCGGGTAGAGCCCGAGATCAGTTCAGGTGGTGTGGAAAGCAGGATTGGATGGTCAGAAAGCTGCAACAGTTCGGTGCCCCCGTTATTGGCAATGCCGATAACTGTGGCGCCTCTGTCCCGCGCGATCCGCGCTGCTGCGGTTGTGTACGGTGTGGTTCCGCTGGCCGAGACGGTGATCAAGGTGTCTTTGGCAGAAAGATCGGCCAGGTCTCGGGCAAGGCTGTCGGTGGCATCTTCGACATCTCCCGGCATCTCTACCCCTGAGGGCAATCCACCTGCCATGTGGATGCGAATCTGGCGGGCTGGTATCGAAAAAGTTCCCCCCAGTTCCAGCGCATCCGAGGCGGCCATCAAGCCGGAAGAGCCTGCCGCCAAATAGCGCAAAACCCCGCCCGATCGGATGGATTGCGCCATAGCTTTTGCGCCTGCGCAGAGGGTGGGCAGCGAGGAAAGCGGGGCAGCGGCAGCGTCGGCTTGCGAGCGGGCCAGCAGCTCGGCCACTTCAGTCAGCGGTCGGGCGTCAAGTCCGATCGCGTCTTGATGTAGCTGTTCGGTAACTGGCTTGGTCACGTGATTCTCCCCCGAGATTTTGAATATCATACCTTTTAGATACCATTAGTCTACCATTTTATTTTTACGCCCATTATTTTCAAGATTTAGATGAATATTACTGCGTTATAGCGTAATTTGGTCTTCAAAATTAGAAATAGGTATTATAAAGGTATCTCTATGAGTCGTCCTTCTGATACCATTGTGCTGGCCGCTGATGGCGGTGGAACACGCTGCCGTCTTGCTGTTTCAGACGGCTCTGCGGTTCAGTGTGTCGAGGTTGGTGCGGCAAATATATCAACCGATTTTGACGCAGCCTGCGCTGAGTTGATGCAAGGAATTGCTGCTTTGGCCCGACGTGCCGGACTAGAGGCAACTCAAATCGCTCGTGCGCCAGCCTACTTGGGGCTGGCCGGTATCACGGGGCGCGCGCTGGCTGATCGGCTGGCAGAAAAGCTGCCATTTGACCATGTTCTGATTGAAGATGACAGGCCCGCCGCATTACGTGGTGCGTTGGGTTCGAAAGACGGTTTCGTAGCGCATTGCGGAACGGGTTCTTTTCTGGCGGTCCAGAATGGGGATCGCAGGTCATTTGCCGGGGGCTGGGGACCTGTTCTCGGAGATCAGGCCTCGGCGCAATGGGTTGGGCGGCAGGCTTTGGCCCGTACGCTTGACTGTGTGGACGCTCTGAAGCCTGCGTCTGAATTGGCGGACAGCCTGTTGTCGCGTTTTGATGGCGCTGCTGGGATTGTCAGGGCCGCCTCCAAGATGTCGCCTACCGAGTTCGGAGCGCTGGCGCCTGTTGTCACGCAACACGCAAAGCAAGGGGATGCGCTTGCGCTGTCGATCATGGAGGATAGTGCGCAGTATTTGGCGGATCAGATGTTGGCGATGGGCTGGTTGCCCGGCCTTTCGATCTGCCTGACCGGCGGCATCGGCCCGCAATATGCGGAATTTCTGCCTGCGCCAATGCAACTGGAATTGACCGCCCCACTAGGTGATCCGTTATCCGGTGCCATCGCGTTGGCCCACGCCTTTCAAAAGGAGACCCGACATGAGCGTTGCTGACTTCCTGCGGCCCGAGGGTTGGCTGGGTCAGACTGCCGGTCCGCGTTACGTGCAGTTGCGGCAGCGGCTGGAGCAGGGGATCGAAGAGGGTATTCTGGCCCCGAACAGTTCGCTTCCGCCCGAGCGCGAGATTGCCGAACTGACGGACCTGTCGCGGGTGACGGTCCGCAAGGCGATTCAGGAACTTGTGCGCAAAGGCGCGATTGAACAGCGGCAAGGCTCGGGGTCATTCGTGCGTCAAGCGGTTGCACGGGTTGAGCAGTCGCTGTCGCACCTGACCTCGTTTACCGAAGACATGGAGAGGCGCGGTTTTGAAACGACATCAACCTGGTTGGAGCGCGGAATATTCCTGCCGTCACCTGATGAAATGCTGGCGCTGGGCCTATCGGCGAGTGATCAGGTCGCCCGCATTCATCGTCTGCGCGCGGCTGGCGGGCGACCGATGGCGCTGGAACGCGCGGCGTTGCCGCTGGATATATTACCTAACCCGACTGAGGTTACCGGATCGCTCTACGCCTTTCTCGAACACTCGGGCAATCGCCCGGTGCGTGCGATCCAGAAAATCTCGGCCATCAATCTCGAAGCAACCGAGGCTGGATTGCTGGACGTTGCTGAAGGTACGGCGGGGCTGCGCATTCAGCGGACCTCGTATCTAGAAAGCGGGCGCGTTGCTGAACTGACCCGATCCATCTATCACGGCGATGCCTACGATTTCGTAGCAGAGCTGCGTCTGTCAACCTGAAAGGCGGGGCTCATGTCCAGCGATACAACTCAAATGCGGCAGGAAATCAATGAGATACCTTTTGCCGTTGATCGGCTTCTCACTGATGGGACCACGGCGATTACAAAGACCGCAAGCGCGATCCGCGCGCACGATCCCGGCTTCCTGATTTCGGTTGCGCGAGGTTCGTCGGACCATGCCTGCAGCTATCTGAAATACGCTTCGGAACTGCTGCTGGGCCTGCCCATGGCCTCGGTTGGGCCGAGCGTGAAATCGATCTACGGGGTCGATATGCGATGCCCCGGGGCGCTGTGTATTTCGGTATCCCAATCGGGTCAAAGCCCCGATATCGTACAGCTGACGAAGTCCCTGACAGAAGGCGGCGCGTATTCGGTGGCGATCACGAACGATACCACGTCTGCACTGGCCCAGAACGCCACCTCGGCTCTGCCCATCCTTGCAGGCCCCGAGCTTAGCGTGGCTGCCACCAAGACTTTCGTCACCTCTCTGGTCGCCGGGCTTTGGTTGCTGGCCGAGGTCAAGGGCGACGATACCTTGCTGGCTGCAATTCACAAATTGCCGGAAGATTTATCGCGGGCGATCACCTGCGATTGGAGTGCGGTGGTCGAGGCAGTCGATGGCCAATCCCTGTTCACTCTGGGGCGGGGGATGTCCTGGGCGATCTCGAATGAGGCGGCGTTGAAATTCAAGGAAACCTGCCAAATTCATGCGGAAAGCTATTCCTCGGCCGAAGTTCTGCATGGCCCGGTTTCGATCGTGGATCAGGGCTTTCCGGTGATTGCGTTCTCGTCCGGAGACGCGGCTGAGGCCAACATCGCCGAAGTCGCCGATGCGCTCGCAGCTAAGGGCGCAAAAGTCTTCGCAACGACCAATCAGGTGTCTGATGCCGTGAGGCTACCACATGTCCGCACCACGCACTGGATGACAGATCCGGTAGCCTCAATCGCTTCGTTCTACGGTATGGTCGAAACTGTGGCCAAGCGCCGGGGCATCAATCCCGATGCACCGCGTCACCTGCGGAAAGTGACGGAGACGGTATGACCGATGCGACGATCACCTTCGCGGGCGGGCCTATCTTTGATGGTAAAACCCTGAAGGACGGCCACGCCGCCCGTTTCGTCGGCGGGCTGCTCGACAGTATTTTGCCCGAAGCCGAGTTGCCTTCGGATGAGATGGTTCAGGATCTGTCGGGCGATATTTTAAGCCCCGGCTATGTAGATTTGCAGGTGAATGGCGGCGGAGGCGTCATGTTCAACGACGATCCATCGGTCGAGACATTACAGCGTATTGCGGCGGCTCATCGCAAGCTTGGCGCGACGTCGATCCTTCCGACGCTGATCACGGACACGCCCGAAAAGACAACGGCTGCCATTTCTGCTGCTTCTCAGGCCATTCAGCGCGGAGTTCAGGGGATTGTCGGCTTGCATCTTGAGGGGCCGCATCTCTCGGTGCGACGCAAGGGCGCGCATGACGGCGGGCTGATCCGCCGGATGCAGGACGCTGATCTTGCACAGCTGATAGAAGCGGCAGGGGCGTTGCCTGCATTGATGGTTACGCTTGCGCCTGAAAGTGTCACGATTGCTCAGGTCGAAACGCTCAGCAAGGCGGGGGTCATCGTGTCGTTGGGGCACAGTGATGCCGAGTTTCAGACCTGCGTGGCTTACGCACAGGCGGGCGCGCACTGCGCCACCCATTTGTTTAACGCGATGAGTCAGTTGGGCAACCGCGAACCGGGGCTGGTTGGCGCAGTCTTGTCCAGCGGTGCGATGTCTGCCGGGTTGATAGCGGATGCAATCCATGTTCACCCGCAGACGATGCGCGCCGCCTTTGCAGCTAAACAGGGGCCGGGGCATCTGTTTCTGGTGAGCGACGCGATGGCCGTTGCTGGAACGGATCTGCAGGAATTCAAGCTGGAAGGGCGTGTCATCCAACGTGAAAACAGCAGGCTGACCTTACCGGATGGAACCCTGGCCGGGGCCGATCTGAACCTGACCACCGCGCTGCGCGTGTTGACAACGGATGTCGGCGTTTCACTGACGGACGCCTTGGCAGCGGCCACACGCATTCCGGCGGATATCATTTCCCAGCGCTCAATCGCGTGCCTGAACTTGATCTCGCAGGCCATTCGCATTTCTCCGGATTTGTCGCAGGCCCGTCCGGCGGTTGCTTAATTCGTGTTGCAACAAATTGCGAAACAGCGCGTTTTTCACATCTCGCCTCAACTGTAGCGGTTGTGTAAGACCTTAGGCGAACGTGGTTTGGGAATGTCTGTATGTATCAGATAATTGGAATAGTTGGCAGGGCATTGACCACCCGGATCGCGCAATGATCCAAACGCGTGGCGTTTTCATTGGTCAGCGTACGGATTGTTTGGGCGCGCGCCTGCTGATGATCCTGACCTGTATCCGTCTGGCCGAAGACTTTGGGACAGACTACCGGGTGAACTGGTTCCCGCAAGGCGCCGATGCGCCGGAGTTGGATCATCCCGAGGAGTTATTCACCAAAGACTGGATGGATGCGCATTTCCTTGATCAGGCAGAGTTCGACACGATAAGCGCGACCGCTCTGCCAATTTGGGCCTTCCAAAACGATCCATCACCCGAGCGGCTGATCGACCATTTGGCGTCTGGCCGTTCGGTTCTGGTCGAAGAAGCGAGCGAGATATTTGCCTTCCCGTGGGAAGATATCGAAACCATCCGTCCCCGCTATCGCGATTTCATACATAGCGTTGGATTTGTGGATGAGGTTCGTCAGATCATGGATCGCGCGGATCAGAAGCTCTCGGGGCAGGGGGTTTCGGCTTACCACATTCGGCGCGGAGAAATCCTGAACGGATTACCATGGAAGCATTCGATCTGGCCCGCCAAGATCGAACCTGACGAGTTTTACGAGGCCCATCTGGAGAAATCCAAGGGCCAGACGGTGATCATGTTTTCGGATCAGCCAGAGGTGATAGGCCGTTTCAAGCAACGGTTTCCGGAGCTCATGCAGATGTCGGATATCGCTGATCTGTCGGCTCTGACCCGGGCGCAGCGGGACTTTCTGGAGCTTTTTGCGATGTCACGGGCGGATCAGGTGATCGCGCCACACATATCTGGCTTTTCAATGGCTGCAGCCCGGATTTCGGGGCAGCAGCGTAAAGTGTTCCGCGATGTATTGTCCAAGGATGAGATGCAGGCGGCCAATGCGCGGTTCATCGAACGGGTTGCGAAGGGGCCATCGGCCTTTCTGAATCCCTCAGAGGCGGCGCATATCTATTCAAAGGCGGTGCAACATCTGTCAGCGCAGGATCGCTGCGAAGAGGCGTATGATAGTGCGAAACCTATTCTGGACGCCGGGGCCGACAACGCCTTTATGCCACTTCTGCAATCCCTGAACTGTTTTTACCTGTCGAAGTGGCAGGAAAGCGAGGCACATGCCAAAGAGGGATTGCAGAACCCGCATCTCTGGCCCGAAGACTATTCTGTTTTGTGCGCGTTGCGCGGCGCTGTTCTTGGCATGCAGGGCAAGCGCGGTGCGGCGACGCTGCACTTTGCTAAAGCGTTCTGGTCCAAACCCTTACGGCCGGATGTTGTGGTGCTGGGGTCCAGAATGCTCTACCGCGCCCAACTTGCGCTTAGGCTAATGCCGCCTGTGGATTGGTCGTTGCAGAAGGTCGTTCGGCAACGCCGGTTTGCACCGTTCAATAACCTGTATCTGGTTCAGCGTAAGGTTGTCGTCAGGCGTCCTTGCAACTTCGATTTCATACTCTTGGACTGGGCCGAGCTGGCGCTGGATCAACGCGCAAGTCGTATCTTTGATCACCAACAAAGATTGGAAGCGCTTTCAACCTCACTCGATGAGGTTCACGACGTACCAGCAGACGACCCGCGATTGTTGGGCGCGAGGGTGATACTACAGAGGCATCTAGGGGAAATATCCGGAGCTCAGGCGATCGATAAAATCCGCCAGATCGTGGCTGGAGTGCCGGAAAGTGCCTTGTACCAAAAGCGGCTGTCCGAACTTTACGAAGCAGAAGGCGATACCGAAGCTGCGCATCGAACGATGGCTGAGGCGCTGGCTTGTGACCCGGAAAGCCCGTTTCTCATGTTCGCCATGGGTCGCTTGCTTGAGCGGACGGGCAAGATCGGGCAGGGCGAGAAGCTTATTCTGAAAGCTGCCGATCTTGATGACGTGACCGTCGTTATTCAGGGCATGGCGGGCCAGATACACATGCGGCGCGGGAACAAGAACAAGGCACGTCCCTATCTTGAGAAAGCGCGCGATCTCTATCCGCCTCACAAGCGCTTTTCCAATCAGCTGAACCGGCTTTCGGGTCAGGCCTGACGCTAATCCAGCGCGACCTCTTGCCGTAGTTTTCCGGTTGTCTTGTCGAAGATCAGAATCCGATTGTCCTCGGTCACGACCGCATACCAGTTGTTGCCGATGGTCAACGCTTGCGCTTTTGCGCCGTCCGGAAGTTCGATCTGGTCGGGCAGCTTCGGAGTGCGGTCCGATAGGCGGATGACAATCAGGGCGAATGTCACTAGAACCCCGCCAATCATTACCGCGGTCAACAGCATGACCATCCGCCGCAGCAGTCGAAGCTGCGGTGTTTCCTGCGGTTCCTGAGGTTCGGAAGGAACAGTCATGGGCACCCGCCTGATAGAGTTTCATATCGCGGCCGCTCCGCCGCCCCGCCTTGATAAGGCGCTTGCGCGGGATGTGCCAGCGGAAGAGAACCTGTCGCGCACCCGGCTGGCCCGACTGATCAATGAGGGTGCCGTCACCGTTGATGGAGTCGCCGTAGAAGACCCCAAAGCCAAGATAGCCGAAGGTGCGCAGATCGGGATCACCGTGGCCGAGGCCGAGGACAGCCACATCGGTCCCGAAGATATCCCGCTGGAGGTCGTCTATGAGGATGACGATCTGATCGTAATCAACAAACCTGCGGGAATGGTGGTACATCCGGCTCCGGGGTCTCCGAACGGAACGCTGGTCAATGCGTTGCTGCATCACTGTGGCGATGATCTTTCAGGGGTGGGCGGCGTCAAGCGTCCGGGCATCGTGCACCGGATCGATAAGGAGACCAGCGGATTGCTGGTGGTGGCCAAGTCAGATGCGGCGCATCACGGGCTGGCCGCTCAGTTCGAGGCGCATAGTGTCGAGCGTTATTATCGCGCGATTTGCTATGGCTTGCCTGATGCCAATGATCCACGTCTGCGCGGGATCAAGGGTGTCAGCTTTGAGCCGGGCAACATCATGCGTCTGACGACTCAGCTGGCACGGCACAAGACGGATCGGCAAAAACAGGCCGTCCTGTTTCACGGTGGGCGTCATGCGGTGACGCGCGCACGGATTGTCGAGGTTTTTGGATCGCCGGGCAGCCTTTCTCTGATCGAATGCTGGCTTGAGACGGGCCGGACGCATCAGATACGTGTCCACATGGCCCATGCCGGCCATGGACTTGTCGGAGACCCGGTGTACGGCGGAAAGCGCAAACTGGCCGCGCGCGCATTCACGTCTGAGGCCGCCGAGGCGGTGCAGACTTTCCCGCGCCAAGCGCTGCACGCAGCAGTGTTGGGCTTCGAACACCCGGTATCGGGCCGGGCATTGCGGTTTGAGGCTCCACTGCCGCAGGATATGGCGGAGCTGCTGGAAAATCTTAGAAAGCCACTGAAATAAACTGCAAAGGCTTGTGAAAAAGGCCTTTTCAGCTTTCCTTTACATGGGGTTAATCTCAGACTGTTAACAGATCCTCTTGAATACACTGGGTAGCGTACCCATATCCCATGTTAAGGGCTTAAACATTTGTCCAAGGGGCGGAAATAAATGGCAAATTACTCAAATCTTCCGGCGCCGACACCCGAGGGTGGGCTGAACCGCTATATGCAGGAGATTCGCAAGTTTCCTCTGCTGGAGCCGGAGGAAGAATATATGCTGGCCAAGCGCTGGGTCGAGGAACAGGATACCGAGGCCGCGCATAAAATGGTCACGTCGCATCTGCGTCTGGCAGCCAAGATCGCCATGGGATATCGCGGTTATGGCCTGCCGCAGGCCGAGGTGATTTCCGAAGCCAATGTGGGCCTGATGCAGGCGGTCAAGAAATTTGACCCCGAAAAAGGCTTCCGGCTGGCGACCTATGCCATGTGGTGGATCCGCGCTTCGATCCAGGAATACGTCCTTCGGTCGTGGTCGATGGTGAAACTGGGTACAACATCGGCGCAGAAAAAGCTGTTCTTCAACCTGCGTAAAGCAAAGGCACGCATTGGCGCGCTGGAAGAAGGTGATCTGCGTCCTGAAAACGTGGCCAAGATTGCAGAAGACCTCGGAGTGACCGAGGAAGAAGTGATCAGCATGAACCGTCGGATGTCCGGTGGCGATGCTTCGCTGAACGCGACCGTGGGGTCCGAAGGCGAAGGCACCATGCAGTGGCAGGATTGGCTGGAAGATGAAGATGCCGATCAGGCTGGTGACTACGAGGCGCGCGATGAATTGGAAGCCCGGCGCGAATTGCTCGCTGCTGCGCTGGATGTTCTGAACGATCGCGAGAAAGACATCCTGACTCAGCGCCGTCTGATGGACCAGGCTGTTACGCTGGAAGAGCTGAGCACGCAGTACAATGTCAGCCGTGAACGTATTCGTCAGATCGAAGTGCGCGCGTTTGAGAAGCTTCAAAAGAAGATGCGTGAGCTTGCGCGCGAAAAAGGTATGCTGGGTTCAAACTGACCCCAGACAGATATCAGCCCGCCATATGAGCGGGCTGATTTTTTTTGTTATGCGAAAATGAAATCGGACTCGGACAGGTGGCTTGCCCAGACGCCTGATAGATAGATGCTGTCTCCGTCGTCCAATTCGATCTTGGTCCCGAAGAACTTACCGTCGATATCGGCTTCGATGTCCTCAAAGCTGGTAATGCCATCGTATTCGGACAGGTCGATCTTGTCCTTGCCGACGCGGAAATCGACAATCCAGTCGTGACCGTCGCCTTCATCGAACACAAACGTGTCCTTACCGCGCCCACCAAAGAGTTTGTCATTGCCTTCGCCGCCGTCGATGATGTCTTTCCCTCGGCCTCCGAAGATTTTGTCATGGCCTTCATCGCCACGCAGAATATCCTTTCCGCGCCCCCCGAAGATTATGTCGTTCCCGGCACCGCCAAGCGCCACATCATTGCCCGAGCCGGTGTTGATCACGTCATTGCCACCATCACCGTGAACAAAGTCTTTGCCGCGTCCGGTAAAGATGAATTCATCGCTGCTGTCACCCAGGATAAAGTCCGTGTTCTTTTTGCCCAGAATGCCCGACACCGAGACGGGTAGAAGTACGCCGTCAAGTACGTGAATGATACCGTTTGACGCATCCACGTCGAACGCGATCAAGCCGGGATCGTCGATGCCCGGATCGGCATCGCCCAGACTGGGGGGATCGCTTTCAAGGTTCAGTTCGACTGACGACCCAAGCAGAGTTTGGATTTCAGCCCCGTCGCCTAGACCGACCACTGTGGTGCTGTCGAACTCACCATCGACCACGTGATACTTCAAAATGTTGGTTAGCAAAGGGATGGGGTCTCCGCCGCCAAGCAGGGTGAGCGCCTTGATGATGTGGCCTAATGCTCCAGCCTCGTCATCCCCTTTATACCCAAGTGTTTGTGCCAGAGTAATAAAGGCGGCGTCATTTGGGGCAAAGACGGTCAGTTCTGCCTCAGGATTGTCCAGCGTTTCCGCCAGCCCGGCTGCAATCACCGCTTCGCGGAGAATGTCGAAATCCTGATTGTCGCTGTCAAACGTTCCGGGATCACCGCTTTTTAGCACTGTTCCTGTAATCGTATGTGTTGCTGGCATTTCAGTAAGCCTCCCACCCTGTTTGCCGTTGCTCCGGATGTTGCCAGAGCGCCATCCGAGCATGATCCAGTCGATGTTTGAGCTACGGCGGTAGTATCAGACTGGATCAACAAAACTGATTTGCGAGGGCAGGTTTGACGCCGATCGATTTTAGATTATCGATATAAAGTATAAGGTTATCGGGGTTTTTTAAACTCATCAAAAAATTTACAGAGGCGTATGATTTTCAAATAGATAGAGAAAGGACTGACTTATTGGCAGGTGGTTGATAGACAGATCAGGAACTGAATTACATAGAACTCGTCCCGGGCGGGTTACATCAATTTTTAGGGGGCGCGCATGCATAAACCGGTCAATTGGGGTGTTCTGGGTGCAGCCAGATTCGCACGACAACACATGGCGCCCGCCATCCATGCGGCAGAGGGCGCGCGGCTGGCGGGGTTGGCGACCTCGGATCCGGCCAAGGCCGAGCCCTTTGCCAGATATTGCCCTGATTTGAATGTCTACAACAGCTATGAGGCATTGCTAGCCGATCCTGAGATTGAGGCGGTGTACATCCCGCTGCCCAACCATCTTCACGTCGAATGGAGCCTGAAGGCGCTGGATGCGGGCAAGCATGTGCTGTGCGAAAAGCCGATGACCATGCGGGCCGATGAGTTTGACGCGCTGATCGCAAAGAGGGACCAGACGGGTTTGCTGGCTGCCGAAGCATATATGATCGTGCATCACCCTCAGTGGCATCTGACCCGTAAACTGATCGCAGACGGAGCGATCGGCCGGCTGGTCCATGTCACCGGGGCGTTCAGCTATGACAACCGGGCGGACACGGGCAACATCCGCAACCGTGCGGAAACCGGTGGGGGCGGGCTGCGTGACATCGGGGTGTATGTTATCGGCAGCGCTCGGTTTGCGACTGGGCAAGAGCCGGTCTCGGTCAGCGGTGCGATCCGGTGGGAAAATGACGTGGATGTCTTCACCGAAATACGCGCGCAGTTTCCCGAATTTACCTATTCCGCCTACGTCTCAACACGCATGCATCCACATCAGGAAATGGTGTTTCACGGAGAAGGTGGCATGATCCGTTTGACTGCTCCGTTCAATGCCCGTGTGTTCGGCGAGGCGCGGGTTGAACTGCACCGACCGGGCCTTGAAGTTCTGGTGCCCCGGTTTCCTGCGGACAACCACTATCAATTGCAGGTCGAAGCGTTCTGCCAATCGGTTCGCGAAGGGGTTGAATATCCCTGTTCGTTGGAATTCGTGAGGGGCACACAAGAGGTTATCGATCAGGTCTTTGACGCCGCCGTTTCGCTCTAGCTTGCCACTCCTGTGGTGTCTCGCGTATCCTGTCCCGACCGGATCAGGAGGGCTAAATGGCGGGCGGCTGGGCGCGCGATGGCGCGGTGAGTGAACAGATCGAAGCTTCGATTTCCGATGAGCTGGCACGGATGCAGGCGCAAAAGCGACCTGTGGGCGAAAGCCTGACACATTGTGCTGAATGCGAAGAACCGATCCCCGAAAAACGCCGCCTTGCTCTGCCCGGCGTAAAGCTGTGCCTGGACTGTCAGCAAGAGCGTGACAGCAGCTTCAAATCCCGCGGCGGGATCAATCGGCGGGGTTCGAAAGACAGTCAGTTAAAATAACGCGAGGAGCACCCGGTGAAGGATCAGCCGCAGAGATCAGTACTGCAAAACGGGTTGGTTCTTGGGTTCCTAGCCGCGTTTCTATGGGGCACGCACAGCGTTATCGTGCGATATTTGACTAGTGATCTCGGCGGGTTACAGATTGCCGTGTCGCGCCTGTTCATTGCTGCTTTTGCGATTTACTGCATGTTGCGGGTGATGGGCGCACGGGTTTCAATCCAGTACAGGGATTGGAACTTCCGGCTGGCGGTGTTGTCGACGGTCGTGAATTATATCCTGTTCCATATTGGGCTGGAACATACAGGTGCCGCGAATGCGATGGTGCTTGAGAATACCGCGCCGTTTTTTGTGTTGATATTCCTGTATTTCTTCGCGGATACCACCGTTGGCCGGACTGATGTATTGGCAACCCTGCTGGCGATCCTCGGTGTGTTTCTGACCGTCTATCGGGATTTTCAAGGCGGGGGAGAACCCCTGCTGGGCGATCTGATGGAAATCGGGGCGGGACTTAGCTGGGCGGTGTTCCTGATTTCCAGCAGCCGCGCGATGCAGTCATCGGAGACCACTGCCGAAAGGTTGAACTTCCTGTTTGGCATCTTTTTGTGTTCGGGCGTTTTGCTGGTGCCACTGGCGGCTTTTTCTATTCAGATGCCCACCGCAAACGATGTGATCTTCTTGATCCTTCTGGGCGTTTTACCCACCGCGCTTGCCTATTATCTTTGGTACGAGGCCGCCGCCCGCGTGTCGACATTGACGGCAACGTTGCTATTCGCCGCCTCGGTTGTGTTTACCTTTGTCAACTCGGCACTGTTCCTGGGCGCAACGATCACACCGCTTTCGATTGTTGGCGCGGTATTGATTGTCACGGCCATTTTCGTGACGACGATGAAATCAGCCAAAGAGAAATGAGGCAGCCATACAGGCTGCCTTTCAACATTAGCTTTCCATCGCTTCCAGTTCGTCAATAAAGCCCGAGATCATCGACAGGCCTTTGTCCCAGAACTCAGGATCGCTGGCGTCCAGTCCGAACGGGGCCAGAAGCTCTTTATGGTGCTTGGAGCCACCGGCGCGCAGCATTTCGAAATACTTGTCCTCAAACCCGTCCGCACCGCTTTCGTAGACCGAATACAGCGCGTTCACGAGGCCATCACCGAAGGCATAGGCATAGACGTAGAACGGCGAGTGGACGAAGTGCGGGATATAGGCCCAGAAGGTCTCGTACCCCTCCATGAATTCGAATGCGGGGCCAAGGCTTTCAGCCTGAACGCTCATCCAAAGGGCGTTGATGTCGTCTGGTGTCAGCTCACCCTCACGACGGGCGGCGTGCAGTTTGCATTCGAAGTCGTAGAAGGCGATCTGGCGGACGACTGTGTTGATCATGTCCTCGACCTTACCGGCCAAAAGCACCTTGCGCTGCTCCGCTGTCTCGGCCTGATCCAGCATTTTGCGGAAGGTCAGCATTTCGCCGAACACGCTGGCGGTTTCGGCAAGCGTAAGCGGTGTGGACGATAGCATCTCGCCCTGATCTGCGGCCAGAACCTGATGCACGCCGTGGCCCAGCTCATGCGCCAGGGTCATTACGTCGCGTGGTTTGCCCAGATAGTTGAGCATCACGTAAGGATGAACTTCGGTGACTGTGGGGTGGGCGAAGGCGCCGGGTGCTTTGCCGGGCTTCACTGCCGCATCGATCCAACCTTTCGAGAAGAATGGGGCTGCAATTTCACCCATGCGCGGATCGAAGGCGTTGTAGGCGTCCATCACCGTCTTCTCGGCCTCGGACCAATCGACGATGCGGGTGTCCTCCATCGGCAACGGAGCATTACGGTCCCACACTTGCATCACGTCCAGACCAAGCCATTTGCGTTTCAGTTCGTAGTAACGATGGCTCAGCTTGGGGTAGGCGGCCACAACGGCCTCGCGCAGGGCTTCGACCACTTCGGGCTCGACATCGTTCGACAGGTGACGACCGGTCTGGGCAGATGGCATTTTGCGCCAGCGATCAACGATCTCTTTTTCTTTGGCCTGCGTGTTATGAACGCGCGCGAAGGTTTTGATGTTGCTTTGGAAAACGTTGGCGAGTTCGCGCGCTGCGGCTTCACGCTTGGCGCGATCCTGCTCGGTCAGCAGGTTCAGCGTACCTTCGATGTTCAGCTCTTCACCATCGACGGTGAAGGTCAGGCCCGCGATTGTTTCGTCGAATAGGCGTTCCCACGCGTCGCCGACAACGCCAAGGTCGTGCAGGAATTTTTCCAACTCATCAGACAGTTGATAGGGTTTCATCGCGCGAATGCGACGGAACACGGGCTCGTATCGCGCCAGATCGGCATTGGCGGCAAAATGAGCAGCCAGCGCGTCATCGTCGATGCGATTCAGTTCCAGCGTGAAGAACACCAGAGGCGTGGTGAAGACGGTGATCTTCTCCTGCATGTCAGACAGGAACTTGGCGCGATCCGCGTCGGTGGTCAGTTGGTAATAGCGCAATCCGGCAAAGGACATGATCCGCCCGGCGATGGCGTTGATCTTTTCGTTGCGCAGCACGCAGGTCAGTAGGCCAGCTGCGTCCAATTCGGCCAGCTTACCCTCATAATCAGTGGCAAAGGACGCACATTCGCCCTCCAACCAGTCCAGATCGCGGGCCAGTTCGGGTGCATCTTCCGAGGCATAGAGGTCCGTCAGATCCCATTCCGGCAAATTGCCCAGATCATCGGCACCGCCGCCTGCATTTGCATCACGGACGGGAAAGGGAAGGTCGCGCATGGAACACCTCGAATAATCTGCGTTGGCAAACATTTAGGCGCGGCACGTCCGGATCACAAGCAAGCTGTCTGGTCAAACCTTAATGACAGGGCTCGGGTTTTGGTTTCGCCGCGGCTGCCGCGAAATGTGCAGCAAGTTGATCAAAGACCGGCCCGCGCACCTCGGGTGCCTCCATCAGAACTTCGTGTTCGCCGTTGGGAATCTCGACCAGAGTACCGCTAGGCCAGTTGGCCATACGTGCCCGAATGGCCTTGCGGTCCACGATCTGTTCATGGCTACCCAAGAAGGTCAGGGCAGGGATCTCGGGCGCGGCCTGTTCCACCAGCCAGGTGCATTCATCCAGCGCCTCGCGCAGCCAGATGGTAGACGGTGCGCCCAAAGCAAGTTCAGGGTGTGCGGCCAACTGATCCTGCATCATTCGGTACATCGCCGGATCGCGTGTCAGCACGTTTCCTTCGAAGGGCTGTGAGGCCACATAGCTCTCTAGCGTGGTGGTGGGCGGGGTTTTCTCGCCCAAGCCCAAGCGTGGCCCCCAATAGGCAGTTAGCTGGCTGAGTGGCTTCATGATTGGTGTAAAGAAAATCCCCCACATCGGGCCCGTAAAGGCGCAGGCCGCAAAATCAGCCCCCTCCAAAACGGCGCGAAGCCCGATAGCTCCGCCCATGGAATGGCCTATGACGTACCAGGGCTTGGGCAACTCCAGTTGTTCGGCCAGTTTCAGTATTGAGCGAACGTCGTGCTGGTAATCGGTGAATTGTTCGACATGACCGATCCGCGGATCATCCAGCAGGCGATCTGCAAGCCCTTGCCCGCGCCAATCGACCGCGAGACTTGCAAAGCCCCGGTTCACAAATTCCTTGGCGGTATCACCATATTTTTCGATGTATTCCGTGCGACCGGGGAAAAGCATCACCGTGCCGTGCGCATCGCCGTCGGGCAGCCAATGTGCCACGCGGATACGTTTGCCATCTTCGGTGATCAGCCAATGCGCCGCACCATCGGCAGGGCCGCCGGCCACGTCTTCGAATAAGGGGGCCGGCGAAAACTCCATCAGGCCAGCACCGAGGCGAGTTTCATGGCAATTCCCATGTCTCCGTCAACGCTCAGCTTGCCGGACATGAACGCACCGGTTGGGTTCAGGTCGCCGCTGAGAATCTGTTCAAAGGTGTCCGCATCGGCGCTGAGGGTCACATCAGCATCTTCGTCGCTTACCCGCGCACCGCTTGCATCCAGAATGATAGAACCCAGATCGGCAATGGCAAATTTGGCTGACGCATCGAAATCGCCGCCCGACAGTTTCTCATTCAATGCCGCCGCGGCTTTTTCCAGAATATCGCTCATGGTCTTCCTCATATTGTTCATGCGCCGTGAATGGACATCCCCGGTCGCTACGCTACACTGACCATTGTTATGGGTATTGCAATCACCAATCTCAAACGTACCGTCGCGGCACTTGCCGTCATAGTCACGTTTTCCACCAGTTGCATCGCGCAGCAGGCGGATTCTCGGGACGAGGCATCACTGTTGCAGCAACTGGCGCAATCGACGCCCGAACAGGCCATCGGATTGGATCGGCAATTGCAGGCGCTGTGGTCACAATCAGGTTCGGCTTCAGCGGATTTGCTGTTGGAACGCGGACGCGAAGCGCTGGATGACGGGGATGTCGAGGCCGCGCTTGATCATTTGACGGCGCTTACCGATCACGCACCCGAGTTTGCCGAGGGTTGGCATGTGCGCGCTTCGGTTTTCTTCGGCATTGACAGGTTTGGCATGGCTGCGGCGGATCTTGAACAGGCATTGACCCTGAATCCGAACAACTACGACGCTATTTACGGCCTTGGCCTCATCTTTGAGATCGTGGGCAAGCCAGAACAAGCACTTGAGGCCTATTCACGTGCGCTGGCTATACATCCCCATCATGAAGAAGTAACCAATGCCGTGAATCGGCTGAAGCCTCAGGTTGAAGGCAAGGCGCTGTAAGTCTCAGGGCGCAGGGGGCAAAGGTGAGCGGGTCATCCCGAATCGTGGCCGTACTTGGCCCGACGAACACAGGTAAAACTCACTACGCGATTGAACGTATGCTGGGGTACCGGACCGGTGTCATCGGTCTGCCGCTGCGGCTGCTCGCGCGCGAGGTCTATGACAAGATTGTCGCTATTCGCGGTCCGTCTGTTGTGGCGCTGGTGACAGGCGAGGAACGGATCGTACCGCCGCGCACACAATACTGGGTCTGTACAGTTGAGGCGATGCCAGAAGGCATGGGCACTGATTTTGTGGCGATTGACGAAATTCAGCTTTGCGTGGATCCCGAACGCGGCCATGTCTTTACTGATCGCCTGTTGCGGTCGCGCGGCACCAATGAAACGCTATTCCTCGGCTCTGACACCATGCGCGGCCCCATCGCGGCCCTTGTGCCCGAAGCGCAGTTCATCCGGCGTGAACGGATGTCTCAGCTGGTCTATTCTGGTTCGAAAAAGATCAGCCGAATGCCTGCACGCAGTGCGATCGTCGGATTCTCGGTCGACAATGTCTATGCCATCGCCGAGCTGCTTCGTCGCCAAAAGGGCGGGGCGGCGGTCGTCATGGGGGCGCTCAGCCCTCGCACGCGGAATGCGCAGGTTGACCTCTATCAAAACGGTGAGGTTGATTATCTGGTGGCTACGGATGCCATCGGAATGGGGTTGAACCTGGATGTGAACCATGTGGCGTTCTCATCTCTGACCAAGTTTGATGGCCGCCGAATGCGGCCTCTGGCCCCCAACGAGTTGGCCCAGATCGCAGGACGGGCCGGGCGCGGAATGTCGGATGGCACGTTTGGTGTGACGGGCGAGGCTCCGCCGCTGGATGAGGGCGTAGCCCAAGCCATTATGGACAGCCGGTTCACGCCTATGAAAAAGTTGAATTGGCGGAATGCCGCTTTGCGGTTCGGCTCAATCGACGCACTAATCGACTCGCTTGAGATCAGCCCAGACAATGAGCACCTGATCAAAGCGCGGCCAGCTGACGATCTGAACGTCCTGAAATCTCTGTCCCAAGTCACCGAAGTCGTTGCCCGTGCCAGCGATGGACCGTCGATCCGTTTGCTATGGGATGTGTGCAGAATCCCCGATTTTCGCGGCATCAGCCATGCCGAACATGCCAGCCTGCTTGAGGTGATCTATGGCCATCTGCATGAGCGCGGAAGTATCCCCGATGATTTCATGGCGCGGCAAATCCGCCGTATCGACCAAACCCATGGCGACATTGATGCATTGTCCAAAAGGTTGGCATATATTCGCACTTGGACATATGTTGCGCAACGAAACGGTTGGGTGCGTGACGAATCCCATTGGCGCGAGGAAACGCGCACTGTAGAAGACAGGCTGTCGGACGCTCTTCACGACCGTTTGACTCAGCGATTTGTGGACCGGCGCACGTCAGTGTTGCTGCGCCGGCTCAAACAGAAGGAGGCCCTTTTGGCCGAAGTAAATGACAAGGGTGAAGTGACCGTCGAAGGTGAATTCGTCGGTCGTCTGGAAGGGTTCCGGTTTACCCCGGACAAAAGCGCGCAGGGGACTGAAGCGAAAGCCTTGAAGTCAGCCTCTCTGCAAGCACTCGCGCCGCAATTCCATCTGCGTGCCGATCGCTTCTACAATGCGCCCGATACCGAAATTGATTTCACCGATCAGGGTGGCCTGATGTGGGGCGAGTATGCCGTGGGCAAACTTGTTGCCGGTGCCGAGCCTCTCAAGCCCGTGGTCGAGGTTTTTGTCGATGAGGCCGCCGGGCCGGACGTGGAACAGAAGGTTCAGCGCCGCCTGCAGCATTTCATCGACCGCAAAGTGGCAGCCCTGTTCGAGCCGCTGCTGAACCTGTCGCGGGATGAAGAATTGACGGGCCTGGCGAAGGGCTTTGCCTTCCGTATGGTCGAGTCGTTGGGCGTCCTGCCCCGTGTGCAGGTTGCGCAAGAGGTCAAGGATCTGGATCAGGACGCCCGTGGTGCGCTGCGTAAACATGGCATCCGGTTCGGTCAATTCACCATCTTCATGCCGCTGCTGCTGAAACCCGCGCCAACGCGCCTGCGTCTGGTACTTTGGGCATTGTCCGGTGGCTTGCAGGAGTTCCCCGAAGCACCACCTCCGGGTCTGGTTACCGTTCCGGTCGCCAAGGACGCGCCGCAGGGCTATGACATCATGTGCGGCTACCGCGATGCGGGCGAACGCTCAATCCGGATCGATATGCTGGAACGGCTGGCCGACATGCTGCGGTCCGAGGATAGCCGCGGTGGGTTCGAAGCCAAACCCGACATGTTGTCGATTACCGGCATGACCTTGGAACAGTTTGCAGACCTGATGCAGGGACTGGGTTACAAGGCCGAACGCGGCGAACGTGAGAAGGCCAAACCGGTCCCCACGGAGCAGCCTGTGGCGGAAGCCGAGGAACAACCCGTCATCGATGAGACACCGACCGCAAATGCCGAAGCGGATGACGTCGGTATAACCGCCGAGGCGTCAGCCGAAGCCTCCGAAAGCACCGAGGCGGCAGCAGAGGCTACGGCCACTGAGAAATCAGCAGAGTCCAAATTGGATGAGCCCGAAATTGAGGTGTTCTACACCTTCACTTGGGGGCGCCAACGTCAGCAAAACCGTGGTCCGCGTCGCGAGCAGGGGCAGGGCAAGGGCAAGCCGCGTGGTAAACCTCAGGGCAAGCCGCATGGCAAGAAGGGGGGCAAGCCTCAGGGCGCCAAGACCTTCTCGTCACGGCCACCCAAAAAGGAAAAGGCAATCGATCCCGATAACCCATTTGCGGCAGCGTTGATGGGTCTGAAGGACGGCAACTGATCCGCGATGGCCGAGGCCAAGCTGCGGATCGACAAATGGTTGTGGCAGGCGCGGTTCTTCAAGACCCGTAGCCTGGCCGCCAAACAGGTCAGCGGCGGCCATGTGCGTCTGAACGGAAATCGGGTGCTGAAACCGGCGCAAGCCGTGGCACCCGGAGATGTCCTGACCTTTCCGCAGGGGCGTATTGTTCGGGTTGTACGTATCGAAGCGCTTGGCGTGCGTCGCGGCCCGGCCCCCGAGGCGCAAGCTTTGTACTTTGATATGACCGAAAAGCAGGACGTATCGCCCAAGAATCCTGCGTTTGAGGGAAAAGGTCGTCCAACCAAGAAAGAAAGACGCGCGCTTGATCTTTCTCGCATCCCAAAGGGGTGATCTGACCTTGAAGCGGCGGTCAGACTGGATTAGCTAGTCGCCAAAGCGCAAACGGGAAATCCAACATGACCTACGTTGTCACCGAAAACTGCATAGGCTGCAAATACACCGACTGTGTCGAGGTTTGTCCGGTGGATTGTTTCTACGAAGGTGAAAACACATTGGTCATTCACCCCGACGAATGCATTGACTGCGGTGTCTGCGAACCCGAATGCCCCGCCGACGCCATCCGCCCGGACACCGAGCCGGGGATGGAGCAGTGGGTCGAATTCAACCGGAAATACTCGGAAATGTGGCCGGTGATCGTGACCAAAAAAGACCCCTTGCCCGAGGCCGAGGAACGCGACGGCGAAGAAGGCAAGATGGAGAAATATTTCTCGGAAGCCCCCGGCGAGGGCGGTTGACCGATTCGGCAGCCGGTTACCGTTCATTTGGCATCAATCTGTGCATTAATTAGTTGAGGTAGAAAGGGAATTTCCCATTTACCTTGGCGCGGTCTTTTGAGTGTCGCAAATTTGTGATATACTAGGGACCGAATGATGACTGTGATTGGGATGTGCTCCGTAAGTATGCTCGCTTTGGAGTTCTGAATTTATGACAAATAAGCCGCCTGACGGGGCCATGCAGGGCCTCGGCTGTGGTGCTTTTGTCGTCTCATATCCCGATCAGTAATGAAGGATGAATATGAATGTCGAAATCGAAAAAGCTTGAGTTCCGCCCGAACGATTATGTCGTCTACCCGGCTCATGGCGTAGGTCAGATCGTGTCAATCGAAGAGCAGGAAGTTGCAGGCTTCTCGCTTGAGCTGTTCGTGATTTCTTTTGAAAAAGACAAGATGACCCTGCGGGTACCAACCAACAAGGTCACCGAATCCGGTCTGCGGTCGCTTAGCTCGCCGGATGTTATCAGCCAGGCAATGAAGACGCTTAAAGGCAAGGCCAAGGTCAAACGCGCCATGTGGTCGCGCCGGGCGCAGGAATACGAGCAAAAGATCAACTCGGGTGACTTGATCTCGATCGCCGAAGTGGTCCGCGACCTGCACCGCACCGACGACCAGCGCGAGCAGAGTTATTCCGAGCGTCAGCTTTACGAAGCCGCGCTGGAACGTCTGACACGCGAAGTGGCCGCAGTTTCTGGCGCCGATGAGATTTCGGCTGCCAAACAGGTCGATGAGGTTCTGACCTCACGCGCAGCCTGATCGCGTTCAAGCCAATTTAAGGGTCGTCCCGATATCCGGGGCGGCCCTTTTTCGTGACTAGGCGCTTGGTCTTGTGGTGTGTGTCGGGTATTTTTCTGTAACTGCAGGAAGATACGGGGACATGATGAAGCAAACTGTCAAGTTTCTCTACATCAGCCACGAGCCGGTCTCGGTCTGGTTTCGCTATGGGCTGATCCTGTTCGATATCGCCTCGATCATCTTTTTTGTCTCCACGGCGAATATCCCGCACGGGCCTGGGCTGACGGCGGCAAGTTTGGGTGTCGGGCTGATCATCCTAATGGATTTCTCCGCGCGGATGTGGATTTCCAAAGACCGCTGGAAACTGCTGCGCCAGATTTACACGATGGCAGACATCGTTGTGATCGTGTCGCTGCTGCTTGACCCGTTCCTGACCGGCAATCTCGCGTTCCTTCGGATATTGCGCGCGTTGCGGCTGATCCATTCCTATCATCTGCTGCGGGATTTGCGCCGAGATAGTCCTTTCTTTCGAACCCACGAGGACGCGGTGATTGCGGCGATCAATCTGATGGTCTTTGTTTTTGCAACCTCGACTGCAGTACTGGTCTTTTTCGTCCCCGAAGATGCGCAGACCCCCTATATCGACGCGCTTTATTTCACTATGGCGACCCTGACGACAACGGGGTTCGGAGATATCACGCTGGGCACACCAGCGGGAAAGCTGTTTTCCGTTTTCATCATGGTTGTTGGCGTGGCGTTGTTTGTCCGTCTGGCGCAGGCAATCTTCATGCCGCAGAAAGTGCGCTACAAATGCCCAAGCTGCGGCCTGTTCCGGCACGATCCGGATGCTGTGCATTGCAAACACTGTGGCGCGACGCTGCGCATTGAAACCGGTGGGGCGTCTTAGATTGAGGCTGTCAGCGCCAGGAGGAAGGTGATTTCCGAGACCTGCTGCGTGGCCCCCAGAATATCACCGGTTTGGCCACCGATCTTGGTCTTGGCGATGCGAGCGACAAAAGCCGCTGCAAGCAGGGCGCAGAGCATCGGCGTGATGGCTGATCCACCCAGCAGCAATAGCGACAGGACGATAGCCAGCACGATACCGGCCAGCACCGCAGACAAGGGGGGCGCACCAACCGAATGGCTCAGCCCCGATTTGCGAGCGTTGGGTAGCGCGCGCATCAGCACGGGCATCACGGCGCGTGAGAACAGGCAGGCGGCCAATATGCCCGTCAACAGACCCGCACCGATCAGTGCCATGACAGCAGCAATTCGAAGCAGTTGGCCCAGCAACAGGGCCAGTACGCCGTAAGTGCCGATATGGCTGTCCTTCATGATCTCCAGTCGACGTTCGGTTGTGAAGCCGCCCCAAAGCCCGTCGGCCGTATCGGCTAGCCCGTCTTCGTGCATCGCTCCGGTTGCGATGATCAACGTGGCGACCAGCAGGGCGGCGGTGGCAAGGGTTGGCAGCTGCGCCCAGATTGCAATCCAGGCGACGCCGCAAGCCAGCGCCCCCACAACAAGCCCGGCAAGGGGATGGGCCCAAGCCGCACGCGACTGGCGGGTGAACGCTTGATCGGGCAGGGGTGGCAGGGGCAGGCGCGTCAAAAGGACCAGAGCCAGCGGGATATCCCACAGGGAAAACGGGGCGGTGTCGTTTTTGGTCACTCCCAGGCCTTTCCGGGTCTTGTTGCTTTGCCAGCATTGGTTAAACACACACAACCACTCTGATGCAACGAGGCTTTCCATGCTGCCCGAACTCAATGACCTGAACAGTTTCCGCAATGCGCTGACCGGCGCACCCGGTCCGGACACCGCTGCCAAGCAGGGCGCGGAAGAGCGCAACGGTCAACTAACCAAACCGCCCGGCGCGTTGGGGCGGCTTGAGGACCTGGCGATTTGGTATGCAGGTTGGCGCGGGGATGCGCGGCCTCGGATCGATGCGCCGCAGGTCATCGTGTTTGCGGGCAACCATGGCGTAACTGCTCAAGGTGTCTCGGCGTTCCCGCCCGAAGTGACGGTGCAGATGGTCATGAATTTCGAACATGGCGGCGCGGCGATCAACCAGTTGGCAAAGGCTGCGGGCGCGAAGATGGACGTGCACGCGCTGGAGCTGGACCGTCCGACCGCAGATTTTACCCAAACCCCCGCGATGAGCGAAGAGGAATTTCTAAGCGCACTGCGCACAGGATGGCAGGCGGTTGATCCGCAGGCCGATCTGCTGGTTGTTGGAGAGATGGGGATCGGAAATACCACGCCGGCTGCCGCCATCGTTTGCGCGCTATTTGGCGGGGATGCCGCCGACTGGACCGGGCGCGGGACCGGTGTGGATGATGCCGGACTGGCGAATAAAACCCGGGTTGTTGCGGAAGGCGTCGTTCTGCATGGTCAGGGCGATGGACTTCATATTCTAAGGTGCCTCGGCGGACGCGAGATTGCGGCTATGGCTGGTGCGATAGCCGCCGCGCGCGTATTGCGGATACCGGTCATTCTGGATGGATTCATCTGCACCGCAGCTGCAGCCTGTCTGGCGCAGATTTCGGAAACAGCGCTTGATCACACCATCGCGGGCCACCAAAGCGCCGAGGGCGCGCATGCCGCGATGCTGGGCAAGCTCGGCAAGGAGCCATTGCTGACCCTCGGCCTGCGCTTGGGCGAGGGCTCGGGCGGGGCGTTGGCGATCAACATTCTGAAAAGCGCGGTTGCTTGCCATTCCGGCATGGCGACATTCGCTGAAGCGGGTGTGTCGGACGGTTAAGCCGACTTCTTGGCGTGTTCCTCGGCCAGTTCCAGCAGCGCGGTTTCCAGATCTTTTTCCAGTTGCCGCGCACGCTCGATGTATTTCTTGTTTTCGGCTGTGGGCATGCCGGGGATCCACAGTTCTGCAAGCTCGCGCACCGATCCCCGGTCGTGGTGATAAAAGGTTTGTTCAGCTTGTGCGGCCTCGTATTCACTGAGGCCAATGTTCTCCAAAACATAGCGGCCCGCGCGTAGCGATCCGTCGAACATCTCGCGGACAATGTCGTTGGCCCCGGCCTGATACAGTTCATAGACATGGTTGCGGTCGCGGGCGCGGGCGATGATGTGCAGATCGGGCCGCTGGCGGCGGGCATATCCGACGAGACGGGTGACCTGTTTGTAGTCATCCATGGCCGCGACAAGGACCGCTGCCTTTTCGATTCCAGCAGCGCGCAGCAATTCGGGGCGAGTCGGGTCGCCAAGGAAGCCTTTGACACCGAACCGTCGCATCAGCTGGATCGTTTCGATATCGTGGTCCAGAACAACTGTTTTAAACCCACTTGCCTGTACCAGCCGGTTGACGATCTGCCCAAAGCGACCGATCCCGGCGATGATGACAGGGCCTTTTTCGTCGATCTGATCGGGTTCAACCTGCGGATTGCTCTCGCCGAGAAAGCGCGAAAGTACGTCGTAGACGATAAACAGAAGCGGTGTGATCAACATGGTCAGCGCAATGATCATCAACAGTTTTTGCGACAAGCCCGGCGGAATCACGTTCTGCTGCGTAGAAAACGCCAGTAAGACAAAGCCGAATTCGCCGGCCTGGGCCAAACCCAGCGTGAACAGCCAGTGATCGCGCCCGCGCAGCTTGAAGGCGCGCCCGACGATGAACAGGATGATCCCCTTGGCCAGTATGACCAGCAAGGCCAAACCGATCAGGTCAAACGGGTCGGCGAAGAAATACCCGATATCGATCCCAGCGCCCACGGTGATGAAGAACAGGCCCAGCAACAGCCCCTTGAACGGCTCAAGGTCGCTTTCCATTTCGTGTCGGAACTCCGAACTGGCCAGAACCACTCCGGCCAGAAACGCGCCAAGAGCGGGCGACAGGCCCACAAGGGTCATCAGGAACGAGATGCCGACCACGATCATTAGCGCCAGTGCCGTATACATCTCGCGCAGGTGGGTGGCGTGGATGAAACGGAACAGTGGGCGGGTCAGGTAGATGCCGGCCAATACGACAAACGCGACGGCGCCAATGGTGACAAGCGTAACGGCCCAGCCGGGCAGACCTTCGACCAGCGAGAGTTTGGCGTGATAATCCGCGTCTTTGGCTATGCCTACGCCACGGCTGATGGAGCCGTCATCTTCGATGTGGATACTTGCGGGCAGGGCAAGCAGCGGCAGGAAAGCTAGGATCGGGATTACGGCAATGTCCTGCGTCAGCAGGACCGAGAAGGTCGCTCGACCTCCGTTGGTTTGCATCAGGCCCTTTTCGGACAGGGTCTGCAGCACGATTGCCGTGGAAGAAAGCGACAAGGTCAATCCAACCGCCAGCGCCACCGACCATTGATGACCCGCATAGAACGCCACAGCTGCGATTGCTGCGGTCGACAGGCCGACCTGCAGCCCGCCCAAGCCTAACAATTTGTCCCGCATATCCCACAAGGCACGGGGCTCAAGCTCGAGCCCGATCAGGAACAGCATCATCACGACGCCGAATTCGGCCACATGCTGCAGGCTTTCCGTCTCGGCCCCGACAAGGCCCAAAATTGGGCCAATGGCGATGCCCGCAGCTAGGTAACCAAGCACCGATCCCAGACCCAGACGGGCGGAAAGCGGCACCGCGATCACCGCAGCTGCCAGATAGATCGATGCCTGATAAAGGAACTCGTTCATTATTGTCCTCTTAAATCCGCTCAGGTCGGGAGCGGCGCGTCGCGTTTCAATTGGTCCATTACGATCTGGCTTTGCACCCGTGCAACTGCAGGATGCGGCAGGATCACTTCGTGAAGCAAGGTATTGAGTGCGGATAAGTCGTCACAATAGACGTGAAGCAGATAATCTGCCTCACCTGTCATCGTCCAGGCGCTGGTGATCTCGGGGCGGGTGTTGACCATGCGGGCGAAGCCTGCGGATTGTTCGGGACCATGAGTGCCCAGATGCACCTGAATGAACCCCTGAACCTGTAGCCCCAGCCTCAGCGGGTCCAGTCGTGCGGTGTACCCTGTGATGTAACCCTCGGCCTCAAGGCGCTGTCGGCGACGGCCCGCCTGACTGGCGGATAGATTCAGCACATCACCCAATTGCTGCGACGTCAGATGCGCGTCGCGCTGCAAAGCTGCGAGTATTCCGATATCAATCCGATCCAGCACGTGCGGCGTTTCCTCAAGATTTGCAATCAATATGCGGAAAGTACGCATCTAAACTTAGTTTATACGAAAACAATGCGCAGAAACAGCACTCATTAAGGCGTATTTTTGAGTCAGCAAAGAAATTCCTGTTTTCCGAGGAGACGCGCCATGGGTCCTTTCCCGCATAACGCCCCGAAATCTGTCATCAGCGAAGAAAACCCAGCCGGTACCGACGGGTTTGAGTTTGTTGAATTCGCACACCCCGAGCCGCAAGAGCTGCGAGACCTGTTTGCGCGAATGGGCTTCGACTATGTCGGCTATCACCGCGACACCCCCAAGGTCGAGCTTTGGCAACAGGGTGATGTAACCTACATTCTGAACGCGGATCCTGATAGTTTTGCAGCCAAATTCGTGGCCGAGCACGGCCCCTGCGCCCCTGCCATGGGCTGGCGCGTTGTTGATGCTCAGAAGGCTTATGAGCACTCGATCGCCAAAGGGGCTGAGCCCTATGATGGCGCAGACAAGACCATGAACGTTCCGGCGATCAAGGGCATTGGTGGTTCGCTGATCTACTTCATCGATCAGTATTATGACACCTCGCCCTACAATGAGGAATTTGAATGGCTGGAGCAGTCAAAACCGCGCGGCGATGGGTTCTACTATCTCGATCACCTGACCCACAACGTATTCAAGGGCAACATGGACAAGTGGTTCAAATTCTACGGCGACCTGTTCAACTTCCGTGAAATCCGCTTTTTCGACATTCAAGGTAAGTTCACCGGGCTTTACAGTCGCGCGTTGACTTCACCTTGTGGTCGCATCCGCATTCCGATCAATGAAGATCGTGGCGAGACCGGACAGATCGTCTCCTACCTGAAGAAGTACAACGGCGAAGGCATCCAGCATATCGCGGTGGGCAGCGACGACATCTACGCCTCGACCGATGCCATTGCCGAGAAGGGTCTGAAGTTCATGCCCGGTCCGAACGAGGCCTATTATGACATGTCTTACGACCGTGTGTCCGGCCATGATGAGCCCAAGCATCGGATGATGAAGCACGGCATTCTGATCGACGGCGAAGGTGTAGTTGATGGCGGTGAGACCAAGATTCTGCTGCAGATCTTTTCGAAAACAGTCATTGGCCCGATCTTCTTTGAGTTCATTCAGCGTAAAGGGGATGACGGGTTTGGTGAGGGCAACTTCAAAGCCCTGTTTGAATCGATCGAACGCGAGCAGATCGAGTCGGGTGAAATCTCGGCAGCCTAAACATGAATCAATGAAATCAACCGAGCGCCGTGTCTGACCGACATGGCGCTTTTTCTTTACCCGCGCGGCATCTTGAGCGTGATGTTCTTGCCGCGCTTCTGATAGCGCAACTCGCTGTCGCCGATGGCGATGACATTACCTCCGTCGATGCGATCGCCCACCTTCAGCTTTTTGTAGCGTCCGCTGGGCAGGCGGACCAAAGCACGGCGGTTTGCCGGGGTGCCGTACACGCCGATTAGGTTCAATTTGCGCAGGTTAATCGCGTTGTCGATGGTTGCTTGTCTCGCAACTGACGCGGAAGACGGAATTTTGGGATTGACCGTTCTGGGCTGGAACGAACCAACTTCATCGGCATTACTGGCCACATTTGCGGTCGAGGCCAGCGCTGCACTCCCAGAACTAGGTTGCCGTGTCGCGCGCGCCGTGATGCTGGCAGGCCTGATTTTTGGACGGGGTACCCGTACAACAGCCAGCGCAGTCGGGGTTTCATCGACCTGCGGAGGGGTTTGCAGAGACTCGGGCCGCAGCTTAGGCCGGACCGAGGCCAGCTCTTGCCGGGATCGACCGCCAAGTTGCTGGCGTTCGAATTGATCCACCAGATTTTCCGGGCGTGGCCGTGGGCGAAACGCCGCGAGTCTCTCATCGACCTCTTCTATGACAACGGGTTCTGTTTCGAACCTGGTTGGGGGTTCGGGGGGCACGGATGCGGGACGACCCAGATAAACCATCACACCGGCCGGGTTCAGCGTGCCTTCGGCACTTGGCGTCACAAGTCCGCGTTCATCCAGGTTGAACCGCTGCCCCGCTTGGCCTGGCAAAGAGATCGACTCAAAAGACGCATCTGTGTCGAGGCTGGCAAGTTCGGGTAGTGCGACGGAATCGGTCGACAGGTCCGAGCGATCGACCGATGTGAGATATTGATTATCCACGCCAGCCACAGGCGCTGGCTCCAGATCTGAAGGTTCAACGGGGGCGGTGCCGGTAAACTCACGAAACTCGGTTCTGCTCTCTGGCAGATCAGCGATGTCTTCGACCGGCTCCGGTTCAATCTTCAGTGCCTCGAGAATGGCCTCGTCCGTGGGGGTGAGCACCGGTTCTTCCTCTGCCACTTCAGGTTCTTGTGGGAGGCTTGCGATCTCGGTTTCCTGAGGTTCGGGTTGTGCCTGCGGTTCTGCAGTTGCAGTTTCTGGCTCTGGCTGCAGCTCGGGCTCTAACGGTTCGGCCACTTCGACAATTACGGGGTCAGAGCTGTTGTAAGACCAGACACCCAGCAACATTCCAACCACAACCGACGCTGCGATCGCAGGAATTGCAAAGCGTTTCAGATCCGTTCCTGTCTTGGCAGACGAGGGCGGTGCTTTGGTAGCAGGCTCAAATGCAGGGGGGGCAGCATCTTCAGCGATGGCGTGAACCGGTATGTCCGGCGTATCAACGGGTTTGGGGGCCGCAATCACAGCGTCCTCATCCACAATGATCGGCAGTTCCAGAAATGGCGCGTCCAAAGTATCGTTGCCGGTTGCGCTGACCCAGAATGCCTCGGGGATAAAGCCATGATCGGTGGCAAATGCGCTGGCTTCGTCCAGCGTTTGCTGGGCCACAGCGGCAACCGGGGTCTCAGTCCCCACGTCGCCCGCGACATAAGCCAGCTCTGATAGCTCATAGGGCGTGGCTGCGGCCAACGTATCCTTGACATTTTTCGCCGCTGCTTCGGTGTCCAAACCATCGGTGTCGACAACCAAGCGGCGCACCTGATCTGATGGAATCACAAGCTTGCAACTCAGGTCATTTTCCAGCGCGAATCCCTGATCCCGAAGGGCCTGCATCTGGTCCGCGAAATCCGACGCATCTAACGGAACGGTACCAATGCAGTACCAGTCTCCATCCGACTGATGATGCAAGGAAATGCCGTTTTCAGAAAATGACAGCGCAAAGGCGGGTTTCATAATCGCGATGAACCATAATTGTCGGCTTTTATGCAAACGCTTAGATGTCTGCCCGCCGAGATTAGAGCAGGAACTCGCCGAGGGAAAGAAAAAGGCACGTTTCCCCCTTGCCGTGTACGGGCCTGACCACCCATCTTGAGGGCAAGCATCAAGGAGGGATCATCTTGAAGACACTTGCTTTTTTGGCCGCCATGGCCGCTGCCACCGCGACGCTGCCCGCCCATGCGGAAGAACGTCGCATCTCGGTCAGCGGGACCGGTACGGCTCTGGTTGCACCCGATATGGCAACGATAACACTGGGCGTGACCAATCAGGATGCGCAGGCATCGGTAGCGATGCAGGCGACCTCGGACGCGGTGACGCAGATCCTCAAACGACTGGACGAAATGGGATTGGAGGCGCGCGATGTTCAGACGCGCGATCTTTCGCTTTCACCGGTCTGGTCGGGGCGCAGCAATTCCAGCAATGAGCCACCCAAGATCACTGGGTTCACCGCGTCCAACCGCGTTTCGGTACGCGTGCGGGATCTGGATAATCTGGGCCAGATCATGGATGCGGTCATCAAGGACGGTGCCAATGATTTCGGCAGTCTGAGTTTTGGCGTGCAAGAGCCCAAACCGCTTGAGGCTGAAGCACGGGCCAAGGCTGTGGCAGATGCGACCGAGAAGGCGCAGCAACTAGCGCAGGCGTCCGGGGTTACGCTGGGTCCCGTCCTATCGATCAACGACCACGGCGGTGGTGTTCGCCCGATGGCTCAGATGCGCGAGATGGCTATGTCGGACGCCGGTGGCGTGCCGGTCGCAGGCGGAGAGATTTCCGTTTCGGTCAATATCGCGATGGAGTTCGAAATCGCGGAGTAATCTACGATCCAACCCGGGCTTGCAGCGGTTGGCGCTGCCGGCCCGATGCATCGAAATTCCCCGGCGCAAGCCAGTTCTCGAATGCCGCGCGAATGCGCGGCCACTCGCTGTCGATAATCGAAAACCACGCCGTATCCCGGTTGCGTCCTTTGTAATGTGTCGCCTGCCGGAAGACGCCCTCGAACGTGAAACCCAAACGTTCAGCTGCGCGTTTTGATGGCGCGTTCAGGGCGTCGCATTTCCATTCATAGCGGCGATAACCAAGCTCATCGAACACACGGCGCATCATCAGATACATAACCTCGGTCGATTGCGGTTTGCGCTGGAGCAGGGGAGAGAAGTGGATATGGCCTACCTCGATTGAACCCGCTGCTGGTTCGACCCGAAGGTATGAGGCCATCCCCACGGGTACCTCATCCGCGTCGAGCACTGTATGAAACATCGGGTCCGCATCCACGCAGTTTGACTGCGCCCATGCGGTGAAATCAGCCTCAGAGTCGAACGGGCCGTAGGGCAGATAAGTCCAATTGTGGCCGTCCGTATCGTTGGCAAACGCCCGGTACAAGCCGGGCGCGTGCCTGTTTACATCCAGTGGCACAACGGAACAGAACCGGCCCTGCATCGGTGTGTAAGGCGGGGTGGGGCGAGGAAACTCGCCCGCGACCGGCAAACCGATGGGTTGACCCAGTTCATTTGTGTTGTGCCCGGTCATCGGATCAGGCGCTGGCTTTGGACAGAGCCTGATCGAGATCAGCGATCAGATCGTCTGCATCCTCGATCCCGATGGACACGCGCACCACTCCAGGGCCTGCGCCTGCAGCTTCCTGCTGCTCGGGCGTCAACTGACGGTGTGTGGTCGAGGCCGAGTGGATGATCAGCGACCGTGCGTCGCCAAGGTTGGCCACGTGGCTGAAGATCTCAAGCGCGTTCACCAGCTTTACGCAGGCGTCATAGCCGCCCTTGACCGCAAAGGTGAACAGGGCGCCCGCGCCGCGCGGGTAGTGCTTTTTTACCCTGTCGCTATAAGGCGAGGATGGCAGGCCAGCATATGTCACGTAATCCACACGGTCGTCTGCCTCGAGCCACGCTGCTATTTTCTGCGCGTTTTCGACATGGCGCTCCATCCGTAGCGATAGCGTTTCTATCCCCATCAGCGTGTAATGCGCCGCCTGCGGGTTCATCGTCATGCCCAGATCGCGCAGACCGATCGCGATGCCGTGGAAAGTAAAGGCGAGCGGGCCGAAGGTCTCGTGGAATTTCAGGCCGTGATAGGCGGGTTCGGGTTCGCTGAGCGAAGGAAACTTGTCATTTGCCGACCAGTCGAACTTGCCCGAATCCACGATGCAGCCGCCGGTCACGGTGCCGTTTCCGGTCAGGTACTTGGTGGTCGAATGCACGACCAGCGTCGCGCCCTGTTCAATCGGGCGGCACAGGTAGGGTGTGGCCGAGGTGTTGTCGACGATCAGCGGAATGCCTGCTGCATCGGCTAAATCCGCCAGAGCACGGATATCAGTGACATAGCCGCCAGGATTGGCGATGGATTCGCAGAACACCGCGCGGGTGTTTTCGTCGATAGCGGCCTTCACAGCGTCCAGATCATCGGTATCAACGAATTTGGCCGACCAGCCGAAACGTTTGATCGTCTGGCTAAACTGCGTCACCGTCCCACCGTAGAGGCGGGTCGAGGCGACAACATTGCAGCCCGGCCCCATCAGCGGGAACAGCGCCATGATCTGCGCTGCGTGTCCCGAGGAACAGCAGACCGCACCGACACCGCCTTCAAGCGTCGCCACACGTTCCTGCAGCACCGCAACAGTCGGGTTGGTCAGTCGCGAATAGATAAAACCCACTTCCTGCAGGTTGAACAACGCGGCGGCGTGTTCCGCGTCGCGAAATACATATGCCGTGGTCTGGTAGATCGGTGTCTGGCGCGCGCCTGTGGCAGGGTCGGGGCGGGCCCCGGCGTGAATTTGCAGCGTGTCAAAACCGTAGGTGGGTCCATCAGACATCGAGGAAATCTCCTGTTGGAATGTGTGTTGCTGAATCTCTAGGACATTGGCTCGCCCGGCACAATGTCCGCGTCACCGCAGCCAAAGCCCCTTGGACTTGATCGTTTTGCGAATGACCTGTTCGCGTGCGGGCAGGTTGTTTCGGTCGAACAATGCCCGGATCTTCGCACCCTTGCGCTGTATCACCAGCTTCTTCAGTGGATCATAGCCTTTGAGCACTTTTTTGATCTTGTTCGGGGCCACGACGGTTTCCAATACCTCGACCACATGATCGCTTTCGCGGGCGTAGAGCATCGGGAACAGGCGATAGTGGCAGCTGACCGACCCATCCAGCAGGCCCTCGGGCAGGGCATCCCGTCCGCCACCGAAGGAATGGATGACCAGCGGCAAGGCGATCTGATCTAGCCACGGGTTCAGAACTTGCCCGGTCAGTTCGGGGATTTCCTCGTCGCGAATGGTGCGGGCATAGCCCATAAACCGCTCACCAAATTGGCGGGGGCATTTGTAGAAGAAATAACCGGCGTTAAAATACAGGTAGCGCCGCCAATAACCCTCGGGCTGGCTGGGATCGAGAGAGCTTTCGAAATCCAGCCCGAACCGGTCATACAGTGCGCGCCAGATACCCTCATATCCTGGGCCGTAGAGCGTGGGTTTGGGCCATGTTCCCTCGACCCGAAGTGAGGCGCCGGGCTGTTCGAAATCGAACGGGACGTCGGAAATTTCGCCGGTGATCAGAGTGTCGGAGTCGAAGAAGACAAAGGGCTCACCCTCTGGCATCGCCAGCAAAGCTTCGATCTTGTTGCCATTGGGATAGCTCGAGCCAAAAGCATGAGACTCAAAAGGCAGAATCTCGGCACCCAGATGCTGCAGGGCTTCAAGAACTTCGGCATCCTGAATGCTGGGGTTCTGAGGCCAAAGAGGGCCAGGCTGTGGCACCCCCACGAACAGCCGACCTTTGAACCCTGATGAGCTGTGGCGCAGCGAGGCGGCGAAAAGCAATGCCTCGAATTGCAGCCGGTTGTTTTGCCCGATGATGAGGATGTTAAATGTCGCCGGGCTTGCCTGCATCGTGTTGCGCTTTCTGATCGGGCCGGTATTCGGCCGCTGCCTCAACCGGAAGTACAACAAGCTGTGAAGGGCGTCAAAACCCCAAACATGACCGGTTTGCAAATCCGGCTCGTGCTCACATCTAATGTGACAGCAACGCATGAGGATTGCAGATGCGGTTCAATGCAGATTTCACACAGCGGGTCGCCGTTCACTTTGATCAGACCGAATGGGTCGCGTCACCGGCTGCTGGCGTCGAACGCAAGATGCTGGACCGCATTGGCGAGGAAGTGGCGCGTGCCACAACCATCGTGCGCTTTGCCCCCGGCAGCGCGTTTTCGTCGCATACTCATGACGGGGGTGAGGAATATCTGGTGCTGGACGGAGTGTTCCAGGATGAAACCGGAGATTTCCCTGTCGGCAGCTATGTACGCAATCCCCCGACGTCCTCCCATACACCCTCGGCCAGCGAAGGCGCGACTATTCTGGTCAAATTGCATCAGTTCGACCCCGACGACCGCACCGAGGTTCGGCGCTCGATCAACGGGGGCGGAGATATCGATTTGTTCAAGGATGTGCATGAGGATGTCCAGGTGCAAACCTGGGGCGCGGGCGAACATATTGAATTGGACGCCGATAAGGGGTTTGAGGTCTTTGTTATCGAAGGTGGCTTTGCCGAGGCGGGCGAAGAATTTGGCACTTGGGACTGGTTGCGCTTGCCGCCTGGATCACGCTTTGCTGCTGTAGCAGCAGAGGGCGGAGCCCGTGTTTGGATCAAATCCGGCCACCTGGGTGGGATGGTCTGAGCCACCGCTGCCAACAAAATAGGCAATTTCTGACTGAATCCGGGCCATTCCGCCCGGATTTTTCATTTTTTGACCATTTGGCAAATTTTACCAATTGATAAAAAATCAGATTGTGGCAAGCTGGGGTCCATAACAAACATATCTACAGGGAGTAGAGTGATGGCACAGGGCCAGATGGCACCCGGGATCGTCTCCGGGCGGCTTTCCAGCGATGAGCTGACCTCGAATTTCACCGATCTGCATCCGCCACTGGCCCCGCACGAGGCCGCCGTGGCCGCCGATCGATGCTATTTCTGCTATGACGCGCCATGTGTGACGGCATGTCCTACGGATATCGATATTCCGTTGTTCATTCGCCAGATTCAGGCCGGGCAACCGCAAGCGGCAGGGCAGACCATTCTGGAGCAGAACATTCTGGGCGGCATGTGTGCCCGGGTTTGTCCGACGGAGACGCTTTGTGAAGAGGCTTGCGTGCGTGAGACGGCCGAAGGCAAGCCGGTCGAGATCGGACGTCTGCAGCGTTATGCAACCGATGATGTGATGGCCTCGGGTGCGCATCCGTTCGAGCGCGCCGCATCAACCGGCAAGACAATTGCCGTAGTTGGGGCAGGGCCCGCCGGTCTGGCCTGTGCGCATCGTCTGGCGATGCAGGGGCACGATGTGGTGATCCACGAAGGCAAGCCCAAGCCAGGCGGTCTGAACGAGTACGGGATTGCGGCGTATAAATCTACCAATGATTTTGCACAGGCCGAGGTCGATTGGCTGCTTAAAATAGGCGGGATCGCGATTGAGACCGGTTCGATTCTGGGAGAGACGATTTCTCTGGAAGGGTTGCAGGAGAACTATGACGCTGTTTTCCTGTCAATAGGACTTGCGGGGGTGAACGCACTGCGGGCTGATGGGGTCGATAAAGACGGGGTGCGCCCGGCGGTCGACTTTATCTCGGATGTGCGACAGGCCAGCGATCTGGTTGATCTACCTGTGGGTCGCAATGTCGTTGTGATTGGCGGTGGTATGACTGCCGTAGATGCGGCAGTGAAATCGAAACTGCTAGGCGCTGAGCACGTCACCATCGCCTATCGCCGAGGTCGCGACGCGATGGGTGCAAGCCGGTACGAACAGGATTTGGCGTCGTCGCATGGTGTTCGGATTCTCTGCAATGTTCAGCCGGTGGCTATTCACGGAAATGGTGCCGCAGCAGAGATCGAATTGGAGTATACTGCTAGCCATGATGGTCGACTGACCGGAACGGGTGAAACTGTCCGTGTGCCCGCCGATCAGGTTTTTAAGGCCATCGGTCAGACGCTTGACGGTGCGCCGGAAGGCCTAACGCTGGATGGCAATAAGATTGCCGTGACCGGGGCGGGACGCACTTCAATGACCGGTGTGTGGGCTGGCGGAGACTGTGCGGCAGGAGGCGAAGACCTGACCGTGACCGCCGTAGCCGAAGGTCGCGATGCCGCGATGGATATCCACGCTGCTCTGAGCGCGTGAAACTCAAAGACAAAGATGCAGAACTGCATCAGGGAGGCCGGATAAATGGCTGATTTAACATCAAACTTTCTTGGAATATCAAGCCCGAACCCGTATTGGCTGGCCTCCGCGCCACCGACGGATAAGGAGTACAATGTTCGCCGCGCCTTCGAGGCCGGATGGGGCGGCGTAGTGTGGAAGACCTTGGGGGCCGAGGGGCCTCCGGTCGTGAATGTGAACGGCCCACGCTATGGCGCGATTTATGGCGCGGACCGCCGGTTGTTGGGGCTCAACAACATCGAACTGATCACAGATCGGCCGCTTGAGGTGAACCTTGAGGAAATGGCCCGCGTAAAGGCGGATTATCCAGATCGCGCCCTGATCGCCTCGATCATGGTGCCCTGTGAAGAGGCTGCTTGGAAGGCCATTCTGCCGCGTGTGGCTGAAACCGGTGCGGACGGGATCGAGCTGAATTTTGGCTGTCCGCACGGGATGAGCGAGCGGGGTATGGGGTCTGCCGTCGGGCAGGTGCCGGAATACATCGAAATGGTGACCCGTTGGTGCAAACAGTATTACGACCGCCCAGTTATCGTGAAGCTAACGCCGAACATTACGGATATCCGCAAACCTGCGGCGGCGGCGAAGAATGGGGGCGCGGATGCGGTATCGCTGATCAATACGATCAACTCGATCACCAGTGTCAATCTGGACACGTTCAGCCCCGAACCCTCGATTGACGGTAAAGGCAGCCATGGTGGCTACTGCGGACCGGCGGTGAAACCAATCGCGTTGTCGATGGTGTCCGAGATTGCGCGGGCCAAAGCCACGCATGGGCTACCGATCTCAGGCATCGGTGGCGTCACCACTTGGCGCGATGCAGCAGAGTTTATCTCGCTGGGTTGCGGCAATGTTCAGGTCTGCACTGCAGCGATGACCTATGGGTTCAAAATCATCGATGAATTGACGGCTGGCTTATCAGAATGGATGGATGAGAAAGGCTATGCCAATATCGACGAAGTGATCGGACGCGCAGTGCCCAATGTGACGGATTGGCAATATCTGAACCTCAACTACATCGCCAAAGCGAAGATCGATCAGGATCAGTGCATCAAATGCGGTCGCTGTTTTGCAGCCTGTGAAGATACCAGCCATCAGGCGATTTCGATGTCGGCGGATCGGGTGTTCGAGGTTATCGACGAGGAATGCGTGGCCTGCAATCTTTGCGTGGATGTGTGCCCTGTAGAGGGGTGTATTTCCATGGAGCCGATGGCCGCCGGAGCGGTTGATCCGCGCACAGGCAAGGTCGTTGATCCTGAATATGCCAATTGGACGACACACCCCAACAACCCCATGGCGAAAGCGGCGGAGTAGTCAGAGATTTTTCGTCGAAAAATCTTGGCGGAGAAAATTCGACGAATTTACTCAGAACAGAATGTCGATGGGTCCGTTGTGGCAGATGATGACATATTGATTGGCGGTGCGGATCAAATGGTATCCGCGCCGTTTCACTTCTGCCTGAAAAGCCGCGTGACCAACCTCGCGTTCGACCCAAGCAACTGAGCGTCGTACAACAGCTCCCGTTCGAGCAGATCGGGACGAGAAAAGCTGGGTGATCCAAGGCTCGGGATCTGAGCGATACGTCTTCATGCTCCGAGCTTTTCTCAAAAGGGTTAAGTGTCTCTTAAGGTGTAAGCAGTTTTCGATAGAGCGTTTCCACGAACGGAACTGCGCCTTCGAATGGGTCTTCTTCCCCAAGAATTGCCCGGACTTGAACATCGAAATCCGCATAATGCTGTGTCAGTGCCCAGATCGAGAAAATCAGATGATAGGGATGGACTCGTGCAATTTTGCCCTGAGCCATCCAGCTTGTCAGAATCGTGGTTTTTTCATCGACCAGTTTTTTGAGATCGCTGGACAAAGCTTCATGAATGCGCGGCGCGCCCTGAACAAGCTCATTGGCAAAGAGGCGGCTCTCGCGCGGCAGGTCGCGGCTCATCTCAAGCTTGCGTTGGATATAAGACAGTATTTCTTCCAGCGGGTCGCCATCCTCATTCAACGCGTGCAGGGGAGCGAGCCAGACTTCAAGCAGACCCGACAACAGGGCTGTATGGATCGCTTCTTTCGATGGAAAATAATAGAGCAGGTTGGGCTTGCTCAGCCCCGCCTCGGCTGCAATTTGGTCGACGGTTGCGCCGCGAAAACCGTGGGCTGAGAACACATTCAGGGCCGCCTCGAGAATCGCTGCTCGGTTCTTTTGCTGAATCCGGGTTGGGGCGCGGTCTTTGGGCATGTTCACCTGTTGTCCTTTTTTCGGCCAGTTGGGCGTCAATTATGTCGAAAATTCCGGCAGGCCACTGCAATTTCTTGACTGATGTCGAACCCGTGATAGCGTGAGTTTGACCAGATGGTCAAATCAAGACACCAAAAGCGAGCCAAATCGCAAGCAACAGGGAAGAACAAGATGGCAGCTCCGGCGCAGAATCTCAGGATCAATGGCGACAGGTTATGGGACAGCCTGATGGAGATGGCCAAGATCGGCCCAGGCGTCGCGGGTGGGAACAACCGTCAGACGCTAACGGACGAGGACGCCGACGGGCGCGCGCTGTTTCAGAAATGGTGCGAGGATGCCGGTTGCTCGATGGGGCTGGACCAGATGGGCAATATGTTTGCCCGACGAGAGGGAGCGGACCCCGAGGCTCTGCCGGTTTATGTAGGGTCGCATTTGGATACGCAGCCCACAGGTGGCAAGTATGATGGCGTTCTTGGCGTGCTTGGTGGGCTGGAGATCATTCGCACGCTGAATGACTTGGGCATCAAGACCAAGCACCCTATTGTGGCCACCAATTGGACCAACGAAGAAGGAACGCGATATGCCCCGGCGATGTTGTCTTCGGGGGTGTTTGCCGGAATGCACACTCAGGACTGGGCTTATGCACGTGAGGATGCCGAAGGAAAGAAGTTCGGGGATGAACTGAACCGCATCGGTTGGCGCGGCGATGAAGAGGTTGGTGCGCGCAAGATGCACGCTTTCTTTGAGTTGCACATTGAACAGGGCCCGATTCTGGAAGCTGAAGGTAAGGATATTGGCGTTGTAACCCATGGTCAGGGTTTGAGCTGGACCCAGGTTACCGTGACCGGCAAGGATGCGCATACTGGGTCTACACCGATGCCGATGCGCAAGAATGCCGGGCTGGCGATGGCGCGTATTCTTGAGAAAGTGGACGAGATTGCATGGTCGCATGCACCTCATGCCGTGGGTGCGGCGGGGCATATCGATGTCTATCCGAACTCACGCAATGTGATCCCTGGAAAGGCAGTGTTCACGGTCGATTTTCGCTCGCCCGAGTTGGACGTGATCACTGATATGGAGAACCGTCTGCGAGTCGCAGCTGAAGATATCGTCGAAGAGATGGGGCTGCAGATCGAATTCGAGAAAGTGGGCGGTTTCGATCCGGTGAAGTTTGATGAAGGTTGCGTGGCGGCGGTGCGCGATGCGGCTGAGCGGTTGGGGTATTCGCATACGGATATCATCTCGGGCGCCGGGCATGATGCCTGCTGGATCAACCGGGTAGCGCCAACGGCGATGGTGATGTGCCCATGCGTTGATGGGTTGAGCCATAATGAAGCTGAGGAGATCAGCAAGGATTGGGCTGCAGCCGGGGCGGATGTTCTACTGCATGCGGTCGTCGAGACGGCTGGGATCGTGGAATAGGGGGCTCTGCCCCCGTCGCCCGATGGGCGGCTCCCCCGGGGTATTTTTAGCCAGATGAAGCAAGCGGCGCAGACCGCATCAGGGAGTTTAACATGAGCACTGTAATCAAGAACGGAACCGTTGTGACCGCTGATCTGACCTATAAGGCGGATGTAAAGGTCGAAGGTGGTGTGATTACTGAGATTGGGCCGGACCTGCGAGGTGATAAGGAACTTGATGCATCGGGCTGTTATGTCATGCCCGGAGGGATCGACCCGCACACGCATCTGGAAATGCCGTTTATGGGAACCTATTCCAGCGATGATTTCGAAAGCGGAACACGCGCAGCGCTGGCAGGCGGGACCACGATGGTTGTGGATTTCGCGTTGCCTAATCCGGGCGAAAGCCTGTTGGACGCCCTGAAGCGTTGGGACAACAAGTCTACGCGCGCGAACTGTGATTATTCGTTCCATATGGCGGTGACCTGGTGGGGCGAGCAGGTGTTTGACGACATCAAAACCGTCATCGAGACGCGTGGCATCAATACGTTCAAGCATTTCATGGCCTATAAAGGCGCGCTGATGGTGAACGACGATGAGCTGTTTGCTTCGTTCAAGCGTCTGGCCGAGTTGGGTGGCACCGCGATGGTTCATGCCGAGAATGGCGATGTGGTTGCAGAACTGAGTGCGAAGCTATTGGCAGAAGGTAATACCGGGCCAGAGGCGCATGCCTATTCCCGCCCGCCACAGGTGGAAGGTGAGGCAACCAACCGCGCGATCATGATCGCGGATATGGCGGGCGTACCGCTCTATGTGGTGCATACTTCCTGTGAGGAGGCGCATGAGGCTATTCGACGCGCCAAGATGCAGGGCAAACGGGTTTGGGGCGAGCCTTTGATCCAACACCTAACATTGGATGAAAGCGAGTATTTCCATCACGATTGGGAGCATGCGGCACGGCGAGTCATGAGCCCTCCGTTCCGGAATAAGCAGCATCAGGACAGCTTGTGGAACGGTTTGCAATCGGGAACTCTGAGCGTCGTGGCCACGGACCATTGCGCCTTTACGACCGAGCAGAAACGATATGGCGTGGGTGATTTCACCAAAATCCCGAACGGGACCGGAGGGCTGGAGGATCGGATGCCGATGCTTTGGACGCATGGGGTGAATACCGGGCGATTGACGCCGAATGAGTTCGTGGCTGTTACTTCAACTAACATCGCCAAGATATTGAATTGTTATCCGAAAAAAGGTGCGGTTCTCGTGGGAGCGGATGCTGATCTGGTGGTTTGGGATCCGGATAAGGCCAAGGTGATCTCGGCTGATACGCAGCAGTCGTCGATCGACTACAACGTCTTCGAGGGCAAGGAGGTGCGAGGGCTGCCTCGGTTCACGCTGACCCGCGGTGCGGTGGCTGTACATGATGGCGAGATTCAGACTCAGGAAGGGCACGGTAAGTTCGTGGCACGTGAGGCCAATACCCATGTGAACAAGGCGCTGAGCACCTGGAAAGAGTTGACAGCGCCCCGGCCTGTTGAGCGGACAGGTATACCGGCAACGGGAGTATAAACCCCTTGGGTCGCCTTTCTGGCGACTCGGGTCTGAGCTTCTTCAAGGCAATGGAATGAATACAGAAAATACTACTCAGCCCGTTATTGAGGCAAGGCAGCTGGATCTTACATTTCAGACGAATGATGGGCCTATTCATGCGCTGAAAGATGTGAACTTGTCGATTGGCAAGGGGGAGTTCGTTAGTTTTATCGGCCCCTCGGGCTGCGGCAAGACGACGTTCCTGCGCTGTATCGCAGCGCTGGAAACACCGACCGGCGGGACCCTGACCGTGAATGGCATGACGCCTGACGAAGCACGGCGAAAGCGCGCTTATGGGTATGTGTTTCAGGCGGCCGGGCTCTACCCGTGGCGGACCATTGCAAAGAACATCAAGCTGCCGCTTGAGATCATGGGCTATTCCTCCTCCGAGCAGGAGGAACGCGTTAGAAAGGTTCTGGAACTTGTTGATCTTGATGGATTTGGCGGTAAGTTCCCCTGGCAGCTCTCGGGCGGGATGCAACAGCGGGCCAGTATCGCGCGGGCCTTGGCATTTGATGCGGATATTCTGCTGATGGACGAGCCGTTCGGTGCGCTCGATGAGATCGTGCGCGACCATCTGAACGAACAGCTTCTGGCATTATGGGCGCGCACCGAGAAGACCATCGGTTTCGTGACACATTCGATCCCCGAAGCGGTGTATCTCAGCACCAAAATCGTGGTAATGAGCCCTCGGCCCGGCCGGATCACGGATGTGATCGATAGCCCTCTGCCGAAAGAGAGGCCTCTGGATATCCGTGACACGCCCGAGTTTATCGAAGTCGCCCACCGCGTGCGAGAAGGATTGCGAGCGGGTCATGGGGATGATGTGTGATGGCGGATAAAGGCATCAGACGGGCATCCCGCGAAGATGTGGGGGATTGCGCGCGCATCATCGCGACTTGGGCCGCGCAGACCGATTGGATACCCGAGGAATTGCCAGAAGAAAAGCTGGCGGATCTGATCCTTGAGGCGTTTCCGAACAGGGACATCTGGATCGCAGGTGATCCGATTGATTGCTATTTGTCTGTCGATCCGGTCGAACATAAGGTTGGTGCGCTGTATTGTTTGCGCACTGGGCAGGGCATCGGCAAGCAATTGCTGGATAAGGCGAAGGAGGGGCGCGACCATCTTTGGCTGACTACACATGTGCCAAATGTCGACGCGCAACGGTTTTATCGGCGCGAGGGCTTTGTTGAGACGGGAAGAGAGCCTCCGGTACCACCTGACACAGTGCCTGTCATTCGGATGGAGTGGCACGCATGAAGCAGATCATTGCAGTCCTCACCGTGATCGCCGCCATTGTCGTTGTCTGGTACGCGGCCTGTATTCCTATGAATATCAAAGGGGTTCTGACCGAACAGGAGCGCGCGGGTGCTGAAGTCCAGCCACCTTCAGCCAAGGATCGCCGGGACATGGGGGAGATCGGTCTGGCCTTGAACAACGCGTTTGCAGTCCCAGCTACATGGGAGCAGGACCGCCCGCGGCTGCCTGCACCGCATCAAGTTGGGATTGAGCTGTGGGAAACCACGATTGAGAAAAAAATCACCTCGAAACGCTCTCTGATTTATCATGGCTGGGTCACGCTGAGCGCCACGATGCTGGGTTTTGCTATCGGAACCGGGTTGGGCATCCTACTGGCGGTCGGGATCGTGCACAGTCGGGTGATGGATCTGTCGGTGATGCCCTGGGCGATCGTCAGCCAGACCATTCCTATCATTGCGCTGGCTCCGATGATCATTGTCGTTCTGTATTCTGTCGGGGTTCAGGGGATCATTCCTAAGGCGATCATTTCGGCGTATCTGAGTTTCTTCCCCGTCGTCGTAGGCATGGTAAAAGGGTTGCGCAGCCCGGATGCTATGCAGTTGGATTTGCTGCGAACCTACAATGCCAGCCGTTCGCAGGGGTTTTGGAAACTGCGCCTGCCGGCCTCGATGCCCTATCTCTTCACATCGCTGAAAATTGGCGTCGCTGCTTCGCTGGTCGGGGCCATTGTTGGAGAACTGCCGACCGGGGCTGTTGCCGGGTTGGGTGCACGGCTGCTGGCCGGTAGCTACTATGGCCAGACGGTACAGATCTGGTCGGCGCTGTTTGCTGCAGCCATTCTCGCCGCCTGTCTCGTCGGGTTGCTGGGGCTGATCGAGCGGACCGTCCTGAAACGAATGGGGATGGCACAATGATACCTATTCTTGGTGCAATCGCAGTCTGGTTATTGGGCTGGTGGGTGAACAGCCGTCTGGCCAGCGGACCCTATTCTGACACACGGATGGTGCGGATTCTTGCGCCCCTGATCTTCGGTCTGACCGTGATTGGCATCTGGGAACTGGTGGTGCGTGGACTAGAAGTGCCCTTGGTCATCCTGCCCGCACCATCAGTCATCTGGGACCGTTTCTGGGACAGTTTGCCGACACTTTGGGCTGACTTTGTTCAAACGATCATCAAGGGAGCACTCAGCGGCTACATCATCGGCTGCGGTTCGGCCTTTCTCATGGCAATTGCCGTGGATAGATGGGATTTCCTGCGCCTCGGGCTTCTTCCCGTCGGCAACTTCGTTGCAGCGCTGCCTATCGTGGGCACCGCACCCATTCTAGTGATGTGGTTCGGGTTCGACTGGCATTCCAAGGCGGCGGTCGTCGTAGTGATGGTGTTCTTCCCGATGCTGGTGAACACGGTGGCAGGGCTGCGCGAAGCCACAACGATGCAGCGCGATCTGATGGAGACCTATGCCGCCACCTATTGGCAGAGCTTCCTGAAACTTCGCCTCCCCGCCGCGATGCCGTTTATTTTCAACGGGCTAAAGATTTCTACCACTCTGGCGCTGATCGGCGCTATCGTGGCTGAGTTCTTTGGCTCCCCGACATTGGGCATGGGCTTTCGGATATCGACCAGCGTCGGGCAATTGTCGCTGGATATGGTGTGGGCCGAGATCGTAGTGGCCGCGCTGGCGGGGACGGCCTTCTATGGCGTAGTGGCGATGATCGAAAAGGCGGTGACCTTCTGGCATCCGTCGCAGCGAGGATAAAGGAATAATTCAACAGACCCCATAAACGGGGCAAACATAAGCAACTAGGAGATATGAAGATGAAGAAGCTACTCAGTGGGGCGGTTGCGGCCTTTAGCCTGGCAGCCAGTGCGACACTTGCTGCGGATGAGGTGACACTGCAATTGAAGTGGGTCACGCAAGCGCAGTTTGCGGGCTATTATGTGGCAAAAGACAAAGGGTTCTACGAAGAAGAGGGGCTGGACGTCACCATTCTGCCCGGTGGTCCTGATATTGCGCCCACACAGGTGATCGCAGGTGGTGGAGCAGACGTTACGGTGGAATGGATGCCGGCTGCACTTGCTGCGCGCGAAAAGGGTCTGCCTCTGGTGAACATCGCGCAGCCTTTCAAGAGCTCGGGCATGATGCTGACCTGCTGGAAAGATGCGGGGATTGCCTCGCCCGAAGATCTCAAAAATCGCACGCTGGGAGTCTGGTTCTTCGGCAACGAATTCCCGTTCATGAGCTGGATGAGTCAGCTGGGAATCGGCACCGATGGCAAAAGCGACAGCGGTGTCGAAGTGCTGAAACAAGGCTTTAACGTCGACCCGCTGCTGCAGCGTCAGGCCGATTGCATCAGCACCATGACCTACAATGAGTATTGGCAGGTCATTGATGCCGGTGTCACGCCTGAAGAACTGGTAACCTTCAAATACGAAGATCAGGGCGTCGCCACGCTTGAGGATGGTCTATATGTGCTTGAAGAAAATTTGAGCGATGCGGCCTTCACCGACAAGATGGAACGGTTTGTCCGTGCCTCGATGAAGGGTTGGAAGTACGCCGAAGAGAACCCGGATGAAGCCGCCGAGATCGTTCTCGAAAACGATGCGACCGGTGCCCAGACCGAGGAGCATCAAAAGCGCATGATGGGCGAGATTGCCAAGCTGACCGCAGGGTCGAACGGGGCGCTGGATCCAGCCGATTTCGACCGCACGGTTGATACCCTGCTGGCGGGTGGATCTGATCCGGTTATCACCAAAAAGCCTGAAGGGGCATGGACACATCAGATCACCGACGCTGCGCTGAACTGAACCAGCTACAGCAAAAGACGTGCCAATCAAACGCGGCCCTGACGGGGCCGCGTTCTTAGTTTTGAATGTCGAATTTGTGCCTGTACTTGCTGGCCAGAACCTTTAGTATTTCCCTGTAATTTATAGCATTTTGTCACAGCATACGGCATGAATGGTAGGAAATGCAGGGATTTGCATCAGAATTCACTCAGGCGCTCTCGCTGATCCTCGAAGGGGATGCAGAGCTGTGGGCAATTGTGTTGTTGTCGCTGCGTGTTTCGATCTTTGCTGTTCTGATTTCGGCGGTCATCGGGATGCCTATTGGGGCAGCTTTGGCCGTTGCGCGGTTTCCGGGACGGCGGGCGCTGATTATCCTTGTGAACGCTCTGATGGGGTTCCCACCAGTTGTCGTCGGTTTGCTGGCCTACCTGATGTTATCCCGATCCGGTCCTCTGGGGGTGCTGGAACTTCTCTACACTCCCACCGCAATGGTCATAGCGCAGGTGGTGCTGGTGACGCCGATCATGGCCGCACTTACCCGGCAGGTAGTCGAGATGCTGGCCGAAGAGTATTCTGAACAGCTTCGCTCGCTCGGCGTATCGCGGTTGGCTTCGATCCCGGTGCTGTTGTGGGACGCGCGTCTGGCTCTGGTCACCGCATTACTGGCCGGGTTTGGCCGGGCAATCGCCGAGGTAGGCGCAGTGATCATCGTAGGCGGCAATATCAATCACGTGACGCGCGTGATGACGACCACGATTGCGCTTGAGACTTCGAAGGGGAACTTGGCGCTGGCGCTGGCCTTGGGTGTGATCCTGATCGGTTTGGCCGTGGCGGTAAACGCGATGGTCAGCGCATTGACCCTGCGGGCCGAGCGGGAAGGGCTGCGCCATGCGTGATGTCGTGACCGAGGTGCCAGGCATGTTAGAGGTCCAAGGGTTGCACATTGCACGCGAAGGCAAGGTGCTGCTCGATGTCCCGCATTTGTGCCTGGATGGCGCGGGTCCGACCATGATCTTGGGTCCAAACGGCGCTGGCAAAAGTCTGTTGCTGCGTTGTCTGCATGGTCTGATTCAACCCGACAGCGGGCGTGTCTGTCAGGACGGTGTTGTGTTGAATGCAGCCCACAAAGCGCGGCAGGCGATGGTGTTTCAAAGCCCCGTGTTGCTGCGCCGCTCGGTCGCGGCCAATCTGGACTTTGTGCTAAAGCGGAAATCGATGCCCCGTGCCTTGCGCGGGCATCGTATCGAAGCTTTGCTGGCCGAAGGAGGACTGGATGGTAAAGCACGTCAATCCGCGCGCTCGCTGTCTGGTGGCGAGGCGCAAAGGTTGGCGATCCTGCGCGCGTTGGCCTTAGACCCCAAGACCTTGTTCCTGGACGAACCCACCAGCGCATTGGATCCAAGTGCTATGCAGATGATCGAACGGATGGTCTTGCGCGCCTCGGCCCGGGGTGTGCGCATCGTGATGGTGACGCATGACATCGGGCAGGCGCGGCGCCTGGCATCTGACATCGTGATGATGCAGGCAGGGCGTGTGGTGGAACACGGAAGGGCGCAGCAGGTTCTGGAAGCCCCCAAAAGCAACGAGTCGCGCCGGTATCTGGCTGGCGGTCTGGTAACCTGATTAACAGAGATGGAGACTTCGAATGATCCCTGATTTCGTTCGGGCATCAATTGTCGCGCTTGGGCTGACCGCAGGCGCAGGTTTGGCCGAAGAACCCTTTATCGTTGTGCAATCAACGACCTCGACGCAGAATTCGGGTCTGCTGGACTATATCCTGCCGGGGTTCGAGGCTGAAACAGGTATCGATGTACGCGTTGTAGCCGTCGGGACCGGTCAGGCAATCAGGAACGCAATCAACGGGGATGGCGATGTTCTTCTGGTTCATTCCAAGCCCGCCGAAGAGCAGTTTGTGGCAGACGGTTGGGGCATCGAACGGTTCGATGTCATGTACAATGATTTTGTATTGGTTGGCCCGAAATCTGATCCAGCCGAAATTGCCGGTGGCAACGACATTGTAACCGCTTTGACCGCTTTGGCCGAAGCGAAACTGCCGTTTGCCTCGCGCGGTGATGATAGCGGCACTCACAAAGCCGAGATGCGCTATTGGGAGGCGACCGGCATTGACCCGACGGAGGCCTCGGGGACTTGGTATCGCGAGACCGGATCGGGGATGGGGGCAACGCTGAACGTGGCCAGCGGCATGGACGCGTATGCTCTGACCGACCGGGCGACTTGGTTGTCTTTCGGAAACCGGGGCAATCTGGAGGTCTTGGTCGAGGGCGATCCGCGCCTGTTTAACCAATATGGTGTAATCCTCGTGAACCCTGAAAAGCACTCCGGCGTTCGCGCCGCTGCCGGGCAAAGGTTTATCGACTGGCTTATCGGCCCTGATGGACAGGCGGCGATTGCGTCTTACACGCTGGATGGTGAGCAGTTGTTTTTTCCAAACGCACAGTAAGTTCGCCTCGGGTTGGCGCAACAAGGAATGGACGACGGATCAGCCACTGGCGCCGTTGTGGTGGATCCGACCCAGATTTGCGAGATCATAGCCGCCTAGTTCATCAGCGCGTTCGGTAAAACGCTCGGATTTCAAAAACCGGGTCAGCGTCTGCATGGGGGCCTCGAAGAAGGCGCGGCGCCAGATTGCAAGGTCCAGACGCTCGGAATGGGTGGGCACGAAACTCAGCCCGTACGGGCGCGCCAATGCACCGAGGCCAAAACCAACCTCTGCCTTGCCGTCACGCAGGGCGGTGGCCAGCTCTTCTTCGGTGCGGGCGCAAACGGGCAGGGTGTTCAGATCATCACGACCCAGACCGTGGGCGTCGAGCAGTGCATCGAACAGACGCTGGCTGGCGGCGCTGTCTTGCCGCAGAATGATCCGTCTGCCTTTCAGATCCTGAAACCCCGAGATGTCCGAAGTGCCGGGTGCCAGCAACAGGCCGCGCTGCCGGTTGGCAATCTGGTAGAGGATCACAGGTGCCTCGCCCATCGTGTCGCGCAGGGTCTGAGTGTTGAAGCCTTCCGGTTCGTGGATATGCAAGGCCGCCGCCTGTGCGCTGCGCTCCGCAAGACGATTCAGCCCGTCGAAAGACCCATCATAGTAAGTCGCAAGCCCAGAGCCGCTTTCCCGCAAAGCCCAGTCCAGCAGGGGATCGTGGCTACCTGCCACGATCGGCGGCAGGGGTGGTTCGACGACATCGGGGCCAGAGCGTGAGGCGTTGAGCCACGCTATGATCTCGGCTTTTGGGAACAACAGCTTGCCCATGGCGCGTACACAGGGGATTTCGCCCGAGGATGCCAGATCATAGGCCTTCCGCTCACCAATGCGCAGCAGATCCGCCAATTCGCGGGTGGTCAGGTATTGCGGCATTCAGTCGAGGCGTACAGCCGAACCGGACGTCTTGTCGGCGGCGCTGAAACCGAATTGATCCAGCGTGTAAGGAGCGGCGACAGTGATCACGACCATCGCGGCGACGGCGGTCAGAAAGGCTTTCATGTTCTCCTCCGGCTCAATCCTGCGGTGCGGTGGCGCTGCGCAGGAACGCGACCAGATCTAACCGGTCCTGTGCTTGCGTGATCCGCTGCATTGGCATCTTTGACCCCGGAATGTAGTGGTCCGGGCCTTCGTCGAAAAGAGCATTTATTGTCTCTTCATTCCAAATAATATCAGAGTCTTGCAGCGTATCCGAGTACAAATAATCGGGCAATGTGCCCGCCTTCCGCCCAAAGATGTCGTGCAAGGTAGGGCCTGCACGTCGACCCCCATCCGGCGTCAGGCTGTGACAGATCGAACATTTGCGCGCAAATTGCCGTTCTCCGTTGCCCATCTCGCTTGGGTCTTTCAGAAAGCTGGGTTCGGCAGCGGCCATCTGTTCGCGATCGCCCAGTGCTGAAACGGGCCAGCTGTACATTGCCTCATCAATGCCGCCTGCGTGAAGATTTTGACCATCGGCAGAAAAAGCGAGCGCCCAAACCGGACCGCGCAAGGTGGCACGGAAATCTTGTGCAATGCGCCATTCAGCCGTGTCGATGACCATTATAAAGCCCTCACCATCGCCGACAGCCAACAGCTTGCGATCGGGGCTCAATGCCATGGCGAGGATCGGGCGCCGATCCAACGTAAAGTCATGTTCTTCTTCGGTGGTGAGGCTCAGGATGCGTGTCACTCCATCGACGGTACCGTAGGCGATCCAGTTGTCTTGTGCGTTCAGGACCAATTCATTGATGCCAAAACCATGCTCGATCAGGCGATTTGTTTCCTGACCGCTGGCGACATCCCAGATACGCAACGCTCCGTCGACACCTGCCGAATAAAGCTGCTTTCCGTCCGGCGTAAAAACAACTGCATTCACCCCGCTGCCGATTGGCCCAAGCAGGGTCGGCTCGGACCCGTCCACCGGCCACAGGCCGATGGTGCCATCCCAGCTGGCCGTCGCGATATGAGTTTTCGACGCTGCAATGCCGATAATCTTGCCTTTGTGCTGCCCGACTACATCGCCGCCGGGCCAGCGGCGGAGGGTGAAGTCATCCCCGGCAGAATAGATTGCAGTGCCATTGAAAACGACCGAGTTCACTGCCGCTTCGTGCCCCTCCAGCCATTCCGGTGTCTGTCCGGTCCAGAGACCGACCGAATTGTCGAAACTGGCCGTTGCGATACGCCCATCCGGTGCCGAAGCGATCCCCATGATCGGCCCGCCATGGCCTTTGAGCGTGAAAAACTCGGACCAGGCGGGCAGGGGGGTCAAAACAAGCGCAAGAGCGAGCCAGCGCATCTATTCTGCAGGTGAGGCCGCTGCCTTGCCCGCCTCTTTTTCTTGCACCTCTTCCAGCCACAGCGAGTGGTGCTCGCGTGCCCATTGTTCTTCGACTTCACCGGTGCCCATGGCGTCAAACGCACCCTCCATGCCAACCGAGCCAAGGTAGATATGGGCGATGATGATGGCGATGAACACGTAGGCGACCATGACATGCCAGACTTGGGCATATTGCATCTCTTCCTGCGGTGACATCTGCACTGGCAGGTTCAGACCCAACGCCTGCGGAATACCTGTCGAGTTGGCGATTGAGAAGGTTTTGGCGAACATCGGCAGCTCGAACGGGAATAGCAGCGACAGGCCTGACAGGCTGATAGAGACACCCAGTAGAATGCAAGCCCAGAAGATTATCTTTTGACCCGCATTGAATTTCTTGGCTGGTGGATGGCTGTCTTTGGTGAACAAGCCCCCTCCGGCGGCCAACCATTTCAGGTCGGTCTTGTTGGGGATGTTATGGGCAATCCAATTTATGGTGATGATTATCAGTCCCAGCATGAAGGCCCATGCGAGGTTGTTGTGAAGCCACTTGCACCCTTGCGCGATAGTGGCGAACCCTTCTTTGCCAAAGACCGGGATCAAGAAATCGCGGCCATAAAGGGTCAGCAGGCCTGTGATGCCGAGCACAAGGAACGACCCGGCAAAGAGCCAGTGACCGAAACGTTCGAAACTGTTGAAACGAAGGACCGTGCGGCCGGTTTTTTCTCCGTCGATGCGGATTTTTCCTCGGATCAGAAAGAAAAGCACAATGATCGCAAGCATTCCGCCCAGAATGTAGGTTCCATATTCACGCAACAGGCCAGTTCGGAAGTTCAACCACCACATGCCGCCGTCTTGAATCAGCACGCTGTCCGCAGGTCCCTGGGATGAAACGGTGACGTCCGCAGATCCGTAACGCAGCGCGCGGTAGACGTCACTGTCAGAGGCAACACCACGGGTGCCGAACTGTCCCAGCAGGCCTTCAACATTGCCCTGACCGGTGTTTTCAGACCTGTAGCTGTTGTCGACCTTCTCGCCACGCTGGCGGGCCAGAATGTCCTCAAGCGTGGTCGCGCCGCCGGTTGTAGACCGGTCGGTCGAATCCGCAGGGGCGGCCCCCTCACTGGTTTGAGCGCCCGCAACTTGGGTCAGCGTTAGCGAAAGCAGGAAAGCGATGAATAAGCGCAACATCGGAACCTCAATAAAAATCCAATGCAGGATGACCCACATCTGCGGGTCATCCGTTTTGCTTTGGTAGACGGGGTCAGCCGTCTTTCTGATCGTAGGCCGTGCCCCAACCCCAAGCGCCCGAACCAAATCCGCGCGCGACGACACGCTCACGGTAAATAGCCGAGACCACGTCGCCATCGCCGGCGAGCAGGGCCTTGGTAGAACACATCTCGGCGCAGATGGGCAATTTGCCCTCTGCGATCCGGTTGCGACCGTATTTGGCGAACTCTGCGGTCGAGTGCGTTTCCTCGGGGCCGCCAGCACAGAAGGTACATTTGTCCATCTTGCCTCGCGATCCGAAGTTGCCCGCCTGCGGGTATTGCGGCGCGCCGAAGGGGCACGCATAGAAGCAATAGCCGCAGCCAATGCACAGGTCCTTGGAGTGCAGGACGACCCCTTCTTCGTTCTGATAGAAGCAGTCGACCGGGCACACCGCCATGCAGGGCGCATCCGAACAATGCATACAGGCCACCGAGATCGAGCGTTCACCCGGATTGCCGTCATTGATCGTCACCACCCTGCGGCGGTTGATGCCCCACGGCACCTCGTGCTCGTTCTTACACGCGGTTACGCAGGCGTTACACTCGATGCAGCGTTCAGCGTCGCAGAGAAACTTTGCTCTAGCCATTATCGTCCTCCTTACGCTGACCAGATTTTGCAGAGAGTCGCTTTGGTCTCTTGCATCTGGGTCACTGAATCATAGCCATAGGTCTGGGCGGTGTTGGTACTTTCACCCAGCACATAGGGGTCTGCACCAGCAGGATACTTGTGCCGCTGGTCTTCGCCCTGGAAATGGCCGCCAAAGTGGAAGGGCATGAAGGCGACACCGGCACCGACCCTGTTGGTCAGCATCGCCATCACCTTGACCTTGCCGCCTTCCGGACCTTCGACCCAGACCTGCGATCCGTCACGAATACCAAGGTTATTGGCATCGCGCGGATTGATCTCGACGAACATGTCCTGCTGCAGCTCGGCCAGCCACGGGTTCGACCGCGTCTCATCGCCGCCACCTTCATATTCGACCAGACGACCAGACGTGAGGATTATCGGGTAATCCTTAGAAAAGTCGTTCTTTTGAATCGACGCATAAAGGGTAGGTAGACGATAGGCCTGACGGTCATCGTAGGTTGGATAGTCCTCCACCAGATCGCGCCGGTTCGTGTAAAGCGGCTCGCGGTGCAGTGGGATCGGATCCGGGAAGGTCCATACGACCGCGCGTGCCTTTGCGTTCCCGAAGGGCGCACAGCCATGGGCAATCGCGACCCGCTGGATACCGCCGCTAAGGTCGGTTTTCCAGTTGGTCTCTGGTCCCGCTACGGCGTCGATGGCCGCACGTTCCTCAGCCGTCAGGTCACCGTCCCAGCCAAGGTCCATCAGCATCTGCATCGTGAATTCCGGATAACCATCCTGAATTTCCGAACCAACGCTATAGACCCCTTCGGCCAGCAGGTTGTCGCCGTCACGTTCCACTCCGAAACGGGCGCGGAAGGTCAGGCCACCTTCGGCCACCGGTTTGGACATATCATACAGGTTTGGTGTCCCAGTATGACCCATCTCAGCCGTTCCCCAGCAGGGCCAGGGCAGACCGTAATATTCGCCGTCGTTTGGTCCACCGATGGCTTGCAGCGTGGTTCTGTCGAACGTGTGCTGGTTGGCCATATGGCTTTTCAGACGTTCCGGCGACTGACCGGTATAGCCGATGGTCCAGAGGCCCGAGTTGAACTCACGCGTGATGCTTTCAACATTCGGGGTTTCGGGATCTTCCATCTCGATATTGCGGAAGAACCGATCCGCCCAGCCGAACTTGTTGGCGAACTTGGCCATGATGACCTCGTCCGGCAGGCTTTCGAACAGAGGTTCGACCACGCGGTCCCGCCACTGCAGCGATCGGTTCGAGGCCGTGACCGAGCCGCGGGTTTCGAACTGCGTACAGGCGGGCAGCAGATAGACGCCATCGGTGCGGTCATGCAGCACGGCCGAGACGGTGGGATACGGGTCGATCACGACCAGCATGTCCAGCTTCTCCATCGCCGTCTTCATTTCCGTCATCCGGGTCTGCGAGTTGGGCGCGTGGCCCCACAGAACCATGGCGCGGACATTGTTGTCCTGATCCATGTTAGCTGGGTCTTCGAGAACACCGTCGATCCAGCGGGAGACCGGGATGCCGCGCTCATTCTGCAGCGGTTTATCCTTGCCCTCCTTATCCTTGATCGTGGCGAACTGGCCTGCAAGCCACTCGGGCTCTTCACCCCAGACTCGTGCCCAGTGACCCCATGCGCCTTTGGATAAGCCATAGTAGCCGGGCAGGGTGTGGGACAGAACACCAAGGTCCGTCGCGCCTTGCACGTTGTCATGGCCGCGGAAGATGTTGGTGCCACCACCCGAGGTGCCCATGTTGCCAAGCGCAAGCTGAAGCACGCAGTAGGCGCGAGTGTTGTTGTTGCCGTTGGTGTGCTGCGTACCACCCATGCACCATACAACGGTACCGGGGCGGTTGTTCACCATGGTCCTTGCGACGCGGCGCAGCTGCGAGCCGGGCGTGCCGGTGACACGTTCAACCTCATCCGGGTTCCACTTGGCAACCTCTTCACGGATTTGGTCCATCCCCCAGACACGGGTGCGGATAAACTCTTTGTCCTCCCAGCCGTTGTCGAAGATGTGCCACAGGATACCCCAGATCAGAGCGACGTCGGTACCGGGGCGGAAGCGGACATATTCATCCGCATGGGCCGCGGTGCGCGTAAAGCGCGGGTCACAGACGATTAAAGGCGCATTGTTCTGCTCTTTCGCACGCAGGATATGCAGCAGCGAGACGGGGTGCGCCTCGGCCGGGTTACCACCGATGATGAAGATGGCCCGGCTGTTGTGCATGTCGTTGTACGAATTGGTCATGGCGCCGTAGCCCCATGTATTCGCAACACCCGCGACAGTGGTCGAGTGGCAGATACGCGCCTGATGGTCCACGTTGTTCGTGCCCCAATAGGCGGCGAACTTGCGGAACAGATAGGCCTGTTCGTTATTGTGCTTCGCAGACCCCAGCCAGTACACGCTGTCCGGCCCGGATTCTTCGCGGATGCTCATCATGCCATCGCCGATCTCGTTGATCGCCTCTTCCCAGCTGATGCGCTTCCACTCGCCACCTTCCTTTTTCATCGGATATTTCAGGCGGCGCTCGCCATGGGCGTGCTCGCGGACCGAGGCCCCCTTGGCGCAGTGTGCACCCAGATTGAATGGGCTGTCCCAGCCGGGTTCTTGCCCGATCCAGACTCCGTTCTGTACCTCGGCAACGACCGTGCAGCCGACCGAGCAGTGAGTGCATACGGATTTGATATTCTCAACGGCGGTGTTTGCCGCTGTCTGGGCACTGGCGGGTGTCACGGTTCCACCCGTGGCGCTGATCGCGGCAAGGCCGCCGATCGTCAGGCCCGAGCCACGCAAGAATGCGCGGCGATCGACGGTTTTCTCGCCGACCTGGGACAGGATACTTGTCCGCTGGGGGCGTCTCGCAACCCCGTTGGTCTTTTTCCTAAGCATTTCTTTCCTCCCTTGCTGGCCATGTAACCCATGGCTGGCTTGGTACTTCGCGAAACCGACTTCAGGGCCAATCGCAACCGTCAGTCGGGTATGACTACGTCCGGGTCAGAACCGGGCGCTGTCGAGGTATGCGCGCGTGTGCGCGGTGTCCTGCATCCGGGTTTCGTCCGTCGGCAGTTCGGCTGCTTCGGCTTTCCCAGACAGGCTGGCGGCGGCTACAGCAGCGGGCGCTGCGGTTCCGGCCAGTTTCAGGAAGTCGCGGCGGGTTGCGCCTTCTTCCTTGGTCTTGCTCATGGGCTCCTCCTGTCCCAATTGCGGTTTGGTGCCTAAAGGCACCGGCGAGTGGCGGGCTAGGCCGCCGTCATTCGAAAGGCTTCACGTTCGATCTCCATGAACACCCGACCAGCCGTGCCGACCGAGGCGTAGAGAACCGAGTTCTCGGCACCTTCCAAATCCGAATAGAAATGCGCGGCCCATGGCCCGATATGTTTGCTCCAGAACGCCTTTTGATCTTCCAGCGTGGCGGGCGCGCCGAACCGACCGACGATCATGCCCGCCATCATTTCCATTAGCGAGGCGATGTTGTCTTCGGGTTCATATACATTCTGCGCCCGGGTGATGCCCCGCGCGGCCATGTCATTGCGCAGCTGCGCCAGGGGTTTTTCGTTCAGAAATCCCGTCAGGTAGAAAGAGGCATAAGGCAGCAGTTCGCCTCGGCCCAATCCGATGAAAAGTGCGTTGAATTCGCGCTCTGCGGCGGCAGGCTTGGTCACCTTGGCCACCCGTGCCATTGCCTGAATGGCCTGACCTAGATCCGAGTCATCACCGCTTAGCCCGGCCATCTGATCCAAAAGCAACTGATCGGGTGGACCGGCCAATAGCAGGCCAAGAAAATTATAGAAATCCGCACGCAGACGATCCTCAGTTGAGATATCCAATGTTTGCGCGTTGTCTGCGGTCATAGAGTTATCCTTCGAATTCGAATTTCATACGGCGTGGAGCAGGGGTGAGTTCGATTTCCTCTGGCTCTTCCATTTCAACCATCTGTGGGGCTTCCGGTTCTGGTTCGACGGCGTTGATCGGTTCTTCACCTGACTCGATCGCCTCGGGCATGTCAGCTTCTGTTTCTGCTTCGGACATTTCTGCCTCGGCAGCGAGCGCTTCGACATGCGCCAACATACCCTTGCCAACCTGATACGCGGTCTGGATGTTCTCAATCACGCAAGCCGCATCGGTATAATCCTCGCCGTAATCGACCAGCCCGTCGACATTGGCCAGAACAGGATTTAACCGCCATAGGCGCCGCAAGGCGCGGCGGCGCAGACGGTCAGGTACAGCTTTGGCCATGAAGCCCGAGACATCATCGCCGGCTTCCAGTGTATCGGGATCGGGCAGATCAAACTCGACCAGAATTTCAGCGTCGCTTTTTTCCTCCAGCTCAGCTTGCCGCGTTGTGATGATCTGTTCCTCTGCGGCCAGAGCTTCTTCTTCGGTCTCGGCCTGAACGGCGGCCTTGCGGCGGGACCAGAAATCGCGGGCCTGGGTCATTGCAGCACCCGACGCGGAGCCCGGTAGACATCTGAATCCTGCCGGATTCGTGCATCGCCCTTGCCGTCTTCCACCAGATCGGTGCGTTTCTTGTCCCGTTTACGTTTTATGAACACCTCGTCCTGATGATGCTGCAGGGTGAAATCGCGGAGCCATGCAATCAACCCTTCGGTCATCGGAATCTTCTCAACGATCTCTTCGCCGGTATCCGCATAATCCTGCCCCTCGAACGGTGAGGCGGTGATCAATACGGCATTCAGGGGTGTTTCGCCTTTCAGCTCATCCCGCAAAACCAGGTACAGCGAAGGTTGACCGTCCGACAGGTTGACCATGTAGGCTTCGGTTTCATCGGCCCAGAGGGTGAGGGGCAGGGAGGCTGCATGGTATTCGATGGCCTCACCTTCACGTCGCAACTCTTGCCAGTCGGCAGGCTTTGCACCTGGCAAAACAGCAACCGCGCGCCAGTTCCAACGCGCCCAGCGTGTCACCCCGGGTGTTCTGCGCACGACGACGCCAATTGTCATTTCAGTCCGGCTTGCGGCCTTGGCCACTGGCTCCTCCCCGGAAGGCTCTCCCCTGCCTTCCATTGATGTACTATGTTACATAAATTGGCGACCTGCCAAGTCTAGTTTCGCCTAATATGAGACATTCACTTAGAGTTTATTCCCAACTTCAGGTTTTGATGGCGATTTGTGATGAAAAATAATGCACATATCGGGATTTTCTCTGATGCTTCGCATTGCCTCGGCGCGGATTGGGTCTAAGCTGCTGATGGGGCAGAACGCAGCGTCGGGAGGGGAAATGGCCAGCAAGCTCATATTGTGTGATTGCGAGGGGACGCAGTCCCTGAACGCAGATGGTATTTCTGCAGCCTGCGATACGGAGTGCTCGAAGGTGCATACCGCCCTTTGTACGCGCCAGATTCAAACTGCCGCCGAGTTGATGACGGGCGATGAGCAGGTGGTGTTTGCCTGCGCTCAGGAAAGTGCAGTTTTTAGCGAGCTTGCCGAGGAACTGGGTGTTGAAGCGCCCGGATTTGTCGATCTGCGCGACCGAGCTGGCTGGTCCGAACAGGGGACCGATGCAACCCCCAAAATGGCTGCGCTCGCGGCTGAGGCATTACTGCCGCAGCCAGTGACCCCAAGTTTCGATGTCATCAGTGAAGGAACCTGCTGTATTGTCGGGCCTGGAGAGGTTGTCTTTCCGTTGGCCGAACAGCTGTCCGCTGTGTTGGCCGTGACTGTGCTTTTGGTTGACGATGCAGAACCGCTAAGCCGCAACTATGACGTTGCGCGCGCACGAATACGCAGACTGACCGGCGCGCTGGGCGGATTTGTTTGGCATCTGGATCAGGTGCAGCAACTAGATCCCGGTGGACGCGGAGAATTTGGTTGGAGCGCACCCCGTGACGGTGCAACGTCGCGTTGCGACATTGTCGTTGATCTGACCGGAGCAACACCTTTGGTAAACGCCCCCGAAAAGCGCGAGGGGTACTTGCGCGCTGATCCTCGCGATGCGGTGGCCGTCGCGCGTCTTGCTTTTGAAGCGGTGCAACTGGTCGGGACCTTTGAAAAACCGCTCTATGTCCGATTGGATGAGACGCTTTGCGCCCATTCGCGAGCGGAACAAACGGGGTGTTCAAACTGTCTGGACGTCTGCCCGACCGGTGCGATCACACCGGCTGGCGATCATGTAGCCATTGATCCGATGATTTGCGCCGGGTGCGGTGCGTGTTCGGCGTTGTGCCCGTCGACTGCTATCACATATGAAGATCCTCCGGTCTCGGCGGTATTGTCGCGGATGCACATACTGGCCCGGACCTTCCGGCGCGCGGGCGGCGTTGCACCGCGATTACTAGTGCACGATGCCCATGGGGCGCAGATGATCCGGATGGCGGCCCGGTTTGGACGAGGACTGCCAGCGGATGTCATTCCGCTGGAGCTGAACGTGGTTTCGGGCTTTGGACATGCCGAGATGCTCGCAGCGCTGGCGCATGGCTTTGCGCGCGCCGATATCCTGATTAGCCCTAAGACCGAACGGGACGCGCTTGATCGTGAATTAGAGCTGGCTCGGGCTATCGCAGTGCAAGACGCACTGAGTCTGATTGATGAAACCGACCCGGATGCGCTGGCAGATCTGCTTTATGCGCAGAATGTTCCGCAGCCATTGGCCGATCCGGTGCTTCCACTGGGTAATCGTCGTCAAATAGCGCGTCTGGCGGCGCAAGCTTTGAACCCGGAGGTCGAGGTGCCGCTGGCCCTGCCCGAGGGCGCGCCTTATGGCGCGATTGCGGTGAATACCGACACCTGTACACTGTGCCTGAGTTGCGTGTCCCTTTGCCCATCGGGGGCGCTGATCGATAACCCGGACAAGCCGCAGTTGAATTTCCAGCAGGACGCCTGCCTGCAATGCGGGATTTGCCGAACGATCTGCCCAGAACAGGCGATCACACTAGTGCCCCAGCTTGATCTGAGCGACCAAGCGCTGTCACAACAGGTGGTGAATGAAGAGGAACCCTTTGAATGCGTCGAATGCGGCGCAGCGTTTGGCGTTAAATCAACGGTTGAGCGGATCATGGAAAAGTTGTCGGGCACACATCCGATGTTCGCGACCTCGGATCAGGCGCGGATGATCCAGATGTGCGACAATTGCCGGGTGAACGCCCAGTTCCATAGCGCTGACAATCCGTTTCAATCCGCCCCCAGACCACGGGTTGTCACAACGGATGATTACCTTTCAAAGCGCAAGGATCACTGAAGTTGCAGTGGCGCGCCCAGATCGGCGGCGCGCATGGCGGTCACGAAAGCCAGAATTGCTTCGAGGTCATCCAGGCTCATCTCGACCGGATGGATCGGCGAGGGGCGCTCGGGCGGGAAAGGTTCGGTGATGCCCTCGATCTGCGTGAAAGCTGGGTGTGGGTTCAGGGCAAAGAACGCCTGAAACCGTTCCGACCAGTCGGGCATTGCGCGCAGCACTGCGAAAGACGGGGTCGAACCCAGCCCGTTCATCCGATTCTTTGGGCCAATTACGTGGCACCGGCCACAATGGGTCATCGACAGATCTTCGCCAAGCAGCGCGTTTCCGTCGACCACGACCTCTTTGGTAACAGTGGCAGTTTCGAAACTTGCGCTAAAGGGCGTGCCCTCGTCGGGGATGAAGTTTTCAACCGTCCGTCTGCCAATGTCGGAAAGTAGCCATTCACGAAACCTTACCTGCTTGGCGCTGTCGTCGATTCGTAGATGATAGACCACCCCGTCACGGGCAAAGACCGGATCGCCGGGCGAACTCGGGGCCAGTGACATGACGCCGCTTTCATCCGCAACAACACGTATTCCGGTCTTGAGAGAAAAGCGCGGAAGAATATGTTGCAAAAGACCTGAGTTTGTCACCTCATCCGGGGCGGCAAGGCCCAATGCCTCTTGCGACCAAGAGGGGGTGGCGGTGAGCGTCAGGCTCAGGCACAACAGGACAAAGCGCATGGTTAAGCCTAACGGTGGCTGACCCGATGCGTCAAATGTACAAAATGAGACGGAGACACATGCAATGAGCGGCGACTATATTCTGTCGATACGCAAGGCGCCCAGCGCGGGGCGGATCAAGGGGAAGACGGCATGAGCATCCGTGATGCAGTTCTAGCGAACTTAAAGAAGATTACCGATCCTGTTTCTGGTCAGGATATTGTGAGCGCGGGTATCGTGCGTGCATTGAATGTTGAAGGTGATACCGTTCGGTTTGTGCTGGAGATCGATCCCAAACAGGCCGAGAAGATGGAGCCCGTACGCGCCACAGCCGAACAGGCGGCGCAGATGGTTGATGGTGTTTCCAAGGTCTCGGCAATGTTGACCGCGCATTCGGACAAGGCGCCGCCTGATTTGAAGCCCAAGCCCAAGCCCTCACAAACCGGACCGCAGGCCGTTCCCGGTGTGGACCGGATCATCGCGGTTGCGTCGGGCAAGGGTGGCGTGGGCAAGTCCACCGTGTCGGCTAACCTCGCCTGCGCGCTGGCTGCTGAAGGCCGTCGCGTAGGCCTGTTGGACGCAGACGTATATGGCCCTTCACAACCCCGGATGCTGGGTGTGTCGGGGCGACCGGCCAGCCCAGATGGCAAGACGATCCTGCCGCTGCGCAATCACGGTGTCACCATGATGTCGATGGGGTTAATGACCAACGAAGGGCAGGCGGTTGTCTGGCGCGGCCCCATGCTGATGGGCGCCTTGCAGCAGATGATGAGTCAGGTGCAATGGGGCGCATTGGATGTGTTGATCGTTGATCTGCCCCCCGGAACCGGCGATGTGCAACTGACGCTGAGCCAGAAGTTTCAGGTGGATGGAGCCATTGTCGTCTCAACCCCACAGGATGTTGCTTTGATCGACGCCCGCAAGGGGATCGATATGTTCAACCAGCTCAAGACGCCCATTGTTGGGATGATCGAAAATATGTCGACGCATATTTGCTCGAATTGCGGACACGAAGAACATGTCTTTGGCCATGGCGGTGTTGCCTCAGAAGCCGAGGCGCTGGGCGTGCCATTGCTAGGGGAAATTCCGTTGCATCTGGATATCCGAGTTGCCGCCGACGGGGGTGCCCCCATCGTTGTCAGCAAACCTGACAGCCCGCAAGCCGAAGCCTTCCGCAAGATCGCCCGCGACATGATTGCCAAGGGCAACGCGTGACCCAGCCGGTCTTTCCCCCATTGCTCAAAGGGCAACCTGCCAAGGCTGGCGAAGACCCGTTCGAGCGTGCCCAGGCGATGGCAGCGCTGGGCTGTGACGCGGGAACTGTGGTCCACAATATTCAGGCGGATCGTCTGCGCGTTGCGATTGTATTCGCGCCCGAGGTTCCGTTGCAGGATGCTATGGCGATGCTGCCGCTTTGTGCTGTCGGGTTCCAGAATGCGCTGGGAGCGCTGGCCCCGCCCGAGGTCGCGGTGCACTTGGGTTGGGATGGGCTGATCTGTGTAAACGGTGCAAAATGTGGGACAATAAAAGTCTCAGCCTCGTCTGCCGAGGTGGATGAGGTTCCCGATTGGCTGATCGTTGGTTGGGAACTGGCCTTGCTTCAAACCAGCGATGCACCGGGGGAAACACCGGATGTTACCTCGCTCTATGATGAAGGATGCGCCGAGGTTTCTGCGACGCAGTTGGTCGAGAGCTGGTCGCGTCACATGTTGACCTGGTTGAACCGCTGGAGCGAGGACGGTAACGCGCCGCTTCACGCAGAGTGGATGGGGCTGCTGCGCGGTGTCGGAGAACCTATTGGAGAAGGGGGTGTCTTTCTGGGCACGGACGAGCGCTTCGGTATGCTGATCCGCGACGGCGCGGACACACATTTACGCCCGCTGACAGAATTATTGGAGACCGCCAGATGAAACTCGCCCGTGCTATCCATTTTGATGAAAGCGATATGAACGTGTTTCATTCACCCGCAAGAACCGGTGAATGGTGCATCTCGGGCGGATTCGAGTTTTCGAACTGGAGTGAGGCTGATCTGGAAGGCAAGGCGCGTCAGGCCTTTGCCAATGGATGGCTGGGGCTTGAAACCTTCGGGCGCGTTACATTTGTTGCCGTCACACAAGTCGAGCAGGCCGAGATTGACCAGATCACGCAATATCTGGCCGAGCATTTCGTGCAATTCTACGGCGCGCCTTCGGTTGAAGCCGCGTTAGAAGTGGCGCAGGCCGAAGTCTCACATATGTCCGAGCTGTGCGAAGATCATGCCCCGAACACATTGCTGACCGTCGCCCGAGAGCTGACGGGGGCAGGGGTGCACGAGGCATTCCGCGTGATCGCCCCGCAAGAGACGCAACTTGAAGCGTTGGCCGTCCACGGCTCGCTGGACGATTAGATCAGATCGGCGAAGCCGCCGAATTGTCCGCGCTTGAAGATCAGCCCTTGACCTGGGCGATGCATGACCTGTTCAACATGACCAACAAGGATCAGGTGGTCACCTGCCTCATGACGGGCCGACAGGCGGCAATCGAAGCGGGCGAGGCATTCCGCAAGTCGGGGGCGTCCGGCGTCATCCTCCTGCCAATCCGCATGGGAAAAATCGAACCCGTTTCGCGCGAATTGCAATGCTTGGTCGTGCTGGTCCTGCGCCATTACGTGGATCGCGTAATGTTCGCAGTTGTGGAACGCGTCGTACCGGTTCGAATCCCGATCAAGACACCACAGGACCAGCGGCGGGTCCAGCGATACAGACGCAAATGAGTTCACCGTTATTGCTGCGGGGCCCTCGGAGGTATTTGTGGTCACAACGGTGACGCCGGTGCCGAAACAGCCCAGGGCCTCGCGAAAGGCAAGGCTTTGCTCGGGGCTGGGAATGAAAGTTTTTTCCGTCATCGCGCGCTCGTACATGGGCCTGTCTCAGGTGCCACGCGACGCCGGGATTGTCCACGGAAAGCTGCGGTGATTTTAGGAATTTCTGGTCAGTTCAGGTCTTCAAGCAACCGTCCGTGTTTGCGAGTCTCGGCGATGACGTCGCCAAAGGTCACCAAATTACGGGCCGTAAGCATCGGTAGCATCCGAACCAGCACTTCGGCGGTCGCGACGGCATCACCCAAGGCCGTGTGACGCAGGGCTTCGGGAATTGTTATGCCAAGCCGTTCGCAGACAGCGTCCAGCGTATGCGTTTCGCTTGCCCCGAACAGCACCGCCGACAGCAGGACCGTATCCAGAATGGGGTGGCTCCATTCCACCCCCATACGCTCGGCATGGCGGCGCAGGAAAGCCATGTCGAATGGTGCGTTATGGGCAACAATGACGGCATCCCGGGCAAATTGGTGAAAGCTGCGACCGGCCTCGGCAATATCAGGCGCACCCTGAACCATCCGGTCGCTGACCTTATGCACTTTGGTTGAAGCTGGGGGGATCGGGATGCCGGGGTCGACCAGGGTATCAAGCCGTTCGCCTTCGACGATCTTACCCTTTACGACGCGCACCGCACCGATCTGTACGATCTCATCCTTATGCGGGAGCAGGCCCGTGGTTTCGGTGTCAAAGACCACGAAGCAGAGGTCCAAAAGAGGTCTATCTTCAAACGCGTCATCACCGGGTGTGTCGAGAAGTTCGAAATCGTAAACCAGCGGGCGGGCCGCGTCGGGGTCGATCTGCGCAGCACTGTCATCGAAAACCAGCATGTAACCAGGGGCATCGCCCAAGGGTTTCATACGGGCCGAATAGGATTGCCGCCCATCAACACTGGTCAGCGTGCAATGGACGTCTTTCCCGGTCTTGACCAGCTTCGCATAAGAATCCGTCAGGCCCGTCGCTTCGAGGTAGTCAAAAAGCGAGGCGTTTAGCCGAGGATGTGCGATCTGTGCCAACACCTCAGCCGCCTGCGCGTCATATAGAACGATCTGATGCTTCGGTCCGGCCAAAAGCATTGCAACCGGAATCTCGGTCAGCAGCGCCGTTAGACGTTGTTTTTCCGAGGCCAGATGGGCCGTTTCCGCGGCCACGGCCTCAGCCGTGGTCATGGCGTTGGCAGCCAGTTGTTCGGCCAGTCCAGCGGCGGCGGGGGCCAGATCGCCCAAATAGCGCGCCGCCTGAAGGTCCAGATCCGTGCTGACCCCGGCGTGTGCGCGCGCCCGGAGTTGGGCCGAGAGCCGCTCGATCGGTTTTGCAACGTTATCATCAAAAAGAAGCCAGACTCCGGCAACTAGCGCCAACATTCCAAAAGCGATCAGTATCTCTGCGAAGATGAACGCATCCATAAGGGCGGGATCACTTGCCCTCTGATAACCGACCCACAAAGCCAGGGTGCTGATGATCAGCCCTCCTGCCGCAAGTAATAGGAAGAACAGGAACACCCTCAGGCGCAGGCTCAGATGGTTCAACATAGTCAGACCCCGCAGGTTGCCTCGATTACCGGATCTTCAGCGTCGATCTTGATCCAGCTGGCGTTCAGCAAACGTCCGTCATCGGCGAATTCGGCCCCGTCTGCCAGGTTGGCGCGGCTGTTTTCGGCGCAGTTTACAGCGACCGGCATCTTCGAGACCGGTGCCCAGCGACCAAAAAAGTAAAGATCGACCAGACGCTCGTCCGGCAAATTGGCATTGGTGCGTACCGATGTGGCGTCGATCGCAGCAAAGCGATCGACAAAGGGCACGGCGTACGTCCAAGGGCGATAAAAGGCGCGGCTTTCCACCTCCTGCACGATGGTGAGGCTGTCGGGCAGTTGGTCGCGCGTACGGTCATACCAAGAATACTCGCTGGTAATCGTCATACCGATCATCCCCGCACCTGCCGCAACCGGCGCGGCCCATTTGGGCAAGCGGCCCCCGGTCAGCTTGTTCACCACCATCACGACACCCGCAAAGGCAAAGCCTGCAAAAATCGTGCCGATCAGTTCCAGAAACATGTGATTTCTCCGTTCATTTCCAGTTTCTTAACCCAGCATTCCTTTGCCATGGCCAACCGCTGATTGCATGGTTTTTACCACGACAAAGGCATCGCGGAGATGACTTCGCTCAAAGTCCGACAATTCAGTGGGTGGCAGGTAATTGTCCGGTGCACCCCCGGATTTGACCAGACGCACTTGATGTTCCAATCGGGTCTCAGCGATCAGGTCATATGCGTCCAGTAAATCGCGTGCGCCAGACGCGCTGAGCACACCCGCAGCCTCGGCGGCGCTAAGACGGGCGCGGGTGTTCGCTTCGGTTAATTGTCCCTGCAGGCTGTAGATGCGTGCCAGATCCACGACAGGCACCACGCCATTATGCTTGAGGTCGAGCGTATTGCGATGCTCACCCGAACGTATGGTGGCGAATCCACGCAGCAGGCCCAGAGGAGGCGTGTGTTTCAGTGAGTTCGAAATCATATGCGCGACAAAGATCGAATTCGCATTGGCTGCCGCCAGTGTATCGGCCTGCAGGTCGGTGAACAGATCGAAGGACCCTCCGATGGGCCGCAGGTCAAACATCACCGAGGCCAGCATTTGCGCCTCAGGGTTGGGTTTGGCGATCCAGCCATTGAAATACTCGCGCCAGACACGCACGGGCTGGCACCAGCGAGGGTTGGTCGCCATCATGTCACCGGGGCAATAGAAATAACCGCAGGTATCCAGCCCGTCTGAGACGAATTTGGCCAGAGCAGCGAAGTAGGCCATATCACCGTCTGCCACACTGTCATCAAGCATCAGGCAATTGTCCTGATCAGAAACTCCGGTCTGTTCCTGCCGTCCTTGCGAGCCGCAAGCAAGCCACAAGTAGGGCACTGGCGGCGCACCCAGTTCAGCCTCAGCCAGTGCCAGCAACCGCCGCGTCGCAGTGTCTGCGATGTCGGTGATCAGCCGTGTAACGATCTCGTGCCGGTTGCCACCCGCGACGAGTTGGACCAGCAGTTGTGGTATCTCAGCGGTGACTTGAGCCATCTCTTGCGGGCTGTCGGCGCGGGCAATTCGTCCTACCAACTCGGCAGAATTGACCGCCTGATAGCGGGTGAGATCGGTTTGGGTTACGATTCCGACCAGCTTACCGGCCTCGGAAATTGGAATATGACCGATGCCACGTTCCATCATCACGTGTAATACGTCCGAGCCGATATCTGTCGGGGCAAGAATGATTGGATCGGCGGTCATGATCGCCGAAACCGCGGTGTCAGCGGGCATCGCCTCGGCGACGTATTTGCCGGAAATATCGCGGAGGGTTGCGATACCCAACAATCTGTCCCCTTCGGTCACGCAAAGCGATGAGATATGGCGGTCGCGCATGATCTGCGCGGCGTTTTGAACCGGAGTATCGGGCGGGCAGGTGGCAGGGTCACGAGCCATCAGCACATCAATTGCACTGGTAGCCAGGCTTTGCGGTCCGCTCCGCCCACCGCGTGAACGGTTAAAGAACTTGGACACCACATCGTGACCTTCGATCAGGTTTTTCACAAGGTCTGGCGGCAACACGATCAACACTGACGGCGTGTGCGCGCGCGCATGTGTGGCGGCTTTGCCGTCCTTCAGCAATCCGCGCTCACCAAAAGAATTGCGCAATCCCAGATGCGAAACGACAGCGCCGTTCTCATCGGTAATTTCTACCTGTCCTTCATAGATCACAAAGACGCCGGGCAGAGCGTTGCCCAACTGGTAAATGCAGCCATCGGCATCGAATTCGCGCACTTCGATCTGCTTGGCCAGATCGTCCAAAGCATCATGGGGCAACGAGTCATAGGGGTGTACAGACTTCAGAAACCGGGTGATTTCGTCATGGGACAGGGGCATTTACGCTCTCCGGAGTTCCGAATAAAAAATCCCGCCCGGTGGTGTGCCGGGCGGGAACAGTAAGTCGAAAGATGCGATCGAAGACAAGAGCCGCCGACCGCATCACACTCAGTGATCCTGAGCTGCGCCCGCACCACGGGGAATGCGAATGCTTTCGACCATATCTTTGATCTCCTGCGGAGTCTCTTTGGTCATACCGGCAACGACGTAGGCGACGCCGAAGTTGATCATCGCACCGATGGCGCCGAACGAGGTCGACTTGATCGGACCCAGAAGCGGATCAGCATCGGTGAACGAGTTGGTGCCCGGAATGAACAGCCAGCCCTTATGCAGGAAGATGTAGACCAGGGTTACGGTCAGACCAGCCAGCATACCTGCAACCGCGCCGGTGTTGTTGATGCGGGTCGAGAAGATCCCCATCATCAGCGCCGGGAAGATCGAGGCAGCCGCCAGACCAAAGGCCAAGGCCACGGTTTGTGCCGCAAAGCCCGGAGGGTTGAGACCCAGGTAGGTTGCAACAACGATGGCTACAGCCATTGCAATCCGTGCCGCCAGAAGTTCACCCTTTTCAGAGATCGACGGGTTGATTGCACCTTTGACAAGGTCATGGGACACAGCCGACGAGATCGCCAGCAGCAGGCCCGCAGCGGTTGACAGAGCAGCCGCAAGACCACCAGCAGCGACCAGACCAATCACCCAACCTGGCAAGTTGGCAATCTCAGGATTGGCCAGAACCAGGATGTCGCGGTTGAACTTGGTCAGCTCGTTACCGACCCAGCCTTTTTCTTCGGCGATTGCAGTCATCGCCTCGGATTTGTCGTTGTAGTACTGGATCTTGCCGTCGCCGTTCTTGTCTTCCCAATCCAGCAGACCGGTTTTCTGCCAAGTGGCCATCCAGTCGTAACGCGGATCATTGTCGATTTCCTCAACCGAAACAGCGCCACCTTCGATGCCACCATTGGGCCACATCATGTCGGTGATGTTCAGGCGCGCCATTGCACCAACAGCAGGAGCCGTCAGGTACAGCAGAGCGATGAAGACCAGCGCCCAGCCTGCCGACCAACGTGCGTCAGACACTTTGGGAACGGTGAAGAAGCGCATGATGACGTGCGGCAGACCAGCTGTACCGATCATCAGCGACAAGGTGAACAGCACCATGTTCAGCGTGTTCGAGTGGTGGGCCGTGTAGTCGTTGAAGCCCAGCTCGGTCACGATGGCGTCCAGCTTGGTCAGCAGGGGTTCACCGCTGGCGGTGTCACCAAACAGACCCAGCGCCGGAACAGGCGTGCCGGTCAGCTGCAGCGAGATAAAGATGGCCGGGATGGTATAAGCGGTGATCAGCACGCAGTACTGAGCGACCTGAGTGTAGGTCACGCCCTTCATCCCACCAAACACTGCGTAGGCAAACACAACGCCGGCGCCGATCAGCAGACCTGTAGTGTTGGACACTTCGAGGAAGCGGCCAAAGGCCACGCCAACACCGGTCATCTGACCGATCACGTAGGTCACCGACGCAACGATCAGACAGATAACCGCCACGATACGTGCGGTCTGGCTGTAGAAACGATCGCCGATGAATTCCGACACGGTGAACTTGCCGAACTTACGCAGGTAGGGCGCAAGCAGCAGGGCCAGCAGCACGTAGCCACCGGTCCAACCCATCAGGAAGGTCGAGTTGTCGTAGCCGGTAAAGGCAATCAGGCCCGCCATCGAGATGAACGAGGCCGCAGACATCCAGTCCGCCGCTGTCGCCATACCGTTGGTGACCGGGTGAACGCCGCGACCGGCGGCATAGAATTCCGATGTGGAACCCGCACGGGCCCAGATCGCGATGCCGATGTAAAGCGCAAAAGACGCGCCCACAAACAGCAGGTTGATGGTAAACTGATCCATGCCGATTACTCCTCGTCCACGCCGTGCTCAGCGTCGAGCTTGTTCATGCGCCAGGCGTAGTTGAAGATCAGCACCAGAAAGACCAGGATCGATCCTTGCTGAGCGAACCAAAAGCCCAGATCTGTACCGCCAACGGCGATGCCGGACAGCAGCGGACGCAGCAGAATGCCGAATCCAAACGACACCAGCGCCCAAATCGCGAGGCTGATGTAGATGAGGCGCAGGTTGGCCTGCCAATAGCCCTTGTCGGCTTCGGCAGTCTGCGCGGAGTTTGTTGAATGATCCGCCATCGCGGGTTCCTCCTTCGCTTCCCTCATTGGCGGCCCATTGCCCAACTCCTCCAGTGCGGTGGGCCGCTTCTCGGTTGTGCCAAACGCCCCGTGACGTCAGGCATAACTTCTCTGGTCCGCCAAGGCGGGTCCATTGAAGTATTCTGATTTAGGATCAAAGCCCTAGGGCTTATCTCCTCCCCTTATTTCATGACCTCGCCGACAATCCCTTGAAGGTCTTGCGCGATGTCGTCGATCTGACCCATGGCATCGATGCCTTTCAGCACACCTTGGGCTTGATAGTAGTCAATCAGCGGTGCGGTCTGCGCGTGATAGGCCGCCAGACGCGACGCGACCGTCTCGGCATTGTCGTCGGCGCGGCGTTTGAATTCTGTGTGACCGCACTTGTCGCATTTGCCGTCTTCGACGGGCTGCTTGTACGTGTCGTGATAGCCCTCACCGCATCCAGCGCAGGTGTAGCGACCCGAAATCCGCGTCACCATCTCGGCGTCTTCAACTTCAAGGCTGATGGCCGCGTTGATCTTCTGATCTGAAGACGCGAGCAGACCATCAAGCGCCTCGGCCTGGACTGTGGTCCGGGGGAAACCATCCAGTATGACGCCCTTGGCGCAGTCCGGTTCCGCCATGCGGTCGCGAAGGATCGCGATGACGATGCCGTCGCTAACAAGATCGCCCGCCTCCATGACCGCTTTGGCAGCATTACCAGCCTCGGTACCTGCGGCGACCGCGTCGCGCAGCAGATCACCGGTGCTGAGTTGTACAAGCCCGAACTTCTCTTCAAGCATACGAGCCTGCGTACCCTTCCCGGCGCCCGGAGGGCCGAGAAGGATCAGAACAGCGGGGGATATGGTCGTGGCAGCGTCCATCACATCCTCACTTGTTTGCCCGGTTTTCGATCAGGTCTTCGACCACTGACGGATCGGCCAGGGTCGACGTATCGCCAAGCGAACCAAAGTCGTTCTCGGCAATCTTGCGCAGAATTCGGCGCATGATCTTGCCCGAGCGAGTCTTGGGCAGGCCGGGGGCCCACTGGATCACATCAGGCGAGGCAATCGGGCCGATCTCGGTCCGGACCCAGGTGCGCAGCTCTTTCAGCAGCTCATCCGACGGCTCGCGGTCATTCATCAAAGTGACATAGCAATAGATGCCTTGCCCTTTGATTTCATGGGGGTAACCAACCACAGCGGCCTCGGCGACGGCGGCATGGGCGACCAGCGCGCTTTCCACCTCGGCCGTGCCCATCCGGTGGCCGGAGACGTTGATTACATCATCGACGCGGCCAGTGATCCAGTAATCGCCATCCTCATCGCGACGGCAGCCATCGCCGGTGAAGTAGTAGCCTTTGTAGTCCGAGAAATAGGTCTTCTCGAACCGCTCATGATCGCCCCAGACGGTGCGCATCTGACCGGGCCAGCTGTCTTTGATGCACAGAACACCCTCAACGCCATTTCCCTCGATCTCAACACCGGATTGCGGGTCCAGAACCACCGGCTGGATGCCGAAGAACGGTTTCATCGCCGAGCCGGGCTTCATCGCGTGCGCACCGGGCAGGGGGGTCATCAGGTGACCGCCGGTTTCGGTCTGCCACCAGGTGTCAACAATCGGGCATTTACCTTTGCCAACAACTTCATTGTACCAGTTCCAGGCTTCCGGGTTGATCGGCTCGCCGACTGTGCCCAGCGTCCGGAGATCGCTCAGGTCGCATTTCTCGACGAACTCGGTACCCTGACCCATCAGAGCGCGAATTGCCGTCGGAGCGGTGTAGAACTGGTTCACCTTGTGCTTTTCGCACACCTGCCAGAAGCGTGATGCATCCGGATAGGTCGGCACGCCTTCGAACATCAGGGTGGTCGCGCCGTTGGCCAGTGGTCCGTAGACGATATAGCTGTGACCGGTGACCCAGCCGACATCGGCGGTGCACCAGTAGACGTCGCCTTCATGGTAGTCGAATGTGATCTCATGCGTCATCGCGGCATAGACCAGATAACCGCCGGTCGTATGGACGACACCTTTGGGCTGACCAGTCGAACCGGAAGTATAGAGAATGAACAGCGGATCTTCGGCATTCATCTCAGCGGGTGCGCAATAGTCATCCGCTTCAAGCGCCATTTCGTTGTAATCATAGTCGCGGCCATCGATCCAAGTGGTCTGCCCAGCGGTGCGTTTGACCACCAGACATTTCACGCTGTCTTTGCAGTGCAGCAGGGCCGCGTCTGCGTTGGACTTCAGCGGAGTCTTTCGGCCACCACGTGGTGCCTCATCGGCGGTGATGACGACCTTGGCATCACATCCGTTGACTCGGGCTGCCAACGCATCGGGTGAAAACCCAGCAAATACAATCGAATGGATTGCTCCGATCCGTGCACAAGCCAGCATCGCATAGGCTGCTTCAGGGATCATCGGCAGATAAATCACAACGCGGTCACCTTTGCGCACGCCCATCGACTCGAGAATATTGGCCATGCGACAGGTGCGACGGTGCAATTCGGCGTAGGTAATGTGCTGAGCTTCGTCGTTTGGATCATCCGGTTCCCAGATGATCGCTGTCTGATCGCCGCGCGTATTCAAATGACGGTCAAGACAGTTGGCCGAGACGTTTAGCGTGCCGTCCGCATACCAGTTGATACCAACCGAACCAAAATCATAGCTGACGTCTTTGACCTGAGTATAAGGCTTGATCCAGTCAACGCGCTTGCCTTGCTCATCCCAGAATGCTTCGGGGTTGTTGATCGACGCAGCGTACATATCTGCGTATTTGTCGGCGTCGACATGCGCACGGGCGACAGTTTCTGCGGATGGCGGATATGTCTTGGCATCTGCCTGGGCAGCGGTAGTCATCTTTGAGGCTCCTCCCTCTGGACTGGATTACATGGGACCGATTTTGCCAGCCGATTAGGCAATGTCGATCCGGTTCCTCCCCAAGTTGAATAATACGGGGATCAGAAAAGAAATAAATAAATTGCCATAATCCTTGGATTTCTTTGTAAAGAAATTTCATTTTCGGCACTAACATTGTAAATAATTTTGAAATTGTGCGTAATATACACCTTAAATCAGTAAGATAGCTGTAATGACCTAAGTGCTCATTGGCATGTGTCTGGGGCTTTGGCCGATAGCTTCACTTTAATCTCGAAGTCTGGTGGCGATAACACCACTTCTCCTCGCAGGGGTTGGCAGCTTCTAGACTTGGCGCTAGCTTCACAAACAAGCATCCCGATAGGGGGCGCAACTAAGGGAGATACCACTATGAAAAAGATGTTGAGCGGTGCGGCTTTTGCCGCCCTGAGTGTGGCGTTTGTCACCGAAGCAGCCGCGACCGAATGGAATGCCTCGGTCTGGGGTAAGCGCCGCGCATTTACCGAGCATGTTGAGAAACTGGCTGAACTGGTGAACGAAAAAACCGGCGGCGATTTCACCATCAATGTTAGCTATGGCGGATTGTCGAAGCCCAAGGAAAACCTGGATGGAATCGAGATTGGCGCGTTCGAGATGGCGCAGTTCTGTGCGGGCTATCACCGCGATAAGAACCGCGCGATCACCGTTTTGGAACTGCCCTTCCTTGGCGTAAACACATTGGATGAAGAGGTGGCCGTCAGCCACGCAGTCTACGATCATCCAGCAGTCAAGGACGAGATGGCGCAGTGGAACGCGCGCATCATCATGACTTCACCGATGCCTCAATATAATCTTGTTGGTACCGGTAACCCTCGTGATGAGCTTGCCGAGTTCGACGGTATGCGCGTACGCGCAACTGGCGGTTTGGGGCAAGCATTTGAAGCAGTTGGTGGCGTACCTACGTCCGTGCCTGCGACCGAAGCCTACAATGCGATGGAATCTGGCGTGGTCGATACCGTGGCCTTCGCTCAGCATGCGCATTTGTCATTCGGGACGATCAACGAAGCTGACTGGTGGACGGCCAATCTGAATCCTGGAACGGTAAACTGTCCGGTGGTGGTGAATATCGACGCTTATGAAGCGCTGCCAGCCGAACATCGCGAAGCGCTGGACAGCTCGATTAATGAGGCTATCGATCACTATCTGGCCAACTACGGTGGACTGCTTGAAAAGTGGGATGGCGTGCTGGCAGAGAAAGGCGTTGAAAAGGTCGAGATTGACGATGCCGTGCTTGAGGAGTTTCGCGCCAAAGCCGCTGATCCTATTCGCGCGAAGTGGATCGAAGACATGACCGCCCAGGGTCTGCCTGCGCAGGATCTTTATGATCTTGTGCAATCGACGCTGCAACAGCAGCGCGGCGGTAACTGATCGCCACAGCCGGGTGTCATTAGGCACCCGGCATCTCCTTCAATCAAAGGAATGCTGAGATGGCAGGACATGCCACGGTGCTTGAGGATGGCAGTCTTCTAAGCCGGTTGGATCACCGTTTGTTACGTCTAGAGCGTTTTATGGCGCTGATCAGCGGTTTCGCGGTTTTCGGGCTCATGGTGCTAGCTGTTGTGTCAGTCAGCGGCCGAAACGCCTTAAACGCGCCTTTGCCCGGATATGTTGACTGGATTGAACAGGCGATGCCCCTGATCGCGTTTCTGGGTATTTCGTTTGTGCAGCGCGATGGCGGGCACATCCGAATGGATATCGTTATCTCGCGCCTGAAAGGGCGGGCGCTGTGGTTGTTCGAGCTGATCTCGGTTCTGCTGATACTGCTGCTGATGCTGGCGCTGGTTTGGGGTAGTTGGTCCCACTTTGACCGGTCCTTTGACTTCGGCGCTCCGATGTGGAGTCGCGACAGCTCAATTGATATCGGGATTCCTATTTGGCCAGCCAAGCTGCTGGCACCCGTTGCTTTTTCGGTGCTGTGCGCCCGGCTAATCTTGCAGGTCTGGGGCTATGGACGCGCCTTCATGCTGGGGCTCGAGGCACCGGTGGCCGTACCGCTGATACAGGATGCCGCCGCACAGGCTGCAGCCGAGGCCGAACAATTCGAAGGACGTAACTGACCCATGGACACGATTGATATCGGCCTTTGGGTCACTGCCGGACTGTTGGTTCTTGTCGTCACTGGCATGCGGGTGGCATTTGCTGCAGGTCTGGCAGGGTTGGTTGGCCTTGTTTGGATATTCTGGGCAAAGTTTGGGTATGATCCCGAGCGGTTTGGTAAGGCACTGACGGTGGCCGTCAAAACGGCTGGCCAGGTGCCACATTCCAAGGTGGCGTCTCATACGCTGAGCCTGATCCCAACATTCATCCTGATCGGCTATCTAGCCTACTACGCTGGCCTGACCCGCGCCTTGTTTGAGGCGGCAAAACGCTGGGTGGCATGGGTGCCTGGCGGGTTGGCCGTTTCAACGATTTTTGCGACCGCCGGTTTCGCCGCCGTATCAGGTGCATCGGTCGCCACATCAGCCGTCTTTGCGCGCATCGCCATCCCTGAAATGCTGGCCGTCGGGTATAACAAACGTTTCGCCGCCGGTGTGGTTGCCGCTGGCGGAACCTTGGCCTCGCTAATCCCCCCATCCGCGATCCTTGTGATTTACGCCATCATTGTCGAGCAGGATGTGGGAAAACTGCTGCTCGCAGGCTTCATCCCTGGCGCGTTTTCGGCGGTGATCTATGGCTTGCTGATCGTCGGTATCGCCGTGATCTTCAAGTCCGTCGGACCGCCGGTCACCGGGTTTACCTGGAAACAACGATTTGCTGCTCTTCCGGGCGCACTGCCCATTGTGGCGGTGATCCTCATCATTATCTGCTTTGTTTACAACCCTTTCGGCGACAAGGCCTGGGGCACCCCGACCGAGGGCGGGGCCATCGGGGCCTTCATCGTGTTCTGCTTTGCCCTGATCCACGGCATGCGCTGGCCTGAATTCAAATCGGCCTTGCTTGAAACCGCCAAACTGACCGCCATGATTTTCGCGATTATTTGGGGTGTTTTGATCTACGTGCGCTTTCTTGGTTTCGCAGATCTGCCGGGGGCGTTTTCCGACTGGATCACTTCGCTCGAAATGTCGCCTATGTTGATCCTCATTTGCATCCTGCTGGCCTATGCCGTGCTGGGCATGTTCATGGATGCGATCGGTATGCTGCTCTTGACACTTCCGGTTGTGTATCCCGCCGTTATGGCCCTGAACGGAGGCGAGGCTGTCAGCGCAGCAGACAGCGCCTTTGGTATGCCCGGGCCGATGTGTGCGATCTGGTTTGGTATCTTGGTGGTCAAAATGGCCGAGTTCTGCCTGATCACACCTCCTATTGGTCTAAACTGTTTTGTTGTCGCAGGCGTGAGGCCCGATCTTAGTGTTCAGGATGTCTTCAAAGGTGTAACGCCGTTCTTCATTGCCGATGCTCTGACCATCGCACTGCTGGTGGCCTTTCCAGGGATTGTTCTCTACCTGCCATCGCTTGCGGGATAAGAAAAAGCCCCGGCCAAAGGCCGGGGCACAGTTTTAGAAGTGCGGGTTCTTTATCCTGCCCGCATCAACATCCCAAACAGATCCCGCGGGTCGTCAGGGTCTGCCAGCATATCCAATGCCTCATAGAAATCAGTGCCTTCAATCGCGCTTTTGATGTAACGTAGTGCCGAGAAGTCCTCGATCGCGAAGCCGACACTGTCGAACAACGTGATCTGTCGATCATCGGTGCGCCCTGTGGCTTGTCCGGTCATAACTTCCCATATCTCGGTGACAGGGTGATCATTCTCCAGAGCTTGAATTTCACCTTCGATCCGCGTTTGCTCGGGGTATTCTACAAAGATATTCGAGCGCAGAAGGATATCGCGGTGCAGTTCGGTTTTGCCGGGGCAATCACCGCCAATCGCGTTGATGTGCACACCGGGGCCGACCATGTTGTCGGTCAGGATGGTGGCGTATTTCTTGTCAGCGGTGCAGGTCGTTATGATCTGAGCGCCTTCGATCGCGTCCTCCGGCGTTTTGCAGGGCACGACCGTCAGCCCTTTGCCCTGCAGATTGGCTGCACATTTCGCCGTCGCGTTCGGGTCTGTGTCGTAGAGCCGGACCGTATCGATTCCGCACATGGCTTTGAAGGCGAGGCACTGGAACTCGGATTGCGCGCCGTTTCCAATCATCGCCATCGTCGTCGCGGATTTGGGCGCGAGATATTTGCCGACCAGCGCAGAGGTTGCCGCTGTCCGCAAAGCAGTCAACATCGTCATTTCGGTCAACAATGTCGGGTAACCGGTATAGACATCAGCCAGCAGGCCAAACGCGGTCACGGTCTGCAGGCCCTCAGACGTGTTCTTGGGATGCCCATTGACGTATTTGAACCCGTACGCCTCACCATCCGAGGTTGGCATCAGTTCGATCACCCCATGTGGTGAGTGGGCCGGGATGCGGGGCGTTTTGTCAAAGCTCTCCCAGCGTTTAAAATCGGATTCGATCTGCGCGGCAATCTGCGTGATCATCTGTTCGACCCCGATGTGATGGACCAGACGCATCATGTTGTCGACGGATACAAATGGCACGAGGGCCTTATCAGAAGGTTGCATCAAAGACTCCTATCGGCGGGAAAGATGGATACCAGCGATCATACAACGTACGGATCCACCGGCTGTTTCAATTGTGGGAACCGAGAGCGGCAGTGGAGTTGCACTGGCTTCGATGATCGCGACTTGAGCAGGTGTAAGAGCCTGTAGCGCTCGGCTAGACAACGCCAGGACAAGACCATCATTGCCACTAAGCTCAATCGCGTTTCCTGCAAAATCTGCAATCTGCTCATGGGACAGATCGATGACAGTACGGCCAGATTCCTCAAGCCGTGCCCGAACTGTTGCCCGACGTTCTGGGTTGGAAATCATGTCCAAACAGATAAGGGCGTAGTGCGTGCCGATCCCCATCAGGACATTGGTGTGATAGACATCACGGCCTTCAGCGTCCTTTGCATCAAAGGCAATCGGCTCATAGTTGAAATGCGTACAGAAACGCTCCAACAACACCGGATCGGCGCGGTTGGATCGAACAGTGTAGGCAATACGGCCCACGTGATCCAGAACCATTGCGCCAGTGCCCTCAAGCGCGAGGTCGTCCTGTTCGAGGCCGGAATAGTCGATGACGTCTTGCACTCGATATTCCCGCTTCAGTAACTCAATTACATCTGAGCGTCTTTCGCGTCTGCGCGATGGAACGAACATCGGATAAACAGCGACATGACCGCCTGGATGGGTCGAAAACCAGTTGTTTGGGAACACGCTGTCGGGTGTGTCACGTTCGCCTTCGTCGTCAAACACATGAACGGTCACACCAGCAGCGCGAAGCTGTTCTACTGCTTTGTCATGCTCATCCCGCGCGGCAGCAGACGTCGCTGCAGCAGATCGATTTGCCAGTGTTTGAAATGCATTGTCGTCGCGGGTTTCAGGATTCGACGCAAATGCGTGCGGGCGCACCATCACGACAGCTGAAGGAGATTGAAGAGAAATCATCAGAAGCTCCGGGTTGGGCGATCGAAGATGCGACGACCCATCAGCGAGGCTGCAAGATCGACCATCAATTTTGCGGTTCGGCCGCGCTCATCCAGGAACGGGTTCAGCTCGACGAGGTCCAGCGAACAAACGAGACCGCTTTCATGCAACAATTCCATGACCAGATGCGCCTCGCGCTCGGTTGCGCCACCTGGGACAGTGGTTCCAACCGCAGGCGCAATCGAGGGATCAAGGAAGTCCACATCCAGCGAGACATGCAGGATGCCGTTTGCTGCGCGTACTTTGTCAAGGAAGGCCAGTAGGGGTGTCTTGATCCCGTGCTCGTCGATGCTGCGCATATCGGCGAGCATCGCGTGATCTTTTTCCAATGCCGCACGTTCGGCGGGATCGACCGAGCGCAGACCGATCATACCGACGCGATCCGTTGGGATCGGCGATATCAGCGGTGGAAAGGCGTCAAAGCCTGACTGGCCAGTGAAATAAGCGACCGGCGTTCCATGCAAATTGCCGCTGGCCGTGCTGCTGGGCGTATGAAAATCGCTATGTGCATCCAGCCAGAGCACGAAAAGAGGGCGCCCGATACGGTCTGCATGTGCCGCCATTCCTGCCACCGTGCCCATCGACAGGGCGTGATCACCGCCCATGAAAATAGGAAGGCCTTCAAGCGCGGCCTCTTGTGCCGTGCGGCTTAGCGCCTGTGTCCAGCCCACGCATTCCGGTAAAGAGAACAGATGGGTGTCTTCCGAAATGTCGACGGCATCTGGTCGCGTGTCACCGATGTCCGACACAGAATGCCCGAGATCTGACAGCGCTTGGGCGAGACCCGCGACCCGATAGGCATCTGGACCCATCCGACAGCCTTGGCGGTGTTTGCCGGCATCCATAGGCGCTCCGGCGAGAATGATGTTCATTTTGCTCATAAGTCTATCTATCGATACGATATGAGTTGAGAAAAGAGATCAAATTGGTCAAAGTGAATTGGCTAATTCCGATTTGGTAATCACGCATGGACGAACTGGACAATCGCTTATTGAACGCACTGCACAGGGACGCTCGGGCATCGTTGTCGGAACTGGCTGAACTGCTCGGGGTGACCCGAACAACCGTGCGCAGCCGACTAAAGCGGCTTCAGCAGTCTGGCGAAATCGTCGGCTTTACCGTTGTGACACGGCAGGGCGTATCGGAAAGCCCTGTTCGTGGATTGATGATGCTTGAGATCGCAGGCCGCGGGACCGAGCGGATCAGATCGCGAATCGCTGCGATGCGTCAGGTTCGGGCGGTGCACTCAACCAATGGAAGTTGGGATCTGATCGCAGAGATCGGAACCGATACACTGGATGAGCTTGATGAAGTCCTGTTCCAGATCCGTCGGATGGAGGGCGTTACACGATCTGAGACCAATCTGTTGCTCTCGACACGCAAGGGACGCTCGTGACGCGTTGGCCTAGGCCCTTTGCCGGATGGAAAATTCGTGCAAAGCTTTGAATTGACACTGATCTGAGGATCGCGGGGCAGGGGCGAACGGAATGACGACACAGCCGACAACGGAAGAGACACGCGCCGTACGTCTGGCCGAGTATGTGACAGGGCTGTTGGAAAAGCCACTGGTCAAGATTGCGGTTCCGTTGCTGATTACAGGAATCGCGCTTGCGGTTCTGCATGACCTCTCTGCGCATGTGAAATGGTCAGATATCCAAAGCGATATCGCAGCGAAACCATGGAAATTCATGTTTTTTGCGATGTGCTGGACGGCTTTCAGTTTTCTGTCGCTTTCGTTCTACGATGTGCTTGCCGTGCAGAGCGTCGCCGATGGAAAAGTGCCTTTGCCCGTCGCAGGGATGGCCGGAGCAAGCGGCTATGCGGTATCGAACTGCCTGGGATTCTCCTATATCACCGGCACCGCGATCCGATACCGTATCTATGCGTCGCTGGGGCTTGATCTTGGCCGCGTGGCCGGGGTGATCGCGACCTCTTGGGTGGCGTTCTGGATGGGACTGATCCTGCTTTTGGGCCTGTTGCTTACAATACACCCGGATGGCATTTCCAAGGTCCTGCCGATCAGTGAAACGACGGAAACTGTGATCGGTCTGAGCATGTTGGCGGGGCTTGCGGTCTTGTTTGTCTGGCTTTCAAGCGGAGGGCGGCGATTGGCCTATGGCGGGTTTGGGTTCAACCTGCCGGGCGGCAAGCTGGCAAGTCTGCTGACAATCGCGGCGGTAGGCGATCTGTTCGGCGCTTCAATGGCGCTGTATGTGCTCATGCCGGACGATCTGGGGGTTGGCTACCCGTATTTCTTCGCGGTCTATATAGGCGCAATAGCGGTGGGTATCCTTAGCCATGCACCGGGTGGAATCGGTGTGTTCGAAGCCACTCTGATCGCTGGTCTAGGGGCGTCGGGCCGGTCTGATGTGATCGCTGCGCTTCTGCTCTACCGACTGGTCTATACGTTCCTTCCGTTTGCCATCGCCAGCCTGTCGATCGCGGTCGCGTCGGTGCTGACACAGCGCCATCGCATCGGGGGCGCGGTCACTTGGGTCTATCGCGCAATTCGCCCCATTGTCCCGATGGTGGCTGCCGGCGTCGCGGCTGTGGCAGGAGTTATCCTGTTGGTTTCAGGGGCTTTGCCTTCCAGTACGCAGAACCTTGGCGTACTGCGAGAGGTTTTGCCTTTGTCATTTGTCGAGGCATCTCATCTTGCAGGCAGCGCCGTGGGTGTCCTACTGCTACTTGTCTCACGTGGTCTATTCCGCAAGCTCTATCGGGCATGGGTTGTTGCCATGCTTTTGATGGTGGCAGGTTTCTTCGCCTCGCTCGCCAAAGGGCTTGATACGCATGAAGCCCTTTCATTGCTGTTCACGATTGGCCTTTTGGCGATGTTTCGGGGAGCGTTTTACCGGGTAAGCGGTGCATCTATCTTTCGGTTAAATATCCCTTGGCTGGTCAGCGTCGTCGCGTTGCTGGCGGTGATTTTCTGGATTGGATTGTTCGCTTATTCCCATGTCGAATATCAAAACGCGCTGTGGTGGGACTTTGCCTGGAGTGGAGATGCCTCGCGATTCCTGCGGTCCAGCCTCGTGGTGGCCGTGATCGTTGGCATCGTGGCGGTGAACTCGCTGTTCGGCCGTGAAATCCCCGCGCCGGTTAGGACTGAAATCCCCGAAGTTGTCGAACGTCTCGTGATGGAGAGCGAAGACACCGAATCCCAGATTTCGCTGACCGGTGACAAGCAATTCCTGATCTCGCCTGACGAAACCGCATTCCTTGCCTATGCCGATACTGGCAATGCGCTGATCACCAAAGGAGAGCCTGTGGGTGATGAGCAAGCGGGGCAGCAACTGATCTGGCAATTGCGAGAAATGGCCGATCGCGAAGGCAAGCTTTGTGCGTTTTACAGTGTATCGACCAAATATCTGCCGACATTCCTGGACCTCGGCCTATCGATCCTGAAGATCGGAGAAGTGGCCCGCGTACCGCTGCAGAATTTTTCGCTGGACGGAAAATCGCGCAAACGGTTCCGGCAGGCGAAGAACAGGGCCGAGCGTGAGGGGTACAAGTTCGAAATTATCCCCAAGGAACAGCTTGCACCGGTGTTGCCCGAACTTCGTCAGATCTCGGACGATTGGTTGGCGCAAAAGGCAGGTGAGGAAAAGGGTTTTGCCTTGGGCGGCTTTGATGATGCCTACCTTTCTTATTTCGACCATGCGGTTCTGCGGGATGAGACGGGCAAGATCATGGCCTTCGCCAACCTGTTTCAAGGCGGAAATAAATCCGAACTGTCTCTGGATTTGATGCGTTATGAACCGGACAGCCCCAGCTTTGTCATGGATGCGCTGTTTGCTGAGATGATGGTCTGGGGGTCCGAGCAGGGATTCCACTGGTTCTCACTGGGCGCAGCGCCATTTTCAGGGATCGAAAACCGGCAGTTGGCCTCGCTTTGGAATCGGATCGGTGGGTTCGTTTATGAACATGGCGAACAATTCTACCACTTCGAAGGCCTGCGCGCCTTCAAGCAGAAATTCGATCCGGAATGGAGCCCCAACTATCTAGCCAGCCCCGGCGGGTTGGCCGCGCCACGTATCCTCTACGAAGTTAACATCCTGATCTCGGGCGGCCTGCGCGGGTTGACGAAATAGGCCTTAGTTCAAGCTGGCGCGTGTTGGCGTTTTCTCCAACAGATCACCCCAATCGGTGCGATAGGCCATCTCGGCCAGCACCGTCTCGGGTAGGAATTCCTGATTCTGCCGAATCTGCCAACCACCACCCAGACCTTTGTAGATCGCGACCAGATTCGAAGAGACCTCCTGCCGGGCCTCGATCAGGTTCGCCTGCGATCGTAGTAGCGCGGTCTGCGTGTTCAGGATACGCGAATAGCTGGCGATGCCGTCTCGGTACTGATCGACCGCGATTTCAGCCGCCTTGCGCGAAGCTTCGACGCTGCGCTGATAAAAGGTGACCTGTTTGCGCGCCTGTGCGTAAGCAACCATCGCGCTTTCGACCTCGGAATACGCGGTCAGAACGGTATTCTGATAGTTGGCGATCAACGCTTGATAGGCGGCATCCTGCGCGCGGACATTGTTCTTGATGCGGCCATAATTCAGGACGTTCCAGACAACGCCTGCGCTAGCCAATCCTGTGGCGCTGTTGGTGCTGAACAGATCGCGCCCACCCGAGGCTTGCAATCCGATCGATCCGGACAGGATGAATTGTGGATAGAGATCAGCCAACGCGATCCCCACCTGCGCCGATTGGGTGGCTGCCGCCAATTCGGCGGCGCGGACGTCAGGCCGCCGCCGTAGCAATTCGGCAGGGACTCCCACAGCTACGTTGCTGCGCCCTGTTGGAATGCGACCCGAGTTTCCGATCAAGCCAGTCATCTGGGAAGGGGTTTTGCCCAACAGAACCGCCAGTGCGTTCTTGGCTTGTTGGATATCGCTTTCCAACTCGGGCACGAGTGCCTTGGTGTTGTTGAGCAGGGCAGTCGATTCCTGCACATCCAACTCGGTTGTAACGCCGTTGTTGAAGCGCAGCTGAGTGAGATCTGCCGATGCCTGCTGAATCGTGATGTTTTCCCGCGCGATGCGCAGAGCCTCTTGCAACGAACGGATGTTGATATAAAGCGCCGCTACGTCCCCGGTCAGCGTGACCAGTGCGTCGTCATAATTAGCAACCTGCAGTGCCAGGTTCGATCGCGCGGCCTGTACGCCGCGACGTTGCTGGCCCCATACGTCCAGTTCCCATTGCGCATCAAACCCAACTTGCGAAGTCGAGAATTCGGTGTCCAAGGGAATGATTCGCCGGATGTCCGAAATCGGCCCAAGATTGTCGCTGATCTGTCGGCGTTGGAGCGAACCGCCCACGGCCTGCGATTGCGGGTAGAGCTCTCCGAATGCGATACCAAGTTGCGCGCGGGCCTGAAGTACGCGGGCACCTGCAACCTGTAAGGTCAGGTTCTGCGCATAGGCTTCTGCGATCAGTTTGTTCAGCGTCGGGTCGTTGAATGTCTCCCACCAGCGCACAACCGGGGCGCTGCGCGAGGTCAGGCCGCTCTGGCCCGCGCTGGGGTTGTTGACCTCCATCCATTGCTTCACGACCGGAGAGTTGGGGCGCACAAAATCAGGCCCCACCGGCGTACAGGCGGTGAGGGTAGCGGCGCAAAGGGCAGTGCCTAACAACCGGCGGAGTGTCATCGTACGCATCCTCAGATATCCAGTGGCCGGATGAAGTTGGCGAAAGAATAGAGGCGAATGTTGATGCGCCTCAGAAATTCAAAGCTTTTTCCCATGCCGGTGTAAATCGCCACCGCAGCGTGGCCACCTGCAGGAAAAGTATGCCCCTCAGGCACATCGACCGAGATCTGAACAGCGATCCGACCGGGCAGTTTTGGCAGCTCAAAGCCGGGCAGGCGGCCTGAGGGCAAGTATTGGCCCTGACGTGTGGCCCACCAGACCGCCTCAACCTTGCCGGTCAGAATTTCTCCGGGATAGAGGTCCAGAGCAACTTCGACTGGTTGGCCGACCTCGACAAATTTCAGGTTCTGCTGGCGGAAGGTGGCTAGAATATAGGGGTCTTCTTCGGTGACAAAGCTGGCAATGGCACCCAGACGAATTTCCCCCACAACCATCCCCGGGCGGGCCTGTTGCGAAACGATCATGCCATTTTCGGGGGCGTAGATCGTTGTGTTGTCGAGAAAATACTCGGCCTCGGCCAGCTGCGCCTCAGCCTCAATAATGCCCGTATTCACGCCGTCGATCTGCGAATCCAGCGCAAGGTTGGCCTTTTCCAAATTGGCCTGAGCTTCCTTAATCTTCGCCTGATCTTCCGCGACCTGTTCGTTCCAGCGGTCAAGTTCGTCCTGACGGGCACCTCCGGCGGGAACGAGATTCTCGTATCGCGCTTGCTCGGTCAGCGCATAGGCCAACTGCGCGTTTGCGCGTTCGACCGCTTCACCAGCGGCGATGACATCCTGTTCAAGGATCTTCGCGTTTTGCTGCGCCGCCACCAGCTGTGCATTCGCCTTGTCCACGGCCAGCGAAAACACCGTGTCGTCGAACTTATACAGCGGATCGCCCTTAGTGACCCAGGTGTTGGGCTCGACCAAAACCTCGGACAGGATTGTGGGCTGAGTCAGACGCGGGACGATCTGGATGGTGGAGCGCACGACGTGGCTGTCGACGGAAAAGGGTTGAAAGAAGCGCAGCGCGACCAAAAAGATCAGCAGCAGATGAGCGCCGACCCAGAATGAGACGATCCCCCACATGATGTTGAATTTCAGCCATTGCACCTTGAAGAAGATGAACCAGACAAAAATAATGTAGAAAAGCGTGATGCCTAGGGCGACGAACATGAGTGCTGAATTCCTTTGGCCTTAGGCTTGCTTTGTTTCGTCGGTATCAAGTGGGTCCTGGTATTCCGGTTTGACTGTACCGCCCAGACGCTTGATCTCATCCCTGATCGCCTTGCGTTCTTCATCAGGACCGCGGCGCATGTCGACGGTGACGCCGTCGTGAAACGCCCAGATAAAGGCATGCACCCAAGGGACAATCGCCAAAAATCCCATCCATCCCATGATCTTGACCGCTTCGGCATGGGGGTGATTGCGTTTGATCGCGATACGTCCGGGCAGGCCCATTATGAATAGAAACAACGCCATCACCGCTGCCAGCAGCAAGATAAGTGCCACAAATGTCAGATAGTCATAGTAGCCCAGCGGCTGCCCCAAAAGTCCCATGCTCGCGCCTCCTGTTGTTGGAAACTGTTCCATCCTCGGGCGCTGTTGTCCAGCTAATCAATCACTTTCTGGCTGATCGGAAGGATGCATCAGCATTCAATAATTTTGGTGTTCCAGTCTATGCACTTCTGATGGAGGTCGCCGGGCAGCGGTAGATCAGTATAAACCATATCAACATCGGATAATGAGGCGATGCGTGCGGGCGCGGTGCGCTGAAACTTTGAAGCATCCGCTACTAGGCTGATCTGCCGGGCTTGTTCAATGATAGTTTGACTGACCAGTACTTCTTGGAGATCGAAATCCATTAGATCCCCATCCGCATCCAATGCGGAACAGCCGATAATCGCGTGATCGAATTTGAACTGGCGGATGGTCGAGACCGCAAGATTCCCGACCAACCCACTATCTGATCTGCGCAGCACACCGCCTGCAACGACGATCTGGCAATCGGGGTTATCGGCCAGGATATTGGCAACGTTCATATTGTTGGTCACGACCATTAGGTTTTTGTGTTTCAGCAATTGGCGGGCAACGGCCTCGGTCGAGGTGCCTATGTTCATAAAGATCGAGCTGCCCTCGGGGATGTCGGCCGCGCAGCGTTCAGCGATGCGTGTCTTGGCTTCATTGTTCAGGGCGCGCCGGTCTTCGTATCCAATATTAGACACGCCAGAACGCAGAACGGCACCCCCGTGAACCCGATCCAACTTACCAGCTTCTGACAGTTCAGTCAGGTCACGGCGAATGGTTTGAACCGTCACCTGAAAGCGCTCGGCCAGTCCTTCGACAGTAACGCGGCCCTCTTGCTCGGCGACTAAAAGAATGTCCGATTGGCGAAATGATAGTGACATGGGCGGTCCTGAGTTCCGGTGTTTTCGTTTTTGTTCTAATTTTGCGGTTAAGCAAGGGAATTCGTTAGTTGCACTTATTAATACTCGTTGTTTCAGCTAAAAACGAACATTATCGAAAAATAAAGTTGACGATACGAACCATCATACTGCTAATGCGCTTGAAACTGCCACGTTGGGGAATCAATTGGATATGTCATCGGACAGCAGCCAAGTTACCGATCTTTTTGTGATCGGCGGGGGTATAAATGGGTGCGGTATCGCACGTGATGCGGCAGGTCGGGGCCTATCGGTCACCTTGGCGGAAATGAACGATCTGGCCTCGGCGACGTCGTCAGCCTCGACCAAACTGTTTCATGGCGGGCTACGGTACCTGGAATTTTTTGAATTTCGTTTGGTGCGTGAAGCGCTGGTCGAACGCGAGACCTTACTGCGCGCTATGCCCCATATCAGTTGGCCCATGCGTTTCGTGCTGCCCTATCACGCCGATATGCGTTTTGACTCTGAAACGCCGACCTCACGGTTGCTCAGTACGGTGATGCCATGGATGCGCGGGCGTCGTCCTGCCTGGCTAATACGGCTTGGCCTGTTTTTGTATGACAATCTGGGCGGTCGCAAAATCCTGCCGGGTACACGTTCGCTGAACCTGCGCGCGGCACCCGAGGGGGCTCCGCTGCAAGACAAATTTGAAACCGCCTATGAATACTCGGACTGCTGGGTCGAGGATTCGCGGCTGGTGGTTTTGAACGCCCGCGATGCCGAGGCACGCGGGGCCAAGATCATGGTCAGGACCGAGGTTCTTTCGGCTGAGCGGATCGATGAACTGTGGCAGGTTACGATCCGGGATCGGGATAGCAGCAAGACCGAAACCGTCCTTGCGAAGATGTTGATCAATGCGGGCGGACCTTGGGTAGGTGACATCATCCAGACCAAGATCCGGGTCAATTCCAGAGAAGGCGTCCGTCTGGTGCGTGGCAGCCATATCGTGACACCCAAGCTGTTTGACCATGACAAGTGCTATTTCTTTCAGGGCGAAGACGGGCGCATCATCTTTGCGATCCCGTACGAGCAGGATTTTACCTTGATCGGAACCACGGATCAGGATCATTCTGACCCCTCCGAGCCTCCGATTTGTACGGAGGCCGAGCAGGAGTATCTGTGCGCTTTCGCATCGAATTACTTCGCGAAGCCCGTTACCCGTGAAGATATTGTCTGGACCTATTCAGGCGTCCGTCCGCTATATGATGACGGCGCAAGCAGTGCCACGGCGGCTACCCGCGATTACACGCTTAAAGTTGACGCCGAGAGCGGGGCTCCGGTGTTGAATGTCTTTGGTGGTAAAATCACCACCTACAGACGCCTCGCGGAAAGCGCGCTGGAGAAGATTGGAGAGCATTTCCCGGATCTTGGCGGACCATGGACCGCAGGCGTCCCATTGCCCGGCGGGGATTTTCCGGTCGACGGCATGCAGGATTTGATCGGGAAACTGATAGCGGAGTACCCGTTCCTGACCGATTTTTGGGCCCGTCGATTGATCCGGGCCTATGGCACCGAGACCTGGGACCTTCTGGGTCCGGCAAAGGATCAGAGCGATCTGGGTGACGATTTCGGCGCGACGTTGACCGAGGCCGAACTGGTTTGGCTGATGGACAAGGAATACGCGCGCACCGCTCAGGATGTTGTGTGGCGGCGCAATAAGCTGGGTCTAAGGCTCAGCCTCGAGCAGATCAGCCGGATAGACGACTGGATGGCCAAACGGTTAACTGACTAGCGCGGATCAGACGACCCGTACAAAAAAAAGAAACGCCCCGCAGATGTGCGGGGCGTTTTGCGATTTCAATGCCAGCCCTACGCAGCTTCCTCTGACGGTTCCGGATCCTTCTTGCTGCCTTTGACCCACTCGCGCAGGCTCTGCATCACAGCGTACAGGACGGGAACCAGAATGACCCCGAACAGAGTGGCTGCCAGCATACCGCCGAACACGGCAACGCCGATGGCCTTCTGGCTGGCAGCTCCGGCCCCGTTCGCGGCCAGCAGGGGAACCACGCCCAAAAGGAAGGACAGGGCGGTCATCATCACAGCGCGGAAACGCTGATATGCGGCTTCGGCCGCGGCCTCCTTGATTGACAGCCCCTTGGCCCTTTGCTCCATCGCGAATTCGACGATCAGAATCCCGTTCTTTGACGCAAGCCCGACAAGCATGATCATCCCGATCTGCGTGTAGAGGTTGATGTCGCTGCCAACGATTGCCACCGCTGCGACGGCACCGAACAAGGCCACGGTCACCGACATTAGGATCGAAACGGGCATCGTCCAACTTTCATATTGGCCGACAAGGAACAGGTACCCAAACAGGATCGCCAACCCAAGGATCACCACGACCAGACCGCCCGAGGCCAGCTGCTGCTGCGCCGTTCCGGTCCATTCATAGGCATAGCCGGGGGGCAGGGCGGTCGCCGACTCCTCGGTCATGACATTGATGGCGTCACCGGTGGAGAGCCCCGGTGCCGGAACCGCTGTTACAGTGGCCGAGCGGAACAGGTTATGCCGCTTTAGCAGGACCGGACCCAGCACGTTCTCGATATCGATCAGCGTGCCAAGCGGTACCATCTCACCTTTGGTGGAACGTACATAAAGCTCTGAGATATCATCGACCTTATTCCGATACGAGCCTTCGGCCTGGATCATTACGCGGTAGACACGACCAAACAGGTTGAAATCATTTACATAATACGAGCCAAGCTGCGCTTGCATGGTCTGGAAAATCTCGGCCACCGAGACTTGCAGGGTTTTGGCCTTTTCCCGATCCAGATCGACAAACAATTGCGGCACGTTCGCGCGGAAGGTGGTATAGGCTTGCGCAATCTCAGGCCGCTGGTTTGCGGCATAGACATAAGACCCAACGGCCGAGGCCAGATCCTGCGGCGAGCCGCCACCGGTCTGCTGCACTTCCATTTCGACCCCTGCAGACATACCAAGGCCCTGAATGGGTGGCGGGTTGAACGCAACAATCGATGCGGCAGACTCACCATATGCAATTGCCAGAACCTGGTTCAGGATCGCATCCGCACTGAGCTCGGGTTCCTGCCGCTCTTCCCAGTTGGTCAGGTTGACAAAGATGGCTGCGCCATTGGTAGTGGTCCCGTTCAACAGCGAGAACCCATTGACCAGAACGGTACTGGATACGCCGGAGATCTGTTGAATCTGTTCATCGATCCGCGCAGAAACCGCCTCGGTCCGTTCAAGCGTCGCCGCATCGGGAAGCTGGATATCAACGAACAGATATCCGTTGTCTTCCAGCGGAATAAACCCTTTGGACGTGTTGCCCATGATGGTCCCGGTGCCCGCCGCGAAGGCCGCAATGATCCCAAGCGAAATGACCGGCAGGATCAGTAGCTTCCGCACAATGGCGACATAGCCGCTGCGCATGCCGCCGATAAATCCCTCGAACACGGCCAGCAGCCCCTTGGGCGGTCCTGAACGCGCCCGCAGCACCAGCCCGCAAAGGGCCGGTGAAAGCGTCAGAGCGTTGATCGACGAGATCACAACAGCGGTCGAGATCGTGACGGCAAACTGCGAATACAATCGCCCGGATATGCCGGGCATGAACGTCACCGGCACGAACACGGCCAGAAGCACCAGCGTGGTTGCGATGACAGGGCCGGTGATCTGGCCCATGGCCTTGCGGGTTGCCTCGGCAGGGGAAAGGCCTTCGTTGGCGATGATACGCTCGACGTTTTCCACCACAACGATCGCGTCATCCACAACGATCCCGATGGCCAGCACAAGCGCGAACAGAGAGATCGTGTTCAGCGACATGCCAAAAGCCAGCAGGAAGGCAAATGTCCCGATCAATGAAACCGGAATGGCCACCGCTGGAATGATCGTCGCCCGCCAACTGCCAAGGAAGATGAACACAACTGTGATCACCAATATGAATGTCAGGATGAGGGTCGAGACCACGTCATTGAGCGACTGTTCCACGAAATCCGTCGTATTGAATGGAACATCGTATTCGACATCAGTGGGAAAGGATCGTGACAGGCGCTCAAGTTCGGCCTCAACACGTTCGGACACCGCAAGGGCGTTTGCGCCGGGGGCCTGATAGATGCCGATAACGGTCGCAGGAACGCTTTCGAAATAGCCCGAGGCGGAATAGAACTGCGCCCCCAATTCAACCCGCGCAATGTCTTTGACGCGCACAATCGCACCGGCTTCGCCTGTGCGGATTACAATATCTCCGAATTCATCGGCCGAGGTCAGGCGGCCTTTGGTCTTGATCGTGTACTGAAAGGTTTGTCCTTCAGGCACAGGAGGCGACCCGATTGAGCCCGCAGAGACTTCGATATTCTGTTCGCGGATGGCATTGATCACATCACCCGGAGTGATTGACAGCGCGGCCATCTTGTCCGGATCCATCCAGATCCGCATGGCGTATTCCAGATTGGTCAGAACATCCGCTTTACCCACGCCCTGAACCCGCGCCAGAGCGTCTTTCAAGTTGATTGAGGCATAGTTCGACAGGAACACACTGTCATATGTGCCATTGGGCGAGGTCAGCGTGACCAGCAACAACATGTTGGTTGACGCTTTTTGCGTGACAACACCGGATGAAGTCACTTCGGACGGCAGCGATGCCATCGCCTGTGCCACACGGTTCTGTACGTTGACCGAGGCGATATCGGGGTCGGTGCCCACCTCGAACGTAACGTTCAACGAATACGAACCGTTATCCGATGAGGTCGACGTCATGTAGATCATGTCGTCCACACCGTTGACCTGCGCCTCGATCGGGGCGGCCACGGTGTTTTCCACGGTTTCGGCATTTGCACCTGTATAGGTGGCCGTTACGCTGACCACCGGCGGCGTGATATCGGGAAACTGCGCAACCGGCAGAACCAGATAACCGATCCCGCCCAAAATGGTCAGGACCAGCGAAATGACAAGCGCCAGCTTGGGCCGGCTGATAAACAGGGCTGAGAACATCAGTTATTCTCCGGCTGCTCGGACGCAACGACTGCATCAACGGCGACGCCGGGGCGCACGCGTTGCAGGCCTTCGACGATGACGCTTTCGCCTTCGCGCAGGCCATCTGTGACGATAATCGCCGAATCCACGGTATCTCCGGTTGTGATATAGCGTTGTTCAACCATCTGCTTGTCATTGACGACCAGAACGAATTCGCCGCGCTGATCACGCTGCAGCGCTGCTTGAGGGATCAATACCTGCAGCGTCGGCTCAAGCGCTTCGATCTGAACGTTTACGAAGGCACCATCAACGAGCAGACGCTTGGCATTGTCGAATTGAGCTGTGATCGTAATGGCTCCGGTCAGCGGATCAATGCGGTTGTCGACAAAAATGATTTCGCCGGTTTCATCCAGCTCAGTACCGTTCGGCAGAGTCACATGAACATTCGGGCTTTGGCTGCTTTCAGCTAGCGTGGCCGGGTCTTCACCAAATTGTTCAAGAACCGACGTGAACTGCTTCTCATTCAACGAAAAATTCACATAGATGGGGGCTTCGCTGACCAGGGTGACAAGCGGCGGATTGTTGGGGCCCACAACATCACCGACACTGGTTTCCACGCGGCCGATGCGGCCCGAAAACGGGGCGTGGATCTGTGTGTAGCTGAGATCAAGCTCGGCCTGTTGGATCGCTGCATTGGCGGCTTTGACCTCGGCCTCGGCGACCAGTTCATTGGCTCGGGCAATGTCACGTTCTGATTCCGGTGTAGCGTCGCGCTTGTACAGCTCTTCCTTGCGGGCGAGATCGACTTTGGCCAGTTCAAGGTTTGCCTGCGCCCGGTCCAGATCGGCTTTACGCGCCTCAAGCGTGGCTTCGTAAAGATCCGGTTCGATCGTGAACAGCAGGTCATCCTCATTCACCGGAGAGCCATCGTCGACGTTCTGGCTGTCCAGGAAACCACTGACGCGCGCGATAATATCGACCTTGTCGATTGCCTCGGCCCGTCCAATGAAGGTGGCCTGATCGGTGATCTCTTCGGTATAAGCTGCGGCGATCGACACCTTGGGCGCAGGGGCATCGCCCTGATCCTGCGCGACCGCTATCTGAGGCAGGCTGGAACATGCAAACAAAGCGGCAGAAACGCCTAGTGCCCTGAAATAGCCGCGTGGGCGGAGTGCTGGCTTCTTAAATGCAAGGGACATGTTGGCGCCTCGTTCAAAGTAAAGATTGCACAACCGGGCAACAGAAACCCCCGGATGAGTCGATTGATTTTATAGGCAGGATGGCGGGTTTGACGCAGTTTCTCAAGCGTGTTGAGGTAATGCGTTGGCAAGAATCGACCCGAAATTTCTTTCCAATCTGCAGACTTAGCCTGCATCCGCAGGCGTTTATCTGCCCGATGTCAATTGGGGCGGGCGAATTTTCTCTGCCAAAAACCAGCAGCGGAGACGTTTCAGGGCTCCGCTGCGGCATTCATAAATCGAATTTTGTTGTTATTCACGCGTTCCCGCAAACCGATTCTGCCAGTCTTCGCGCTGTTCGTCCGTGATTTTGGCAAACAGCACGTCGGGAACCGAAAATTCATGGCCAGCGGGCAGGGCGCGCAGCGCGGCATCGATATCTTCGGGCCAGCTGGTATCGAGTGTGTTCATCGCGCTAAGCATTTTTGCAGACGCATCGGGAATGAACGGCGCGCTCAGAACTGCATAGAGGCGGATCAGGTTCAGCCCCAGCCGCACCTGCGCCGCAGCCTGTGCAGGATCTTCCTTAAAGGTAGACCATGGTGCGGCAGCCTGCAGATACTCGTTGCCCGCGACCCAGATCGCTCGCAGCTCTTGCGCGGATTTGCGCACTTCCATCGCTTCCATGTGGCCTTCGTAGGCACGTACTCGTCTAGTAAGCTCAGCAATCAGGGTCTGTTCACGTTCGCCATACGCACCACCTTCGGGCACTGCTTCACCGAATTTCGAGCGGCAGAACTTAGTGATCCGGCTGACAAAGTTACCCAGAACATCCGCAAGATCTTTGTTCACCGACTGCTGGAAGTTCTCCCATGTGAACTCGCTGTCGCTGCTTTCCGGCGCATGGCTTAGCAACCACCAGCGCCAGTAGTCGGCGGGCAGAATGTCCAGCGCTTGATCCATGAACACTCCGCGGCCCTGTGAGGTCGAGAATTGGCCACCGTCATAGTTCAGGTAGTTGAATGATTTCAGGTGGTCGACCATCTTCCAGGGCTCGCCCGATCCCAGAATGGTGGCCGGGAAAGACAGGGTGTGGAAGGGCACATTGTCCTTGCCCATGAACTGAACGTAACGCACATCTTCTGCGCCTTTGTCGGTGCGCCACCAACGTTCCCAATCGGCATCAGACTTACCATTGGCGTCGGCCCATTCCTTGGCGCAGGCGATGTATTCAATGGGGGCATCGAACCAGACATAGAAGACTTTCCCTTCCATGCCGGGCCAATCTTGATCACCTTTCTTGACTGGTACACCCCAATCCAGATCGCGGGTAATGCCGCGATCCTGCAGGCCGTCGCCATCATGCAACCATTTCTTGGCGATCGAGGTTGTCAGGATCGGCCAGTCTGTCTTGCTGTCGATCCACGCGTCCAACTGATCTTTCATTGCGGATTGACGCAAATACAGGTGCTTGGTCTCACGCACCTCAAGATCGGTCGAGCCGCTGATCGCGCTGCGAGGCTCAATCAGGTCGGTCGGGTCCAGTTGTTTGGTGCAGTTCTCGCACTGGTCGCCGCGTGCGCGATCATAACCGCAATTGGGGCAGGTGCCTTCGATATAGCGGTCGGGCAGAAAACGGCCATCGGCGTTGGAATAAACCTGCTTTTCGCTGACTTCCCGGATCAGCCCGGCCTCATCCAGTTTGCCAGCGAAATGCTGGGTCAGTTTACGGTTCTGATCGCTGGACGAGCGGCCAAAGTGATCAAAGCTCAGGCCAAAGCGCTTGGCAATATCGGCCTGTACTGCGTACATGTCAGCGCAATATTCAGCCACCGGTTTGCCCGCTTTGGCGGCGGCCAGCTCGGCCGGGGTGCCGTGCTCGTCGGTTGCACACAGGAACATGACCTCGTTGCCCCGGCCGCGCTGATAGCGAGCGTACAGATCGGCAGGCAATTGCGAGCCGATCAGGTTGCCGAGATGTTTGATCCCGTTGATGTAAGGGATCGCCGAGGTGATGAGAATTCGGGCCATAATGCGCTTCCACGTATCTGTCTGCGCGCCCGTCTACCTTATGTGGCCAGTAAGCAAAAGCCCGCATTCATACACGCTTGAATTTAACGGGTATTACTACGCGACTTCGTGCATTCCCTGGAGTTTGTGTCGCGTTCGTCAGCGATTTCGCCCCGTGCGTACCAATGGTGTATGATGATCAGGAGAACCCAGCTTAGGGGGAATTTCATTATGCAGAGTTTATGGTTGGGCTGCTGTGCCGCCGTTGCAGCTATTGTATTTACCGCCAGCGCCATCGCCGACCAGAGCGCCACAGATGATCCGGTGCATGCTTTTGACCACGCTATGCTCTCGATCTTTCACCGTGGCCAGGATGCGCTGACGGCTGAAACCCGGCCCGTCATGATTATCGCACGTGATGTCACAGTCATGACCGAAGACGGAGAGGCGAGCTATCCAAGGGATGCGCCAACCTATCAACATCTGAAGTCCACGTCGCATGTTGTGTTGGGATTGATTGGGGCGGTGACTCCATGGCCTGATGAAAATATCGATGATGAGCGCTGGAAGGCGGAGTTTGCAATTATCATCAATGAGATAGATGTATTTCTTGCGGCATTGGACGAACTGGACATAGCCAAGGACGACTTGGCGAGCCAGCGCAAAATGCTCGAAACAGCCCGGGCATTTGCTCAAGGTGCACTCGACAAGGATCAGATCACACGTGAAGCGGTTTCGCAGGTGATCAACGACATGCGGCCCATCTGGGCAGAGAATATGGAGAAATCTGCACGTGCGGAGTTGAACGCACTTCATTCCGCCGTGTCCGACGCACGCGCAGCCATGAGCGAAGAGGAGTGGACCAAGATGTATGTCGTGCATCACGGCGGCTCAAGCGTCAAAGACGTCAATGTCGTGCTACTGTACCTACAGCGCGTGATGCCGGAAAAGGTTGCTGCCGGGCAGGTTCTGTTCGCTGAGAACGCACACGGGAACGACGCGTTGGCCGGATATGCCGGATACGTTCGAATGCAGAGGCATGTTGGTGCATGGGTGTTCGGGGACCCTGAACGGATGCGGGTTGACCTGCTGGGATATGAGGCGGGATCGATCCTGGATGAAATGATCCCGGCACCACCGCCAAAGCCCACCGATTAGAGAATTACTCCAGCAGGTGTGAACAGGTGATACGTTTCGCACGGGCGAAAGAAATTGAGCTTAATGTCATGGTTGCAGATTGTAACTGACATTTGGATGTAAATAACCTCAGGTTGAAACACAGAATCACAACCTCTTGAAATTGTAGCAATGACTTCCCATTTGTAGTGTATACAAAAGTATACAATAACGAGGGCAATCTGCTGATGTTCGACTTTTTACTAGAGGGCGCATTTGTGCCCTTTACCTTGGCGCTTGCGCTTTTGTTCGGTCTTCTGGGCCTTGAACTGATCGCATTGGTTTTCGGGGGAAGTCTTCTGGCAGGCGAGGGCGAGGTTGATCTGGACATGGTCGACGCGCCCGATCTGGACGTCGCCGACTTTGATCTGGATATCGACGCCGACATCGATCTGGGTGACTTGGAACTGGCCGAAATTGAAACCGATGTGCCTGTGGCTACGCCCGTCGGCCCGTTTGGCTGGTTGGGCATTGGCAAGATGCCATTCATGATCTGGCTCGTTGTGCTGCTGGCTGGTTTCGGCCTGAGTGGCATAGGCCTGCAACTGGCGCTGCGTGATCTGCTGGGCTTTGACTTACCTGCATGGTTGGCCGCGATTCCGGCCGGAGTATTCGGCCTATGGTTCGCACGTGGCTTTGGTGGTGTCTTCGCTCGCCTCCTGCCCAAAACCGAAACCGAAGCGATGTCGGAACGGATGCTGGCCCGCCGCCGTGGCGTGATCACTCAGGGTATCGCATCGCGAGGCCGTCCAGCCGAAGTCCGCGTCATGGATCGCTTTGGCAACACGCACTACCTGCGCGCAGAGCCGTTGCAGGACAAAGATTCGCTGGAGCAGGGAACAGAAGTCCTTGTTCTGCGTGATCGACGGCGCGACCGGTTCGTTCTGGTTCGCATGTCAGTTTAACCAAAAAATCTTAACCCCAATCCGGAGGATATTGCATGGAACTATCATTCCTGGCCATTACAGTTGTGACTATTTTAGCCGTACTCTTGTTCATAGGCCTTGTACTTGGCCGCCTTTATCGACGCGCCACGCGCGAGATCAGCCTGGTGAAAACCGGCGCGGGTGGCAAAAAGGTCATTATGGATGGCGGCGTCATCATCGTACCGTTGCTACACGAAGTCAGCCCGGTCAACATGAAGACTCTGCGCCTTGAGGTGCAGCGCAATGGTGAGGCCGCGCTTATCACCAAAGACCGGATGCGTGTCGACGTGGGTGTCGAATTCTACGTCTCGGTGATGGCGACTGAAGAGGGCATCGCGCGCGCCGCGCAAACGCTGGGTGATCGCACCTTTGACGTTGAGCAACTGCGTGAGATGATCGAAGGCAAGCTGATCGACGGTCTGCGTGCCGTGGCCGCTCAGATGACCATGGATGGTCTTCATGAAAACCGCGCCGACTTTGTGCAGGAAGTGCAGAATGCGGTGTCCGAGGACCTGCTTAAGAACGGTCTTTCGCTGGAGTCCGTCTCGCTGACCGCGCTGGACCAGACCCCGTTCGAGGCTCTGGACGAGAATAACGCCTTTAACGCCGTGGGTATGCGTAAGCTGGCCGAGGTGATCGCCATATCCAAAAAAGAACGCGCGCAGATCGACGCCGAGGCCGAGGTTGAGGTGCGTCGTGCGGCGATGGAAGCGGAGCGTCAGAAGTTGCTGATCGAACAGGACGAACAGCAGGCGCGCATCGAGCAGGCGCAGAAGGTGGAAACTCTTCGTGTGGCGCAAGAGGCGGAGATCGCTGCGCGAACTGAAGACTCGGTACGCGAAACCGAACGCGCCCGGATTGCCCGTGAAGAGGCCATTCGTTCCGCCGAGATTGAGCGCGAGCGCAAAATCCGCGATGCCGAGATCGCCAAAGAGCGTGAGATCGAAGTCGCGGAACAGGAACGCCAGATCATCATCGCGCAGAAATCCGAAGAGGAAAGCCGCGCGCGCGCATCCGCCGATCTGGCTCGAGCCGAGGCGACCAAAGCAACCGAAGCCGTGGCTACGGCGCGCGAAGTGGCCGAGGCCGAGCGTCAGAAGCAGATTGTTCTGATTGAAGCCACCCGTGAGGCCGAACGTCAGGCCACCGCGATCCGTTTGTCAGCACAGGCCGAGAAAGAGGCCGCCGCAGACCGCGCCGAAGCCCGCCGCGAGGAAGCGCAGGCCGAAGCAGACGCGCTGAACATTCGCGCCGAGGCCAAGAAGAACGACATGCTGGCCGAGGCGGAAGGTAAGCGTGCGATCGTAGAGGCGGACAACGCCCTGTCACCTGAGCAGATCCGGATGAAGGTCGACTTGACCCGCATTGAAACCATGCCCTCGATCATCTCGGAAATGGTCAAACCGGCCGAAAAAATCGACTCGATCAAAATCCATCAGGTTGGTGGGATCGGAGCTGCCAATGGTGGTGGTGTTTCAAGCGATGAAAAGCCGGTTGTCAATCAGGCGTTGGATTCGATCATGGGAATGGCCGTGCAGATGCCAGCGCTCAAGAAACTGGGCGAAGAGCTTGGCTTGTCCATGGAGAACGGCGTCGGGGGCGTGGTGAACGGTGCGCTTGAGAGCACCGTGGACCCAGATGAGGTGGTCGACGTGGTCGAGGGCCATGGGCCAGCGGTCCAGCAGTAAAACAGAAGGGCCGGGATTTCCCGGCCCTTTTTCATTGCTTTTCGCGAGAACCCTTGAGCAGCCTGCCGATGGTAAAGGATGTGCGCGGAGCATAGACATAATTCGTCCGTTTCTCGGGCGTCGGGCGCGAGCGCATACGGGCGAGGCCAAAAACAATAAGAAACACATGACCCAATGCAACAAAAGCAAACAGGGCTCCGGGGCCGAATTGCTGGATCAACGTGGATGAGATGTAGGGCGATGCAATCGCCCCCAGCGCGTACCAGAACATCAAGGCCGCTGCCAATTCAACGCGTTGTTCGGTCGTGGCAAAATCATTCGCATGCGCCGAGGAAACCGAGAAAATCGGAAACGTGGTCAGGCCAAAGAACCCGGCGGCCAGCATAACGCCGACCGTTCCAGTTCCGCTAGCCAACATCGTGACACCGCAGCTTAGCACCGCTGCCACGGATAGCCAGATCAGCACCCAGCGTCGATCATACTTGTCTGCGAGCCAACCCAAGGGGTACTGGGCCAGTGCGCCGCCCAGAACGAAAGAGGCCAGAAAGAATGCAATCTGATCTACGCCCAGTCCGACCTCCTGACCGTATACCGGGCCGACCATGCGCAATGATGCCGAACTGAGCGCAGCCACGATAACGCCCGCCACAGCCAGTGGTGAGCTGTGCCAGGCCAGCTTGGGGCGCAGGCGCGGGGTGTCCGGTGTCTTGGGTTGGCTGGCGCGAGTTAGGGCCAGCGGCAAGATCGATGCACAGCATAGGATCGCAAGCAGGTTGTATGAAACGTAAGAGGCGGGTGGCAGAACAGCAATGATAAGCTGTGCACAAAGCGAGGCCCCCATATCGGCGATACGGTAGGTGCCCATCGCGCGGCCACGGGTTTCGTTGGTGACCTTGGCGTTAAGCCAAGCCTCGATCACGGTGTAACACCCAGCGACACAGGTTCCCGACGCGATACGCAGAGCGGCCCAGACATAAGGGTTTTCAGTCAGCGTATGCCCCAGCAACCCCATCGCGCCCAAAGCGGTGCAGACCGCAAATGCGCGCGAGTGCCCGACGCTGCCCATAAGCCGCGGAGCCCACCAGCAACCAACAAAGAACCCAATGAAGTGCGATGACCCCAGCAGACCGATCTGTTCGGTCGAAAAATCAAGCGTCAGCCCCGAGATTGCATCCAGCGGACCAACACCACCCGTTGAGAGCTGCAGCAGAATGACCGAAAGAAAGAGGGCGGCAAATGAAATGATCGTACGCATGATAGGTGCAACTTGACCTTGTCGCCACGAAATGCGCGCGCCTAATCGACGCCCTGACGTCGTTTTTTGCCTTTTTGTGGTTAATCCTGCCGGATGATTTCGGCGTGGATGTCCAGGCCGATCGTGGGTTGTACAAGATCAGGATATCCAGACGCGCCAAACTCATTTCGATTGATCGCCCCCTCTAGCCGGATGGACAGGGTGTCCAAATCATCCACCGCGCTTCCCGGTCTCCGATACAGATTGGCGCTCAAAGTCACCGGACGCGTGATACCGCGCACTGTCAGATCGCCGGTCACGGTTGCACCTTCCGAGATACGGCCAGTGGGTCCCAGCTGAATCTTGGTCGTGATGAAACGGATGGTGGGGTATTGGGCAGCGTTCAACACACTTTTTCCCAACATCGGACCTCGGGCAAATGGTAGGTTCGTCCGCGCCCGGGCCACGTCCAGCACGACATCGACCCGGCTGTTTTGCAAGCGATTGGTATCAATCAGAATTTGGGCCGACTGTACTGGCATCGTGCCCGTCTGAAGCGCGCCGGACAAATCATAGGTGAAGCCAACGGAACTGCGCGATGCTGCCAGCGCATATGGGGTGAGGGCGGCCATCGCTGCCCGTGCCATTGGTAACGCGCAAAGGCTTGCAATCAGGCTGCGTCGGGTAAGGTTCCTCATGCCATCGCCGTGCGACCGCGCGGGCGCGAGCGTTTCATGAGCATCAGCACGATTGCGATGTTCAGCCCGTTCCAAAGGATGCCATTGATGAAAGCAAGCTGATAACTGCCAGTCACGTCGTAGATCCAGCCCGACATCCAACCACCCAGAGCCATGCCGAGGATAGTCATCATCATGACAAAACCCACGCGCGCGCCGGCCTCTTGCGGGGGCATATATTCGCGTACAATCAGCGCGTAGCTGGGGACGATACCACCCTGGGCCAGCCCGAATAGCATGCTGACGACATAAAGCGAAACCATCCCATCATAAGGGAGAAACAGGAACAGAGCGATACATTGCAGGACCGAGCCAATCAGCAGTGTTGAAAGCCCTCCCAACCGGTCCGCGACAAGCCCCGAGATGATGCGGCTAACCACGCCGCCCAACAGCATCAGAGACAGCATCTCGGCCCCAACGGCCGGGCCATAGCCCAAGCCCACACAATAGGAGACAATATGGACCTGAGGCATCGACATGGCCACGCAGCAGCCGATACCAGCCAGCCCGAGGATGTACTGCAGGGCGCGGGGTGAAAAGCCGACGCTTTGTGCTTTGACCTGTGCTGCCGCTGCTGCCGTGCCATGCGCCTCGACGGGGACCTGTCTGCGCAAAAGCAGGGACAGAGGAATGACGGCGACCAGGGTGATGACGGCGAGACTCAGATAAACCTGCTGCCACCCGTCGCGCTGCAGAATGCCCGACAGCAGCGTGGGCCAGATCGCGCCCGACAGGTAGTTGCCACTGGCCACCAGTGCCACGGCAATCCCTCGCCTGCGCATGAACCAATGCGAGATATCGGCGATCAGCGGTCCAAATCCGATTGACGTGCCGAGCCCCAGCAGAAGATGCGCAACCGACAGCAGCGCAATATTCGGCGCAAGGGTTGCCAGCAGATAGCTTACCGCGCTCAGCACAGCGGCGCCGATCAACGCCATTGTCACGCCCAGTCGGTCCACCAGCTTGCCCAGCCACATGTTGCCGAAGGCAAAGCCGATCATGGCGAGCGTATAGGGCATCGACGCCGCGGCTCGGTCTGCGCCAAACTCGGCCTCGATGGCGGGCATGACGACGATCACAGCCCACATGCCCACATTGACCACGGTTGCGATGGCCAGGGTGATCAGCAGGCGAAGCCACGAATATCGGCTGTCATGGATCGGGTGTGTCATGCCGGCACGCTAGGGGGCAAGTCCGGTTTTGGCCAGTCACAAGTTATGTGATCATCGGGGCGTCTTCGGATTTGATCTGCTTTAACTGCAGTCCGCAATGAGGAGCAGCCCGCGTCACGTGCCAACTGGCCGGGGGCAGGGCGCGGGCGCGGCGGCGGGTCAGACACCAACTGCAGGCCTCGTCCCGATAGGTGGGCACCATATGCCAGCGCGTCTCAATCCCCTGTGCGCCACCATCGTCAGGCGTCAGCAATAGCCCCAGCGGAGCCTGTCCCGATATGCCGCCCTGTTCGGCAGCCAGATGCATCCGCCGGACCGGGGTCAGACCCGGCGGGCCGGGCAAATCGCCAATGACCAACGGGGCGGCACCGCTGCGCAAGGCTTCTTCCATGCACCACAACAGGTCTTCGGGTTTGTCAGGGCGGATCAGCAGAAACCGGGACGGATCGGCAAAAGGCAGCATGCCCTCGGGATGTAGCTGCGCCACCTCCCAAGCCGGGGCAATCCACATCACTGGCCCTTGAGTCTGCCCCGCCACCCACAGAGCAAAGCTACGCCGGGCAGGGCCGCAGGCTTCGTGTACACGGGCCAGTTGCAGACTGATCTGTGGGTGCAGGGCCACCCCGGGTGGGGTGCGCGCGGGCTTGCGGCCAAGAAGATTGGTGGACATGCTGATCAAATTAGCATGTTCTCACTTTGTTCTCAATTGAGGAATGCGGTCAACGCGACAGGATTAGACGCCCATCTGCGAACTGGATGTTCGAAAAGCGGTGCAGATACGCCATCCCTAGCAAGGATTGACCCAGATCGCCTTCATTGACTGAGGCCAGGATATCGCGATCGGTGATGGGGCCCAAAGACAGGCTGTCCAGCCGAACCGGCGCTGTACGCACAATGCCATTGGCCGTCGAGGCGCGACCGAGATAGTTCAATTGATCCGTATCGATTCCAATTCGTTCGGCATCTTTCGGGCTGATGACGATATTGCTGGCCCCGGTATCGACCAGAAAGGTCACCGCTGTGCCATTCACCAGCATTGGTAAATAGTAGTGTCCATCATAAGAGCGGGGCACTTCAATCCGCTGATCAGTTACGGTCAGTTGCGGGGTCGGGCTGACGGTTGAACGGATGTCATCCCACAATCCGACAACGGCAATGACACCGATAAAGATAAACACCCAAGCCGCGACCTGCTGCATGGTTTTGCCCAAAGACTGACGGTTCTGAGTGATAAACCACATCAACAGGACCGCACCCAGCAAAACCAGATAGGTCAATCGCCCAATATCGTAGCCGTCCATTCAATCACCCGAAATCAGTTTTCTCATACCAATATGGTGTTTCAAGAGGCGAAACCAAAGGCTTTGAGGCCATCAAGAATGAACTGAACCGACAGTGCAGCCAGCAGCATACCCAGCAGCCGTGTCAGCACGTTCAGCCCGGTTTTACCGAGAATACGGGCGATCATGCCGCCGGCCAGAAAGAACACAAATACAACCAACATGACGGCAAGCATAACAGCGCAGGCCGCTGCGATCCCAGGGACGCCCGGGTTTTGTCCGGCCAAAAGAATGATTGTTGCGATCGATCCAGGGCCCGCGATCAGGGGTATGGCCAGGGGGAAAACCGAAGGGTCAGAATGATCTTCTTCCTCGGCGCGGTCCTCGCGGCGTTTGGTACGGCGGTCGAACAGCATGTCCAGCGCAGTCAGAAACAAAAGCGCGCCACCTGCAACGCGGAAGGCTTCCATCGAGATGCCGACGAATCCAAGAACCGCTTCACCAAAAGCGGCAAAGGCGATCAGGATGAAAACCGCGGTCAGGCAGCTGCGAATGGCAATCTTACGGCGTGTGGCCGCATCCATGTCCTGCGTCAAGGCAACGAAAATTGGCGTGGTTCCGAAAGGGTCGATCACCACAAACATCGTGGTGAAAGCCGTTATGAAAAAGGCCATGTCGATCATGCTGCGCTCTCTGCCTGTTCCAACCGTTCTGCGGCGGCGACCCATAGGGCTTCAGCCTTTTGCATGGCTTCGACCACCTCGGCGAATTTGCGGTTCCAGGTTTCCAGATCGTTGATCCGGTCATCTTCATAAAGCGCAGGATCCGCCAGCTTGGCAGAAAGCTTGTCGTGCATATCGGTCAGTTTCTCGACCCGGTCTTCGCATTTGCGCAGATCCGCACGCAGGGCCAATACGGTCTCGCGTGATGCACGTTTGGGTTTGGGCGCCTGTAGTTTATCTTTGACCGGTTTCTCGCGGGCCAGCAAAAGAGCGCGATAGGCCTCAAGATCGCCATCGAATGGCTTCACGGTGCCATCCGAGACCAGCCATAGCCGATCAGCGACAAGCGACAGTAGATGCATGTCGTGGCTGACCAAGATGACCGCGCCGGAATAGGCAGTCAGTGCCTCGACCAACGCTTCGCGGCTTTCGATGTCCAGATGGTTCGTCGGTTCGTCAAGGATCAGCATATGCGGCGCGTCGATGGTAGCGATCAGCAGCGACAAACGCGCTTTTTGCCCGCCAGAAAGACGCCCGACTAACGTTTCCGCCTGATCCGCGTTCAATCCGAACCCCGCCAGACGCGAGCGCCACTTGCCGGGCGCCTCATTGGGGCGTAGGCGGCGCAGGTGATCCAATGGTGTTTCGTCAACATGCAGCTCATCTACTTGATGCTGCGCGAAATAGCCGACGCGCAGCTTGGAGCTTCGGGTCATTTTACCCGCCATCAGGGGTAGGCGGTCAGATAGCAGTTTCGAAAGGGTCGACTTGCCCTGACCATTCTTGCCTAGCAGAGCGATGCGATCATCCTGATCAATACGCAGGTTCAGTCGTCGCAGAACCTCGGTCTCACCATAACCGGTTACCCCTCCTTCAAGTTGAATGATCGGTGGCGACAGTTCTTCTGGCTCGGGGAATGAAAAGGCGCGCAAAGCCGCCTCTTGCGGAGTTGAAACCAGTTGGATGCGCTCGATCATCTTCAAACGAGACTGGGCCTGTACGGCCTTTGACGCCTTATAGCGGAAACGATCCACGAAACTTTGCAGATGTGCGATGCGGGCCTTGGCCTTGGCGTTTTCCGACTCTGCTTGTGCCAGACGTTCAGCGCGACGTTCGGCAAACTTGTCGTAGGGAACCGCGTAATATGTCAGCTTGCGATCTTCGAGATGCAGAATTGATCCGACGGCGCGGTTCAACAACCCCCGGTCGTGGCTGATGATGATGACGGTGTGAGGGTATTTGGCCAGATAGCTTTCAAGCCACAACGCGCCTTCTAGGTCCAGATAGTTGGTCGGTTCGTCCAGCAGCAGCAGATCAGGCTGTGAAAACAGCACTGCCGCCAGCGCCACGCGCATGCGCCAGCCGCCTGAGAAATCAGAACAGGGTTTCAGCTGATCCTCATCGTCAAAGCCCAGTCCTTTGAGGATCGAGGCTGCCCGAGCCTCAGCTGACCAAGCATCAATATCAGCCAGCCGTGTCTGGATTTCAGCAATGCGGTCCGGATCTATTGCGCTGTCTGCTTCGGCCATCAATGTGCTGCGTTCCACATCCGCGGCCAGAACCGTGTTGATCAGCGAGACATCCGAGGACGGCACTTCCTGCGCCACGCCCCCGATCCGCGCACGTTTGGGCAGGGATATATTGCCTGATTCCAGCGACAGCTCGCCCCGGATCAACCGAAAGAGCGTCGTCTTTCCGGTACCATTGCGCCCGACAAGGCCGACCTTGTGGCCATCGGGAATGGTCGCACTGGCCCCGTCGAACAGAGGACGCCCTTCAACGGCGTATGTGATGTTATCGATCCGTAGCATGAGGCGCTCTTATCAGAGCATCCAAGACGCCGCCAGAGGTCACCATGTTCAAGCCAGAAGCAATGTGTTAGCGCTGTTCCGGTTCGTCTTCCAAACGGTTTCGATATGCGTGCGGCTCAATCTCCTCCGACCCTGATAACTCTGATCTTTGCAACGGCGCTCTCGGTTCTGACACTGAACATGTTCCTGCCGTCGCTGGCGCATATGAGCGAAGATTTCGGCGTGGATTATGGCCTGATGAACGTGGCCGTCGCAGGGTACCTATTTGTCTCGGCGGTCTTGCAGTTGATCGTCGGGCCGCTGTCGGATCGCTACGGGCGAAGACCTGTCTTGTTGATCGCGATGGTCATATTTGTCGCCGCATCAATTGGATGCGTCTTAGCCGAGTCAATCTGGGTTTTCCTTTCGTTTCGGATGATTCAGGCGGCGGTGGTGGCCGGGCCGGTGCTGTCGAGTGCTTCGATCCGCGACCGATATCCACCAAACGAGGCCGCCAGCAAGCTGGGTTATGTCGCAATGGCCATGGCACTGGCACCGATGCTTGGGCCAATGCTAGGCGGCGCGCTGGATATGCTTTTTGGTTGGCGGGCCGGGTTCGTGCTGTATTCGCTGCTTGGGGCAGGGGTGCTGTTGCTGCTTTGGGCTGACATGGGTGAAACCAACACCAACCGCTCGTCGACTTTCGCGGCGCAGATGCGGGAATACCCGCATTTGTTCCGCGCGCGTAGGTTCTGGGGTTACGCCTTATGCGCCGCGTTCTCCATCGGCGGTTTTTTTAGTTTTATCACCGGCGCGCCATTGGTCGCCGCAGCCTGGTTCGACCTGAGCCCAGCAATGCTGGGTCTGGGCATCGGTATCATCACGGGCGGGTTTATGGTCGGCAACTTTGTCACCGGGCGCATCGCAAAGCGCACCCAGCTGACGACAATGATCTTGTTCGGTCGGGTAGTGGCGTCGGTTGGGCCATTTTGCGGGCTGCTGCTGTTCATCGGCAATATGGGCTCGGTCTGGGTGTTTTTTGGATCCGCCATCTGCGTTGGTTTCGGAAATGGTTTGACCAATGCAAATGCCTCGGCTGGGGTGATGTCGGTACGTCCGAAACTGGCCGGCAGTGCGGCTGGATTATCAGGCGCCTTGATCGTGGCACTGGGGGCTGTCTTGACCATGATGACCGGGACGTTTGTAAGCCCTGAAAACGGGCCATATCTGGTGCTGAGCATGATGTGCGGCAGCAGCTTTGCGGGTCTTTTGGCAGTGCTCTATGTCCGCCGGTTGGATCGTACCGACCCGCTGCCTGATGCGATCTGAGTGATAAACGATCATAACGCTTTTCATGAGACAAATACCATGTTAGGCGGCGCGCGATGGATTTCGGCGCGGGTATCGCGCCCTTAAGTCAAGGAGAGGCCAATATGGCACTGGAACGCACATTCTCGATCATCAAACCCGATGCAACCCGCCGCAACCTGACTGGCAAGATCAATGCCAAGTTCGAAGAAGCTGGCCTGCGCATCGTTGCGCAAAAGCGCATCCACATGACCAAAGCTCAAGCTGGCAAGTTCTATGACGTGCACGCCGAGCGTCCATTCTATGACGAACTGTGCGAATTCATGTCGTCGGCCCCTGTTGTTGTTCAGGTTCTGGAAGGCGAAGGTGCCATTGCCAAGAACCGTGAAGTCATGGGTGCAACCAACCCTGCAGACGCAGCACCTGGCACCATCCGCGCCGAGTTCGCTGAATCGGTCGGTGAAAACTCGGTCCACGGTTCGGACGCTCCGGAAACTGCCGCGGTTGAGATCGCCTACTTCTTCTCGGGCATCGAACTGGTCGGTTAATCGGCCGTCAGATCACAGCTTTAGGCCGTACCCCATATCGGGTGCGGCCTTTCTTATGAGGGCAGGGCTCAAGAGTGTTTGTCCGCATTGCTTTAGTCGACAGGAGCGAAATGCCGTCATGAGCACAAACAAACGCATTGTTCTTTCCAGTGATCACGCTGCAATCGACCTCAGGCAGGCTATCTCTGCTTACGTTGAATCCCAAGGTTGGGAGGCCGTAGATATCGGTCCGACCACATCGGAAAGCACTCATTATCCCGAACACGGAGCCGCCGCCGCGCGCCTCGTGGCATCGGGTGATTGTCGCTTTGGTATCATCCTGTGTGGCACCGGGCAGGGCATCATGATAGCGGCCAACAAAATCAACGGCGTCAGATGTGGTGTTTGCAGTGATGTCTTTTCGGCCCAGATGATCCGGCAGCACAATGACGCAAACATGCTCTCGCTGGGGGCGCGGATTCTCGATGAAAAGCAAGCACTGGAAATCACGGCTGCTTTCCTGACATCCGAATTTGAAGGTGGTCGCCACGCAATGCGGGTCGATATGATCGGGGCGCTCGAAGCCTAGTCTGCCGCCAAATCCTTGGCCGATATACGCACGCCCAAAGCATCAAGATCGGCAATCATCTGATGCTTTGGTGCTATGCTGACTCCGGCCTTGATCGCATCGAACCGTTCGCGCAAGGCCTTCTTTTCCTCGCCCTTGCAGTCATTCCAGGGGCGACCTTGCAAGCCCATGACCAATACATAATAGCCGATGAAATGAGGGCGCGTTCCGGCCTGCAATAGGCGCGAATAAGCCTCGTCTGCTCCCAACGCGCGCAACTCCTGAGCTGTCATAATGCCCGCTCGTGCGCAGGCTTGTTCGAATGCCGGGCCAAGATTGCGGATGGAGGAGATCGGATCAGACATGCCTTGTCTTATCCCGCCCGAAGCGGCCTGTCACCCGCTCAAGGTTGTTTGCGGCTTCCCTTTCCGCTACCCAAGCATTGGAGGGGTCAAGAATGAACGATCTAAGCCTAGAGAATGTCGCGCAAAATCTGGACCTGATGAACCCGCCCGAGGGGTTTGTCGACGACCCGTTCCCCTTTTACGATGCACTGCTTGAGCATGCGCCAGTATTGCGACAGCCGGACGGTTCCGTGTTGTTGTCACGCCATGCGGATCTGGATGCCATTTATCGCAACACGACGCTTTATTCCTCGGATAAGGAGGCGGCGTTTGGCCCTAAATTCGGTGTTGGCTCGCCGTTATTCGAACATCATACAACTTCATTGGTGTTCTCCGACCCGCCTTTGCACACGCGTGTGCGCAAGATCATGACCTCAGCCCTGACGCCCCGGGCAATCGCGCGGATGGAGCCAGGTCTGATCGAAACCGTTGATACGCTGCTGGATGATATGGCGGGCAGGGGGCAGGTTGACCTGATCGCGGATTTTGCTTCGACCATTCCGATCCAGATCATCGGCAATCTGCTGGATGTACCGATGAACGAACGCGCGCCTCTGCGCGATTGGTCGTTGGCCATCCTTGGTGCTTTGGAACCCGCTTTGACAGAAGCTCAGCTGGAAAAGGGCCACACTGCTGTTCGCGAATTCAAAACCTATCTTCAGGATCTTGTTGCCCGTCGTCGCGCAAATCCGGGAGATCCGGAAACAGATGTTCTGACACGTCTGATCCGAGGCGAAGGCGCGGACGAGATGCTGAGCGAGATTGAGCTTCTGCAAAACTGTATCTTTATCCTGAATGCGGGTCACGAAACGACCACCAATCTGATCGGCAATGGGCTGGCGCTGCTTCATGACTATCCAGAACAACGCCAAAGACTACTGGAAGATAGCGAATTGATTGCCCCGGCGGTTGAAGAGGTCTTGCGCTTTCGGTCACCCAACCAATTTGGCAACCGGGAAACCACGGAGGACGTTGAAATCCGAGGACATCAGATCGCCAAAGGAACGAACCTGCATCTCTGTATCGGGGCAGCGAACCGTGATCCCGAGGTGTTCGCCGACCCGACCCGATTTGACATCACACGCAAGCCGAACAGGCACCTGGCCTTCGCGGGCGGGCCGCATGTCTGCGTTGGCCTGACTTTGGCGCGCCTTGAAGGTCGTGTTGCACTGGATCGATTGCTGAAGCGATTTCCCGCTTACCAGATTCAAGGAAAACGGGTGCAGGGTGGTCGCATTCGGTTTAACGGATACGCGTCGTTGCCTGCAGTTATGTAATTAGATCAACGCTCTAGTAGATGTTTTTCATGCAATTACGAATTGCGTGACAACTTCAGGGTTGTCTCAAGCCCTGGTTTACGATTGCGCGCCAGAAATGTGCCGCCGTGCATATGTGAAATTGCCGCCACAAGCGCCAGTCCAAGGCCGGCATTCCGCCCGGTCCTTGCAGGATCAAGCGTGACAAACGGCATCTGCAATCGGGGCAGATCGCTTTCTGGTACGCCAGGGCCCCGGTCGCGAACGCTGAGTAACGCATAGTCGCCGTCGTCTCGAATTTCGATGGTGATCGCTGTGCCGGGCGGGGCGTAGCGCATGGCGTTTTCAAGAAGGTTCGACAGTGCTTGAGACAGCAGAGGGCGATGGCCTTGGATTGGGTCCGCGTTTCCAACGACCTCAAGTCGGATGTTCTGATCAGACGCGACAGGTTCGTATAACTCAACCACGTCACCGACCAGTTGCAAAAGCTTTACCGGTTCAAATTGTTCGCGGCCCAGACCGGCCTCGGCGCGCGAAATCTCGGTCAGTTGGCTGAGAACGCGCAGCAGGTGATCAATCTCGCCGGTCGCGCGCGCCATGTCGATCTCGCGATCTTGATCGCTTTTGCCGGGCTCAGCCAGGGATTCGACCCGTTGCCGCAGTCGCGACAGGGGAGAGCGCAGGTCATGAGCAATCGAATTGGAGGTTGTGCGCAGGTTGCTGATCAGTTCTTCAATACGATCCAGCATGTTGTTCAACGTGCCCGCGACCTGATCGAATTCATCGCCCGTGCCACGTAGAGGCATGCGCAGAGCTAAATCGCCGGAAACGATATTGTCGGCTGTATTGGCGATGTCTTTCAGTCGTGAAAACACCAGCCGGGTCAGCAGCCAGCCGGTCAACAAACTCAGCGCCAATGCAGTGGCAAGTGCCAGTGCAACAGACCGGAACAGAACCCGGTCGAATTGCTGTCTGGCCAATGAATCACGCCCGACAAGCAGCCTTTCGCCACCCGGCAGCCGGACCGAAGCGGCAGAGATCGGGACATATTGATCCGTATCTTCTTTGCGAAGCTGAAGGTCGACCCAGCCGCTACCCGGAGTTATCCCTTCCGGCCAATGCGTCAGGTTGCCCGCCAGTTTCGTGCCTTGCCGACCTGTCAGCAGGTACAAGGCATCCCGCTCAGCCGCTGTCGGCAAACGGCGGTCGATGGCAGAGATCAACCCGATCATGCCACGCCGTTCATATTCATCTGCGAGGCCCGTAAGCTCGGCCTGAACGACCGAACGCGTCTCGCCTGAAATCGTGCGATTGGCCGTAAAATACACCATCGTCAGAACGGTCGCCGTCAGCAAAGTGCTAAGCACCATGCTGGCCAGAACCAAGCGAGTACGAGAGTTTTTCAGCGACAGGCGCAGGTTATCCATCCGAAACCATGTATCCGGCGCCTCGGACTGTTTCAATCACCGGGTCAGCTCCGTCTTCATCAAGCTGGCGGCGCAGTTTCGAAATATGGACGTCGACCACGTTGGTGTTCGGGTCAAAGTGGTAATCCCACACACCTTCAAGCAACATCGTGCGCGAGACGACGCGGTTTTTTCGGCGCAGAAAGAACTCCAGAATTTGAAATTCGCGCGGGGTCAGGGTGATTTCACGACCGTTGCGCGTGACCTTGCGGGTCAACAGATCCATTTCGAGATCGCGGCAGGCAAGGGTCGGCGTTTCTTCGGCTTCTTGCGGTCGACGCAACAGGGCTTCGATCCGGGCATGAAGTTCCTGGAATGAAAATGGTTTGACCAGATAATCGTCTGCGCCCGCGCGGAGGCCTTTGACTCGCTCGTCCACTGCACTCATGGCGGTTAACATCAGAACAGGTGTTTTCAACCCAGCCGCACGCATTGACTTAATCAGTGATAACCCGTCCAGCCCGGGAAGCATTCGGTCCAGTACGACCGCATCAAATCCGCCGTCAGTTGCGTGGTACAGGCCTTCGCGGCCATCTGATGCGACTTCGACAACATAGCCTTCTTCACCAAATCCCTTGGCAATGAAGTCCCGTGTGTCTTGGTCATCTTCAACGATCAACAAGCGTCTGCTCATGGTCAGGGCTCCTTCCCAATGGGATTTAAACACACATACTCTTTGAAAAAAACATGCCGGGTGCAAAGGTGCACCCGGCTGTTCCGGCGGCACGTGGACAATCCGTGCCTGCCAGAATAAGCGCTCCAGATTTCCCCATCATGTGGCGCGCTTAGGTGTAGGGTTAGGCGATTTCGACCGCGACGAAGATCTGGTTGCCACCGCGATTGATCAAAACCAGAGCTGGATCCGTCTTTTCGTTCTCCAGCGCTTCTTTCAAAGCGTCTGGCGTAACGGTATCCAGATTGCCCAGTCGAACGATCACATCACCACGCTGCAATCCGGCCTTGGCCGCAGGGCTTTCGGGCTCCAGATCGGTGACAACAACACCATCGACGTTCTCGGCCACGCCAATCTCGGCGCGGGCGGTTTCGGTCAGCGGTGCCACGGTTACGCCCAGCGACGTACCTTCGAACTTGTCTTCAACCACGCTATCGGTCGCCGCCGAGGCTGACTGATGCTGACCGATTGCCAGTTCGATCTGTTCTTCTTTGCCATTTCGAAGAACAGTCAGCGTGCTATCAGTACCTACCTTGGTCGTGCCAACCAGGATCGGAAGATCGCTACTGGAATCAACGGCTTCGTTATTGAAGGTCAGGATCACGTCACCTTGCTGCAGTACGCCATCGGCCGGGCTGTCAGGTACAACATCCGATACCAGTGCACCTGTTGCCGTATCGATACCCATCGCAGCAGCCAGTTCGGGGCTGACATTCTGGATCGACACTCCCAACCAACCGCGGCTGACCTCGCCGTCATCGCGTAGATCAGCCGTGATGTGATCTACAATATTCGAAGTCACCGCAAAGCCGAGTCCGACTGAGCCGCCGCTGGGCGAATAGATCGCCGAGTTCACACCGATCACCTCACCATCCATGTTGAATAGCGGACCACCCGAGTTGCCTTTGTTGATTGCAGCATCGGTCTGGATGAATTCGGCGTAGGGGCCTTCCGAAATATTGCGCCCCTTCGCGGAAACAATACCGGTCGTAACAGTTGCATTCAGGCCAAACGGGTTGCCGATGGCGACGACGTCCTCGCCCACACGAATGACATCGCTGTCACCCATTTGAACGGCTTGCAGGTCTTCTCCTGCGTCGATTTTAAGCACGGCGATGTCCGTAAGCGGATCTGTACCAACGATTTCAGCTTCGAACGTGCGGTTATCGCTCAGACGTACGGTCACTTCGCTGGCGTTGTCGACAACGTGGTGGTTGGTGACGATGTATCCTGCCTTATCCAGCACAAAGCCTGATCCCAAACCCTGGCTGGGGCCTCGCTGCGGCATGTCAAATCCTTCAGGACCGCCGAACCGCTTAAAGAACTCGCCAAAGGGATGGTTTTCGAGGTCGAACTCCTGACCTTGTGTGGGGCGCGGTTTGGCATCTTGCTTGGCGGTGATCGTGACCACCGAAGGCGAGACGGTTTCGACCAGATCGGCCAGAGCCTCGTCTGCCATTGCGGGCAGGGCGGTGGTGGCCATCATGGCCGCACCCAGTGCGGTAGCTCCCATCCAGCTGGATGTGCGTGGAATAAGCAGTGAGGATTTACGGATGCTCATTTTGACTCCTGTCTATTTCGGCGGTTGATCCCGCGCATTGAGACAGGAGATGCACTGGCAACCTTGGGATATCCTGAGAGAAATATTAAGAAACCTTAATTTCGCCACGTTTCGCCGCTTTAATGACTCCGTTCAACGTGCTCGGGTAGCAAGAATCAGCTTGGGTGCTATGTGGCGAATCGGTGGATTGTTGCCGATAAAGTCAATAATTTCGAAAAAGCATTGAATTGATTCATTTTTGTTAACAAAGAAACGACGCTTTTGCGGTCTCAAAAATACTTCTCCTAAAAGTTGCGTGAGATGGAGTGTTCAAATTTCGAACACGCCCGTCGGTGCCTTTGAAATAGGTAAGTTAGCCGTATTCTAAGTGCGCAACTGACGGAAACTTCTGGAAAAAGTATAAGTCGATGCAACCATTGGTAGAATCCAGAGTGTTGCATTGTTGCTCAAAAGCCAGTGCCCCTGCGCTGAAATTTACCATTTCATCCAATTTTACATTGTTTGAACGCATCGGATCAGCGACATTAGAGTTGCCCAAGTGAGGGGGGCCTTAGGCACTAGGGGGTGCCAAAGGCGCATCTCAGTCTCCATAGCGCTGAGCGGCATGTTAACGAGGGGGTCTTGTTTAGGTTCAGCAGCACAACGTCGGGAAGCCTGATTGGCGATCTGACCGCGCTTTAGAGATTGGTGAAAGTGGTAGTCCTGTTTTTGGGCATGCGACCCGGTCATTATTGACCGGGTCGCGTTTATTTGAGGGGCTGCTTTTGCGGTCGGCCCGCATTCCAACGGGTCCAATCGGCGGGTGTATCCAAATCAAGCAGCGCATTCTGGGCGGGCAGGCGATGCAGATGAACCTTGCCCTTGTAGCGTTGGACGACAATCTGCGCGCCGCTGTCACCGTTCAGTTCCGAAAGCTCTGAAAATAGAGAGCGATCAAAGACGACAGGATGGCCGGGAGCGCCTTCGTCAGTAGCCCCACGCCATATCAGATTGTCAGGGTGGGTTTTGACTGATCGGAGAACGCTGTTCAGGTCTTGGGTTGTGAGGTCCGGAAGGTCCGATAACAGGATCATGACCGCAGGTGCATTTGTTGGAACGGAGGCCATTGCGCCCCTCAAACTGGCATTCATGCCTTCTTGCGCATTTGGGATTTCGACCAGTTGAACATCGAGGCCCTCCAGCACCGTATATCGGGGATGTGGGGCCGGGGGCAGGGCGATGATAACGTGACCTGCGGCAAGCGCCCGCTGAGCCACTCGGCGCAGAAGCGGCACGCCTTCAATCGGTTGCATTAACTTATCAGCACCACCCATGCGGCTGGATTGCCCGGCAGCGAGCAGGATGATGGGAATCTGGGTCATTTCGCAAGCATGCCGTCGGTGGATTAATAAGTCATCCCCGCATTCTTGCGCCATCGGGATCGAAAAGTGGGGTCGTGATGACACGCGCTTTGTGCATCTGACCTAGAATTTCAATTTCAACCGCACGTCCCTCGGTGGCCTGTTCAGTCGGGAGGAACCCCATGGCAATCGACTTGCCCGCAAAGTGCGAATACCCACCAGATGTACAGAAGCCGACAACAACGCCGTCTAACCAGATCGGTTCGTACGCGTTTACATCTGCATCTGCCGCGTCGACCTCAAAAGCCACCAAGCGGCGATCAGCGCCAGATGCGCGCTCGGCCTCGGCCGCTGCTCGGCCTATGAAATCGCTGCTCTTGGAGAATGAGATTAACCGATCCAACCCGGTTTCTGCCGCTGTATAGTCGGGTGAAAATTCTCGCATCCACGAGCCAAAGAACTTGTCCAGACGCAGACTCATCATTGCGCGCATGCCAAATGGGGTCATGTCATGAGCTTGACCCGCTTGCCACAAACTCCACCAGAGTTGCCGTTGGGCCATTGGGTCGCAATAAATCTCATAACCCAGATCGCCGGTATAGCTGACACGCTGAACGATGCAGTCGGTCATGCCAATTGTCATCTCGCGCAGGTCGAGGAACCTGAGCGAGGTGACTGCTTCTCGGGTGCAGGCCGACAAAACCTCGGTGGCCTTGGGGCCTGCGATCTGAAACCCATTCAACCGGTCGCTGATGTTCTCGATGCCCACGCCATGGTCCTGGTTTTGCAGGAACCAGCGCATATGAAATGCCTGACTGCCGTATGAGGCGGTCAGGTGAAAAAGGTCGTCGCCCAAGCAGGAGACGGTGAAATCCCCGATCAGCTTACCTTTATGCGACAACATTGGCGTCAGTGAAACGCGGCCTGGTTTGGGTATGCGGCCCGCCATGATGCGATCCAGCCATGCACGAGCACCGGCACCGGTAATACGGTATTTTCCGAAATTGTGGACTTCGTTGATCCCAACACCTCCACGCACGGCACGAACTTCGCGGCCGGTGGCCTCAAAGGCGTTGGAACGGCGGAATGAGGGTGTCTCGAAATCCGGTTCATCGCCTTGGGCAAAGTAGTTTGGTACTTCCAGCCCGTATTGCTGCCCCCAAACGGCACCGAGATCGCTGAAGATGTCGTACATTGGTGTGGTTCGGTTGGGACGCGCTGCAGGCAGTTCCTCGTTCGGATAAGCGACGCTGAACCGCTTCTGATAGTTCTCGATCACCTTGGGGCGCGTATAGCCCGGGCCGATCCAATCGCCAAACCGCACCACATCCATGGCAAACACATCGCGTTCGGGTTCGCCTTCGATCATCCATTGAGCAAGGGTCAAGCCAACACCACCGCCTTGGCTGAAACCGGCCATGACACCGCAGGCTGACCAGTAGTTCCGCACGCCAGGCACCGGACCGACCAGAGGGTTGCCATCCGGGGCAAAGGTAAACGGCCCATGGATGACGGATTTGACACCCGCCTCAGCGAGAACAGGGAAGCGTTTGTAGGCGAATTCGATGCTATCGGTGATCTTGTCGAAGTCATCGGGCAGCAATTCATGGCCAAACTCCCACGGGGTGCCGTCGACCGCCCAAGGCTTGCAAGGCTGTTCGTAGAAGCCGATGCACAGTCCACGCCCTTCCTGCCGCAGATAGCTTTCGCCAGCGGGGTCCATCACATGCGGGTGCTCGCCACCTGCGTCGATGATGGCCTCGATCTCGGGTATGTTGTCGGTGACCAGATATTGATGCTCCATCGGATGCAACGGGAAATAGATCCCGGCCATCGCACCGACCTCGCGCGCCCACAATCCGCCCGCATTGACGATATGTTCGGCGTGAATTGTACCCTTGTCGGCCACCACGTCCCAAGTTCCGTCCGGGCGCTGGTTCGTCTCGCGCACCATGCAATGTGTTTCGATCGTAGCCCCACCCATACGCGCGGCCTTGGCGTATGCGTGTGTTGTACCCGACGGGTCGAGATGCCCGTCCAGCGGATCATACAGCGCACCAAGGATCCCATCGGTGTTGGTGATCGGAGCGATCTTCTTGATCTCCTCTGGCCCGACGATCTCGGTCTCAAGACCCATGAATCGATGCTTGGCGCGTTCGGCAAGCAACATGTCGAACCGGTCTTGATTGTCGGCCAGCGTGACGCCGCCGACGTGGTGCAGGCCGCACGACATGCCCGTGATCTCTTCCAGCTCTTTGTACAGCCGGATGGTATAGCCCTGCAGGGCGGCCATGTTTGTGTCACCGTTCAGGGTGTGAAACCCGCCCGCCGCATGCCAGGTCGAACCGCTGGTCAGCTCAGACCGTTCCAGCAGCATCACATCCGACCAACCGAGCTTGGTCAGGTGATAGAGGACCGAGCATCCGACAACGCCGCCTCCGATAACTGCGACACGGGTGGTGGTTTTCACGATGTTTCTCCCTCGGCTTTTGGCCGAGCCTGCCGAGGGCTCTGGCGTATTACTGTTCCGTTCGCGACACCGCGCGTCGTTTGCTGAATACGCGCGCTGTAGGGCTTAGAGAGGACGGACCTTGAGGGCCGTGATCCTGTTGCCTTCGCGGGCCGTGACCTCAAACCGGAAACCGTGGAACGAGAATACTTGGCCCACAATGGGGATCATCTGAGCCTCGTGGATCACCAACCCGGCCAGCGTGTTGGCTTCTTCATCCGGCAGCGACCAGTCAAGCGCGCGGTTTGCGTCGCGGATGGTCATCGCGCCTTCGACCAGATACTGGCCGTCGTCAGATCGGGTAACGGGGACATCTTCGTCGATGTCGAACTCATCTGCGATCTCGCCCACGATCTCTTCCAGAATATCTTCCAGCGTGATCAGTCCGCGCAGCGATCCGTATTCGTCGACAACCAAGGCAAAATGGCTGTGCATCCTAAGAAACTCACGCATCTGGTCGTCCAGGGTGGTGGTTTCGGGCACGAAATAAGGATCGTTGGCAACCTTCGCGATGTCGAAATTCTTAAGCCGCTCTGGATCACCATCCGCGCCACCTACCTGCGCATACATTGCGCGAAACAGGTCTTTGGCGTGCACGACACCCACGATGTTTTCCTGTTCTTCACGGAACACAGGCAGGCGGGTGTGCGGGCTTTCCAGACATTGTTTCAAGATCGCTTCGGGTTCGTCATCCGCATCGATCATCTCAATATTCGAGCGATGAAGCATGATCTCTTCCACCGCGCGGTCGCCAAGATCGAGCGCGCCCAGAATACGGTCGCGATCTTCTTTTTCGACCACACCTTCGGAATGGCCCAGTTGCAATGCGCCAGCGATTTCTTCACGGACTGCAAGGATGTTGCTATCAGGGTCGATCTGTACGCCGAACAGGCGCAATACACCGCGCACCAGCAGTCGGACGGCAGCCACCACCGGAGAGAACACCGTTACGACGACGCTGATAACGGGTGCCACCAAGGCGGCGGCTTTTTCAGCGTTGGTAATCGCGTAGGTCTTGGGCAGCACCTCGGCAAAGATCAGCACCAGAAGGGTCATCACGAGCGTCGCCAGCGCCACACCGCTTTCGCCGAACAGTCGGGTAAACAGGGCGGTCGCCAACGAAGCGGCAAGGATGTTGACAAGGTTGTTGCCGAGAAGGACCGAGCCGATCAGACGTTCGTTATCATCGGTGATTTCCAGCGCTTTTTTCGCCCCGCGCGAGCCTTTGTCAGCCTGCGCTCTCAGCTTGCCGCGCGATGATGCGGTCAGCGCAGTTTCAGAGCCCGAGAAAAAGCCCGATAGGACAAGGAGAAGAAGAATGGATCCTGTCGTGATCCAGAATGCGCCATCAAGCAGAGAAGGAGTGGGTTCCATTGGTCCTAGGTTGTTCGTGTTGCTGCATTCGTTATGGGGGTGTGGGCCCGACCAATCAAGGGGTTAGCCCTGATCTGTGGTGTCGTCTTTGGCCAGCGGGTGGTGTTCCAACACCAGTTCCGACAGGCGTTCATCCAGAACATGCGTATAGATCTCGGTCGTCGCCACATCTGCATGGCCCAACAGCGTCTGGATCGATCGCAGATCCGCGCCATTGGCAAGCAGGTGCGTCGCAAACGCATGGCGTAGCGTGTGAGGTGTGACTTTTTCAGGCGAAACACCGCCTTCGATCGCCAGTTCCTTGACCAGCAGAAAGAAGCGATGCCGCGTCAAGTGCCCGGACTTCCCGCGCGACGGGAACAGGAAACGCGACGCTTGCCCCCCTTTGGAAATGGCTTTTTCCTCGGCCGTATCGCGGGCTTGCAGCCAGTCTGCCAACGCCTCGCGGGCAGGGGGGGACAGCGGAACCATCCGTTCTTTTCCACCTTTGCCGAGGACCAGCAGCATGCGGGGATCACCTCTGGCCGAACTGACCGGCAGCGATACCAGCTCTGTCACCCGCATTCCCGTCGCATAGAGCAGTTCCATCAGGCACGTGTTGCGGGTTTTGTCTGCGACGGAGCGGCCCGTGCGCCGCGCTGCTGCAAGCAGGCGGTCAACTTCGGGCACGTCCAGTGTCTTAGGCAATCGCTTGGGGCGCCCTGGTCCCTTGATCTGGATGGCCGGGTTGCTTTCGCGCCAGCCTTCTTCGAAAGCAAATCGATACAATTGTTTGATCGCCGACAACCGCCGTGCCCTTGTCGAGCGCGACAGGCCCTGCGCATCGCAATCGATCAGGTAACCTTCGATCCGATCGCGATCCGCTTCGGAAAAGCCCGATTTCCGACGCGTCAACCAATCAGAGAAATCTTTCAGATCCCGGCCATAGGCGAGCAGGGTGTTGGTGGCGGCGCCAAGCTCAGCAGCTTGCGCTTCGAGGAAGGTGGAAACCCACAGCTCCTGAGACGCGGGCGCGGTCATGCTCAAGCCCCGTTCAAGATCATCAATTGCAAGGCGGCCCGACGTGCGGTGTCTTCAAGACCCACGCGGCGGAACGCAGCGATTGCAGCGGTCAGGTCGACCAGATTGCCGCGCGCGCCATGGGCGAACAATTGCATCGTTTCCAGAATGGCTTCGCCCAATTGATCGTTGCTCAGAAGCCCGTCGATATCCGAAGGGATGGGCGCGGACCAGGCAAAGCCCTGCGAAATGGCATCCGCCAGAGGGGTTGGTGACGGTGCGCGCTGCGGATCGCCCTGCGCCAGGGCGGCCAGAAACATATTCGCATCGGAACCTTCGGGCACATCTTGCGCCGCGTCTTCATAAAGCTCGGACAACAGCAGAATACGCCACCGCAGATTCTCGGCGGCCGAACCAGATAGTTTCATTGCTGCCAGACGCGGGGCAAAAAGTTCGGCAAACGGAACCTCAAGCCCGACGGTTTTCATCTGAGCCCAGACCTCAACAAGAGTTTTGGAAACCGCCTCGGGATTTCCGGTTTCCAATGCGGTTTCGAACCGTTGGATGGCGGCCACGCGATCCCACACGGCGCCCGAAGCAGCCGGCGAACGTTCGGTATATAGGCCAAGCAACTGATTGGGTGTCAGCGCCCCAATCCGCGTCAATCGTTCAGCAGCTTCGACCTGGGCTTTCCAGCCCGCCACATCGCGCAGATCGGCATTGGCGAACGCCCGTGGCAGTGAAGCCGTGGGCAAACGTTCACCAATGGCTTCGAACAGACGGAACGTAAGCGGATTCGGGTCTTCGGGCTGAGGAAGATACTCAGCCCCTTCGAACAATTCCGGGCTGAGAAAGCGATCGAGCAACGCAAGCTGGTCTTCGGGCAGCACCTGCAGCGCATGAGCGGCTTCGAGTGTCAGAGCAGCTGACGCCCAATCTCCACGACGGGCCTTGCAGAATATTTGCGCTGCGTAATCCCGAGACAAATTCGGCTGCGCGATCAGCGCCGTACAACTCCGGTCTTCGTCACCCGTCAGCAACGTCGCATCGAACCAGCGTTTGAAACGAGCTTGCGTATCGGTCGGACCGGCCAGTTGAACCAGAGACTGTACCGGATCGGATGCGCCCAATTGCATAAGGCGGTCCAGTCGCGCCATAAGCAATTTGTCTTCTGCCTGTCCTCCGCTTGGGGGACGTGCCTCGGAAAGGAGCAGGGTGAACAGCAGCCGTTGCATTGCGGGGTTGGACTTGACCCGCACCTGCCCGATCAGTTCCGCCAGACGATCCGCATCGCTGTTCTGCCACAAGTTGACCGGCAGACCCGTGACGGAAGAGGCCACCAAACCCAGCGGAGGCGACAGCGCCTCAAGCGGGGTGACCTGCACGTCCGGCTGTAACCCTGTCTGGGTGACAGGTGGCTCTAATAGCACTGTGCCCGGCAGATTCTCAGGCGGGTCGGTCAGCCAGTCGATGATCGACAAGGGCTCAGTCGATTGTGCCTGCGCAGTTCCGGCCAGAAAAAGCGCCAGAAGAGAAGTCTTAGTCGGCATTCAAGATGACCGGTTCGCGGACTTCACTTTGAGGAGCGGAAAAGTCCGCACCAAAATACGGCCCGACATAGGCATACCCAACCAGCCCGATGAAACACAGGCAGATGAGGTAAATCAGGAACTTGATCAAACGGCCCATGGGTGAACGCTGCCTCAATTTTTGCTTTTGCCCAAGTTATAACTAGCATTTTTCTTAAGATCACGTCATTCACGACGAAATGAGCGAAATTAAGCATAACACGGTGCGTTCCGACACAGCGGCGCAGTTTCAACTGCACAAAACCGTCGTTTTGGTCGGAATGATGGGGGCTGGAAAGACTGCGGTGGGCCGGGCTCTGGCGGCTCGGCTCGGCGTTCCCTTTCTCGATAGCGATTCCGAGATCGAATCGGCGGCCAACATGACCATCCCCGAGATCTTTGCCCGCGATGGTGAGGCGTTCTTTCGCAGCAAGGAAAGTCAGATCATCGGGCGGCTTCTGGACGAGGAAAAAGGCATCCTGTCGACTGGAGGCGGCGCGTTTCTGGCAGACGGCAATCGAAAAATGATCTCAGATCGCGGTGCATCTGTGTGGTTGCGGGCCGATCTGAACGTGTTGTGGAATCGCGTCAAACATAAAGACACGCGCCCGTTGCTGCGTACGGCAGACCCGTATGCAACGTTGCGCGGTTTGTACGAGGCGCGCGTGCCGATCTATGAGCAGGCCGATCTGGTGGCTGACTCAGATGGCGAAACCGCAATCGAAGATATGGTGGATCGGGTGATCGCTGCATTGGTGACGCGCCCTGATATTTTGGAACGAATTTAATGCATCAAACCGTACATGTTGATCTGGCCGAGCGTTCTTATGATGTAGAGATCGGCCCCGGCCTTTTGGCGCAATCTGGGGAACGGATTGCTCCACTGATAAAGCGTAAGCGTGTCGCGGTTCTGACGGATGAGACTGTCGCGGGCCTGCATCTGGATGCACTGCGTGAAGGCCTGGCCTCAGCCGGGATCGAGATGAATGCTCTGGCATTGCCAGCGGGTGAGGCCACCAAAAGCTGGCCGCATTTTGAGCGCGCGGTAGAATGGTTGCTGGCGGAGAAGGTCGAACGGAACGACATCGTCGTTGCGCTAGGTGGGGGTGTGATCGGTGATCTGGCGGGATTTGCTGCAGCAGTGATGCGGCGCGGGGTGCGCTTTGTTCAGATACCGACCTCGCTGCTAGCACAGGTCGACAGCTCGGTTGGCGGCAAGACCGGGATCAATGCGCCACAGGGCAAGAACCTGATTGGAGCGTTTCACCAGCCGTCACTGGTGTTGGCCGACACGGACGTGCTGGGCACGTTACAGACGCGGGACTTTCTCGCTGGATATGGCGAAGTCGTCAAATATGGACTGTTGGGCGATGCCCAGTTCTTTGAGTGGCTTGAAGATAACGGGCCTCTGTTAGCATCCGGCGACATGGCTGCGCGCGTGCAGGCCGTCACACGCTCGGTTCAGATGAAGGCCGATATCGTCGCGCATGACGAGACCGAGCAGGGCGACCGGGCGCTGCTCAATCTGGGTCATACTTTCTGCCACGCGCTTGAGGCTGCAACCGATTATTCTGATCGATTGCTACACGGTGAAGGTGTCGCCATCGGCTGTGCGCTGGCGTTTGAAACTTCTTCTCGGTTGGGGCTTTGCCCGCAAGAAGATCCAAGCCGTGTCAGGGCGCATTTGCGCGCCATGGGCATGAAGACTGATCTGGCCGATATTCCGGGTGAACTGCCGGATGCAGAAACATTGGTCGATCTGATGGCGCAGGACAAAAAGGTCGTGGATGGCCAGTTGCGTTTCATTATGGCACGAGGCATCGGGCAGGCATTCGTCACTTCAGAAGTGCCGCGCGAGACAGTGGTCTCGGTGCTTGATGATGCGCTGGCCGCCTGCTGAGATTCAGCGCCCCTGGATTACCATCAGCTCGCCGATGTTTTCGCGGGTGATATAGCCAACCATGTGTCCCGATTTGGTACAAACAGCAATTGCGGGTGCACCTTTATGCAGGCCATTCAGAACTTGGTCCAATCCGCTGGTGAGTGCGACTTGTGGTATGTTCTTATCCATAATCGACGCTGCAGGCTCGGATCGGGGATGGTCGCTTGCTAACGCTGCGAACAGTCGGTCACGGGTGACAAAACCCAAAAGGCTGCCATCCTCGGCCAAGACCGGAAACTCGTGCTGGGTCGTATGAATGACCGCTTGAGCCGCCGTCGCCAACGTATCATCGGGCGACAACGCCTTGAACTCGGTGATCATCGCATCCCGGGCCTTCACACGCCGCGCAACCGAGCGTAGCGCAACGTCTTGGTTTTCGGAATTCGCGGCAATGAAGACAAAGACGGCGATCAGAACCAGTATCGGGTTGCCAGAGGTCAGCCCCAGAAAACCAAGCCCTACCGCTACGATCTGACCGCCAAGGGCGGCGATCCGCGTTGCCTTGGCACGTTCCATCTTCATACATAGCAAGGCGCGGAATACACGCCCGCCGTCCATCGGAAATGCCGGGATCATGTTGAAGGCCGCCAGCAGCAGATTCACATAGGCCAGACGGCTCAGTAGGTTTGTGCCTGCCGAGTCGATCTGGGCCAGCGATCCAAGTTGTATCCCCGCGCCTAAAACCACGAGGATGGCCCAGATGACGACGTTTACGGCCGGGCCTGCTAAGGCGACCCAAACCTCCTGCATCGGTTTTTCTGGCATCCGCTCAAGACGTGCCAGTCCACCGATTGGCAGCAAAGTGATATCTGGGGTGCGAATCCCGTATCGCCTTGCCATTAGCGCGTGACCGAATTCATGCGCCACGACACAGGCAAACAAAGCCAGAACGAACAGGATGTTGTTGAGCGCAGCGGGCCAACCGCCGCTGGAATACGCTGCAAAACCAACCCAGGCGAGCAGCAGGAAGAAGGTGACATGGACCCTCAGTTCCGAGCCGAGCAATCGGCCAAGTGAGAAGGACCATGCCATGTTGTTTCTCCGTTTGGTTTAGAACGGAATCTCGTCGTCATCGATGCCGCCGGATGCAGGGGCAGGGGCGCTGGACTGACCGCCATAGGGTTCACCATAGCCTCCTCCGGCCTGACCACCGCCATAGCCACCACCGCCGCCACCGCCTTCTCCGCGGGCATCCAGCATAGTCAGCTCGCTGCGATAAGGGCGCAGGACAACCTCAGTCGAATAGCGATCCTGCCCCGACTGATCCTGCCACTTGCGGGTCTCTAACTGGCCCTCGACATAGACTTTGCTGCCTTTACGCAAATACTGCTCGGCAACGCGAACCAGAGGTTCCGAGAAGATGGCGACTGTGTGCCATTGGGTTCGATCCCGACGCTCACCAGTGTTGCGGTCTTTCCATGTCTCTGACGTTGCGATGCGCAGGTTGCACACCTTACCACCGTTCTGGAACGACCGCACCTCGGGGTCGGCACCGAGATTGCCGATCAGAATGACCTTGTTGACTGAACCCGCCATATATTCCCTCGTTTTACTCTGACTGGATGGCGCCCGAATCTGGCGCTGTATTCTGGTGCTGACCCTATACGGGCTACGACTTGGTTGAAACATGATTGATCGTGCAACGCTGAGTAGGAAAACATTAGGACTGTCTTAACCAAGCTTTCATTTCCGGCTGATTTAACTATAATCTGATTGGTTGTTGAGGGTGCAGGATTGGCATTAATGCGTTTTCTGGTCGGCGGTATCTCGGTATTGGGTCTTTGTCTGACGTCGTTCGCGACGCAGGCAGAAACGCTGTCCACCAAGAATCGCAAGGCGATATTCCTCAAGCAATCCAAGGTTTTGGATAATCGGGCCGCTACGCAATATCGCGGCTCTGAACGGCTTAAACCCAAGACCGAGCGTGGGAAATTCGTCAAGCGTTACTCTGGTAACTATCGAGGCCAGTATCTGGATCATGCCAGAAAAGCAGCGCGGCAACATAACGTGCCGGAAGAACTTTTCCTGCGACTTGTTCAACAAGAAAGCGGGTGGAACCCGAATGCCAAATCCCACAAAGGGGCCTTGGGTCTTGCGCAACTGATGCCCCAGACCGCGCGGCTGCTTGGCGTCAATCCGCACGATCCGATCCAGAATCTGGAGGGTGGTGCGCGTTATCTTTCCTGGCAATACCGCAAGTTCAAGTCCTGGCGCCTTGCACTGGCAGCTTACAATGCAGGGCCCAAAGCAGTTGAAAAGCACGGCGGAATTCCACCCTACAAGGAAACCCAGAACTACGTAAAAGTGATCTGGGGGGGCTAGCTGCGCCGCAGCGTGTCTGTTTCTTGATCTACCGCCAAACGCTGTCCTAGTCTGATTGGATAACTTTTCGGACTGGTGCGTATTGCGATGATCCAAGATCGACCCAACATACCGCCCGAAACAATGGCGAACTGGCAGCGTTTGGTCGACCTTGTTTCGCAGCTGGCCGATGTGCCCGCCACTTTGATCATGAAGACCGAAGCGCCGGATCATGCGGTTCTGATCACATCGGATCATCCAGAAAACCCATACCCGGTCGGCATGAATTTTCGACTGAACCCGAAGCTCTATTGTCAGGGCGTTCTGGAACGCGACGGCGAATTTGTTGTCGAGGACGCAACCTGTGACCCGGCTTGGAGCGACAATGAGGACATGGAGCATGGAATGTCCTTCTATATCGGTTTTCCGCTGAAGTGGCCGGATGGTTCGGTATTCGGAACAATCTGCGTCTTGGACCGTCACCGCAATCGCCGAGCCTTGTTGTTTCGTGAAGGTTTGGCACAGTTTGCGCGCATGGTTGAATCGGATTTGACTTTGATCCAAGAGGTTTACCTGCGCCGAGCGCTGGAAGTGAAGTTGAATGAAACTCTGGCGCAACTGGAGCACCGCGTTGCGGCGAGGACGCGGGAGCTGCAGGAAACAAACACCGCGCTACGGGTGCTGTTGACCAGTTTGGACGACGATCGGAAAGACCGGGATCAGGATATCGTAGATCAGGTTCGCACGATGGTGTTGCCATATCTGGACAAGTTGCGCGGGCTATTGACCGAAGGCGACGCCTCGCAAGTTTATCTGGAATTGGCCGAGCGTAATCTGCAAGAGATTACTTCAATGATTTCCGACAAGCTTTCGGATGCGTTTTCGGTCATGACGCCGACCGAGATCGAAATTGCTCAGCTGGTCATGTCGGGCAAAACCACGAAAGATATCGCCCGGGCGATGTCGCGCGAAACTTCTACAATTGATTTTCATCGTAACAATATTCGTCGAAAACTTGGCCTCGAAGGCCGTGACCAGAACTTGCGAAGCCATCTTTTGTCGATTTCGTGATTTCTGAATATGGGGATTTCCCCCATATTCCCCCCCGATTTTTCTGATCTGAGCAACCTGTGCCACGCGCGCTAGGCTGGTCGCAAGGGTGCGGACCAAGCCGGGCCTTTTCAACTCGGGAGGATAAAAAATGGATCGCAAAGATCTGAAACCCACAATTCTAAACGGAGAACGCGACACATTGGCAAGTGGTCTGTCGCGTCGATCGTTCTTTATGGCTGCCGGGGCCGCCGGTGTCGGTGCAGGGGCCTCACTGTTGGGTAGCAAACCGGCCGAGGCGCAATCGCAGGCCTGGCTGCAGCCTGGCAATAATAACCACGTAATCGATCTACAGGGCTCGACTGGTCAGGCAAGCACGGGAGCGGTTGGAATCGATTATTACGGTCACTGCGCGATTAAAATCACCTCTCCAAACGGAGCGACCGTGTTGTTTGATCCTTGGCGCGATGATCCCTCCGGCGCATGGGGCCTGTGGTTCCGCAACGAGTTCCCGCAGATCCCAGTTGATATCACTATGTCCACTCATGCTCATTTTGACCATGACGCTATCGAGCGGCCAAGTTCCACAATGGTTTTAGACAGGATGGCGGGCAATTTTGAATTTGCTGATCTTAAGATCACAGGTTTTGCTGACAAACATGCCTGCGTTGCGCCGGGTTGGTACGAATGGACCAACGCCTTGGCCGAGTTTGGCGCGGAAGCTTGTCCGCCCAACAACGTCGGACATATGGATATGGTGGTCTACCTTGTCGAAACCGGAGGCATTCGCACCTTGATCTGGGGCGACAACCGCCACAATCCGCCTCAGGAGTTCTGGGATGCTATAGGACAGGTAGACGTGCTGACTTTGCCCGTCGACGGATCGGAACACATCCTTAGCTTCGATCAGGGCAAGGATATTGTCGCCAAGCTCAAGCCCAAGATCATCATCCCGACGCACTACCTCAATGAGGTTACGTCATACACGCTTACGACGCTGCAGGCCGCAGACGATTGGGTCAAAAGCCAGCAGAGTTACAAGATGCTCGACAGCGCCAGTCTCAAACTGGAAGCCGGAGATGTGGCGGGTATGAACCAGGAGTTCATGCACTTCGGCAACAACGTGATGACGGGCTGATTACGATCAGAAACTGCCACTCACCCACGACCTGCGTCGCCTGTCTCCCCACTAAACGTGACGCAAATTGAAAGGGCCGGTCTTTGACCGGCCCTTTTCTTTCGTTTGCGCGGATTTATTCGGCCGCAATTTTGATAACCGGCTCCATTTTGGCCAGAATGTCTTCGGCAAGGTGACATTTCACCTGATGACCATCCGCAAGTGTTTGCACCGGAGGCACATGGGATTCGCATCGCCCATCCGGCACTTCTGATTTCCAACGACAGCGTGTTTGGAACGGGCAACCCGGCGGCGGGTTCATGGCCGAGGGGATATCGCCCTCAAGCACGATGTGCTGCTTTTCGATCGATGTGTCCGCGATTGGAACCGCACTTAGCAATGCCTCAGTGTAGGGATGATAGGGTGGGCTAAAGACCTGATCGGTGGTGCCCAGTTCAACCACATGCCCCAGATACATCACCATTACACGGTCACTGAGATAGCGCACGATTGAAAGGTCGTGACTGATGAACAGCAGCGTGGTTTTGTGCTCGCGCTGAATCTCCATCAACAGGTCCGTAACGGCAGCTTGTACGGATACGTCCAGCGCCGAAACCGGTTCATCCGCAACCACGATCCGTGCATCACCGGCAAATGCGCGGGCGATACCGACGCGCTGCTTCTGACCGCCTGAAAGTTGGCGTGGCATCCTGTCCGCGAAGGCGCGGGGCAATTTCACGAGATCCAGCAGTTCCAGCATCCGCTTCTTGCGATCCGCCTCGGAGTCACCGACACCAAAGATTTCCAGCGCCCGGATAATTTGACGGCCTACGGTCATCGACGGGTTCAGCGTGTCGAACGGGTTCTGAAACACCATCTGCACTTCGCCAACGGTCTTGGCGTCGCGTTCTTCGATGGGCACGTCCTCGATATTGCGATTGTCCAGCAGGATCTGCCCGTCGGTGGCCGTTTCCAGCCCCATCAAGACCTTCGCAAAAGTGGATTTGCCGCAACCGGATTCGCCGACAATGGCAAGCGTCTCGGATTCATGCGCTTCAAAGCTTAGCGTCTCATTGGCCTTGACCACTTTGGTCTCACCACCGCCGAACAATGCATTCGCAGCCACCTCATAGTATTTCTTGAGGTTATCCATTTTCAGAACAGTCCGGCCAATCTCGCCTTTCTCTTTCTGCTCACCAACGGTGATTGGCGCGTTCCAGTCGATTTCCTGGAATTTCAAGCATCGCGTATGGTGTCGGTCGTTGCCCGGTACCGCCTCCATCAGGATATCCTTGGCGTCACAGCGGCCTTCTTCGAAATAGTCGCAGCGCGGACCAAAGTTACATCCCGGAGGCCGCTCATGGGGCAGGGGAAAGTTCCCAGGTATGGCGACCAGTGGGCGCGAGTTCTTGTCGGCGCCCGGCAGCGGGATCGAGCGGAACAGCGCCTGCGTATACGGGTGCTGCATCTCGTCGAATACATCCTTGATCGAGCCACGCTCGACGGCCTCACCTGAATACATCACGCACAGCCGGTCGCAGGTTTCCAGCACCAGACCCAGATTGTGCGAAATGAACAGCATCGAGGTGCCGTATTTCTTGCCCAGATCCTTGACCAACTCGACCACGGCGGCCTCGACCGTCACGTCCAGAGCGGTTGTTGGCTCATCCAAGATCAACAAGGCAGGTTTCGACATCAGCGCCATCGCAATCACGATCCGCTGCTGCTGACCGCCTGACAGCTGATGCGGGAACGAGTTCAGCATCCGCTCAGGGTCGGGCAGGCGTACATCGGTGACCACTTCCAACGCACGAGCATAGGCCTCTTCTGCACCAACACCCTCATGAATCATTGGCACTTCCATCAGCTGTTTGCCGATCTTCATCGCCGGATTCAGCGATGCCATCGGCTCCTGGTAGATCATCGCGATTTCATTGCCACGAATGTCGCGCAGCTCCTCAGTGGTCATTTCACCCAGATCACGCCCCTTGAACTTGATCGAGCCACCGACGATGCGGCCATTCTTGCCCAAATCCTGCATGACACCCAACGCTACGGTAGATTTCCCACAACCTGATTCACCCACCAGACCGACGGCTTCGCCGGGTTGCACACTGACCGAGAAATCCATCACGGCAGGGATCTCACGAAGGCGGGTAAAGAAGGAAATCGAAAGCTTGTCGATCTCCAGGATTGGCCCGTCATAATCCGCCAGTTTGTTCATCTTATTACTCCTCGCGAGAGTCCGGGGGTTCCCCTTCATCTGGCTAAAAATATCTCGGGGGTCCGGGGGCAGAGCCCCCGGCCTCGATCACAATCAGTCCTTCAGACTTTCTTCGCGCAGACCATCCGCCAGCAGGTTCAAGCCAAGAACCAGCGACAGCAATGCCAGCGCGGGCGGCAGTGCGGGATGTAGATAGATCGACAGAAGCTTGCGCCCCTCGTTGATCGTCGAGCCCCAGTCGGGGCTTTCCGGTGGCAGCCCCAGCCCGAAGAAACCCAAGGTTCCAAGCAGGATGGTCGTGTAGCCGATGCGCAGGCAGAAATCGACGATCAGCGGGCCACGCGCGTTGGGCAGGATTTCCCACAGCATGATGTACCATGGACCCTCGCCGCGCGTTTGGGCCGCAGCCACATAGTCGCGAGTTTTGATGTCCAGCGCCAGTCCGCGTACGATGCGGAACACGGTCGGAGAGTTCACGAAGACCACCGAGACGAACACCACCAGAATACCGCCTGGAATATCGAACAGATCAAGGTAGGTCGGCAGACCCCAGATGCGGTAGCTGTCGGTGTTGATGATGTAGCCACCGGTCGAAATCAGCGACAGGTAGAGCCAGAGCGCAACACCCAGAACGCCGATCAACAAAGGCGTTCGAAAACTGGGACGCGTATAGAAACGCGAATTCAGCAGAACGCCGAGGAAGATGATCGGGAACACGAATAGGATCGCCGCCATATAGTTCGGCACGCCGGTCGCTACGATCTCGGGCGTGACCAAAAGGTAGAACAGCAAGATAACGGGAAAAGCCAGGATCAGGTTCGCGAGGAATGACAGGAGCGTATCCAGACGCCCGCCATAGTAGCCTGCGGGTAAACCCAGAGTGATACCGACCATGAAGGCAAACATCGTCGCCAGCGGCGCGATCTGCACGACGATCCAAGCACCTTTAACCATACGGCTAAAGACGTCGCGCGCGAGGTTATCTCCACCCAGCAAATACCAAGCGTATTGACCGTCCTCCAGATTGGGAAGCGGGGTGCCCGGCACCTTGTTCTTCATACCCGAGACCTGCGATAGGGGATCGTGGGTTACGATCAGATCGAGTGCGCCAAATATGCCGGTGAACACCCAGAACATCACAAGGCCAAAGCCGATCATCCCAATGGGGCTGTCGAACAGCTTGCCATAAAGGCCCAGCTTGCGCTTGAACGCAATCGACATCGCATAAAGGATGATCAGCGACAGCCAGACGGGCAGAAACTGCTGAGAGATAGCGCCGATGATGCCAGCACTGGTCCCCATCAGGATGCCAAGGACAATGTACGCCACCGCGATTCCCACACTTGCCAAAAAGCTATAGCGCAGCGCCGATTGTATCAGGATTCTCAGGCCAGAGCTCGAAATGAGCGTCCCATCGGCATTCACAATCATCTGATCTTCGGGCAGCACGATACTTGCCAGCATCCAGACAACGATGGACAAAAGCATCAGTCCCAACGCAATCATCAACAGCGGGTTCAGGAAGGCGATAGAGCCGGTCCAGGTAAGTGGTTCCATGATCTATCCCTCCTTACGAAATGCGGATGCGCGGGTTGAGGTAGACATAGCCGATATCCGAGATCAGCTGCGTCACCAGCACCACAAAGACCGACACGACCGAGATCGCCAGCAGCAGCTGGATGTCATTGTTGCCCGCTGCCTGTACAAGCGCCCAGCCAAAGCCCTTGTAGTTAAACAGGGTCTCGACGATCACGACACCATTCAGCAGCCATGGGAACTGCAGCATAATGACTGTAAAGGGCGCGATAAGCGCGTTGCGCAGCGCGTGTTTCATGACGATATTCGGGAATGACACGCCTTTCAGACGCGCCGTCCTGATGTATTGCGCCGTCATCACCTCGGTCATTGAGGCGCGGGTCATCCGGGCGATATAGCCCATCCCGTAAAGCGCGATGGTCAACACTGGTAGGAAGAAATTCTCAAATGTCGGGTTCTCCATCGCCTGAGTGGCGGTGCCTTTGAACCATTTGAGTCCGACGGCGGAGGATGTGAAGATCGCTATGAAGATAACGCCCGAGACGTATTCTGGGGTCGCCGTCGTCGTGATGGCAAAGGTTGAAAGCGTCCGGTCAGTGGCCGAACCTTCCTTCATCCCGGCCAGGATGCCCAGAATGAGTGCCGAAGGGACCATCAGCAGCATCACCCAGAACATCAGCCGTCCGGTCAGTGCCAGCCGGTTGCCAACAACGGTAGAGACCTCTTCCTTGAAGACAGTTGAATATCCCCAGTACCCCTGCAGGATACCGCAGAAATTCGGAGATTCCTCGGCAGTTTTGCCTGGCAGGATACATCTACCCTGAACGGTTCCGTCCTCATTTGTGTGTCTGAACGAGGGCAGGACACCCAGCCATTCACCGTATTTGATCGGCGTGGACTGGAGGTAGCCGTTTTTCTCTAGATAGCTTTCGACCTGTTCATCAGACATCCGGAAATTGCCCTGCGTCTTCGCAAGCTTTTCCAGGTTCGGGTAGAGATTGGTAAGGAAGAAGACCAGGAATGTCAGGCACAACGCTGTAAGCAGCATAATCCCCACACGCCTTAGAATGAAAAGTCCCATGTTAGCCCCTGTTGATCGGCTGGCGTGACAGGCATTTCGCCCCACGCGTTGCTATTATTCTGGTCGCCGTATTGAGGACGAAGGGCCGCGCCAGTTCGGCGCGGCCCTTGTAGGTTTCGGCTTAGGAAGTCAGGCCGAACTTATAAAGCTGCGGCAGGTCCGCAATGTGCTTTTCGACACCGACCATATTATCGCGGTGGTGACGCATCGCGGTCCGCCAATAGGGCTGGATGACCACGCCTTCGTCGATCATGATCGCCTGCAGTTTCGCCATCACCTCGCGGCGCATATCGACATCCGCGATCGAGTTCGCCTCGGCCAGCAGCTTGTCGAACTCTTCGTTGGCAAAACCAGATTCGTTCCAAGCGACACCCGACTTATACGCCAGTGCCAGAACCTGCGTGCCCAGCGGGCGGTGGTTCCAGTTGGTCGAGGAATACGGGTACTTGGTCCAGTCGTTCCAGAATGTCGAACCGGGCAGAACCGTGTGCTTTGCCTTGATGCCCGCATCGTTCAACTGAGCCACTACCGCAGCCGTGGTATTGCGACGCCAGTCATCGTCGATCGACTGCACTTCGTGTTCGAAATCGCCCATACCCGCTTCGTCCATCAGCGCCTTTGCGCCTGCCGGGTCGTAAGGGATACGCGTCACAGCCGAGTCGTACTCGGGGTGCATCGGGCCTACATGACAGTTGTCGGCAGTGATGCCGTAGCCGGACATGCCAAGTTCAAGGCAGACGGCGTTGTCGACTGCCATGGCAAGGGCCTGACGGACCCTCTTGTCGCCATAGATTTTGTTGCCATCGGCGTCTTCAGCCAGCTGGTTGGGGCGTATGACAATGGTAAAGCCCGATGGGATTTCCGAGCGGACAAGGCCAATACTGTCAAAGATGTCGACAAACTCGCCAACCGATTCCCAGTTCATATCGATCTCTTCGGCCTCATAGGCGGCCAGGAAAGCGGCAGGGTCAGTGCCATAATCGATGAATTCGATCCGGTCGATATAGCCGCCTTTACCAGCTTCGTAGCCCCACCAGTCAAAGCCTTCGTTGCGGACCAGAACGCCCTTAACGCCGACCTCATGGCTTTCGGGCATCATGAAACCCGTACCAACTGGGTTGGACAGCATATCATTTGCATCAAAGCTGCTGTGTACGATTGCACCCGGATAGTCTGCCATGCCGGGGATGATCGTGATATCCGGCGCGTTGCACTTCAGCTTGACTGTATGCGAGTCGACAACGGTGATGGCGCCATCTGCGGCTTTCTGAGTGCTCTCATCCATCAGTGAGGCCATGCGCGAGGCCATCGAGTTCCCTTCCAGAGACCCGTCGCACCAACCTTCGATATTGCGAGCTACGTCTTCGGCAGTGAAATCGTCACCATTGTTCCACTTCACACCTTTGCGGACGTTCAGCGTGTATTCAGTGGCGTCATCATTGGCTTCCCAGCTTTCCAGCAGCATGGGTTTGAACGAGCCGTCATTATTGTATTCGACAAGATATTCCAGCCAGCCAGCCGTGAAGGTTGCGATCTGCGTCCAGTCATATGTGCGCGGGTCTTTCAGTGCGCGCACTTCCATTTGATAGCGGATGGTGCCGCCACGCTGAGGTTCGGCAGCGGCTGCCGGTGATTGCAGGCCAATCATGCCATATGCCGTCGGTACAGCAACGCCCAGCGCGGTTACACGGGCCAGAAATTCACGACGGCTCAGATTGCCCTCACGATATTCCTTGGCGTGCATCTCTGCCGCCCAATGCATCGGCTTTCCGTTGATTGTCTGGTTTTCCATAGATGTCTCCCTGTGACACATAATTTTTTTTAGATTTCGTGTTTCTGATTGATAGAGCCGGGCACTACAGGGACCGTTTGGTCTCGGTTGGTAGGGCCACGGGCTTGGATTTACGATTTATCAACATCCCCATAGCCGCATTCGGCACCAGTTTTTTCCCTGCGTCAATGTTGGAAATCGTCATAGATGGTACAAAAACGACATCCGGGCAGAAAGTGAGGTTCGGAAAGTTTCAATGTGAAAGGAAACGAGACACGTTGTGACGGATAGATGGATACATATCTATCTCTCACCATGGTGCTGATTAAGGCGTTGTTATTTTGGGCTTTATCGTATCCGGCGGCTGCAACCTTCAACGCGCTGCGTCAAGGTGATGCCAGAACTTCATGCGCGCACGGAACCATGTGCGTTGGCGCTTGGCAAACTGACGTGTCGCGATCGTCGCTTTTTCGCGCGCCTCATCCAGTGTCATGCGGCCGTCCAGGTAGCCCATTAGCTCCGGAACGCCGATCGCTTTACAGGAGGGAAAAGAGGGGTCATAGCGATCGCGCATGGCCTCCACTTCCTCTATAGCTCCTTGGTCCAACATCAGGTCGAACCGTCGGTTGATGCGATCCAGCAGCCAGTCTTTTCTGGCGTCGAAAACAATCGGCACCGTGTTTTGAATATCCAGTATCGGGGCGGGGGTGTCAGCCTGCCAATCCGAAAGGGATCGCCCGGTTGCGTTCTGAACCTCCCAGGCGCGCTGAACACGCGCGCGGTTTTGGGTGTCGATCCTCTGCAGGGTCAGACCGTCCAAACCCGCGATTAGTTCTTGCAACGGCAACTTATCCGCGTGTTCCCGGATTTCCGGCGGGGTTGCGGGGATATCGGCCATCCCCTCGGTCAGAGCTGTGAAATACAGACCGGTCCCTCCGACGATTATCGGACGAGGGCGTTGCGACAGCATCGGCGTGACCTCTCGCAGCCAATGACCAGTCGAATAGGTCTGGTCATAGGCAACATGCCCATACAGACGGTGCGGTGCGCGGGCCTCATCCTCGGGCGAGGGGCGGGCCGAGATAATACGCCAGCAGTCATAGATTTGACTGGCATCGGCGTTGACAATCACGCCTCCGAAACGCTCGGCGATCAACAGCGCCAGCGCCGATTTACCCGAGGCAGTGGGCCCGGCGATCAATACAGGTTTGTCATCGGGAATCGACGGCAATTGCGCCAAAAGCCGGTTCTCAGAGTTGTCGGCCATGACTGGTTGCCCCGTTCCTGACTATCCGCATTGAACCTGCGGAGGTTTTGCTTCATTTTGCGCCGGAAAATAACCCCGTGCCAGCCCGGAGCGCAACATGAGCCTTTCCCCTTCCGTCGAGACCACCGAGACCCCAAAAACAACATATGACCGTGTCATGTTGAAGATTTCCGGCGAGGCGCTGATGGGAGATCAGGGATTCGGACTGCATCCGCCCACCGTTCAGCGCATCGCGCGAGAGGTCAAATCGGTTCATGATCTTGGTGTTGAGATTTGCATGGTCATCGGAGGTGGCAATATCTTCCGTGGTCTGTCTGGATCTGCGCAGGGGATGGAGCGTACGACAGCCGACTACATGGGCATGCTGGCGACTGTCATGAACGCGCTGGCGATGCAATCCGCTCTGGAGGGGGTAGGGGTCTTTACACGTGTAATTTCGGCCATTCGGATGGATGAGGTGTGCGAGCCCTACATTCGCCGCCGTGCTGTTCGTCACCTTGAGAAAAAGCGGGTTTGCATCTTTGCCGCAGGAACCGGGAACCCCTATTTCACCACCGATACCGCTGCGACTCTGCGCGCTAACGAAATGGCGTGTCAGGCGATCTTCATGGGCAAGAACGGTGTGGATGGCGTTTATGACAAAGACCCCAAGGTACACTCGGATGCAGTGCGCTATGATCAGGTTTCCTATGACGATGTTTTGGCCAAGCGGCTGCGCGTAATGGACGCATCGGCCATTGCGTTGGCGCGCGACAACAATCTGCCACTGATCGTCTTCGGTCTGGATGAACCCGGCGGGTTCCGCGGCATCCTGGCGGGTGAGGGGACTTATACCAAAGTTCAGGGCTAATGCTGATTTGAACAACACTGAGCCGGGCATCTCTGCCCGGGATTTTCCTACTTAAAAGAAACTAAGCCCCGCGTGGGCCAATGTCTTCGTCAGTGCACGCATTGCGTGGCGGCAAAAAATACCATTAACGCAATCACTTGACCCAACCTTCTACCTCTGGCTATCTGGCCGGGTCTGCTGGTGGTGATGGGGCCATCATGGGGGCTGCCGTCGATCCTTACCCGTTCCAAGGACCTGCGGCTGGGCTGGAAGACCTGCCTTGTTTTCGGGGATGTCCGGACTTTGCGCTGGCAACAACCCGGACTGTAGTGCATGATAAGGGAGAGAGATGCGATGGGCGCTCTTGATATTGAATTCGTTCGGGCACAGTTCCCGGCCTTTTCGGAACCCAGCCTTCAAGGACAGGCCTTTTTTGAGAATGCAGGTGGATCCTATACCTGCAAACCTGTGCTTGATCGGTTGAGCCGGTTCTACACCCAGCGAAAGGTTCAGCCCTACGCGCCCTATGAGGCGAGCCATGCGGGGGGCGTGGAAATGGACGAAGCACGAGCGCGACTTGCCGCGATATTGGGGGTGGAAACAGATGAGTTGAGCTTTGGCCCTTCGACGACGCAGAACACCTATGTACTGGCTCAGGCATTCCGGCAGTGGATGCAGCCGGGCGAAGCGATTGTCGTGACCAATCAGGACCACGAAGCAAACTCGGGGCCCTGGCGGCGATTGGCCGATGAGGGGATCGAAATTCGGGAATGGAAGATTGATCCGGAGAGTGGGTCTTTGAACCCGCAAGATTTGGAGAATTTGCTGGACGAGAAAGTGCGGCTGGTGTGCTTTCCGCATTGCTCGAATGTCGTTGGGGAAATCAACCCGGTCACCGAAATCACCGCGATCGCCCATGCTGCGGGTGCTTTTGCCTGTGTCGACGGGGTCTCTTACGCACCGCACGGGTTCCCCAATGTCGGTGATCTGGGCCCAGATATCTATCTGTTTTCCGCCTACAAAACCTATGGCCCGCACCAGGGTTGCATGGTTATTCGACGAGCTCTGGGTGAATTACTGCCCAACCAAGCGCATTATTTCAACGGCGACACTCTTTTTAAGCGGTTCACACCAGCCGGGCCTGACCATGCTCAGATCGCGGCCAGCGCAGGCATGGCGGACTATGTGGACCTACTTTGTGCCCATCATGGAGGACCGGAAACAGGAGCTTCGGCAAGGGGGTCCTTTGTGCATGATCTGATGCGGGAACACGAGGTCGCTTTATTGCAACCTCTGCTGGACGCGGTCAAAGACCGGAACGCTCTACGCCTGATCGGACCGTCTGATGCCAGTCGGCGCGCACCGACGGTAGCTTTAAGTCTGAATAAGAAGGCCGAGCCTGTTGCTGCCGAGCTTTCCAAACACGGTATCATGGGGGGTGGCGGTGATTTCTACGCACATCGCCCGTTGCAAGCGATGGGCGTTGACGCAGAACAAGGGGTCTTGCGCCTTAGCTTTACACACTACACCACTCGACAGGAAATTGATCAGCTTTTGGAGGCGCTTGACCGCGTTTTGTGATCCAGTTTCTGCGGCGCTTCGTAGTTCGAAGAAAACATGGGGCGGACATGGATTTTGATCATTCTCCGATCATTTTGTGGTTCAGGCGCGATCTTCGGTTAGGAGATCATCCGGCGCTGAGCGCGGCGGTGCAATCAGGTCGACCCATCGTGCCCGTATTTGTTCTCGATCATCAGGTTCAGACTTTGGGTGCCGCGCCGAAATGGCGCCTTGGTCTGGGCCTTGACGCTTTTGCCGGCAGGCTTGAGCAGCTTGGCAGCAAGTTGATACTGCGCCAGGGTCAAGCACTGGATGTTCTTTGTGAACTGGTCAGAGAAACTGGGGCAGGCTCCGTATTCTGGACGCGGGCTTATGATCCGGAGGCGATCAACAGGGATACCCAGATCAAGGCTGCTTTGACCGAACAGGGGATCCAGGCACAGTCTTTTGCTGGCCTGCTTTTGTTTGAGCCTTGGACGATCGCCACCAAAACCGGCCAGCCGTTTCGGGTCTTCACTCCGATGTGGCGATCAGTGCAGGGGCGCGAAGTCTCTTTGCCCGAGCCCGCGCCCACGCGGCTTATGACGCCGAAAACTTGGCCTGCGTCCGATCAATTGTCTGATTGGCGACTGGATCGGGATATGCAGCGCGGGGCCGCAGTGGTCCGCCCGTTTGTCCACCCGGGCGAAAATGCGGCGCTGGACCAGTTGGATGCGTTTCTAGAACGTATTGATCAGTATCGCGAACAGCGGGATCAACTGGATCAATCTGGAACCTCTGATCTTTCAGAATACCTTGCACTGGGCGAGATCGGGCCGCGTACAATCTGGCATCGGGTGCAAATCGCCGACCAAACCGGGGCGCATGGTGGTGAAGGCTATCTGCGTCAGCTTGTGTGGCGTGAGTTCGCATATCACTTAATGTACCACTGGCCGCATCTTCTGAGTGCCAATTGGAAGCCTGAATGGGACGCATTCCCTTGGAATACTGATCCCGACACGCCCGAAGTGCGCGCGTGGCGCCAGGCAAGAACCGGAATTCCGCTTGTCGATGCAGGTCTAAGACAAATGTATGTCACCGGACGCATGCACAATCGGGCTCGGATGATTGTCGCGAGTTATCTGACAAAGCATCTGATGACGCATTGGAAAATCGGCGCAGACTGGTTCGGGGATTGCCTGATCGACTGGGACCCAGCTGCAAATGCGATGGGATGGCAATGGGTGGCCGGTTGCGGCCCTGATGCCGCACCGTATTTCCGTATCTTCAATCCCGACACACAGCGCGAGCGGTTTGATCCAAACTCAGGTTTTGTGCGTCGCTGGATTGCCGAGGGCCAATCCGAGCCGCCATCGACCGCGCTAGCCTATTTTGATGCCGTGCCGCGATCATGGGGGCTTTCTCGTGACCAGATGTATCCCGCACCGGTGGTGGGGCTGAAGGAAGGCCGCGCCCGTGCGTTGGGCGCGTATAATGCCGGAAAAGACCAGTAAGGAACTGAAAACTTGCCAGAAACCGAATCCCGTCCTAGCTTTGACCCGCAACCGCAGAGGGGAGAGCGGATGTTCCTGACGAGCACCGAAGGGCAGGAAAACCTGCCGAGATATTTTACACAAGTCTTCAAGATGCTGAAGAGGATGGAGCGCGGCCGACTTGACATCGCGCTGCCCGACGGACGCATTTTCCGCGCGGATGCGCCACAACCAGGCCCCGTGGCACATGTGGACATCCACGACCCGGACGTCTTTTCCCGGCTGGTGCGCGAGGGAGAGCTGGGCTTCTCGGACGGCTACCTTGAAGGCGATTGGAGCACACCGGACCTACGCAGTTTCATGGACCTCGTGCATCTGGGAACTGAGACGGTCTACGATGATTTTACCGGACAGTTTCTAGTGCGAGCCTATGAAAGACTGCGGTTCTGGTTGCATCGTAACAACCGGTCGCAGGCGAAAAAGAACATCTCGTATCACTATGATCTCGGCAATGACTTCTATGGCCTGTGGCTGGATGACACGATGACCTATTCCAGCGCCATATTTGAAACGGGTCAGGAAAGCCTCGAAAAGGCGCAAACTGCGAAATATGCCAGCCTGGTGGATGAAATGGGGGCCAAACCGGGGGATCATATCCTTGAGATCGGGTGCGGCTGGGGTGGGTTCGCCGAATATGCCGCGAAAGAGCGTGGGCTGCGCGTCACCGGGCTGACCATTAGCCAAGAGCAGTTGAAGTTTGCTAGAGAGCGAATTGAAAAATCGGGACTTTCTGATCTCGTGGAGTTCAAGCTACAGGACTACCGCGATGAGCAGGGTCAATATGATGGAATTGCCTCGATCGAGATGTTCGAGGCAGTCGGTCAGAAATACTGGCCCGCATATTTCAACACGGTCCGTGATCGGTTGAAGCCTGGCGCCCATGCCACTTTGCAGATCATCACGGTCGCGGATCATCGCTGGGACATTTACAAGAACGGCGTTGATTTCATTCAGAAATACATCTTTCCCGGTGGGATGCTGCCCGCACCGTCAATCCTTAGAGATCAGATCGATCAGGCGGGGTTGACCATTGTACGCTCAAAAGAGTTTGGCAAAAGCTACGATCTGACCCTGCGACGCTGGTACGAGACATTCAATGCCAAGTGGGATCAGATATCGGAGATGGGGTTTGATGAGCGTTTTCGCCGCATGTGGAATTATTATTTGACCGCATGTGGCGCAGCCTTTGACACCGGTAATTGTGATGTGACACAGATCACGATAGCCAAACCCAGTTGAAGAACGGAAAAATCGAATGCCTACAGCCTCACGTCTCGTCGCCGCGTTGTGTCTGCTGGTGATCGCGTTCCTTGTGTCGGGCATGATTATCGATAACGGGGAAGAGGGTAAGGACTATGGTTATTTCACTTACGTGAACATAATCCTGGGTTGGATCTGCGGCTGGGTTGTCATGGGCAAACGTGCTGGCCGTGGCTGGACCGCGGCCGTCAACAACGGTTTAACCGGTGTAGCGGCGCTGGTGTTCTGGGGGCTGTTCGTTCAGGGCACCTACGAGATGTTCAGTCAGGCGATGCGCCATCGGTTTGGTGGTCCGTTTGAGGCTCTGCTTGCCATCTTTCAGATCGGGATTGGCTATGGTGAACAGCTTCTGGCACCGGAAATTCTGCTTACGCTGGGTTTTGGTGCTGTTCTCAGCGGGATACTTACCGAAATTGCCTTTCGCCGCTGGCGTTAAATCTGATCTGCCAATTCGGGGCCTCTGCTTTGTCCAATCTGTTTTTCTATGGCACTTTGCGCCATGTCTCTTTGCTGGAACTCGTCATGGGTCGCAGCGCAGGCAATTTATCGGCGATGCAGGCTGTTTTGCCGGATCACGCCGTATACGCGGTTCAAGATCAACCCTTTCCAATGATTGTCACCGAAAAGGGCAGTAAGGCCAGTGGCGTTCTGGTGCAGGGCCTAGGTGACGTCGAGCGTAGTCGATTGGCCTTCTATGAGGGCGGGTTCGAATATGAACTGCGCCCGGAGACAATCGTGACTGAGGATGGAAAAGAACATCAGGCCATGGTGTTCTTTCCGGATACTGATATTTGGAAAAAAGGCGCACCGTGGGATCTTGAAACCTGGATCAGGGATTGGGGTGCGCTTTCGGTGTTCGCGGCTGACGAGGTGATGGCCCATTATGGAAGAGTCGATGCCTTGGACATCGTGCGCAGCTTTCCAGCTATACGAACACGCGCCTGGGCCAGATTAGCGGCAAGACAACGTGGAACGGGGGATGAGCGGAGCGTTGCGGATGACGTGATCGTTCATGACCGCAAGCACGCCTATATAAATTATTTTGGGATGGATGAAATTGAACTGCAGCATCGTCAGTATGACGGTGCCATGAGCTCGGTGCTGCATCGCAGCGGGTTGATGCAAGGGTCTGCAGTGATCGTCCTGCCTTATGATCCGGTGCGCGATACGGTGTTGCTGGTAGAGCAATTTCGCGCGCCCGTGTTCCTGATCGACGACCCCGAGCCGTGGATGTGGGAGCCTGTGGCTGGTATGATCGATCCGGGCGAAACACCTCAGCAGGCGGCCACCCGCGAGGCCATGGAAGAAGCGCAGATTTCACTATACCAACTGGAATATGCAGGTGGTGCCTATTCATCCAGCGGATCGTCAACAGAATATGTTTATCTCTATGTCGGTCTTGGGGATCTGACTAGTACGGTTGAAAGCGGTGGCCTCGCTTCCGAAGGTGAGGATATCCGCAGCAGAATTCTGCCGTTTGATGAATTCATGAGCATGGTAGATGCTCATGTTTTCAAGGATCTGCCGCTTCTAACTCTTGCTTATTGGTTGGCGCGGAACCGCGATCGACTGCGCGCTAAGTCATCCCTGCTTGTGATCGCGTCAGGGCACCTGTAAATCTGCTGCAATACCATATGACAAGAGGATGCCATGCGCATTGCACGAGACCTTGCCGACGCTGTCGGTAAAACACCTTTGATCCGGCTGCGTCGCGTCAGCGAAGAAACGGGATGCGAGATTCTCGGCAAGGCCGAATTCATGAACCCGGGTCAGTCCGTCAAAGACCGTGCTGCGTTGTTTATCATCCGCGATGCGATAGCGCGCGGTGATCTGAAACCCGGCGGCACGATTGTTGAGGGCACGGCCGGGAATACCGGCATCGGTCTGGCGCTGGTTGGTGCCTCGATGGGGTTCAAGACGGTGATCGTCATTCCTGAAACCCAATCCGAAGAGAAAAAGGATATGCTCCGCCTGGCGGGGGCTCAGCTTGTGCAGGTGCCTGCGGCGCCGTACCGTAATCCCAACAACTTTGTGCACTATTCGCGCCGTCTGGCCGAGCAGTTGGCTCAAACCGAACCAAATGGCGCGATTTGGGCCAATCAGTTCGACAATGTCGCCAACCGTCAGGCACATGTGGAAACCACTGGTCCCGAAATCTGGGAGCAGACCGGCGGTAAAGTCGATGGCTTCATCTGTGCCGTTGGATCGGGTGGTACTCTGGCCGGGGTGGCTGAAGCGTTGCAGCCCAAGGGTGTCAAGATCGGTTTGGCTGATCCGATGGGGGCGGGGCTCTATTCCTTCTACACTACGGGTGAGATCGCGATGGAGGGTGGTTCTATTGCCGAAGGTATCGGACAGGTGCGGATTACCAAGAACCTCGAAGGGTTCACCCCTGACCATTCCTGGCAGATTACCGATAGCGAAGCGCTGCCCTATATCTTCGATCTGCTGCGCGAAGAGGGTCTGGTGATGGGCGGGTCAACCGCGATCAACATTGCCGGTGCCGTCCGTTTGGCGAAAGAACTGGGGCCAGGGCACACCATTGTTACGATTTTGTGTGACTACGGCACCCGCTATCAATCCAAACTGTTCAATCCTGAATTCCTGCGTGAAAAGGAACTTCCCGTGCCCGATTGGATGACCGATGCGCCGCGCAGTATTCCTGGCGTGTTTGAGGACGTGTGATGCTGCAACAGGTCCGCCTGTGTCTGGTTCTGGTGCTATTCTGCCTGATTGGGTTGGGCGGGATCGCCTCTGCCCAACTTACTGATCGGCAGAGCGAGTATTATCAGGGCTGGGTCAGCACGGCGGATCGGGCGGAATCTGTTATTCGCGCGAACCGTGCATCCAATGCAGCATTAGAGAATTTGCGTTCGGAAATAAATGAGTATCGCGAAGACTTTAACAAAGCGCGGGGTGCCAACACCGATCGTATTCAGACGCTGGAAAGCCAACTCAAGGCGCTTGGCCCAAAGCCGGCTGAAGGGGAAAGCGAGGCCGAAGACATTGCCAAGCTGCGCGCGCAACTCGAAACCCAGTTGAACAGTTTGCGTGTTCCCCGCATCATCTCGGAAGAGGCTTTCAGTCGCGCGAATGGGCTGATCAGCGAAATTGATCGGATCGTCCGGGACAGACAAAAGAAAGAGATGCTGAAACGCGGGCCGTCGCCGCTCAACCCCGTCTATTGGGGACCAGCCTGGGTCGACATCAAAGAGGCGACGCACAGTCTTATTAACGAAACCATCGAAAACTTGCGCTCTGATGTGGTGCGCGAACAAATCCGCGAGCGCGGTCTTGGCATTCTCGTGCTGTTGGTTGTTTCAGCAGTTCTATTGCTGTTTGGGCGCAAATGGTCCGAGAAAGGCGGCGAATATCTCCGCTCGCTAGGAGGTAGCGGCAGCGGGGTTTGGACCTTTATTGTTTCGCTGTTGCGCATTCTTTTGCCTTGGTTGGGCGTGTTGGCGTTGGTCACCGCCGTCGTGCTAACTGGCGTGCTGGGCCTGCGCGGTACACTTTTGTTCCAGCAAATCCCCTATTGGGCCGCGATTATCTTCTATTTTGATTGGATCGGCCGGCAGGTCTATCTGATGGGAGCGGCGCAGAACTTCCAAAGACTGTCCGCAGGTAAAATCAGAGAATTGCGGGTTTATATCGACCTGTTGGCGGTCATGCTTATTCTGCACGAGCTGGCGCAATTGTTCGAGCAGATCGAGAATATCTCGGACGCGACCCGCGCCGTTGTTGGCTTCCCGATCGTTGTGGTATCGGCCCTTCTTTTGCTGCGTGTGCGTCAGGTCCGCCAATCAGAGCCTCAGCAAGAACAGACAGACCAAGAAGCTACCCGCCGTGGCGCAGGGTTCAGCCAATTGGTCGAGTTCCTGCGGCGCGCCTTGTTCATGCTTGGGATTGCGACTCCAATCCTGGGGGCTTTCGGATACATTAACGCCGCCGAAGCTATCGTATTTCCTGCCATCAAAACGCTGGTTCTGATTGCAGCTCTGGTGATCGTGCAGCGATTTATCGGTACAGTGTATGGCTGGCTTTCGGGGCAGGGCGACGCCGCGCGCGATTCACTGTTTTCGGTTCTGGTCGGGTTCGCGCTTGCCATTCTGGCGTTGCCGATATTAGCGCTTTACTGGGGCGCGCGGCAGACGGATCTGCTTGAAGCTTGGTCGCGATTGTTGCTGGGGTTCGATATTGGCGGGGTTACGATTTCACCCAGTAACTTCCTGACGTTCGTTGCCATTTTCGCCATTGGATATACGCTGACCCGTTTGCTGCAAAGCGGGCTGCGCAATTCACTGCTGCCGAAGACCAGCATTGATCCCGGCGGGCAGAATGCTATCGTGTCGGGTACCGGATATGTCGGAATTTTTCTGGCGGCACTGATCGCCATCATGGTTGCCGGTTTTGACCTGTCCTCGCTTGCGATCGTGGCGGGTGCTTTGTCGGTCGGCATCGGTTTCGGTCTTCAGACCATTGTATCGAACTTTGTCTCAGGGATCATCCTGCTGGTTGAGCGTCCTATCTCCAAAGGTGACTGGATCGATGTGAACGGTATGATGGGATATGTGCGCGATATCTCAGTCCGGTCGACGCGGATCGAGACGTTTGACCGGACGGATGTGATCGTTCCCAACTCGGACCTGATCAGTGGGGTGGTTACGAATTATACCCGGGGCAATACGATTGGCCGAGTGATCGTGCCTGTAGGCGTCGCCTATGGTACCGATACCCGCAAGGTCGAAACTATTCTGGGCGAGATCGCAAACGGGCACCCGATGGTTCTGGCCAATCCCGCACCCAGCGTAGTGTTCCAGGGCTTCGGTGCAGACTCGTTGGATTTCGAAATCCGCGCGATCCTGCGGGATGTGAATTGGGTGCTGTCTGTCAAATCCGACATGAACCACGAGATCAATCGCCGGTTCGTTGAGGAAGGCATCGAGATCCCGTTCGCGCAGCGTGACCTGTGGCTCCGTAACCCTGAGGTGCTGACGGGTCAGTCCGATCCGTCCAATGATGCTTCTGCCGTGGATGACGATCTATCACCCCATGCGCCATCGACAAAACCAGTGGACATGACAGCAGACGATCTGGACGCGGCAGGGGATCAGGACGGCGAGGGCGACAACCACTGAGCGTGATGCGATCGGCATTTTCCCGCAAATGGTTATCGGACTGTTTCATTTTGATGTAGTCTGAAGTCATTTGCAGGAGGAATTTTGATGGTTACATTTTCACACAGCCTCGCGCGTATTGCCGTCTGGAATCTGGCCGGCTTCAATCCAGTAAACACAAGTCTGGGAATTCCAGCCAGCAGTGACCGGGTCACCCATCAAATCGAAGGGCTGGCCCTGCTGGACGCCGAACTGATCACTCTGGTCGAGGTCAGCCCCATCGAACATATCGATCGGCTGGCCTTGGGTCTGGCCGATAAGGGGCTGGACTATCAGGTCAAGATCCTGCCGCAGCCCAACGGCAATATCCATATCGGGTTTCTGCACAAACCGGGGGTCTCGGTGACAGGTTTGCAGCTGATCGACGGCTCGGAAGGTGACGATCCCGGCGGACGTCAGGCCCTGATCGCCGATGTCGAGGTCGGCAAATTCAAGGCCAAGCTGATCGCTGTGCATCTTAAATCCGGACGAGACCGGCCCGAGCAGCAGATACGTGACAGCCAATGCAGGATTATCGGAGACAAGATCGCCAAGATCCGCTCGACCCCCGGTCTGACACAGCGCACGATCCTTCTGATGGGTGATTTCAACATGATCCCCGGTCAGGACGTCAGCAATTTCCACCATCTTGGTGGGGATGACATGATGGACTTTGTTTCGTGCTGGGATCTGCAAGACCGATTTTCGCATATTCTGGATAGGGGTCGCGCCAATTTGCTGGACGGTTTTGCCGTATCACGCACTTATTCCACCGATTATGTCCGCGGCAGCCTGCGACTGTTTCCAATGCACTGGACCATGAATATGGGGCGCGAGGCGTTCAAGGATGAGGTGTCGGATCATCTGCCATTTGTTGCCAGCTTTCGTATTTTCTGACCCGTCCATTTTTGCGAAAGGGGCCTTGCGCTCGGTTCAGAAATTCGCATAAGTCACCTCTACCGGAGAGGTGGCCGAGTGGTCGAAGGCGCACGCCTGGAAAGTGTGTAGGCGGGAAACCGTCTCCAGGGTTCGAATCCCTGTCTCTCCGCCATATGCCCTATGAAATCTGAGTTGCCTTGCGGTCTATGCGAGACTGTTTTGTGCACGGCTTTCAATGTGAAGTGTCGTGCACAATGCACCGGATTGATGAGATTTGACTCAATCTGACAACAAGGCGATGACTCGATCGGTTTCGGGTCTTCGTCGCGATGCCACTGGCACTTGAACCGCTAGAGCACGCCCTGTCGGGCAGGATTGCGCATGGGCCGTCACGAGTGCACCAGATTTCAATGGCTCTTCGAGTAAGCATAGGTGCCCCATTAGCACGCCAGCCGCGGCCTTGGCCTCTTCCACGGCAAGGCTGTAAAGCGAAAACTGCGGGCCAGTTTTGACATCTGGGACCTTACAACCTGTGCTTCGCGACCATGTGGACCAATCGCTGCTCCAAGTCTGATCGTGCAACAAGGGAGTGCCTTGAAACCCGTTGTTGCCGGTCACCCGATCCAGCAGAGCAGGCGCGCAAACCGGTTGGGTTTCATCCTCGCACAGCACAATTTGGTCAGGTGCTTCGTCCAAGGTCGCGAAGAAGATCGCCAAATCGAACATCTCACGCGACAGGCTGGGTGGTGTTTCCAGCGCCGTGACCGAAAAATTGATATGCGGAAAACACTCTCTGATCCGGCGCAATCGTATGGGCAACCAGAGTTGGGCAACAGCAGGCAAGGCGGCGATGTGAAAATCGGCATTTGGCTTGAGGTTCCGCAAGGCCCGAGCGGCATCGCCCATCTGATCAAAGGCTGTGGTGAAGACAGCGACAAGTGATTGACCTTGGGGCGTCAGTTCAACCCCTTGCGCGTTGCGGCGAAAAAGCGGCGCACCTGCCCAACCCTCCAACGCCTTTACATGCTGTGAGATCGCACCCGGAGAAACGTTCAGCTCTTCCGCCGCCGCGACAAAGCTGACGTGACGCGCCGCGGCCTCGAACGCCCTCATTGCATTTAGCGGAGATCCCTTGGGGCGTTTGGGGGCGACACTCATTGATCTAGCCTTAGTTTTTCTACGCCAAGAAATAACAATTCTGCTTTGCGGTGTCACGCGAAAGCCGCCAAACTGCGAAAAACAGGAGGATGTCAGATGACACTTGTACAAAGAGACTGGGTGCCTGCCGCAAGCGAAACCCTGATTCAGGATATCGCGAACAAGGCCGCATCGACGTCGTCTGGCGATTTACTGGCCCGGATCGAGAATCTGGCAGAGGAAAACCGGCGCATTCACGAAAAAGAGTGCTTCAATCTCAACCCGGCGACAAATGTCATGAACCCAAGGGCCGAGGCACTTTTGTCGTCAGGCATCGGGTCCAGACCATCGCTGGGATATCCCGGTGACAAATATGAAATGGGGTTGGAGGCGATCGAAGAGATCGAAGTCATCGCAGCAGAGTTGTGTGCCGATGTTTTCGACGCGCAATTCGCCGAGGTTCGCGTGCCTTCGGGCGCAATTGCCAACCTCTATGGTTTTATGGCGACCTGCAAACCCGGTGATGCGATAATCGCTCCGCCAGCATCGATTGGTGGCCATGTGACCCATCATTTGGCGGGGTGTGCGGGGCTGTTTGGCCTGCGCACTATTGAGGCCCCCGTCAATGCGGATGGGTATACCGTTGATCTGGAACGCTTGAGGGCATTGGCGAAGACCGAATGCCCCAAGTTGATTACGATAGGCGGCAGTCTGAATCTGTTTGAGCATCCTGTCGCCGAGGTGCGTGCCATAGCAGATGAAGTTGGCGCAAAGGTCATGTTCGACGCCGCCCATCAGTGCGGTATCATCGCCGGGCGTGCATGGGCCAACCCGCTGAAGGATGGGGCGCATTTCATGACCATGAGTACTTACAAAAGCTTAGGCGGACCGGCCGGGGGGCTGATTGTGTCGAACGATGCAGAAATCGCCCGGTCGCTGGATGCAATTGCTTTCCCCGGCATGACAGCCAACTTTGATGCAGCCAAAACGGCTGCACTTGCCGTCACGATGCTGGATTGGAAAGAGTTCGGACCAGCCTATGCAGATGAGATGATTGCGATGTCCAAAGCACTTGCTGCCGCGTTGGATGCGCAAGGTGTTTCGGTCTTCGCGGGTGGAGAGGGTTTCACCAATTCGCATCAATTCGCGGTACTGGCAGCGCCGTATGGTGGCGGTCAGACTGCCTCCAAACTGCTTCGTAAATCCGGGTTTCTGGCATGTGGCATCGGATTGCCAGTTGAGCCGGTGGAAGGCGACATGAATGGCTTACGGATCGGCACGCCCGAGCTGGTCCGGTGGGGTATGACAGCAGGAGATGCAGAGCGTCTGGCAGAACTGATCCGACGTGGCTTGAGCGGTGAATCCGTTCTATCCGAGGTATCTGGATGGCGCGCTGAGTTCGACAGGCTGCATTTCGTGATTTGAACGAGCTGCGGCCAATCAGGCAAAGGCCCAGATTGGCCGCTCGCTCAGAAACGCGGTTTAACCGTTATCTGCTTCTTTCAGACCTTCGATCTGAAGGTCGAAACCTTCCTGAATGTGGCTGGTGAAAGTCTCCAGCGCTTCGGTGACATCACCCGTCGCAATCGCGTCAACAAGGGTCAGGTGGTTTCCGAGCGATTTGGAGATATCGACGTTTTCAATCGCTGAAAACAGATGGAACGCCATCGCTTTGCCCCAGATCATATCGAACATATCGATCAGAAATTTGTTGCCCGCCTCAACCATGAAGGCACGGTGAATGCGCCGGTTTGCGATAAAGTAGTCTCGGGTCGTCGGCTGGCTCAGATCTTCTTCGCGACGAATGAGTTCGCGCAATCGATCAAGAACCTCTGGTTCAGCGTGTACCGCAAGTATGCGCGCGGCTTGACCTTCGATGGCTGCGCGTGCCTGGTATAGTTGCCGAACCTCGGTCTGGTCCATGCGCGCCAGTCGAAATCCGCCGCTGGCGGCCACTTCCAACACGCCTTCAGTCTCCAACCGCATGAGCGCTTCGCGTACAGGCGTCCTGCTGATGTTCAACTCGGCGGCCAACTTTTCCTGCACTAGCCGATCTTCACCGGTGATCTCGCGACTCATGATGGCTTCGACCAGTTGGTCATAGACCTCGTCCGCCAGGCGTCTGCGCTGTGTTTTGATTTGTTTCAGAGCCACTCGGAGCCTCTCTTTCTGTCCTTCATGAATTCTGTATTCAATAAAACAACTGCTGCCAAGGCGAATGGGGTTGCTATTTTTCGTGTACTGTATACAGTATACAGGAAAGAATGAACAGGGAGCTCTTCATGTGTGGAATTGCTGGTAGAATACTGGCCGCGTCCGGGAAGGTTGGGGCGGATCTTGTTGACCTGATGGATGCGCAGGAACATCGAGGCGCCGACAGCACTGGCTTCGCCGTTTATGGTTTGCCACGAGAAACGGGATACGTTTTACGCGGAATGGGATTCGACAAGTCTCAACAGGATGCGGATCTCTCCGCGTTTGAAACGATATTGCGTGAACACGGAAGCAGCTTTCTGTCTGACCCCCAAATCGTAACGGACCAAAGTCGTCACTATTGCTTTCGGATGGAAATTTCAGACCCAAGGAATCTTCAAGCCTGGGTCGCGGACGCGGATGAGCTGACAGACCGCATTGAAGTTCAATCCTGCGGCCGCAGTCTTGAGATCATCAAGGATATTGGTGGTGCCGAAGCCGTGGCAGAAAAGCACGGCGTTCGCGAGATGATAGGAACACATGGGCTGGGGCATGCGCGGCTTGCTACGGAAAGTTCGGTATTGCCTAACGCATCGCATCCGTTCTGGGCGCGCCCATTTTCGGATGTCGCGATCGTACATAACGGGCAGATCACCGATTACTTCACCTGGCGCGATAAGCTGACCCGAATGGGATATCGGTTCTTGACTGAGAATGACAGCGAGTTGATTGCCGTCTGGGTTAGCGACCAGATGAAGGCGGGCCTGACCATGGAGCAGGCGCTAAAGAAGTCCATTACCTCTATCGATGGTGTGTTTACCTACATGATCGCAACGCCAAACGGGATTGGGTTTGCGAAAGACCGATTTGCAATGAAGCCTCTGGTCGTCGTCAACCGCAATGGCGATCTGGCGGCTGCGACCGAAGAACAAGCGGTCCGCCGGGTGATGACCGAGGAATGCGATGTGATCAACTACGACGGCCCGTCGCTGACCGGTATCTGGGGCGTCGGAAACCGGAGTTTGGCGGCATGAATGAGGTGGCTGCAGAGATGGATGAGATCGTCATCGAAGTCGGCAAGCGACATATCCGCGAGGTCAATCGTGAGATAATGGAAGCCTGCACAATGGGTCGGCCGATCCGCGTGGTAGATACGCTGTCTCGTCATAATTTGGGCGTGGGTCTGCCAGACAATGTGGATATCACATTTGAGGGCTCTGTGGGGTACTATTGCGGCGGCCTCAACACCGGGGCGAACATCACAATTGAGCGCAATTGTGGGTGGGCCGTTGGCGAAGGTATGGCCAAAGGGCACATCACTGTCGGTGGCTATGCCGGTATGTCCTGTGGTGCTGCGATGATCGGCGGCACGATCCATGTCAAAGGCGATGCGGGTCCAAGGGTGGGCGTTGCGATGAAAGGTGGAAACATCGTCGTCGAAGGAAAGATTGGCTATCAATCCGGCTTCATGGCGCATTCCGGTCGGATCATAGCGCTTGGCGGAGCGGGGGAATCCTGTGCTGATGCGCTTTGGGAAGGTGAGGTCTGGGTAGCTGGCGAGGTCGACAGCCTAGGTGTGGATGTCGACGTGATCGAACCGACTGCTGAAGAAGTGGCCGAGGTCGATGCGATCCTCGACCCGCTCGGGCTTGTCGACAGTTCGCGAAATTGGCGCAAAATGGTTTCGGGCCAGCGTCTTTGGTATTTTGAAAGCAGGGACGCAAGCGCATGGCTCATGATCTGAGTAAACCTTACGAATATCCGTTCGATGTTGCCTCGGAAGAGGAAATCAGGTTCCGCGATGCGGGAGCGATCGACGGCCGCCCGGCTGGCGTTCCTTCGTCGTATGATGAAGGAGGTTCGACCCGCTGGACACCCGAGGCGATCTCGGAAGTTCACGCGCTGGCGCAGCTTGGGCGCTATCAGGTACGTGGATACAACACGTTCAACAAGCAATTGCCGACCTTCGATGATCTGACATTCGTTCCAGCAACGATGACCCGCCTGCCGCTGGAAGGTTATCGCGAGAATTGCGATACGACGACCGTTCTGGGTGGAGGGCGCGGCCTTGTGGAGCGCCCACTTGAATTGAAGATCCCGATCTACATCGCTTCAATGTCCTTTGGTGCTTTGTCGGCATCGGCCAAGGCATCGCTGGGTTATGGGGCCTCGAAAGTAGGAACCATGACTTGCACGGGTGAGGGTGGCATGCTGGAAGAGGAGCGCGAAGCCTCCCAACGCCTGCTCTATCAGATGTCACCCGCGCGGTATGGTGTGGATCTGGATCATCTGCGCCGCGCGGATGCCTTGGAACTTGTCGTGGGGCAGGGTGCGAAACCCGGAACCGGGGGTCTGTTGCTGGGTATGAAGGTCAGCCCGCGCGTCAGCCAGATGCGAACTTTGCCCGAAGGCGTGGATCAGCGATCTACGATCCGCCATCCCGATTTTCTCGGCGCTGATGATTTGGCAGTGAAGATTGAGGAATTGCGCATCGCCACCAACTATCAGGTGCCAATCTTCATCAAGATGGGTGCGACACGTCCCCGGTTTGACGTGGCAGTTGCTGCCAAAGCGGGTGCAGATGTTGTAGTAGTTGATGGTGCCGAAGGTGGCACCGGCGCGTCTCCGGAACTGTTGTTAAACCATACCGGTATCCCAACGATGAGCGCTATTCGCGCTGCGCGTGAAGCATTAGACGAATGTGGCATGACCGGCAAAGTCTCTCTCGTGGCTGCCGGTGGCATTCGGTCCGGTGTGGACGCCGCGAAGTGTCTGGCCCTCGGTGCTGACGCTGTGATGATCGGCAACGCGGCCATGGTTGCGCTAGGGTGCAACAGTCCGCGCTATCTCGAAGATTACGCGGCCTTGGGAACATCCCCCGGTGCCTGCCACCATTGTCACACAGGTCGCTGCCCGGTCGGGATTGCGACGCAGGATGAAAGTCTCGAAGCTCGTATGAACCCTAATGCAGGGGCAGAGCGCATTGCGCGCTATCTGACGGCCATGACCATGGAGATTACAGCGCTTGCGAAAGCCTGCGGAAAGTCCTCGGTACACAATCTGGAAACCGAAGACTTGCGTGCGCTTAGCTTTCAAGCGTCAGCTTTCACTGGGGTGAAAATGGCTGGAATTGACAGGGCTTTTGACTGGTGAAAATCGCAGTTCTTGAGTTGACTAGCCACCCGCTGCCATTGTTGGAGGGAATGCCGCGGACTTCACAGCAGATACAGGAGTGGATCGCCCCACACCTACCGGAAGCCGAGTTCGTAGTAGTCGGGGTTGTTGATGGAGAACCGCTCCCAGACGAGAGCGATTTCGACGGTGCTATAGTCGGCGGATCTGAATTTGGCGTTTATGATGACACGGATTGGATGCAGCCGCTACGTGCCTTCCTGGACCGTTGTCGAGAAATCCGAAAACCAGTCTTTGGTATCTGTTTCGGTCATCAGATCATGGCTGACGTCTATGGTGGTCAGGCCGAGAAAGCCGAGGTAGGCAATGTCGTTGGCGCACGGCCCTTCGACTATGGCGGAGATAGCGTGGATGCATATGTCTGGCATCAGGATCAGGTGACAAGCATTCCGGACTCGGCTCGGGTGACCGGATCAGCGGGCCACTGTCCAGTTGGTGCACTGGATTATGATTTTCCTGCCCGCTCTGTTCAGTTTCATCCCGAATACAAGGCGCATCACTTGCGCGATCTGTTCACTAGAGGTCGAGAGGTGCTTTTGTCAGCTACGGAGGCGGATGATGGGATGTCCTCGATCAACGCGGCAAAGGTGCCGGACGATATTGCAGCGCTTCAAGCAGTAGAGCTTTTTCGCGGTGCATACGTCCCTGAACAATAAGCGTTTGAGCGAACGGCTCTTGATCCTAATCAAGTCCAGCCAAGCCGCATTTTGTATACTGTATACGCAACCGGTTGGGAGATTTGGCAATGACGGGATACAAGGATTTCTTTGAGAGGATTGCGCGGATTGTGAATGCTCCACGCGAGGGAAGTATCAGCGATCTGGAGCTATCGGATCTCGGCCTGTCCCGCGCTGACTTGGCCATGTTGCGCTCTGGCGCGCCCAACGCGCGAGAGCGTATACTCTCGATGGCTAGTCAGTTTGGCCTGAGTGAAGATGATCTTAATGCCCATCCTGAGCTTGGCCTTGAGTTGGCGGAAAAATGTGGACATTGTCGCCAAGCAAAGACCTGCCGAGATGCAATTCGATCAGGTGTTCGCCTGCCTCAGGAAAAGTGCCCGAATTCAGGGCTCTATGCGGCGCTTTCAGAAGGTTAACGCCCGCTTGGACTTTCTTTTGGGCTCAGCTTTCTTCGACCAGTGATCTTGAAACGATCAGCCGTTCCGAAATCCTTCATTCCAACACCGGCCGCAAACTCTGCAAAAACCGGCGCGTGTTTGAACAGATGTCCCGAGCAGCCTCCGGCGAACAGCACGTTTTCATGCTCGGGGTGCCAGTCGACAATAAAGTGCGTGTCAGGTGTCAGGATGATCTGGTTGAATTTGGAATCCACCACCCGCTCACCTTCAAGGCCCGGAAGACGATGACGGATGTAGCTGCGAGTGCGTCCTAGCGTTTCCTGTCGGATTAGCCTTTCGTCATTGTCCAGATCGATCTTGTCCGGGATGACGACCGCGGCTTTCACGCCTGAACCTTCGGATGAGGGTAGCCCGAATGAGCCCTGACCATGATCGATCCAGCAGGGCATCCGGCTCATATCGAACTCCTCGGACCCATCTGGCGTTGAGGTATAGAGGACATTCACACCAACCACCGTCGATATCGGCTTGATCGTCCTGGGGAACATATCCGCCATCCAGGGGCCGGTCGAGACAATGATAAGATCGGCCTCAAGCGGCTTTCCATTCAGCATTGGGCGCTCTGATCCATCGGTGGTCACGCGACCGCGCTGTACGATCCCGCCCGCTCGACGAAACAGTTCAAGCCCGGTCAGGACGCAGCGATGCGCCATCAGCATTCCGGCTTCGGGTTCGAACAGGGCGTATTCGATGTCAGGAACGCGAAACTGCGGAAATCGCGATTCGATGTCCTGCCGCCCGAACTTGTAGTAGGGCACACCAACGCGGTCGAAGGTTTCGGCTGTGGCGTTCTCCCAGTCGCAATGACCGCCTGTTGCAAGAATCAGCGCACCGCATTCATACATCAGGTTCTGGCCGCTCTCGGCTTGCAGTTCCAGCCAGCGCAGGCGGCTTTCGCGGGCCCAACGTGTATAGAACTCATCCCGCCCGGAAATCGCACGGATGACACGGTTGTAATCCGTTGAAGATGCACGGGAATGTCCCGGTTCCCAGCGATCTATCAAAGTCACTGCCTCACCACGTCGTTGCAGTGTAAGCGCCGTCATGACGCCGACGATGCCGCCTCCGACAACGATGACCGAGTTCTTGGACATGATGCAGATTTTCCTTGTTTATCGATTGTCTTTGTGAATACTGTATACAGAATACAACAATTATAAAGCCAAAAAACAGGGAGAGCGCATCAATGAGTTCGGGATTTGATCTGCCCGAAGGTACGCACACCGTCATACTCGGTGTGGGTGACCTCAACGGCATCATGCGCGGCAAGCGCATTCCGGCCAGCCACTGGGACCACGTCTGCAAAAGCGGCAATGCGCTGTCGATTGCATTGATGGCGATCGATATGACGTGCGACGTCTGGGATACGCCTTATGTCAATTTCGACAACGGCTACCCCGATATGCACGTCTTCCCAATGACCCAGCCCGTCGCTGTGCCGTGGGAGCCAGGCGTCGCTGTTTGTTTTGGTCGGGCGGAAGGTATGGACCACAAGCCTGTACCGATCGATCCGCGTCAGGCGTTGGTGCGTCAGGTTGAACGGGCCCGCGAAATGGGGTTCGAGGTCAATGTCGGCACTGAACTTGAATTCTATCTACTGGATCCGGAGACCGGACAGCCGCGCGATAGCGGGATTCAGGTCTACGGTCTGGGCCGCGCCGCGCGTATGGAGCACATCGTTGGACCGATCCGTCAGCAGATCAACGAGTGCGGTATCCCAATCGAGCAATCGAACCCCGAATACGCTGCGGGTCAGATTGAGGTGAATATCCGTTACGGCGAAGCGCTGGCAGCGGCAGATCGTGTCGTCTTGTTTAAGTCGCTGATCCGCCAGCTGGGCATCGCCCACGGCTATCTGGCAACCTTCATGCCAAAACCGTTCTTCGATCAGTCCGGCAACGGCTTCCACACACACTACTCGCTTTGGAAAGACGGCAAGAACGTCTTTGCCGATAACGGCAAGATAAACGATACCGGCAAATCCTTCATCGCCGGGCTCCAACAACGCATGTGCGAAACGGCAATCTGTGGCAGTGGCACCGTCAATGGTTATCGACGCCGTCAGCCTTATACTTTCTGCCCGATCAACACGAGCTGGGGTTATGACAACCGGACCGTTGGTATTCGGGTCATTGAAGGATCCGACAGCGCGGTGCGCGTAGAAAAACGTGACGCTGGTGCAGATGCCAATCCCTACCTTCTGCTGGCAGCCGAGATAGCAGCGGGGCTGGACGGGATCGAGCAGGGCCTGGCTCCGTCAGAACCGACAACCGGCAACGGTTACGAAGAAGGGATCGGCGATCCGATCCCAACCGACTTGCCAACGGCGATCGAACTGGCGCGAGGATCCGAATGGCTTCGCGATCTCATGGGCGAAATGCTGTGGGAGTTGGTTCTGCAGCAGGCTGAGCGCGAGCTTGAATTCTTCAATCAACAGGTCACTCCGGTTGAGTTGGACCGTTACCTGAGGACCTTCTGATGCATTTGGGCAAGGTCGTCGGGACCGTCACAGCCACGGCCAAAGACGCAAAACTGGTTGGTACGAAACTGCTGGTGACGGATTTGGTCGATAGCAAAGGCAAGGTGATCGAACCGGCGCGGGTCGCCGTCGACACCTGCGGTGCCGGGGTGGGGGATACGGTTCTGCTGGTCAACGGCTCGGCGGCGCGTATGGCCGCCGGTCTGTCCACCGCGCCCGTCGATCTGGCGATCATCGCGATTGTGGATCGCGTGTCCACGACCTGAACCAAGAACACCAAACATCTAAATTTCTTTGGAGGAACGAAAAATGGCGAAACCAGTGGCGGGGCAAATGGCCCTGGGCATGATCGAAACGCGCGGACTGGTCGGCGCGATCGAAGCGGCAGATGCGATGGTCAAGGCGGCCAGCGTTTCGATTGTTGGCCAAACCAAGGCTGGCGGAGGCCTAGTCACCACCCTTGTGCGTGGTGAAGTCGGCGCAGTCAAAGCCGCCGCGGATGCCGGTGCGACAGCGGCAAACAAAGTGGGTGAAGTCGTATCCGTCCACGTGATCGCGCGCCCACATGATGAACTTGAGGCCATAATCGACAGCCTTGGTGCTGGCTCTGCGGCTTAATCCGTCTGTCTTGAGGAGACGCTATGTCAGCCGGTTTCGAGGAATTCACACGTGCAGCGACACGTGGCTCAACCCGGGGTGCACCTGAACATCCCAAGCTCGACCGGATATCGGTGTTGGGCGGCGGGGCTGATGCACGCCTGTTGGCCGCTCTTTGCCTTGCCGAAGGGGCTGAGGTCACCTTGTTTTCGGCCTATGGGGCCGAACTGTCGCTGTTGGCCCAGTCCTCGGGCATTTCGCTTCGCGGTGAAGGTCCGGTCGGGACCTATCAAGTCGATCGGGATGGGCCGTCGGTGCGCACAACCGCTGAGCTGGATGCAGCGGTGCGCGATGCACAGGTGATATTCCTGACCGGACCGCTTCACAAACAGCGCACTTATGCGATGGTGCTGGCCGATCACCTCAGCGACGGGCAAATCTTGGTCCTTGCGCCGGGACGATCTTTGGGGGCTGTGGAAACAGCCTGGCTATTGCGGATCGGAGGCTGCGCGGCGGACGTCACGCTGGTTGAGGTTCAGGGTCTGCCATACTGGTTCCGTTCCGAGGGCGCAGCTTTGACGCTTTCGCAGGCGGCACCGATGGCTGCGGCAACCTTGCCGCGCGGTCGGGAAGAGGTTCTGGACGCCGTTTCCGCCTATTTGTCCAACGTTCAGGCGGTCGACTCGGTTTTGTCGTGCGGCTTCAACGATCTGTCGGCCGCAGTCGAGATACCTGCGCTGATCCTCGGCGGTGCCGCAATGGGGACAGGTGGTCCTGACATTCCAATGGGTGGTGTTCCGCTTGAGGATAACCAGACGTTTGCGTCTCTGATTGGTCCGGACCAGACAGAGGTCATTCAGGGGCTTGCAGACGAACGGCGACGCATTGCTGCGGCGTTTGGAGTTCGTAATCTGCCGGAGACAGGGCAGTGGATAGCCATCTTTGCCGGCGCCGAACGTGGCTCGGGCACGCGTCCGATCCCGGATCAGCAAACGTCGCGCGGTATGATGCGGGATGGTGTGTTGGGCTCGCTTGTACCTTTGGTCTCAGCGGGTGAGCTTGCGGGTATCCCGAGCCCGCTGACGAACAGCCTGATCGCGATGTCCGACCGAATTTTGGGGGCGGATGTGGCTGCCGCCGGACGGCGCCTCGAAGCCATAGGGGTTTCAGCGGGCGACGTTGATCAAGCGCGCCGTATCTTTGACACCATCGTCACCGGAGCTTCTTGATGGATGCAGATCTGAAATCAATCGCCGCCGCACGGCGTGCCGCAGATAGCGCTTTCGAGGCTTATCGCGCCTTTTTGGGCACTGACCCGGCGCAGGTAGACGCAATAGTCGACGCCATGGCGCGCGCCATCGAGCCCGAGGCCGAACGGCTGGGGCAAATGGCCGTCGAGGAAACCGGATATGGGAATGTGCCGGACAAGCGCGTCAAGAACCTGTTCAACGCGCTTTCAGTCGCGGATTATCTAAGAGATGTGACAACGCTGGGATTGCTTTGGCGCGATGATGCGACAAAGATCGCAGCCTTCGGTGAACCGATGGGCGTTGTGGCAGCTCTGATCCCGGTGACGAACCCCACTTCAACGATCATCTACAAAGTGCTTTCTGCGGTGAAGGCAGGCAATGCGATCGTGTGTGCGCCGCATCCGCGTGGTGTGAGTTGTGGCTTCGAAACGGTGCGAATTATGGCGCGCGTGGCTGAACAAATGGGTGCGCCCAAGGGTCTAATCCAATGTCTGGATTCCGTGACAATTCAGGGCACAGCCGAGTTGATGAAACATCGCCGCACCTCGGTTGTGATGGCAACCGGTGGTCCGGCCATGGTCAAAGCGGCGTATTCCAGCGGCAAACCCACGCTCGCGGTCGGTGCGGGCAACGTGCCGTGTTACGTACACAAGTCGAAAGCTCGCGATCTGGCGGAAGTCGCCGAGATGATCGTGACGTCGAAGAGCTTTGACTACGGAACCGCCTGCGTCAGTGAGCAGGCCGTCGTCGCTGATCCCGAGATCGCACGTGATTTGCGCCACGAGCTTAAATTGAAAGGTGCCTATTTCTGCACACCGGCCGAAGCGGATCGTCTTGCCGGGGTGATCTTCAAAGGCGTGCAGGCCATGGACCCTGAGAAGGTGGGGCAAAGCCCGCAGGCGCTAGCGGATGCTGCCGGTTTTTCCATCCCACCACGCACCCGGTGCCTTGTTTCGGAAGAGACTGAAGTAGGTTGGCAGCGCCCGCTGTCTGCAGAAAAGCTGAACCCCGTTCTGGCGTTCTACGCGGCGAAATCCACAGACCATGGGATCGAGCTGGCGCAATCCATCGCCAAGTTCGAAGGGTGGGGTCATTCCTCGGTCATCCATTCGGACGACCCTGAGATCGTGGCCCGTTTTGCCACCGTGCCGACGGGTCGGGTACTGGTGAATACACCGGGCATCATGGGCGGTATGGGATATTCGACTGATCTGGAACCATCCTTCATGCTGGGCACCGGCACGTGGTCAGGTTCGATCACTTCGGACAATGTGACAGCCCTGCATCTCATCAACATCAAACGGGTTGCCTACGAAAGCAGGCCCTGGCGCGACATTTACGAGGAGTATGGCGCATGAGCGAGATTACCATCCGGGCGCTGATGCAGATCGACAACCTGCAACCAAAATTCGCCGCCTATAACGGTGCGACGGTGCAAGGGTCGGTGCCCTTGTCCGGGGATACGGTTTTGATCGGAGAGTTTGCGCCGGGTAACGGAGTATTCTCGCTGATCGACCGAGCGCTCAAGGCATCTTCGGTTGAGGCGACAACACAAATGGTCGAGCGCGAGTTCGGGTTCTTTATCCTGCGGTCTCCGTCGAATGCGGAGGTGTCCGCTGCGCGCGATGCGATGCTGGTAGAGCTCGGCGCAACAATGTCTGACCGGTTGAAACCGGCGATCAGTTCCACGCAGATTATCACCAGCGTCGAACCCTATCAGGCGCAACTGCTGAACAAATGGCGCAAAGGGGCTCTGATCGTTCCAGGGCAGACGCTGGGCATCGTCGAATGTGCCCCGGCTGCTTATATCTCGATTGCCGCGAATGAAGCGGAGAAGGCGGCAGAGATCGATATTGTCGAAGTGCGCGCCGTGGGGCGGTTTGGCCGCCTGTTCATCTCGGGGTCTGAAAACTCGGTCAAGACCGCCGTCGAGGCCGCAACCCGCGCGATAGAGGCGGTGGACGGGCAAGCCAACTGATGGCAGCGCCGCGCGTCATAGGTTCAGAGGCGGTCGAAGATGCCCGCCGTCGCGGTCGGATCGTGTTTGAAGTCCTGCCCGACGATATCGTGACGGCCTTGGCACGCGAAACTGCCGAGCGTGTTGGCATAAAGCTTGTCGACGGACCGCTGGAAAAGCCACAACCAACGCGTACAGACGCTGCTATTTCAATGCAGCGTGTGTTGTATCGCCGCTCGCCCAAATGGGTTGCTCCGGTGCGTGCGAAACGCAAGGCCCGTAGGCTCGGCAAACTTGCCTTGATCGGGGCAGGGGGCGTCGGGGGCAATGTGGCGCATCTGGCGGCGATGCAGGATATCGCGGATGAGATCGCGCTGATCGATATTGCGCCCGGAATGGCCGCTGCTACGGCGTTGGATCTGAACCACACGTCAGGCATCACCGGAGCGCGCGCCCGGTGCGTCGGCGGCGAGTCGTTAGATCTTGTGGCCGGGGCCGAAGTGATTGTGGTGACCGCAGGCCGTGCCCGGCGTCCGGGTATGAGCCGCGCGGATCTGATCGACGTGAATGCGCGCGTGATCCGCCAGGCCGCTGAGGCCATACGCTCCGCTGCGCCTGATGCCATCGTCATCGTGGTGACCAATCCGCTTGACGAAATGACCGTAGAAATGCTGCGCGCAACCGGGTTCCCTCGTGAAAGAGTGCTGGGCATGGCCGGTACTCTGGACAGCAGCCGGTTTCGCAACGCCCTTGCTATGGCTGCGGGAGTAGCGCCCGCTGATGTCGAAGCCTTCACGCTCGGAAGCCACGGGGACGAGATGGCGCCAATCCCAAGCCGGGCAAAAATTAAGGGCAGGGCATTGGATGTGTTTTTATCGCCTGATCAGATTGAGGCTTGCGTTCAGGACGCCGTGACCGGCGGTGGGCAGGTAGTTGCCCTGAAGAAATCCGGTTCCGCAACCATAGCACCGGCGCACGCGTCGATCGAGTTGATCGACCATATCCGGGGCGCACGCACCGGCCCGGTTCCGGTCTCGGTCAGGTTGCAGGGGGAATATGGCATCGATGGGGTTGTGCTTGGTGTTCCTGCCCATCTGGGGTCTTCCGGGTTGGTCGAAGTCGAGGAGTTGCGGCTGACCGATCAAGAACAAGCAGCCTTGAAGAAAGCGGCGGATGCCATCCGATCGAGGTTAGGCCTGTGACCCTCCGCATCTGGAAGTCAGGCGGGCGGTTCGAAGAAGTTGCGTCTTATTCCCGCGCAAAGCGCATCGGTCCCTTCGTTTGGGTCGCAGGGACCACAGCGATCGAACCCAGCGGGCGTATTCATGCGCCAGGAGATGTGGGCGCCCAGACAAAATACATTCTGTCCCGTATAGAAGAGGCGCTTAAGGCCGTCGGTGCCGAGATGCGCCATGTAGGCCGGGTCCGCGCCTATCTGACCGATCTGTCGCGCGCGGGTGAATTCGCGAGCGTTCACGGAGAGGTATTCAAAGATATCGATCCTGTTCTGACAGCCGTTCAAGCCGGGCTGACGCAACCCGGTTTGACGGTGGAAATCGATGTGGATGCGGTAATTCACGACGAAAACGGCGAAATCAGCGGAATCTGAACATGAGTCACCAAGAAAGGAATTGATCGAACTATCGTCTTGTGTACTGTATACAGAATACAAGAAGGGCACAATAAGACACAGGGAGCTAATGTGATGATCAAGACAGCGCTACTCAGCGGAACATGTATCGCGCTTGTGGCCTCGGCGGCCGCAGCTGAAATCAAGGTGGGCTTTATTGGATCTCTTTCCTCAGACACCGGTCTGTCGACGCTGCGTGGTGCAGAGATCGCGATTGAAGAGCTTAATGCGAATGGCGGCGTTATGGGGGAACAGATCACGCTGGTGTCTGCCGATACCGGTCAGGACCCGACTGAAGGTGTGCGGGCCTATGAATATCTGGCGGAAACCGAAGAAGTGGATTTCATCATCTCAGGCTCTATCGATGATGTTTCGCTGGGCTGGCTGCCGCGAATGCAGGAATACCGAATTCCGACGCTGGACACGTGGACGTCATATATCGGCATCATCGACATGGTGGTCGAAGATCCCGAAAGCATGGCACCATATTTCATGAACATCGCCTCAGACGAGGCGCTTGCCACGCTTTATATCAATTTCGGCGCGGATGTTCTGAAGGAAAAGATGGGTTGGGACTCCGTTGTCATTCTGGCTGAGGATACAGCGTTTGGCGAAGCGATCACCGGATTGGTGACCGAGGCGCTTGCGCCGGTTGCGGGGATCGAGGTCAAGGACATCATCACCTATGACGTCGCCACCGTAGATTTCGCGCCGATTTTCAGCCGGGCGCAGGATACAGGGGCGGATTTCATCTATCAGGTCTCATCCGTGAATTCTCAGGTGGTTTCGTCGCAATATGTGAAACTGCAGGTCCCCATGGCGATGACAGGTGTGAACGTAGCCGCATTGGGTATGGAATATTGGGAAGACACTGGCGGAGCCGGGGGCGGCATCTCGACCCTGTCACCGATCCCGTCTGTAGGGTTCAAACTTGACCCGGCAAGCCAGACCTTTGTCGACACCTATCAGGCCAAGTATGACAGCCGCCCACTGCTGCCGCATTTCAATGGGTTCAACGCCTATCACGGGCTGAAGCAGGCCATGGCTGCCGCGGAAGAGGCGGGTGGCTTCGACAATGTCGAAGGCTGGGCCGATGCGATGAAGAAGCAGGATCTGGTTCTTGAGATGGATGGTCAGCTTTGGCTGCGCTATGCCTTCTGGGGCGATGATGAGGTCGAGCCAGTGACAGGCCGCACCTATCCCCACAACATTCGCTTTGATCTTTCCGAGCCGTTTGATGATGCGGCCCCGTCTATGGTCGTTGTTCAGTGGTATGAAGACGGCACTGCCGCAGTTGTGTACCCCGAGAAATACGCGACGGGCGAATTCACGCTTCCCAGTTGGGTCAAGCCGTAACCCGGTCGCGTCGTTAGCTCGAAACGGGTGCGCGGCGACGCGCACTCGCAGCCAAGGATCCACACATGTTGCAGATACTGATTCAGGGGCTTTTGCTCAGCGGTCTCTACGCGCTCATCGCTATGGGGTTCACGCTGATCTTCAGCATCGGTCGCGTTCTGAATCTCGCCTATGGTGCCTATCTGATGGTCGGCGGCTACATTTACTTCTGGATATCGCAATCGCTTGGAATGCCTAAGCTTATGGGGGTTGCCGTGGCCGCTGCGCTGGGTGTGCTGATGGGAGTTCTGAAGTACCGTTTGATTGTCAAAACGCTCAAAGGGGATCACGTGGCCGTCGAGATTTCGACGCTGATCCTTGCGGTCGTCATTCAGGCCGGGATCGTTTTGGTCTTTGGCGACAGCAGCAAAATCCTTTTGCCGATTGTTCCCGGGGTGATCAATGTGGCCGGGGCCTCGGTCACGTATAACATCCTGATTGCAACCCTTATTAGCTGGGCAATTCTGCTAGGGCTCTATGCCTTTGTGCGGCTCACACATACCGGACGGGCGATGCAGGCGGTGTCGATGGATGCTAAAGGCGCTGCAATTTCCGGGATCGATCCGGATCGCATCAATCTGATCACCTGGGGTATCTCTGGCGCATTGGGCGCAATCGGAGGCGTCTTCTTTGCCAGCTACACTCAGCTATCGCCATCCATGTGGGTGGCTCCGCTAATCATTTCGGTGGCTGTGGTTATCGTTGGCGGGATCGGATCGATCCTGGGCACTTTGGTGGTGGCGCATATTGTGGGCTTCCTCGAAGTCATCGTTGTGGCGACGCTTGCACCTGAGTTGCGCGGTGTTTTCACGATGCTGTTGATCATCGGGGTGCTGGTCACGCGACCGCAGGGCCTGTTCGGCCGAGAGGAGCTGTGACGATGGGGCTACGCTGGTTTCACTTTGCACTCTGGGGTGGCTTGATCGTCGGAATGTTCCTGCTTCCGCAATTCGTCTCGAACGGGACGATGCGCACGATGATCTTTGCCAACTACCTGGCGATCTTCGCTATCAGCTGGGACGTGTTGTCTGGCCGAACAGGCTATGTGAGCTTTGGTCATCCGTTCCTGATCGGTATCGGGGCCTACACCACGGCAATCCTGACCAAGCGCTTTGACGTCGCTGTCGAAATCTCGATCCCGATCGCCGTACTTGTTACCATGATCGCAGGCCTATTGGTGCTGCTTCCAGCGCTGCGTATACGTGGAAGTTATTTTGCGCTCGTCACGCTGGCGTTCATGGAGTTGCTCTACCAACTGGTTCAGGTCATTCGCCCGGATCTGACTGGCGGAACGCGCGGCATGTCGGGTATTCAAACTCTGACGCGCGGCGCGGCGAACGGGTATTACCTGTCCACGACGCTGATGTTGGCAATCGCCGTCAGCATGTGGCTTTTGATGAAGACGCGACTAGGTACGGCCTTGTCTGCCATCGGAATGAACGAGGAAAGTGTGCGCGGTTCGGGCCTCAGCACCACGCGCCTCAAAGCTTTTGCCTTTCTGACAAGTGCGATGATCGCGGGCTTGGGTGGTGCCTTCTACGTTCACTATCTGGGATCGCTCGCGCCGCGTGCGTTGTTTGATATTAACTTCCTGTTCACAATCATCGTTGCGGCACTTCTGGGGGGAACCTCGACCATCATTGGCCCCATGATCGGCGCGTTCTTCATGACATTCCTGTTGGAGTATCTGCGACCGGTCCTTCCTGGCGCCGAACGGTATTTCGTCTACGGAGCCATAGCGCTGCTCCTCTATATGTATCAGCCGAAAGGCATTGTTGAGCTGGTTCGGCGTGGTTTCAAAGGCCTGGGCAAGGGGCGGACGACATGAGCGTGGCGTTACAGGTTTCAGGTCTGGTAAAACGTTTCGGCGGATTAGTCGCGACGAATGATCTTTCGTTTTCTCTCAAAGAGGGCGAGTCGCTTGGATTGATCGGTCCCAACGGGGCAGGCAAGACGACCGTGTTCAGCCAGATCATGGGTGAGTTGCGGCAAAACGGCGGAACGATCGAACTGTTCGGACAGGAAATCTCGACGCTGTCGACCCCGCAACGCATTCGGGCCGGGGTCAGCCGAACCTATCAGATCCCACGCCCGTTTGGTGATATGAGCGTTGCCGAAAATATCCGGGTTGGCCTAATGCCCGACAATATCTGGCAGATGATCGTCTCACCCCCAGATAAAGAACGTGAGCGAGAGCTTGCGCTCAGCGTCGGGTTTACAGAAGCGGACTTGAAACGCGCGCCGACAGAACTGGCCATGGGTGATCTGCGTAAACTTGAGATGGCGCGCACAATGGCAACCGCGCCCAAGGTGATGCTGCTGGATGAAGTGTTTGCGGGTCTCACCACAGGAGAGATCGCCCAAATCTCTGATCTCATTCAGTCGATGCGCAAAGATGGGATGACTTTTCTGATCGTCAGCCATGATTTGCCTGCGCTTGAGCCATTGGTCGACCGTGCGATCGCCATTGAACGGGGCACCATGATTGCCGAGGGCTCGTTCAGCGAAGTCATGAACGACAAGGCTGTTCAGGCCTCGTATCTGGGGGGCGCGTAGTGTCGTATCTGGAAATCGAAAACCTGTCGGCATTCTATGGCAAGGCGCAAGCGCTGACCGACATCTCGATCACCGTCCAACCCGGTGAGATTGTCGCTGTGGTGGGTCCAAATGGGGCTGGAAAATCGACCTTGCTGGACAGCATCATGGGGCTAGTCAAAATCGAGGGCGATATCCGGCTCAGGGGGCACAGCCTTGCCGGTCGGACGCCTTCCGAAATTGTACGACATGGCGTGGGTTATGCGCCCGAACGCTTCAACCTGTTTCCCTATATGTCGGTGCGTGACAACCTAATGGTCGGTGCCTTCACGGCCCGCGAAGACATCCAGAGCAATCTGGCAATGGTACACAGCCTGTTCCCGCGTCTCGAAGAGAGGGAAGGGCAGGAGACCTCGACCCAGTCGGGCGGGGAACGTCAGATGGTCTCGTTCGGACGCGCGTTGATGACCAGCCCCGAGCTGTTGCTCGTCGACGAACCGACGATTGGTCTGGCCCCAAAAATCTGTCACGAAATCGCCGAGGTGGTGCGCAAGCTCAACAAGGAATACGGGCTGACGGTTGTGATCACCGAGCAAAACGCCAACTTCGCGCTTTCGCTGGCGAGCCGGATTTACGTGCTCGAGTCAGGACGCATGCAGACATCAGGCACCGCAGACGAGTTGCGGAATGATAAGCGATTGCTCGAGGCTTACTTTGGCGGTCACTAAAAGCCGCTCAAAAGCGGTAGGTCGCGCCAATCAGTGGACCGGATTGGTCGAACTTGAAATCGTTTCCGTCGATGTCGTGGTCGAATGAGATATAGCGGTATCCACCGCGGATCAGCCAACGATCATTAATCGCATAGTCGGCTGTCAGCAGAACCTGCCATGTCTCGCTGCCACTGCGGAAGCCGCCATAGTCTACAAACCCAGTTCCTGACCATTTGTCCGAGAACTTGACGCGTGCGCGGGCCCCGATCACGGGATCGGTCCAGCTTGAATCAACCGTTGTTCGACGGCCGGGGGCCGCGCCTGGTTGCAATTCAAAGTCGGTTTCCGTGCTGAACCACCTGAATCCACCGACAATATCCACATTCGCGGTTTGATCCTCGTAGACCCTATAGCCGACATAGCCGCTGAGAAATTGCGTGGTAAAGGATGTGTCCAAGCCTGAGCTGGCAGGGCCGGGAGTGTCACTGCTGAAAGACAGATTGGTATAGTTATAGTCGGCCAACAGGGACCACCGGCCATTTGTGGCGGCAAACGCGGCCATGAAGGCAAAATCGAGATTGTCCAACGCATCGGAAAAACTCAGGGTGCCATCCAGTGTACCCATCGGTGTGCTGAGTGAGGTCTCAGTTTCCGGCATGAAAAGATAGATTGAGGCCTCATATGACCAGTCCGACTGTTGGGCCAAGGCCATTGGTGCCATCGAACCTGCCATTGCGAGGCCAAGCGCCAATCCTGTCCACTTTACTGTCACATCCATTTTCCGTCTCCCGCCAAGAACCTTGAATTGATTTCTATTGTCGCCTCATGCCAACCTAGCCAGGCGCATTGTTCGTTCTTTCATGCTGCAACGTCTTCGGATTTGCCTGCGCCGTCACCGACACGATTGATATCGGTGCTGGGAAAAAACTCGGACCAGACATGCCAGAACACGCCTGCGCGCAGGGTTTCGACCCGTTGTAGTTGGCCCTGATCAGACATTCCCCAAAAGTCACATTGGGTCACGGGTTGACCGCTGTCATTGTACCAAACGCCCAAGCTTTCAAATTTTGGATCGAGGCTGACGACGATATCCCGCCCGCCGACACGCGCGTTGACGATCCAATCGTTGTCGACAACGAAATCGTCGGTCCAGCAGGTGGCATCCTGTCCGATTGTGATCCCCCAGACATAGGTTTTATTCGGCAGCCGATTGTCCGAACGGTCCATGTTGTCCATCACCGGAGCCTCTTCCTGATGCTGGCGGCCAATGCCCCAGCCGAACGTGATCTCGGTCATCATGTCCAGCAACCGCAGCAAGGGGTTTGGGGAGGGTTTGTTCAAAAACACCTCTCCATCCGGGAAAGCCTTTTGAAATCCACGGAAAGTCATCCGATAGGTTGGCCAGGGTGTCATCTGCGCTTCGGGCCGCAGAGGGCACGCGAGGCCGTTTGCATTTGTGTCACGATCCGCTTCGCGAAAGCCGTATATGTGCTGGATGGGTTCACCAGTATCGTTGTCCCGCAGGATCAGGTTGTTGCCGTGCTGGGCGAGAACCTCAAGGTTCAGCCGTTTGCCTTCGATGCTTGGCGCATAGCCCTGACCGAGATTGGCCATGGCGCAATAGGTCATCACGACGTCTTCTCCGCCCAGCCCTTTGTCGTCGCCCGCCAAATGTGGGCGCATGATTTGTGCATCAGGATGGGCTCGGGCATGGCCGTCATTCTCAATCACCATCACGGGGGCAGTCGGCCCGACATATTTGCGGGCCTCGTCGATGGGAAAATACTGCGCGTCATTTAGCTGATTTCTCAGACCTAGATGAACCCAGACATAGGGAAAGCCATAGAGAAGTAGAACAAGTAAAGCGGCAATGAGCCAAAGCCAGAACGGCCCGGCTCCCAGGGCGAAATGCGCGAGCGTTGCGAGAGCAAATGCGCCCAACCCGATGGCAATCAAGCGGTATTCATTGCGGATGAAACGCACCATATTCTCGCGCTTTACCTTCAACAGCATCTGGGACACGTCGCCCAAATCACGGAAGTAGACGAACCCGATCCCAAGTGATCCGATTAAACCCAGTGCGAATAGGAGTAATCCAAGCATGTGATGATCCTAGAAACTTGAGTGAATGACGACGGCGACACCGTGCTATTGCTGCGGGGATTGGCTTTTGATCAGGAAAGCCTCGACCGCTTGTTGGGTTTCGGGGCGCAGGTTCTCGATCCCTTTATAGGGCACGCCATACGCGGGTGGCGTGTCGGGGAATTTCTCTTTGCGGGCCATGTGTCGGCCAAGGATGCGTGCGAATTCCTGCCCGCCCCAGGCGCCAACCTCGGTCGAGACTGAATATTCCTCGCGCGTGTCCCGGTAGAGATCAAAGAACTTTGCCAGAATAGCGCTTTCCCCGGCTCCCGGCAGTTTGAGCTTAAGCTGGTCCTTCACGATCGCCTCGGGTTTGTTCACCGAATAGATGATCACGTGATCTCTGCGCGCTTTGGCTTCGTCCGCAAACAATAGCGCTGCGGATTGATCGACGCCATCCACAAGACGATCTCGCGGGATGTATTGCTCGGCCCCCGCAAAACGTGAAAGCGTTGTATAAAGGTCCGAAACGTGAATGATGCTGTTCAGCAAACCATCTGCCTGAATCATCCCCGGCCAGCGAATAAAGGCGTCTACCCGAACGCCGCCCTCAGTCGTATCCCCTTTGCCACCAGCATATATCATCGGAGTATAGCCCGATTGCGGGGCGTATTTGGTAAAGTGGCCGTTGTCCCCCATAACGATGACGATGGTATTCTCGCTGACCCCCAACTCTGCCATGCTGGCGAACAAATCACCCAGCCATTGATCCAAAAGTTGCATCTTGTCGACATAGAGACCGCCATTCGCGCTTTCGGGACCAGAACGTCCGGCGCGGGTATTATCCAGAGGGATCATCGGCCAATACTGCAGGAAAAAGGGGGTATCGTCGCTGGCAAGACGTTCAAGCTCTGACAAGGTTTTGTCCTGAAAGGCCTGGTTCATCTCATCGTATTTGGCCGCATTCCAGCGCTCACCTGACTCCATCCGAATTTCGCGAATTGGACCGCCCGTTTCGCCTTCGATGACGGTCATCATCGCTGAGGCGTCCGGCCTGAACCAACCGTCCAGCGTGTATTTGTCATCATAATCTCTGATCGCGACCGAGACCTGCTCTTTGATTGCATCATCATTGAAAATCGTCAGCTGACCCTGCTGGTGAATGGCGTGTTGCGCATAGTCAAAGCCTTGGTTCATCGCCCAACTTTCCGCGATATCTCCCATGTGCCACTTGCCAACATGGCTGGTTGCGTAACCAACCTGTTTCAGCACTTCGGCCAACGTCACTTCTGCCCCCGGCAGTCCAAAGCCGGCAATATCAACGGTGGTATCACCCATTCCCATGCGTACAGGCAGCCGCCCTGTCATTTGGGCGACGCGAGTAGGGGTGCAAGAGGGTTCGGTATACATCCGAACCATGCGCATCGCGTCGTCGGAGAAATCGTTGATATTCGGCGTCGAGTAACCCCGAACGGCGTTCAACTCGGGTATCCCCATGTCGCCGAATCCCAGATCATCGATCAGAACGCTGATGATGTTCGGTGGCTTACCGTTGTTGCCTTCGCGAAATGCAGCCAGGGCTTCATCCACAGCCATATCATCCTGGGCCCATTGCTCTGCGCGCTGTGCTTGCAAGATATAGAATTCGGCATCGTGTTGGATTGGGTTTTCTTGCGCGAACGTGCTGCGCGCGGCAAGGCTGGCGAATAAAACCAATACCCCTGAAATCTTCATTCGATATCCCCCGATCATGTACTGGGCGGAACGCAAACACTCCTGCCGCTGATTTCACATTAAAACATTATCATATTTAAACAGGAATTTCTGTAGCCTTCACTGCTGCCAGCTCGTGAACACATCGCGAGCCAGTTCAGATTCCGGACGCAGGTTGTCGATGCCCTCGTAGGGGATGCCGCGCCCGATTTCGGAATGTGGATGTTTCGCGATCATCTTCTGATGGCGTTTGATCATGTCCTGAAACGACGCTCCGGCCCAAAGTGAGTAACCGACCAAAGGGTGCAGTTCGCGTGGATCACGATAGATGTTGAAGGTCGGGGCCGCCGCTCCGGGTTGGCCGGGCGCGGGCAGGTGCATTTTGAATTCCTGCTTGACCACCGAGCGCAAAACCGGGCCTTCATAGACATATACATAATCGCGGCGACCGTTGCCTTCACCGTTCAGCAGCAGGGCGGTCTGATCGACACCATCGATGATGCGGTCGCGCGGGATATGATCAGTCGCGCCTGCGATCCGAGCCATTGTGGTATAGATATCAGACACATGAAAGATATCTCCGGCGGCGCTGTCAGCCTCGATTACTCCGGGCCAGCGAATGAATGCATCCGTGCGTACGCCACCTTCCAGATGTTGGGTCTTACCGCCACGATAGATCAGTTGATTGAGCCCCGAAGTTCCTTCGTAGTGGTACATCAGTCCATTGTCGGCCATCAAAACCACAACCGTGTTGTCGGCTTCTCCGGTTTCTTCGAGCTTGACCAGCAGGTCACCGATCCAGCCATCCAGTAGTTGCAGTTTGTCAGCATGAAACCCGCCGTTGCGAGAGATTGCGTTCTCGGCATAAACGAAATTCAGCGGGTAGAGCGGCCAATATTGCAGGAAAAACGGTTCTTCCTCGGCTGCGGCACGCTCCAATTGCTCAAGAGCCTGACGCTGATACCTCTCGTTCATGGCTTCATACTTGGCTTGGGTCCAGACCTCGCCCGGTGACATATCCACCTCTCGAGCGGTGCCGCCTGCTTCTGCCTCGACACCGGTCACCAGCCCGTAGGGTTTGAAACGCTCATCCAGCAGAAACTGATTGTTCTGCCCCTCGGGCACGTATCCAAGCATGTTATTCGCGCGCATCGCCTCGGGGGTCATGAGGCTCAGTTGAACTTGTTGATGCAGGGGGAAGGCGGCCCAATCGAAACCTTGGTTGTGGGGGTAGGCCTGTTCGATATCACCTTGGTGCCACTTGCCGACATGCACGGTGTTGTAGCCAACCTCTTTTAGGATCTCGGGCAGGGTCACCTCGCTGGCTGGAAGGCCTTCGCCTACCAGAGCCACTTTGACTTCTGTCACACCGGCACGCACCGGATGTCGCCCCGTCAGCATTGCCGTGCGGGTCGGCGTGCACGAGGGTTCCGTGTACATTCGCATCAGCGACAAACCTTCGGTGGCGAACTGGTTGATGCTGGGCGTTTCGATGCCCATGACGTAGTTCATCTTGCGATCACCCATCTGACCAAAGCTGATGTCGTCGATCAGGATGTACAGGATATTGGGTGGTTTGCCCCCGTTTGCGTCGCGGATTTCGGCCAGTTTCGCGTCAATCTCAATGTCCTGGGCATCCCAGACCGCGCCGAACTGGGCACGCAGAAATTCGAACTCACCATCGTGAATAATCGGGTTCTGTTGGGCATATGCCGAACCTGCAGTCAGGATTAGCGCGGGCAAAATGTGTTTCAGGGTCATTTCAAGCCTTTCGTTTTATCCATATGCCCAAGCGTACCCGGAACGTCTGACAGCTTTGCTTCGATAGAGCTTCGCAAATCAGTAACGGTTTCCGCCAGATCCGCGAGGTACCGAGGGCGAACGCCCGTGTCGGAAAGAGGAGACTGTGCCAGCTCGGTCATCATCTCCTGATAATCGAGGCAAATCCGGTCGAACTCACTGTCTTGGGCGCGCATGTTTCGCATCAGAACGGAGGTTCCCGGGAATTGTGCGTCAAAGAAGTCTTCTTCGTCCATCCGCGTTGCCTTCGTGGAAATTGCTCGTAAAGCATGCGTTCCCTAGAATATGACTTGAACGTATAAAGCCGCATGCTACCGTAGCACCATGGGGTCAAGCCATTGTCATGAAAGGATAGTTCTTGATTTCCCGGGGGGATAACAAACAACGTGACACAGCGCCTTCTTTCTCGGATGAGGAGGTGCGAAGTGCCCTTGGGCGGGTTTTGGCCTCGGGTGGTTTCAAAGGATCTGCCCGAATGCGGGCCTTTCTTAACTATGTCGTGACCGAAGCGCTTGCCGGCCGCACGGATGAGATCCGCGCCAAGACCATTGCCATGGATGTTTATGGTTACAGCGCCGACGACTTGACCAAACGGGAAGGGGTTGTGCGCGTTGATGCGGGTCGTGTCAGGCGAAAGCTAAAAGCTTACTACGGAGGTGATGGCGAAGCTGATCCCGTGGTGATTTCACTGCCTGTCGGTAGCTATGCACCCGAATTTACGCTGGGGAGTTCGCAAGCCCAGAACCCACAGGGCATTCGGCGAAGCGCGTTGGTCATCGCGTTCTTTCTGGCTTTGATTGGCTTAGGCATCTGGGTATCAGGCTATTACTCAAAGAATGAGCCTCGCAGCGCTGTGGGCCGAGGGCAAAGCGCGATTTATGACGTATCTCCCGCGCGGGTAGAAGCGATAAACCTTTGTAGTGCTGGCCGCGATGTGATGTTCCCCGTCGTTGACCTATCGCGCCTGCAACCGGCTTTGCTGATTTTTGAGACGGCGATTGAACGAGATCCACTCTTTTTCTGCGGCTATGCCGGAGCGGCACAGGTCGAGACCATGCTGGCCATTTTGTTGTTCTTTGAACAGGATGCAGAAAAGTATTTGAGGTCTGCCGATGAAAAAAGCGCCTATGCGATGGATATTGCACCCGATGCGGCCTGGGCGCTTTCGGCGCGGGCCTGGCTGGAATTTGCACTAGGCAATTACGATCGGGCCTCGGCGCTGTCTCGCAGGGCTGTTGATCTGGCTCCCACCGATCCGCATGTCGCTGAGTTTGATGCGCTTATTTCACTCTATACCCTGAATTTCGAACGAATCCTCGCACAGTCTAACTGGTATGAAGAGCTCGCAGAACGCAGCGGCGGGCTTGTCTTTGGCAATGTGCTGGGGTCCGCGTATTTTCATACCGGAGACTATGCAGCGGCGATCCGCACCTACGAGGATACGATCGAGCGCGGAGGACCGTTTGGGCCGATTTCAGCGGCCTATCTGATGGCCGCACATTGGAACAACGGAGAACAGGTCGAGGCGCGCCGCCTCGCCAATGTGTACCAGAAAACATGGCCCGGCTTTCCGCTCGAGGCCTTGAAACGCCGGGTATTCAAAGAGCCACAACCAGTCGACGCCCTTATTGCAGGGGTGAGGGCGGCGGGGGTGCCGTTGGTCAACAGCGGGACAACCCCCGAAAGTGACTGACTGGTGGGGTCGTTATTCGTCCTGCTCGACCAGACCCAGACCGCGCAGATAAATCCCAATTCCGCTTTCCAGAAGGTCTTCGGGCGGGAAGGGGGAACTTGCGCCGGTATTGCGGGCGAAAAGTTCGACTACCCCGTGGCTCATGGCCCAGATATGGGCGCTGAACATCGATGCGGGAGGGCGTTTTTCCGGCGGGATATGCTGCGACAGATCGCTGGCGGCCTTTTCAAGCACGTTTTTGGCCCGGTTCGCGGCCAGCGCCAGTTCCGGTGTACGATTGATTGAAATCCCGCTTTCGAACATCGCGATATAATAGCCGGGGTGCTTACGGGCGAAGGCAAGATAGGCGCGGCCCGTGGCCTCAAACGCCGCAAGCGCCGAGGGTTGCCCTTTGTCATAGGCAAATTTCATCAGGTCGGCGAACATCTCAAATCCCTGCCGTGCAGCCTCGGCGATCAGGTCCTCGCGCCCCTCGAAATGGCGATAGACCGCAGCCGGAGTGACCCCAGCGGTCTTTGCAGCCTCAGACAAGGTAAAACCGGTCGGTCCCTTCTGTTCGATCAGGGACAGGGCGGCCTCCATCAGGGCTTGCTTTAGGTTTCCGTGGTGATATCCGCGTTTCGTCATCCCGGCCTCAGCGCGTTTTGTTTTATATATGCAGCGACCAGGGGCTAATCCAGCGCGGGCATTGCGTTATAGTTCACTCAGGCATCCCAGATTTCTGGACCACCACTGATCTTTTTGTCCGGCGTGCCCACCACATCCAGGTTTTTGCCTTCGTAGTCCAGCTGGCTTAGCACGGTGCGAATGGCTGCCAGCCGGGCGCGTTTCTTGTCATCTGATCGAATGATCGTCCAAGGGCAGTTTTCTGAGTGGCTGCGTGTCAGGGTCTCGGTGATCGACTGACTGTATTCGTCCCATTTGTGCAGGCCTGCGATGTCGATCGGGCTGAGTTTCCACTGCTTCAACGGGTCGGTTTCGCGGGCAAGGAAGCGGTTCAGCTGCTCGGCACGTCCGACATTCAGCCAGAACTTAAAAACGTGAATGCCATCATTGCTGAACCCGGTTTCCAAAGGGAGAACCTGCCTGAAAAACCGTTCCCGCTCTTCTGTCGTGCAAAAGCCAAAGACATTTTCGACAACGCCCCGATTATACCAACTGCGATCGAAAAATACGATCTCGCCAGCCGAAGGGAGGTGAGAGATATAGCGTTGGAAATACCATTGGCTGCGTTCCGCGTCCGAGGGTTTGCTGAGCGCCACGTTCCGCGCCCCGCGTGGGTTCAAATTCTCGCGGAACCGCTTGATGGTTCCACCCTTGCCGGCGGCGTCACGGCCTTCGAACAGGATGGCGATGCGCTGGTCGTTTTCTTTGACCCATCGCTGCATCTTGACCAGCTCAATCTGCAGATCCTCCATCTGCTGATCATATTCCTTGCCTTTCAGCTTTTTGGCGTAGGGGTAGGTCGGGTTTAGAATTTCGCCCTTCTTGGCCTCTTCAATGGTTGAGCGTATGGGTTTTGGGGCGTGGTTATGAAAATAGTTCTCGATTGTGTCCGGGTCTGATTGGGTCATGCACGGCCTCGCCATAAAATCCATAACTTACTATGAATTACGGATGGGCTTAACGCAAACCCGCACGCTCGGCTGCGCGGTCGATTGCAGCGGCAACCTCTGGGGCTGCCACGACCTGCGGCATGTGTCCGATACCGTCCAACTCGATCAGCTCAGCGCCGGGGATTTGTTCGATCAGGCGCTCGGAATGCCAGTCCAGCCCGACAGTGGTATCCGCGGTACCGTGGACAATTTCGGTTGGCACGGAAATCTCGCCATAGCGGGGTTGAAGTTCAGTGACTTCATCCAGCAGATTTGCACGCTGTTTGGCATTTGCGTGCATCGAAGACTGGCGCATGGTCAAGCCCGGCCCGAAATGCTTGGCATATCCTTCGGGGGCTTTTTGCGGTGCAAACACCTGGTCCAATGCCTTCGTGACGAACCAGTCGGGAACAAATGCGCTGACCAATGGCAAGGCAAGTGCGTTGCCCGCTGTTGTCGCACCGATAGTGTTGAAAGCGTCCAGAGGTGTTTCCCACGGGATCGCCGCCGGAGCGATCAGGACCAACGCTGCGATATTGTCGGGCCGGGTGACAGCCCAGGCAAGTGAAACCGAACCGCCATAGCTTTGCCCGGCGACGATCGGTTTTTCCGCGCCTAGTTTCGATGCGGCCTGTTGCAAAATTTCCGCTTGCTCGACAATAGTTTCGCCGTCGGAGTTAAAGCTATCTGAATATCCAAGACCCGGGCGGTCGAAGACGATGACGCGATAGGTCTCGGCCAGAATTGGGGCCAGCGCAAAAGTCATGTCGCGCGTGTTTCCGCTTGACCCGTGGATAAGCACGACATCCGGCCCTTCGCCCATCACGACGGCATGGACTGCAACGCCATCGACATCGACGATCTGGCCTTCTGGCGGAAACGAAGCCTCGGCGCTGCTTTCACGCTGCGCGCTGCGCCATGCGGTCACAAGGGCGAGACCCACAAGCGCAACGCTGAGTGATATCAAAAGCTTACTGGCCAATCTTACTCATATCAAACGGGGTTGTCTGGTAAATTTCATTGATCCAGTTACCATAAAGCAGATGCGCGTGGCTGCGCCAGCGGTTCTGAGGGTTCTGGCTTGGGTCATCGTCCGGATAGTAGTTGATCGGCACGTTAATCGGCGTGTTATTTGCGATGTCCCGGTCATATTCCTGTTTAAGCGTATCGCTGTCATACTCAAAGTGGTTGAAGATATAGAGCGCCCGGTGCACAGGATCTTCGATCAGGCAGGGGCCGACATCGTCACTGCCAAGCAGGGTGATCAGATCAGGAACCGCATCGATCTCGTATTGCCGCATCTCAGTCCAACGGCTGACTGGGATCACGCAATCATCAGAAAAACCACGCAAAAATGGAGACGCGGGCGCAAGGTTCCGGTGCCGGAAGCAGCCAAAGGCCTTCGCATCCAGCATGTGTTTTTCAACGTCGTGGAAATGGTTGATCATTGCCATGCCGCCCCAGCAGACGCCGAATGTGGAATGCACGTTGGTTTGGGTCCACTCGAACACTTCGCGGATTTCATCCCAATAAGTGACGTCGGCGAAATCCAGATGCTCGATTGGGGCGCCGGTGATAATCAGACCATCGAACTTCTGGTCCTTCACCTCCTGAAAGGGGTGATAAAATTCGGCCATATGCTCGGCTGCGGTATTCTTGGTCTGATGTTCGGTCATACGGATCAGCGATAGCTCGATCTGTAGCGGGGTCGCTCCGATCAGGCGTGCGAACTGGTTTTCGGTCTGAATCTTCTTGGGCATCAGATTCAACAGGCCGATCCGAAGGGGGCGAATATCCTGCCGTGCGGCCTGATCATCAGCCATGACCATGACGCCCTCATTTGTCAGGACTTCAAAGGCGGGCAGGTCGGAGGGGATTTTGATCGGCATTTGGTCACGCTGTTGAAACTGCGAAGGAAGTCTGGAACTTAGGCGGGGTTGGGGCGGGTCTCAAGGGTGCGTTCGATCAACTCATCGAAATCGCCACTATCCCGCACTTTGGCGATGTCATCGGCTGCTATTGTAACGCCCCAATTTCGGGCCATCGCTTCATAGCGTGGCTGCCGGTGCGCCAGCGCTTGCGCATAGGTCCAGCGGATGAATGCATCCGGATCAACCTTGGTGCCGGAACACTTGTTGAGGGCGAGGTATTCGTCCCAAACCCTCTGCAGGAACTCTGCCTTATAGGACATAGGCTTTGGTGCCTTGTCGAAGCGTTTGATCAGTTCTTCAGTGTGGGCTTCATCGCCCTTGATCCAGATCATCAGGGTCTGGCGCGACAATTCGGTCAGAATGTGGTCATTTGGATTGTCAGGCTCTACCCATTCGCAGATTGACCCGCCGGTATCGCAGATAAAGTGTGGATAGCTATAAAGACGATTGGCCCGGTCTATGAAATACTTGGTATCCAACAGGGCATGGATTTCGGCCTGACGAAACTGGTCTTGCCGCAGCTGATATTCCGAGATTTCAAGGCCTCCCAGATCGGGATTGCCCGGCTTGCCCAGATAAGTCGACACCGGGGTCAGGTTCTGAAACGTGATGTTCGACCCGATATATATTGAATCCGACAGCAAAAGCTCGCGGAGAAAGGGTACTTTCATCGCCTCAGCCTTGGCATTGTCCGCGATATGTTCGCCCATATAGCGGGTGCCGATGCGGTAATCGATTGAATAGTGGAACCAGTCCCCGGCATCTCGCAGCGTGTTTGAGACATAGGATTTTCCCAACCCGGACATACCGAAGAACAACACCTTCTTTCGCGCAGCCTGACGCCAGTCCGTTGCCGAGTTGTAGATCATAATCCGCCGTCCCTTGTTTTGCCCTAGCTAAAACGGGCCGCTGGCGGCGTCAATCGCGTCGGCGAGATCGGCTGAGGATGAGCAAGCCGATCGCCAGTACCGTAAAACCAATAAAAGCACGTGGTGGCAAAGCTTCATCGCGCACCAAAGCACCCATTAGGATTGCGATTGGCGGAATGATGAGCGTTACGAGCAGAACATTGCCGCTGCCTGCTTGTTGCAGCACCCGATAGTACAGCAAATAGGCTCCGGCTGTTGCCAGCAGGGCGTAATAGGCGATTGCCAGCCAGGTTTGCAGGGGCAGGGTGAAGGTTGGAACTCCATCGACCAACAACATAACAGGCGTCATCAGGATCGCAGATCCGGTCAACATACCTGCCGCGGCGATCTGAGGGGGAAGGGCGCTCATGTGGATGCGAGCCCAGATGGCTGCAAACGCATAAGAAAGCGTGCCAGCCAGGATCGCAACCTGACCCAGGTTGCTTGGGTTTAGGTTGCTAAACTGTCTGAGGCCAATTGTGATTGAAACGCCCAGAAACCCAAGCCCTACGCCAAGGAGGCGGGTTTTGGTCAGCCTCTCGTCGCGAAAAAACAAGGCCGCTAAAAGGACGCCGAAGATCGCGGTGGCAGCGTTCAGAATCGATGTCAGCCCAGTTTCGACATAGAGCTGCCCCCAGGCCATAAGCGAGAATGGCAGGACATTGTTCAACAGCCCCATGATCAGAAAAATACCCCAGACCTTGGGATCGCTCGGGACCGGTTGGCGTTGAAAGATGATGACGATCCACAACGCCAGCGCTGCCCAAAAAACCCTGTGGAAAACTGATGTTATGACGGGAATCGTATCAAGTGCGATTCGGATCGCAAGGAATGACATTCCCCAAATGACACCAAGCAGTATCAATTCGGACCAAGTGCGAGCTGTGAGTGTTTTCTGAGAAGTCATGGCTTGTTCTGGCATCTCTCAATCAGCATATCGACCCGAAACATGCGAAAAAGCCCCACCGAGATGGCGGGGCTTAATATGCACATTTGCATCTGCTTTAGTTCAGCGCGTAAGTCACCTGAATACCAACGCTCCATGCGCTGTTGCCAGTGAACGTGGCACGGTTATCGGGGCCAGTACCGTTGGCAGTGGCATCCCCAATATCCGTATAGCGTACACCACCGGAAATCTTGGCCTTTTCAAGAGAGTAAGTGCCGCCCAGACCGATACTCCAGAACCCATCGGTCGGGCCTAGGTTCGAGACCGAGTTCCCCTGAGAGCTCTCGTAACCCAGCGTTACCGCGCCAGAGAATTCTTCGCTGAACTGATAGCCGAGACCCAGTGAGTAGGTCCATGTCGCCTCTTCGTAGTCGACCAGGTTAATACCTGTCAGACCAGTATAGACCGGCGGTGCGTACACGGTTTGCGGCCAGTCAACCCAACGGATCGAACCAAACAACAGGGTTTTTGGCGCGACACCTGTCTGGAAATCGAGATTGACCGATTGAGGCGTCACAACCTCGGTCGATGAATCAGCGCTGACGCGACCCACGACGGGTATGCCGGGTGGAACAATTCCCGTGATGGCATCGTTCGCTTCGGTCTGCGATAGATCATGTGTGATTTTCGAGTTATAGGTCAGAGCGACCCGTGCGGCGATATCTGGCCGTTCCCAAGCAACACCGACAACGTAACCGAAATCGATCTCGGCATCGGTTTCAACGCGGTATCCGCCGGACGCAAATGGTGTTGTGCTTGCACCAGCGATCGGAACTGAAACACTTGCTTTCAGACGCTGGGCGCGGAGACCACCGATAACACTGAAGCCACCATCCAATTTGTAGCGAAGCAAAGCCGTGATCGCATCGGTATCTGCTTTTGCGCGAAGCACGTCAGTTGTTGCTCCGGGAAGACCTGCCAGAGCCAAGACATTCTGCGACAAGGGATAATCCGAAGAATAGTCGATATCCGCGCCAAACGGCTCGTCATAAACCAGCGCGAAGTCGAGCTTTTCGGTCAAAGAAGTCTTGTATGCCAGATGCGGTGTGAAAAAGCTGTTCGAGACATTGCCCGAGTCAATCGTTTCCCCAAACGTCGGGCTCGTCGGGATTTGATCCTCCATCGATCCGCTTACGTCCGGCTTTGTATACCCAAGCCGAAACTGCACGACAGATCCCTCTTCGAACAGGATGTTAACACCTTGCCCACTTCGGTCTAGGCCGCCGGCCTGCGCCGCGGTTGCCCCAATGCACAACGCGCATGTGTGCAACAACACTCGTTTCATATATTCCTCCCTACACTGTCCAAATTGCCTGTTATACGCATCCTCATTGGGCGTATTCGGCCTCGTTACCGCTTTTTACTGTCTTAAACTTTAAAATTGGGTCAACCGGTGACGGAGCGTTATTCAGCAAAATAGCTCTATGCGGGTGTTGCTGAATTGCTACGGTTCTCGGACCAAACGTTCAGGAAAATCCCGGCAAAGATCACCACGGCCCCCAGCAGCGTCCAGTGATCCAGCGGCTCGTGATAAAGGACCATCCCGAGGATCGCGATGGTCGGAAGGCGTGCAAAATCAAACGGCACGACCACGGTCGCAGGCGCGATGGCCAGGGCATTGGTAATACAGTAGTGGGCCAATAGGCCTGCCAAGCCGACAAGCAAAAGAAGCGGCGCAGTCGTTAAGGTTGGAAGTGTGATTTGCCCATCCAGACCTGATGCAACCAGACCCAAACCGGCCTGCATCAAAGTAAGCCAGAACATAATGCATCCGATGCTGGCTGCGCGCGTTAAGGACTTGGTCGATATTGCTGTTAACGCGAAAAAAATCGCAGATGCGGCCGCAGCAATAACGCCGGGACTAAGTGTGGCGGCCCCTGGACGGGCCACAATGAGAATCCCGGCAAATCCGATCAGGGCTGCGGTCAGACGCAAAGCGGTCAACCTCTCGTGCAGCAGCAGTGGGGACAGCAGGATCACCCAGATGGGCTGAGTGAATTCGAGTGCAAAGACCTGGGCCAACGGGATCACCGTTACTGCATAGAACCACAGGTTCTGCCCGGTGAAATGCAACACGTTTCGAACACCATGCAAACCAAGACGTTCGGTGGTTACCTGATGCCATTTGCGTGAAGCCGAGAGGACGATTGCCACCACGCAGATACCAACTAGGCTGCGATAGAACATGATCTCAAAGGTGTCGTGCGTCACGCTCAGCTCGCGGCCGGCAATGGCCATCGATGTGAATGAGGCGATCGCCCCTGTCATCCACAGCGCCGCCTTACCGATCTGCATTTTATTGCTGTTCATGAGATCTCTTACATGTGCCGTGGTGCAACGGGCTGAATAGATTGCGTTTTACCCGATGAAGCAAGGCTAAATGTAAGTCTGGCCGTCTATGATCGCTTTGGGTGAGCGGCTTAGATGATGCCAGTATTCTGACGCGAACCCGCAAATAAAGGGGGTTCTTAACCGGTCAGCGCGCTGGCACTGATACTCAGATGGTTGGCAGAGCTTTGCTGACCGAATCGCCGTTCAACACGTATCGAGCACCGGTATGAGGGCAGGTAACCTCACCACGACCAGTGAGAGGTAAATCCAACTGCTCGCCATACTCGCTCATCCAGCCAATCTGTTTGGCAGCGACGCCCACCATCAGTGCGTATGGCTTCACGTCAGCATTAACAACGGCACCTGCGCCGATAAAAGCGTATTCCCCGATTGTAGCACCGCAAACGATCGTGCAATTGGCGCCCAGCGTGGCCCCTTTCTTTACCAGAGTATTGCGGTATTCGGCCTTTCGCTCGATCAATGAACGCGGGTTGTACACATTCGTGAACACCATGCTCGGCCCACAGAATACGCCATCTTCCAGCGTGATGTTGTCATAGATAGAAACGTTGTTCTGAATTTTGCAATCGTCGCCAATTATGACCTTGTTCCCAACGAAGACATTCTGCCCGAGTGAAACATTTCGGCCCAGTTTGGCACCGCCGCAGATGTGCACCCAATGCCAGATTCGGCAGCCATCTCCGATCTGCGCGCCTTCATCGACGATTGCCGTTTCATGTACTGAGTAGTTGCTCATCGAATTGTCCTTCTCCCGTCAAATGCGGTGCATTTCAGCACTGCCGAGGGGGAATAATCATTCCCATTCAATCGTTCCGGGAGGTTTCGAGGTGATGTCGTACGTGCATCGGTTGATGCCCTTGACTTCGTTGATGATACGCGTGGCGGTTTCACCGAGGAATTCGTGGCTGAACGGATAGTAGTCCGCTGTCATGCCATCGACGGATGTGACCGCGCGGAGGGCGCAGGCATAATCGTATGTTCGTCCATCCCCCATGACACCGACCGTGCGCACCGGAAGAATGGCGACAAAGGCCTGCCAAATCTCATCATACAGACCATGTTTGCGAATCTGGTCGATATAGATGGCATCGGCTTCGCGCAGGATCTCGAGCTTTTCGCGGGTGATCTCACCCGGACAGCGGATGGCAAGGCCGGGGCCGGGGAAGGGATGGCGACCGATGAAGCTGTCGGGCAGGCCCAACTCGCGGCCCAACGCGCGGACCTCGTCCTTGAAGAGTTCACGCAGAGGCTCGACCAGCTTCAGGCCCATCTTTTCAGGCAGGCCACCCACATTGTGGTGCGATTTGATGGTCACAGATGGACCGCCTGAAAACGACACGGATTCAATCACATCTGGATACAAGGTGCCCTGAGCAAGGAACTCGGCGCCGTCGATTGTGTCGGCGTGTTTCTGGAACACGTCGATGAACAGCTTGCCGATAATCTTGCGCTTGGTCTCAGGATCGGATTGACCATCAAGTTCACCCAGGAACAGTTCGCTTTCGTCCGCGTGGATCAACTGGATGTTGTAATTGTCGCGGAACATGCCGACGACTTCGGCAGCCTCGTTCTTGCGTAGCAGCCCATGGTCGACAAACACGCAGGTCAGCTGATCGCCAATCGCCTCATGTATCAGGATCGCCGCAACCGAGCTGTCGACACCGCCAGACAAGCCACAAATGACTTTTTTGTCCCCGACCTGTTCGCGGATCTTGCGGATCATCTCGTCCCGATAAGCCCCCATGGTCCAATCGCCCTTGAACCCTGCCAGTTTGACAAAATTCTCATAGAGCTTTGCACCCTTGGGTGTGTGATGAACCTCGGGGTGAAATTGCACCGCATAGAAATGACGCGAGGCGTCGGCCGTGATGGCATACGGCGCGTTGGGTGAAGTGCCGAACACCTCAAAACCCGGAGCGATTTCGCTTACATGATCGCCGTGGCTCATCCAGACCTGCTCGCCACCTTCGGCGAACCAGCCATCGAGGATATCAAGCCGATTATTCGGAGTAACAAATGCGCGGCCAAATTCTGCGGTGCCGTGCCCGCTTTCAACCTTGCCGCCCAGTTGATGCATCATCACCTGCTGACCATAGCAGATGCCCAGGATCGGCACGCCGTAGTCAAAAATCTCTTGCGGGGCGCGGGGTGAACCCTCGCGCGTAACACTGTCAGGGCCGCCCGAAAAAATGACGGCCTTGGGCGCCATCTCTCGCACGAAATCCATCGTGACGTTCTGGTAGGGGTGGATTTCGCAATAGACGTTCAGTTCGCGCAAGCGGCGGGCAATAAGCTGCGTCACCTGGCTGCCGAAGTCGATGATCAAAAGGCGGTCATGGCTGTCTTGGGTCATGATTGGCTATTAGGTCGCAAGCCTTGCTTGTGCAAGCGTAATGACGTCAATTCAGCGAGGAGGCTGATACGTGACCACCATAAAACTCAGAACTGCCGAACGAAGCGACGCCAAGTCGATACAAGTTTGTATCGCAAGCGCTTATGCCGATGCGATGAGAGACATTGCCGATCTGCCGGATGTTGCGTCTGGTATCGAGGAAGAGATCGCAGAGCATCAGGTCGTCATTGCTGAAGTGGACGGTACACTTCTCGGTGTCATCATATATGATCAACAGGCCGAGGCTATGATGATATTCAATCTCGCCGTTTCGCCAGAAGCTCAGGGCAAAGGTGTTGCGCGGCAATTAGTTGCAGTTGCTGAAGCTGAGGCTGTTGAGCTTGGGCTTTCTATCCTGCGCTTGCGGACTCACCGATTGATGCACGCGACCCGTGAAATGTACACCCATCTGGGTTGGGTGGAGGTCGAGGAGGCAGGGAATTCTGTCGTCATGCAGAAATGGGCAAAGTAGGGACTGACAGACATATGTCGCTGTGGCCTACAGTTCATGTCGCTTTTACCTCTAGAGCGCCGTAAACTACCTGTGGCGGAGTTTGCCGTTCATGTAACACATCTACCAAACCAACCAATCACGGGATTTACTCAATGGCAGAGGCAAACACCCGGCGCAGGGCACGGGGTGGCGGTGGTGCCGCCCGTCGTGCCGAGCGTACGGCGGTCAAGATCGAAACCGCGAAATATATCGAACGCAATATCCCCAATTTCGAGGTCCTCAACGATGAGGCGCTGGAGATTATCGAAACCAATGCGGAAACCGTATTGGCTGAGATTGGCGTCAATTTCGTAGACAATCCGGCAGCGCTTGAGCGCTGGAAAGACGCGGGTGCAGATGTCGATGGTGAGCGGGTCCGCCTGCCGCGCGGCCTGGCACGTGAGCTGATCAAGACCGCCCCTAGCGAATTTACCCAGCACGCCCGCAATCCTGAGAAATCGGTAGTCATCGGCGGCCGCAATATGGTTCTGGCTCCGGTCTATGGTCCTCCGTTCGTACGCGATGCGCAAGGCGGACGTCGTTACGCGACAATGGACGATTTCAACAAGTTCGTGAAGCTGGCCTACATGTCCAAGTGGCTGCACCATTCGGGCGGTACGGTCTGCGAACCGACAGATATTCCGGTAAACAAGCGCCATTTGGACATGCTGATGGCGCATATGACTCTGTCCGACAAACCGTTCATGGGTTCGGTCACTGATCCCAGCCGGGCGCAGGATTCGATCGAGATGTGCGAGATCCTGTTCGGCAAAGAGTTCGTGCAGAACAACACCGTGATGACATCGTTGACCAACATCAACTCGCCGATGACCTTTGACGACGTGATGATGGGTTCTCTGGAAGTTTATGCCGCAAACAATCAGGCCTGCATTATTTCGCCGTTCATCGTGGGTGGTGCTATGGCACCGGTTTCGGTCGCGGGCACGCTGACGCAGGTTCTGGCCGAGGTCATGGCAGGTGTAGCATATAGCCAGATCATCCGTCCGGGTGCTCCTGCGATCTTTGGGGCATTCGTATCGTCGATCGACATGAATTCAGGAGCGCCGACCTTTGGCACCCCAGAGGCTTCGCACGTCACTTATGGCGCGGGTCAGTTGGCGCGCCGACTGGGTCTACCATATCGCTCTGCGGGTTCGTTCTGTGGTTCAAAATTGCCGGATGCGCAAGCTGCGTATGAGACCGCGAACTCGTTGAACATGGGCCTTATGTCGGGTGTGAATTTCATGCTGCATTCCTGCGGTTGGCTCGAAGGCGGCTTGGTGGCGGATTTCGAGAAATTCGTCATGGATGCCGATCAGTTGGGCGTCTTGCACGGATTGGCCAAAGGTGTGGCCTATGATGAGAATGCACAGGCGATGGACGCCATCCGCGAAGTCGGTCCCGGAGGTCACTATTTGGGTTGTGCCCATACGCAAGCCAACTTCAAGGAAGCGTTCTGGAAAACCGATCTCTTGGATTATAAGCCGTTTGAGACCTGGGAAGAAGAAGGCGCCCGCGATACACGGACGCTGGCTTCGGCACGGGTTGAGCATCTGTTGGCGAACTACCAGCAGCCGCAGCTTGACCCTGATGTAAAGGCTGCGCTCGACGCATATGTTGCCGAAAAGAAAGCATCGATGCCGGACGCGTTCACCTGATTACTGATACTGCGTGGCGCGACTGGCCTGATACAGTTGCGCTTCGCCATTTAATGCAATCAGCAGATCAAGATGGCGCACCAGTGAATAGGCCGCGTCTTCTCCGATGCGTTGCGCGTTAATCTCACGCTCCAATTCCAGCAAACGGATCAACGCTGCACCAGTGCCCGGTGTTGATCCATATCCAAGAAGCCGTTGCAGGTGGCGGTCGCGATTATAGTCCTGCGCCCCGATCTTGGCGGCACGGGCCAGTAGTCGCGGGCGGCGGAGTGTGGTGATCATGGTCATCAGGTCCTGCACGGCAGCTTTCCTTCTTTTTCAATTTCGCTGTCTGAAATGTGACACAACCTAAGCGGGTGTTGCCTTGTGCGGGATCACCCCGAACTATGGTTTCACCACTGTTTATCTTTTTGAATCAATTCTGCTCTGTGCCGTCTGTGATTAACGAACGAGTAACGAAAGCAACTCTAGTTAGATTTGGTTAACTAAGAATCCGACGGCTAAAACTGTCAGTTTGTTTTGTCGACGAGGGCGAAGAAATATGGAAAACAGCGTGGCATTCACTGTACCGGCATGGGTTCCCGAAGGGGCGCAACGATATCTGGACCATACGGAGTCAGGGCGATCTATTCGGGATATTGCGCGGTCCGCAGGATGCCATGCCTCGACCATTCTGCGTCAGATCCGCAGGGTTGAGATGCGCAGGGACGATCCTTTGGTGGATGCAGCTCTGCATTCTCTGGCCCAGTCACACTTTGCGCCAATGGAGCGCACAGGTTCTGCATTTGCAATCGTGACGTCTGAGGCAGGACGGCCCGAAGCCCAAGACGACGAATTCGAGCGCGAGTCGCTGCGTGTACTGAGGCGCATGTGTGAATCCGGTGCAGTGCTTGCCGTGGCCGAGGATATGGACAAGGCTGTTGTGGTTCGGGACAACGGCGAAGGTGGAACTACTAAAACAGCAGTTGTAGATTGCCGGATCGCGCAGGCTCTGGCGCTGAATGATTGGATTTCATGCGATAGTCCGGGTCGGATCTCGCGCTACCGGATTTCAACCTCGGGCAGGGCTGCGCTAAGTCATTTGATTGCCGAGGCCGAAAACCGAGCGCGCACGCAGAATGAATTTGGCATGGCGGAAGCGCAGGCCGCATTCAAACCCGCAACTGCGGGTGCAAGGGCGACATCACAGCCTCGCGTCCGTTACAGCACTGTGGAAAGCCCGCTGATCGCTTTGGCGCGCCGCCGCGACCGGGATGGCAGGCCGTTTCTGGATGAAACTCTGGTGAGCGCGGGCGAGCGCTTGCGTGAGGATTTCGAACTGGCCCAGATCGGACCTCAGGTCACACAGAATTGGGATCGCTTTCTAACAGGCGGTGGACGCGGTGACTTTGCCTCGGACAGCCATGTGGGGCGAGGACCTTCTGGTGCCAGGGATCGTGTGGCCCGCGCGCTGTCTGACCTTGGACCGGGTTTGAGCGACGTCGCGCTGCGCTGTTGTTGTTATCTAGAAGGGCTTGAGCTGGCCGAAAAGCGGATGGGCTGGTCTGCGCGATCAGGCAAGATCGTGCTGCGGATCGCGTTGCAAAGGCTGAAGCGCCACTACGAGGACCAGACCGAGCGGGATCGGATGATCGGCTGAACGATTCATGCAGCCATATACCGGCCTTGCGGAAATGACCCCAAATGATAGTCAGGGGTTATGAATTTCACCTTCCGCCAGCTGCAATATTTCCAGGCCGTCGCCGAACAGCGTAACTTTGGCCGTGCCGCGCAGGTCTGCCATGTGTCGCAGCCTGCGCTTTCGGTTCAAATCAAGGCACTGGAAGACTCGATCGGTGGGCCGTTGTTCGAACGGCAGGCCCGCGACATCCTGTTGACACCACTTGGTCGAGACGTTTTGGACTATGCCCAACATGTCCTGAACGCGGCCGAACGGTTGGACCGGTTTGCACGCGACCATTCGGGTGGCCATAGGTCCCTGTCGATCGGGATTATTCCTACGGTTGCACCTTATTTGCTGCCGGGGGTGTTAGCCGGGTTGCGGGCTGCGGATGTCTCGTTACGGGTTCAGATTCGTGAGGCCCGGACCGAGCGATTGCTATCCATGTTGGGCTTGGGCGAAATAGATGCCGCCGTACTGGCGCTGCCCTTGGGAAGTGGAACTTTCCACGAAGAGCCGCTTTTCGAAGATCGGTTCTTGCTGGCAGGAAGTCAGACTCGCTTGAATCGATTGACCATCAGCCCGGAAGAGTTGCGGCCTGTGGACTTGAAGACAGCGCAATTGATGCTGTTGGAAGACGGGCACTGCCTGACAGATCAGGCGCTAGAAGTTTGCGGTCAGGATCGTACCAGCGGCCAAATTAATATGGGTGCGTCCTCACTTGCCACGTTGTCGCGTTTGGTCGCCGAAGGGTTTGGCCTGACGTTGATGCCTGAACTTGCGGCGCAGGCCGAGACGGATGCAGTCCCCGGTATGCGATTGTTGCGATTTGGTGCGCCGCAACCGGCGAGGACCATTGGCCTGGTGCGTCGCAGCTCGACCGGAGCGGAGGAGTGGTTCGATCGATTGGCGCAAGTAATCCGGCAGGTCGGTGAAGACGTGGTAGCTAAAACTCGAACCTAACGAAAAAGGCCCGCCGAAATGGCGGGCCTTTCAAAGTAGGGCATGACAGGATTATGCCAGCGCCGGTTCGCGGGCTTCGTCCAGATGCTTCATTAGGTTTTCCGGGGACGACACGCCGTAAGGGTCTTCGGGGCAGTTATCCATCAGGCCGAGTTCTTCGAACCATGCCTCCACAACGCCATCGTTGACGATGGCTGCGTAACGCCACGAGCGCATGCCAAAGCCCAGATTGTCCTTGTCGACCAGCATGCCCATTTTACGCGTGAACTCACCGGACCCATCAGGAATGACCTTGACGTTTTCAAGACCCTGATCGGCGGCCCATTTGTTCATGACGAAGCTGTCGTTGACGGACATGCAGTAGATTGCATCGATGCCTTTGGCCGCAAAATCGCCGTGGCCTTTTTCGAAACCAGGCAATTGATAGGTCGAGCATGTCGGGGTGAATGCGCCGGGCAGCGAGAACAGGATAACGCGCTTGCCTGCAAAATAATCCGCAGTTGTCTTGTCTTCCCAACGGAACGGGTTGGGGCCTTCGACGGCCTCATCGCGGACACGGGTGTGGAAGGTTACGTCAGGCAGTTTTGCACCGGTTTTCATCATCAAACTCCTGTGATTCACTTATGTTTGCCGCGAGAGTTAAAATGATTCTAACTCGGCTTCAATGATATATATGCTGCAAAAGCATAATATCTTTGATGGCGATAAAGCATTATAAATAATGCGTAAAATGATGTGCATGATCACTTTCGCTGCACGCGCGTAGACGTGCCGCATAGCGGCTATGCGCCGCTGGTGTAACCAAATGAGTCGGTCTATGTTATGAACAAAGAAAATTGACCCAAAGTCAGGAAAGACAGCCGTGCGTGATCTGAAAGTACCCGAGCAAAGACACCCCGAAAAGGCACATCGACCTGACAATGCGGCTCCGCGCAAACCGAACTGGATTCGGGTCAAAGCGCCGGGTGGCAAGGGCTATGCCGAGACGCACAAGATCATGCGTGACAATAATCTGGTCACCGTCTGCGAAGAAGCCGGATGCCCGAATGTAGGTGAGTGCTGGAGCCAGGGTCACGCGACCATGATGATCATGGGCGAGATTTGCACGCGCGGTTGTACCTTCTGCAACATTGCGACCGGTAAGCCGGATACTCTGGATGCATTTGAACCGGGTCGCGTGGCGCATGCGGTGCAGAAGCTGGGCTTGAACCATGTGGTCATCACATCCGTGGACCGGGATGACCTGCTCGATGGAGGCGCCGATCACTTTGCACAGACCATCCGTGCGGTGCGACACCGCTCGCCCAAGACTACGATCGAGATTCTGACGCCGGATTTCCTGAAATGCGATCCTTCGGTGCTTGAGATTGTTGTCGAGGCCAAGCCAGATGTGTTCAATCACAATCTTGAAACGGTGCCGGGCCTATATCCTCAGGTGCGTCCCGGTGCGCGATATTTCCACTCATTGCGCTTGCTGCAGCGGGTCAAAGAGATGGACCCGTCCATTTTCACCAAATCCGGCATAATGGTCGGACTGGGCGAGGACGAGCAGCAAGTTCGTCAGGTCATGGATGACATGCGCGCGGCGGATATCGATTTTCTGACTATCGGCCAGTATCTGCAGCCAACACCCAAGCATCATGGCATTGACCGCTTTGTTACACCCGAAGAGTTTGCGGCCTATGAAAAAGCTGCATTCGGCAAAGGTTTCCTTATGGTCTCGGCAACTCCTTTGACCCGGTCGTCTTACCATGCGGGCGATGATTTCGCCCGTTTGCGCGAAGCTCGACAAAAGAAGTTGAACCAGAGGTGAAACCCGAACTTCAATCCTGGCTTACCGAAAAGCGCCATGAACTGCATCAAGTGCCTGAGATATCGGGCGAGGAACGTGGAACCGCGACGAGTATCTCGAACTTGCTTCAGGCGTGTGATCCCGATGCGGTTCTGACAGGTATCGGTGGCCACGGTGTCGCGGCGGTTTATGATAGCGGACAGCCCGGACCAACCATCGGAATCCGATGTGAATTGGACGGTTTGCCGATTCAGGAAATCTCAAGTGCACGATACGCGTCGCAACATCCCGGAAAGGGGCATCTTTGCGGGCATGATGGCCATATGGCGATGGTGCTTGGTGTTGCCTTTGTATTGGGGGACAAGCGTCCGACCAAGGGGCGGGTGGTTCTGATTTTTCAACCCGCCGAAGAAACCGGTCAAGGTGCGATTGCCTATCGTGCTGATCCCAAGTTTGCGGATATCGCTCCGGACTATGTGTTTTCTTTGCACAATTTGCCGGGTTTGGAATTGGGCGGGGTTGAGCTTTGCTCGGGTCCGGCGAATTGCGCCTCGCGTGGGATGCGAATTGTTTTGACGGGCAAAACCTCTCACGCGGCGGCTCCTCAGGATGGAGTGTCGCCAGCCGGTGCGTTGGCAGAGCTTATGCCTGCTTTGGCCATTCTGGGGCAGGGTGGGGCGCTGGATGCAGAATATGCGCTGACAACGGTAACCCATGCTAGGCTGGGTGAGGCCACTTTTGGTATCGCACCCGGTCAGGCCGAACTGTGGGTGACCCTGCGCACGGTCTCGGACAGCCGGATGGCAAGCCTGATCCGCGACGCAGAACAGCTGGTGGCTACAAGTGCTCAGGCACAGGGATTAGGTGTTGAAATCACCTATGACGATGTGTTTGAGGCTTGCACAAATACGGGTGAAGCCGTGCAGATCCTGTCAGAGGCCTGCCAAAGCCGCGACATTCCTTACAAGCTGGTTGCGACCCCACAAAGGTTTTCGGAAGATTTCGGGCAGTTCGGAAAAGGCGCCAAAAGCGCCATGTTCTGGCTAGGCGCGGGGCGGGATCATCCGCAGCTACACAACCCCGACTATGATTTCCCGGATGCTTTGATCCCGATCGGGACAGATATTTTTCTGGCTGCTATCGAACAAACGCTCAAGGCCTGAGTTTTCTGGGCTGGCTTTCTGCCCATTCGGGCCACCAACCCATATATTCAATTCCGGCAATAATCAGGCAGATAAGGATCGCGCCAAACACCAGTTTCACGCGCCGTTCCGAGGGCGGGTTTCGCCCCCATTTCGACATGCGAACAAAATGGCGCAGACTCATCAGTCCTGATCTTCGACAAATCGAACCTTGCCGATAAACGGCAGGTTGCGATTGCGCTGCGCATAGTCGATGCCATAACCCACGACAAATTCATCAGGGATTTCAAACCCGATCCAGTCCGAGCGGAAATCAACCTCGCGCCGGCTGGGTTTGTCCAGAAGGGCGATGGATTTCAACCGGTGTGGCTTGCGGGTACGGAGCAGCTTGGAGACGTGGTTCAGGGTATGGCCGGTATCCACGATATCCTCGACCACCAAAACATCACGCCCTTCAATAGCGCCGCGTAAGTCCTTAAGAATACGAACTTCTCGACTGCTTTCCATCGAGTCACCGTAGGACGATGCCTCCAGAAAATCGACCTCGATGGGCAGGTCCAGCTCGCGCACCAGATCAGCGATAAAGACGAAGCTGCCGCGCAGCAGGCCGACAACGACCAGCTTGTCGGTGCCGCCGAATTCAGCCGTTATTTCGCGGCAAAGCTCTTCGATCCGGGCAGCAATTGCCTTGGCCGAGATCATCTCATCTATCACATATGCGCGCTGGCTCATCGCTGCCCCCTTGATCTTTGGCGCGCAACATACGAAATCACGCGCCATTGTCACCAGTTAATCCCGGATATCATGCCAACCCATTCCGAGACCCGCCCGCTGCCTTACACCGCACAGCAGATGTATGATCTGGTCGCGGATGTGGCGAAATACCCTGAATTTTTGCCTTGGTGCGCTGCGGCCCGTATCCGTCGGACCTATGCCGCGGGCGATGGCAAGGTGATGGAAGCGGATCTGGTTATTTCATTCAAGGTGTTCCGCGAACGCTTTGGCAGTCGGGTCACGCTATTTGATGAGCTGAAACGGATCGATACCGAGTATCTGGACGGTCCGTTCAAATACATGCGCTCGGATTGGGAATTCGAGGATACAGTTGATGGCTGCAACGTCTCGTTTCACGTTGATTTCGAATTCAAGAACGCGGTTCTGCAAGGAATCATTGGCGTGGTTTTCAACGAAGCCATGCACCGTATCGTCCGAGCATTCGAACAACGTGCTGCCGTCCTATACGGCTGAGGCTTTACGCCCGAGCGGCGCGCGCTAGACTGCGCCACATGACCGATTTGACAACTGCCCTTGCCGAGTTTGCTGCTGGTTCTGTGTCGACCACGGCGCAGGCTCGTATCGTGACATCTCTATCCGCGTTGGACTGGCTTGCTGTGGGGCGGGCAGGCGCAGATGAGCCGGTTTCCCGCATCATACGTCAGATGGTTCTTTCCGAGAGCGGTGCCGCACAGTCGCGTTTGTTCGGAGGCGGTGATGCGCCGCTACGCGCAGCGGCGCTGGTGAATGGTACCATTTCTCATGCGCTTGATTATGACGACACGCATTTCGCTCATATCGGTCATCCTTCGGTTGCCGTGTTCCCAGCCGCTCTGGCGCTTACGGCATGGGAGGATCGTCCGTTGGTCGATCTGCTCGAAGCGGCACTTGTCGGGATGGAGCTTTCGATTCGCGTCGGCCTCTGGCTGGGCCGTGGTCACTATCAGGCCGGTTTCCACCAAACCGCCACGGCGGGAGCGTTTGGGGCAGCAGTTGCCGCAGGTCGGATTCTGGCGTTTGATGTCAAACAGATGCGGGATCTGCTGGGTCTGACCGCAACCCGCGCTTCAGGGCAAAAATCGCAGTTCGGAACCATGGGCAAACCCTATAACGCTGGGCTTGCGGCTTCGAATGGGGTCGAGGCCGCGCAGTTGATCCGCAACGGGTTTCAACCTGGAGCCGACGCTTTGGAAGGCCCGTTTGGATTTGGGGCGACCCATTTGGGGGCAGGCGACATAGCTGCCTCGCTTGATGGTTTGGGGGACGAGTGGCTGTTCGAAAGCGTCAGCCACAAGTTCCACGCCTGCTGCCACGGCCTGCACGCGGCGCTTGAGGCCGCGCGAGATCTCGATATTGCAGAACCTGAAGTGGCCGAGATCAAGATCAAAACCCACCCCCGCTGGATGAGCGTGTGCAATCAACTGCAGCCGACCAGTGGATTGGGTGCGAAGTTTTCCTATCGTACGGTGATCGCGATGCAGGCGATGGGCTACGATACAGCTCTGCCGGGGAGCTATTCCGACAAGATTTGTGCTGATCCAAGACTGCAATCCTTAAGGGACCGAATCACGGTCGAGGCGGATGAGAGTCTGTCTGAGACACAAGCCCATCTGTCCCTGTTACGCCGGGACGGCGCGCGCCGCGAGGCCAGCCATGATCTGCTGGCTCCGATGTCTCTATCGGATCGCGAAGATCGCGTCAGGGAGAAAGCGGCGAAGCTGATCGGAGGGGATGAGGCAGACGCCATCTGGTCAATGCTACGCACCGGTGGGCGCGCAGCGGATTTGGCTGAAAGGCTAACTGATTAAGCGACGCGCCAATGCAGTGGAAAGCCCGGATCGAATACGGTCACGGGGCCGTCGCCGCTTTCGATTTTGGCCGGATAGACGACCTCATCGCCTTTGGTCAGCGTGATGGTCTCTTCGTTTACTGGCAGGCGATAGAAGGCCGGGCCGCTGAGTGAGGTGAACGCCTCCAGCTTGTCCAACGCATCTGCGCGCTCGAACATTTCGGCCAACAGTGACATCGTATTGGTTGCAGTGAAACAGCCGGCGCAGCCACAGGCCATTTCCTTGTTTGCATCCGTGTGCGGCGCGCTGTCTGTGCCCAAGAAGAAACGCGCATCACCCGATGTCGCGGCGGTCAGCAGTGCCAGCCGATGATCTTCGCGTTTGGCGACCGGCAAGCAGTAATAATGCGGCTTGATACCGCCCACCAGTATGTGGTTGCGGTTGATGATCAGGTGATGCGTTGTAATCGTCGCACCCAGATCTTTCTCGTTCGCCTTGACGTAATCCACGCCGTTTGACGTCGTGATGTGCTCCATCACCACGCGCAGTCCGGGTGTTGCTTTGCGAATCGGATCAAGAACGCGGTCGATGAACACCGCCTCACGATCGAAGATATCGATCTCGGCATCCGTGACTTCGCCGTGCACACATAGCGGCAGACCGATCTCGGCCATCTTCTCCAGCACCGGGCGTACCTTGTCGAAATCGCGAACGCCAGAAGACGAGTTGGTTGTTGCCCCAGCCGGGTAAAGCTTGACCGCCTTGACCAATCCGCTTGCATGTGCGGCGGCCACATCCGCCGGGTCCGTGTCTTCGGTCAGGTAGAGCGTCATCAGCGGCTCAAACGTCATATCCTCAGGCAGAGCAGCAAGGATGCGGTCCCGATAAGCTGCTGCGTCGTCACCTTTGACAACGGGCGGAACCAGATTCGGCATGATGATGGCACGGGCAAAATGGCGCGCGGTTTCAGGCAAGACGGCTTGCAGCATCGCGCCATCGCGCAGATGCAAATGCCAGTCATCGGGGCGGCGGATCGTCAGGGATTGGGTCATGGCCCCCGGCTAACACAGCCGCTTGGGTGGTGAAAGACCCTCTTGCCCTTGCCGATGAGACAGATCGCCGTAAGTCACTGACGGATGGTGGTCTTGACCTCTGGTTGTGGTCATGACCTGTTGGGGCGCAGGAAAAAGGGGAACTCATGACACAGCCAAACTCCATCGATGCCGTGCAAGAGCTTTTGGGCTCTGAGGGTTATGTCTGTGGCCGGGCTTTGGCGACGGTTGTGTTTCTTTCGCTGAAACTTGGTCGACCTCTATTTCTGGAAGGCGAGGCGGGCGTCGGCAAGACTGAGATCGCCAAGGCGCTGGCCGCAGGATTGGGGCGGCGCCTGATCAGGTTGCAGTGCTACGAAGGCCTTGATGCCTCTTCCGCTGTGTATGAGTGGAATTTCCCCGCCCAGATGGTGGCGATCCGAACCGCAGAAGCGTCGGGTGGGGCGGACCGAGGCGCGTTGCAGACCGAGCTGTTCTCGGATGATTATCTGATCGAACGCCCCTTGCTGCAGGCCATGCGTCCGGATGCTAATGGGGCACCTGTATTGCTAATTGACGAATTAGACCGGACCGACGAACCCTTTGAGGCTTTCTTGCTGGAGGCGCTCAGTGACTTTCAGGTCACGATCCCCGAGCTTGGTACTGTCAAAGCTCCAGAACCGCCCATTGTGATCGTTACCTCGAACCGTACGCGCGAAGTACACGACGCACTGAAACGCCGCTGCCTATATCATTGGGTCGATTACCCTGACTTTGCGCGCGAAATCGAAATCCTGCACGCCCGGGCTCCCGAAGCGGCGCAAGCGCTGAGCCGTGAGGTGGTCGCCTTTGTTCAGCGCTTGCGCACTGAAGATTTGTTCAAGAAACCGGGGGTGGCCGAGACCATCGATTGGGCGAAGTGCCTGCTGGCGCTGGACGTTATCAACCTCAGTCCCGAAGTAATCGGCGATACGTTGGGTGCCATCCTGAAATACCAGGACGACATCCAAAAGTTGCAGGGGTCCGAGGCCAAACGCATTCTGGATCAGGCGAAAGCCGATCTCGAACCGGCCTGATGCTTCATCTGTTCGAAAATATTTCGGGGGTTTGATGGCCGAACAACTCCCACTCGATATACCGGACAACCCCAAACTGGCCCAGAACATCACCCATTTTGCGCGCGCTTTGCGCAAGGCCGGACTGCCGATAGGAACTGGGCGCGTGGTTGACGCGATCCGCGCCGTGCAGGCTGCGGGGTTCACCGAGAAAAGAGATTTCTACTGGACGCTGCATGCCTGTTTCGTGAACCGGCCGGAACATCGAACGGTTTTTGCGCAAGTCTTCCGCCTCTATTGGCGCGATCCGCGGTATCTAGAACATATGATGTCCATGATGCTGCCCGCCATTCGCGGTGTTCAGGAGGAGCGCAAAGCGGATGCGGCTGAAAAGCGGGCGGCTGAGGCCTTGTTGGATGGCGTCGAACGCGACTTGCCAGAATCAACCGAGCAACAAGAGGAAAGCGAGATCGAGATCGACGCAACCCAAACCGCGTCATCTGAAGAACGCTTGCGCAACCTCGATTTCGAACAGATGAGTACATCCGAGATCGCCCAGGCCAAACGCATGCTGTCGCGCCTGAACTTACCGGTCAAACCCATCGAGTCTCGCCGAGGTCAGGCCAGTCCCCTCGGTCACCGCATTGATCGCGCTCGGACACTTAGGTCAGCGATGCGGCAGGGTGGCGAACTACGCGATATCGCGCACTTGCAACCCAAACCTCGGTGGCCGAATTTGGTGGCGTTGTGCGATATATCCGGGTCGATGAGCCAATACAGTCGGATCATTCTGCACTTTCTACACGCGGTTTCGAATGCCAAAGGCGCAGGTTGGGCCAAAGTGCACGCATTCACGTTTGGCACACGCCTGACCAACATCACCCGCCATCTGCATCAACGTGATGTCGATGCAGCGCTGGCCGCTGCTGGGGCCGAGGCACAGGACTGGGAAGGCGGAACCCGGATCGGAGAATGCCTGTATCAGTTCAATCGCGACTGGTCGCGGCGCGTCATGGGGCAGGGGGCGGTCGTGTTGCTGATCACCGACGGGTTAGAGCGGGGCGATCCCGAGATGCTGGAAAAGGAAATCGAGCGTTTGCACCTGTCGTCACGACGCTTGATCTGGTTGAACCCTCTGTTGCGCTGGGACGGGTTCGCACCGAAAGCTCAGGGTGTGGCGACAATGCTTCCACATGTCGACAGCTTCCGCGCCGGGCATTCGATTGCGTCGCTGGAAGATCTGGCCGCCGTGATTTCACAACCAGATGATCAGGGGCAGAAAGCGCGGCTGATGTCCGCGCTTTCAGACTAGCTGTTACGAAAGCTGCTCTTCATTGCACTTCCGTGCCATCTCCATGGCTTTGTAAGTGCCAGTCAGGTCAACGGTGAAGGCGAACTCTTTCTCCGGGAAAACGACCATCACCTTCTTCTTGGCAAGATCATCTGCGAACTGAGGGTCGTCTGACAGAACATACCCGCCCGAATAGCCCTTGGTGATGTTCCCCTTCATACCGGTGGCTTCTCCGACATAAATATTGTCGCCGATAAGGATGGCAACAGCCTCTTTCTCGCCTTTCTTGATGTTGGTTTTGGCCTTGGTGAAGACACCAACATAGCCAACGCCGCGATCTTCGGTCAGGCCCATCTGCACGACATTTTCAGCGTCATCAACCGCTTCGATAAGGCAGGATTTCTTGTCCTGATCGATGAAAACCTTCCAGCCTTCGACCTCACCGTATTTCAGAAATGTGTCAGCCCAGCCGGTGCTGGCAGTCAACAGGCCGATCGCTGCTCCGAGTGTAAGAATGCGTTTCAACTGTTTGTCTCCGCTATGAAATATGTTGGGACGATCCCGAATAGGCCCCGGAATCGCATGCAGGCTAGAATGACGCCTTCCAACATTCAACAATTTGTGAATGTGAGTTCAAAATCGGCTTGTTAGCGCCACAAGATCGACCCGCTGAGCGCTTTTCATTGCTCCAAAGCTGACTATGTTGAACCCAAGCACGGCCGGAGGTCTAAATGGAACGATTCGATAGCAGCCCGGAAACCGCACTAAAATGGTATCGCGCCGGGAAGGGCGCGGCTTTGGCCACTGTGGTTGAGACCTGGGGCAGCGCGCCGCGCCGTGTAGGCGCGCAGTTGGTCATTGCGGGCGATGGTCGGATCGAAGGCTCGGTTTCTGGTGGTTGCGTCGAAGGTGCCGTGATCGTCGAAGCGCTGGAAGCCATAGAGGAAGGCGAGGCAAGGCTGCTAGAGTTCGGTGTAAGCGACGAGGATGCGTTTGCCGTCGGTCTGGCCTGCGGCGGTACGATCAGGGTTTTGGTTGAACCGGTCGGCAAGGTCCTGCCCGAACCAATGCTGGCCGAACTGGTCGCGGCACGGGCGCGGCGCGAATCCTTGGCCTATGAAGTCAATGTCGAGACGGGCCAGCGCGCGTTGCGCCGTAATGCCTATTCCGAACGCTTGCGTATGGACAGGTCCGGGTTCGAAGAGGATGGGCAAACCTTTGTCGCTGTCCACAACCCACCGCTACGGTTGATAGTGGTGGGAGCGGTGCACATCGCCCAAGCTCTGGTGCCGATGGCCCGGATCGCGGGCTATGACCCGGCGATTATAGATCCGCGCGAGGCCTTCGCATCGGACGCACGTTTTCCCGGAGAAACCATCCTGACGGATTGGCCGGATGAGGCTGTGTCAAAGCTTGGTCTCGACTCGCGCACGGCGCTTGTGTTGCTGACCCACGACCCCAAACTTGATGACCCCGCGCTTCAGGCCGGTTTGGCGGCCGATGTGTTCTACATCGGCGCACTCGGATCTAAGCGCACACATGCCAAACGCGTGGAGCGGATGAAGCAGGCCGGGTTCAACGATGACCAGATTTCACTGATTCACGGACCTGTTGGGCTTGATATCGGGGCGGCTGGACCGTCTGAGATAGCCGTTGCGATTCTGGCGCAGATGACGGCGGTCCTGCGAGGCAGAGCGTGAAGTTTGGTCCGGTACCCGTTTCCGACGCCGACGGCGCGATATTAGCCCATTCCGTCAAAGCGGGAAACCGCAAGCTCAGGAAAGGTATAACGCTTTCGTCCGAGCACATAGCCGAGTTGCAACAAGTCGGTCTGACCGAGGTCACAGTCGCCAGACTGGAGCAAGGTGATTGCCATGAGGACGAAGCCGCAGCGCTGCTGGCAGAAGCGCTTGCACCAAGTCCCACACAGGCAAATCTGCGTGTCACCGAAGCCTTTACAGGCCGGGTCAACCTTTTAGCAAATGGACCAGGCGTCGCGGTGCTGGATACCGATGCCTTGCAAAAGTTCAATCAGGTCAACCCGATGATCACGGTTGCGACGGTGCCGCAATATCAGCAGATGGTGGCTGGCGGTATGGTAGCGACGATCAAGGTGATTTCGTATGCCGTACCTCGATCCGACGTTGAGAGTGCGGCCCGTCATGCGCAGGACGCTATTCGGTTATCGGTGCCCAAATACGAAAATGCGGGTCTCATCGTTACCGACATTGCTGGCGGGCCATCTAATGAAAAAGGTATCGCTGCTATTCGTAGCCGGGTTGAGGCTTTGGGTATGAATCTGGCAGATGTTCAGGTGGTGCCGCATCGGATGGGCGACTTAACAGCATCGATTTCGGCCATTCGGGGTGAGATCGTCATGATCCTGACCGGATCGGCCACGTCGGATAAAGATGATGTGGCGCCTGCTTCTGTGCGGGCGGCGGGGGGTATCGTCGACCGGTTTGGAATGCCGGTCGATCCGGGGAACCTGTTGTTTTTGGGATCTTCCGGCGAGCGCCCCATCATCGGTTTGCCCGGATGCGCGCGCTCACCAGCATTGAACGGGGCGGATTGGGTCTTGTCCCGCGTTGCTTGCGGAATCGAAACGACGGGCGCGGACATCGCAGGGATGGGTGTCGGTGGGCTGCTAAAAGAAATCCCGACGCGGCCACAGCCCCGCGCTGCCAAGAGTAAATGACGCAACGGCAATTTTGCCCCGTTTGGTAGACGCATCATTGTTAGAAGGCTGATCAGCGAAACTGCGGAAAAATCAGGCAAATATTTTTGTTCTCAAACGAAATTTACCGTGTTTAACTCTGGCTTAGCAAATAAGCCAAAAAAAGGGGAGGATCTTATGACCAAGGTCTCAATGACCGTGAACGGCGTTGCCGTCAGCGGTGATGTTGAAGGGCGGACTCTATTATCCGGATTTCTACGCGACCACCTGAATTTGACAGGCACACATATTGGCTGCGACACGGCTCAATGTGGCGCGTGCGTAGTGCACGTGAATGGTGAGGCGGTCAAATCCTGCAACATGCTGGCGCTGGAAGCAGACGGCGCGGATGTGGGCACGATCGAGGGGCAGGCGGCCGAAGATGGCACGCTGAACGTGATCCAACAGGCCTTTCAGGATCATCATGGGCTGCAATGTGGGTTTTGCACTCCGGGCATGGTGATGAGCGCTGCAGCATTGCTAAAGGATAACCCGCGCCCGACCGAAGGCGAAATTCGCAAGTACCTTGAGGGTAACCTATGCCGGTGCACAGGCTACCACAACATCGTCAAGGCAATCATGGCCGCATCGGGTCAAGACGTTTCCAGCATCGCCGCCGAGTGAGGCGGTTAAGAATTTTCGACGAAAATTCTTTTCCACGGAGGAGAACAAGCAATGCCCAAAGACAGTGGCATCGGAGCCAGTTCCAAGCGGCGCGAGGACGTACGCTTTCTGACCGGAGCAGGCAATTACACCGACGACATCAACGTACATGGCCAGGCCTATGTGCATTTCCTACGGTCCGACATCGCGCATGGCCGGATCACCAACATCGACACATCTGCCGCCGAGGGTATGCCGGGGGTTGTGAAGGTGTTCACCGGCAAGGACTTTGAAGGCGTGGGCGGAATGCCCTGCGGCTGGGAAGTAACCGACCGTCATGGCGCCCCGATGCAGGAACCACCGCATCCCATTCTGGCGCAAGGCAAGGTCCGACATGTAGGCGATCCCATCGCTGCCGTTGTCGCGGACAGCCTTGAACTCGCCCGCGATGCGGCGGAAGCGATTGAAGTGGATATCGAAGAGCTCCCCGCCGTGCTGGATATGAAAGCCGCAGCGCAGGATGGCGCTACGCTTATCCACGAGGATCTGAAGAACAACATCTGCTATGACTGGCATCTAGGCGAAGAAGACAATGACAAGGTCAATGAGGTTTTTGCCAACGCGGCCCATGTCACCACTCTGGACCTGATCAATAACCGTCTGGTCGCAAACCCGATGGAGCCGCGTGTTGCGGTGGCCGAGTACAGCCGGGGTACGGATGAGTACACGCTCTACACCACTTCGCAGAACCCGCATGTGATCCGCTTGCTGATGTGCGCATTTGTTCTGGGCTTGCCTGAACACAAAGTGCGTGTTGTAGCGCCTGATGTTGGTGGTGGATTTGGCACGAAGATTTTCCACTACGCGGAAGAGGCGTTCTGTACATTCGCTGCCAAGGCCTGCAACCGTCCGGTCAAATGGACCGCCAGCCGGTCCGAGGCGTTTATGTCGGATGCGCAGGGCCGCGACCACGTCAGCACGATTGAGCTCGCTTTGGACGCGGACAATAACTTCACAGGCCTCCGCACCAACACCTACGCCAATCTGGGCGCGTATCTGTCGACCTTCTCAAGCTCGGTTCCGACTTGGCTGCATGGCACTCTGATGGCGGGCAATTACAAAACGCCGGTCATTCAGGTGAATGTGAAGGCAATGTTCACCAACACAGTGCCGGTGGACGCTTATCGCGGTGCGGGTCGGCCAGAGGCGACCTATCAGCTGGAGCGCGTCATCGACAAGGCGGCGCGTGAACTGGGTGTCGATCCGATCGCCCTGCGTCGCCAGAATTTCATCACCCAGTTCCCGTATGACACACCGGTGGCGCTGACCTACGACACCGGGGATTACAACGGGACGATGGATAAGCTTGAAGCTGCTGCTGATTTGGCTGGCTTTGCCGCGCGACGGGCGGAAAGCGAGGCCAATGGCAAGCTGCGTGGCCTAGGCGTCAATTGCTATATCGAGGCCTGCGGCATCGCGCCCTCGAACATCGTCGGTATGCTGGGGGCCCGGGCAGGACTCTATGATGCAGCTACGGTTCGGGTAAACGCCACCGGTTCTATCAGTGTCATGGTTGGTGCACATAGCCACGGGCAGGGGCATGAGACTGCTTTCCCGCAGGTAGTGGCCGACATGATCGGCATCGACGAGTCGATGGTCGAGATTGTGCATGGCGACACCTCGAAGATCCCGTTCGGCATGGGCACTTATGGCTCACGCTCGCTGGCGGTCTGTGGTTCGGCCATGGTTAAGGCGACCGAAAAGGTCATCGACAAAGCCAAGAAGATCGCGGCCCACCTGCTCGAGGCGTCCGAGGCCGATATCGAGCTGAAGGACGGTCAGTTCAGCGTCGCGGGCACTGACAAGTCGGTGGCCTGGGGTGATGTGACTCTGACAGCCTATGTGCCGCACAACTTCCCATTGGAGGTTGAGCCGGGGCTGGAGGAGACCGCATTTTATGACCCGGCCAACTTCACCTTCCCAGCGGGGGCATATGCCTGCGAGGTTGAGGTGGATCCCGAGACTGGACAGGTGACCATCGAAGCGTTCACCGCTGCGGATGACTTTGGCAACATCGTTAACCCGATGATTGTGGATGGTCAGGTACATGGCGGTATCGGTCAGGGTATCGGTCAGGCTTTGTTGGAAAACTGCGCCTATGACGAGAATGGCCAGTTGCTGAGCGCATCCTTCATGGATTACGCGATGCCACGCGCCGATGATCTGCCGTTCTATGCGGTCGACCATTCCAGTCAGACGCCGTGTACGCACAACCCGTTGGGTGTGAAGGGCTGCGGTGAAGCTGGTGCGATTGGCTCGCCGCCTGCGGTAGTCAACGCGGTTCTGGATGCGCTGAACTCGGGTGGAAAGGCTGTTGATCACATTGACATGCCGATGAGCCCGTCGCGTGTTTGGACAGCAATGCATGGTTGAGAGGTTCGGGTGCGAGGGGCCAGCCCCTCGCGCTCCCCGAGATATTTATAGCCAGATGAAGGGCGGATCCGCGCTTTTCGGAAAGGAAGAACGAAATGTACAATTTCGAGTTTGAGAAACCCTCGACCATCGCTGACGCGGTTACTGCGTTGGGAGTTGAGGATGCACAGGCATTGGGGGGTGGGCAAACCCTGATCCCCACAATGAAGCAGCGGTTGGCCGCGCCATCCAAGCTGGTTTCGGTCAATGGAATCGCTGAAATGAAAGGGGTCTGCGTCGAGGATGATGGCTCGGTAGCGATAGGCGGTGCGACAACCCACGCAAATGTGGCCGCTGAAGCTGCTGGTAACTATCCGGCGCTGGCAGCGCTGGCCGGCCAGATCGGTGATCCTGCGGTGCGTAATCGTGGCACTATTGGCGGTTCGATTGCCAACAATGATCCAGCGGCCTGTTATCCGGCGGGAGTGCTGGGTTCAGGCGCGACCATTGTCACCAATAATCGCCAGATAGCGGCGGATGACTTCTTTCAGGGCATGTTCACGACAGCTTTGGAAGAGGGCGAGATTATCACTTCGGTGCGTTTCCCTGTGCCTCAGGCGGCGAGTTATCAGAAGTTTTTGCAGCCCGCGTCTCGGTTTGCGTTGGTCGGGGTTTATCTCGCTCGGTTCGCCAATGGCGTTCGGGTTGCAGTAACCGGCGCAAGCGAGGACGGAGTTTTCCGCTGGGCAGAGGCTGAGGAGGCCCTGAACAAAGAGTTCCGCGCGGACGCTTTGATGGGGCTGCACATCAATCCGATGAACATGATTGGTGATCTGCACGGGAGCAAAACGTATCGGGCGCATCTGGTCACTGTTATGACGAAACGGGCTGTCGAAGCTTGCAGCTGATCTGATTGTTAATCAGCTTTGAGAGCCTCGGTGAAAGCCGGGGCTCTTTATTCTTTCCAAACTCTTGGGGGCTTGGCGGGGCGCCAGTAGGCGCCGGTGTCTTCTCGTGCCGTCTGATAGCGTTCCACGCGGTCACGCGCGGCTGATCCCCCGGCGGCAAAGAGATGACCTAGCAGGCATTCAAGCACTGCCATCGCTCCGGAGAAGCTGGAAAAGTGATGTTGCGCGCGGGTACTTACAGGCAGCACGATGTCAGGGTTAACACCAGGGGCGATGACGTCGCTATCCGACAATAGCACGATGCGCATGCCGCGTTTACGCGCAAAACGCATGGATTGTATGGTGTCAGAGGAATAGGGGTGAACGGTAATAGCGAAAAGGCAGTCCGCTTCATCGGCCTCGAGCAAATCATCGATGGCTGATCCCATATGTCGCGGGATAAGCTGAAATCCTGGGTGTGCCATCCGACCCGCATAGTGGAGATAATAGGCCAAAGCATAGCTGGCCCGGGTCGCGGTTATGAAACAGCGATTAGCTGCAATCATGTACTCCGTGACCTGTTGCATCAAATCAGGATCGGCCAGTCGCAGGGAGCGGGCTACGACGTTCAGTTCGTTTTGCGCAAACCCAGCTTGCGCGGCGCTGAATTGGCCCCCCGATTTCATGCGATCCAGCCAGCCTTGACCCAGCCGATCTTCCCGGTCTGTGACAAGGGTTTGGCGAAAGGGTCGTCTGAACGACTCAAAACTGTCGAATCCCATGCGTTGTGCCAACCGCACCAAAACGTTTGAACTGACGCCGATCTTTTCGGCGGTAAGCCGAACCGGGTCGAGCCCGAAATCGCCAGGGTGGTCGATGATGTATTTCGCTGCGGCTTGCATTTGCTGAGGCAGGGTGTCGATTTCGTGCCGAAGCTGCTCGGTCAGTTGGGATGAGGTGTGTTGCATTTGGTAAGAAAAAACAAATGTTATGAAGAATGCAAATTGAAAACGTGAGCGAGGTGTTTAATTCGGGATCGTAAAAAACAGGTGACGGAATGTCTGGGACTGGTTTGAGGATGACGAGAAGGCCATATGTGTTGGTGGCTCCGAACGGGGCGCGGCGGGGGCATGGGGATCATCCTGCGCTGCCGATCACAACGGACGAAATCGTCAAAGCTGCGAAGACCTGCAATCGGGCAGGTGCGCAAGGCCTGCACCTGCATGTTCGTGATCAGGCGGGTCAGCATTCGCTTGATGCGGGTTTGTATTGTGAAACCATTGCTGAACTGCGTGCTGCGGCCCCTGACATGGACATCCAGATTACGACAGAAGCTGCTGGCGTTTTCAGCGTTCAAGCACAACTTGCTTGTTTGAAAGATGTGCGCCCGGACTGGGCTTCGATTTCGGTGCGCGAGATTGCACGGTCGCCCGAACTTGCGCCAAAGGTCTACGCACTATGCGCGGAACAAGGGACTCGTGTTCAGCATATCCTCTATGATGTCGCTGACGTCGAGTTACTGACCCATTGGCAGGCTAAAGGGGTGGTAAAATCGGATCAGGTCGACCGTCTGCTTGTCCTTGGTCGCTATGCCACGGCGAAAGAATCGAGTCCGAATGATCTGGATGTGTTTCCACACAGCGCTGATCCATGGATGGTCTGTGCCTTTGGAGGGCAGGAGCATGCGTGCCTGCAAAAGGCCGCGCAGTTGGGTGGCGATGTGCGCGTGGGTTTCGAAAACAGCCTTGCAGGTCCGAATGGCCAGGCTTGGGCAGACAATGCTGCATCAGTCGCGGCGCTCATTAATCTTCTGAAAAGGACTTCGACATGAGTCACGTATTTCCACGTCACACCAAGTCGGAACTGCCTGAGGCTGCTGGTGGTGACGGCTGTTATCTGATCGATTCAAACGGCCGTCGTTATTTGGATTGCGGGGATGCTGCCGTTTCATGCCTCGGCCATTCCAACGCCGCTGTGGTCAAAGCGGTGCAGGATCAGGTGGCGCAGATTGCGTTTGCGCATACCGGCTTTATGACCTCGGAACCGGCAGAGGCACTGGCTGATCTGCTGATTGAACACGCCCCCGGCGATCTGGACCGGGTCTACTTTGTCTCGGGCGGGTCAGAGGCGACCGAGGCTGCTATCAAACTGGCGCGGCAGTATTATCTTGAAACCGGTCAGCCAGAACGCCGCCATGTGATCGCGCGTCGGCAAAGCTATCACGGCAACACTTTGGGGGCACTTTCGGCGGGTGGCAATGAATGGCGGCGGGCGCAGTTTGCACCGATGCTGATCGAGATGACTCATATCGCTCCTTGCTATGAGTACGCCGAAAAGCCTGAGGATGAGAGCAGTTTTGAATATGGTCAGCGCGTTGCGAATGAGCTGGAGGCAGAAATCCTGCGCCTTGGGCCTGAAACGGTCATGGCTTTCATGGCAGAGCCGGTGGTTGGTGCGACGCTTGGGGCTGTTCCGGCAGTCGAGGGGTACTACAAGCGAATCCGTGAAATTTGCGATCAACACGGCGTTCTTCTGATCCTCGACGAAGTAATGTGCGGCATGGGTCGTACCGGGCATTTGTTTGCCTGTGATCATGACGATGTCGCGCCAGATATTCTTTGTATCGCCAAAGGGTTGGGGGCAGGGTATCAGCCTATCGGAGCGATGCTGTGTTCGGGTCGAATCTATGATGCGATCCGGGATGGATCGGGCTTCTTCCAGCATGGCCACACCTATATCGGTCATCCGGTTGCGACTGCGGCTGCGCTTGCCGTTGTACAGGAACTTACTTCTCGTGACCTGCCAGCGCGGACCGGCGTAATGGGGGGCAAATTGCAGAGCATGTTGGAAAACAAGTTTGGTCAACACCCGAATGTCGGGGACATACGGGGCCGCGGCTTATTCCGAGGAATTGAGTTGGTCGAGGATCGGGATACGAAAACCCCGTTTGATCCTTCGCGCGGCCTAGCGGCCAAGATCAAGAAAGCCGCCATGGCCGAGGGATTGATCTGTTACCCGATGTCGGGAACGCGTGATGGACGCAACGGAGATCATATCCTCCTAGCACCGCCCTTTATCATCGAAGATGACCAACTGGTCGAGCTTGTAGACAAGCTGGATCGGGCGATATCCTCGGTGATCTGATTTAGGCGAGAAGCCAGAAAACAAAGAAGCCCCTCCGATTTCGGAGGGGCTTTTGTCATTCTACAAAAGAAAACCTACTTCTGTGGCAGCGGGCCAATCATCATGATCATCTGACGGCCTTCCATCTTGGGCATGTTCTCGATCTTGCCCAGATCCTTGACGTCTTCGGCCACACGTTCCAGCAGCTCACGCCCCAGGTTCTGGTGCGCCATCTCGCGGCCCCGGAAACGCAGGGTGACTTTGACCTTGTCGCCGTTCTCAAGAAACTTGAACACGTTGCGCATCTTGACGTCATAGTCATGCGTGTCGGTGTTGGGCCGGAACTTGACCTCTTTCACCTCAATGATCTTTTGCTTCTTGCGGGCTTCGCTTTCGCGTTTCTGCTGTTCGTACTTGAACTTGCCGAAATCCATGATTTTGCAGACCGGCGGGTTCGCGTTGGGCGAAATCTCAACCAGATCGAGGCCGACATCGGCGGCCATCTGCATGGCCTTTGCGGGATGAACCACCCCGACATTTTCACCTTCGGCGCCAATCAGGCGAATTTCGGGAGCACGGATCTTGTCATTGACGCGCGGGCCGGTATCTCGCTGTGGCGGCGCGTTGTGAGGTCTGCGGGCTATGGGTTCATTCCTTTGATGATTGCAGAATTTCGAGCCCGGAATTTAGACCGGGCTGAGAGGTGTTTCAAGCGGCATAAATTGCAAGCCGCATGAATTTTCCATGAATTTCGTGAGTTTTTGCCGGTTTAGGGTGTCGATAACTCCGCCGGCAAACCCCATTAGCCCACAAATGCCTTTTCAATCACGAATTCCTTGGGTTCGGAATTTGCACCTTCTCGCAAGCCGAACTCTTCCAGAATTGCTTTGATGTCATGGTTGAAGGCAAGGCTGCCACAAACCATCGCGCGATCAGTATCTGGCTTGATACCACCTTCGATGCCCAGATCGGCAAATACGGTGCCGTCTTTTAACAGCTCGGTTATACGGCCCATCTTTGGGCTCTCTTCCCGCGTGGTGGTGGGATAATAGCGGATCTTGTCGGCGAAACCGTCACCAATCAGTTCGGCCAGCAACTCGTCCTGTTTGACGCTCTCGATCAACTCGCGACCGTAATCCAATTCAGCTACGTCGCGGCAGGTATGGGTGATGATAACCTCGTCATAATCCTCATAGGTCTGCGGTTCACGCAGCAGCGACGCGAAGGGCGCAAAGCCTGTGCCGGTGGCGAAGAACCAGATGCGCTTGCCGGGCAGCAATGCGTCATGCACCAGCGTGCCGACGGGTTTGGGCCGAAGGATGATCTGATCACCAGGCTGGATGTGCTGCAGTTTTGAGGTCAGCGGGCCGTCTTGCACTTTGATCGAGTAGAATTCCAGTTCCTCATCCCATGAAGGCGAGGCGATGGAATAGGCGCGCAACAGCGGTTTGCCATTATCGCCCAGTAGGCCGATCATAACGAACTCACCCGAGCGAAAGCGCAAGGAAGCCGGGCGCGACACCTTGAAAGAAAACAGGCGGTCGGTCCAGTGCTTGACCTCGGTCACGGTCTGGGCATCGGGCAGGACAGGGGCCTTAACGGCGGTTGCTTCACTCACGGGTTTCATCTCTGTCATCGTTTCACTACCGGTCTGCTAAACCGACATCTCCGTTTAATCTTTGATCCAAGTCAGGAAAAGGGGCAGATTGCCCCTTTCGTATCACAGGTTGGCGATGGCGGGTCAGCCGCGCAGGCGGGCCTGGTAGTTGTTGTCCTGCCAATTGGCCCGGGCCAGCCACTGATCTTCGGGTTGCCGGTTCGCCAAGGTGTCATCAATTTCGACTTCGTCAAAGCCGCTACGACGCGCCATGGCGTATTGGTCTGCAAGAACATGGCCTTTTGCCCGCAGGCGACCTGTATAACCTTTCAGACGCAGAACGCGCGCGATCGTAAAGCCGCGCCCATCCGCTGAGGATGGAAAGTCCACGCGCACCATCTGGGCGCTGCCCAGCCGGTCAAACAGTTCATCGGGGTCAGTGTCCGAGGCGATATCCAGTGCAACCACGTCATTCGCTGCATCGTCCAGCGTGACATAGCCATCGGTCCAATCATCGGGGGCAAAGCCCTCGTCGTTTACGATTACGTTCATGTTTTCTCTCCGATGCGCACCATTTTTCCATCAACAAAATGGATGCCGCATTCTTCCTTGTTCTGATCGCGCCAGCGCCCGGCGCGGGGGTCTTCGCCTTCTTTGACCGGCGAAGTGCAGGGCGCACAGCCGATCGAGGGGTATCCTTTGGCCACCAGCGGATGCCGGGGCAGGTTGTTTTCTTCCATATAGGCGCGCACATCGTTGGGCGCCCAGTGGGCCAAGGGGTTGACCTTGATCCGACCGGTTCCGTCCTCGACCTCGAAAAAGTCCAGCGCGGCACGGGTGCCGGACTGAAACCGTTTGCGCCCGGTGATCCAGCCACAATACCCAGTCAGAGCTTTCTGCAGCGGGAAGGTCTTGCGCAGGTTGCAGCAGGCATCGGTGTCACGCAGACGCAACGCGCCATAAGGATCGTCGCGCTGAACATCTCCATCCTCGGCGCGGATGATCTGCACATTGCGCAGGCCCAGACGCTCGCTGACCTCCTGCTGGTATTCCAGCGTTTCGGCAAACAGCATCTGGGTGTCCACGAACAGCACTGGGGTCATCTTGTCGACCACTGCAGCCATATGCAGCAACACCACCGATTCCGCGCCAAAGCTGGAGACCAGAGCAAGCTCCTCGATCTCGTCCAATGCGCCATGCATCACATCATGGGCACTGTGGTGGCGGAAGCGGGCGTTCAGCGCCTCGACCTTTTCGGTCAGTTCGGCGCGGTCAGCCCCCAGTTCCGTTTGGATCAGGTCAAGCGGCATTGGCCTGTGCCTCGGGGTAAAGCGCCGCTTTGAACGGTGCCATGCCAACGCGGCGATAGGTCTGCAAGAAGGTCTCTTCGGCGCTGTCGCGCTGCTCCAGATACGTGTCGACGATGCGCTCGACCGCCGGAACGATCTCGTCATAGGCGAAGCCCGGGCCAGTACGATCACCTATGGCGGCGGATTCGGTACCGTCACCACCCAAAGTGATCTGGTAGTTTTCGACGCCAGCGCGGTCCAGGCCAAGAATGCCGATGTGACCCACATGGTGGTGACCACAGGCGTTGATGCAGCCTGAAATCTTGATCTTCAGGTGGCCGATATCATGCTCCAGTTTCAGGTCTTCGAACCGGGTCGCGATTTCCTGCGCCACGGGGATCGAACGTGCCGTCGCCAGTGCGCAGTAATCCATACCGGGGCAGGCGATAATGTCGCTGATCAAGCCGATGTTGGCGGTCGCCAACTCGTATTCTTTCAGCGTCGCGTGGATCGCGGGCAGGTCGGATTTGTGGACATGCGGCAGGATTACGTTCTGCTCGTGGCTGATACGCAGTTCGTCATAGGCAAACTCTTCGGCCAGATCAGCCATTACGCGCATCTGCTCGGCAGTCGCATCGCCCGGCGTCTGGCCGTGCTTCTTGATCGAGATCGTGACGATCGCATGGTCTGCGTTCTTGTGCGGCGCGATGTTGGTGTCGACCCATGACCGGAAAACCGGATCGTTGGTATATGCGCTTTCGAACGAGGCAACTGAACCTTCACGGAAGGCCGGAGGCGCAAAGTGGCCTTTGATTTCTTCCAGCAGGTTCATATCCGCGCCTTTGAACTGCGGGCGAACCTTCAGGAAGCGCTCGTTCACCTTGGCGCGGATGGCGTCGATGCCATGCTCGTGCACGGTGATTTTGATGCGCGCCTTGTACTTGTTGTCGCGGCGACCGATCTGGTTCCACACGGAAACGGTGGCCTCAAGATAGGCCAGCAGGTCGTCAAAGGCGACGAATTCAGACAGCTCTTTGCCGATCATCGGGGTGCGGCCCAGACCGCCGCCAACGATGACGCGCGCACCCAGAACGCCATCACGCTCAACCAATTGCAGACCGATGTCATGCGCCTTGATCACGGCGCGGTCATTCTCGCTGCCGGTGATGGCGATCTTGAATTTGCGCGGCATGAACTGGAATTCAGGATGGTCGGTCGACCACTGGCGCAGCAGTTCGGCATAGGGGCGCGGATCAGCGACCTCATCCGCGGCGGCACCGGCGAAATGATCGGCGGTCACGTTGCGGATGGTGTTACCCGAGGTCTGGATGGCGTGCATGCCAACCTCGGCCAGTGCGTCCAGCATATCCGGCACGTCGTTCAGTTTCGGCCAGTTGTACTGAATGTTCTGACGGGTGGTAAAATGGCCGTAACCTTTGTCCCATTTCTCGGCCAGCAAAGCGAGCTGACGCATCTGAGCACTGGACAGCGTGCCATATGGAATAGCGACCCGCAGCATATAAGCGTGCAATTGCAGATACAGACCATTCATCAGGCGCAGTGGCTTGAATTCGTCTTCAGTCAGCGAACCGTCAATGCGACGCTCAACCTGCGCACGGAACTGCGCGTTGCGTTCTGCCAAAAATGCTGTGTCGAACTCGGAGTAGCGATACATGTTTAGCTGTCCTTAGTTGCAGCCCCGGACCCGGGGCCTTGAAGGGGAGAGAGAATGGCCTGAGATCAGGCCCGAGGCTGCGGGGAGGTTTCCTGTTTGCCGTGGGCATAGTTGGACGGACCAATCCGGCGGAAATCCTCCCGAAAGTGGGTGGGTTCGGGGCCGTTTTCTCCGGCCACCGCGTCGGCAAGATAGGCGCCGACGATCTTGTTGGCCTGACGCGCGGCATCCAGCAGACGAACCTGCGCGTGAGCTTCGTCCGTGATCAGTTCGGCATCGGACAACTCGCGCGACCACCGGTCATCTTCGGTCTGGTAAATCACATCACCTTCCAACAAGTCGTTGGCGGTGACGACTTTGGGGGTAAAAGCGCGGGCCATCAGGCAAGCTCCTTATTGAAAACCGAGACTACGTGCGGGTATTGCGCAACTCGGGCGACGCCGGGTTTGTGAATGCGCATATTTGTTTGTTTGACCTGCATCGGATCATCTCGTGACTGAATTGACTTGTGTGCCAATATAGGAAATATTCCCGCCAAATCGCCATATGCGCGAAGAAATAAGAACAAATGTTCTATATGCGGTGAGTGAAAGCAGGTTTGTCCTGAATTGGAAGGGAAATTGGAATGTCGGTGCGAATAGACGACACGGATCGGAAAATTCTAGCCGAGCTGCAACGGGATGCCAGCCAGTCGCTTGACGAAATCGCAGCCCGTGTAGGGAGCTCCAAGACGCCGGTTTGGAATCGCATTCGCAAGCTGAAGGGGGCAGGGGTCATTGGCCAGCAGACCGTATTGCTGGATGCCGAAGCGTTGGGCTTTGAGGCCACATTCTTTGTGCTGATCCGTACGTCGGAACATGAAGCAGAGTGGCAGCAGAAGTTCCTGAAAGCGTTGCGCGATCGTCCAGAGGTTCAGGAAGCGCACCGTTTGGCTGGAGACATCGATTACATTCTGAAAGTGCGCGTCAAGAACGCGCGTGCGTACGATGCGTTTTATCAGGCGTTGATTTCAGAGGTACGGGTGCACAACGTCACAGCCTTGCTTTCGATGGAAGAGATCAAATCGACCACAATGCTGCCATTGAAGTCTGTCGGATAGTTTGAAGCGTGAATGGGGGCGCCGCCCCCGCCGCCCGAAGGCGACTCCCCCAAGATATTTATGGCCAGATGAAGAACGGATCCGGGTTTCTTGACAGGATATTAAGTCAGACCGTTACCATGAGTTTGGTCAGCCCGTGGAAATGGTAGCTGTCCGAATATTGCGGCTCTGCCGTCAGCTTTAGCTTTGGGCATTGCTGGAACAGCATGGGCAGGGCGATCCGCATCTCAAGCCGGGCCAGCGGAGCGCCTACACAGAAGTGAAGGCCACCACCAAAGCTAGTATTGGCGCTTACATCTCGCATCGGGTCGAATGTATCGGGTTGGGACCAAGCAGCAGGGTCGCGATTGGCTGCGCCCAGAAGCAAGGCAACTTCGTCACCACGCGCAAAGCGGTGACCGAAGAGTTCAATGTCTTCATAGGCATAGCGTCTGAACATGTGCAGTGGTGGATCGAAACGCAGGATTTCCTCGACTGCGCCGTCGATGGTGCCGGGCGTCAGGACATACTGCTGTGTACCCGTCGTCAACATAGTCTTCACGCCATTGCCGATGGCGTGCACGGTGGCTTCGTGACCGGCGTTCAGCAACAAAATGCAGGTCGTGATCAGTTCGTCGCACGAGAGTTTTTCACCATCTTCCTCTGCCGCGATCAACCGGGTGATCAGATCGTCACGCGGGTCAGTGCGGCGTTTTTCGATGTATTCTTCGAGATAGGTGGTAAAGGCTTGTGTGGCACGGACGGCTTCGTCTTCGGTCTGGCGCGTCCGGTTTGCCTGATACATGGCCACCATGGCGTGCGACCACTGCAACAGTTGCGGTGCCATGTCTTCCGGCACACCAAGCAGACGGCAGATCGTGATCACGGGGACCTGGGTGCAATAGGCCTCCAGCAGATCGAAGGGGCCAGCGGGGAACTGCTTGATCAAATCGTGGCACAACTGTTCAGTGGACCCCTCAAGCGCCGTGATCGCGCGAGAGGTAAACGCCCGCAGTACCAGAGAACGCAATCGAGTATGACGCGGGGGTTCAAGCTCTAACATCGAATGGGATTCGACTTCTAGCCAGGGTGCAAGATGGTCTGGGCCGGGTTTTGCAAGTTCCGCCGGGATTTCACGCCCGAAGCGCCGATCGCGCAGCAGAATTTGCACCGCTTTGTGCGAGACAGCCGCGACAAGGCCGTAGTCTTTCCAGTAGAACAGATCGCCCGACTGACGTGCGCTGTCATAAAAGGGGTATGGGTTTTGCACGAATGCCGGGTCGGTCGGGGATTGGGTCAGCGTCTTCATGCGGTGCAGACTTGCCATGGCGGCTGCTGAATGCAAGACCCTAGATATGCAACGTTTTTGGATCATAGCCGGTTTCTTATGCGCGGTCGGATTGCTGTCAGCGGCGGTCTGGACTTATGGCTATCGTCAGGCCCTGTCGCAACTGAGCGAGAAGGCCGAGGCTGATTTGGAACTGGCCGCCGACCGTCTGAGCACGCAAATGCAGGTCTATCAGGAAGTGGCCGCCTTGATGGCGGATCATCCTGCTTTGCAGGGGCTAGAAACATCAGAACAGCAACGGGCCGCCCGAAAGGTGCTGCTGGATGTGGCAGACAAAACCGCTGCCGTTAACGTTATGTACCTGAATCCGGAGGGGCAGGTTCTTGTCGCGGCCCAACCGGTGACGCAGCGCGATATGTCCGCACATCCGGCCTTCGAGCGCGCCATGCAAGGTGCCTTGGGCAGCGCGCATGGGGTCGAAGACGCAAGCGGCGATCGCATCTATTCATATGCGGCCCCTGCATTTGGGGAATTGGGTCAGATACAAGGCGCGTTGATGGTTCTGGCCGATGTGCAGGACGTTGAACAAACTTGGCGCGGTAGCACCGATGCGGTGTTTTTCGTTGATACGGATGGGGTTGTCTTTATCTCGAACCGATCGGATCTGCTACTATGGCGCCGCGGGCAAGGGCAGCAGGGCCTGATGTCACCCGAAGGTGAGAATGTCGATTTCGCCTCAACCTGGATTGCGGGATATGAAGTGTGGAAGCTCAATTGGGGTCGCTATCTGCCCCGTCGCGCCCTGCATCTGACGCTCGATCTTCCGGTGATTGCGATGACCGCAGAGATGCTGGTTGATGTCGCCCCGGCGCGCCGGTTGGCGGGGTTGCAGGCGGCGGCGGTTGCGGCGATCTGTTTCGCCTTTGGTGCTTTGTTGTTTCTGGCCTCGGAACGCCGTCGGACACTTGCAGAGGCAAATACCGTGCTGGAAAGCCGGGTCGCGCAACGTACGCGCGCCTTGACGGCGGCTAATAGCGCTTTGCGCCACGAAGTTGCCGAGCGGCAGGAGGCGGAGGCCGCGCTCAAACAAGCGCAGGCCGATTTGGTTCAGGCTGGTAAGTTGAGCGCTTTGGGCAAGATGTCGGCTGGCATCAGTCATGAATTGAACCAGCCCTTGATGGCGATTCAGCAGTTCGCCGACAACGGGTCCGCCTTTCTTGAGCGCGGCAAGGGCCAGAGAGCTGGCGAAAATCTGGGCCGCATTTCCGATATGGCCGCACGCATGGCGCGGATCATCAAGAACCTGCGGGCCTTTGCGAGAAATGAAAGCGAACCAATGGGGCGCGTTGATCTGGTTCAGGTTCTGAACACTGCCACAGAATTGACCGAGGCGCGCCTGCGCGATGAGAACGTCGCGTTGGAGTGGGTGCCGCCAAAGACTGCGGTCTATGCTTGGGGTGGAGAGGTGCGACTGGTACAGGTGTTTGTCAACCTAATCAATAATGCAGCGGATGCGATGGTCGATCGACCGACGCGCAGGATATTGGTCACTCTGTCAGGGGGGAAGCCTATTCGCGTGTCGGTGCGGGATACCGGACCCGGCATCGAGGACCCCGACCGCGTGTTTGAGCCGTTCTACACCACAAAAACAGTTGGGACGTCCGAGGGGATGGGTCTGGGGCTGTCGATATCCTACGGTCTGGTTCAGAGCTTCGGGGGGGATATTCGCGGTGCCAACACGGACGAGGGTGCTGAATTCACGGTTGAACTGGAACCCTTTGAAGAAAATGAGGCAGCATGATCCGCAAAGTGCTTTTGGTCGATGATGATGCCGCCGTACGTGAGGCCTTGGCGCAAACCCTCGAATTGGCCGAGTATGAACCGGTCACCGCGGGATCTTTCGTGGCCGCAAAGGATCATATTCATCGTGACTTCGGCGGTGTGATCATCTCGGATATTCGCATGCCGGGGCGGGATGGGTTTCATCTGCTCGCATACGCGCGCGAGGTTGATCCTGAACTTCCGGTGGTATTGCTGACAGGTGAAGGCGATATCCCGATGGCGGTACAGGCCATGGGGCAGGGAGCATTTGATTTTCTGGAAAAGCCCTGTGCAGCAGCGGATTTATTGGCGGTACTCGAACGAGCCTTTGCCGCGCGCGCAGAAATTCTGCAGGAACGCGAGCAACGGCGCGAACTTGAGCGTGGCGATCCCGCAGCACGCATGCTGTTTGGGTTGTCAGATCAAGCCGAGGCCTTGCGTGAGCGAGTGCGGAGCGTAGCGCCAACACGGGCCGAGGTACTGGTTACCGGGCCAGCGGGTAGCGGAGTTTCAAAGGTCGCTGAAGTTGTCCATCTGATGTCTCCGGTTGGACAGGGGCCATTTGTCAAACGCCCTGCCTCAGGCCTGAACCCGGATGATTTGTTGCGTGTCTGTAAGGATGCGGCAGGCGGATCGCTGTATCTGGATGAGATCTCGGCGATGTCGGATGCCACGCAATACGCCGCGCTGGAACTGATCGAACAAGGGACGGAAGCCAGAATCATCGCAGGGGCAACGGCCGATTTGTCGGACCTTACTGCACAGGGAAGGTTCAATGCCGATCTGTTCTATAGGTTGGATGTCATGCGGGTGCGAATCCCGGCCCTGTCAGAACGGCCCGAGGATATCCCCGTCATCTTTCGCCGCTATGTGGCGCAGGCCGCTGAGCAGGCCGGGATTGCGGAACCTGAAGTGACACCCGAGCATCTGGCCTCGCTGATGGCGCAGGATTGGCCGGGCAATGCCCGATCGTTGATGTCGGCGGCAATGCGGTTTGTGTTGGGGATGCCGGATGAGGTTGCACAGGCCGCTGATCTGGGGTTGAGCGAGCAATTGGCGCGTGTTGAGAGGTCTTTGCTGATTGCAGCCCTTGGGCGCCACAATGGCAAGGCTGCGGATGCCGCCAAGGCACTGAAGCTGCCGCGCAAAACTTTTTATGACAAGCTGACCCGCTACCACATTAGGCCAGAAGACTATCGTCGTTAGCAAAACACTTCCGCTAGGGCGAACTGCGGTTGCGCTGTGGCTTAAGCGAGCGATTCGCTCGCATCGATTCGGATATTGTGCGGAAATTCGCACAAGGTGCTGACTGCCTGTGCGAAAAATCGCACAGCGTAGTTCTGCCGAAACACCAGATTTATAACGGACATCATTTAACCGTAAGAAATTATTTGGAAAAAACAGATTTCAGCAACATCTAAACAAAATGTTGAGAGTGAGGAGCCGATTCGGTTCACTCCGCAACATACGGCGCTGATTGGGCGCTCGATGGAAGTTTTAGGGAAGTCTGGGAGGATAAGACTGATGAAATTCCTGACAACGGCAGCAACCGCAATCGCACTGTCCGTGACAGCGACCGCTGGTGTAGCAGCTTGCGATGATGGCGAGATCGTCGTGAAGTTTGCGCATGTGACCAATACGGACAAACACCCCAAGGGCATCGCCGCTTCGCTGCTTGAGCAGCGCGTCAATGACGAGATGAACGGCGTGATGTGCATGGAGGTTTATCCGAACTCCACTCTTTACAATGATGACAAGGTTCTTGAAGCGATGCTGCAGGGCGACGTGCAGTTGGCCGCGCCCTCGCTGTCGAAGTTTGAGAAGTTTACAAAGCAATTCCGCCTGTTCGATCTGCCGTTCATGTTCAAGAACATCGATGCTGTGGATGCGTTCCAAGCCTCGGCTGATGGTCAGGCGATGAAAGACAGCATGCAGCGCCGCGGCCTGCAGGGGCTGGCATTCTGGCACAATGGCATGAAGCAGATGTCTGCGAACAAGCCGTTGGAAGATCCTTCGGATGCGAACGGCCTGAAGTTCCGCGTTCAGTCTTCGGACGTATTGGTTGCCCAGATGGAAGCAATTGGTGGCAGCCCTCAGAAGATGGCGTTCTCAGAAGTGTACGGTGCTCTGCAACAGGGCGTTGTTGACGGGCAGGAAAACACCTGGTCGAACATCTACGGCAAGAAGTTCTTCGAGGTGCAGGACGGCATCACAGAAACGAACCACGGTATCATCGATTATCTGGTTGTAACCTCAGTTGACTGGCTGGACAGCCTGGAGCCTGAAGTTCGCGATCAATTCCTGACGATTCTCGCCGAAGTGACCGAGACTCGTAACAAGGAGGCCTTTTCCGTAAACGAAGCTGCCAAGGCTTCGATCACTGACGCAGGGGGCATCATCCGGGAACTGAACCCCGAGCAGCGCCAGGCCTGGGTCGATGCGATGAAGCCAGTCTGGGATAAATTTGCCGGTGACGTTGGTCAGGACAAGATCGACGCCGCACAGGCGATCAACGCCGGGTTCTGATCCCGGTTCAAGCCACGCGTCCGGGGACTGGGGAGTTATGGACGCATAGGCTGGGCGGGCCTTAGTGGCCCGCCACACTCCCACCACTCTCATCAAAAAAATGCGGGGACAGAGAGATGTCTGGTGCGAAACCCGGCCAAGGCGGGCTGGTCGACCATATCGAAGAAACCATGATTGCGTGCCTGTTGGGTCTGATGACAATTGTCACCTTCGCCAATGTGATCGCGCGGTTTGTATTCAATTCTAACATTCTTTGGGCGCTGGAACTGACAGTATTCACCTTCGGTTGGTTGGTGCTGCTGGGTGCGTCTTATGCAGTGAAGAAGCATGCACATCTGGGTGTTGATGCGATCCTGAACATGCTGGCCCCCGCGCCACGCCGGGTTTTGGCGCTGATAGCCGTGGCTTGCTGTCTGGTGTTTTCTCTGCTCCTGCTCAAGGGTTCGTATGACTACTGGGCAGTGTTTGCCGATCTGCCGCCCACCTCGGGTCGCTGGTTTCCGACCGGCTTTGACATGAGCGCGCGCAGCCAGAGCTTCTATGAAGTTGATGATATCCCGATGGTCGCGCCGCTGCGGTTTCTGGAAGATATGATCAACTATGGCGAGTATTACGAGAAACTGCCCAAGGTCGTTCCGTATTTCGTTCTGCCTCTTTCGATGTTGCTGCTGGTGATCCGTTTTGCACAGGTCGCAGTACAGATTTGGCGCGGTGAAACTGATCGCCTTGTAGCTAGCCACGAGGTTGAGGACGAGATCGAAGAAGTCCGCGCCCAGCAGGGGGAGCATGACTGATGGACGTCGTACTACTTTTCTCGATGGTCATTGGCCTATTGTTGATCGGAGTTCCGATCGCGGTGGCACTTGGTCTCAGCTCGACCCTCTTCCTGCTGATCTATTCCGACAGCTCATTGGCTTCGGTCGCTGGCACGCTGTTCGAGGCATTTGAGGGGCATTTCACCCTCTTGGCTATCCCGTTTTTCATTCTCGCGTCATCTTTCATGACCACAGGTGGAGTGGCGCGGCGGATCATCCGGTTCTCGATCGCTTGTGTAGGGCACTTGCCCGGAGGTCTGGCAATTGCTGGCGTCTTCGCGTGTATGCTGTTTGCGGCCTTGTCGGGTTCGTCTCCGGCGACAGTTGTCGCAATCGGGTCGATCGTCATCGCTGGCATGCGTCAGGTGGGCTATTCCAAGGAATTCGCCGCCGGTGTGATCTGTAACGCAGGGACACTGGGCATTCTGATTCCGCCATCAATCGTGATGGTGGTCTATGCGGCAGCCGTGGAGGTTTCGGTCGGGCGGATGTTCCTTGCGGGCGTTATTCCGGGTTTGATGGCTGGTCTGATGCTGATGATCACCATTTACGTCATGGCCAAGGTCAAGAACCTTCCCAAAGGCGATTGGAAAGGTTGGGGCGAAGTCTTCACCTCGGCGCGCGAGGCCGGTTGGGGTCTGTTCCTGATCGTCATCATCCTCGGCGGTATCTACGGAGGTATCTTTACCCCGACCGAGGCCGCGGCTGTTGCTGCCGTCTATGCGTTCCTGATCGCAAGTTTTGTCTACAAGGATATGGGTCCGCTCAGCACCGAAGGGAATGCGCAGAACATCTCGCTGCTCAAGAAACCCTATGCATTGATCACGGCCTTTGTGCACCCCGACACCAAGCATACACTTTTCGAGGCGGGCAAGCTGACCGTCACGCTGCTGTTCGTGATCGCCAACGCGCTGATCCTGAAACATGTGCTGACGGATGAGCAGGTGCCTCAGCATATCGCAAGCGCCATGCTATCGGCGGGTCTGGGGCCAGTGACTTTCCTGATTGTGGTCAACGTGATCCTGCTGATCGGTGGCCAGTTCATGGAGCCCTCAGGTCTGCTGGTCATTGTGGCCCCGCTGGTCTTCCCGATTGCTATCGAGTTGGGTATCGACCCGATCCATCTGGGCATTATCATGGTGGTCAATATGGAGATCGGGATGATCACGCCTCCGGTCGGGTTGAACCTGTTCGTAACCTCGGGCGTGGCGGGTATGCCGATGATGAGTGTTGTGAAGGCAGCGTTGCCGTTCTTGGCCGTGCTGTTCGTCTTCCTCATCATGGTTACGTATATCCCGTGGATTTCGACATTCCTGCCCAACACATTCATGGGGCCTGAGATCATAACCAACTAGATCGGTTAAACCGAGCATATGAACCGGGCGGTGTAATCCGCCCGTTTTTTTTGTCTTGAAACTGATGCCCAAACGCATATCTGAGGGTCAGAGGACGACCTCACCATCATGGACGATTATTCGGGACGACCCGATCTCGGAAAGTGAGGTGTTCTTATGCCCTGGATATTACTATTGTTTGCCGGCCTTCTCGAAATCGTCTGGGCCGTCGCGATGAAGCAGACCGCTGGTTTCACGCGGCTGTGGCCGACGGCGATCATGGGTGTTGCGATGATCGGGTCATTTGGCCTACTTGCAATGGCCATGCGGGATCTGCCGCTTGGTACCGCCTATACGATCTGGACCGGGATCGGCGCAGTAGGGGCGTTCACTATTGGCATCCTGTTCCTGGGTGAAGCGCTGACGCCCATGCGGATCGGCGCTGCGGTTCTAATCGTGACGGGTTTGGTCATCATGAAACTGGCCTAAGCGTTGACGGCCATAGTGGTGTCGGGCAGCTTTGCGAAACAACTCCGAACAAAGGACACCTGCATATGCTGACCGACACCGATGCACGCTTGCTCCGCGTCGCCTATGATGAGGCGAAAGCTGGATTTGACGAAGGAGGCTGCCCAATCGGTTCAGTGCTTGCGCGGGGTGGTGAGGTCGTCGCGCGAGGGCGTAATCAGCGTGTCCAACTGGGCGACCCGATTGCCCACGGGGAAATGGATGCGCTGCGCAAGGCAGGGTGGCAGAAGACCTATCGCGATACTGTGCTCTATACCTCGCTGTCGCCTTGCATGATGTGTTCTGGCACGATCGTACAGTTCGGTATCCCGCGTGTTGTGATCGGAGACACCGTGAATTTTGGCGGCAATGAGGACTTCCTGCGCGATCGCGGTGTCGAGGTCATCATCGCAGATGACCCGGACTGCATTGCATTGATGAAGCGTTTTATCGAAGAGAAGCCCGCGCTTTGGGCCGAAGATATTGCCGAATGAGGTTGGCGATCAGGCGCTTTCAAGCGCCTGAATGATGCCCGAGAAATCATTTGCTTTCAGACTGGCGCCACCCACCAACGCTCCGTCAACATTTGAAACGCCAAAAATCTCGGCAGCATTACCGGGTTTGACCGATCCGCCATACAGCAGGCGGACTGACCGGCCGACACCTTCGCCAAATCGGCGTTCCAGACGTGCGCGTATGAAATCGTGCACTTCTCCGATCTCTTCCAAAGTCGGAACCTTACCGGTGCCGATGGCCCAGATCGGCTCATATGCGACAATCAGGTTCTCGCCTGTCGCTTGATCCGGGATCGAACCTGACATCTGTCCACCGATGATATCCAGAGTATTTGCTGCTTCGCGCTGCTCAAGGCTTTCACCGACGCAGATGATCGTCTTCAGGCCTGCATCCATGGCGGTGCGTGCTTTGGCACGGATGTCTTCGTTCTGCTCAGCATGATCTTCACGGCGCTCGGAATGGCCAAGGATCACTGCGCTCGCCCCTGCATCCAACAGCATCTCGGCACTCAGATCCCCGGTATGCGCACCCGAGAGCGCCGCGTGGCAGTCTTGGCCGCCAACGGCAATGCCCGAACCTTCAACCGTATTTGCCGCGCGATGAAGCAAAGTGGCTGGTGGGCATATCAGGATTTCTACCGCAGAAGATGGGTGCGAGGCTTTCAACGCTTCCAACTCGCTCAGCGCAACGCCAGTTCCATTCATTTTCCAGTTGCCTGCCGCCAACTTACGCCGCATCGCGATCCCTCCGGTTTTCTGCTTTGAACCCTCGGATATCACCCGCAGGCGGGGCTGACAATTCCGGTTGCATAGCGCTACGTGTCGGGACACATTGCGCGCGTTGTTGCGGAGGATGGCATGATAGACGATCTCGATCTCGCCAAATTGGATCTGCGTGATCCAGCTGAGATGGAAAAGCTGAGACATGCTGTTCGCCAGATCGGACTTCTAACAATCTCCAATTCCGGCCTAGATGCCGCCCGTGTGCAGCTGGTGATTGACGCGTATCGCGATTTTTTTCGTCAACCCGATGAGATCAAGCAGAGCGTCGATATGGCAGCTACGGGTGCCAACCGCGGTTGGGGTGCGCCGCGTTCCGAACAGGTGGATCTCAGGGCGAACCCGGATTTCAAAGAAGTCTTTGATAGCGGTTTTGAACTGCCAGCCGATGATCCCTATGCGGGGCGGGGATTAAGTGTGTATGCCCCAAATCTCTGGCCAGACGGGGCTGACGCCTTTCGGGGAACGATCCAGAGTTACTATTCAGACGCCTGCTCAGTTGCCATTCGCGTTTTGCGCGCGATTGCGATTGCCATCGGTAGGGATGCAAACAGTTTTGATGCCGCCTTTGATACACCAATGGCGCTGCTGCGCGGTAACTTCTATCCGCAACGCCCTGATTGGGCGGGAGAAAAGGACTTTGGTATCGGCGCGCATACGGATTATGGCTGCCTGACTTTGCTGGCCACGGACGGCACTCCGGGTCTGGAAGTTCGTATGCCTGATGGCGATTGGCAAGCTGTAAACGCCACGCCGGGACAATTCATAATCAATTTCGGGGAGATGCTGGAGTTTTGGACGGCAGGAGAAGTCAAAGCGACCGAGCATAGGGTCAAAGGCAGCGTGAACGAGAGGATCTCGGTTCCGTTGTTCTTTAATCCTTCTTACGACACAAATGTTGCGCCGCCGGGTTCATGCGCCACGATCCGCGCCGGAGAGCACCTGACGCGGCGATTTAATGAGACCTACGTCCACCTAAAAGCTGCGAGTTAGCGTTGTTCAGCCAAGGTTTCGTCGAACTTGATCGATTCTCCGCATCCGCATGCATCGACTACATTCGGGTTTCGGAACTTGAAACCGGCCTCAAGCAGTGAAACCTCGTAGTCGATCTCGGTTCCGAACAGGAACATCTGTGCCATGGGGGCGATCATCACACGCGCGCCATCCTGCTCGACCACTTCGTCATTCGGGTCCGCATCATCGACATAGTCCATGGTGTATTCCATCCCCGCGCAGCCGCCTTTCTTGACGCCGATGCGCAATCCGGTGTGACCGCCGGATTTCATAAGCCGAACAATCTGTTCAGCAGCTTTAGGTGTCATGGTCACGGCTTGTTTGCCGGGAATGCCAAACATGGTGGGCTCCGTTATCGCGCGTTATCTCTAATCTAAGGCCGACACGCGCCGGGCTCAAGAGAGAGCCTGTTCAAATACACACTCCGCGCAGGGTTGTCACGATGGTGCGCGAAGCTTTAGCGTATCTGAAGTAAAGGACAGGCATTCCAGAGAGGTTTGGATCGATGAGAGCGCAGAACTGGGCAGGAGCAGCCATTTTCACATCTATGTTGCTGGCGTCCGCGTCTGCGGCACTTGCGATAGATGACACAAAACGGCACCCGGTCAACTGTGCTACCGCACCCGGTGATCTGCGCGCAATCGCAGCTGAAAAGAAACATGCCGAGGACCAGCAGGCTGAAAGCGTGTTCTCGATCCTCCCTGCCGGTGCCTTGCTGGGTCTCGTCACAGGAACCGAGAGCAAGCACCTGAAGATGCTGTCAGGCGACTATATAAAAGAGCTGGACGCGCGCGCTGCTGAAATCAAGTCGACCTGTAACATCGAATAATCAATCAAAAAGGGCCGCTCTCGGGCAAGAGCGGCCCGGAATGGGCCCATTGAATGGGGGATGGCTATGGTCAGAGGCCCATGCAATTCACGAAGTATGTCAATTTAGCGGGGCAATCGGATAAGACGCCCGCTACTCGACATCCTGCGCCAGCACGTCCAGCAGATCGAAAAACGCATGCTTAATCACTGGGTCAGTACCTGAGGACCTTGTGACCCAGCATTGTGACAACATGAAAACGGTTAAGTAACACGCAGTACACCGTTTTGTAACATCGCCATGTTTTTTGTGAGTAAGTCGAGAGTTACATGAAACCCAGCTCAAGCCGGGCTTCATCTGACATCATTTCCATGCCCCAAGGTGGCTCCCAAGTCAGTTCGACGTCGACCTCTTTGACGCCAGCAACGGGTTCGATTGCTTCCACGATCCAACCGGGCATTTCGCCTGCGACAGGACAACCTGGCGCAGTGAGGGTCATGATCACCTTGACCGCGTTTTCTCCGGTGATGTCGATCGTATAGATCAGACCGAGATCGTAGATATTGACCGGTATTTCTGGGTCAAACACCGTCCGGCAAGCTTCGACCACGGGTTCGTAGAGCGGGTGATCGATGGTCGAGGGAGCGATCAGAGGGCTGCCTTCGAACTGTTCACTGGGGTGGGTCATTGATGCCTCGGGTCTGTTACCTGAGAAATTATATAGGGAAAGTGCCGGGCAGCGTCCAGAGGTGCCGTGGCGCCTGATCAGGGCGCCACGACAGATCAGTCGTTGATGTCGTGCTTGAAGGTTTTGACTTGGCCGTGCGGCAAGGCAAACATACGGCGCAGAACCAGCCATGCGACCAGTGACAGAACAGCAAATATCAACAGCAGAACGGGCAGGGATGGCATGAGGCCAGGGATCAGCAAAACCACTCCGGTAATGGCTGCACCGATGGCAAAACCCAGGAAAATGAAGCCGGGCAGCGCGACCTCAAGGATGCCCAGAGCAAGCGCTCCGGCCAACCAAATCCACCACGTCAGCCAGAAAGGATCGGCCATCATTTTCCTCCTTTAAGCATGTTAAAGGCATTGCCGAAGGCTTCAAGTGCGTTTGCAGGCACAACGATGGTCTGCGAGCCGGTGCCGTTGCCTAGGGCGTTCAGCGATTCCACCTGTTTCAACGCAACCTGATACTGTGCCGCTTCCAGCCCGTTGTCTTGAATGGCCTTTGCTACGACCTGAGTCGCATAAGCTTCGGCCTCAGCCGAGATTCGGCGGGCCTTGGCGGTCTGCTCTGCCGCATAAAGTTCGGCATCTGCTTGCAGCTCAACGGCACGCTTTTGGCCCTCGGCCTCGGTCACCTGAGCGCGGCGGGCACGTTCGGCGTTCAATTGCTGCAACATCGCGTCACGAGTGGCCTGATCGAGGTTCACGTCCAGAATCTCGGCGCGGGTTACTTCGATCCCCCAATCGTCAACAGCGGTTTCGACACTTTCCTGAATACGTTCAATCAGTTGCGCCCGGTTCGATTGCACTTCATCCAGGTCCATCTTACCGATCTCGGCGCGGACGATACCGGCTACAGTCGTTGCAATCGCACCGTCGACATCGCGGATGCGATAGACCGTCTTTTCCGGCTCGAGAATGCGGTAGAACACCGAGGTATCGATCTGCACCAGAACATTGTCCTTGGTAATTGCGTCTTGCGTTGCGTTTGGCAACTGACGCTCAAGGATGGATATCTTGTGGCGGGCAACATCTAGAAAAGGAACGATAAAATTGATCCCGGGCCCAAGCACCGAATGCAGGCGGCCAAACCGTTCAACCACGTATTTCTCGGATTGAGGCACGATCTTGATGCCTTTGAATATGACAATGGCAATAAGCGCCGCCGCCAGCAGGTAGATAATGTTCGAAGTGATCAGTCCGATAATCTGGTCTTCTGTCATACTGTCCTCATTTATTGTGTACTATGGTATACATATGGGGATTGAGTCGCTCAATTTCAACTCTGGTATGGATTGTGCTGGCCGGAATGCAAATCGGTGAAAACGTTCATACCGGCCAGAAATTCCCTTTTGTGGCAGCTTTGCATCCCGCTGGTGTTTGCGTTATCGGACGAGGATGAAACTGATTATCGATACAGACCCCGGCATCGACGACGCAATGGCCATTGCCTATGCCGCCGCTGCGTCCGAAATTGACCTTGTTGGTCTGACCACCGTGTTCGGCAACACCCATGTGCATCAATCCAGCCGCAATGCGCGGTTTCTGGTGGACAAACTAGGGCTGGGCATTCCCGTGGCCCAAGGCGCGCCATTCGCTTTGGGAGAGACCACGCATTCACCTTCGGAACATGTGCACGGCCCCGAAGGCTTTGGTGACCTGACCCAGATTGATGAGATAGGCGAAAACCACGCCCTGTCCGCCGCAGAGTTTCTTGTCGACATGGCGCGCAGCCATCGCGGAGAGCTGGTCGTATGCGCGGTTGGGCCATTGACCAATATCGCTGATGCCATGCGATTGGACCCTGAGTTTGCAGAGAATCTTGGCAAGCTCGTCATCATGGGCGGGGCCGTGTACTGCCCGGGCAACATCACCGAACATGCCGAGGCGAATATCTATCACGATGCCAAAGCTGCAGACGAAGTCTTTGCCGCGCCGCCGCCTACGATTCTGGTGGGATTGGATGTGACTCTGAAAACGCTCTACGAGACCGCTGATTTTGAGGCGCTCGCTGAACGTTCCCCTGACATGGGTGGTTTTCTGCGTGATATCTCGCGCTTCTATTTAAAGTTCTATAAAAAGATCGGTGGGCTTGAAGGGTGCGGACTGCATGACTCGACTGCCGTTATCGCCTGCACCCATGAACCGATGTTCGAAATGGTCGAAACGGGTTTGCAGGTGGCGTTGGACGGGGCTGAAATCGGTGCGACTCGTCCTGACCCTGCACGGCCACCAGTGCGAGTGTGCCGGGATGTGGACGGGGCGGGGGTGGTACGCCTGTTTACGGATCGTGTGGCCTCGCTACCCTGACGGGTTGCATTGCCCCAGCAGATCGGGCAAAGCCTGCCCGGTTCAGCGATCCAAGGCGTTAACATGACCCAGCGATTTTCTTTCGACCTGAAAGCCACTGACGGCAAGGCCCGCACAGGCGTGATCAACACGCCGCGCGGTGAGGTGCGGACGCCAGCGTTCATGCCTGTGGGAACCGCCGCGACCGTCAAGGCAATGATGCCGGAAAGCGTGCGGGCCACAGGTGCCGATATTCTGCTGGGCAACACCTATCATCTGATGCTGCGCCCCACGGCCGAGCGCATTGATCGTTTGGGAGGCCTGCACAAATTCATGAACTGGGACCGCCCCATCCTGACGGATTCGGGCGGGTTTCAAGTGATGTCGCTGGCGGGTCTGCGCAAATTGACCGAGAAGGGCGTGACCTTTAAATCTCACGTCGATGGCTCGAAGCACGAATTGACGCCGGAACGGTCGATGGAAATCCAACGCCTTTTGGGCTCGGACATCGTCATGTGCTTTGATGAATGCCCGGCGCTGCCCGCGGATCGCGACCGGATCACCGAGTCCATGCGACTTTCGATGCGGTGGGCTGCGCGGTCGCGCGAGGCGTTCGGCGACCGCCCCGGCCACGCCCTGTTCGGGATCATGCAAGGCGGGTTGGAACAAGACCTTCGCGAAGAAAGCGCCGAGGCGCTGAAACAGATCGGCTTTGAAGGTTACGCCGTCGGTGGCCTTGCCGTGGGTGAAGGGCAGGAGGCCATGTTCAGCTGCCTTGATTATGCGCCAGACTTCCTGCCCGAGGATAAGCCGCGCTACCTTATGGGCGTGGGCAAGCCGGATGACATTGTCGGCGCGGTCGCGCGCGGGATCGACATGATGGATTGCGTTCTACCTTCGCGGTCCGGTCGTACCGGGCAGGTGTTCACGCGCTACGGCGTGGTCAATATCAAGAACGCCCGCCATGCCGACGACCCGCGCCCGCTGGATGAGAACTGCACATGCCCGGCATGTTCAAATTACTCTCGCGCCTACCTGCATCATGTGTTCCGCTCGAATGAGATGATCTCGGGCATGCTGCTGACCTGGCACAATCTGCACTACTTTCAGGAAATCATGCAGGTCATGCGGGATGCGATTTCCGAGGGAACATTTACTGAGTGGCAGTCGCAATTCCACGCGCAACGGGAACAAGGCGATATTGAACCACTCTAGATTGTAACCCATGCGGTGACAAACGTCGCATTTTTTGCTATACTGTTCCCGCATTATTTTGCCAATTTCATTTGTTTAGTTCAGGAGGATTCAATGCCTCGCTTTGTTGTTTCTATTGCAATCGTTCTCTGCGCATCGGCATCCCATGCGGATGTTTGGACCTTCGAAACCCCGTCCGAGAACATTCAGTGCGTGGTCGGGCAGGGGGCCAGTGTTTCTGACATGTCTTGTACCATTATCGAGCGCAGCGGCGCACCGGCTTTGCCGCGCCCGGCGGATTGCCAGTCGGATTGGGGGCATGCTTTTTTCATGACCAATACGGGTGCCGTCCGCATGCTGTGCCAACCGGTAAACCATAATCGGGACGGATTTGATCGTGCAGATTATGGTGTTACTGGCGAGTTTGGCGGGTTTGTCTGCCATTCTTCTAAAAAGGGTCTGGAGTGCAAAAACGAAGTCGGTCACGGTTTTTTCTTGTCTCGCGCCAAGCAGCGGGTGTTCTGATCTGCGCTTGATGAATTATTGCCGTCTTGGTCAGGTGTTCCGCTAAAATCGGTGGATATGTCTGCGGGATGCCTTGAAGTCCCCAAATCATCGGGTCATGCTGCATCACGACAAACGGCGATGAGGTTGAAATGGGGGAACAGGTGCCCCACCTTTATCGTCCAAGACAGGAGATGGCCAAAGGTTGCCTGAATCAGGGACCAGCGCCGTCTTGCCAATGATAAGGATAGAGCATGCAAGAGCCTCTGAATTCCTCATACCCCGTCCTTCCGCTGCGCGATATCGTGGTCTTCCCACATATGATCGTGCCGCTGTTCGTGGGCCGTGACAAATCGGTCCGCGCCCTGGAAGAGGTGATGCAGGATGACAAGCAAATTCTGTTGTCCAGCCAGATTGATCCTGGTGAGGATGATCCTGAAATCGACGGTATCTACCGCTCGGGCGTTCTGGCCAACGTGCTGCAACTGCTGAAACTGCCCGATGGCACCGTGAAGGTGCTTGTCGAGGGGCAGGCGCGGGTGCAGATCACAGAATTCCTTGAAAACGATCAGTTTTTCGAAGCGCGCGCCGAGTATCTGACCGAGATTCCGGGCGATGTCACCACGACCGAAGCGCTGTTGCGCACCGTCGCGGACGAGTTTGAGCGCTATGCAAAAGTGCGCAAGAATATCCCCGAAGAGGCGCTGGCCGCCGTCGGTGAAACCACCGAGCCTGCAAAGTTGGCCGACCTTGTGTCAGGTCATCTGGGCATCGAGGTTGAACAGAAACAGGAACTGCTTGAGACGCTCTCGGTGAGCGAGCGGCTTGAGAAGGTCTATGGCCTGATGCAGGGCGAAATGTCTGTCCTGCAGGTCGAGAAAAAGATCAAAACCCGCGTCAAATCCCAGATGGAGAAAACGCAGCGCGAGTACTATCTGAATGAGCAGATGAAGGCCATTCAGAAGGAACTTGGCGATGGCGAGGACGGCAGCAACGAAGTTGCCGAACTCGAAGCCAAGATCAACGAGACCAAGCTGTCGAAAGAGGCGCGCGAGAAGGCCGAGGGTGAGCTGAAAAAGCTCAAAAACATGTCGCCCATGTCGGCCGAAGCCACTGTTGTGCGCAACTATCTCGACTGGATTCTGGCGCTGCCTTGGGGCACCAAATCCCGCGTCAAAAAGGATCTGGGTCGCGCGCAGGACATTCTGGACGCCGATCACTATGGGCTTGAGAAGGTCAAAGAGCGGATCGTTGAATATCTGGCGGTACAGCAACGTTCGAAAAAGCTGAAAGGCCCGATCCTGTGCCTTGTTGGCCCTCCGGGTGTTGGTAAGACCTCGCTGGGTAAGTCGGTTGCCAAAGCCACGGGGCGAGAGTTTATTCGCATCTCGCTGGGTGGCGTGCGCGACGAATCCGAGATTCGTGGCCACCGTCGGACTTATATCGGGTCGATGCCCGGCAAGATCATTCAGGCGCTGAAGAAGGCGAAAACCACAAACCCTCTCATCCTGCTCGATGAAATCGACAAGATGGGGCAGGATTTCCGTGGCGATCCAGCCTCGGCGATGCTGGAGGTGTTGGACCCGGAACAGAACAACACGTTCATGGATCATTATCTTGAGGTCGAATATGACCTGTCCAACGTGATGTTCCTGACCACGTCTAACAGCTACAACATGCCTGGGCCTCTGCTAGACCGGATGGAGATCATCCCGCTGGCCGGTTACACCGAAGAGGAAAAGAGCGAGATCGCCAAGCAGCACCTGATCGACAAACAGGTCAAAAACCATGGTCTGAAAGCCAAGGAGTTTGAGCTGACCGATGAGGCGCTACAATCGATCATCCGCACGTATACCCGCGAGGCGGGTGTGCGGAACCTCGAACGCGAAATCGCCAAAGTGGCGCGGAAATCGTTGACCAAGATCATCAAGAAAGACGCGGAGACCGTAAAGGTGACGCCCGACAATCTGGATGATTTTCTTGGAGTGCCCAAGTTCCGTTATGGCTTGGCTGAACAGGACGATCAGGTTGGTGTAGTCACTGGCTTGGCCTGGACTTCGGTCGGTGGTGATCTGCTGCATATCGAGGCTCTGAAACTGCCCGGCAAAGGGCGGATGAAGACCACTGGTAAGCTGGGCGATGTGATGAAGGAATCGATCGACGCGGCGTCGTCTTACGTCCGATCGATTTCGCCTCAGATCGGGGTTAAACCGCCGCAGTTCGACAAAATCGATATCCACGTGCACGTGCCCGATGGTGCGACGCCAAAGGATGGTCCGTCTGCGGGCTTGGCTATGGTGACCTCGATTGTTTCGGTCCTGACCGGTATTCCTGTGCGCAAGGACATCGCCATGACCGGCGAGGTTTCGCTGCGCGGCAACGCGATGCCGATTGGCGGGCTGAAAGAAAAACTGCTGGCTGCCCTGCGTGGCGGGATCAAGACTGTCCTCATTCCCGAAGAGAATGAGAAGGATCTGGCGGATATCCCCGACAACGTGAAAGAAGGGCTGGAGATCATCGCGGTCAAACACGTCTCGGAGGTACTGGAGCAAGCGTTGATACGTAAGCCCGAGTCAATTGAGTGGGATGAGGCCGCTGAAGAGGCCGCTGCCGCTGCCGCCAAGGCGGCCGAAGGGGCAGGACCGTCGGCAACAGCCCACTAAGCCTGAAACAGATTAATTAGAAAGGCGGGGTCATTCCCCGCCTTTTTTTGTTCAAAGTCCAATGACAGGTTTGGCCGGGTCCAGCACCTCTTCGTTTTCGATGTAAGCCTGGAATTTTTTGTCTGACAGCGCCGAGCGTACGGCGAGCGCAAAAATCACTGCCGAAAATGCCGCACACAGCACAATGTCCCAACCAAACGGGATCTGCTTTTGCGCGCCTTCTCCAAACTGACCCATGTAGGAGATCAGCCCCAAACCACAGAAATAGGGCATCAGCCAAAGCGCCTCGGTCGCGTCCATTTCATCGAGCCGATTGTGAAAGCGGATCAGCAGCAGCGCCATGCCGATGAGCAGGGCAATTCCCAGCCTCCAGACCGTGTCCCACCCGCTCCAGTAGACGATCAGGGTAGAGATCGCGAAGGCCGTGAGCCCGACAAGTTTGACGGCGGGAATACGGATTGAGCGCGGGCGGTCAGGCATCAGATCGCGTAAACACACCACGGCGATTGGGCCGACCGCGAATGAAAGCACAATGGCGGCCCCGTTCAGGGCGATTACGGTTGCGAACGGGACCGTCAGTAAAAACAGAGTGCCAATCAGAAAGTTGAGAGCCAAGGCCCAAAGCGGTACTCCGAACGATGACAAGATCTGCAAACGTTTCGGCAGGAACCCGTTTTGCGACAGGGCCAGAGCGATACGGGCGTTCGATCCTGTTGCAACCAACCCATTGCCAAACGGGCCGATGACCGACCCGACGTTCAGCAAGCTGAGGAACCACAATATTCCGACAGACATTATGACGCCATCCAAAGGACCTTGCCCACCGAAGCTGAGACTCGCCCAACCATCGCGGATCATCATGGGATCAAGCGCGCCGATAAAGGCCACCTGTAATCCAAGGTAGATCAAGGCACATAGTACAATGGACAGAACCAGAGCGGCCGGGATGTCGAATTTTGGGTTTCGAACTTCTCCTGCCATATCAACAACATGCCGGAAACCTATAAAGGAAAAGATCACCCCACCGGTTGATACTGCGGCCATGATGCCTTTCAGGCCGTAGGGGGCGAAACCGTCAGGGGCGGAGAAATTCTGCACGTCAAAGCGGGTCGCGATCAACAACACGGACAATACTATCGGAATGGCAATCTTGGCCCAGGTCAGCGTTGCATTTACCTGTGCAAAAAATTTTACGCCCAGTGCGTTCACAGCGACGAACAGCAACATGAATAGCAAGGCGACCGAAACACCAGCGCCGGTCAGTTCGCCGGTATCTGCGGCGTGGAGCCATGACGCGTAGGGCGCGAGGTATTTAAGCATGGCTTCAACTTCGATCGGAGCGGTGGTGTTGTAGCCAATCCAGGCCGTCCATCCCATCGCCATCGACACGATGTTGCCGTGTGAGAACTGAGGGACGCGTGCGATTCCTCCTGGGATAGGTAACATCGCTGAAATCTCGGCGAAGGTTATTGCCAGTATGAACATCGCAACGGCGCCAATAATCCAAGAAAGAACCGCGGCGGGGCCTGCGTGTTGCACGGCGAGTAGGGGGCCGAAAAGCCAGCCTGACCCAATGATTCCTCCAACCGAAATGAAGGTCAGGCCGACCAGGCCAATTTCCCGCTTCAGTTTCGCCATGTTATTTCTCGCCCAAAGAGGGGTGCCTTATTGGTGGCTATGACATCAGGATAAGCAGGCCACGGGAAACATGGCAAGTGCCACATATCATGCAGAAAATTCGTGAAAACGAGGTCTGCCCGATTCATCTTCTAAATCCTGCTGGGCGTGTTCTTCGAAACGCGATCGCCGGCAATAGGTATTTGAAGTGGAATCGACTCGGAACATGAGGCACGCTGGTCGTCTGTGCCAAGGTAGGAGAACCCAGGATGCCTCTGTACAATGATATGTTCGAGCTTTCGGTCGAAGATATGGATATAATCGAAGAGGCCATGCGTCATGCCATAGCTTCCAGATCGAATGGCCCTGTTGACGAGAGGGTAGAAGAAAGGGAAACCCGTGAAGACTTTGTGCGCAAGGCACACGACCTTCTGGGGCGTCTGCATGACCAAAAGGTTTTTTATCGTCCTAAATCCGGCGTGTATGTCGGAGGATGACAGCATTGTGCTCGCAGCGTTGAACCAAATGGCTCCAAAACGCTTCAACTATGCCGCATAAGCATTTGAATAATATGGTGGGTGATAAGAGATTTGAACTCCTGACATCTTCGATGTGAACGAAGCGCTCTACCACTGAGCTAATCACCCATAGCGGCGTTTGATACAGCGGCTTGTGTTTCGCCGCAAGTTCAAAGCGTTCAAATTGCAGCGCGTCAGACGAAATCCGGTTTTCACACATTGCCCGCCAAGTCGGATAGATCGGAAAAAATCAGGTTCGAGCAAAAAACTTGAAAACGCCGCTTGACGATGCCGGGGTGTAGCCATAATACACCCCAACGTTCAGAGATGAACGGGCAGTGGGCGGTTGTAGCTCAGTTGGTTAGAGTACCGGCCTGTCACGCCGGGGGTCGCGGGTTCGAGCCCCGTCAACCGCGCCATCGCTGCCAGCCTTTGATCCGGGCAAACGGATCGCACATAGACCCTAAATGCGCGGTTGTAGCTCAGTTGGTTAGAGTACCGGCCTGTCACGCCGGGGGTCGCGGGTTCGAGCCCCGTCAACCGCGCCATTTTCCTTCGATTTAGAAAGTCATACGCCCTTGTGGGCGTTTTTTTGTGCCGACATCTTACTGATCTTATGATTTATTGCCTGCAAAACATCAGGGGCAAGCAGTGACCAGTCTAAATCGAGTTATCATGGCACGGCGCAGCCGGCAGTGGGTCCGCGGCCTGAAGCCGGAAACACTTGATGTCATTGAGATTTCTGGTTCGTGGGGTAAGCAATTTGGATTTTGCAGCTATGAACAGATTTGGCATAAGCAACATGATATCTGCACCGGACCCGTTCTGAACAAACAACAGCAGGTGCGAAAGGTCGATCTGGTTTTGGCCAATCAGGTGTGGGAGCACTTGGATCGCCCGGTTGAAGCCACGCTGAACGTGCTAGAGATGCTAAGGCCCGGAGGGTATTTCTGGCTGGCCGTCCCGTTCTTCATTCCATTTCACGCTGCTCCGCATGACTGTTCGCGCTGGTCTGCGCGCGGATTGAAAAACCTGCTCACTGAGTGTGGGTTCGACCCGGATCTCATCCGGGCCGAACAGTGGGGCAATCGGCATGCCGCTTTGCGCAATCTCGAACTTGAATGGCCTCCTGTTTATGACCCTGAGACAGACAATTTGGGGAACGATCCCGATTTTCCAATCTGCGCATGGGCTCTGGCTAAGAAAACCAGTGCTTAAGCCGAGTGTCGAAAAATCGCCTGTTCTTACTTTGTTCTAATTTTTTGGTTGGAGACTCAGCCGCTCTCGCCTATCTCTGAGTGACGTTGGTTGTTGGGGGCCTGAATGGCTGAGCTGAAGAATATCGTGGTGCGCGGTGCGCGCGAGCATAACCTCAAGAGCATTGATGTCGACATCCCACGGGATCAGCTGGTGGTGATCACTGGCCTGTCGGGCTCGGGTAAGTCTTCTTTGGCATTTGATACGATCTATGCCGAAGGGCAGCGCCGCTATGTCGAAAGCCTGTCGGCCTATGCGCGCCAGTTCCTCGACATGATGGAGAAGCCCGATGTGGATCACATCAGCGGACTAAGCCCCGCGATTTCGATCGAGCAGAAGACGACCTCAAAAAACCCGCGTTCGACCGTGGGCACCGTAACCGAGATCTACGACTATCTGCGCTTGCTCTTTGCCCGTGCTGGTACGCCTTACAGCCCGGCCACAGGATTGCCGATTGAGGCGCAGCAGGTGCAGGACATGGTCGACCGGATCATGACGATGGAGGAGGGCACGCGCGGCTATCTGCTGGCCCCCATCGTTCGTGATCGGAAGGGTGAATATCGGAAAGAGTTCCTTGAGCTGCGCAAGCAGGGTTTTCAACGCGTCAAGGTAGATGGTGAGTTCTATGAATTGGATGAGCCGCCGACGCTGGACAAGAAGTTCCGCCACGATATCGACGTCGTTGTCGATCGTCTGGTGGTACGAGAGGGCATGGAAACACGCCTGGCCGACAGCCTAAGGACCGCACTGGATCTGGCGGACGGGATCGCAATCCTCGAAACCGCACCGAAAGAGGGCGACCCCGAACGCATCACATTCAGTGAGAATTTTGCCTGCCCGGTCAGTGGGTTCACCATCCCCGAGATCGAGCCGCGCCTGTTCTCATTCAACGCGCCCTTTGGGGCTTGCCCCGATTGCGACGGGCTTGGGGTCGAACTGTTCTTTGATGAACGTCTGGTCGTGCCGGACCAGACATTGAAACTCTATGACGGGGCACTTGCGCCCTGGCGGAAGGGTAAATCACCGTATTTTCTGCAAACGATCGAAGCAATCGCGCGACATTACGAGTTTGACAAGAACACTCCCTGGAAGGACTTGCCCAAGAAAGTCCAGCAAGTGTTTCTGCGCGGGTCTGGTGATGAAGAGATCCAGTTCCGTTATGATGAAGGTGGCCGCGTCTATCAGGTTACCCGAAGCTTTGAAGGCGTCATTCCCAACATGGAGCGCCGCTATCGCGAGACTGACAGCGCCTGGATTCGCGAAGAATTCGAACGCTATCAAAACAACCGACCCTGCGGCACGTGCGAAGGCTACCGTCTACGTGCTGAGGCGCTGGCCGTCAAAATTGCGGGTTTGCACGTTGGACAGGTCGTCGAAATGTCGATCCGCGAGGCGTTGGCCTGGGTCGAGGATGCCCCAAATCATCTGAGCGCACAAAAGAACGAGATCGCGCGCGCAATTCTCAAGGAAATTCGCGAGCGGTTGGGTTTTTTGAATAATGTTGGATTAGAGTATCTTACGATGTCTCGTTCAAGTGGTACCCTGTCCGGAGGTGAAAGTCAGCGTATCCGTCTGGCGAGCCAGATCGGCTCGGGCCTGACCGGGGTATTGTATGTACTCGACGAGCCATCGATTGGTCTGCACCAACGCGACAATGATCGTCTGCTGGGAACGCTTAAGAATTTGCGTGACCAGGGCAACACGGTCATCGTCGTTGAACATGACGAAGAGGCCATTCGCGAGGCGGATTATGTGTTTGATATCGGTCCCGGTGCAGGAGTGCATGGGGGACAGGTGGTCAGCCACGGTACGCCCGAGCATATCGCCGGTGATGCGGCCTCGATCACCGGTCAATATCTTTCGGGCACGCGCGAGATCCCGGTGCCTGTTGAGCGGCGAAAGGGTAAGAAGCAAAAAGTAGCCGTTGTTAAGGCGACGGGAAACAACCTCAAGAACGTTACGGCCGAATTTCCGCTGGGAAAATTTGTTTGTGTGACCGGTGTGTCTGGCGGTGGAAAATCGACGCTGACGATTGAGACTTTGTTCAAAACCGCCTCGATGCGGTTGAACGGCGCTCGCCAGACACCGGCGCCCTGTGAAACGATCAAAGGGCTAGAGCATCTGGACAAGGTGATCGACATAGATCAGCGACCCATTGGCCGGACTCCACGTTCAAATCCAGCGACTTACACCGGGGCTTTCACCCCGATCCGAGACTGGTTTGCCGGGTTGCCAGAAGCCAAAGCGCGTGGATACAAGCCCGGGCGGTTCAGCTTTAACGTCAAAGGCGGCCGGTGCGAAGCGTGTCAGGGTGATGGCGTCATCAAGATCGAGATGCACTTTCTGCCTGATGTTTATGTCACCTGCGAAACCTGTAAAGGCGCGCGATACAACCGTGAGACGCTTGAGATCAAATTCAAGGGTAAGTCCATCGCGGATGTACTTGATATGACAGTGGAAGATGCGCAGGAGTTTTTTAAAGCGGTGCCATCGATCCGTGACAAGATGGATGCCTTGGCTCGCGTTGGGCTCGGCTACATCAAAGTTGGTCAACAGGCGACCACGCTCTCCGGTGGTGAGGCGCAGCGTGTAAAGCTCTCTAAAGAACTGAGCAAGCGATCAACGGGTCGAACGCTGTATATTCTGGACGAACCCACAACGGGTCTGCATTTCGAGGACGTGCGTAAACTGTTGGAAGTCCTGCACGAACTGGTCGACCAAGGAAATACTGTTGTTGTCATCGAACATAATCTCGATGTCGTAAAAACCGCCGACTGGATAATCGACATTGGCCCGGAAGGTGGCGATGGCGGAGGTCAGATTGTGGCTGAGGGTACGCCCGAAGACGTCGCTGAATGTGAGCGTAGCCACACTGGGCGTTATCTGAAGCCAATGCTGGATGGGCAAGCCGTAGCTGCCGAATAGGAACAGAGCGAGAGAAGAAAATGCTGCGAATTTTCTTCTCTGGTGCTTCGTAGAGCGCTGCGTTCTGAGGTTGTTCAGTCTCTGGACCGCTTCTCAAAACGTGGCAGCATGGCGCTGAAATCGCGCCCCAAGCCATCTTCGTGTTCGACAAACAATTCATAGAGCTTTGTCGCAACCTGTCCCATGGGCGTATCAGCGTCCGCACTCTCGGCAGCCTGTTGGCTGAGACGTAGGTCTTTCAACATCAGCTCGGCGGCGAAACCAGGGGTATAGTTATTGTCGGATGGGCTTTCGGGTCCAACGCCGGGGGCAGGGCAATAGGCGTTCATTGTCCAGCTGTACCCTGAGGACGTGCTGACGACATCGAACATCTTTTGTCGATCCAATCCCAATTTATCAGCAAGCGCAAATGCCTCGCAGGTTGCGATCATCGTCACGCCGAGAATCATGTTGTTGCAGATTTTGGCGGCCTGACCCGCGCCAGCTTCACCGCAGTGAACCGCTTTTTGCCCCATGATTTCAAATAACGGGGCCGCCTTGGCAAAAGCTGCGTCAGATCCACCGGCCATAAAGGTCAAAGTGCCTGCAGCGGCCCCACCAATCCCGCCGGATACAGGTGCATCGACTGATAGCAGACCAGCCTGAGCAGCTTGCTGCGCCACCGCGCGGGCGCTGTCGACATCGACCGTAGAGCAATCAATCAGAACCGCACCGTCTTGCATTGCCGGAACAACTTCATCGGCCACAGCGCGCAGAATTTGCCCGTTGGGAAGCATGGTGATGACGGCGTCGGCTTCCGCAGCTGCAGCGGCGCCAGAGGACGCCTTGGAAACGCCTTCGATGGCGACATCAACTTGATCAAATCCGATGACGTCTTGGCCCGCGCGCGCCAGATTGGCCGCCATCGGGCCGCCCATGTTGCCAAGCCCTATGAATGCGATTTTCATCCCTTACTCCTCTGAAAAGCTTAATGCATCCGCACCGAGCGGTTGCAGCATCTTGGACACTGCGACGGCAGGCACATCCAAATCAGCAAACTGCCATTTTGGGTTACGATCCTTGTCGATGATCTGGGCGCGAATGCCTTCCAGAAAATCGCCATGCTCCATCGCGCGATAGGTAAACCGGTACTCCAGATCCAGCGCTTTTTGCAATGTCAGGCCGGTTCCGCGCAGCCGATGCAACATCTCGACAGCACAAGCCATGGAGATAGGTGAGTTTCGCTGCAAGGTGCCGAGAATTTTCGTCGAAAATTCTGTGTCATCATTGCGCAGGCTGTTCAGGATATCGCCAAGTCTTTCTCCGTCGAACAGCCTGTCGATCTCTCCCTGCATTTCAGCCAAGGGGCTATCCGGTGCGGGCACTGCATGCTCATCCACCAGTTCCGCCCTGCCTGAGGCCTCCAACTGGTCAATTAGCTCCGCCCAATGCTCTTGGGGAATGAAATGGTCGGCAAACCCGGCATAGATCGCATCTCCGGGCCCCATGCGGTGGCCGGTGGTGCCCAGATACTCGCCCGATCGCCCCGGCGCCAGCGCCAACATCAGCGATCCGCCCACATCAGGAACCAGCCCGATTGAACATTCCGGCATCGCGATCTTTGAGCTTTCTCCAACCACTCGATGGCTGCCATGGCACCCGATGCCAACCCCGCCACCCATGGTGAAACCTTGCAGGAAGCTGATCACTGGTTTTGAGTACTCAAAAATCAAGGCATTCAGGCGGTATTCGTCGCGCCAAAACGTTTGGCCATAAGCATAGTCCGCCTTGGTGCCGGTCGCATAAAGCTCGGCAATATCTCCGCCAGCGCAAAAGGCTTTGTCGCCTTCGGCATCGAGAATGATGAGATCGACTTGATCATCCTCACGCCAGTTGCGCAGAGCGGTATCAATGGCCATGCACATCTCATAGCTAAGGGCGTTCAGGGCGTGTGGTCGTGTCAGCGTGATGCGCCCGGCACGGCCTGTGGTGCGAATGTCGATATCGGACATCAAAGACCTCAGCGATTGGAGAGCATCTGGCGCGCAACGATCACGCGCATGATCTCGTTCGTGCCTTCCAAAATTTGGTGCACACGCAGATCCCGCACCAGTTTCTCGATGCCATAATCCGCCAGATAGCCATATCCACCGTGCAATTGCAGACACTGATCCACGACATTCGATCCGGTTTCGGTTACGAACTTCTTGGCCATCGCGCAGAATTTTGTGGCGTCCGGTGCGCCCTGATCAAGTTTCCACGCTGCCTGACGCAATAATGTGCGCGCCGCCTGTAGCTCAATCTCCATATCTGCCAGTCGGAACTGCAGCGCTTGAAACTGATCGATCGATTGTCCAAAGGCCGTGCGCTCGGACATATACTGCAACGTCATGTCCAGACCGTTCTGAGCTGCCCCCAGCGAGCAGGAGGCGATGTTCAGGCGGCCACCGTCCAGCCCCATCATCGCGTATTTGAAACCGTCGCCTTCAGCCCCGACCAGATTGCCGGATGGAATTTTGCAATCGTCAAACTGAACTTGCGCGGTTGGCTGGCTTTTCCAACCCATTTTTTGTTCCAGACCACCGAAACTCAGGCCCGGCGTGCCGTCTTCGACATAGACGGTAGAGATCCCTTTAGGGCCGTCTTCACCCGTGCGCACCATGCAGACATAGGCATCCGAATAGCCGCCGCCGGAAATGAACGCTTTTGTGCCATTGAGCGTGTAGCCTTCATTGGTCCGTTCAGCGCGCGTTTTCAGCGCCGCAGCGTCCGATCCCGATCCGGGTTCCGTCAGGCAGTAGCTGAGGACGGTTTCGAGGCTGAGGATACTTGGCATAATGCGGGACTTCAGATCGTCACTGCCAAAGCTGTCCAGCATTTTGGCGCACATGTTGTGAATCGACAGGAACGCCGCGACCGAGGGACAGGCCATCGATAGCGCTTCGAACACCAGTGTCGCATCCAATCGCGTCAAACCCGAACCACCAGCCTCTTCCGAGACATAAAGTCCACCAAATCCTAGTTCGCCGATTTTGGGCCAAAGCTCTTTGGGGATGGTTCCGTCTGCTTCCCACTGACGCGCGAAGGGGGCGATGTGGTCTTGGCCAAAGGCGTAGGCCATGTCGAAAATGGCCGTTTGTTCTTCGGTCAGCGCGAAATCCATGACGTGTGCTTCCTGATGGCTATAGAATTGAACGAGCGTTTTATTCTTCAATCCTTACAGAAATTTTTCAATGACGGCAAACCCGACGATTTAGGGGATTTCTGGACGGTGAGGTATACTGCGGGAATTCTGCTTTCTTGATCATTACGGAGTATTCTTATGTCGTCACACAAGCTTGCTGTTATCGCGATTCACGGCATGGGCAGCCAGTACAATCCTCAGAACCAGCCGCCATCCACGACCCCAACGTTTTCCAAAGGGCTGAAAAGACGCGTTTCGAACCGGGTCGGCGCGGATATGGATGATGTAATCTGGCACGAGGTGGTCTGGGCACAGATCCTGCAAGGGCGGCAGAAGGCATATCTGCGCAAGGTCAACCGCAGCCTTGGATACGACAAGCTGCGCGAGTTTGTAGTGTGCAATCTGTCGGATGCTGCTTCCTACCGACCAACTCCGGATGATGGCGATAAGATCTATGAGGCGATCCACAAGAAAATCGAGAATGTGATGGGGGTCGTCAAATACCAGGTCGGACCACAGGGGCCTGTACTGATCCTGGCGCATTCGCTGGGTGGGCACATAATGTCGAACTATATTTATGACATGCAAAGACATCTGCGCCAGGGTGGTTCACCGGTTCATCCGACAGATGTTGAAAACATGAAAACCGTTGCTGGCCTCGTGACGTTTGGGTGCAATATTCCGATTTTTCTGTTCGCATATCCCGAGAATGAGATTTTTCCGATCATGGCCCCGAACCGCGCGCTGCCGCCTGCGTTGCAGTTTTCGACCTGGTGGCGAAACTACTATGACAAGCATGATGTTTTGGGTTTTCCTTTGGGCAAAAGCGCGCCAAGCTATGAACAACTTGCTCAAAGTGGGGCCTTGAAGGATAAGCCGATCAATGCGGGCAAAATCTTTACGTCGTGGAACCCGCTTTCGCATAACGGATACTGGACGGATCGCGATTTGTATGAACCCGTAGCGGACCGGATCAAAGAGATTTTGGCGGCGGTTTGACTTTAAAGGTCGGCGTGAAATTCCTCGATCAGGTGCTTGACCACCGCCATGCCCGGATCATCCCCGCGCGCCAAAGCTTCAGCGTAAACACGGCGTTGACGGGTGGCGGAGGTGCCATTTTCTGCGATCTGCCGAAGTCGGGCGAGTTCGGTCATGGTACCCAATGCCTCGGTGTCTTCGGCCAACATGCCCATCAGCTCTCCGATCAGTTCAGCCATCGGCTTGATTGAGCGATCACCGAAATCGATCAGACCTTCGCCCACACCGTAGCGCTGCGCGCGCCAACGGTTTTCGCCGATCAGAAACTTATCATATTGCCTCCAACGAAGATTGCGGTCTTTCAGGCGGCACAGCATCCGCGTCAGCGCCTGCACTAGCGCTGCAAGAGAAAGCGTATGTTCAAGCCTTGGCTGTACGTCCATGATGCGTGTTTCTAGGGTGGGGAACCGGTGAGATGGACGTAGGTCCCACCAGATCTTCGAGGTATCCTCGATAACGCCGAGTTCGACCAGCACGCCGGTGGTGCGTTCGTATTCGCCCCAACTGCTGAACACCGGGGGCAGACCGGTCCGGGGCAGATTGTCGAACACGGTGAGCCTATAGGAGGAAAGCCCAGTATCTTCGCCGTTCCAATAAGGAGACGAGGTCGACAACGCCAGCAGATGGGGCAGAAAGTAAGAAATCTGGGGTACCAGGTCGGCGCGCAAGGCTTGATCTTCGACGCCCACATGCACGTGCATTCCGCAGATCAGCATCCGCCGCGCCACGCCGCCCAAAGCATGCTGCAGGGCGTCATAGCGTTCTTTCCGTGTATGGTGTTGATCTTTCCAGTTCGCAAACGGATGGCAAGAGACCGCGATCGGAGCCAGATTATACTCGGACGCACGTTTTGATACACAAGAACGCAGGCGCTTTAGATCTTCGCGCGCCGATCTGATCGTAGCATGTGGGCGGGTCCCGACTTCGATCTGGCACTGCAGAAATTCCGGGCTGACTTGGCCTTCGAAATCTGCCTGACAAGCTTCCATCAATGCTGCGGGCGCCTCGGCGAGCTGCAGACTGTCTTGATCGACCAGCAGGTATTCCTCTTCAATGCCGATCGTGAATTCCTGCTGCATGGCGGCCCTCGTTGGTCAATTCACATCAGTGAATACGGAAATTAGCGTTTTGCCAAGGGTTTGACCTGTCGGTTCTTGCAGAGGTCCTGCGTGCACAGGTAAAGAGCGGGCGCAACGCAATGTGGAGCCGTCCTCGTGAAACCCAGAAAATTTCCGCAGATCAATGCCGCCCTAGATGAGTTGGGCGTCAAGCTGATCGACAAGGTTACGGAACAGGATGAACGGGCGCGACTCGAAGCGTTCGAACGGGCAGGGGGATTGAACAGGCCTGCCTATGCCCTGTCACCGGGGATGGACGGATTCGATATCGCGCAACTGATCAAAGAGTATACGCGCCATGCCGATGAGCTTGCTGCGTTGAAGGACCCGGCGCGAAACCAAACCGGTTATTACACCGGCAACGGATATTACCATAGCCCGGATGCGGATGCGCTTTACTTGATGATCCGCCGCTTTCAGCCCAAGCGCGTGATCGAGGTCGGCTGCGGGAACTCTACCCGCGTGACGCGGCAGGCGATCATAGATGGTGGTTTGGATACGACGATCACGGCAATTGATCCGTACCCGCGCGCAGATATCGCCCATGTCGTCGATCAGTTTGAGCAGAAGCGACTGGAAGAAGTAGATCCCGCGCTGTTCGATCAGCTTGAGGCTGGGGATGTTCTGTTCATCGATTCAAGCCATGTGGTTCGGATGAGCAACGATGTCGCCCATCTATTCTGTCGGATCATTCCGGCGCTGAAACCCGGCGTTGTCATTCATGTCCACGATGTTTTTCTGCCTTATGAATATCCCAAACGGTTCTTCTATGACTGCCCGGGATGGGGTGAGCAATACATGTTGCATGCCTTGCTGCAATCCGGTTTCTATTCAATGCTTTGGCCCGGATATTACCTGCAGCAGGATCGCCCCGACGCCGTCGCAGCGCTGCCGTTTCTAGAAGAGGGCCGTGCGCAGAGCATCTGGGTTCAGCTCAAAGAAAATTGATTTCTGTGTGATCCGGTTCGAACCCAGGCCCGTAACCCTTTCCATAACAAGCTGGAGAGGAGTTAACAGCCATGTTCCGCCGCACATTTATGGGCGCTGCCGCCGCATTTGCACTTGCACTGCCCGTCAAGGCACAGGCCGCTGATATCGTAGATACCGCAGTTGCTGCCGGGTCTTTCAACACCCTGGTTGCTGCCGTTCAGGCCGCGGGCCTGGTTGATACGCTGAAAGGCGATGGGCCCTTCACCGTCTTTGCACCCACGGATGAAGCTTTTGCAGCTCTGCCTGACGGCACTGTTGAAACCCTACTTCTGCCAGAAAACAAGGACCAGTTGGTGTCGATCCTGACCTACCATGTCGTGCCAGCCAAAGTGATGTCCGGCGACATTGCAGGAAAGCGCGCGAAGGTTTTGACCGTGCAAGGCGACCGACTAAGCGTGAACGCAAAAAATGGCGTGAAAGTTAATGGTGCCAAAGTTGTGCAGGCCGACATCGAAGCCAGCAACGGCGTCATTCACGTTGTCGACGAAGTGATCATTCCCGAATAAATCTACCACCTTCACGAAAACAAAAGCCCCGTTCCTGATGGACGGGGCTTTTTTTGTGTTTCGTGTAGAAACTCGCCGTTTAGACCAATCGTACCTGAGTACCGACCTTTACCAGCGGATACAGCTCTTCAACGTGCTGGTTATAGAGACCAATACAGCCGGACGAGCTCTGACGTCCAATCTTGCGGGTATCATAGGTGCCGTGAACCAGGTAGGCAGGCCAGCCAAGATACATAGCGCGAGTTCCCAATGGGTTTCCAGGTTCACCACCCTCCATGCGAATTGGCAACGAGGGATCGCGCTCGCGCATTGATGGGGTTGGTGTCCAGCTTGGGTTCTCCGCCTTGCGTGTGACCTTGGTATAGCCGCGCTTGGTCAGCTCTTCGCTCATCGGGACAGAACTGGGGTACAGCTTGTAGGTTCCATCCGGCCCCCAGTAATGAACAGCCCGGCTGGTGATATCGGCCAACAATGCGCCGACGCCCAACTCGTCAAAGTGATCCTGCCAATTCTGCTGCGAGAACGATGAAATGTTACGACGTACTGGAAGCTGCGTGCTGATTGCTTCCTCGGTCTGTGGGAAAGCATCAGTGCTTTGAGCACGCACGATAGCAGGGGCCGCAATCAGCGATGCAGCGCCCAAAAGGGCGTGACGACGGGTAAAACGATTTTGGGACAAGGTTGCCTCCAGGGAGTTATGAGCTGCTCGGATGGTTGAATTACCGATAAAATATTAGTGATTGCCTGCTTTTTCCAGAGGGCGACCTCTGAATTTCTTGTGAGGTACGCGATCAGGCAGCAACTGGCGCATGCACGAAAAAACCCGACCCATGTAGGGCCGGGTTTCCTGATTTGTAAGCTGAATGATCAGTCCATCGCTTTGAAGTTGAACTCGCCACCTTCCTTGATGCCCGACGGCCAGCGCGATGTCACTGTTTTGGTGCGGGTGTAGAACTTGAAGCTGTCCGGACCGTGCTGGTTCAGGTCGCCGAACATCGATTTCTTCCAGCCGCCAAAAGTGTGGTAGGCCAGCGGAACCGGGATCGGAACGTTGATGCCGACCATGCCGATGTTCACACGGCTGGCAAAGTCACGCGCCGTATCACCGTCGCGGGTGAAGATCGCAGTGCCGTTGCCGTATTCATGATCCATCGCCAGTTTCAACGCCTCTTCATAAGAACCCGCGCGTACGGTCGACAGGACCGGGCCAAAGATCTCTTGCTTGTAGATGTCCATCTCGGGTGTGACGTTGTCGAACAGGTGCGGGCCGACAAAGAAGCCGTCCTCATAGCCCTGCAGGCTGAAGTCGCGGTTGTCGACAACCAGCTTCGCGCCCTGCTCAACGCCCGAGTTGATCAGGCCAAGGATACGCTCTTTCGCGGCAGCAGTAACAACCGGACCCATGTCTACGTCGTCGCCCGCTGTGTAGGGGCCGACTTTCAGCTTTTCTACGCGCGGGATCAGTTTTTCGATCAGTGCGTCTGCGGTTTCTTCACCCACAGGAACGGCAACCGAGATCGCCATGCAGCGCTCGCCAGCCGCGCCAAAACCCGCACCGACCAGCGCGTCAGCAGCCTGATCCAGATCGGCGTCAGGCATAACGATCATGTGGTTCTTGGCGCCACCGAAGCACTGCGCGCGTTTGCCGTTGGCGGTTGCACGAGCATAGATGTACTGCGCGATCGGGGTTGAACCCACGAACGACACGCCCTGAATGATTTCGCTGTCCAGCAGGGTGTCCACGGCCTCTTTGTCACCGTTTACGACTTGGAACACGCCCTTGGGCAGACCAGCTTCGACAAACAGCTCTGCCAGCATCAATGGAACAGAGGGGTCGCGCTCGGACGGCTTTAGAACAACTGCGTTGCCGCAGGCCAGTGCCGGGCCAACGTGCCAAAGCGGCATCATTGCGGGGAAGTTGAATGGCATGATCGAAGCGACCACGCCCAGCGGCTGACGCATCGAATACATATCGATGCCCGGGCCCGCGCTGTCGGTGAACTCACCTTTCAGCATCTGGGGCGCGCCGATGCAGTACTCGATCACTTCCAGACCACGCTGCAAGTCACCCTTCGCATCGGGAATGGTCTTGCCATGTTCCCGGCTGAGAGCCTCGGCCAGCTTGTCCATGTCGCGGTTCATCAAGCCAACCATCGCCATCATAACGCGCGCGCGCTTCTGCGGGTTGGTTGCGCCCCAAGCGACCTGAGCTGCTGCAGCGTCTTCGATCGCAGCGGTGGTCTCGGCGACACTGGCCATCGGGCATTGGTACTGCACTTCACCCGTTGCTGGGTTGAATACATTGTCAAAGCGGCCAGATGTGCCAGCGACATTTTCGCCGTTGATGAAATGGGTCAGGTTCTGCATTGCAAACTCCTCCGGATTAAGTTGCGCGAAGAATAGACTTGCGAAAATCACCTGAACAGAGGCAATATTTCAAATCAGTTTTGCAAAAATGCAAAGGGTAGAGCATGACGCCGAATTGGGATGATTTGCGGGTATTTCTGGCGGTCGCGCGCGATGAAAGCCTTTCGGGTGCGGGGCGGGTTCTCAAGATAGACCCGGCGACAGTCGGGCGCAGAATCGCGCGGCTCGAAGCGGCATTGGACGCGGTGTTGTTCACGAAATCACAGCAGGGCTATGTGTTGACGACTGCAGGACAACGCCTGATGGAGCATGGGCTGCAGGCGGAAGAAGCTATGCGCGCAGCGACTGGTGTCATGTCAGGCTCTGCCAAATCGCTAAGCGGTCAGATCCGAATTGGTGCCCCGGATGGTAGTGCCAATTACCTGTTGCCACAGGTCTGCGCCAAGATCAGCGATGCCAATCCTGATCTCGACATTCAGATCCTGGCGTTGCCGCGCATCATCAACCTATCCCGGCGAGAGGCCGACATGGCGGTAACAGTCAGTGCGCCCACCGCAGGGAAACTGCTGGTGCAGAAGATATCCGACTATCGGCTGCATATGGTCGCAACGAAGGAATACCTGAGTCGTCACGCCGAAATTCGATCCATCGAGGATCTAAAAGGGCATCGGATGATAGGCTATATTCCGGACATGATTTTCGACCGCGAGCTGGACTATCTCAACGACATTGGTGTTGAACGTGTCGCGCTTGCATCAAACTCTGTTTCCGTTCAGCTGCGACAAGTTTCGCTGGGAACAGGGGTCTGCGTGGCACATGATTTCACATTGCCGTTCCATCGGGGATTGCAGAAAATCCTGACGGATCAGGTCAGTCTGACCCGGGGGTTCTATCTGGTCCGCCATCAGGGCGATCAGCGCAATGAGCGGTTGAACCACTTTGCCGAGGCGTTGACGCGCGGAATACGGGACGAAGTAGCGCGGCTTGAGCGCGAAGCTTCACCTTGACACATTCACACATTCCGGCAACGCTTTGGAAAACAGTACGTAATTCCGGAGGTTTTTTGCTTATGCTTGTACAGGCCATTCTCAAGTCCAAGGCCAGCGGTGGCGTGATGACGGTTGAACCAACCGCGACTGTTTCTCAGGCCGCCGAGATTCTTGCGGAGAAGCGGATTGGTACTGTGGTCATTTCCGAGGATGGGGGGCAGACGGCTGCGGGCATTTTGTCCGAACGCGATATTGTTCGCGAACTGGCCGCCAGCGGTAGCGGATGCCTGGATAAGCCCGTCAGCAGCTACATGACCAAGCAACTTGTGACCGCCAGCCAGCAGGATACGGTCGAGTCGATCCTGTCGCAAATGACTGAAGGCCGGTTTCGCCACATGCCTGTACTGGAAGACGGCAAACTGGTCGGCATCGTAACGCTGGGCGATGCGGTCAAGGCGCAACTGGCTGAACTTGCTATGGAAAAAGACGCGCTTGAAGGCATGATCATGGGCCACTGAACGCGGGGGCTGTTTCAGCCTCTTGCACCTGCGGCAAAGTTATGTTTGCTTGCGCAGAAATTTTGTTGCGCTGGAGAACCCTATGCGGGTTGGATTATATCCCGGTACTTTCGACCCGATCACCATGGGTCATATCGACATTATCCGCCGCGCGGCTGCGCTGGTGGATAAGCTTGTGATTGGTGTCGCTATCAACCGCGACAAAGGTCCGCTGTTTTCGCTGGAAGAGCGTGTCGCGATGATCGAGGCCGAGTGCGCCCATCTGACCGAACAGACCGGCACCGAGATTGTGGCGCATCCGTTCGAAAACCTGCTGATCGATTGCGCCCGCGATGTGGGCGCTCAGATCATAGTGCGCGGACTGCGGGCGGTTGCGGATTTCGAGTATGAATTCCAGATGGTTGGCATGAACCGTGCGCTGGACGACTCAATAGAAACGGTCTTCCTGATGGCCGAAGCCCGGCATCAGGCTATCGCCTCAAAATTGGTCAAGGAAATCGCCAGATTGAATGGGGACGTGTCGAAATTCGTCACGCCCCGCGTCAACGACGCTCTGCGCGAGCGGTTAGGATAGCGCGCCCATCGCGGCTGCCGTATCAAGCATCCGGTTCGAGAAGCCCCATTCGTTGTCGTACCAAGCGAGGACGCGCACCAGCGTGCCGTCGGTTACTTTGGTTTCAGCCAGCGAAACGGTCGAGCTGTGTGAGTCGTGGTTGAAATCGATCGATATCAGCGGGCGATTCTCGGCAGCCAATACGCCGGGAATTTTCGCGGCGGCTTCTACGAATAGAGCATTGACCTCTTCTTCGGTCGTCGGCCGCGAAACCTCTGCGACCAGATCAACGACTGAGACATTGGGCGTAGGCACGCGAATGGCTTGCCCGGTCAGCTTTCCGGCCAGTTGCGGCAATACCAGACCCACTGCAGACGCCGCGCCGGTTGTCGTTGGAATCATCGACAGCGCTGCTGCGCGCGACAGGTAGGGGTCTTTGCCCGCAGTGTCGTGAACCGGTTGGCTGGCCGTGTAGGCATGAACCGTGGTCATGTTGCCGTGTTTGATGCCCAGTCCTGCGTCCAAAGCCGCCGCGACCGGCGACAGGCAGTTGGTGGTGCACGAAGCATTGGAAACAACGATATCGTCGGCGGTTAGCTCATGATCGTTCACGCCGAACACGACTGTCTTCACGCCGCCGTCGCCACGGGCAGGGGCCGAGATCAATACTTTCTTTGATCCGTTTTTCAGGTGCCGCTCAGCTGCTTCACGGGTCCGGAAAACACCGGTGCATTCCAGAACCACATCCACATCAGACCAGTCCAGTGCTTCGGGATCACGCTCGCTGGTCAGCCGGATGGGCCCAGCACCCACATCCAGACCTGCATCAGTCAGAGTTACGGGATTGGAATAGCGTCCATGCACGCTGTCGAACTCGAACAGATGTGCGTTCATTTCGGGCTTTGCCAGATCGTTGATTGCGATGATTTCAACATCAGTACGTCCGGATTCCATGACGGCCCGAAGAACGCCGCGCCCGATCCGTCCAAATCCATTGATTGCCAGCTTGAGTGTCATAATGCGCTCCGTCAGAACATGGTCCATAGATGGTTAGCGCTAACAAAGCCAGATTGGCGCGAAAGTCAAGAAAAACCTCTGTCAGCGCCAGAAGGCGAGCCAATCCAGGAAATCGTAGAGCTTCTTGCCCAGGAACAGCAGGTGTTCGGTGCCGAATAGTGCCACGTCCAGCATCAGACCGCCCAGAATTAGGATTCCAAGCCAGATGGCGATTTGATTTGTCATTTCTGCGCCCTGAACGTAAATGCCCGCTCAGATAACCTGAGCGGGCATAAAGGTACAAGCGATGTGCGAAGGGTCAGTTAAGGCGGCCCATCGCGACGGCGACATCCGCCATACGCACCGAGAATCCCCATTCGTTGTCATACCATGCCAATACGCGCACCATTCGGTTGTCGACAACTCGGGTCTGATCCGGCGCAAAGATCGAGCTTTCTTCGGTGTGGTTGAAATCGGTCGAAACCAGCGGCGCGGGCTCATACCCTAGAACGCGCTGCATCGGGCCTTTCGCTGCCTCTTCGACGATGGCGTTGACCTCTTCGACAGTGACGTCGCGCGAGGCGCGGAAAGACAGGTCAACGGCCGAAACATTCGGGGTAGGCACGCGGATGGCCGAGCCGTCCAGTCGCCCTTTGAGGTTCGGCAGAACCTCTCCCAGTGCTGCAGCGGCGCCAGTGGACGTCGGGATCATCGACATGGCGGCAGCGCGGGCGCGATAAAGATCGCTGTGGCGACGGTCCAGCGTCGGTTGGTCGCCGGTATAGGCGTGAATCGTGGTCATGATGCCATGCTCGATGCCGATACCTTCGTCCAGAACCTTGGCAAGCGGAGCAAGGCAGTTGGTGGTGCAAGAACCGTTCGACACCATATTGTCGTTTGCGGTCAGGCTGTTGTGGTTCACACCAAATACGATGGTCTTGTCGACATTTTTGCCGGGAGCCGACAGCAGAACCTTACCAGCGCCGCGCTCAAGATGGGTTTTGGCTTTCAGGCCGTCGTTGAATTTACCGGTGCATTCCAGAACGACATCGCAGCCTTCCCAGTCCAGCTCGTTCATATCGTAGGTCGAGAACATCTCCATCGGGCCGCGACCCAGATCCATGGTGTTGCCTTCGACCGAGACGTCGCGTGGGAAACGTCCATGGATGCTGTCGTATTTCAACAGATGCGCCGAGGTTTCCAGCGGGCCGGTGGCGTTGACCTTGATCACTTCGATGTCGTTGCGCGCCGATGCGGCGATGTGCGACAGAGTACAGCGGCCGATGCGGCCAAAACCATTGATACCGACCTTGATGGTCATCCGACGTCTCCAAAAATGCGCTTGCGTTGCAGGCCATATAGCCGCGAATATTGAATCTCAAAAGGGCAAAAATGGCATATTTTTAAGGTGTTAGCGCAAACCTGCGCCGATTGCGCTAACGCTTGCGCTAGCCGTTGGATCAGGTAGGGTCCGATCGAACAGATGAATGGAAAGGAAGCGCGATGAGTGGTCTGTTGGCCCTGTTGGACGACGTGGCGGGCATTGCAAAGGTCGCGGCGGCTTCGGTGGACGATGTGGTGGCCGCTGCCGGCAAGGCTGGGGCCAAGACTGCGGGTGTGATCATTGACGATGCGGCCGTGACGCCCAAATACGTTCAGGGTTTTGCCCCAGCGCGGGAACTGCCGATCATCTGGCGCATCGCGCGCGGATCGATTTTCAACAAGATCATTCTGTTGTTGCCAGTGGCATTGCTACTAGCCAATTTTGCGCCTTGGTTGATCACACCGCTGCTTATGCTCGGTGGTTCATATCTGTGTTTCGAGGGGGCCGAGAAGATTTTTCACGTCCTGTTTCCACATGGGAGCCATGCGATAGACGAAGATATGAAAAATCCTGATCCTGGCCATCTGGAAGAAAAGAAGGTGAAGGGTGCGATCAAGACTGACTTTATTCTTTCTGCTGAAATCATGACCATCGCTTTGGCGGCCATTGAAGCGCCGAATGTGTGGATGCAAGCCGCGACGCTGGCCGTGGTGGGCGTTGGGGTCACCGTCGCCGTTTATGGCTCGGTCGCTCTGATCGTGAAAATGGATGATGTCGGGCTGTTCCTGGCGCAAAACGCTCCGACGCCGATAGGGCGTGGAACGGGAAGGGGCCTAGTCAAAGCGATGCCCGTTGTTATGAAAGTTCTGTCTATCGTTGGTACTGCTGCGATGCTGTGGGTCGGCGGGTCGATCATGATCCACGGTATGGAGGTCCTGGGCTTTGGCTGGCTGGGCCATCACATTTACGACTGGGCAAATGCTGCGAGTCATGCTGTGTCTGAACAATGGGCAGGCGCGGTAAAGTGGATCGCGAAGGCGACAATGGATGGTGTATTCGGTCTGGCCTATGGGCTGGCGCTGATACCGGTGGCAACCAAGCTGCTGTCCCCCGCGATCAGCGCGATTTCGGGATCTGCGAATAAACACTGAAATCAGGATCATGTGACGTGAGGTTTCATCTGGCACAACGGTAAGAGCGGGGTAAGTTCCATTCGAAGCATACCCGGTGTGAGATCGATGACTAAACTCAGCCTTTCCCAAGTCCTTGCCAGTTCAGATCGGTTGAACGGGATGCTGCAGTTCCCGGTGCCGCCAAACTGGATGCAAGGCCGCACAACATATGGCGGCTTCTCGTCTGCCTTGCTGCTGGCTGCTGCGAGAAATGCGGTCGATGTTCTGCCGCCATTACGCTCGGCCCTGATCAATTTTACCGCGCCCATCGGTTCACCTCCGCTGATCGAAACCGAGGTGCTTCGCAATGGGCGGAATGTCACAACGATCAATACACGAGCAAGGATTGAGGGGAATACAGCCGCGCTTGGGACATTTACGTTTGGCAAGGCACAGGAAAGCCATGTGGCGTTCGAACATCCGGCTAAGGCAGAGATACAGCCAGAGATCACAGAACACTATTTCCCGCCAGATTTGCCAAAACTTCCCATCGCATTTCTTGAGAACTTCGACGTTCGGTTGATCGACGGGGCGCGGCCATTTGCTGGTGCAGAGCGTGGCTATGTGAAGGTTTGGGCGCGCCATAATGATGCCGATATGCGCGATAGGATCGAAGGGTTGATCGCAATTGCGGACCTATTGCCACCGGCCATATTCCCGACATTGAAGAAGCCGGGAAACAACTCGTCAATGAATTGGATTTTCAACGTGCTGTCCGAGGATATTCATACTCGCGATGGATGGTGGTTGATGGAACATCAATTGACAGCTGGACATGACGGCTACAGCTCTCAGGTCATGCGGATGTGGAACACCGATGGTGATCTAATTGTCGATGGTATGCAGTCAGTAATAATTTTCGTCTAACAAAAAAGGCCCCGGTTTTAACCGAGGCCTTCTGACTAATTTGGGTAGGTTCAACCCAGCAGTTCTTTGACCTTGGCGACTGTTGCCTCGGTCGTGATGCCAAAATGCTTGTAGAGCTCTCCGGCGGGTGCCGACGCACCAAAGCTGGACATGCCGATGAACCCGGCTTTGGCCTCGCGACCACGCTCGCCCAGAAGCCAACGGTCCCAGCCTCCGGCGCGAACCGCAGCCTCGATACCGACGCGGACGGCTCCCGCAGGCAATACGCGCTTGCGGTAGGCTTCGTCTTGTTCGGCAAACAGCTCCATACAGGGCATGGAAACGACCCGAGTGCCGATGCCTTCGGCCTCAAGTATTGCTTTAGCTTCCATCGCCAGCGAAACCTCGGAACCTGTGGCAATCAGAATCGCCTGACGCTTGTTTTCTGCGTCAGCCAATACATAAGCGCCTTGCGCGGTCAGGTTTTTGGCTTTGTGCTGGGTCCGAACAGTTGGCACGCCTTGACGGGTCAGCGACAAAACCGAGGGGCTGTCCTTTAAGGTCAGCGCCAATTCCCAGGCTTCGGCGGTCTCGATCGTATCGGCTGGGCGGAACACATAAGTGTTCGGCGTCGCGCGTGAGATCGCCAGATGTTCCACCGGTTGGTGCGTCGGACCGTCTTCGCCCAGACCAATCGAGTCGTGGGTCATCACGAACACCGTCGGGATCTTCATAAGTGCAGCCAAACGCATCGAGGGCCGCGCATAGTCGGTGAAGGCCATGAACGTACCGCCATAGGGGCGAATGCCACCATGCAGCGCCATACCGTTCATAGCAGCGGCCATACCGTGTTCACGAATGCCGTAATGGATATACCGACCCTTGCGGTTTTCCGGAAGGAACACGCCCATATCAGCCGATTTGGTGTTGTTCGATCCAGTCAGGTCAGCCGAGCCGCCAATGGTTTCGGGCATGATCGGGTTAACGACATTCAACACCTTCTCTGAAGAGGCGCGTGTGGCCAGCTTTGGCTGGTCTTCCGACATCTGTTTCTTGAACGACCGGATGGCGCCGGCCAGCTTCTTTGGTGCCTTAAACGCATAGGCGCGGTTGAATTCGGCTTGTTTACGTTCGGAGACTTGCGCAAAACGCTCCTCCCACGCTGCGCGCTCGGCTTTGCCACGTGCACCAATGGCCTCCCAAGCGGCTTTGACCTCAGCAGGGATGACGAACGCATCATGCGGCCAGTCATATGCTTCTTTGGCGGCGTTCAACTGATCCTGATCGGTCAGAGCGCCATGGCCTTTTGAAGTGTCCTGCGCCGCGTGACCCAGTGCAATGTGACTTTCACAAGCAATCATCGTCGGTTTGTTCGACTTCTTCGCCTGCACGATGGCCGCATCGATGGCCTTGGGGTCGTGGCCGTCAATCTCAAGCACATGCCAGCCCGAGGCCGCAAAACGGCGCACCTGATCGGTGCGGTCGGCGATGTCGACTGTGCCGTCGATGGTGATGTTGTTGTTATCCCAGAAGACGATCAGCTTGCTCAGCTCGTGGCGACCGGCCAAAGTGATCGCCTCTTGGCTGACGCCTTCCATCAGGCAGCCGTCGCCCGCAATCACGTAGGTATAGTGATCAACGATCTTCTTGCCATAATGCGCACGCTGAATTTCCTCGGCCATCGCAAAGCCAACGGCATTCGAAATGCCCTGACCCAAAGGTCCGGTAGTGGTTTCGACACCATCGATCAGGAAGTTTTCAGGGTGCCCGGCAGTTTTGGCGCCCAATTGACGGAAGTTCTTGATCTCTTCCAGCGTAACATCGCCATGACCGGTGAGATACAGCAGCGAATAGACCAGCATCGAACCGTGACCCGCCGATAGGATGAACCGATCGCGGTCCGGCCAGTTCGGGGCAGTGGCGTCGAATTTGAGGTGCTTTTCGAACAATACGGTCGCAACATCGGCCATGCCCATCGGCATACCGGAATGGCCGGAATTGGCGGCGGCGACAGCGTCGAGGGTCAGGGTGCGGATGGCCGCAGCCTTGTCCCAGTGTTCGGGGTTGGCATTGCGCAGCGCAGTCAGGTCCACGGGCGTAGTTCCTTTGGTTTACGGGCAGATGGGCGCTGAATACCATCCGATTGTCAAAGTGCAAGCAGAACCGCGTGGCACACCGAATTGGCGCTTCAAGAGCGGTGTGCAAGTGGTTGAAACCAAACAGTGGGTATTTTCTGTCGCATTCCGTTAGACTAGGGCCGAGCGCCGCCGCTTTTGATTCGGGTAGGCGAATATTAGAACGAACCTTGATAAAGAGGTGACACAGGCATGAGTCAGATCGAAGAACTACAACGCCGTATTATCACCGCGATGGAGCGGATCGGTAATGGTGTCGAGGCCTTGCACGATGCTGGATCCGCAGCCGGTGATGATACGTCGCTGCGAACGGCGCTTGAAGAAGAGCGGGTGGCCAATGCCCAGCTTGAGGAACGGCTGAAAACGATCAAAGAGAGGCACGCGCAAGAGATTGACGCGCTGCGTGCGCAACCGGCACCGAGTTCGGAAGTGGATGCGCTGCGTGCGCAATTGGCCGAGGCGACTTCTCAGCTCGCCACGGTTGAGGCTGCGCGGGCCGAGTTGGCGGATGCCAAGGCTGCGCTTGAAAACACGGACGAAGTCGAGGGCTTGAAGGCAGAGATTGAGACTCTGCGCTCACATCAGGGCGCCGCAAAAGAGGCCAATACGTTGCGCGCGCAGGTCGAGAAACTGACCCCAATCGCGGATCGCGCGGAAGAGATGGAGGCCGAATTGGCGCGTCTGCGGGCTGAACTGGTCGATAGCGAGCGGTTAACCGAACTCAATGCCGAGCTTGAGATGCTGCGCGCGGAACGGGCTAGCCATGGGGCCGCGATGTCCCGGTTGGATGATGATTTGCAACGGCTTCGCAATGCAAACGATCAGCTCCGAAGCGCTGTCGATGAATTACGCGCCGCCGCAGAGGACGGTGTCACGGATGCTGACATGCTGAACCGGGCCACGACAGCCGAATTAGAAGCCATACGTGCCGCGCGCGCGTCGGACGCAGCCGAAGCGCATGCGGTCCTGGCTCGGCTTGAGCCATTGCTAAGTCATGCCAATCTGGCCGAGGGAGAGGTGGAATAATGCCCGAAGTAACCATTCATATCGGTGGCCGCGGCTTTGATGTCTCGTGCCAGGACGGTGAAGAACCGTTTCTGCAAGCGGCAGCCAGACTGCTGGATGATGAGGCTCAGGTTTTGTCGGACCAGATCGGACGTATGCCGGAATCGCGGATGCTGCTGATGGCGGGACTCATGTTGGCAGACAAGGCAGCCGCGCATGAAGATCGCATGAAACTGGCCGAGGCCAAGCTGGTTGAATTGGAGACCGAATTGAAGCGGCTCCGCAGCCAACCGCAGCCGGAACCTGAACGGATCGAGGTCGCGGTAGTGCCGCCATCTGTCACGGATACGCTGGCTGAAATGGCGGCGCGCGCCGAAGCCCTGGCGGCAGTCATTGAAGAAAGGACGGCCTAATGCCGATCGCCCGAATGGCCTTTTGCGCGGCCGTCGTCTCGCTGACTGGCACGATGGCAAAGGCCGATATCGACATTCTGTCCGTGACGTTTACCTGTGAGAACAACACGCAAGTGCCGGTGTCCTACTTTAACGCCTCAAATGGCGATGGGGCGGCTGCGATGATGATCGATGATCAGTTGATCCCCATGAAACAGGTTCCAAGCGGCTCGGGCATCCGGTATGAATCCGTCGGAGGGGCAGGGACATACACCCTGCGCTCCAAGGGGTGGGATGCCACGATCAGCCATCAGGCCGAAGGCGACACAGCCCCGGAACTCGTATTGTTCAAGGACTGTAGCAGCCGATAGCTTACGCGTTTGCTTCGCGGATTTTGTCCGCTGCGTCTTTGTTGTAGCCCACATCGTTTTCATCGAACAACGTGTCCAACTCACCCGACAGCGTCATTTCAGTGATAATGTCGCAACCGCCGACAAACTCGCCTTTGACATAAAGCTGAGGCACGGTTGGCCAGTCGGAGTAGTCCTTGATGCCCTGGCGCACAGCTTCGTCAGCCAGAACGTTCACATCGGTGTATTCGACACCCATGTAATTCAGAACACCGGCCACCCGGGATGAGAACCCGCACTGCGGCATCTCTTTGGTGCCTTTCATGTAAAGCACCACATCGTTGGCTTTGACGGTTTCGTCGATCTGGGTCTTAACGTCGCTCATCTTGCTTTTCCTTTTCATCCGCTTGCGCGGCGGTCGTTCGGTTATCGGGCAGTTCAGGTGCCCATCCTTCTTCTTCAAGCCGCCGGTGTTCTGCTTGTGCAAGCGTCACCGGATCAAGCCCGTATCGTTCAATTCCCCCAACCTTGCTAAGCGTATCGGGGTCAGGGCGCATATCCGACAGTTTTCGTTTTCTGTTGCGTTTGACATAGGCTTCGATGAGGGCGGCGACAACTATCAATGCACCAAGAAGAGATATCCAGAAGGGCCAGCCACTCATCTTTTCAAAGCCACTTAGGCGCTTTTTTGAAAGTAGTGCTGTGTCATTCAGGTACCTTCGTCGTCAACGCCAGCGCGTGCAATTCCCCATCAGATCCATCCATCTTGCCTTTCAGCGCGGCGTAAACCGCACGCTGTTGCTGAACGCGGTTTTTGCCGCGAAAGCTTTCGTCCACGACCATGGCGGACATGTGCACGCCATCGCTGCCACCAACCTGAATTTCCGCATTGGGAAAGCTTTCGCGCAGCAGGGTTTCAATCTCGTGGGCGCTCATCGGCATGTAGGTTCACTCCTGTAGGTCTTTCCCAAGATGTAGAGTGATGGGAGCGGGCGTGCAAGATGTCGAGCATTTTTCAGATACGCGAATCCCGCGCCTATGGAAGACGCGAGAATTCTGGAATTCGGAAGAGACGATTTATCAGGCGACCGCGGCGGCAAAGCTCTGACGGAAGGTCTCGGTCAGTTCTGCCAAAGGAGCTTCGGAATTGCCGATCTTCACGCTGTCACCGGTAAATCGACCAACCGAGACCAGCGGGACACCGGCCTGACCGGCCGCGATCATCAGCGCCTCGGCTTGATCGAAGTTGCACGCCACAAGATAACGGGCCTGGTCTTCGCCGAATAGGAACTCGGACGATGCATCATCCAGGCAAACGCCGACGCCTGCAGCTTCAGCAAGTTCAAACGCAGCCAGTGCAAGGCCGCCATCGCTAAGATCAGTACATGCTTTGATCATCTCGCGATTGGCACGGATGAATTCCCCGTTGCGCGCCTCTGCAGCCAGATTAACATGCGGCGCGTCTCCGTCCTCGCGGTTGAATACCTCGGCCAGCAGGGCGGACTGACCCATATGGCCGTTGGTTTCGCCGATGACCAGCGCAACATGGCCATCCCGAACTTCGTTTCCGATTATCTCGTCGCTATGAGCAAGAAGACCAACCGCGCCGATGGTGGGGGTTGGCAGGATCGCCTGGCCGTCAGTCTCGTTATAAAGCGAGACGTTGCCCGACACGATGGGCATATCCAGCGCACCAACGGCGGCACCGATACCTTGGATCGCGCCGACGAACTGACCCATGATCTCGGGCTTTTCGGGGTTCCCGAAGTTCAGGTTGTCTGTGGTGGCAAGTGGTTTGGCCCCCACGGCGGTCAGGTTGCGATAGGCCTCGGCCACCGCTTGTTTGCCGCCTTCCACCGGGTTTGCACGGACATAGCGTGGGGTTACGTCGCTGGTAAAGGCTAGCACCTTGTCGGTGCCATGTACGCGGACCATGCCAGCGCCCAGACCCGGCGTGCGAGTTGAATCCGCCATGACCATGGTGTCGTATTGCTCATAGACCCATTGTTTGCCTGCGTAATTGGGTGAAGAGAGCAGGGCGCGCAGACCGTCGATCGGATCGATCTGTGGTACGTCTTCCAGTGGCGCGGACTCAGGGGTCGGTTCCCACGGGCGGTCGTATTCAGGCGCGGTCGAGGACAGTTTAGACAGGACCAGATCGGCTTTGATCTCACCATTGTGCATGATCAGGAAACGGTCTTCGGCAATGGTTTCGCCTACGATGGCAAAATCGAGGTCCCATTTTTCGAACACGGCGCGGGCCTCGGCCTCAAGCTCAGGTTTGAGGACCATCAGCATCCGTTCCTGAGATTCCGACAGCATCATTTCATAGGCTGTCATGTTCTCTTCGCGCTGCGGGACATTCTCGAGGTCCAAACGCACACCCAGACCACCTTTGTCGCCCATCTCTACAGCCGAGCAGGTCAAGCCCGCTGCGCCCATGTCCTGGATCGAGATCACGGCACCGGTCTGCATCAGTTCCAGCGTTGCTTCCATCAGGCGCTTTTCGGTGAAGGGGTCGCCGACCTGAACGGTGGGGCGTTTTTCTTCGATGGTGTCATCGAATTCGGCCGATGCCATGGTTGCTCCGCCCACACCGTCACGACCGGTTTTTGCGCCCAGATAGACGACGGGCATCCCAACGCCCGAAGCGGCCGAGTAGAAAATCTTGTCACTGTCAGCCAAACCAGCGGCAAACGCGTTCACAAGGCAGTTGCCGTTATAGGCCGGGTGGAACCGAACTTCGCCACCCACGCAAGGCACACCGAAGCAGTTGCCGTAGCCGCCAATCCCCTCGACCACTCCGTTCACCAATTGGCGCGTCTTATGGTGGCCCGGCTCGCCAAAGGACAGTGCGTTCATCGAGGCGATGGGCCGTGCGCCCATGGTGAAAACATCCCGCAGGATGCCGCCCACGCCGGTCGCCGCGCCCTGATAAGGTTCGATATACGAAGGGTGGTTGTGGCTTTCCATCTTGAACACCACGGCCTGACCGTCGCCGATATCGACGACACCCGCATTCTCGCCTGGGCCGCAGATAACCTGAGGGCCAGAGGTCGGAAGGGTGCGCAACCATTTCTTGGATGACTTATAAGAACAATGCTCGTTCCACATCGCTGAAAAGATGCCAAGCTCGGTAAAGGTCGGCTCACGCCCGATGATCTCAAGGATCATGTCGTATTCCTCGGGCTTGAGCCCATGTGCGGCAATCAGATCGGGTGTGATGGCGGGCTCTTGCATCTTCTGTCCTGTGTCCAAGTGGGCCGAGATTGCGGGCCTTTTAGGGCAATGGGCCGCTTGAGGAAAGAGCCAAACCCGCACAGGGGTCATCGGGCAATAAAAAACGGAACCGGCTATAAGACCGGTTCCGATTTGAGAGGCGTGCTGATTTGGTTCAGCCAGCGGCTGAAACGTGTCGAAGCCTAAGTGTCAGGCGGGGTTTTGCCCTTTGTTGACCGCATCTGCGGCGGCTGCGCCGGCGGCAGCTTTTTGTTCTTCAGTTATGTTCTCAGCCTCATCCAACCCCGGGATGGCGACGCGCACCTCGCGGCGGGCGAAGTCGATACCATTTGCGTTGAATTCGGCCTTCACACGGTTAAAGATTTCCTTACGCAGTGTGAATTGCTTACCGGGCTTGGCCATGAACTTGCCTCGGATGATCATACCGACATCGTCGAAGTCGAACACACCCTGAGATTTGAAGGGCTGCAGGAAGCCATCTTTGTGAACCTCGTCCTGCATCATCTCGGCACCGATCTTCTTGAAGATCTTCTTGACCTTGTTGGGGTCGGTGTCGAACGGCACAGTAAATTTCAACTTCATGATCACCCAGTCACGGCTGAAGTTGGTGAGCTTTTGAATCTCGCCATAAGGTATAGTGTGCACCGGACCACGATGGTGGCGAAGCTGCATTGAGCGGATCGAAATTTTCTCGACCGTTCCCATGGTCCCGCCGACATCTACATATTCGCCAACGCGGAAGGCGTCATCGATCAGGAAGAAGATGCCGCCAACGATATCGGCCACCAGTTTCTGCGCACCAAAGCCGATGGCCAGACCCAAAACACCAGCACCAGCCAGCAGCGGCGTGATGTTGATGCCCAAAGCGCTCAGGGCCAGTAGGCCGAAGATCACCGAGATGGTGACTTGTGCGGTAATCCGCAACAAGGGCAGAACGGTCGCCAGACGCGAACCACCCGCGCCGCCACCTTCTCCGCCGGCTTCTTCATCCAGCTCCTCGGCCGCTGTCTGTTCCTTAGCCAGACGACGGTTAATCCACAGCGAGACGATCTCGTTCAGGATGTAACCGACAGCGATGATCAGCAGGAACTCGATGATTGCGCCGCCAACTTCGGCACCGATACCTGCAGACGCAACATGGCGCAGATCAAGCTGCCAAACACGGGAAATCATGAAGACGACGAAGAGGCCAGCAATCACCCGACCGATGCGAATATAGCTGCGCTTGGCCGATCGATAGGCGCGTTCTGCTAATGGCCCTTCGCCCGACATTGGCGGCTGCAGGTGACGCACCAAACCACGTATCAATGTATCAAGTGCAGGTGCAATCAACAGCCAGAACATGGTTGTGAAATGCGCTCCACCGGACAGCACGCGGATCAGCGCCGGGTTGCGTTGTGCCACCAGGAATTCGACCAGCAGCCAAATCACAACCGAAACGCCGATTGCAAAATACGGGTAATACCGCGCGACTTCTTCGTCGAACTTGGTGTGGTCCGGGTCGGTACCCAGCATCATCTGTGACAAACCTTCGCGCGCAGTCCAGGCGATTATGCCAATATAGACGTGGATTGCTGCGTTCAGCCAAAAACCGATGCGCGTCTGATCGCCGGTTACCCCGTTGAGCGCGTTGAACCTTAGTACGAACAAGGTAAAGCCGATAAGGATCAGCAGACCGATCAGGTTGCGATGCAGGTATTTTGCCCAGTGGTCGTCAATGTTTACTAATCGGAATTGTGGCTTTTGCGGCGCAAGAACAAAGCGCGAGACTGCTGCCCCCAGACGCGGCACCCAGATTAGGTAGAATACAAATGGGGCTGCATAGATGATCTGCTCGGGGCTCAGCAATCCTCGGCCAATCGCCCGAATGACGACGTAGAATACGATAAGCCCTGCAATTTCGCGGCAAAATCGGCGGAACAGATAGTTCACAGCGCCTCTGAGATCAGCGTCACCCGAGGGCTCGGTTGCCTCATGCCAGCGGCGGGTCAGAAAAATAAATAGCTTCTCAGCAATGAAGCCGACTATCAGGACCGAGAGCACCAGCCCCATTAGCGTCAGAACACCAGCGCCCCCCAATTTGTCAGAGAAATTGCTAAATGCAGTGATTTGCGCACTGATGATATTGGGAACTGTGGTCAGAACATGTGTCCAGGATGCGACCATTTCTGCCCAGATCTCATTGAGCTCGGTCAGCGGGTCTTCCTGACCTTCCTTTTCTGCCGCTTGCTTTTCGGCAACAGCGTCAAGGCGTTCCAGAAGGATTGCCCGTACTTGGTCGTCAGACATGCGCGCAACCAGATCATCAACCTGTTCTGGCGTCAGATCTTCGGGAATTTCAACTGTAGCGGTTGTGCTTGTGTCTTGTGCATGAAGTGGCACGGCCAGGAACAAGACTGAAATCATCGCCAACAATAGGCGGAATGAGTGGAACATGAATTAGCCCTCGAACACGAAATTTAGGTGTTTTTTCGGGATCATAGGCCTACGCGTTGGATTTTCCCAGTGCTTTCCACTGAATTGCATCAGCCTGGCGCAAAAAAAAGGCCGAGCACTAAGCTCGGCCGTAGTCCAACAGGGAGGTATGAAGATGATGAGCGTTTCAGCATCACCGCCTTCATGTGCTCATTTAGGGATCAGTTTATTAACGATCAAGGTCTATTAGCAGACCCCGGCGTCATGCCCGCTATGCTCTGAGTGCATGGCTATAGCTTGCCCAATTGCCTTAGCTGTTTGCGATGGGCGATTATCTCATCCTGCACAAAGTCACGAAATGCCGCTATCCGCTTGGAATGACGCAATTCTTCGGGGTAGGCGAGGTAAACCGGGACATCAGCACTTTCGATGTCTGACATGACGGGGACCAGATCCGGGAAGTCCTCGGTCACATAATCAGGAAGTACTCCGATACCCAGATCATGCAGCACGCCCTGAAGAACGCCGAAATAGTTGTTCACGGTCAGCAACGAGCCGGGATTGTATGTCATAAGGTGACGCACCATCGACGCGCTTGCCCCAACCTGAGGGGCTGCGGGCGTTTGGCAGATCAATCGGTGCTTGGAAATGTCTTCCAGCGTTTCAGGCGCCCCACCATGAGCATCCAAGTAGCTGCGCGTTGCATAGAGCAGCATCTGCACAGTCATCAGACGTTTGCGCACGAGATCGGCCTGGCTGGGCTCTTTCATGCGGATGGCCACATCGGCTTCACGCATTGGCAGATCCAACACCCGCTCTTCAAGCATGAGGTCGATATTGAGGTCGGGATACTGTTCATAGAGCTTCGGTAGGCGCGGGGCGAGCCACAGCGTGCCGAACCCGAAGGTGGTGGTCACCCTCAGTACGCCAAAGACCTCATCTTCACTATCCCGGATACGCGCCGCAGCGGCATCCAGACGTTTCAGCATGGCCGTCGTGGCATCGAACAGCAATTCGCCTTGTTCTGTCAGAATCAGGCCGCGTGCATGACGGTGGAACAAGGTTGCATCGAGTGATTCTTCAAGCGCGCGGATCTGACGGCTCACCGCGGATTGAGATAAATTGAGCTTGTCTCCCGCGTGTGTGAGGCTGCCAGCGTCTGCAACCGCGTGAAATATTCTGAGCTTGTCCCAATCCATCGCCGCAACTTTCGTTATCCTCGCGCAGCCCTATATGAAACAGGTAACAAATTCCACAATGAAACCCGGAAATCGTTACGGAATAGAGTAAAATCACTATGCAGGTCAGTATTTATGACCTAATATGCACGAGAATAAAGCACACTAATCCGACGAGGGGAGACGTCAGATGAGTCAGCCGAAAATTTCACTCAACGACCGGTTCGACCTGTCCAAAAGCCCGGTCCTTCTGAACGGCACGCAGGCACTGGTGCGTTTGATGCTGATGCAAAAAGTACGAGACACTGCGGCGGGATTGAACACAGCAGGTCTGGTCACAGGCTATCGGGGGTCTCCGCTTGGGGCTGTAGACCTTCAGATGTCTCGTGCAGAAAAGCAACTTGCCGAAAAGGATGTCACCTTTCAATTCGGATTGAACGAAGATCTGGCTGCAACCGCATTGTGGGGCAGCCAACAGGCGGGGCTGCGTGGCGACGGAAAATTCGATGGTGTTTTTGGGCTCTGGTATGGCAAGGGGCCGGGCGTAGATCGATCCGGTGATGTGATGCGCCATGCCAATATGGCGGGCACGGCGCAACATGGCGGTGTATTGATGGCCATGGGCGATGATCACACGGGTGAAAGCTCCACCGTTTTACATCAGTCGGAATGGTCACTGGTGGACATGTACATGCCCGTGGTCAGCCCCGCTGGTGTGCAAGAAATTCTAGACTATGGCATCTATGGGTTCGCGCTTAGCCGGTTCGCCGGGGTCTGGGTCGGGCTGAAAACGATGAAAGACACGATCGAAGTGACTTCCGTCGTAGATGGCCGCCCTGACCGAATGCAGCTGGTCACCCCTCAATTCGATATGCCAGAGGGTGGGCTGAATATTCGGCTGGGTGATACGCCGCATCTGCAGGAAGCGCGCGTAATCGACCACAAGCGCTTTGCGGCAGAGGTCTTTTCGCACGCCAACAAGCTAGACAAAAGGGTCTGGGGAAAACCGGGCGCCAAGATTGGGTTTGTGGCGGCGGGTAAGAACTGGCTTGATCTGACTCATGCCATGTCGCTGCTGAACATCAACGCGGATGAGGCCGAACGGCTAGGCATTACCACCTATAAGGTCGGTCAGACTTTCCCTTTGGATATGAAGGGCTTCCACGATTGGGCTGAGGGACTGGACCTGATCGTGATCGTCGAGGAAAAGCGCAAGCTGATCGAAGTTCAGGTCAAAGAAGCGATCTTTGACGACCGTCGTGGGCGCCGTGTTTATGGCTGGTACAAAGGCGGCGCGGGGACGCTGCACCGCGAAGAACTGTTCCCGACCCGAGGAGCGCTCGACCCGATCATGATTGCCGAGAAGCTGGGTGAGATCCTGATCGAAGAGGGGCGGGATACAGATGGCGTTCGTGCCGGACTGGAGGCGCTGTCCGAAGCGCGCCGGGCTGACAATGCGCAGGAAATCGCGGCGCGTTTACCATACTTTTGTTCAGGATGTCCGCATAACAGTTCAACCAAGCTGCCTGATGGCAGCCGAGCCTATGCCGGGATTGGCTGTCACTACATGGTGCAGTGGATGGATCGCGAAACCACCGGTTTCACCCAGATGGGCGGCGAAGGGGCGAACTGGATTGGCGAGGCTCCGTTTTCAACCACACAGCATGTGTTCCAAAACCTCGGCGATGGCACCTATAACCATTCCGGCGTGCAGGCGATCCGGGCGGCACTGGCTGCGGGCACAAATATCACCTTTAAGATCCTCTATAACGACGCCGTTGCGATGACCGGAGGTCAGGAGAACGAAGGTGGGCTAAGTGCCGAACGCATCGTCGCCGAGGTCCGCGCGATGGGAGTCAGCAACGTCGCTGTCGTTTACGACGAAAAAGAAGATGTGAATTTTGGTGCGTTGCCTTCGGGCGTTGAGACGTTCGAGCGTTCAAAACTGATGCAGGTTCAGGAAAAATTCCGCGAAATCGAGGGTGTATCGGTCATTGTTTATGTTCAGACCTGCGCAGCTGAAAAGCGCAGGAGACGCAAGCGCGGCACGTTCCCCGACCCAGATAAGCGAGTGTTCATAAATACCGATATCTGTGAGGGTTGCGGAGATTGCGGCGTTCAGTCGAACTGCGTTTCCATCGTACCGAAAGAGACCGAACTTGGCCGCAAGCGTGCAATTGATCAGTCAAGCTGCAACAAGGATTTTTCCTGCTTGAACGGGTTCTGCCCGTCTTTTGTAACCGTTGAAGGGGCGAAAATCCGCAAAGAGGCGACGACCGACCTCGACTTGCCCGACCTACCGGACCCCGTTTTGCCACAGATCAACGGCACCCATAATGTCGTGATCACCGGCGTTGGTGGCACAGGCGTTGTCACCATCGGGGCGGTTCTGGCGCAAGCCGCACAAATCGACGGCAAGGGTGCCGGTATGATGGAAATGGCCGGCCTCGCACAGAAGGGCGGCGCCGTACATATCCATTGCCGTCTGGCCAACCGGCCCGATGATATCAGCGCGATCCGTGTTGCCACTGGCGAGGCGCATGCGCTGATCGGCGGTGATCTGGTGGTATCGGCCGGAGCCAAGACGCTTGGCCTCACGCAAACCGGCCAGACCGGCGCTGTTGTGAACAGTCATGAAATTATCACCGGTGACTTCACGCGCGATACAGAATTCACAATCCCCAGCGATCAATTGCAGCTTGCGCTGCAGGCGCGGTTGAAAGATGGGGTGGCACTTTTCGATGCCACCGATCTGGCGCGAGCCGTGATGGGCGACTCAATCTACTCCAATATGATGGTCTTTGGCGCAGCCTGGCAGCGTGGTCTGCTACCGATCAGTCACCAAGCGATTATGGGTGCTATTGAGTTGAACGGCGCGGCGGTCGAGCGCAACAAACGCGCCTTTGAAGTTGGTCGCTGGGCGGTGACCCACCCCAACGACGTGGCCAGTATTTTGCGCCCCAACGTGGCAGAGTTGCCAAAGACCCTCGATCAAGTGATCGAATTCCGCGCTGCGCACCTGATCGACTATCAGAACAAGCGGTTGGCGAAACGTTATCGCAAGCTGGTCGACAGCGTCGAAGATCAACACGTTCGTGAGGCTATTGCCAAAGGCTACCATAAGCTTTTGTCATATAAGGATGAATATGAAGTCGCCCGATTGCTGCTCGACAGTCGCCAGAAGGCGGAGGCCGAGTTTGATGGTGACTTTAAGATGACCTTCCATCTTGCGCCGCCAACCCTGGGGACGAAGGGCGACAATGGACGCCCGGCCAAGAAAGCGTTCGGAGAGTGGTTTCTTGGTCCGTTGAAGGTTCTAGCCAAGCTGAAAGGTTTGCGCGGCACTCCGCTGGATATCTTTGGCTACACGACAGAGCGCAAAATGGAGCGTGCTCTGATCCGCCAGTATGAAAAGGACATGAAAGAGGTTTTGCCCAGCCTGACACCCGAAACCAGTGATGCGATCGCGGCCCTTGCGGCTCTGCCATTGGACATTCGCGGTTTCGGTCCGGTTTTGGTCGCGAATGAAGCCAAGGCTGCGAAACGTCGCGAGGAATTGTTGGCTGTTATTCGCGATGGCGGGCCTCAGATGAAAGCTGCGGCAGAGTGAGGCTTTACAAGCTTGTCATCAAACCTATGCAAACTGGCTACCCGGCCTTATCTAAGCGGCAGCAAACCGGAGTAGCCAATGCCCTCGCGCCATCACGTCGCTCGTGACATCTCTTACGCCCATTCCGCAGAAACGCGGAGCGGGCGGATGGTGATCAAGTTGATGGAAAACACCACCGGTCGTCTGCGTCTTATCCGCCGCGCTGACGGGTATGAGCAGGAGGTCGCACAGGGGCGTGATTTTTGGTCCGTAATGGTGGATCGATATGGGCTGACATTAGATGTGGTGGGCGGTGCGTTGTCGAACATCCCAAAAGATGGGCCATTGATCCTAATTGCGAACCATCCTTATGGCATTCTAGACGGGCTAATGATGGGACACATCCTGTCTCAGACTCGGACAGACTTTCGCATTCTCGCCAATCATGTTTTTCGCAAAGCTGAAGACCTGAACAGCATCGTGCTGCCAATTTCGTTTGATGCCACAAAAGATGCGATGAAGCTGAATCTTGCGACCCGCAAAACCGCTCTGAACTACCTAAGCGATGGTGGTGCAATCGGGATCTTCCCGGGTGGCACCGTCAGCACTGCGGCCAAGCCATTTTCTCATCCGATGGATCCAGGGTGGCGCGGATTTACAGCGCGGATGGTTGCCAAATCCAATGCGACCGTTGTGCCGGTTTTCTTCGATGGTCACACCTCGCGTTTGTTCCAGATTGCCAGCCATCTGCACAACACTCTGCGGATGGGGTTGCTGATCAAAGAGTTCAAGAAACGTGTCGATACCCCCGTCCGCGTGGTTGTAGGAGACCCCATTGGGCGCGACATTCTGGACCCGCTGGGCAAGGATACGCGCAAGATGATGGATTTCCTGCGCAAAGCCACGTATGAGCTGTCTCCAGAGCCATTGAAGTCTTATGACTATGGCTATGAATTCGAGGAACGGCATCGCGCCTGAAGGGGCAAATGGCAGTAGGTATCTTTGATTCCGGATTGGGTGGTTTGACCGTCCTGAACGCCGCGCAGAAACGTCTGCCCGACGTTGATTTTCTTTATTTCGCGGACAGCGCGCATGCGCCTTATGGTGTGCGCGATGCCGAGGATATCTTTAACCTGACACGAAACGCTGTGCAGGACCTTTGGGATCGCGGCTGCAATCTGGTGATTCTGGCCTGCAATACCGCAAGCGCCGCCGCCCTGCGTCGGATGCAAGAAGCGGGCGTGCCAGAAGGAAAGCGTGTACTGGGCGTATTTGTGCCTTTGATTGAGGCGCTGACTGAACGGCAATGGGGCGACAACTCTCCGCCGCGTGAGGTTCAGGTGCAGCATGTTGCGCTGTTTGCGACGCCCGCGACTGTGTCGAGCCGTGCGTTTCAGCGGGAGCTGGCGTTTCGGGCGATCGGGGTTGATGTCGAGGCGCAAGCCTGCGGCGGGGTGGTGGACGCCATCGAAGAGGGCGACATGATCTTGGCCGAGGCTTTGGTACGCAGCCATGTGGATGCTCTGAAGCGCAAGATGCCGGAACCGCAAGCAGCCATTCTGGGCTGTACGCATTACCCGCTGATGGCAGAGACGTTTCAGCAGGCGCTCGGACCGGATGTGAAAGTCTATAGCCAGGGTGATCTGGTTGCGGAAAGCCTTGCAGACTACTTGCAACGGCATCCGAATATGCTGGGTGAGGGCACCGATGGCTTCCTGACAACGGGTAAGCCGGGCGTTGTGACGGATCGCGCGACTCAGTTCCTCCGACGACAAATCACCTTTGAAGCCGCCTGACCTAGGTCAAGGACGGCGCTTTTCCGATTCCGTAATTCGTTGACCGTCACAGCGGCGGTCACCCCATGTGACACATGAATGAAAGAGGTCTGACATGACCCACAAAATCGCAATTCTTGGCGCTTCTGGTTACACCGGCGCGGAACTCGTGCGGCTGATCGCCGGGCATCCGAATATGGAAATCAAAGCTCTGGCCGCCGAGCGGAAGGCTGGGCAGACAATGGCGCAGGTATTTCCGCATCTGCGCCATATGGATTTGCCGGTGCTTTGCAAGATTTCCGAGATCGACTTTAGCCAAATCGACCTGTGTTTCTGCGCTTTGCCGCACAAGACCAGTCAGGAAGTCATTCGTGAACTGCCCAACACCTTGAAAATTGTTGACCTGTCGGCAGATTTCCGGCTTCGCGATGGCGACGAATACAAGAAGTGGTATGGGAATTCACATGCCGCGCTTGGGCATCAGGAAGAGGCGGTTTATGGTCTGACCGAGTTCTACCGTGACGAAATCCGCGGCGCTCGGCTGGTTGCCGGGACCGGATGCAATGCCGCGACGGGTCAGTATGTGCTGCGTCCGCTGATTTCGGCGGGTGTGATTGATCTGGATGACATCATTCTGGACCTGAAATGCGCGGTCTCGGGCGCAGGTCGGGCGCTGAAAGAGAATCTATTGCACGCAGAACTCAGTGAAGGGGCGAACGCATATGCCGTTGGCGGGACGCACCGGCATCTGGGCGAGTTTGATCAGGAATTCACGGAACTGGCTGGACGGACGGTGCATGTGCAGTTCACACCGCACCTGATCCCAGCCAACCGGGGTATTCTGGCCACAACCTATGTAAAGGGTGACCCGCAGAGCGTGTATGAGACACTTCAATCGGCCTATGAAGCCGAGCCCTTCATTGAGATGCTGCCATTTGGCGAGACGCCGTCGACCCACCATGTGCGGGGGTCGAACTTCTGCCATATCGGTGTCGTTGGAGATCGGATCGAACGCCGTGCAATCGTGGTGGCAGCATTGGATAACCTGACAAAAGGTAGCAGTGGGCAAGCCTTGCAGAACGCCAACCTGATGTTAGGTGAGGATGAAACCCTGGGTCTGATGATGGCCCCCTTGTTCCCGTGAGGACGGTATGAAAACGCTTAAGAAACGTCGTCGTGTACAAGTCATTCTAGTGGCTGTTGCGGCCCTGATACTGGCGACGGGTCTGATCGGATATGCGATGCGTGATGGCATCAACTTTTTCCGCTCACCCAGTCAGGTGATTGCAGAACCGCCGAAACCGACCGAGGTGTTCCGTCTCGGTGGATTGGTCGAAGAAGGTTCGATCATTCGCGGGCAGGGTGAGACTGTGCATTTCGTCGTGACCGACGGCGGTGAAAGCGTAAAGGTCGCTTTTACCGGTGTTCTGCCTGATCTGTTCTCGGAAAATCAGGGTATGGTGGGCACCGGAAGTTATGTGAACGGAGTCTTTGAAGCCACTGAAATCCTTGCGAAACACGATGAAACCTACATGCCAAAAGAGGTTGTGGACGCATTAAAAGAGCAAGGCGTTTATCAGGAATCAGGCGATAGCTGAATGCAGCATCGCTGAATGCCATCGGCGTCAAATTTCTAAACAGAAGAAGCGGGGCGTTGCGTGCGAGAGGTAGGCAGCGCCCTTTGTTTTGCAGTGGTGTTAACGAAATTGTCCGACCGTTTGCCAAAATTTGGCATAGGGGTGACGATGTTGACGGTACGACAGATTGCAAAAGGGATCGTGGCGCGGGAAGGTGGTTTTGTGGATGACCCCGATGATCCCGGCGGTGCCACGAAATACGGGGTGACGATCCATACCATGCGCCGATTGGGTCTTGATCTGGACCGAGATGGTTCGGTGACGCAACAAGACGTGCGCATGCTTAGCAAAGCGCAGGCCGTCGATATTTTTCTGGAACACTATTTTGAGAAACCACGCCTTCAGGTGCTGCCGAAAGCCGTACAGGCATCCGTGTTCGACATGTACGTCAATGCAGGAGCTCAAGCGGTGAAAATCCTGCAGAACCTGCTGCGGCAGATGGAGTATTACATTACGGTTGACGGGGTCATCGGCCCTCAGACTGCGCAGGCTAGCCGGGAGGCGGCTAGTCCAAAGCCTCTGGTGTTTCGTGATGCCTATGGGGTCGCAAGACGAAACTATTACTTCCGTTTAGCAGACCGGCGGATCGCTCTTCGCAAATATGCCAGAACTCGCGCGGGCGGCAAAGGCGGATGGATCAAGCGTGCCGAAGAGTTTTTATCGCCCAAGTATCATCTGAGCGAGGACGCGTTTCAGAAAAGGGTTTCAGGATGGGTTTGATCTCGGGTTTGTTGGCGCTCTTGTTTGGCGGAGGTCGCAATGTGGTTCGCGAAACTGCGGAAGTGTTTCGCGAAAATGTAGAAAGCGGTGCCGAGCGTTCTGTCGAACTGCGCGGTGCGGCCATGGCGCAATTCGGCACTGAATTCCAAGCTCCAAGCAAAACCAGGTTTGATCGATTCATGGATGGGCTGAATCGCCTTCCGCGACCGGCGCTGGCTTTGGGAACATTGGGTTTGTTTCTGGCCGCCATGATCGATCCGTTGTGGTTCGCAGCACGAATGCAGGGAATTGCGCTGGTGCCAGAGCCACTGTGGTGGCTGTTAGGGGTGATCGTGTCGTTTTACTTTGGCGCGCGGCATCAGATCAAAGCGCAGGATTTTCAAAGGGAAATCAGCGCGACAATGCTGAGGGCGCCTGAGGTGATCGCCAATCTTGAAACGATCCGCGGGTTGCGTGATGACAGTCCGGGTGTCGCCGATACTGGCTCGGACGCATCGTTGGCCGAAGCAGTCAACCAGCCGGATTCGAACCCTGCATTGGAGGACTGGAAGCGGCTACGAAAGACCTGAGGCGCGACATTATGTGCGGTGATCCGAGGCGAATGTGAATGGCACTTGCACCGGTGCCGCAGTATAAGCAGGCCATGATTACAGAGCTCGGCCACTTCGCACTGATCCTAGCCTTCCTCGTCGCCATCGTCCAAACCGTGGTGCCGTTGATTGGGGCTGCAAAACGCTGGAATGGGTGGATGGTTTTTGCCGAACCGGCAGCCATCACGCAGCTCATTTTGGCCTCGTTTTCTTTTGGTGCGCTGGTCTGGGCGTTTACCACATCTGACTTCTCGTTGCGGATCGTGGTCGAAAACAGCCATTCGGCAAAGCCGATGCTCTACAAGATCAGCGGGACTTGGGGAAACCATGAAGGCTCGATGCTGTTATGGGTCCTGATTGTCGCAATATTCGGCGCGATGGCCGCCATTTTCGGGGCTGGTTTGCCTCCGACCTTGAAGGCACGGGTTCTGGCTGTTCAGGCGTCGATCGGCGTGGCGTTCTATGCCTTTATCCTGTTCACGTCGAACCCGTTTGATAGGCTGCCTGTCCCTCCGTTTGATGGCCGGGACCTGAACCCGCTGTTGCAGGACCCCGGTTTGGCCTTCCATCCGCCGTTCCTGTATCTGGGCTATGTGGGCCTCAGCATGGCGTTCAGCTTCGCCGTTGCCGCGCTGATTGAAGGCCGCGTCGATGCGGCTTGGGGACGTTGGGTGCGGCCTTGGACTTTGGCGGCCTGGGTTTTCCTGACAATTGGCATCGCGCTTGGATCCTGGTGGGCCTATTACGAATTGGGCTGGGGCGGGTTCTGGTTCTGGGACCCGGTAGAGAATGCCAGCTTCATGCCTTGGCTGCTGGCCGCTGCGCTGCTGCATTCCGCCATCGTGGTCGAAAAACGCGAGGCGTTGAAAAGCTGGACGATCTTGCTTGCGATCATTGCGTTCGGGTTTTCGCTGATCGGAACCTTTATCGTGCGCTCGGGGCTGCTGACGTCTGTCCATGCCTTTGCCAATGACCCTGAGCGTGGTGTGTTCATCCTGTTCATTCTGATCATCTTTACCGGCGGCGCATTGACCCTGTTTGCTGCACGTGCGCAGGCGATGGAGGCGAAAGGTGTCTTCGGAATGGTCAGCCGCGAAAGTGCGTTGGTTTTGAACAACATCTTGCTGGCCGTTAGCTGCTTTGTCGTGTTCTTTGGTACGATGTGGCCAATGGTGGCCGAGATGGCGTTTGACAGAAAGCTCTCGGTGGGCGCGCCGTTCTTCAATGCGGCATTTACGCCATTCATGGTTGTCCTTGGAATCGTTCTTCCTGTTGGTGCAATGCTGCCGTGGAAGCGGGGCAGGCTGGGCCGTGCGGCATGGTCTTTGCGCTATGCCTTTGTGCTGGCTGTTGCGATCGCAATTCTGGTCTGGGTAATGCAGACCGGTCGCAGCGCCTTGGGACCAGTGGGCCTGTTCCTTGGGGCGTGGATCACCTTCGGCGCCATTGTCGATCTTTGGAGCCGCACGGGCCGCAAAGGCAATCTGGCACGCCTGTTCCGACTGCCGGGCGCGGATTGGGGCAAGGCGGTGGCCCATACTGGCTTGGGTGTCACAATGTTTGCAATCGCGGGTCTGACCGCGTGGGAGGTTGAGGATATTCGTGTCGCGCAACCGGGTCAGCCATTCGAGGTTGGGCAGTTCACGTTAACGCTGCAAGACGTGCGTCAGGTACAGGGGCCGAACTATTTCTCGACCATGGCGGATGTGATCGCTGAAAAGGACGGGCGCTATATTACAACCCTGAACCCTGAAAAGCGCGACTATCCGGTCGCGCGGATGCCCACAACCGAAGCCGCGATCGATTATCGCTTTCTGCGTGATCTGTATGTCGTGATCGGGGATCAGCAAGCAGATGGCGGCTGGGTGATGCGGACCTATATCAAACCTTTGGCCAACTGGATTTGGGGCGGATGTATCCTCATGGCTCTGGGCGGTGTGCTCAGCTTGTCGGATCGCCGATTCAGGGTTGCAGCCGGTGCACGAAAAACGCCTGCAAGCGGGGTTCCTGCCGAATGAAACGCTTGCTGTTGATCCTGCTTCTGATCGCGTCACCTGTCATGGCTGTTCAGCCGGATGAGGTGCTTGACGACCCGGCGCTCGAGACACGAGCACGGGATATCAGTACCGGTCTGCGCTGCTTGGTGTGCCGGAACGAAAGCATTGACGAAAGCAATGCTGAACTTGCGCGTGATCTGCGTATCTTGGTGCGAGAACGTCTGGTTGCGGGGGATACTGATCAAGAGGTTATGGACTTCATCGTTGATCGCTATGGCGAATATGTGCTGCTGAAACCTACCGCGACCGGCGCCAATCTGTTGTTATGGCTGTCGGCTCCTGTCATGCTGCTGATAGCGGCCGGCATGGGGTGGAACTTTTTGCGCAAGCGTTCGCAGCATCAGGAAGTAGCGCATTCAGAAGGCCTTAGTGAGGAAGAACAAGAGCGTCTGCGCCGAATTCTGGAAGACTGACGCGCGGTTCTTCTTTTCCTTTTTCCGCATTTGCGTCAGTGTTTTGCAGAACGCTGCGCAGCTGAGGTTTTGCATGGAATACGAAGCGGTCCTTCTGGACATTACTGATAACTTGGCGGTTTTGACATTGAACCGGCCGGATAAGATGAATGCGTTGACTACGCAGATGCGGGCCGAGATCACCTACGCAATGAAAGACGCCGCGCAACACGCTCGCGCGATCGTCCTGACCGGTGCTGGACCTGCCTTTTGTTCGGGGCAAGATCTTGGCGACGCGTCGAGCACAGGAAAGATCGACCTCGAACGCGCGCTTCGGGACGAATATGAACCGATGCTTGAGGCTGTCTATGATTGCCCCGTGCCAACTATAGCGGCAGTTAACGGACCAGCAGCGGGGGCGGGGGCTAACCTGGCACTTTGTGCCGATGTGGTGATAGCAACCGAGAGTGCCTATTTCCTGCAAGCTTTCGCTCGGATCGGTCTGCTGCCCGATGCAGGCGGCACCTGGTTCATGCCGCGTCAGATGGGGTTTGCCAAAGCGATGGGTGCAGCGTTGTTTGCAGACAAGATCAGCGCGCGCCAGGCGGATGAATGGGGATTGATCTGGGAAGCGGTTGCGGATGATGAGTTCGACGCTCATTGGCGCAAGAGAGCTGCGTATTTGGCGAATGGCCCAACCTCTGGGTTTCGCGCGATCAAACAAGCGATCCGGGGAACTTACGATAGAACATTACCTCAGCAACTTGCAGCCGAAGCCCACCTGCAGGGCGAATGCGGACGTACCCGAGACTTTGCCGAAGGCGTCGTAGCATTTCTTGAAAAGCGCCCTGCGAAATTCGAAGGGCGCTGATCATTCAATCAGGCCCGGCGGCGGCGACGAGTGCGCCGTTCGGGAACGGCCTCGTCCCCAGTGCCATCTGAGGCTGAGGTAAACGGACCAAGCGCCGATACGATCTGATCCAGGGTCGGGCGCTCGCCGCGCGGACCGTTATCTAACGCCTCGCGCATTTTGCGCAAATGCGCAGGCATAGTGCCACAGCAACCGCCAATGATCGTTGCACCTGCATCGCGCGCCATGGCGGCGTACTGGCCCATCAGTTCAGGCGTTCCATCATAATGGATATGACCGTCCACATATTTCGGGATCCCTGCGTTGCCCTTGGAAATCAGTGGACGTTCGTTTCCTTGGGCAGCGAACCCAAGCACCGTCCGCAGTATATCCGAGGCACCAGTGCCGCAATTCGCCCCGAACGCAACTGGAGGATTGGGCAGAGTTTCCACGATCATTGCGAGATCAGAAGATGTAACACCCATCATTGTGCGGCCAGCCGTGTCAAAACTCATGGTGCCGCACCACGGCATATCTGCCAGAGCGAACGCTTCTGCCGCAGCCCGGAATTCTTCCGGCGCGCTTATGGTCTCAAGCCACAGAACATCTGCGCCTCCGGCCTTCAATGCCTCAGCTTGTTCATGAAACATCTCGACGGCTTCGGCGTGTGAGAGGCTACCGACAGGTTCCATGATCTCGCCGGTCGGACCAACGGATCCGGCCACGATGATTGGGCGGCCTGCTTTATCAGCGACTTCGCGACCCAGTTCAGCGCCAGTACGGTTCAGCTCGGCCACGTGGTTCTGGGCGTCGTGTAACTTCAAACGCGCGGCTGTTCCACCAAATGTGTTTGTCAAAAACAGATCACTGCCGGCATCGACCGAGCCCTGATACAGAGCACGAATCTTGTCAGGCGCATCGACATTCCACAATTCCGGCGCATCGCCTGATTGCAGGCCCATGTTGAACAGGTTCGTCCCGGTCGCGCCATCCGCCAGAATGACGTCTACGGTTTCCAGAAGGTTGCTGAGCGCGTTTGTCATTGGAGTATTCCAAAATTGGGGCCACAGCCCGTAAAAATATGAGACGCCCCGTGTCTCATGACCGGGGCGTCAAATCAAATTCATAAAACTCATGAAGATCATGAGTTTTGAAGCTCAGGCATCAGGACTCGGCTTCTGCCATCACCTGCTCTTTGGCTTCGACCAGAAGTTCGACCATCTTCTCGCGGATTTTAGCCTCATCCGCGAGATCACCGAGGTATCCTTTGACCGCCTCGACAACATCGTCTTCGCTGACATTTTGCAGGTCGGTGTGGACCAGTTCCTGCCCGTATTTACGCGCCTGTTCCACAGTCTCGCCTTTCAGCGCCGAGGCCCATACAGCCATAAATCGATTGCGGCGCATCCGGGCGATGAACTGCATCTTTTCGTCATGAGCGAATTTGTTTTCAAACGCGGCTTCACGTTCGTCGAATGTGGTCATTGGTTGGGGACCTCTTGGGTTAGATGTTCTTTTCTGATGATATGACTATACGACGCCCTGTGCGCAAGGTATTTGCGCTGCGTCAAAGCCTCTCGGGGTTGCGAACTTGCGGGAAAGCGGGGCTTGCACTATGAGGGCGCCAACGTGAAGGGACTCATTCCCTTTCCCCAGACTGGAAAGGTCGCTCATGGCGCGTCGCAAGAAGATTTACGAAGGTAAAGCCAAGATCCTGTATGAAGGTCCCGAGCCGGGCACCATCGTGCAGTACTTCAAGGATGACGCCACAGCTTTCAACGCCGAGAAGAAAGACGTGATCGATGGAAAGGGCGTTCTGAACAACCGGTTGAGCGAATTCTTCATGACCGGTCTGGCCCAGATCGGAGTTCCGACGCACTTTATTCGCCGTCTGAACATGCGGGAGCAACTTGTGCGGAATTGTGAGATCATTCCACTGGAAGTGATCGTCCGCAACTATGCCGCCGGATCGATGTCCAAACGCCTCGGTATCGCCGAGGGTACTCAACTGCCGCGCCCGATTGTTGAATACTGCTACAAGGACGATGCGCTGGGTGATCCGTTGGTGACCGAAGAGCACATTGCGGCATTCGGCTGGGCGAGCCAGCAGGATATGGACGATATCCTGAGCCTTGCACTGCGCGTTAATGATTTCATGAGCGGCGTGATGCTGGCGGTTGGTATTCGTCTGGTCGATTTCAAAATCGAGATCGGGCGTGTGTTCGAAGGCGATTTCCAACGACTGATCATTGCGGACGAAATCAGCCCCGATAGCTGCCGTCTATGGGATATCGAAACCGGTCAGAAGCTGGACAAGGATGTGTTCCGCCGTGATCTGGGTAGTCTGACTGATGCATATTCTGAGGTCGCCCGCCGTCTTGGCGTTCTGCCCAAAAGCAATGTCACAAAACCAACGCTGATCAACTGATCCTGTCTCATATCGACAGGGTTGTCCGACAAGCCCAAGCGGGGTATCCCGCGCCCAACGAAACGGATCGATGCGCGGTCCATCAGTGGAGTTCTCGAAAATGAAAGCACGTGTGCATGTGATGCTCAAGAACGGGGTTCTGGACCCGCAGGGCGAGGCTGTGCGTCACGCATTGGGTGCGATGGGCTTTGATCAGGTCGAAGGTGTCCGTCAGGGCAAGGTGATCGATCTGGAACTGGCAGACGGCGCGACCGAGGCGGACGTAACCAAGATGTGCGAAAAGCTGTTGGCCAACACGGTCATCGAACGCTTCGAGATCGAACTGCTCTGAGTTTTCCGACCTAGGAGGGTCCGCCATGCGCGCAGCCGTCATCGTTTTTCCTGGTTCCAACTGTGATCGGGACCTTGCCGTCGCCTTCGAGCAGGCCGGTTTTTCCGTCGATATGGTCTGGCATAAAGATGCCGCGCTGCCCGAGGGCATAGATATTGTCGGTGTTCCGGGTGGGTTTTCCTATGGTGACTATCTGCGCTGCGGCGCGATTGCGGCCCAATCGCCCATTTGCAAAGCGCTGGCCGCGCATACCGAGCGTGGTGGCTATGCCGTCGGTATCTGCAACGGTTTTCAGGTTCTGACCGAAACCGGAATTCTGCCTGGCGCGCTGTTGCGCAATGCCGGTCTGAAATACATCTGCAAAACGATCGGTCTGAAGGTCGAAACCAGCGATAGCGCCTTTACTGAAGGGTACAATGCCGGGGATGTGATCGATATCCCGATTGCGCATCACGATGGCAATTATTTCGCAGACGATGAGACCTTGGCCGAGTTGAGGGATCAGGATCGCATTGCCTTCACATATGCCGAAAATCCCAATGGTTCGCGTGACGATATTGCAGGGATTTTATCGCACAACCGGCGCGTGTTAGGCATGATGCCCCACCCAGAACGAGCGGCGGATTCAGGCCACGGAGGCACTGACGGGACGGCGCTCTTCCGCGCATTGGCCGGGGTGCTGACGCCCGCGTGACTTGAGGTCATCAGTCGGGACGCGTAGCGTCAGTACATGAGCGCGGAAGATCAAGCAGACAGCAAAGGGTTTCTGAACCGGTTTCGCGGCGCGCCTATGGGCTGGCGGCTGCGTCTTGCCGTGTTTTTGTTGCTGCTTGCTACTGTCGCCACAGTGTGGATCACCAACAGTCTGCTAACCAGTCGCTTCACCGAATCGACCAGAAACCGCGCCGAACTGCGGTTAGCCTTGTATTCCGGCAACCTGCTGAGTGAGTTGCGACGCAACGCCATAGTGCCGCAGTTGCTTGCCCGTGACCCCACCCTGATTTCGGCCCTGCAATCCAGCGATTACACGCTGTCGAGCCAGCGCCTGATCTCTTTCGTTGAAGAAATCGGGGCGGCCTCGCTGGTTTTGCTGGATGGGGATGGCCTGACACGTGCTGCAACCGACCGGAACCGGTTGCAGGAAAGCCACCGGAACTCGCCTTACTTCATCGATGCTATCCGGTCGAATGCCACTATATTCTCGGTTATTCCACGTGAATCCGGCGGTTACAGCTTTGTCTACTCGCGGCGAATCGAGGCGAATGCAGAGATCCTTGGCGTGATCGTTGTCGAAGTTGATTTGCAGAAATTTGAACGCGCCTGGGCTGGTATTTCTGACGCGGTGATGGTCACAGACAGCACTGGTACGATCATCCTCTCGACCGAGCCTCAGTGGCGGGGTCTGGATGAAAGCGGTGCCATGTTGCGCCAACCCCCTCAGAACGCGATCCAGCGCGCAATCCGGGCCACAACCGATTGGAGTGCTTTGCCCCCGGATGCCTATCTTCAGGGCGAGGCTGTGATGCGGATGGAGACCCGTATTCCGTTCCGGGGCTGGCAAATGACCTCGTTCACCACCTATTCATCGATCCGCGAGCGGGTGAACAGCGTTCTGGCGCTTGAGATCATGGCATTTGCGATTCTTCTGGCGCTGACCTTCTATGCGCTCAGCCGCAGGGCGACGTTGCGCATGACCTTGTTCCAGCGCGAGTCGGCGGAGCTTCGCGCATTGAACGTAAGGCTGCAGCGGGAAATCGCTGAGCGTGAACGTGTTGAAAAGACGCTGGAAGTTGCCGAACAAACCCTTGCCCAGAGCTCAAAACTGGCAGCACTTGGCGAGATGTCTGCGGCAGTCAGTCACGAGTTAAATCAACCTCTGGCTGCGATGAAAACTTATCTGGCCGGCGCGCGTCTGCTTTTGCGTCGAAACCGGCCCGAAGAGGCGTTGGCCAGCTTTGGGCGGATCGACGGATTGATCGAGCGGATGGGAGCGATCACGCGCCAGCTCAAATCCTATGCGCGCAAAGGTGCAGATGCGTTTTCGCCAGTAAATCTTGGCGAAGCGCTGGCCTCGTCCCTGTCGATGATGGAACCGCAGCTGCGTCAGCGGCATGTGAAGATAACCCAGATTTTGCCCGAAGAACCTGTTATAGTGATGGGTGATCGGATGCGGATCGAACAGGTTATGGTCAATCTCTTGCGCAATGCGCTGGATGCGACCAAGTCTGTGGATGAGCCGGATGTCGAGATCATTCTCGCTGCAGGTGAAACTGCGGTACTGACCGTGCGGGACAATGGCCACGGGATCGAGGATATCGAAAACCTGTTCGAGCCGTTTTATACGACCAAACGCCCGGGGGACGGCGTTGGTCTGGGGCTTGCCATCTCGTCCGGGATCGTGAACGACCATGGCGGACGGCTGACCGCGCGCAACGGCCAACAGGGTGGCGCGGTGTTTGAGATGCAATTGCCCATATTGGGAAGCGACGGCCTTGAGGCCGCGGAATAGAGGAAGTGACTATGGCACAGGCCATGAAAATCGCCATCGTGGATGATGAACAGGACATGCGCCAGTCGATCAGCCAGTGGCTGGCTTTGTCGGGGTACGACACCGAAACCTTTTCAAGCGCCGAGGATGCGCTCAAGGTCTTGGGGCCAGAATACCCCGGGATCGTGATTTCTGACATCAAGATGCCTGGAATGGATGGCATTCAACTGCTGAAAAAGCTGATGGGGGCCGATAGCACGCTTCCGGTGATCATGATCACGGGACATGGCGACGTGCCAATGGCCGTAGAGGCGATGCGTGTCGGGGCGTTCGATTTCCTTGAAAAGCCGTTTAACCCCGATCGCATGTCCGAACTGGCCAAACGCGCCAGCAATGCGCGTCGTCTGACGCTCGACAACCGAGCCCTGCGGCGTGAGCTGTCTGGCGGTACGCAGATCATGAACAAGCTGATCGGTGCCAGCCCCGTCATGGAGCGGTTGCGTGAAGATATTCTGGATCTGGGGCAGGCGGATGGTCATGTCCTGATCGATGGGGAAACCGGAACCGGAAAGACTTTGGTGGCGCATGCATTGCACGCGGTTGGTAGCCGGGCGGGTAAGAAATTCGTCCTGGTTTCTTGCGCAGCACTTGAGGAAGAAGCGCTGTCGAAACGCCTGTTTGGCCCGATGTTGCCCGAGGACACGCAGTTGCCCGCCATCGAAGAGGCCCGCGGCGGTACGCTGGTTCTCGAGGATGTCGAAGCCCTGAGTGATACGCTGCAGGCCCGTCTCTTGAGCGTTATGAATGAGCAGGGCACCCCTGCGGAAACGCGGATCGTTGCGATTTCGAACCTGCAGGAAGCGGGCAAAACCTCAGAAGATGTATTGCGTCCCGATCTGTTCTATCGGTTGGCGGCGCTGCGCATCACCATGCCTCCGCTGCGACAGCGGGGTGAGGACATCCTGACGCTGTTCACCCGTCTGAGCGAACAGTTCGCAGAGGAATATGGCTGCGACGCGCCTCAGGTCAGTGCGCAGGAAGCGGCTCAGCTGCTTCAGGCCCCGTGGCCCGGGAATGTGAGGCAGTTGATCAACATTGCTGAGCGTGCGGTGCTGCAGTCGCGGCGCGGGTCGGGGACAATTGCTTCGCTGCTGATGTCGGATCACGAAGAGATGCAGCCTGTGATGACAACTGAAGGCAAGCCGCTGAAGGAATATGTTGAAGCCTTCGAGCGGATGCTGATCGACAATACGATGCGCCGTCACAAGGGATCGATCGCCTCGGTGATGGAAGAACTCTGCCTGCCACGCCGGACACTGAACGAAAAGATGGCGAAGTACGGGTTGCAGCGTTCGGACTACCTGTGAAGGTGGAGGAGGGGGCTGGCCCCTCTTGAGCCTGCGGTTCAATTCAACCCCTGGATATTTCTGAACAGATGAAGGGACTCTTCGGCGCGTTCTTGGGTCGCGATGCAGTTTGCCCATTGTCTTTTCCACAGGACTGCTTTTATTGTGATCGAACGGGCCGGGTATTTTGTGCCTGCAAGCCCCGTGTTTTGAGTTTCGCTGCTGAGCTGATGGTGAGGATAGATCCCGCGCGGCGCGGCAGACCGATTATGCCCCAATGGGGCAGATGAACGCCTGAACCCGTCTATGCGGGTGAAAGGAATAAATGGGCAGGCCGCATATAGACGCGCCTGTCGGAGAAGAACCGCGATGACGCGCGCGCAACGATTGAGTATACGGGCAGGGGGCCAAAGCGCCAGACCCTGCCGCGCGCCGTCCGATATCGCCCGTACAAGACACCTCCCCAAAAGCGCCTGTCCGCCTGGACGGGTCAGGACAACGCGTTTGGCGCGGTGCACCAAGGACACATGGCTAAGAAAATGCTTATCGATGCCACCCACGCGGAGGAAACCCGCGTTGTGGTGGTCGACGGAAACAAGGTTGAGGAATTTGACTTTGAATCCGAAAACAAACGCCAGCTTGCTGGCAACATCTATCTTGCAAAAGTAACACGGGTTGAGCCGTCGCTGCAGGCGGCATTTGTGGACTACGGCGGGAACCGGCACGGGTTTCTGGCGTTTTCCGAAATACATCCCGACTACTACCAGATCCCCGTCGCTGACCGCGAGGCGCTGATGGAGGAAGAGCGCGCCTATGCCGAGGCGATGAAGGCGCGGGATGAGGCCGAGGAAACAAAGCCCAAGAAGCGCCGGTCGCGTTCGCGCTCGAAGGCCGCTGACGTCAAGACGGACGATCCGGTTGAGACGCTGGAGGTTTCTTCAGAGCCGACCGGAATGGAAACCATCGATCTGGATGACGGTGAAGAGACGGAGGTGCCCGAAGGGACGTCTCCGATGGAAATCGTTGCCGAGACGCCGGTGGAAGAGCCTGAGGATGCCGCCGAGCCTGTTGCTGAAGAAGCTCCGACCGAAGAAGCCGAGTCCGAAGATGTAGATCAGCAGGCGGAAGCGCCAGAAGAGACTGCTGAGGTAGCGGAAGACGCACCTGTCGAAGCAACTGATACCGACCAAGAAGAACCTTCGGATGAGGTCGAAGCCAAGTCTGACGAAGAGGAGGCGGAAGCTTCTGGCGATGAGCCCGAGGCGGATGGCGAGACAGAAAGCAAAAGCGCTGACGCGGCTTCGAAAGACGATACCATCGAGTCGGTGGCGGACGAAGACGATAGCGAGGATATCCGTCCTCCGCGCAAGCCACGCCCGCGCCGCTACAAGATTCAAGAAGTTATCAAGGTGCGTCAGGTCCTGCTGGTGCAGGTGGTCAAGGAAGAGCGCGGTAACAAGGGTGCGGCACTTACCACGTATCTGTCTTTGGCGGGTCGGTACTGCGTACTGATGCCCAATACCGCACGGGGCGGCGGAATTAGCCGCAAGATCACCAATGCCGCTGACCGGAAGAAACTGAAGGACATTGCCGCTGAAATTGACGTGCCCACGGGCGCGGGTCTGATCGTGCGCACGGCCGGAGCCAAACGGACAAAATCAGAGATCAAGCGCGACTATGAATACCTGCAACGACTGTGGGAGCAGATCCGCGAGCTGACGTTGCAATCCATTGCGCCTGCGAAAATTTATGAAGAAGGCGACCTAATCAAACGCTCGATCCGCGACTTGTATAATCGCGACATCGATGAGGTTCTGGTTGAAGGCGAGGGCGGGTATCGCATCGCCAAAGACTTCATGAAGATGATCATGCCGTCGCACGCCAAGAACGTGAAGCGATACGAAGACGCGCTGCCGCTATTCGCGCGATATCAGGTGGAAAGCTATCTGGCCGGGATGTTCAACCCGACGGTTCAGCTGAAATCCGGTGGCTATATCGTGATCGGGGTGACCGAAGCGCTGGTGGCGATCGATGTGAACTCGGGTCGGGCGACCAAAGAAGGTTCGATCGAGGAAACCGCGTTGAAGACCAATCTGGAGGCCGCCGAAGAAGTGGCGCGCCAATTGCGTCTGCGCGATCTGGCCGGTCTGATCGTGATCGATTTCATCGATATGGACGAGCGCAAAAACAACTCGGCCGTTGAGAAGCGACTGAAGGACAAGCTGAAAACGGATCGTGCCCGTATTCAGGTGGGCCGGATTTCGGGCTTTGGACTGCTCGAAATGAGCCGTCAGCGTCTGCGTCCTGGAATGCTTGAGGCGACGACCCAGCCATGCCCGTCTTGCCATGGTACCGGCCTGATCCGGTCGGACGACAATATGGCACTGTCAATCCTTCGCCAGATTGAAGAGGAAGGCACTCGCCGCCGTTCGCGTGAGGTATTGGTGCGTTGCCCGGTTAGCATCGCCAACTTCCTGATGAACCAGAAACGCGAACACATCGCGCAGATCGAAGCGCGGTATGGTTTGTCGGTTCGGATCGAAGGGGACGTTCATTTGGTCAGCCCCGACTTCTCGATGGAGAAGTTCAAGACCGCTAGCCGCGTTGTTCCTGAAGCAACTGCGCCGGTGGTTTCGGTTGATGCGTCGCTGATGGATATGGTCGACGCCACGGATGAGGACGAAACCGAAGAAGAAACTGCGGTTCAGAGCGAGGAAGAGACCAAGCCCAAGCGTAAACGGCGTCGGCGCCGGCGCAAGAAGAGTTCGGGCAATGGTGACGCGCCGGATGGCAATGCGGACGAGTCTGACGCAGACAGAGTAACCGACTCGAGCAACGAAGCTGAGAGCGTCGATACCAAGCAGACCGAGGCTGAGCCTGTTGCTGAGGAAGATGCTGAGAAAGCGGCCAAACCGAAAAAGCGCCGGGCACCGCGCCGACGCAAAAAGGATACTGAGGCCACAGTCGAAGCAAGTGAGACGCAGACCGAAGCGGATAATGCGAACTCCGATCCGCAGAAAGAGCCGGTCAATGCTGAGGCCGCCGAGGCTGAACAGCAAGAGCCAGCCGATGAGTCTGAAAGCATCGAACCAGCCGTTGAGCCCGATAGTGCTGATGCACCATCAGAACTTGAGATCGCCGAAGCAACGTCGGCTTCTGAAGTCGCTGAAGAAGTGCCAGAGGAACCTGCTGAAGCGCCTGAACTGGTTGCCGAAGAAGCCGAAGAATCGACCGTGGCAGCAGAACCCGAAGTCATTGAGGCTGCCACCCCAGAGCCGGTCTTGGAGGCAGTGGCAGACGAACCCGAACCCGCGCCGGCCAAGCCAAAGCGCCGAGGGTGGTGGTCATTGGGACAGTAAGAAAAAGGCGGGCCAACTGGCCCGCCTATTTCATTAGGGTGCGTTCCAAAGAATCCTCAGGCCGATTTTTGGATCACATATATCTGATGACCATCTACTGTGTCTTGCGAGACAAGTGTATGGCCAGATTCGGTACAGAAATGCGGTACGTCGATAATCGCGGCAGGATCATCGGCCAGCACGCGCAGCATACCCCCCGCAGGCAAGGATTTCAGGCGCTTCCGAGCCTTCAAAACAGGCAAGGGGCACAACAATCCCAACGCATCCAGTGTTTCAATCTCATTGGTCATGGGGCTGAGATATTTCTAACGAGCCATACTGTCCAGCGCGCAACCACGAGGATGTGACCGAATGGCCTCGTGACGAAACCCGCGCGATACCATATGTGCTGAGTCATGTTCGGAATTGAGATCATAGACGCGGGCCTTCTGCCTGCCATGTTTATCGCCATGCTGGGCGGGTTGATAAGTTTTCTGTCTCCCTGCGTGCTGCCGATTGTGCCACCGTACCTCGCGTATATGAGCGGTGTGACTATCAACGAGATGCAGGATGAGGCGCGCGCGCGGCGCAAGGCGACCCTGGCGGCACTGTTTTTTGTTTTGGGTCTATCGACAGTGTTCCTGCTGCTAGGCTTCACAGCCTCGGTCTTTGGGGCGTTTGTCCTTCAGAACCAGGTGCTTTTCGCCAAACTCTCGGGTGCTGTCGTCATTGTCTTTGGCCTGCACTTTCTGAACGTGTTCCGCATTCCTTTGCTGGATCGTGAGGCACGCGTTGATACGGGTGACTCCAGCGGATCTGTGTTCGGGGCATATATTCTGGGACTAGCCTTCGCCTTCGGTTGGACGCCGTGCATCGGCCCACAATTAGGTGCAATCTTGTCGCTGGCCGCCTCCGAAGCATCAGTCACGCGTGGCACCGTATTGCTCGGCGTATATGCGGCAGGCCTGGGCATTCCATTCTTGCTGGCTGCGATGTTCCTGAACCGCTCGATGGCGGTTATGAACCGCATCAAACCGCATATGGGCACAATCGAGAAGGTGATGGGCGGGCTGCTGCTGTTTGTTGGCATCATGCTTGTCACCGGTTTGTTCACCGAATTCAGCTGGTGGTTGCTGGAAACATTCCCGGCATTGGCAAACCTCGGTTAACCCTCTGGCATTAAACGCGGATGGATAGACGCCAGGTCTTACCTTGGCGTCAACGCTGCGCTAATCTTTGGCGCAGAGGGCCGGGTAATGAGCAGTCAGCAATCCAATCCGCAGGTGCGCAAACGCCGGGTGTTTTACATTCCCGGCTACGACCCGCTTCATCCGCGCCGATATCGAGAGCTCTACCGCAAAGAGGGGGGCGCCCAGGCTGAGATATCGGGATACCAGATCGATATTAGCGCTAGGACGGGCGAAGGTCCCTACGGCTGGCAGGTGACTTCTCAGCAGGACGGCAGTCCTGTTGATGCAGATGTTCAGGTTCTGGTCTGGTCGGATATCGTGCGTGACAGCATGGCTCAATCGATACCAGCAACCTATCTGCAACTGGCGAGAACCGCCTGGATATATATCTCGACCGGTACGCTTTGGCGGCTGATGCAGCTGCGCAAGGGGCCCGTAATTGCGGCGCTATACCCGGTGGCAATGCTGCTGCTGCAGCTTTTTGCATCGTTGTTGATTGCTTGGGGTTTAGTCGCTGTATTGAAACCACTCGTTGGGTGGTGGTCTTTGGTACCTGCTGCCGGGGTAATCTATGCTCTGATGCAATGGTTCCGAAAGATCGATAATCGACTGTTCGCTTATTACCTTATGCATGACTATGCCCACTCGGCGAAGCTATACGGCGCGTATTCGCAAGATCTGCAATCGAGGCTGCGGGAGTTTTCTGACCTGATCACCGAGACGCTGGACACAGACACCGATGAGGTGCTGGTCGTGGGTCACAGCTCTGGCGCCCATCTTGGTGTGTCAGTGTTGGCAGATGTTTTACGACGACGGGGCGGTGTACAGGATAAGCCAGTCTTATCCTTTCTGACCTTGGGACAGGTGGTGCCAATGGTTTCGTTTCTACCGCAGGCACACACGCTTCGCGCTGATCTTAAATATCTATCCGAACGCGCGGATATGACTTGGATCGATGTCTCTGCACCGGGAGATGGCTGCGCGTTTGCGTTGTGCGATCCGGTCGCGGTCAGCGGCGTCGCTGGCCCCGAAAAATGCGGGCCGCTGGTTCTTTCTGCGGCCTTCACCCAAACACTGTCCCCCGCGCGATGGCAGCAATTGCGTTGGCGCTTTTTTCGCCTGCACTTTCAATATCTTTGTGCGTTCGATCAGCCTGGACTCTATGACTATTTCCGCATCACCGCAGGTCCTGAAACATTGAAACAGCGGTTTGAAAGGCGCGCCCCATCACGATCGCGCATAGAACGGGCTGTTTCGAAATACGTCGCGGTGGAAGCATGACGCCCCCAAAGCCCGAAGCAAGACCGGATAAAGTCTCGCTGTGGCGGTATCTGCGTCTGTTTCGGCAAGACTTGCTGTCTGCTCAGCCCCAGCGTCTATATCGAGCGTGGATGGCTGAATTCCGAACGCCGTTCTTTCGCTCGTATATGGTCAATCAACCCGATCTGATCCGCGCTGTTCTGAAAGAGCGCCCGGATGCGTTTCCAAAATCAAATCGCATCAGCGAAGGCTTACGCCCCTTATTGGGCCGGTCCGTGTTCCTGACCAATGGCGAAGTCTGGAAACGGCAGCGCAGGATCATTGATCCCGCCTTTGAAGGCGGACGTTTGAAAGACACGTTTCCCGCAATGTTAAATGCGGCGCAGGCTTGTGCGGATCGGCTTTCTGGCAGGGTTGGGCAGAAGGTGGAATGTGAAGAAATCACAAGCCATGTCGCGGCGGATGTGATTTTCCGCACCCTGTTCTCGGTTCCCATCGAACATGAGGTTGCCGCGCAGGTCTTCGATAAATTCCGAATCTATCAGCGCGAACAGCCCTTGCTGAACCTGGCCGCATTCGTTCCGGTTCCAAGCTGGATGCCCCGATTTCATTCTCGCAAAACTCGCCAAACCGCCAGCGAGATTCGGGATCTGATCAGCCGATTGACGGATGAACGCGCTATAGCAATCGAAAACGGGTCGGCCCCCGATGATCTGGCCACCAAGATAATGACGACAACAGACCCGGAAACCGGAGACCGGTTTGATGCGCAGGAAATGGTCGATCAGGTCGCCATCTTCTTTTTGGCGGGGCATGAAACCAGCGCGTCTGCACTGGCTTGGACGCTCTATCTGATGGCGATGCATCCGGACTGGCAGGAAAAGCTGGCTGAGGAAGCGAAAGCTCTGGACATGCCCAAGTTTTCTACCATGTCCCAACTGAAACTCAGCCGCGATGTGTTTCGTGAAGCTTTGCGCCTGTATCCACCAGTTCCAATGATGGTGCGCGAGGCGACATGTCCTGAACGCTTCCGTGATCGGGATATTTCGCAGGGTTCTCAGATCGTTGTAAGCCCCTGGCACTTGCATCGGCACGAAAGGCTTTGGGACCGGCCAGACGAATTCGACCCCACGCGATGGAGGACAGAAAACGGAAAGAAATGCCAGCGCGAGGCCTATATTCCCTTTTCGGCTGGCCCCCGGGTCTGCACGGGTGCAGGGTTCGCGATGGTAGAAGGTCCTTTGATCTTATCGATGCTCTTGCGTCGTTACCGATTCGAAACAATACCAGACAAAACGCCGATACCGGTCGCGCATTTGACCGTCAGATCGAAAGACGGAATTTGGTTGCGCTTGGTTGAGCGCTAACAAACTACCATCGCTCTTCGGCATGCTGTATGCGGATTGAAAATGCGGAATCATATTGAACGGGATTGAGTTATGTCGAAAGCAGAACAGCGCGCGCAGATGTCCGAAGGCGCAGGATTTATCGCAGCACTGGACCAAAGCGGCGGTTCAACCCCCAAAGCGCTGGCTTTGTATGGTGTTGAAGCATCGGATTACGGATCAGACGAAGAGATGTTCGGCGAGATTCAGAAGATGCGCGCGCGGATCATTCTGGCTGACGATTTCACCAAGGATAAAGTGATTGGCGCGATCCTGTTCGAACGGACTTTGGGTGAAGAAATCGACGGCAAGAAGGTCGCGGATTATCTGTGGTCCGAAAAAGGCATCGTGCCGTTTCTAAAAATCGACAAGGGACTTGAGGATCAGGCCAACGGTGTTCAGATGATGAAGCCAATTCCGGGGCTGGCTGAGACGTTGGCCAAGGCGGATGGTGTTTTTGGCACCAAGGAACGTTCAGTTATCCACGAAGCCAATGCTCAGGGCATTGCCGACGTTGTCGCGCAGCAGTTCCAGGTCGCACGCGTGGTCACTGATGCGGGAATGGTCCCAATTGTCGAGCCTGAGGTAAACATCCACTCGGAAACCAAGGCCGAGGCTGAGGACATTCTGAAATCAGAAATTCTGAAGAACCTGGATCAATTGGTCGAGGGTCAGGAAGTGATGCTGAAGCTGACGATCCCCAGCCAGGCCAACCTGTATGATGAGGTGGCGGATCACCCGCGCGTCCTGCGTGTTGTGGCGCTTTCCGGCGGATACTCGACCGAGCAGGCCTGCGACCTGCTTGGCCAAAACAGCAAGATGATCGCGTCGTTTTCGCGCGCACTGACCGAAGGGCTGTCCAAACAGCAATCTGACGCAGAATTCAACGCAGCGCTCGGCGGGAATATCGACAATATCTTCCGCGCCTCGATCTGATCGTGGGGTAATCTATTCGGGCTTGATGAAATCGCGGCGCATCTGCGCCGCTTTTTCGCGCATGACACATCCAATGGCGTGATCATTGATCAACCCCATGGCCTGCATAAAGGCAAAGATCGTGGTGGGGCCTACGAATTTCCAACCGCGTTTCTTCAGATCTTTCGACATCGCAATGGATTCTGCCGATGTGGAAGCGCTTTGCGGGGCGGGTGGCGCCGTAGGCTCGTACCTCCAGACATAAGCGGCCAATGATCCTTCGGAAGCGATTAGGTCCTGCACGCGGCAGGCATTGTTGATAACGGCTTCAATCTTGCCGCGGTGTCGCACGATGCCTTTGTCGTTCAGAAGTCGATTGATATCTGCATCAGAAAATTCTGCTATCTTGTTGAAATCAAAGTTTCTAAACGCTGCCCTGAAATTCTCGCGTTTTGACAGAATGGTGCGCCAACTCAAGCCTGACTGAAAGCTCTCGAGGCACAGTTTCTCGAACAGTCGTCTGTCATCGGAAACCGGATATCCCCATTCGTTATCATGATAGTCAAAGAATTCGGGGGCGGCCTTGCACCACGAACACCGAGGTTTTCCATCTGGGCCCGTTGCCAAATCGTTCATGAATGTACCCTTTTTGTTCTCCGCGAGAATAAGCGACGCGATTGTTTGAAATCAAGTACTCAATCGGTTTGACGATACCAATTCAGAATGAAGACACGAATGGCCGAAGCTAGTCCGGTTTCCGGGTCGCGCTCTGCATCAATATTTGCCGCCAGGACATTGATTGGGATATCTTTTTTCCGCGCGATGTCACGGAAGGCTTGCCAGAACTCATCCTCAAGCGAAACTGATGTTCGATGACCTTGCAAGGTCAGGGAGCGTTTGACAGGACGTCCACTCATTCGTCGACCTTGTGACCGTCAAGGTCCCGGCGCTGGCGGTCTTGCTGCAGCTTTACAACGGTCCTGTCGGCTTTGGATTGTCCGTGTTTCGCAGCGTTTGCATCCGCGCGGGCCTTTTTTTCAGCCCGCGCTTTTTCTTTTCGAAACCGGTTCAGGTTAACCGGTTTACCCATCAGTCCTTGGGTCCAATCATATGCTCGGGCCGTACAACCGCATCAAACGTCGCCTCATCCACAAAGCCCAACGCTATCGCTTCTTCCTTAAGTGTTGTGCCGTTCTTGTGCGCTGTCTTGGCGACGGTCGTGGCGTTGTCATACCCGATTGTCGGCGCCAGAGCAGTCACCAGCATCAGGGATTCCTTCATCAGCTTGTCGATGCGTGGCTCGTTAGCTTTGATGCCCAACAGCATCCGCTCGGTAAAGCTGTCGGTTGCATCGCCGAGCAGCTGGATCGACTGCAGCAGGTTATAGGACATCATCGGGTTGTAGACGTTCAACTGGAAATGGCCCTGCGAGCCTGCAAACTTCATTGCTGCGTCGTTGCCCATCACATGCGCGGCCACCTGAGTCAGCGCTTCGGCCTGTGTCGGGTTCACCTTTCCGGGCATGATGGAGGAACCGGGCTCGTTTTCGGGCAGGATAAGCTCACCCAATCCTGAGCGGGGCCCCGAACCCAACAGACGGATATCGTTGGCAATCTTGTAGCAGGAACCGGCGATCGTGGCCAACGCGCCCGACAGGAAGACCATGGCATCATGTGCGGCCAGAGCTTCGAATTTGTTCGGCGCGGTCACAAAGGGCAGGCCGGTGATATCGGCCATATTCTTGGCGACAGCCTCATCCCAGCCGCCATGCGTGTTCAAACCGGTACCCACAGCAGTACCGCCTTGAGCCAGTTCATAGATACCGGGCATTGCAGCTTCTACACGCGCAATGCCCTGACGGATTTGGTGCGCATACCCGCCGAATTCCTGTTCCAACGTCAACGGCGTGGCATCCTGCGTATGGGTGCGGCCGATCTTGATGATACCGGCAAACTCTTTTGCCTTGGCTTCCAGCGCCGAGGCGAACTTCTCAAGCCCGGGCATCAACACATCGCGCACACTCATCGCTGTGGCGATGTGCATCGCGGTGGGGAAAGTATCGTTCGAGGATTGACCCATATTGCAGTGATCATTCGGGTGAACGGGATCTTTCGAGCCGATCTCGCCACCCATAATCTCAATCGCGCGGTTCGCAATGACCTCGTTCGAGTTCATATTGGATTGCGTGCCCGAGCCGGTTTGCCATACGACCAGAGGAAAGTTGTCGTCAAACTTGCCTTCGAACACTTCACCGGCCGCTTGTATGATCGCGTCGGCGATCTTGGCGTCCAGCTTGCCGATGGCTTTGTTTTCAATTGCACAGGCCTTTTTGATCACACCCAACGCGCGCACGATGGCGACGGGCTGCTTTTCCCAGCCGATGGGGAAGTTCATGATCGAACGCTGCGTTTGCGCGCCCCAGTACTTATCGGCAGGCACCTCAAGCGGGCCAAAGCTGTCGGATTCAGTGCGGGTTTGAGACATCGGTCGCTCCGGTCTGGTATGCAGTCGTATGCCGTTTACCCGCAGCAAGGCTGTGGCGCAATCGGCCAGTTGAGCGCACCTTAAACTTGGGCCGCGAAAAGGTATAGACGCGGCACAGCTACAAATAATTTCTGTTAGCGAAAACAGTGCCATTGTACGTCGGCGGGCTAAAGTTAAGATGGAACAATAACCCTGACGGAGGCAACCATGCGCGTGTCACTTCTCAAAAGCCCTTTGTATACGCTTGCGTTATTGTTTGCCGCGAGTTTTTGGCTGGCAGTATTTGTGCAACACGCTCAGGCGACGGGAATCGAGCCGTTCGTGGGCGACTATACCGGTTCGGCCGACGTTGTTGATGCGGATGGTACGGCGACCCCTAGGGATATGAGCGTTTCAATTCAGGAAATCAAAGGGGGCTTCAACGTGAGTTGGACCACCACGACTTACAAAGCCGACGGTCGCATCAAGGATGAGAAATACTCGGTTGATTTTCAAAGCTCGGATCGGCCCGATGTTTATTCTGCGGCCATGAAGCGTAATGTGTTTGGCCATGAGGTGCCGCTTGACCCGATGAAAGGGGAACCCTTTGTTTGGGGGCGGATCGAAGGAGATACTCTGACGGTGTTTTCGTTGTTCATAGCCGAAAACGGTGGCTATGAGCTTCAGCAATTTGACCGGACACTAGCTGATGGCGGGCTCGACCTGTCATTTTCCCGGTTTCGCGATGGGGTTAAGTCGCGCTCGGTCGAGACATTCCTTCAAAAAGAATAAACCCCGCATCAAGCGGGGTTTTCTGGTCATTTCCGGAAGCTGTCCAGCGAGACCACGTCCGCATCATGCTGCGGTTCTGCCTCTTCAGCCTCAAGCTCAATCGGGGCCTCTTCCGTCACATGGATCTCTTCGTCCTCGTCTTCCGGGCTTTCAAAGCGCAAGCCAAACTCAACCGAAGGATCCACGAAGGTCTTGATCGCCAGATAGGGGATGTAAAGCGGTTCCGGCGCATCCCCGAAATTCAGCGTAATCGAAAAGCCATCGTCACCGACTTCGAGGTTTTCGAACCAGTGCTGCATGACAATCGTCATCTCGCCTGGATAGCGCTCACGCAGCCAATCGGCCAACTCAACGCCCTCATGCCGTGTATCAAAAGTGATAAAGAAATGATGCGAACCGGGCAGGCCGGTTCCGGACACGTCGGTCAGGACGGTCTTGATCAGGCCTCGCATGGCCGTGTGCATCAGATTCCCGTAGTCGATGTCTTGCGACATGGTTGATCCTCGAAAGTGGTTAATCCCAGCATAGTTCATTCGGACGGAAACGAAAGGCTGTGCTGGGCTGTATTGATTACAAAATCTGCATGCCTAGTCCGGCCAGAACCATGATACCAAGTGTGGTTGCTAAACCGGATTTCATACGGAAAATCAACAGGCCAGCCAGAACGGTCAGCACAATTGCGCTGAATTCAAGCGACGAAAGGTCGGGTAGGGGGAGAGAAACTGGTCCCCAATGCCACCCCGGAATTGAGGTGAACAAGACGTTTAGCCCGAACCACACGGAGAGGTTGAGAATCACTCCGACGACCGCAGCTGTGATTCCGTGCATAGCGGCCCCAAGACGCGGACGCTCGGGGATTCTGTCCAGATGCGGGGCTGCAAGAAAAATCCACAGAAAACACGGTACAAACGTCGCCCATAAAGCGACAATGCCCGCCGCAAACGCCAGCGAGGCGCCTCCGGCAATCTGACCGCTAAGCATGGCCACAAACTGAGTCACCAGAATCAGTGGCCCAGGCGTGGTTTCGGCCAGACCTAGCGCGTCGATCATCTGGTCCGTGTTGATCCATTGGTAGGTTTCGACCACGGTCTGGGTCATATAGGCCAGCACCGCATAGGCACCGCCAAAAGTTACAACCGCAAGGCGGGCAAAGAACCAGCCCAGATCGCTGAGCAGTTCCTGACCGCTCAAAGACAGAACAAACAACGGCCCCAGCCAAAGAATAAGCCAGAAAACCGCTGTGCGAACAGGATTGGCAAGTGTTGGGCTGGTTTGAACGGCAACGGGCTTGTCGTCTTTCGAAGTCACGAATCCCCAAACGGCAGCGCACAGTATGATTAGAGGGAAGGGCAGGTTGAAGACAAAGATCCCCAAAAAGGCTAGGCCCGCGATAACCCGGTGCTCGACGTCTGTAAGCGCTTTCCTCGATAGGTTCCGTAATGCTTGCAGGACGATGATGATCACCGTGGCCTTGATGCCCAAGAATCCGGCTTGAACCAAAGGCAATGTGCCATAGGCCGCATAGAGCAAAACCAACAGCGCGATCACCAGAGCACCCGGCAGTACAAACAAACTGCCTGCGATTAACCCACCGGCCACTCCGCGCAGCCGCCATCCTGCATAAGTGGCAAGCTGCATGGCCTCGGGACCCGGCAACAGCATGCATAAGGAAAGCGCGCGCAGATAGGTCTGTTCGTCCAGCCAGGGGCGCCTTTCAACCAGCTCCTGATGCATGAGTGAGATCTGGGCGGCGGGGCCTCCGAAGGACAGCAGCCCGATGCGCCCAAACACCCTGATCAACTCTTGATATGAAGGGGTCATCTGCCGTGACCCGCGGGCCAGTCATGCGTCTCGCTAGAGCCATCGCGCGCCCAGCGATAGAGAGCATCATAGATATGCAATCCAGCCTGCAATTGCTGCTGGTCATCCCGATACTGGCGCGACAAGCCGACCGAAAGGGCCAGTAACCCGGCGGCCTCAGGCGCCAGATCGTGCCTGTTTGTATCGGCGGCACGTATGATCGTCGCCATGCGGTCCAGAGGCTCAGATCGAAGCTTGAAGTCATCCAGCATCGTGTCAAAGGTACAATTGTCGCCGCGATGGCTCCAATCAGTTCCTTCAACATCAAAGGGTGTGGCGCCGAAGTGCTCGGCAACCCCCTGAATTTCATCCGGTGCTACAAACAGGAACCGAGCGCGCCTGTCGACAAACCTGCGGATCAGCCAGGGGCACGCGATGCGATCAATCTTGGGGCGATGCCGCGTCACCCAGACCGTGTTGCCTTTTGCAACTGCAGGAAGGGGAGGCACAGGCACGACCATTGCGCCCGGCATAGCGCGCCAGGCGAACATTCCACCTTCCAGAAATTCTGCCACCACCCCTTCAGCCTGCAGCCATGAAACAACGCCCTGACTCAGCTTTTTGCCTTTCTGGCAAATTACTACGCAAGAATGATCGCCGGTATGATTTCTTATGCCATCAACATTTTGATATGGCATTCGGAATGCGCCGGGTATGAGGGAGGGATCATCGTCGAAATCCCCGTCTGTGCGCACATCAAACAGGATAGGAGCCTGAGGCGTACCGATCAGGCGCAAGAGTTGTCGGGGTGTAATTGCATTGGGGGCAGCCATTGCATGTTTCCTTATTGCTTTGGATACATGCGAACTTGGGCTGCCGCCTCACGGGGTGTTCGCAAGCTTACCCCTTGATCCTCTGCTAGCGCGCAAATGCGGGATGGGTCAAGCTTGCGGTCAAGTTTATCAGGCCCAGTCCAACCTTTGCCCGGTCATGCAAACCGGAAGAGTATCCTGTGGGAACTGCCCCAGCTGTTCAAAAAGTGTAATGAAATCAAACTGATTATAGGCCTCGACCATCTTGTCCCCTTTGAAGCGCGCCATGACTTGTCCGGTAACTTCAAGCGGGGCACCGTTATCGGCCCGGAAAGTGCGGACATGCAGAATACCCGAGACCCAATCACCATTTTCGATGATCTTCGGCAGTTCAACTGTGATCTCGCCCAGAACATGACGAAACGCCATGACCAGATCGCGAAAGTCGTCCGCGCCAACCTGCATTTCGGGTATCAACCCTTCGGCCATCGTATCCGGGGCAAAAAACTGATCGATTGCATCGGTATTGCCTTGTTCCCAGACCTCTGAATACCACGCCCTAAGCCTGTCAGAATTCGTCATCTCAGCCCTCCTGTCGCTTGTTCAGGAAGATGAAGCAGAGAAGTGAATAAACCCTGAATCCCAGGTGAGTTATGGGCATGGAGCAGACATAATCGGTAAAATGCAGGTTTCTGTTGCCAGGTACCTGCGAACCCCGCCTTACGCGGCTAGGCGCAAGGGCTTAAGTTTCGGTCTTGCTACTGCTTACGCAGCAACTGCAACCGGAGCACGATTGTCGTTTGCAATTGTACTAGTTTCGCCGGTAACGGTGGCAGACAGCCGAGACAAAGCTAACCCCTTTAGACGTTCGTCGATCCTATTTCGGCCCCATGATCCTCAAACGAAGGATGTTGGTGGAGCCGCCGGGTACCGCCCCCGGGTCCGATCCGCTTATTACGAGCGCGTTTATGTCCATAGTCCCGAAGGACCCCTCATATATAGGTTAGGACGTGGTCGGATGCAAACCCGGAATGCTAAGGTTGACTTATATCAAATTCAATAAGTTAAGCAGCTCTGTTCATGTTGGCGAGAATAAGCCAAAGGGCCAGAACAAGCTCGATTCCACCAAAAGTCAGCGCCTTGACGAACGGGGGATTATCCAGCGCCAAAGACACAAACCGACCCAACGCCGCCCCTGCATAAACAACGCCCAGCATGACATATGCCATCGGTGTGTTGAGCCAGAGAACCACGGCACCTGTCACCACGAACAACCCGCCAACCGAGGCTCGCATCTCACTAAGTCCCATGGTGCTTTTGGTGGGGGCTAGGTCCAGCGCGTTGGCTGTGTAGGCCGGGGCCAGAAATCCGAACAAACCAAAGCCGATGGTCAGCAAGGCGGCAATCACGTTAAGGGCTGTGATCATGGACTTTTTCCCTTTCTGCTCTGCCCGCAGAGTCTAGCGCAGCGCAATGTAAAGAAAAGCATCTAAATCGCTGACCACAAGCCTATAACTCCGACCGCGATCAGGCTGAGAGCCCAGACAAGTTCCAGATTGAACCAACTGCGTGACAGAAATTGAAGGCCCAGCCAGCGATAGACGGCGAAGGCCAGAATGCCCCCGCCAAGGATCATGGCGGCTGTGTGAAGTGCAGCGACCGTCAGTACGAGCAGGCCATTGCTCGCCATGATCTGAGAGACTGCGATCTGGCCCGTTTCCAGCTCGTCTGATCCACACAATCCAAGATAAATCGGAACCAACATCAACGCCGCGCCGTGTGCAAGCGCAACGAGGAACGACCAAAGTGCCAATTTGCTTGGCGGTACGCGCGACAACATCCGGGGATGCCGGCGTGTTATGGCGATGTAAACACCCATTGTGATCACAATCAACGCAGCACCGATACGAATTTCGCGTTGATATTCAACCAGAACTGCCATCATTGCAAATGGCAGTAGGACCCCCAGCATGGCGACGAAATGACCACCAGCCAGGGCGGTCAATGCGCGCCACAAAGCTGATGGCCGTTGTTCCATCAGCGCCGAAGATACCGCAAGCGGCCAGCCCATTCCGGGATTCAGGCCATGATAAGCGCCGCTAAGCACAACGGCCAGCCAGAGACCAGCCGTTGATGTCATCAGAGTCTCCAACTCAGACCGATGGGTAGCAGAAACTATCGGTAGAACAGTCTCCACCCTCAAGCCGGATTTGGTGGGCCCGATATCCGTCGGGGAAGTCGACCCAGAACTTCGGATCCAATGTCAGGCCTCCGTTTTCGCCAACATCCGCCTTGACCATCGCAGCCCCGCGTTCACCGGGATAGAACTGATCATCCCAAGTGGAATAAAGCGAATTGGTCCAATATACCCGCTTTCCATCGCGGCTGATTTCAACCATCTGCGGCCCGTAACCAAAGTCTTGCCCGTTGGGATGTTTTGTTTTCTTGACGATCCCCCCGATCTCGACTTTGCCCGCAAGGGTCGGGTTCATCGGATCAGAGACATCGTATTGATGCATCTCACCCGTGCCCCAACAGGCCACATAAAGGTATTTATCGTCTAAGCTGAGATCGATATCCGTGACCAGTGGCGGAACGGCAGAGAAGCCTTTCAGCAATTCAGGCAAGTCATCAGGATCAGCGGGCTGCGGATCGATCGTGATGGTCTTCTTGGCCTCGAACGTGCCATCATCATTACGCCACCAAGTAAAAATCGCGCCCTGCAGGTTGGTCGTGTCAACCACCACACCACAGAACCCATATTGTTTGACCGGATCGTGAGCGGGCCGGATTTCCAGGGCCATCTGGTGATTTTCACCCAGATCGATGGTCTGAATATTGGTCCGGCTGCGCAGGTTCCAGAAATGGATGCTGTGCCCGTATTTGTTGGACAGCAGATCCTCGGCCACGATGCCGTTTTCGAATTGCGGAGGCAGTCCCCATTCCGAACTGACCATATAGTCGCGTGGCAGGTTCCACCAGAAATCGTAGTGTTTGTCTTGGATACCTCGCTCGATCTCGTAGCGCCCGATGATCTCGAAGCTCTCGCAATCCATGATGAAAATGCCCGGAGGGCCGTCCGTGCCGTCTTCGCCACCGCCTCCAAGCGTGCTCACGTAGATCCCCTCCGGTCCGCAATGGATCGTGTGCGGGCGGGAATATCCAGTTTTAGCAAGAACTTCTTCGGGTTCGATTATCTTGTGTATCTTGGCCTCAAGCGGGTTCTTGACGTCGATAATGTAGATCCGGCTGGATCGTATGCCAGGAACAATGAGGTAACGGCGTTCCAGAAACGCATGGCCACTAAGCGGTGACAGCGCAGAGGAACAAGCGTTCCACCCGAAATGGTGAAACTCATCGCCTTTCTCTGGCATGATCACCTGATGAACAATTTTTCCGTAATCATCCGAAGTTGGATCCACGTTCACGACGGCCAAACCGTCTGGTTGGGAAAAATCAGGGCTTAGCATCAACGTGAATGCAAGCGTTTCAGTGGGGCCCTCCATCGCCAGTTTGGCTGATGGGTAAAAGGTTGGGTCCGGTCTTTGGTTCATAACGTCCTCCCGTAAGTCATTGATCTTCAATTCATGTTGGAAGTTCCGGTCTTAACGCCGGATGTCATGCTGCCTGCTCGGGCACCTCGCCGTCCTTCGTTCCTTTTTGCCTGTGGTCAGGCGGGTTTGCGTCGTCTTTCGGCCACGTCCTGCGCCAGTTGCCGTGTGTAGGCCTCAAGTTTGATCAATGCTGCATCGACCGAGCCGGCATCACGCACTTCTAGCGCGTCTGTGATGTCACTGTGGAGGGCGATGATCTCTTCGCGGGATCGGGCCGTGAACGTAATCATGTTCATCAGAGGTTGCATAGCCTCGACCGCACCGGCCAATTGGTAGGACAGAACGGGGTTGCCCGCGCCATCCACAAGCGCGCGATGAAAGGCGACGTCGGACGCGCAGAAAGCCTCATCTGTGAGACCTGGTTGCGCCTGACGAAAAATCTCGGCCCGCATGGTGGCAAGTTGATCCGCAGTACGACGTTGTGCCGACAAAGCAGCGCATGCACGTTCGAGCGCATAACGCGCTTCGCATGCGGTGTCGAAACTGACTGCGTTCATCGACAGCAGCAGTGTCGAGGTTGTGACTTGTTGGGAATAGGCGTCCTCAAAACTCAGTCGGTTCACAAACGCACCACCCGATGCCCCGCGTTGCGTGCGGATAAGGGACTGCGCTGCCAGACGTTTCAATGCTTCGCGAACCGTAGGCCGTGATACTTTGAACTGATCGGCCAACTCAGATTCCGATGGCAGACGCTCATCGACGATCAGCCGACCCGAGATAATTGCGTCCCGGATCGCCTGAGCAATTTGAGCGGACAGATCTGCAGTACTCTGAGGGTCGATTTTCATGGTTGTTTTCAGCGGTGCGTAATTTTTATTTGTCTGACATTTAAAAGTCTGACATTTGAAAAGCAAGAGAGTTGAGTCGGGAGGAGCAAGTGAGTCGCTCAATTTTCCGCAGCGCGCTTTGGTTGGGCTTCTACATCACGATCCTTTGGTCGTGGTGGATGATGGTCTCGATGAGCCGCGATATGGACGTGGACTGGATCGGTCGACCTGGACCGATGGGTCAGGCGATGGCGGCCATGGATCCGCGTATGGACATGTATATGCCCATGGCCGAGTTCGGCCCACTTTTCTGGATGTGGGCGATCATGATGGCGGCCATGATGCTGCCGACATTAGTCCCCACGTTGCGCAGTTATGATGATCTGATCCGCAGCGCGAACGGTACGCGGGCAGGGTGGCTGGGCGTTCTATCCGGATATTTCATAGTTTGGGTGGGCTTTGCTGCGCTGATCACTGGCCTGCAATTGGCGCTGCTGTTTGGCGGCGCGGTTGATATGTTGGGAATCGCTAAATCGCCATATCTGGCCGCCGGCCTGTTGATCGCCGTGGGTGCCTTTCAGTTTTCTCGGGCGAAAGAAGTCTGCCACGGTGTTTGCCATGCACCGATGACGTATTTTCTGGGCCACTGGAAAACCGGATTCGGCGGCGGTGTACGTATGGGCGTCGGACTGGGTGCGTTCTGTGTCGGTTGCTGCTGGGGCTTCATGGCGTTGGGCTTTGTCGGCGGCGTCATGAGCCTGCTCTGGATGGGGCTGGCGACCCTGTTCATGGTATTGGAAAAACTTCCCCAGATCGGGCACGCCGTGACCCGTCCTATGGGATTCGTCTTGATTGCGGGTGGTTTTGCACTGCTCGCTCATCACATTGTTTACGGAGGATAAGTCGATGGCTAAAAATAGAAAACCGGATGCAGACAAGCTGCCGGTCAGTCAAAGAATTGACAGCCGGATGCCAAATCCCAAGCGGCGTGAGATGAGCCCGACCGATTGGGCGGTTAAGGGTGAACTGATCCTGAATTGTTCGTGCGACGTATTCTGCCCATGCGTGGTTTCGCTGGGTGCACACCCTCCGACCGAAGGGCATTGCCACGCGTGGATGGGTATCGCGATCGACGAAGGCCATTACGAAGGCGAAGATTTGTCCGGTCTGAATGTAGGTCTGCTGGTTGATATCCCCGGACGCATGGGCGAAGGCCAGTGGAAAGTCGCGGCTTATGTGGATGAACGTGCTAGCGGCAAGGCTTACAATGGACTGTTGCAGATATTCAGCGGTCAGGCAGGTGGCACAACCGGGCTGTTCACTATGTTGGTCAGCGAGATCATAGGGGCTGAACGTGCACCGGTTCAGATCGAAAGGGACGGCACCAAACGCCGGATCATGATAGGGCGCAAGATTCAGGGTGAGATCGAAATGCTGGCGGGCAAAGACCCAGAGCACCCGGTGATGGTTTCAAATTCGAAATACTGGATGGGGCCGGACATCATTGTAGCAAAAGGCACGAAATCCAAGGTGCGCGACTATGGTCGCGTATGGGACTTCGGCGGCAAGTCAGCCGAGATCTGCCCGATTGACTGGCACGGGCCTAAGTAATGATAACCGGTGCCTATGCCCGTGAAATGGCGCGATATAACCACTGGCAAAACAACCAGTTAAAGGGCTTTCTCGAAGCTCTTTCAGACGAAGAATTGGCACGGGATCGCGGCGCTTTTTTCGGGTCGATCATGGGAACTGCCAATCATCTGCTTTGGGGGGATTGGATCTGGATTTCCCGGTTTGACAAGGGACCGGGGCCAGGTGGTGGCATTCCTAAGAGTGTCTCGATCTGCACTGGCATGGCCGACTGGCTGCCGCTGCGCGATACGATTGACGCCCGTATTGCGAGATGGGCCAATACGTTGGGGGATGATGTCCTGAGCGGTTCGTTCACGTGGTACTCGGCTGCAAAAGAGAACGACGTAACAAAGCCTTACGGGCAATGCGTCATTCATATGTTCAATCATCAGACGCATCATCGCGGACAATTGCACCAAATGCTGACCGAGGCTGGTTCGCAGGCACCTGTCAGCGATCTTGTCTTTCTGCCAGAGGATTTCTGACATGGCAGTCATCTCACCGAACCGGCGCGTGCGCAAAACCCCATTCACTCCGGGCGTCGAGGCCGAAGGCGTCATAGGGTATACCGTTTATAATCACATGCTGCTTGCGACGGTTTTTGAAAGCGTCGAAGCTGATGCGGCGCATCTGAAACAGCATGTTCAGGTCTGGGATGTCTCGTGTGAGCGGCAGGTACAGATCAAAGGCCCGGATGCGTTGCGGCTGATGAAGATGCTCAGCCCGCGCGATATGGACAAAATGCAGGCGAACCAGTGCTATTATGTGCCGATAGTAGATCACAATGGCGGCATGCTGAATGATCCTGTTGCGATCAAACTGGCGGATGATCACTATTGGTTGTCGGTTGCCGATGGTGACCTTTGGCAGTTTGCTCTGGGAATCGTGATTGCGCTGGGGCTGGATGTCGATATTTCTGAGCCGGATGTGTCGCCCTTGGCGGTACAAGGCCCCAAGGCGGACGAGCTGATGACGCGCGTCTTTGGTGATGAAGTCAGGGATATAAAGTTCTTTCGATACAAACGGTTGGCGTTTGAAGATACATCATTCGTCGTCGCCCGGTCTGGCTGGTCAAAACAAGGCGGGTTCGAGATATACGTCGAAGGGTCGGATTATGGCATGCCGCTATGGGACATGCTGTTTTCCAATGGCCGCGATCTGAACGTGCGGGCAGGTTGCCCAAACGGGATTGAGCGTGTTGAAAGCGGTCTGTTGAGTTTCGGGTCGGACATGCGGCGCGAGAATACGCCCTATGAATGCGGGCTAGCACGGTTCTGCAATTCTCCGCTAGATTATATCGGCAAAGCCGCTTTGGCGGATCAGGCGAAAAACGGTCCGCCCCGGCAGATCCGTCCGCTTGTCATTGAAGGTGAGATCGGACCGTGCACCGAATCTTGGCCGCTGATGGCCGGGGGCCGGCAGGTCGGGCAGGTGGCTTCGGCTGCGTATTCACCCGAGTTTGGAGTGAATGTAGCCATTGGAATGGTCGACCGGTCCCATTGGGCGCCAGGTACGCGGATTGAATTGGTGACCGAACATGGAATGCGATGGGCCGAGGTGCAGGAAAAATTCTGGCGCTAAGCCCTTGTTTCAGGAACACAGCCGATTGAGGCAATAGAAGGAGTAAGTTCATGTTTAATGCACTTGTCGTTGAAAAAGATGAAGAAAGTGGCCTCGCAAGCGCTTCGGTGAAGCAGATTTCTCTGGATACGCTGCCGGATGGAGAAGTGACGATCGCCGTTGAATATTCAACGGTGAACTACAAGGACGGCCTGTGCATGTCGCCCAAAGGCGGTGGTCTGGTGCGTAGCTATCCTCATATTCCGGGCATCGATTATGCGGGCACGGTCGAGCAGTCCTCGGATGCACGCTACAAACCTGGCGACAAGGTCGTGCTGACGGGCTGGCGCGTAGGTGAAGCGCATTGGGGCGGCTATTCACAAAAAGCAAACGCGCGGGCAGATTGGCTGGTGCCGTTGCCGGATGGGTTGAATACACGGCAGGCGATGGCAGTTGGCACTGCCGGGTTCACGGCTATGCTGGCCGTCATGGCGCTGGAGGATCAAGGTTTGCAGCCGGGTCATGGTCCCGTGCTGGTCACAGGTGCTGCAGGAGGTGTCGGCTCGGTCGCGACGGCCATTTTGGCCCATCTGGGCTATGAGGTTGCAGCTGTGACCGGGCGTCCTGAAACCGAAGATTATCTCAAATCACTGGGTGCAACCACAATTGTCCCGCGTGACGAGTTGAACGAGACCACCAAGCGTCCGCTGGAAAGTGAAACTTGGTCCGGATGTGTCGATGCGGTGGGCGGAGCGATGCTTGCCCGCGTGCTGGGGCAGATGAAGTATGGGGCCTCGGTTGCTGCGGTTGGCCTTGCCGGTGGTGCGGCGCTGCCCGCAACCGTGATCCCATTCCTGCTGCGCGGTGTAAATCTGTTGGGCATCGACAGCGTGATGCAGCCATATGACAACCGGGTCCGTGCCTGGACGCGTATCGCAACCGATCTGCCCATGGATAAGCTTGAGGCGATGGTCCATGCAGCAACCCTTTCTGATCTGCCCCAGTTGGGAGCAGACATCCTGCAAGGTCAGGTAAAAGGGCGTGTCGTGGTAAACGTGAACGCTTGATAGACAAAACAGACAACGGATCGGCCGGAGCATGCATCCGGCCGACCCAATTGTCGGGAATGAGGCCGAAATGCCGGAAACAGTTCTGGCCATTGCCACATTTCGTGACCATGATTGCTATACATCCCATTTGTGATGGCTTAAGACCCATCCGAACATCACCTGAAGACGGGGAGTGAGCAGCATGTCTGATGATTTCGAACTCGATACCGATGATCTGAAACGCCGCATGGACGGTGCCATGGCCAACCTCAGAACCGAATTCGCTTCGCTGCGGACCGGTCGTGCATCGGCTTCAATGCTTGAGCCCGTCATGGTCGATGCTTACGGCGCGATGACTCCGATCAATCAGGTTGGTACCGTGAACGTCCCTGAACCGCGCATGGTAACCGTGAATGTTTGGGACAAGGGCCTCGTCGGCAAAGTTGAAAAGGCCATTCGGGAAAGCGGTTTGGGTATTAACCCGCAACTGAATGGTACCATCATCATGCTGCCGATTCCCGAACTGAACGAAGAACGCCGTCGCGAGCTCGGCAAGGTCGCGGGTCAATATGCAGAAAGCGCACGGGTTTCGATCAGGAATGTGCGCCGTGATGGCATGGACCAGATCAAAAAGGCCAAGGCAGACGGCATGTCCGAGGACGATCAGAAATTCTGGGAAACCGAGGTTCAGGAGCTGACGGATACCATGATCAAATCCGTCGATGATGCGCTCGAGACCAAACAAGCCGAGATCATGCAGGTCTGAGCCTCGGATATGCCAAAGGATCCCGATACCTCTCCGATTGCAGGGCCGCGCCACGTTGCTATCATCATGGACGGCAACGGTCGCTGGGCACAGTCGCGCGGGCGGCCTCGATTGTTTGGCCATCATGCAGGTGCGCGCCGCGTCCGTGAGGTGGTCGAGGCCTGCCCAGGTTTAGGGATCAAGTATCTGACAGTATTTGCGTTTTCGACTGAAAACTGGAAACGCACTCAGGTCGAAGTTGCAGGCCTGATGAGCTTGTTTCGCCGTTACATCGTCAAAGAGACCAAGACCTTGAAAGATAACGGCATTCGGGTCCGTTTCATTGGGGATAGAGTTCGGCTGGATGCCAAGTTGACCGAGCTGATGGATACGCTTGAACGCGAAACACAGAACAATGACCTGGTTCATCTAACCGTTGCCTTGAACTATGGCGGTCGTGACGAGGTGGCGCGCGCGACCAGACGTTTGGCACGTGACGTTGCCGATGGCATTCTGCGCCCCGAGGACGTGGACGAGGAAACTCTGCCCAAATATCTGGACACGCGCGTTCTGCCAGACCCCGATTTGGTGATCCGTACCAGTGGTGAAGCGCGGATTTCTAATTTCCTGCTGTGGCAGTCTGCCTATTCCGAGTACGAATTCATCGATACTCTGTGGCCTGATTTCACCGCTGCAGAACTGGAACGGCTGTGCCGCAACTATGGATCGCGTGAACGGCGGTTTGGAGCGGTCCCGGCATGAGTGATGGCCGATGGTCTGATCTGACTGCCCGGGTTTTGTCGGCTTCGGTTCTTGTGACTATTGCGGCAGTCGAAGTTTGGCTAGGCGGCCTGTGGTTTGAGATATTTATCGGCACCGTCTGCGGTCTGATGATATGGGAACTGATCCGGATGATCGACCCAGAACGTCGGGGTGTCGCGATTCAGCTGGCGATACTGACCGGGTTCGCCGTGGTCCTAAGCTATCATCTACCACCGCTATACAAGCTTCCATGTTTGGTGGCCCCGGCTTTGGTAGGAGCAGGACAGATCAACCGCGCGCGCGGGATATACGTCCTGTTTGCCCTTTGGATAGCGATGTCGGGGCTGGGATTCATATCGATCCGAGAAAACCTGGGATTTGGATGGATGGTTTGGCTGATCCTTGTGGTCGTGGCCACGGATGTCGCCGGGTATTTTGTGGGCAAAACGCTTGGCGGACCTAAGTTCTGGCCCAGAGTTAGCCCCAAGAAGACATGGTCCGGTACGGTTGGAGGCTGGGTTGCCGCCGCGCTGGTCGGAACAGTTTTTGCGCACTATGCCGGTTTCGGCATTGCTTTTATCGTTGTCTCGGTTCTTGCCTCTATGGCCAGCCAGATCGGTGATATTGTTGAAAGCGCGACAAAACGTGGCTTTGGCGTTAAGGACAGCTCAAACCTTATACCCGGCCATGGCGGGTTTCTGGATCGGTTTGATGGGATGATGGGCGCGTCAGTCTTTGTGTTGCTCGCAGGGCTGTTTTACGCGCCCGGAGGTATGTGATGCGAAGGGTATCCATATTTGGCGCGACTGGTTCCATTGGCCAGAATACGATTGATCTGATCGCAAGAAATCCGAATGCCTATGACGTGGTCGCGTTGACCGGTGGACGCAACGTCGCGCAGCTTGCACGCGATGCGGTGCGCCTGGATGCAGACGTGGCGGTGACTGCGTTTGATGACAAACTCGATGATCTGCGTGACGCATTGGCCGGCAGCAGAGTGCGAGCGGCTGCGGGGCAGGCCGCTCTGATCGAGGCCGGGGCGCGACCGGCGGATTGGGTGATGTCTGCAATTGTCGGTTCCGCAGGACTGGCTCCGGGGATCGAAGCGTTGAAACAAGGGGCGACACTCGCGCTTGCCAACAAGGAAACGCTGGTTTGTGCCGGGCCGCTGGTTCTGGAATCGGCTCGGGCGCATGGCGCCACGCTATTACCCGTGGATAGCGAACATTCGGCAGTTTTTCAGGCGCTTGTGGGCGAGGATATGACTAGCGTCGAACGGATCATTATCACCGCAAGCGGTGGAGCGTTCCGGGATTGGCCGCTTGGCGATCTGGCCAAAGCAACTGTTGAACAGGCATCGAGTCATCCGAACTGGAACATGGGACAGCGGATTACGATCGACAGCGCATCTATGTTCAACAAGGCATTGGAAGTTATAGAAACCAAAGAATATTTTGGCGTTAACCCATCGAATATCGAAGTCCTCGTGCACCCCGAATCCATCGTTCACGCACTGGTCGGATTTCAGGACGGCGCCTTGATGGCGCATCTGGGGGCTCCGGATATGCGCCATGCCATCGGGTACGCGCTGCATTGGCCCGAACGGCGCGATTTACCTGTTGCGCGTCTGGATCTCGCGCAACTGGGTCAGTTGCGATTTCATGCACCGGATGAAGCGCGTTACCCGGCTTTGCGTCTTGCCCGCGAAGTGATGCAGCGCGGCGGCTTGTCCGGTGCGATCTTCAACGCCGCCAAAGAGCGCGCATTGGACCACTTTATAGAAAACCGGATACGTTTTTTGGATATGGCAGACACGGTGTCGGCCGTGTTGGAGCGTTTTGAGGCCTCAGACAGCCTGATTGATGCACCATTGACCCTTGATAATGTACAGCAAACGGACCATCTCGCACGTCAGTGGGTCGATGAAACCGTATTGGAACGAGCAGGATAGAACTTTTGGACATACTCTCTTTGATCCCGCAATTTGGCAATCTGCTCTACACGATAATAGCCTTCGTTATTGCGCTTTCAGTGATTGTCGCGGTGCACGAATACGGCCACTACATCGTTGGTCGGTGGTCTGGCATTCATGCCGAAGTGTTCTCGATCGGTTTCGGCCCGGTTCTATGGAGCCGCGTAGACAAGCGCGGCACTCGCTGGCAGGTCGCGCTGCTGCCATTTGGCGGTTATGTCAAATTCCTGGGGGATGCCAATGCCGCGTCCGGCAAAGACGTAGACGCGATGAGTGAGATCTCTGCACAAAGCCCGGAAGAGCTGCGCCGCACCATGCACGGTGCCCCGCTTTGGGCGCGTGCGGCTACTGTTGCGGCAGGGCCAGTCTTTAATTTCGTGATGTCGATATTGGTGTTTGGCCTGATTTTCTGGTCGCAGGGTGTTTCCCGTGAACCTTTGACAGTTGGTGCACTGCAGCCGTTGCCTGGTACAATTCAGGGTCTGCAGGAGGGCGATGAGATTATCGCCGTCGCAGGCATTCCAACACCGGATTTCGATGACGCAAACAACTGGTCCGATTTCATCAATTCGCTGCCTGTAGAACCAGAGCTGGACTATACGGTTATCCGAGATGGAGAGACCACTGATGTCGTGGCACCTTGGCTCTTTCCACCGCTAATCCAACAGGTTACGCCGCGCAGTGCCGCGATGGACATACAGTTGCAGCAAGGCGACGTAATCACGGCGGTAGACGGTGATCCGATCTTTGCGTTCGAGCAGCTTAAGGAACATGTCGAAGGATCGAACGGGCGCGTATTGCTGCTGGATGTATGGCGCGACGGGGCGGATTTAGAATTTGCACTTGCGCCCCGACGCACGGACGAGCCGACGTCGGATGGTGGTTTCATCACCCATTGGCGCATCGGTATCGTAGGCGGCATGATGATCGATCCCGAAACCGTTCCAGCGGGCATTTGGGATTCGATCGAAGGTGGCGTGGTCCAAACCGGGCGCATCATCGAAGGCTCACTGTCGGGAATGTGGCACATGATCACCGGAGCGATCAGCACCTGCAACATTTCCGGGCCGATCGGTATTGCCGAAACCTCGGGTGCTATGGCCAGCCAGGGGGCTCAGAACTTCATCTTCTTCATCGCCGTATTGTCAACGGCGGTCGGGTTGCTGAACCTGTTCCCGATCCCAGCCTTGGATGGGGGGCATTTGCTATTCTACGCTTATGAAGCTGTGTCAGGTAGACCACCCAGTGATAAAGCGCTGAGGGTACTGATGGGGGTCGGTGTCACACTGATCCTGTCATTGATGCTTTTCTCGGTCAGTAATGATCTGTTCTGCTGATTAAGGCGATCTTGGCACCGTTCCGACGCAAAATTGCCGCAATTCAAGCCTATCTTATTGGGGTACATCGATAAGTGTAGGCTTGAGTTCAATGACCAAGGCGTTTCAAAAATCCTATCAGAGTGTCAGCGTCCTGTTCCAGTTGAACTGGGATATGCTGCTCAGCTTTGCCGTGACCGCACTGGCCCTAGCTGTTGGTGGTTATCTGCTCGGTTTGTGATTCTCCTGAACATTTCTGACTTACGTGCAACGGCCTTATGGGCCGTTTTTGCTTTTTCGTCTTTTGACATGGCCCCACAATCGGGCTACTCAGCAGCTAAAGGCTGAAAATTCTGGGTAGTGATAAAAATGACTGACAGCAGGCGCACGGGCACATACTGCGGCTCGCGGGGGCGGAAAAACAACATTTTGTGGCAGGCACTAACGTTCTTTTTCCTTTTTGCTACACCGGGTTTACTGGTTCTGACGCAGCCCGCACAGGCGCAATCTTACACCATCAACAGCTTCGAAGTTGAGGGCAATCGACGGATCGAGACTTCGACGATTATCGCCCGCACCGGAATCGAACCGGGGCAGACTGTTACGGCAGGACAATTGAATGATGCCTTCCAGCGTTTGCTTGACAGTGGTGTTTTTGAAACAGTCGAACTTACACCACGTGGCAGTACGTTGGTCATCGCGGTCGAGGAATACCCGACCATCAACCAGATTAGCATCGAGGGCAATCGCCGCGTAAAAGATGATCTCCTGCTCGAAGCGATATCGTCCCAAACCCGCCGCGTATTCACGCCTCAACAGGCCGAAGCGGACGCTGACCTGATTGCCGAAGTATATTCGGCGCAGGGCCGCGTATCCGCGACGGTTATCCCGCGCATCATTCGTCGCAGCGATAACCGTGTCGATCTGGTGTTCGAAGTCGCCGAGGGAACGACAATCGAGGTCGAGCGAGTCAGTTTTGTAGGAAACCGCGCGTTTTCGGACCGTCGCCTGCGCCGCGTGCTTGAAACAAAGCAGGCGAACATTCTGCGGACCTTCCTTCGCGGCGACACCTTCATTGCCGACAGAATCGAATTCGACAAACAGGTGATCCGAGATTTCTACCTGTCACGCGGTTATATCGATTTTCGCGTCAATAGTGCCAATGTCGAATTCACCCGTGAACGGGATGCATTCTTTCTGGTTATGAACGTCACAGAAGGACAGCGGTTCTCGTTCGGTCAGATTACGACCGTCAGTGAGATCCCGGGTGTGGACCCAGCGCCTTATCAGGCGGCTCTGAAAGTCAAACCAGGTGTAATTTACTCTCCGACGGTGCTTGAGAACTCGATCGCGCGGATGGAGCGTCTGGGGCTGAAAAACGGCGTCGATTTCCTGCGGGTCGAGCCCCGGGTAACGCGTAATCCCCGCGATCTGACGTTGGATGTCCAGTTCGTGCTGACCCGTGGCCCGCGTATCTTTGTGGAACGCATCGATATCGAGGGGAACACAACCACGCTAGACCGTGTGATCCGCCGCCAATTCGATACCGTTGAAGGCGACCCCTTCAATCCCCGCGAAATCCGCCAGAGCGCCGAACGTATTCGCGCCTTGGGTTTCTTCTCGGTCGCTGATGTGGAAACCCGCGAGGGATCGTCGCCAAGCCAGGTCATCGTGGACGTGGATGTCGAAGAACAACCAACCGGTTCGTTGAGCCTGGGTGGTAGCTACTCGGTCTCGGACGGTTTCGGGATCGCAATCGGATTGAATGAATCGAACTTCCTCGGCCGCGGGCAAAACCTGGGTATCACGTTGTCGACAGCTCAGGATTCTGAACAGTACGTTATCAACTTTACCGAGCCTTATTTGCTGGGCCGTAAGCTACGCTTTGATCTTGGGCTTGGTCTGGCCAGCACCAATTCGAGCTTTGCCAGCTACGACACAAAAACAGTGTTCTTCCGCCCACAGCTGAGCTACGCGATCGGTGAACTGTCGGCGCTGCGTCTTCGCTATGGTTGGGATCGCAGCGAAATGACCCAGCAGAGCAATGAGCGGAACGGCGCTGTCATCTCATCAGAGATCGATCAGGGGAAACGAACCAGCAGTTCTCTGGGTGTGTCCTACGTATACGATAGCCGTATTGGTGGCCTGAACCCCACAGCGGGCGTCCTGTTCGAAGTCGGCGTGGATGCTGCTGGTCTTGGCGGGGACAATGAATTCTTCAAAACCACGGCACGGGCGATAGCCCAGAAACGCGTCCTCAACGAAGAAGTCGTATTGCGCGCGACGCTTGAATTGGGTGCACTGAACTGGACCGGGGACGATTTCAGCCGCACGCTCGACCGGTTTGTTCTAGGTCCTAGCACATTCCGCGGGTTTGAGCCTGCTGGTATCGGGCCGCGTGACCTTTCGAACGGGCAGGACGATGCCATCGGTGGCAACTACTACTGGGTTGCTCGTTTCGAATCGGACTTCCCGCTGGGGCTGCCCGAAGAACTGGGGCTGCGTGGCGGCGTCTTCTACGATGTTGGCAACCTCTACAATCTCAACAACGTCAACACCGCTGGCGCTGATATTGTTGGTGAAAGCGGTTCGATCCGGCATGTTGTAGGGGTATCCGTACTGTGGGAAACACCGTTTGGTCCGCTTCGCTTCAACTTCTCGCAGGCCCTCAAGAAAGAGGACTTCGATAAAGAGCAAAGCTTTGACCTGACCGTTCAAGCCAGGTTCTGATCGCGAATGATCACCGAAGTTAAGAACATCCTGCAGGGCCCGCTAAGGGCCCTGTGCGTTTTGGTACTGCTAGCTGTAGCAATGCCGCTGGGTGCGCAGCAATTGGGCGTGCCACAAACAGACGTTCTGACAATCTCCAGTGAGCGTTTGTTTGCAGATTCCGCCTTTGGGCAGCGCGTCTTTCGCGAGATTGAAGCCGAAAGCACCCTTTTGGCTGAAGAAAACGAACGGATTGTGGCGCAGTTGAGCAAGGAAGAAAAAGATCTGACCGAAAAGAGGTCAGATCTTTCGGCGGACGAGTTTCGCCCGCTTGCCGAAGCTTTTGACGAGAAAGTTCAATCACACCGTGACGGCCAGCGCGCCAAACTGGACGCATTAGCGCGGCGCGGCGAAGAGGCGCGTGGTCAGTTTTTTGAAATGGCGCAACCGGTGCTGATCGAACTGCTGCGTGAATTTGGCGCTTCGATTGTGATCGAGCGGTCCAATGTGGTTCTAAGCACGGACGCCTCAGATATTACCAACGCTGCGATCGCCAGGATCGATGCCGCAATCGGCGACGGCGCTACACTTGAAAACAATAACAACGAATAGGCTGGCTTGCCCTTGGGTACGGGTATTGCTAACCACGCTTGAAAGAGACATCCAGAACAGGACATCCGCACCATGACCACGGAAACCAAGAGCGCCGACATTCAGCTGATTCAGCGTATATTGCCGCATCGCTATCCGTTTTTGCTGGTCGACAAGGTTGTGGATATCGATGGCTATCAATCAGCGGTGGGCATCAAGAATGTCACCATGAACGAGCCGCACTTTCAGGGCCATTTCCCCGGAACTCCGATCATGCCTGGCGTGACCATTGTCGAGGCGATGGCGCAGACTGCAGGGGTTATGCTGGGTGTCGGCATGGATGTCATCGACAGCGAGTTGCTGATCTATTTCATGAATATCGACAAATGCAAATTCCGCCGCAAGGTCGTACCAGGCGATGTTCTCGAAATGCATGTCGAAACTGTACGCGGTAAGAAAGGTGGCAAGATCTTCAAGTTCAGCGGCCGCGCGACAGTCGAGGGCGAGGTTGCTGCCGAAGCTGAATTTTCGGCCTATGTCGACTGGGACATGGAAAAAACAACATGAGCGGTATTCATCCCAGCGCCATTATCGAAGACGGTGCGCAGATCGGGCAGGGTTGTACGATTGGTCCATTCTGCCATATCGGTCCGCAGGTCCGTCTGGGCGATCGGGTCGAATTGAAATCCCATGTCGTAGTCACCGGCGATACGTCAATTGGTGATGACACAGTGATTTTTAGCTTCGCAGTAGTCGGTGAAATCCCACAAGATAAGAAATTCGGTGGTGAGAACACACGCCTTGAAATCGGTGAACGCAATCGCATTCGCGAGCATGTGACCATCAACACCGGCACGGATGGCGGCGGTGGTATCACCCGGATTGGCGATGACTGCTTACTGATGGCCGGTGTCCACGTGGCGCATGATGTACAAATCGGCAACCGGGTCATTCTGGTGAATCACGCTGGCGCAGCTGGTCACTGTATTATCGAGGATGACGTCATCGTTGGCGGAATTTCGGGCTTACATCAGTTCGTGCGCGTAGGTCGCGGTGCCATCATTGGCGCGCTTACGATGGTCCCGAATGATGTGATCCCATATGGGCTTGTTCAGGCGCCTCGGGGCGAGCTGGATGGCTTGAATCTGGTCGGTTTGAAACGGCGTGGTGTAACGCGTGAAGATATCTCGGCATTGCGCGCGGCCTTCAAGGAACTGTCAGAAGGAGACGGCACCTTCATGGATCGCGCCACCCGGCTGGGCGAGGATGCAGACAACGAATATGTGCGCCAGATCGTCGAATTTGTGACGGGGCAAACAGACCGTTCGTTCCTGACCCCGAGGAAGTAGGCCAATGCTGGCATTGATCGCAGGAACTGGCGCTTTACCAGACGAGGTGGTCAATTGTCTGCCAAACCGCCCGCTGATCTGCGCTCTGGAAGGGTTTGAGCCCGATACACTGACCACCGACTTGGTTTTTCCATTGGAGCAACTGGGTAGCTTCGTCGCCGATCTCAAAGCCCGCGGCGTGACCGAGATTTGCATGGCAGGGGCAGTGCGTCGTCCGACTGTCAATCCAGCTCGCATTGATGCGGCGACGATGCCGCTGGTGCCGATCCTGCAAAAGGCCATCATGGCCGGTGACGACGGCGCATTGCGCGCGGTCATTGGTATATTTGAGGATGCCGGTTTGACGGTCCGTGCGGCGCATGAGATCGCACCGGATTTGCTGCCGCCTCTTGGCTCATTGACCGAAGCCCAACCTTCTGAAGCTGATCACGCCGACGCAGATCGAGCGGCAGGAATCCTGCGCAACATGGGGACGGCGGATATCGGTCAGGCTTGCGTAGTACTGAAATCCCAAGCGTTGGCGATCGAGGGCATCTATGGCACCGCATGGATGCTGCAATCCTTGACTCAGCGCCCCGACGCGGGCGGTGGCATTCTGTACAAGGGTCCAAAACCAGATCAGGATCGCCGCGCAGATATGCCTGCCATCGGACCCGACACCGTTTCGGGGGCCGTCGCGGCGGGCCTGTCGGGCATTGTCATCGAAAAGGGCGGCGTCATTGTTTTGCAGCGCGACCGCGTGATTGATGAATGCAATCGCCTTGGTTTGTTTCTTTATGTCCGCGAGCGCACGGTCTGATGCGCGTATTTCTGGTCGCCGGTGAACCCTCGGGCGACCGTTTGGGGGCCGCGTTGATGGAAGGTCTGCGTACCCTTTTGCCAGAGGTGCAGTTTGATGGGGTTGGCGGGCCGCTAATGCAGGCGCAGGGGCTGACCAGCCGATTTCCCATGTCCGAACTCAGCATTATGGGGTTGGTCGAGGTTCTGCCCAAGTTCTTTCACCTGAAACGCCGTATCGCTGAGACTGCTCAGGCAGTTCTAGACACGAAGCCTGATGTACTGATCACTGTCGACAGCCCGGATTTCTCGTTGCGTGTGGCTAAGCTGGTAAAGGCCTCCAGCGAGATTCGCACTGTCCACTACGTTGCCCCCAGCGTCTGGGCCTGGAGACCGGGGCGCGCAGACAAGATGGCGAAAGTAATCGATCACGTCCTTGCGCTGTTACCCTTTGAACCGCCTTATATGGAGCGGGCAGGGATGGAGTGTGACTTTGTCGGCCATCCGGTTGTGAACGAACCCATTGCGTCCGATCAGGATATCCAGCGATTCCGCGCGGCTCACGATCTGGGCGACGCGCCCATCGTGCTGGCTTTGCCCGGCTCTCGACGGGGTGAGGTCGAGCGGCTGGCTCCGATCTTTGGCGCTGCTTTGCAGGAATTTCTGAAAGACCGTCCCGGTATGCGCGTGGTCGTGCCCGCAGTTGCACATATGGTTGATGCGGTCGTCGAACAGGTTCGGAACTGGCCGGGGAATCCGATAGTTGTCGATCCGCGGGAATTGCCCTCGGACGACGCGCAAGCGCAGAAACGGGCAGCGTTTGCCGCAGCTGATCTTGCATTGGCTGCATCCGGCACGGTCTCATTGGAACTGGCCGCGCAGGCAACACCGATGGTGATCGCCTATAACCTCAACTGGCTGACCACGCTGATCGCAAAACGAATGGTTAAGCTGGACACCGTCACACTGGTCAATCTGGTCTCGGAGACACACGCAGTACCCGAATGTCTGCTGGATGAATGCCAACCGGACAAGATCGCTTCGGCGTTGGAACAGGTGGCCGCCACCCCCGACGCCCAACATCAAGCCATGGCGACGACGATGGAGCGTCTTGGTCGCGGTGGCGAAGCACCGGGTTTGCGTGCGGCAAGGTCCGTTTTGGACAGAATGAAATCGTGATGCTGGATCATGTGATCTTTGCTGCTTCTGCCTTCATGGCGCAGGTTTTGACCAATCTCGACAACCTTGCAGCTCTTGTAGCGTTGATGATGGTGTCTGGTCCGCGCCGGACCGTTGCGGGGTTCCTGCTGGCGCAGATGTTAATCATCGCTGCCGCCTTATTGTTGGCCTTGGGTGTCGATGATGTGGTGCCACATTGGGCTGGATATCTGGGCGTGATACCACTTGGCCTCGGGCTGATCGGAGTTATCCGTCAGTTCCGCGGATCGGAGACCGAGGAGGCCCCTCAAATATCCACGGGTGCTTCGACATTCGTCACCATGCTGCTGTTCATAAGTTTGTCGATGGACACGTTCGCTGTGCTTGCGCCGCTATTGGCCGACTCAGCCCCCAGCTATCGGATTGCGGGTGTCACCGGCGCGGTGGCAGCAGCGCTGACGCTGACCATGCTGGGGCTTTGGGGTGCACAATCCCCAATCATGACTGGCGGTTTCGCACGTCGGCTTGAGAAACTGGTGCCTTACGTAATGATTTGTGCCGGGATCTATATCCTCAGCAACTCGTGGACTGACGCGATTTAGTAACCGCGCCAGATCCAGCCGCCGCCAAAGATACGGCTGCCATCGGTTTCGTAGAACACACAAGCCTGACCCGGAGAGATACCTTCCTCGGGCGTCAGCAATTCAACCTCGGCTGTTGTGTCCGAAAGGGGGCGAATAATCGCCTCACGCGGGGGGCGGGTCGAGCGGACTTTGACCGAAACATGCCATTCGTTCTTTGACGTGAACGGTTCGTCACCCAGCCAATTGATCTCGCGCACGGGAACGGTTCTTGTGGCCAACATCTCTTTGGGGCCGACAACAACCTGTTTCTTGTCCACATCCAGCTTGACCACATACAAAGGTTCGCTGAGACCACCGATACCGAGCCCACGACGCTGACCGATCGTATAGTGAATCACCCCGTTATGCTGCGCCAGAACGCGGCCATCGGCGTGTACGATCTCACCGGGTTCTGCGGCTCCGGGGCGCAGTTTTTCGATCACGCTGGCATAGTTTCCGTTGGGCACAAAACAGATGTCCTGACTGTCCGGCTTGTCCGCAACGGCCAGCCCATATTGTGCCGCCATCTCGCGCGTGGCGTCCTTGGAGGGTAGGTGGCCTAACGGGAAACGCAAGAAAGCCAACTGTTCCGGTGTGGTCGAAAATAGGAAATAGGACTGATCGCGATTTGCATCCTCAGCGCTATGAAGCTCGGCGCCATTGGGGCCCATCTTTCGCTGGATGTAATGGCCTGTGGCCATGCAGTCGGCCTCAAGGTCCTTGGCGGTCTCAAGCAAGTCCTTGAACTTCACCCGTTCATTGCAACGGATGCAGGGCACCGGAGTCGCGCCGGCAAGATAGCTGTCGGCGAATTCGTCGATTACAGCGTCCTTGAAGATATTTTCATAGTCCAAGACGTAGTGAGGGAACCCGCGTTCTTCCGCCACGCGACGCGCATCGTGGATGTCGATCCCCGCACAGCACGCGCCTTTCTTGGCCAACGCCGCACCGTGATCGTAAAGCTGCAGAGTAACACCTACGACATCATAGCCTTGATCAGCGAGATGGGCCGCCACAACAGAGCTGTCCACACCGCCGGACATGGCCACGACAACCCGCGTTTCCGAGGGTGGTTTGGCAAAGCCAAGCGAGTTTAGCGGGGTCTCGGTATCGAGGGCCATAGGCGGTTCCTGTCCGGGTTAAGAAAGACCGGCAGAATATAAGAAAATTCTAGACACTCTCAAGGGGCGGTTTCACGCCCTTTTAAGTAGGCTGGGTGCAGCTTTGTCGCAGCAGCAGAAGGTATGAGAGATGTATTTGCACAAAGTGGAAGGTCCAAGGTCGGTCACCCTGCCGGACGGGAGCGTGCTGACACGCGCCGATTTGCCTCCTGCGGATACGCGGCGCTGGGTGGCGTCGCGCAAGGTGATCGTCGTGCGTGGTGTACTTTATGGGTTGATTTCGTTGTCCGAAGCCAAAAAGCGCTATGGCATCAGCGATGAAGAGTTCAACTCGTGGGTCTCAGCAGTTGCTGAGCACGGGATCGATGCGTTGAAGGTGACGGCCTTAAAAAAATATCGACAACTTAAAGGTGAAAGTGAATAAATGATTCAACGGTAACGTCAGATTAACCATTTTTATTCAGGCTCAAATCAGTTGAAGAATTTGACCTAAATTGGAGCAGTGAACATGCGCATACTTCTTGTCGAGGATGATCCAACCACGTCCAAAAGCATCGAACTGATGCTGACACACGCCAATCTCAACGTGTATGCGACGGACCTTGGCGAAGAAGGCATCGATCTGGCCAAGCTATATGATTACGACCTCATCCTGTTGGACTTGAATCTGCCGGATATGAACGGCCATGAAGTATTGCGCCAACTGCGCATAGCACGGGTAGAGACACCGATCCTGATTCTGTCGGGCGCTGATGACACCGAAAGCAAGATCAAGGGATTTGGATTTGGAGCAGACGATTATCTGACCAAACCTTTCCATCGCGAAGAGCTGGTGGCGCGCATTCATGCGATTATCCGCCGCTCTAAGGGGCATTCTCAATCCGTGATTCACACCGGGCAGGTCGCCGTAAATCTGGATGCCAAAACCGTAGAGGTGAACGGAAAAACCGTACACCTGACAGGCAAGGAATATCAGATGCTGGAACTTCTGAGCCTGCGGAAAGGGACAACACTGACCAAAGAAATGTTCCTGAACCATCTCTACGGCGGCATGGATGAGCCCGAGCTCAAGATTATCGACGTCTTCATCTGCAAGTTACGTAAGAAACTCAGCAATGCGACCGGTGGTGAGAATTATATCGAGACGGTCTGGGGCCGTGGATATGTCCTGCGGGATCCACAAGCCAACAACATGGGTGAAACCCGCATGGCCGTGGGCGCCTAATCTGATCTGATTGCTACCGTCAATGGTCCGGGGCGGTAAATCCACTCGCGTGTCAGCACAACACTGGACCTGACCATGGCCTCGTCCTATCACTGGTTTTCAAGACGATGTGACAGGGCGGGGCCATGAGCGATACCACAGCAATCGCAGATCTGACAGAAGATGAAGCACGGGAAGAATTGGCCCGGCTCGCCAACGAACTGCTGCGGGCAAACCAGCTTTATCACACTGAAGATGCTCCAGAAATTTCGGATGCCGACTATGATGCTCTCAAGCGTCGCAATGCCGAGATCGAGGCGCGATTCCCCGAACTGAAACGCTCCGACAGCCCTACTGAACAAGTGGGCGCACGCGTTTCAGATGGATTTGCAAAAGTGACCCACGCCGTGCGTATGATGTCACTGGGCAATGCGTTTGATGACACGGATGTTGCCGATTTTGACCGCTCGATCCGCAAATATCTGGGACTGGGAGATGAGGCACCGCTCGCCTATACAGCTGAGCCCAAAATCGACGGCCTGTCATTATCCCTGCGGTATGAGCAGGGTGAACTGATGCAGGCTGCAACACGTGGTGATGGTGAGACCGGTGAAAACGTTACCGCAAATGCGCGTACGCTTTCCGATATTCCACACCGAATTGAGGGTGCACCAGACGTTCTTGAGGTTCGCGGCGAGGTCTACATGTCTCACCATGATTTCGAGGCTTTGAACGCACGTCAGGTCGAAACAGGTGGAAAGACCTTTGCAAATCCGCGCAACGCTGCGGCTGGTTCGCTCCGTCAACTGGATTCCGAAATAACACGATCTCGCCCGCTGAAATTCTTTGCCTACGCCTGGGGTGAGTTGTCTGCACCGCTAGCTGAGACTCAGATGGACGCAATTGATCGCCTCAAAACCTTGGGGTTCCAGGTCAATGCGCTGACAAGGCGTTGCTCAACGACTAATGAGATGTTGGAACATTACCGTCAGATTGAAGCTCAGCGCGCGACCTTGGGCTATGACATTGATGGGGTCGTATACAAGGTCGATGATCTGAGTCTGCAGGCCCGGCTGGGTTTCCGATCTACCACGCCCCGCTGGGCGATTGCGCACAAATTTCCTGCCGAACTGGCTTGGACGCGGCTTGAAGCCATCGACATTCAGGTGGGTCGTACGGGCGCGCTTAGCCCGGTAGCGCGCCTGCATCCGGTAACCGTTGGCGGGGTAGTTGTTTCGAACGCGACCCTACACAATGAAGATTATATTGCAGGGCGGGACGCCAAAGGCGGGGTCATTCGTGAGGGCAAGGATATTCGCGTTGGAGATTGGGTTCAGGTCTATCGGGCCGGGGATGTGATCCCGAAAATCTCGGATGTTGATCTGTCGAAACGACCCGATGATGCGCGGCCCTTCGCTTTCCCGACGAAATGCCCGGAATGTGACAGCGACGCGATCCGGGAAGAGGGGGATGCGGTCCGCCGCTGCACAGGGGGGCTGATATGTCCCGCTCAGGCGGTTGAAAAACTCAAACATTTCGTATCGCGCAAGGCGTTCGATATCGAAGGGCTTGGCGCAAAACAAATCGAGATGTTTTTTGGCGATCCTCTTCTGCCAATAAACACACCCGCTGACATATTTACATTGAAAGATCGTGACACCGAAAACCTGGCTCGGTTGAAAAACCGCGACGGCTGGGGCGAGACATCGGCCAGCAACCTGTTCGCAGCGATCGATGATAAGCGGACCATACCGTTCGCCCGTCTGTTGTTCGCTCTGGGGATTCGTCATGTGGGCGAAGTTGGGGCACGAGATTTGGCGTTGTTTTATCGGGAATGGGATGTAATGGCGGCCTCCATTGATACGGCCCGGCCTGCCGCGCTTGCGCAGCGTGCAGCCGATGAAGCGGAAGACGCCGAGAGAATCGCGGCTACTGCAGAAGCGAGACGCGCGAAAGTTAAAGAAGTTCGGGATGCGGCTTTCGTGCGAATGGATGTTTCGACAGATGCCGCCAGCGCCTGGGCTGATCTGATTGGTATCGACGGAATCGGCGCCACGCTCGGGTTGTCACTATCTGATGCGTTTGCCAATTCGGAGGAACGCCAAGCATTTGATGATCTGCGTAAACATCTGACGGTTGTTCCACCAGAGGCTCCTGCGTCAGACAGTCCGGTCGCAGGAAAAACCGTCGTGTTTACGGGAACGCTTGAAAAAATGACACGCGCCGAGGCCAAGGCCCGCGCCGAAGCGCTGGGGGCCAAGGTATCCGGCTCGGTCAGTCAGAAAACTGATTTGCTCGTGGCGGGCCCGGGCGCAGGGTCCAAGGCGAAAAAAGCGGCTGATCTGGGCATCGAAACCTTGGATGAAGATAGCTGGCTTCAACTGATTGGCGATCTATGAGCGGCAGGCCTGAACAGCTCTTTCCGCTGTTTGCGGGTCTTGAAACACTAGATGGTGTGGGGCCGAAGACCGCGCAGCTTCTGGGCCAATTAGGGATCGATTCACCGCGCGATGTATTGTTTTCGCTACCCTATGCGGTGATTGACCGGCGGCGACGCGATACGATTCAGGGCGCCGACCTTCCGACGACTCTGACTGTTGAGGTGACAATCGGCGCGCATCGAGCATCGCGGAACAAAGGGGGCGCATATCGCATTCATGTTGAAGACAGTCAGGCGGATTTCCAACTGGTGTTTTTTCATGCCCGAGGGGACTATCTGAAGAGGCTGTTGCCGGAGGGCGCACGCCGGGTGGTATCGGGAAAGCTTGAGCTGTTCGATGGCATGGCTCAGATGGTACACCCCGATCATATGGTCGCGCCTGAAAACGCAGGCGAATTGCCCGAGTTTGAGCCAGTTTATCATCTGACGCAGGGTGTAACGCAAAAAACTGCCTATAAAGCTGCTCAAAGCGCGTTGGCGCGAGTACCTGCATTGGCCGAATGGGCCGACCCCGCTCAGGTGGCACAACAGAATTGGCCTGATTGGGCAACTGCTATTCACGCGGCGCATCACCCGCAGGGGGCGGACGACGTAGCACCTTTTTCGCCCGCGCGGGAACGTCTGGCTTACGATGAGCTGCTCGCACATCAACTGACGCTGGCCCTGGCACGACAGCGTGAGCGTAAAGCGCGAGGGATCGTCAGTCTCGGCACCGGCGTGTTGCAATCCAAGGTGCTGGCAAGCCTTCCATATCGACCAACCGGAGCGCAGACACGCGCGATCGAGGAAATCTCGGCAGATATGGCCGCTGAGACGCGGATGAACCGGTTGCTTCAGGGCGATGTGGGGGCAGGAAAGACTCTGGTAGCATTTGTTTCGCTGCTTATAGCCGTCGAAGCTGGCGGGCAGGGGGTGATGATGGCCCCTACCGAAATCCTTGCCCGGCAGCATCTTGAAGGGCTGCGACCATTGGCAGAAGAAGCCGGAGTTGTGCTGGAAATCCTGACCGGGCGCGACAAGGGGGCTGAGCGTCGAGCGAAGCTGGCTGCGCTGAAGCAGGGAGATATTCAGATATTGGTCGGTACCCACGCGGTGTTTCAGGACGATGTTGAATTCAAAGCGCTAAGACTGGCCATCGTTGATGAGCAGCACCGTTTTGGCGTCCGCCAACGCATGGAGCTGTCCGAAAAGGGCCAACGCGCGGATGTGCTGGTGATGACCGCTACGCCCATCCCGCGCAGTTTGGCGCTTGCGCAGTACGGCGATATGGACGTCTCGGTGCTGGATGAAAAGCCGCCGGGTCGTAAACCGATCAAGACCGCAGTCGTCAGCACGCAACGCATGGACGAAGTTGTGGCCCATCTGCGCGGTGCGATTGATGCAGGCAAACAATGCTATTGGGTGTGCCCATTAGTCGATGAATCCGAGGTCTCGGACCTGACTGCAGCTGAAGAGCGTTTCAAAAGGTTGCGCGCGATCTTGGGGGACGATGTGGTGGGTCTGGTACACGGCCAAATGCCGCCCGCCGATAAAGACGCGGCAATGGCGGCGTTTCAGAGTGGTAAGACCAAAGTCCTTGTCGCTACTACGGTGATTGAGGTTGGGGTGAACGTGCCCAACGCCACGATCATGGTGATTGAGCGGGCAGAGATTTTTGGTCTGGCGCAGTTGCATCAGCTTAGGGGCCGAGTTGGACGTGGTGAAGATGCCTCAACCTGTTTGTTGATGTATCAACCACCGCTTAGCGAGGGTGGTCGCAAACGGCTGGAGGTACTCCGAGAAACTGAAGACGGCTTCCGCATTGCTGAGACCGATCTACAGATGCGCGGTGCGGGTGACCTTATCGGAACGGCTCAATCTGGTTTGCCAAAGTTCCGGATTGCTGATCTTGAAAGGCAAGCTGGGCTGATGGCGGTGGCGCAATCAGATGCGCGCGCTTTGCTGTCCGCAGACCCCAAATTGACCTCGGATCGGGGGCAGGCTGCGCGTGTTCTTCTGTGGCTTATGAAGCAGGATCAGGCGATCCGTTTGATATCAGTGGGTTAGACCGAGAATCCCACTAAGTTCACAAATGTTCTCAAAAAGTTCTTTACCGACTCGTTGAAATATGAGAACAAAAGGTCAACAAAGGATTAAACCTGACCGGAGGTGAGACCATGCTGAGCCAGATCAAAACTGCCTTTACCCGTTCACAATCCACGATTTTGCAGGATGCAGCGGGCGCGGTTTCACTGGTTGTGATGCTGGTGGTTGCCCTTCACCTGCCAACCGGGTTCTAAGCCTTTCTGCCTGCGATCTCGTGCCGATCACACCGCGCTTGTCTCCCCGTCATAGTCAAGGGTGACCTGCCTGTCCCATTTCCCTTGAAGGGGCCTGCCTCGGCCCCGTGCGGTGATCCGGACCCTACATGAGAAACGCATGACTTGCCGCCGCCCTTTCCGCCCGGAAGGTGCGGCGGTTCTTTTTACAGCTGTCCGGTTTTGATGATTTCGATCGTGGCGGATAGAACTGAATTTACGGCGACGGATGCAAGGATCATCCCCATCACGCGGCTGATGATCGCCGCGCCGGAATGCCCGATCAACCGGATGATCGGCTCGGCCAGCAGCATCAGCACAAACGCTATGGCAATAACGACCAACATAACCAGTGCAGTGATGCTCTGATCGGCGACGCTGTATCGGTTGTTGTCCGTTAGAACCACTATCGCCAGCATCGCGCCCGGTGACGCAAGCGAAGGGACGGCCAAAGGGAAAATGGCCGGATTGGTCTTGTGCATTTTGTCGTCCAAGTCTTCTTCGGCCTGGCGCTGCTCGATCACCTGTTTGCTTTCGCCAAAGATCATGGTCAGAGCGAAGAGAAACAGAATAATTCCGCCTGCAACCTGAAACGAGTTAAGGCCGATATCCAAAGCCTCGATCACAAGTTGCCCAAAGATCAGAAAGAACAGCAGAATGCCTGCGCTGACCAACGCGGCCAGTAAAGCAGTTTTACGACGCGCACCCGTCGCGATTCCAGCAGTGACAGCGATAAAGACGGGGATGGTGCCGATCGGGTCGATCACGACCCAGAGCGTCACAAAATGTTCCAGCAAATTGTTCACGTTAGCCCCCCCCAATCATTGGGGGCACCCTATACGGCTTTGTATGGAAAAGCCAATCAGGCGCAGTTGGCTTGTTCGGCCTGCTCCATCGCCTCGGCGGTCGCGTCAAGCGCCAGCAGGATTGACGCGTGGCGGTTCTTGTAGTCCCGCGCGGGCATCAGAACTTCGAGCCCGTCAAAGGGCGCCTCGGGGGCAGGGCCGTCTTTCTTCAGCATTGCGGAAAGCTGATCACGTGCGGTTTCGACCTGCGACCGCGTCGCCCCGATCACGGCGCTGCCTACGACCGAAGCCGAGGCCTGACCCAACGCACAGGCCTTGACGTCTTGCCCAAAGTCCACGATCCGCCCATCTTCGAGCTTGACGTCTACAGTCACGGTCGATCCACACAAAGGGGCTCGTTTCTTTACCGTCGCATCGGGATTATCCAAGCGATCCAGATGAGGAATATCCGCAGCTAGCGCCAAGATGCGTCCGGAATAGAGCTTGATCAGATCGGTTTCGCCGCTCATGGCTTTCCCTCGTTGTCCATTCCCCATACATAATGGCGGGATTCTGGGATGCAAAAGGTTTTTGCGATGGCTGACGCAGTCTTGTTCGATCCGTCGACACTGAAATTCAATGAGGCGGGTTTGATCCCCGCGATCGCACAGGACGAAGCGACGGGCGAGGTTCTGATGATGGCCTGGATGAATGTCCAATCCATCGAGCGCACGTTGGGAACCGGACGGGTTACGTATTGGTCGCGGTCGCGACAGGCGTTCTGGATCAAGGGCGAAAGCTCAGGCCACTTTCAGGCCCTGGTGGATTTTCGCGTCGATTGCGACAGGGATTGCCTGCTGATTGTGGTGAACCAAACGGGGCCAGCCTGTCACACCAATCGGCGAAGTTGTTTCTACACGGCCGTCCGCGATGGGACCGAAGTCGAGCTCATGAAGCCGATGGAATAGTGGGGCCTCTGATGGTGGTCAGGTCAAATGCCCACCATCTCTCTGATTTCAGCGGGAGATGCTCCTTGTTCGCGATAAAGCGAGATGGCGCGTGCGTCGTCACGTTTCGCGAGGCGTTTGCCGTTGTTGTCCCGGATCAGACGGTGATGATGATAAACAGGTGTCGGCAACCCAAGCAGCCCTTGTAAAAGGACATGTATCTGCGTGGCATCGAACAAATCCTCGCCCCGGACCACATGGGAGATGTTCTGGTCCGCGTCATCAACCACAACGGACAAGTGATACGAACTGCCCATATTGCGCCGAACGAGAATGATATCGCCAACCGCGTTCATGAGGTTGTGCGCATCAAGCTCATGCGTTCCCAAATACTTCGCACCAGTTTCACAAAATCCACGAAGTTCGGATGCCTTGATAGCCTTGTGCATGTTCAGGCGCAGAACATCCCCATCTGAAGCATCCGACAAAGGGCGGTCGCGGCACGTGCCTGGATAGATGCGCCCGTCAGGTCCGAACTGGGGTACACCTTCCTGCGGAGCATCGGCCGCAGATTCGATATCGGCACGATTGCAGCTGCAAGGGTAGACAAGGCCCATGTTTTTCAGAATTTCCAATGCCTCTCTGTATCGCGGCAGCCTGTCCGACTGGCGCATCGCCGGGTGCGGCCAGCGCAGTCCAAGCCAGTGCAGGTCGTCGTAGATCTGGGTTTCCCAATGGGACCTGGATCGCGATTGATCAATATCTTCGATCCGTAAAAGAAATGATCCACCCGCAGCCCGTGCCTGATCAAACGCAAGAAGCGCGGAATAGGCATGCCCCAAATGCAGCGGACCTGTTGGCGATGGCGCAAAACGCGTTGTGAATATCACTTTTTTTCAACAACATATACGTCAGATTTCATGTCCACACCCGGTAGATGCGGACCGTATTCGCGGAATAACAGCCTTGCGTGACCCATGTCCAGCCAGTCGTTCAGCCGCCCGGTGTAAGTGCGGTCAGCCAAAGTGTGATCGTTGAAGGAAAACGCCAGATATCCGCCACGTGGCAGCGCGTTCATAAGTAGATCAAAGGTTTCAGGCGGCGCGGCACCAACGCCGATGACGCCAATGCATGTTATGGTTGAGTAAGCCTCGGCCTCAATGGGGTTGGGATCAGTAACTTCGAAGTTTATCAAGTTGCGATAAACCCCCTTGGCAGCGGCACCTTCCAGCATCTTTGGTGTTGGATCCATCCCATCGATGACACGAAAACCCGCCTTGCGAAGTGCTAAACCCGACAACCCGGTACCGCATCCGTAGTCCAGCACCGGCACATCAGCATCTGAGACAAAGGATTTCAATGCTGCCGCAACACGGTCCGGGGTGACATATCCGTGCTCACCGACTTCATCATCGTATGAGGCCGCCCATTTTTGGTAGTGATCGTGCGTTTCCTGGGCAGAATTCAGATTGTATGTGTCTTTCAGAAACTTATCGCTCATACCTTACATGTTAGGCGCAGGCTGGGGGCGACGTCCAGTCAACACTGCTTTACCCAATCGCTCCAGACTTCTTTTGCGCGATCGGTATAGGCCTTGTAGCGGTCCTTGCGGCCTCGGCGCCCCCCCTTCAGGCCGTCGACCGGACGAAACAAACCGAAATTCACGTTCATCGGCTGGAAGGTCTTGGCTTCGGCGCCGCCCGTGATGTGGTGGATCAATGCGCCCATCGCACTGTCTTGCGGTACGTCGGGAAGGGATCGGCCTAGTATTTCGGCAGCGGCCAAACGGCCTGCCAAAAGGCCCATCGCTGCGCTTTCCACATACCCTTCCACCCCCGTGATTTGCCCCGCAAAACGAATATTTGGCCTAGACTTAAGCCGCATCTGCGCGTCCAGCAAAGTCGGAGAGTTGATGAAAGTATTGCGGTGAATGCCACCCAATCGCGCAAAGCTGGCATTTTCCAGACCCGGTATCATACGAAATACCTCGGTCTGCGCTCCGTACTTCATCTTGGTTTGAAAACCGACGATATTGAACAACGTGCCCAAGGCATTGTCGCGCCGCAATTGGACGACGGCATAAGGTTTTACGTCCGGTTGATGCGGATTTGTCAGGCCAACAGGTTTCATCGGGCCATGGCGTAAAGTTTCACGACCGCGCTCGGCCATAACCTCGATCGGCAGACAGCCGTCGAAATAACCAGCGGTCTCTCCCTCGTGGAATTCGGTCTTATCTGCAGCCAGCAGCGCATTAATGAAGGCTTCGTGCTGGTCACGATCCATCGGACAGTTGAGGTAGGCGGTGCGCTCTTCCTCAGTCTCGCCCTTATCGTAGCGTGACTGCATCCAGGCTTTGCTCATATCAATGCTGTCTGCATAGACGATGGGGGCGATCGCGTCGAAAAAGGCCAGCGCCTCGGCACCAGTCTCTGCGCGAATGGCTTCCCCCAATGCGGGCGAGGTCAACGGCCCGGTTGCAAAGATCCACTTTCCGTCTTGGGGTAGACTGGTTACTTCTTCCGCTGAGACCGAGACCCGTGGATGGGCCTTCAGCTTGGCAGTTACGGCTTCGGCAAAAGGATCACGGTCAACCGCAAGCGCGCCACCCGCAGGCAGGCGATGGCTATCTGCGGTCGTCATGATCAACCCGTTTGCCGCGCGCATTTCCCAATGCAGCAAGCCGACTGCGTTCTGTTCATCATCATCCGATCGGAATGAGTTCGAACACACCATCTCGGCCAGATTGCCGGTCTGGTGTGCAAACGTGCCCACATTAGGACGCATTTCGTGGATCACAACATCCACGCCCATTTCCGCTGCCTGCCAGGCGGCCTCGGACCCGGCCATGCCGCCGCCCACGATATGCAATGTCTCTATCATGTGCTGCCAAATAGGGCAGAGCAGCGCCATGCGCAATGCGCAGTAATGGCTTTAGTTCTGAGGGGGATTCTTGGGGTCGCCGCTGCGGGAATGTCAACGCCGGTGAGAGAAACCAGCTTGGAGGGACCTTCCGCCCACGGCGACCCAAAAGTATGGTCAGGCCTTGGCCTTGACCCAGCTTTGCCACAGTGTCGCCCTTTTGAAAAGTGAAAAAATGCGAACAGTCGGCAAAAATGAATTAAATAATTGCGTTACTGGTGCCAATCAGGCGGGCGCTTTTCGATAAAGGCACTAATTCCTTCCTCAGTATTCCGGTCCATCATATTCTGTGCCATTACCTCGGCGGTATAATCGTATGCCTGATCAGTCCGCATTGTAATCTGTTGATAAAAAGCGGTTTTACCGATTTTCACCGCACTGCTGAGCTTGCCTGCCAACTTCTCGGCCAACGCATTGGTTTCATCTTCCAACAAGTTCTCGGGAACCGCTCGATTGATCAGACCCAGCTCAGCCGCGCGTTCGGCGGTGATAAAATCACCGGTCGTGAGCATTTCAAACGCCTGTTTCCGCGGTATATTCCGGCTGAGAGCCACCATCGGAGTGGAGCAGAACAAGCCGATATTGACACCATTTACGCCGAACCGTGTACCCTCGGCCGCGATTGCCAGGTCACAGGTTGCTACAAGCTGACACCCTGCGGCAGTGGCGATCCCGTGCGCTTGGGCGATCACGGGTTGGGGCAGGGACTGAATGGACATCATCATCTTGGCACATCGGTCGAACAGATCCTGAAAATAGGAAAGCCCACCATCGGGTGCCTGCCGCCCCTGGGTCATCTGTTTCAGATCGTGCCCCGCGCAAAAGGCTTTCCCCGCACCGGAAAGAACAACAACACGAATCGACTTGTCTTCGCGCAGCGCATCGAACTCTGCCTGCAGTGCCGCCAGCATTTCATCGCTGAGGGCGTTCAACCGCTCAGGCGCGTTCATTCGAAGCCGTGCAATCGCACCTGTGTCGTTACGTTCCAGAATTGCCATCTTGCCCTCCCGCTGGCGTTCAGGCCAACTCTAGGCGGGCAGAGCGACGAGGGGAAGCATGTCATTAGCACTGAACAAACAAGAATTGACGGAATACCTGGCACAGGTGTTTCCACAGGTTCATAGCGACTTTGTCGTCGAGGATCTGACAGAAGCCAACATCACCATGCGCCTGAGGGTCGAAGACCGTCACCTGCGCCCCGGAGGCACAGTATCTGGTCCGTCCATGTTCGGGCTGGCCGATGTCAGTGTATATGCAATGGTTTTGGCACGGAAAGGTCGGCAATCTCTGGCTGTCACCACCAACAGTTCTCTGGATTTCTTGCGCAAGCCCGAAGGCGGGGCGGACCTGATTGCTGAGTGTAAGTTGTTGAAATTAGGTCGTACACTGGCTGTTGGGGATGTGCTGATTTACTCGGTGGGCTCTGACAAGCCCGTCGCGCGGGCCAGCATGACCTATTCGCTTCCTCCAGAAGGCTCAGCCGCTGCTGCCTTTGGGTAAAAAAGGCCGGGGATAAACCCCGGCCAGGAAGAGGTCCCTTAGATGGGACTGGGGATAGTCTATTTCATCCAGAAATAGCGGCTGACTTCTGAATCTGCCCGATGGCGGGTCAGCCCGACATCGCGGAGCAGCCTGTCATCCAGCTTACCTAAGTTTACCCGGCTGCGGCGACGTTGTTCCCATTGTGTGACCGACGCCGCAAACCGCACGGCCAGCGCGGCGATCAGCGGCAGCCGAGGGCTGTCGTTCAGCAGCAAGAGGGCGGGGTTGTGCATTGCGCGTGTCATCTTGGGTATCCTTTCAAATTGTATTGACACAAAGTAAATATGTTCGGTACACTGCCTTGATACATTCAGCATTGTGTCGAAATCAAAGGAAGAATTGTAATGGATACAATTTGGCCAGAGGCGTTACCGAAATCCAAAGGTCCAAAATATACTCTGGTCGCTGACACGATCCGAAAAGCGATAGAAAACAAAACACTGGAGGTTGGAAAGAAACTACCTCCGGTGCGTGAGTTAGCGTATCGATTAAAGATTACACCAGGCACTGTCGCGCGCGCCTATACGATCCTGACCGATGAAGGTTTGCTACAAGCCGAGGTCGGGCGTGGTACATTTGTAGCCCCGCCGAGATCGCCCATTCTGGATGATGTCTGGTCGCGGCAGCTACATCTGAGGGACGACAAATATGAATCCAATGTCAGCCTGTTCAGCCCACGCTTGCCGGATGTGGGGCAGGTGACATTAATCCGCGAATGCCTTGAAAAGGTTGCAAAAGGCGATCCGCGGATGTTTATGAACTATCCGACCCGAGATGCCTACCTACCCCTGCGCCAGGTTGTGGCCGACTGGTTGTCAGATCTTCCTCTGGGCTCAATTAATGCAGATGACATTGTACTGACACATGGTGGGCAAAGTGGCATTTGCGTTGTGTTCCAGACCGTTCTGAAAGATCCAAAACCCATCGTGTTGGTTGAGGACTTGTCTTATGCCGGGTTCAGACGGGCAGGTGAGTTGATGCGCGCCGAGGTTGTCGGGGTAAAAATGGACAAATGGGGCATTAGCCCTGAAGCGCTGGACCACATACTCAGGCAAACGAAGGCGCAGGCGATCTGCGTCTCACCCGAGGTGCAGAACCCGACGGGCGGGCATTCTCCGTTGGAGCGACGCAAAGAAGTTGTTGAGATCGCGCGTAAGTATGAACTGCAGATCATCGAAGACGATTGCTATCGCATGGGCGAGGCCCGCGCGCCCAGCTATCGTGCTTTGGCACCCGAACGGGGCTGGCATGTTTCGTCAATTTCGAAAACTCTAACACCAGCATTACGGGTAGGTTTCGCCATCGCACCGAAAGAGCAGAGCGTCGATCTGCGGCGTTCTGCAGAATACGGGTATTTCGGGCTCGCCCAGCCTTTGGCTGAGTTGACGCGGTTACTGTTGGGACATCCAGAGGCGAGGCAACTTGCAAAAAACGTTCGCTCCAAGATGGGCGAATATGTACGTGTGGCGGTAAACGCCCTGGGTGGCTTCGATCTAAACTGGGATTCTGAGATTCCCTTCGTCTGGCTTCATTTGCCTTCCGGTTGGCGGTCTGCTGCGTTCAGCCGGGCGGCCGAGCGGGAAGGTATTCAGCTGCGATCGGCCGATGAATTCGCGCTGCGGGATGGTCGCGCGCCAAATGCCGTTCGTATAGCGGTGAATGGGCATGTCTCGCTCGAGAAGTTCGAAGATGCCATGCTGCGTCTGCGCGCGCTGCTCGATAACCCACCCGAACAAATAAGCGTCTAGCCGCTATTGCACTGGGGCAGGGTCACCGAAAAAGCCCGACAAATGAGAAATCTTACCATCGGCATCGAGACGAATGAAATCATGTCCGGCCACCATAATGGAACCATCGGGAGCAACCATATGCCAGGTGAAGTGGACCACATCATGGTGTGAATTCGGCTCACTGGTCAGCTCAACTCGGCCCTTTGTATCACTCAGAACTGCTCCGATATGGGCATTGAGTTGATCTCTGCCGGAAACTTCTGCAGTTGGATCGACGTAACGACCAGTTTGTGCAAAACACTGCTCAAGAAGGCTCAGTCGCTTTTCGGGATCGGTCGACTGCCATGCCGCACCATAGGCAGCGATAACCTGTTCCAATTCTTGCATAGCCACCTCCGACATTGGATGATCTTGGTTGAGTCTAGCTTAGCTAAACTACGTAAAGTTGGATATGCCGAAGAAATTTTGGGGTAAAATAATACCTATTTTATAAGTTATTGTTATTGATAGATATATTATACTTTGCCTGTATTGACCTGCATAACTAGTAGGTCTAAACCCCCTCCATCGAATTCGGGCCGCTCCGCCAAGGGGCGGTCTTTCACATCAAACAGGACTATCCTGCCATGAAAACCTTTTCTGCAACACCTGCAGACATCGACAAGAAATGGATCCTGATCGACGCCGAGGGCGTTGTTCTGGGCCGTCTTGCCTCGATCGTCGCCATGCGCCTGCGTGGCAAGCACAAAGCGTCGTTCACACCCAACATGGACATGGGCGACAATGTCATCGTGATCAACGCTGACAAAATCCAGATGACCGGCAAGAAGCGCGAAGAGAACTTCTACTGGCACACTGGCCACCCGGGCGGCATCAAGTCGCGCACCAAGCAGCAGATCCTTGAGGGTGCACACCCCGAGCGCGTCGTGACCCAAGCGGTCAAGCGCATGCTGCCGGGCAACCGTCTGGCGCGTCAGCAGATGACCAACCTGCGCGTTTATGCTGGTGCCGAGCATCCTCATGAGGCGCAAGCGCCCGAAGTTCTGGACGTAAAGTCCATGAACAAGAAAAACACCCGGAGCTAATGACCGATGGCTGATCAGATCAATACTCTCGAAGAGCTGAGCGCCGTCGCAGGCGTTGAAACCGTGGCCGAAGAAGTTATCGTACGTGAACCCGTACGTGACGAGCTGGGTCGTTCCTACGCCACCGGCAAGCGTAAAGACGCTGTTGCCCGCGTCTGGATCAAGCCGGGTTCCGGCAAGGTCACCGTAAACGGCAAGGATCAGGACAAGTATTTTGCGCGTCCCGTTCTGCAGCTGATCCTGCGCCAGCCGTTCCAGGTTGCTGGTGTGGAAGGTGAGTTCGACGTTGTTGCAACCGTCAAAGGCGGTGGCCTGACCGGTCAGGCCGGTGCGGTCAAGCACGGCATCTCGAAAGCGCTGCAACTGTACGATCCCAACCTGCGTGGCGCTCTGAAAGCCGCTGGCTTCCTGACCCGCGACAGCCGCGTTGTGGAACGTAAGAAATACGGTAAGCGCAAAGCGCGTCGTTCGTTCCAGTTCTCGAAGCGTTAATCTCTACGGATACCGAATTGGAAAGGGCTCGCAACTGCGAGCCCTTTTTCCTTGGTCGGTTTATTCTTCGTAAACCAGTTTCCACGCACCATTTTCGACGACGCTGACAAATACAGAGTCAGCACCCTGATGGTCATTGGGCCCATAGGTGATCTGGTTGCCGACCAACTCATCCATGTAATCCAGAGATTCCATCGCGGCAATGAAGCTATCATGCGTCAGATCAGGACCTGCAGCTTCAAGCGCTTTGACCATCATCTCGGCCGCTGAATAGCCCAGCATTGAAAATCCGACCGGGTCTTCGCCCGTAGCCTCTTTGTATTCAGAAATAAATGCTGCCGGGGCGGGCTCTTCGGCGCGCGCCCAGAGATCCAGCCACGAGGCCGCCGCATAGAAACCGTCGGTCACACCACCGGGCACCTGCGCCACCACGGTTAGGAAGCTGGCAGAGGTGCCGAGGAACTTCATGTCGGTCAGGCCCATTTTCTTGGCCGTTCCAACAACAGTGATTGCCTGACGCACGCCGAGCGCCATCGTGACGATGTCACAACCTTCTTCTTTAAGCTTGCTCAAGGACCCCACGAAATCCGTCTCGTCCGGTTTATGGGTGGTCTCAGCGCCGAAAGTGATGCCAGCCTCTTCGGCTCCCGCTTTGCTGCCTTCCAGAATTTCCTCACCGAAATCAGTAGGCAGGTACATGGTGCAAACGGTTTGCGATCCAAATTCACCGTTCAGATACTTCACCCCAATCCGAGCTTGATCGTAATAGGTCGAGAACGAGGTGAACTTGTTCTTCATCGGCTCTTGCAGCATTTGCCGCGCGGCGGTCAGAGGGGCGACGTTGGGAATACCTTTCGGATCCAGCAGCTTGAACCCAGCAACATTCATCGGCGTACCCAGCGACTGCAACATCGCGAAAACCTTGTCACGGTTCAGCAGCTTGTTATAGCCCTGCATCGCGCGTGGCATCTGATAGCCGTTATCCTCGACGACAAAGCGGATCTTGCGGCCATGCACGCCACCCTCGGCGTTGACGCGATCAAAGACCACATTTGCGCCTTTGGTGGCCGGAACGCCCACAGCAGCGAAGATGCCGCTGAGGTCGTTGACTGAGCCAATGACGATCTCGTCATCTGTCACGCCTTGTGTTTGCGCCCAGCTGATCGTGGCAGATGCAGTCAATGCCGTCGCTGCGGCAAGGCCCTTAAATAAGTGTTTCATACTTCTCCTCCCTGTTGGGTCGCCCCTTAACTAATTGTACATATCTTCAATGAGATGTGCGTGTTTCTTTTCCACCAGACCACGTTTGAGTTTCATCGTCGCCGTCAGCTCCTCATCTTCGGCAGTGAGCAACACGTCGATCAGCCGGAAATCCTTGATCTGTTCGACCCGCGCAAAGTCCTTATTAACCGCTGCGATTTCCTCGCCGATCAGCTCCGTCACTTCGGAAGCAGCACAAAGGGAAGAAAAGTTCGAAAAGGGGATCTTGCGCTCTTGTGCGAATTTCTCGACATTTTCCTGATCGATCATGATTAGCGCCGTCAGATACTTGCGCCGATCCCCGATGATCACCGCGTCCGAGATATACTGGCTGAACTTCAACCCGCTCTCGATCTCTGCGGGCGTGACGTTCTTACCGCCCGCAGTAATGATGATGTCCTTGAGGCGCCCTGTGATGGTGACAAAGCCTTCCTCGTCGATATGCCCCATATCCCCAGTGCGCAGCCAACCGTCGCAGGTGAAGCTTTCGGCTGTTTTGGCATTGTTGCGCCAGTAGCCCTGAAAGACGTTCAGGCCTTTGACCTGAATTTCTCCGTCTTCCGCGATGCGCAGGTCGTTGCCAGGAACAGGTTTTCCAATGGTGCCGATCTTGTTGGCCTCAAGCGTGTTCAGCGCTGCTATGCCGGCGGTTTCAGTCATACCGAAGCCCTCGACAATGGGCACACCAATTGCCCAATACCACCTGAGCAAATCGGGAGAGATCGGCGCTGCACCAGAGCCGCCTCGGCGGAGACGATCTAAGCCCAGCATCCGGCGCAGGTTGCGCAGAACAAGCCGATCCCAAAGCCAGAACTGCATAGCGATCGGTGCTGGAACAGGTTTGCCTGCAAGGATAAATTCGGCCCGCGCCATTCCAGACTTGAGCGCCTGTGCAAAGGCGAAGCGCCCTGTGGGCGTTGCTTCTTTCGCCATGAACATGACCTGCGAGTAGATCTTCTCCCACACGCGCGGGACGGCAGTGAAGGTGGCGGGAGAGACCTCTTGCAGGTTGGAGAACACTGTCTCGGGGCTTTCAGCGAAATTCACAGTAGTCTTCATCGCAAGCGGGTAGTAGATCGACACGTCGCGTTCGAGGATATGACAGAGCGGCAGAAAACATAGCTGTTCGTCGGTTGATTGGGAGGGCAGGGAATGCGCCCCTGCCTCAATCGCGGCCATGATGTTCTCATGGCTTAGCATGGCGCCTTTGGGATTACCGGTGGTACCTGACGTATATATGAGCAGGGCGGTGTCTTGTGACGTGGTTTCAGCGATTTCTGCTTCGAATGCGCCGGGTTCATCGACCTCAGCTTGCTGCCCCAGAGCATACAAGTCCTCGATCATCATGCAACGCGGATGATCCAGGTCGTGCAGGCCTTCATCCTCAAGGATAATGACCTTGAGCAGATCGGACAGATCCGCCTCGACTTCGAGGAACTTGTCCAACTGCTCTTCATCTTCAACGATCAGAAACCGGCTGCCACTGTCATTGATCAGGTATTTTAACTGGCTGGCCGAATCTGTGGTGTAGACGCCCGAAGCAATCCCTCCGACACACTGGATGCCCATGTCGAACCACGCCCATTCCTTGCGGTCTTCGGACAGGATCGAGACAACCTCGCCACGTTGCAGACCCAGCTTGCGCAGGGCCAGCCCGATCCATTTGGCGTGTTGCCAGTAGTCGGCCCATGAGTAGGATTTCCAGATGCCGAAGTCCTTCTCGCGATGCGCCGTACGCGGTCCCAGTTCGGCACAGCGTTTCTGGAATAACTCGCATATCGTGACACAGCCATCGACTCGCAGGGGTCTCTGACCTGGCGTAGCGTTGAACTGCACACCGTTGATACTGGTCTGAGGGGGCAGGGGGCTTGCGTCCATCCAGCTCACCTCCACGTCTTTTTGCGTTTCCAGCGGCGGTTTTCTCGCGCGCCTTCTTCCTGAACGCCCAGATAGAAGTTCTGAATGTCCTCGGATTGCAGCAAGGTTTCAGCCGCACCATCCATAACGATCCGTCCGATTTCCATTACATAGCCATGATGGGCGAGTGCCAGTGCCGCATTGGCGTTCTGCTCGACCAGCATCATTGTCATGCTCTGTTCGTCATTCAGGCGTTTGAGAATGCCAAAAATCTCTTGCACCAGCAGCGGCGATAGGCCCAGCGAGGGCTCATCCAGCAGCATGATACGCGGGTTAGCCATCAGGCCGCGCCCAATCGCCAGCATCTGCTGTTGCCCGCCGGACAGAGTGCCAGCCTCTTGATTGCGGCGGTCTTTCAGCACAGGAAAGTAGGAAAACACCAGATCGCGGTCATGATCGATCTGTCCTTTATCCGACAGGGTATAAGCCCCAAGGTTCAGGTTCTCGTCGACGGTCAAAAGTGGAAAGACCTCGCGTCCCTCGGGCACATGGACGATGCCTTTTTGCACGACCTTGTGAGGTTCCGATCCCTGTATTTGCTGACCGTCAAATGTGATTGAACCTTTTTCGGGATCCATCACGCCTGAGATTGTTTTCATCAGCGTTGTCTTGCCCGCGCCATTTGCGCCCAGGATTGAAACGACCTGCCCTCGATGCACGTCCAATGACACGCCACGAATGGCCATGATCGGGCCATAAAAGCTTTCAACATTGCGAATGCTAAGGATCGGTTGGTTCATGAAGCTTTGCCCAAATAGGCCTCTACCACAGCAGGATGAGATTGAACTTCGGCTGGGGTTCCAAGGGCAAGCTTCGCTCCGTCGGCCATGGCAAGAACCCGGTCGGATACGCCCGAGACCAGACCCATATCATGCTCTACCATAAGCACGGTAATGCCCATCTGACGCCGGATGTCATCGATCCACCAACGCATATCTGTGGTCTCTTCCACCGATAGGCCCGAGGCGGGTTCATCCAACAGCAGGAGTTTTGGATCGGTGGCCAACGCTCGGGCGACTTCGACCACCTTACGCACGCCATAGGGTAAGCCCGAGATCATCTTGTCACGAAAGGCCTGGAGGTCGAGGAAGTCGATGATCTCTTCTACCTTTTCTCGGTTCTCGATCTCCTGCCTGCGAGCTGAGGGCGAGAACAGAATTTCCGAGATCAGATTGGTTTTGCGGTGCCGGTGGCGCCCGACCAGGAGGTTCTGCAAAACGGTCGCATGTTCGAACAGTTCAATGTTCTGGAACGTCCGCGCGACGCCATAGGCCGCGACACCCGAGGGCTTGATACGCAGCAGATCATGCCCGTCAAAGTGGATCGCACCTGCATAAGGATCATAGAAGCGCGAAATCAGGTTGAAGACCGTTGATTTGCCTGCGCCGTTGGGACCGACGATGGCGAACACCTCACCTTCTTGCACGTTGAAGGACAGATCATCCACAGCAGTCAGACCGCCGAATTTCAGGGTAACGTTTTCAAACTCCAGCAAGCTCATCTCAGACGCTCCGTCTTGAGATAGGACTTTTGTCTTTTGAACATGTCCTTGCGGTAGAAGGGGAACAGTTCGAACCACGTCCGGATTTTTAGCCACCGACCATACAGACCCATCGGTTCGAACAGAATAAAGGCGATCAGGATCATGCCGAAGATGCCGAATTCGAGCCCCGGAATGGCGACCGTATTGCCGCCAAACAGGGCTGCTGCGTATTCTTTTGAAATCGACAGAAACTGCGGTAGGAAACCGATCACGATTGCGCCCAAAAACGCGCCATGGATCGAACCCAGACCTCCGATAACGATCATCATCAGCAATTGGATGGAAATTACGACACTGAAGGTCTCGTTATTGAACGCCCCAGAGAACATACCCATCAATGCGCCTGCTAGTCCGGTGACCGCGCAGGAGAGGGCGAAAGAGATCGTCTTGGTGCGCGCGATATCCACACCCATCGCCTGCGCTGAGACCTCAGAGTCTCGTACGGCGATGAAGCTACGGCCCAAGGGCGCGCGCAATAGGTTGATATAGCCCAGTGTCACGATAACGGCGACGGCCAGCACCAGCCAGAAAAACGGGGCCGGGGTGGCCCAACGATCGACCAGATATCCGAAGATTTCGACACCACCCAGATATTTACCCGCGACACCTCCGGTGACGGGTTCGGCCAGAACGATGATGTCGTCCATGAGCACAGACAGAGCCAGGGTGAAGATCGCAAGATAGATGCCATGCAGGCGCAGGGCAGGGATGGCGACGGTTGCTCCGACGATGCCGGTCAACAGGCCCGCCAACGGGAACGCCAGCAGAAAGGGCACCCCAGCCTCAATCAGGATGACATTGGCATAGCACCCAACGGCCAGAAAGGCGGCATGGCCAAGGCTGGCCTGCCCGGTATGGCCGGTTAGGATCATCAAGCCCAAACCCGCGATGGCCCAGATCAGAACATTGGTCAGTTCGCCAAGATAAAAGTCATCCAACCACCACGGCGCAGCGGTTACGACCGCCAACAGGATCAGATAGAGGCTGAGCTGATAGCCATCCTTCCAAGGGCGAATGTCCTGCATATAGTTTGTTTTGAAAACAATCCGCATGCGATCAGACCTTCTTGACCCGCACCTGGCTGAACAGCCCATGCGGTCGAAAGATCAGAACTGCCAGCAACAGCGCATAAGGCGCGATCTGACTGTACCCGGCTGCGATATAGCGGCTGGCAAAGGGCTCGATTACGCCGACGATTAGCCCGCCGGCCAAAGCGCCAGGCAGGCTGCCGAATCCGCCTATCACAGCTGCTGCAAATGCCTTGATTCCCAGAAGCCCAGTTGTGGGATCGACCGAGCCTTTGGCCGCGAACAAAATTCCGGCAATCCCGGCGACAACTCCGGCCAATGCCCAGATTAAGCCCTGAACCCGCTTAACCGGTATCCCCATGTAATATGCCGCCAACTGGTTTTGAGACGCACCTTGCATGGCAAGCCCCAGCTTGGTCTTGCTGAAGAACACATAAAGACCCCAGGTCAGTAGGACGGTGACAACAATCACGGCCACGTCCTCCATCCCCAGCACAAGACCACCGAACCGGATTTCCTTACCAGCCAATGGGTTCTGCAGCGTTTGCGGCTCGTGCCCCCAGATCAGACCAGCTGCAAACCTGATCACAAAGCCCAAGGCGATGGTTAGGATCACCACGGCAGTCTGACTTTCGCCAAAGACGCGGCGGATGATCAGCCGATCGATCAGATACCCAAGTGCGCCCATAATCCCCAGTGAAATCGGTAGCGCCAGCCAGAAGGGCAGCCCCATATATTCCGTATTCGTAAGGCCAATGGTGACAAACGCACCCAGCATCATGAAATCGCCCTGCGCAAAATTCACTGCCTCGGTGGCTTTGTAAATCAGTACAAAGCCAAGGGCGATCAGGCCGTAGACACAACCATTCGCCAGCCCGCTAATCAGCAGCTGTGCGTTATCCAATCTCACCCTCCCTAAGCCGGTTAAGTCCGGCGCTTTGTTCTACTATGGAGTGATTATCACCTTCCCGTCACTCTTTTTCAGAGCATCCGCCAGATTTGGCAGCACTTCTCGTAGCGAAAGCCGTGCGGAAACATCTGTGCGCCAGCGCCCATCTGCAAATCGCGCCTGCACTTCGCTGACAACTCGCATTTGATCAGCCGGGGGTGTGTCCATCATCCAGCGGGTCAGCCAGAAGCCCTCGATCCGTTTGCTCATGAAGATCAACTGGCCCATCTGGGTCAACTTCGGCATTTCCGTACTGAGTTTCCCATAGCAAACCCACCGCGCGCCATTGGGCATCGCGCAGAACACCTGCTCTGACAGTTGGTCGGCAACCGCGTCGAGAAAAACACGAGGTTTCAGATCTGCACTGATCGTGGCAAACCGCGTCGGCGCATCCGTATCGCTGGTCACGACCACCTCTGCCGCACCCAGGCCTTTTAACATCTCGACCGTTTCGGCGCGCCGCACCAGAGCGATCGGTTTCAACCCAAGATCCCGTCCAAGGCTGCACATCAACTTACCAAGCTGGCTGGTGGCGGCAGAGACCACAAAAGCCTCGCCCTCAGCCCGTGCGATATCCACCATCGCCATTGCGGTTAGCGGGTTTACGATCTGCGCCGCCCCGTCCTCATCCGAGATTTCGGGGCGCAAGGGGATACACATCTGGGCCTGCGTCACAACATATTCGGCCCAAGCACCAGAGCCTGCAGCCACAAAGGCCACGCGCTGATCCAGCAGGGCGTCAGCCCCGGTACCGGTGGCAACAACATCTCCGCACCCCTCGAACCCTGCTGCGGCGCCTTTGACCCGCGGCTGACCATATTCTCCTTTGATAAAATGGATATCTGAAGGATTCACCGAGGCAGTGCGCACTTTGATCAACACTTGTCCCGCCTTTGGGACAGGTACAGGCAGTTCAGCCTCCGCTAACCAGTCCGAGGCATTCTCCAGCGTCGGTCCCGTGGCTGTGCCGGAATATCCGTCCTGCGTCTGAACAACGGCAAACATGGTGTAAGGCAGGGTGGTCATCGTTCGATCCTTCTTTGATGCGAGTTCAGCACGAGGCCTTCATCGTCACAATGTAACACACTGACAAAAGGTTTTATTTTTTCAAAACAATCTCAAGAAAGCAATCAAACACGGTGAGCTATGTCAATTGGGTAATGCCGTAATGTGACGCAAATTAAGTCGCATCCCGACCGGGTGAACCAGCCCTCTTAGGGCTGGTTCTGGAATTGATCACTGCTGCGTCATCAGATTGCGCAGATCCTGTATCTTCGCGACAACCAGCTCAGGCGACGCTTTGATCTCGTCGAGGATCTTCATAACCTGTGTTTTGATGTCCTGAGACAAGGCGCTTTCCTGAACCGACGTGACGATTGCGTCATAGTCGAAATTCTGCGCGGTCAGCATGCCGTCCTGAACCCACGAGTTGAACAGTTCCTGCCCCTGACCGGCAAGCGCTGCGACCTGATCGCCAGCTGCTGAGGCTGCATCATTGGCCTGCTCGGTCAAAGAAGTGGCAGCGTCGCTGGCCTGTTCCGATACCGAAGATGCAGCTTCCGAGGCCTGATCAGCAATCGAGGACGCAGCCTCGGATGCTTGTTCAGTCGCCGCCTCAACGGCATCAGCAGCGCCCTCTTGTATTGCCGAGGCTGCTTCACCAACCGCCTCTGAGGCATCTTCAGCCGCCGATTGCAACTGCTCGGCAGGGGTTGGTTCAGGTTTTGTGGCGAAATAGTAAGCGCCTCCGCCGATAACGGCGATGGCTACGATAAGTAAAAGACGCGACATTGGATGTCTCCTTCAAATGATGTGTCGCTCAGATGGGGTTAAGGTACGTTAAAGCAAAGGGGAAAACACGTGAGTTTGCAGCATATTGCGGGTTTGAGCCACACTGCGCTGATTGACACTGCAGGCAGTGGCAACATCATGCCATCCATTGCAGGAATCGCAACACAAGCAAAGAAACAGCCTTGAAGGATGAATTGATTTATGGCGGAGAGACAGGGATTCGAACCCTGGGTGGGCTTGCACCCACAACGGTTTTCGAGACCGCCCCGTTCGACCACTCCGGCACCTCTCCGCGGGGGTCTGTGAGGGGGGGATTTAGTGGTGAACGGGCAGGGGTGCAAGCAGAAAATACCGGATTTTGACGATAGTGGGATTTTCCATTGCCAGAGGTAAGAAAACACCTAGGCTGATATGTATGACTTACTTTATACGCCAGTTCGCAATCAGCCTCATCCTTCCAATTTTCTCGCTTGGTGTCATGGCCTCGCCATCTCAGGCCGCCAGTCAGGATCAGATTGAGGCGTTTCTGACCACGACAGGGTTTGACGTTGCCTTGGAAAGCATAGCGCAGGCCTCTGCTTCGGCCCCGCAGATGCTGGGTATCGACCCTGACGGCTTCGGATCGGATTGGGCGCGTCTGACCGAAGAGGTGTTTGATACCGCTTTGATGCACGAAACGGCCGTCTCGATCCTTGAACAGACGCTTAGCGAAGAGGCGCTGGTCCACGCGGTCTCGTTTTACGCCTCGGAGTTGGGGCAAAGACTGGTCGTTGCTGAAAACGCCGCTCATATGGATGACGATGATGATGCAAAACAACTGGCCGGGCAAGAAATCGTCTCGAAGTTGATAAAAGAAGGCTCATCTCGTGTTGAAAGCCTGAAGCGCATGAACCGTGCGGTGGACGCCAGCGGAACCTCGCTGCGCGCGCTGCAAGAGATTCAGGTGCGGTTTTTACTGGCCGCAAGTGCGTCTGGCATTATCGACATGCAACTGAGCGGAGATGAACTGCGCGCGATGATCCAACGCAATGAAGGTGAGTTGCGTCGATCTCTGCAACTGTCAGCTTTGGCAGGGGCGGCTTACACCTACCAGGATTTCTCGGATGAGGATGTCGACGCCTATGTTGACGCTCTGGAACAGCCTCTGATGCAGGAGGTCTATGAGCTGTTGAATGCGATCCAATATGAAATCATGGCGATGCGGTTCGAAGTATTGGCCGCCCGCATGGCCGAATTGCGCCCGGCACAGGATATCTGATGCGAGTTTTAGCTGCGGCACTCTGTTTGACGATCTGGGCGCTGCCTCTGGCCGCAAGCGAGCGTGCTGAAAGACTGATGCATGCGATGCATATTTTGGATTTTATGAAAATTCTTAGTGAAGAAGGCGTGGCGCAAGGGCATGCAATCAACGAGTCGATGCTGGGCAGCTCAGGAGGAGCCTATTTTTTGGCGCAAGTTGAGGATTTGTACGATCCGACCACGATGCACCAACAACTTTCGCTGTCGGTTGGCGAGATGATGTCCGATGTGCAGATAGAACAAGCTTCGATCTTTTTTGAAAGCGAACTGGGGCAAAGCATCGTTTCTCTGGAAAACTCGGCGCGCCGGGCCATTGCAAATGACGCGATCGAAGAGATGGCACGCAGCGCTTACGAACAGGTTGATCGCGAGGGCATGTTTTTTCGTCTTGTAGATGAATATGTGCAGGTCAACGACCTGATCGAGAAAAATGTGCAAGGCACCATCAGCGCTGATTATAGTTTTTACCAAGGATTAGCCTCCGGGCAAAGTGCCCTGTTCGACGATGCATCCGTGTTGCAGGAACTGCTATCTCAGCATGAGAACACCAGGGCGGAGACAACTGAATGGATGTACTCGTTCCTTTTATTGGCCTATCAGCCGTTGAACGAGTCTCAGATGCGAGAGAACATCGCCTTTTCCCGAACCGATGCGGGTCGGGCCTTGAATTCCGCTTTGTTCATGGGTTTTGATGAAATGCTAAACGGCATCTCTTACCAGCTTGGTCAAACCGTCGCGCAAGCCATGAAAGCGTCGGATCTCTGAGCCGCAGATTTTCGGATCTCTGAGCCGCGGATTTTTGGTTGACTTTCTTCATGAATGCTTCGATAAGCGCGCATCCCGGCCGGCTTTCCGCGCCGGGTATCGTTATTCTTTGACCTGATGGCATGTGCCAAAGGTCATTCACACAGCCCGAAAAGGGCGCGCTGTTCGAGGTGGCGAAAGCCGGAAACACCCAATCGGGGACCACAGAACGCGGTTAGACAAAGGAAAGACGCATGTTTGCGGTCCTCAAGACTGGCGGCAAGCAGTACAAGGTTCAGGCGGGCGATGTGCTCCGTGTTGAAAAGCTGGCTGCCGACGCAGGTGAAAAAGTTCAATTCAACGATGTTCTGATGCTGGGCGGCGACGCACCGGTTGTTGGTGCACCTTTCGTTGAAGGCGCAGGCGTACAGGCCGAAGTGATCGAACAGATCAAAGGTGACAAGGTCATCAAGTTCGTCAAGCGCCGTCGTAAGCACAGCTCGAAGCGTACCGTTGGTCACCGTCAGAAACTGACTCTGGTCAAAATCACCGACATCCTGTCGTCGGGCGCTGACAAGTCGGGCATCAAAGCTGCAACCGGTTCGGCACCGGCTGGCGAAGCTGCTCCGGTAGCGAAAAAGCCTGCCAAGAAAGCTGAAGCCAAAGCAGAGGCACCCGCCGCAGCTGCTGCCGCCGACGATCTGACAGCCCTTAACGGTGTCGGCCCTGCCGCTGCCAAAAAGCTGGTTGAAGCCGGTATCGAAAGCTTTGCCGCTCTGGCCGCCTTGTCGGACGAGCAGATTGCTGCTATCGACACCATCAAAGTGAAACCCGAATGGGTTGAGCAAGCCAAAGAGCTGGCTCAGGGCTAAGGAGAGAGAGAATGGCACATAAGAAAGCTGGCGGTTCCTCCCGTAACGGTCGCGACTCAGCTGGTCGTCGCCTTGGCGTGAAGCTGTATGGTGGCCAGGCCGCCATCGCAGGCAACATCATCGTACGTCAGCGCGGCACCAAGTTCTGGCCGGGCGAAGGCGTAGGCATGGGCAAAGACCATACCATCTTTGCAACTGTCGATGGCGCCGTGAAGTTCCATAAGGGACTTAAAAACCGCACCTTTATTTCGGTCCTGCCAGTGGCGGAGGCCGCAGAGTAAGCCGAAACCCAGAAGGTTTAAGAAAAATTCATGGGGGACCGGCACAAAGTGCCGGTCCCTTTTTCGTTTTAACGCAGTCGTGATCACCAGAACCGATGACAGTCGCAACCACCAGTTTCCTGATTTTTGCCGCTTCGCAGGTCGGCACGCCGGGACCGGCCAATATGGTCCTGCTGGGAACAGGTGCGCGTTTTGGCTTTCGGTCGGCACTGCCCTTTGTGGGCGGGGTCATTCTGGGAAAACAGCTGATCATCTGGCCGGTTGGATTTGGCCTGATGCAAGTTGCCGATCAAGCGCCGTTGGTGTTCGAGACACTCAAATATGCTTCTGCTGCATATATTTGCTGGCTCGCGTGGAAAATTGCCAATCTGCGGCTTTCCCGAGGTCAATCGGATAAGCAAGTGCCCGGTTTTCTGGCGGGGTTAATAGTGCATCCTCTTAACCCTAAGGCTTGGGCAATGATTATCGCAGGCTTCACCGGGTTTGTGGCAACAGGAACACCCAGTTTTGAGGCGACCCTCACGATCGCTCTCTGTTTGTTAATCTGCCAGATCGTATTGCACCCGATCTGGACATTTGCCGGAGATCGGATCGCCCATGCGGTTGAAGGTCGGCCTGCGGAAAAATATCTGATGTGGACGTTAGCCAGTTTGACAGTTGCGTCCGTACTTTTTGTGTTGTTCGGAGGAGGAACGCACTCATGAAAATTGAGGCAATAATAAATCAGCCGGTCATTGAAACCGAGCGGTTCGACCTTCGCCCTCTGCGTCGGTCGGATTTGGGTCTCATTGAGCACTATGCAGGCGATGAGCGTGTGGCGCGCATGACGACATCGATCCCGCATCCATTGCCACCTGGCTCGATTGAGGCGTTTGTGATGCGCGCGATGGCCGAAGACCGGGACGAGGATGTCTGGGCAATGGATGCCACAAAGGATGGTGGCCCGGAGCTGATCGGACTGATTTCATTGACCCGGCTGGATCGCAACCAGTCCGAGGTCGGCTATTGGGTCGCCCCGGTGTATTGGAACACCGGCATTGCATCGCTGGCCGTTGAAACGCTGGTCAACGCCAATCCGCTGAAAAACGCGACCATGTTTGCCAGCGTGTTCCAGGACAACCCGGCCTCGGCCCGGGTTCTGACCCATTGCGGGTTCCAGTATCTTGGCGATGCGGAAACCTATTCGGTGTCGCGCGATGCGAATGTGCCCACCTGGACCTATACAAAGAAACTCTGACTTGTGGCCGATGGGGCCTTTGCAGTAGGGGACAGCTATGAAATTTCTCGATCTTGCAAAGGTCTACATCCGGTCCGGGGCCGGAGGTGGCGGCTGCGTCAGCTTTAGACGTGAAAAGTACATCGAATACGGCGGACCCGATGGCGGGGACGGCGGTAAAGGCGGTTCGGTTTGGGCCGAAGTTGTGGACGGGCTGAACACCCTGATCGACTTCCGCTATCAGCAGCACTTCTTCGCCAAAAACGGCCAGCCCGGTCGCGGTCAGCAGCGTACCGGCAAGGATGGCGATGACATCATCTTGCGCGTGCCAGTTGGGACCGAAATTCTGGACGAAGACGAAGAAACCGTGATCTGCGACCTGACTGAGGTCGGTCAACGGTTTTTGCTGGCCAAGGGCGGCAATGGCGGATTCGGCAACCTGCATTTCAAATCGGCAACCAATCAGGCCCCGCGCCGTGCAAATCCGGGGCAGGCGGGGATCGACCGCACAATCTGGCTTCGGCTAAAGCTGATCGCGGATGTGGGTCTGTTGGGCATGCCCAACGCGGGCAAGTCGACCTTTCTGGCCGCAACATCGAATGCGCGACCCAAGATCGCCGACTATCCGTTTACTACGCTGCACCCCAATCTGGGCGTTGTCGGTGTCGATAATGTAGAGTTCGTCGTTGCCGACATCCCCGGACTGATCGAAGGCGCGCATGAAGGGCGTGGAATCGGTGACCGGTTTCTGGGCCACGTGGAACGCTGCGCTGTGCTTTTGCATCTGATCGACGGCACCTCGGAAACTGTGGTCGAAGACTATCGCACAATCATCACCGAGCTTGAGGCTTATGGCGGAGAGCTGGCGGATAAGCCACGTATCACCGTTTTGAACAAGATCGACGCTCTGGACGATGAGGAACGCGAACTGATCAAGGCCGAACTGGAAGAAGCCGTTCGCGGCCCGGTCATGACCATGTCAGGCGTTGCGCATTTGGGCGTGACCGAGGTGCTGCGGTCCTTGCGGGCTCAGATCGATGAAAACCGCCTGCGCCAGAAACCCGCCGAGGAGGCCACGCCTTGGCAACCCTGACCCATGCCCGCCGCCTGGTGGTCAAGATCGGATCGGCCTTGTTGGTCGACCGGGATACGGGATTGCTCAGGTCGGATTGGCTGAAATCGCTGGCGCAGGACGTGGCTTGGCTGAAAGGGCAGGGGACAGATGTTGTTCTGGTCTCGTCCGGGTCAATCGCGTTGGGTCGAGGTGTACTTGGCCTGCCGATGCAGAATCTGCCGCTGGAACAGTCACAGGCCGCTGCGGCGGTTGGACAAATCCGGCTTGCCCGTGCGTATGAAGAAGCGTTGACGCCGCATGAGATCAAAACCGCTCAGGTGCTGGTCACGTTGGAAGACAGCGCGGATCGGCGGCGTTATCTGAATTCCCGTGCAACGCTGGAAACGCTGCTGAGCCTGGGTGTTGTTCCGATTGTCAACGAAAACGATACAGTCGCCACGGATGAGATCCGGTATGGCGACAATGACCGGCTGGCAGCGCAAATCGCCGTGACCATCGGCGCGGATCAGTTGATCCTGCTTTCAGATGTCGACGGGTTCTATTCGGGCAATCCCAACGAGGACACGACAGCCACCCGATATGACGTGATCAAACAGATCACGCCCGAGATCGAGGCCATGGCAGGTGACGCGGGATCGGGGCTGTCAAAGGGCGGCATGAAGACCAAGCTGTTGGCTGCCAAGATGGCAACCGCAGCTGGCTGCGATATGGCGATAACTGAAGGATCACCCCTGAACCCGCTGAAAACGCTTGAAAATGGAGCGAGCTGCACTTGGTTCACGGCCACGCTCGATCCGCATGCAGCCCGGAAACGCTGGATTTCGGCGATGAAACCGCGCGGAGAGATCGTGATCGATGACGGCGCGGCAAGGGCGCTTTCCAATGGCAAAAGCCTGTTGCCCGCTGGCATTGTCGAGGTCACGGGTGATTTTGGTCGCGGCGATCCCGTCGCTGTTCTGGATGCGCAGGCGCGGAGGCTGGCACAGGGGCTAAGTCGCTATACCGCGCAAGAGGCGGATGCGATCAAAGGACGTAAATCGTCTGAAATCGAGGCGACGCTAGGCTATCCAGGCCGCGCGGCCCTGATCCACCGGGACGATCTGGCGCTGTAAGGGCGTGATTTGATAAACTGAGACCGAAAGGCGCTTGAGATGAAGGATTTCGACAACATTCCCGCAATGATGGCCGACCTTGGTGCGCGCGCCAAAGCAGCCTCGCAAGAGCTTGCTTTTGCCACCGCAGAACGCAAGCACGCTGCGCTGATCACAGCCGCAGACGCCGTTTGGCACAAACGTGCCGACATTATCGAAGCGAACAAGAAGGATTTGGAGTTCGGGCGAGAAAAGGGTTTGAGCCCCGCGATGATGGACCGCCTGATGCTGGATGAAGCACGCGTTCAGGGCATGGTTGACGGACTGCGCACCGTCGCCGATCAGACCGATCCTGTGGGTGAGGTGTTGGCCGAATGGGACATGGCCTCGGGCCTCAACATTCAGCGTGTGCGCACGCCATTGGGTGTGATCGGCGTGATCTACGAAAGCCGTCCCAACGTGACGGCGGATGCGGGTGCATTGTGCCTGAAATCCGGGAACGCCGTGATCTTGCGAGGCGGGTCTGAGAGCTTTCATTCGTCAACCGCGATCCACGCCTGTCTGGTTGAGGGGCTAGCAGCTGCTAGCTTGCCCGAAGACGCCATTCAACTGGTGCCGACTCGCGACCGGGCTGCGGTGCAAGAGCTTTTGACCATGACTGATTATGTCGACGTCATCGTTCCTCGAGGTGGCAAAGGATTGGTGGGTCTTGTGCAACGCGAGGCGCGCGTGCCCGTCTTTGCGCATCTCGAAGGCATCGTTCATATTTATGTTGATAAAGCCGCCGATCCCCAGAAGACGCTGGATGTTGTGTTGAATGCCAAAACTCGGCGCACCGGTATCTGTGGCGCGGCAGAATGCTTGCTGATCCATCAAGACGTTGCAGAAACACTGGGCCGTGATCTAATCGCTGCTCTTCAAGCTGCGGGTGTTGAAGTGCATGCCGAAGGCGTTTTGGCCAATGAGAACACCATTCCTGCGTCGGATGATGACTGGGGAAAAGAGTACCTAGATAGTATCATCGCTGCACGGCCCCTCGCAGATATCGACGCCGCGATTGCGCATATCCGGCAGTTTGGCTCAAGCCACACCGATTGTATCATTACCGAGGATTCCGTGGCCGCCGAGCACTTTTTCGAACGGCTTGACAGCGCAATCCTGATGCATAACGCCTCGACCCAATTCGCGGATGGCGGTGAGTTTGGCATGGGTGCTGAGATTGGTATCGCCACCGGCAAGATGCACGCGCGCGGTCCTGTCGGTGCCGCTCAGTTGACCAGTTTTAAGTATCTGGTACGCGGAAACGGGACCACGCGGCACTAAAACCGCAGTGTCACCTGGGTTGCGGTCGTTTCTACCGTGATTCTGCGACCCATCGTCGAGGCTGTATCCGGCAGCAGGGCAAATTGAACATGCGCCGGGCTTAGTTTTTCGGTGAATCGCCCCGAGCCAATCCCTTTCCACAGTCCCGTATTGAGGTTCAGCTTGTCAGCAACGCCAGTCACCGTCCATACGTCGCCCTGAGTTTCGATTTCCACTTCGCCGCCGAAGGGCATCGCACTTTCACAGCACATCACAGCCAGAAACGCGAGTTTAACCTGATTGCGCGGGACAGGTTCGGTCAGGTTCCAACTGATCCGCAGACGCCCGGCCTTTTCCACATCTTTAAGAAGCTCGACCACTTCGGTGCGACCCAATGGCTGATCGCTTGCTGATCCAAAGGCAACGCGGAAAAACCGGATGCGGGCGCCTGCACTGCCAACGCTGCCTGAAATCAGCTCCATTTCAGGGCCTTGGACTGCGCCAACCATCTCCAACAGCTCAAGCCCGTTGGTAATTGCCCCAATGGGGCTGATCAGATCATGACAGATCCGAGAGCCGATCAATTCGGCCAGGTTGACGTCTGACGCGCCCATGCGTACCTCCTGCTGCATCTGCCTTGGACCCGGAGCCCGATATGACAGATCTGAATGCCATTCTTGCACCGGGCATGTTTGTCCGCCACCCCGATTTCCCCGATTGGGGCGTTGGACAGGTGCAGTCCAATATCGGAGGCAAGATCACCGTTAACTTTCGCGAGCAGGGGAAAGTGGTGATCGACGGGACACGCATAGCCCTGATGCCGGTCTTTGATCCGTGAAACTGGTTTAGGAAAGGTTAACAACTCGGGCAAAACGCGGGCGAGTTGCCTTTGGCCGAGCAATCGCGTTATCAGCGCGCAACCGCGATCGATGGAATTTTCTTGATGCCAGACGAAGGCCCCTCATTCACTGTCAAATTGGCCAATACCGAGGTTGAACTGCGGGCGGCCCAACGTCTGCGCTATGACGTGTTTGTTCAGGAATTGGGCGGTGGCGGCGAGATGGTGGATCATGAGGCGGGGCTCGAGAAGGATCGGTTCGATCCATACTTCGATCATATGCTCGCCATCGACGATTCATCTGGAGAGGTGATCGGCGTCTATCGACTGCTTCCTGGTGAGCGAGCTGCCGAACTGGGGCAATTCTACTCCGAGGATGAATACGATCTCACCGTTCTGAAACAAAGCGGGCGCAAGCTGTTGGAGCTTGGACGCTCGTGCGTGCATCCGGATTATCGTGGTGGCACGGCGATGTATCATCTGTGGAATGGTCTGGCTGCATACGTCACTGAGCGTGGTATTGAGATCTTGTTCGGGGTCGCGAGTTTCCACGGAACCGACGTGAGCAAATTGGCGCAGCCGCTGTCGATGCTGCATCACAACCATCTTGCCCCGCTGGATTTGCGGGTTCGGGCCCAGCCAGAGGTATTTCAATCAATGGACCTTTTGGCACCCAACGCGCTGGATCGGCGCGCGGCGATGGTTCAAGTGCCGTCTCTCATCAAGGCCTACCTTCGCCTCGGTGGATTCGTGGGCGAGGGGGCATTTATCGATCATGCCTTCAACACAACCGATGTGTGTCTGATCCTTGACACAGCCCGCATGAATGAGCGTCAGCGGCGTATTTATGGTGGAGCATAACCCTGTGAGCGACCCATCGTGGCAGAGTGAAGACGCTCCTGATCCAATTGAGCTTGGTTTCTTAGGTTGGGTCCTGGTGATACTTCGCGGTCTGCCGCTGGCCCTTCTGGTTTTTGGGGGGCTGTTCGTCTTATTGGCCATACGTCTCATCGAACGACCGCTTTATGGCGTTCAACGGCCGGTGACACCGTTCATTTCTCAGTTCGTTTGTCGCAGTGCATTTCGAATTCTCGGGATCAGATTTCGCACCTCTGGCGCGCTCATGCAGGAACGCGGCGCTGTGGTTGCAAACCATACATCGTGGTTGGATATCTTTGCGCTGAATGCCCGTAAGCGCGTGTATTTCGTATCGAAAGCCGAAGTTGCAAAATGGCCCGGCATCGGCTGGCTGGCACGCGCGACGGGTACGGTCTTTATCGAACGTGATCGCAAGAAAGCCCGCGAGCAGACCCGGATTTTCGAGGAACGTCTGAAAGCCGGGCACAAGCTGTTGTTCTTTCCTGAAGGCACTTCGACCGACGGACAGAGAGTTTTACCCTTTAAAACAACACTCTTTGCCGCGTTCTTCACTGAAGAGCTGCGGGAATTCATGTATGTTCAACCGGTTTCGGTCATCTTTCACGCTCCCCAAGGTCAGCCCGATAGGTTTTATGGCTGGTGGGGCGACATGGATTTCGGACCGCATTTGCTTAAGACTTTGGGGGCACGTCGACAAGGCACCGTGGAATTGATCTACCACGCGCCAGCTAAGGTTAGCGACTTTGAAAACCGCAAAGCTCTGGCAGCCCATTGCGAAGACGCGGTACGTCATGCGCATTCACTGGCGCGGCTTGAAAAATAGGGGCATTTGGCCCTTGCGCTGATGCTAAACCTGCCGTATACGCGCGCCATTCAAACCCGCAGGCGGGGTTTGGGCTTTTTGAGGGAGACATCCTTATCTGGCCCGCCGGTTGGAGCATCCGCTTCTTTCACCCCCGCCGAGGCGTAAACCGGAAAAGGAAAGTAAAGCATGGCTCTTCCCGAGTTCACCATGCGTCAGCTGCTAGAAGCTGGCGTTCACTTTGGTCACCAGACACAGCGTTGGAATCCCCGCATGGGCCCGTTCATCTACGGCTCGCGCAATGGCATCCACATCATGGACCTGACTCAGACCGTTCCGATGCTGGATCAGGCTCTGCAGGCTGTTCGTGACACCGTCGCAAAAGGTGGCCGCGTTCTGTTCGTAGGCACCAAGCGTCAGGCAGCTCAGCCGATCGCAGATGCCGCTGAAAAATCGGCTCAGTACTACATGAACCACCGCTGGCTGGGCGGCACGCTGACCAACTGGAAAACCGTTTCCCAGTCGATCAACCGTCTGAACCAGATCGACGAAGCCATGGAGTCGGGTGCCGAAGGCCTGACCAAGAAAGAGCGTCTGGGCATGGAACGTGACCAGGCCAAGCTGCAGGCTTCACTGGGCGGTATCCGCGAGATGGGTGGCGTTCCGGATCTGCTGTTCGTCATCGACGTCAAGAAAGAAGCACTGGCTATCGCCGAAGCCAACAAGCTGGGTATCCCGGTTGTGGCTGTTGTCGACACCAACTGCTCGCCCGATGGCGTTGACTACATCATCCCCGGCAACGACGACGCAGCGCGCGCAATCGCTCTGTATTGCGATCTGGCCGCACGTGCCGCTCTGGACGGCATGACCGCTCAGATGGGTGCTGCTGGCGTTGACCTGGGTGCATTCGAAGAAGCTCCGGTTGAAGAAGTCGTAGCCGAAGAAGCACCCGCTGAAGAAGCCGCGCCGGAAGTCAAAGCCGAAGCGTAAGCTGCCCGTCACGTAAATGACATATGGGGCAGGGTAGACCTGCCCCAATTCCGTTTGAATTGAGGAGAGCCAAAAGATGGCAATCACAGCAGCAATGGTAAAAGAACTGCGCGACTCGACCGGCGCAGGTATGATGGACGCAAAAAAAGCGCTGACCGAAACCGGCGGCAACATGGACGAAGCCGTTGACTGGCTGCGCACCAAAGGCCTGGCCAAGGCGGCCAAGAAATCGGGCCGTACCGCAGCCGAAGGTCTGGTTGCTGTTCACGTCAACGGCGGCAACGGTGTTGCTGTCGAAGTGAACTCGGAAACCGACTTCGTTGCGAAAAACAGTGAATTCCAGGAGATGGTCGGCAAGATCACCTACGCAGCCGAGGGTGTTGATGACGTCGATGCGCTGCTGGCTGCTGATCTGGGCGGCAAGTCTGTTGCAGTTACCCTGACCGACAAGATCGCCACCATTGGTGAAAACATGTCGGTCCGCCGCATGTCGAAACTGTCGGGCGATACCGTCGTGTCATACGTTCACAACGCGGCGACAACCGGCATGGGCAAAATCGGCGTTCTGGTTGCTCTGTCCGGCGGCGATGAAGCCTTCGGCAAGCAGGTTGCAATGCACATTGCGGCTGTGAACCCGGCGGCCCTGTCCGAGGCGGACATGGATCCGGAAGTTGTCGAGAAAGAGAAGCAGGTCCAGATGGACATCGCTCGCGAATCCGGCAAGCCGGAGCAGGTGATCGAAAAGATGATCGTCGGTCGCATGAAGAAATTCGTCGCCGAAGCGACCCTTCTGAACCAGGACTTCGTTGTGAATCCTGACCTGACCGTCGAAGCGGCCGCCAAAGAAGCGGGTGCGACCATCACCGGTTATGTCCGCATGGAAGTAGGCGAAGGCATCGTGGTCGAAAAAGAAGACTTCGCTGCCGAAGTTGCAAAGGCAGCCCAAGGCTAAAATCTTTTGCAGCTTCGGTTAGAGGCTGCAACAAATACCGAGCCCGGTTGCATAGCGCAGCCGGGTTTTTTTCATGTCAAAAGCCTGTGAACCGATGCTTGCGAAGATTAGTGAATTGAGGGGCCCTGCATGATGGGGATGGAAGGGCCCCTCAATAATCCCGACAAAGAGACGTGGACGAATAGACGCCTCGGTGTCAGAGCGATCAGAGAGCTTTGGTATTACAAAGATCCGATCAAAACGTTCCCTGGCTAAAGCCACCACTCACGGAACAATATCAATTTGCAATTTTATCGGGAGATTCGGAAAGTCATGTATTCCTTACCCTAGGTCAATTTGATGCTAATTAGCATCAAAATAGGGTCATGCTTCCATCACAAACATCTGATTCTGCAACGCGGCCTTCAATACGGCCTGTGCTGTTGTTTCAACCGAAAGCGCCTCACGCGCGAGTCTCAGATGTTTTTCCACCGTTGCCGAAGTCAAACCCATCAATAGCGCGATGTCCTGCGTGGTCTTTCCGTCGCCGACCCATTGCAAAGCTTCGCGCTGGCGTTTGGTCAGCGCGCGGTTCGGGGCATGATATGGCAAGGTCAGGATTTTGAGATGAGCAACATTGTTCATCAGAAGGATGTCGTCGCCGTGCTCGTTCCAAACCTCGTCCATCTCCTCCTGGCTGTGATTACGTGCCGCAAGCGAAATCGCCCCTTTGGAACGCATCGATACCGAATTGAAGCTGACCGTATAACCTACTGTAATATCACGCGACTTATTGAACTCGAAAACCCGAAGCTCTTCGTTCGACATGACCCCGCTGGACATCATGTCCTGTATCATGCTCCAACTTGCAGCGCCTTCGTTGTTCAGCGCCCATTTCAGCATGGGGGCGTGAAAATACAGGCCGGATTGAAGGAACCCTTCCAAGTAATCCGAGCAGTGATTGGTCAGGATTACAAAGTCTTCTGGATCGCCGAGCGAAGTCGCCGTTCGGTATTGCGTATACCCATACAACAGCCGGTCGAAGCCATACTTTTCCATCTGGCGGCAATGTGCATCCCAAAGCTCTTCCAGAGTTTTCGTGTAGCTCAGAAAATTCAGATACTCTTTGAGGGTCATCCTGTGTCCCTCTCAGCCAGATGCGCGGCAATCGCGTTCAGTGCAAGAACATAGCTTTGCGCGCCAAAACCACAGATCTGTCCAATCGCGACTGGTGCGATATGCGATTTGTGACGAAACGCCTCGCGCGCGTGGATGTTAGATAAATGAACTTCGACCACGGGTACTTCGGCCGAAGATATCGCATCCATCAGCGCAATCGATGTATGCGTGAATGCGCCTGCATTCAGTACTATGCCATCCTGAACGCCGCGTGCCGCGTGGATCGCGTCAATCAGCGCGCCTTCGTGATTGGATTGGAGATGGGTTATGTTTTGACCCAGCGTTTCACCATGCGCAACGCACAGGTCCTCGATCATCTGCAACGTCGTTGCGCCGTAGACCTCGGGTTGCCGTGTACCAAGCAAATTCAGGTTCGGACCATTCAGAACCAGGATATTGTGCATATTCAAACTGTCCCCATCTTCCCTTTTTCATAAACATGAATTTAAAGGTCGTCCAGCGACCTTCGCTCTTATGGGTAGAGCTTCATTGACGCATGCAGGTTGCTGGATCGGCTCAATCCCATCCCCTATTCAATTATCTTCCATCGTGACCACAACTTTACCGAGAGCCTCGCGCCGTTCGAGCATGCCAATTGCCTCTGCCGCCTGGGTTAGCGAAAATCGTGCACTGATACGGGGTGAAATCACTCCCGAACCATATAGGCGGAACAACTCGGCCAGGTTCTGTGCGTGCCCTTTCGGGTCGCGAAATACGGACGCGCCCCAGAACACCCCGACGATCTGACAGCCCTTGAGCAAAGTCAGGTTCAGCGGAATGCTGGGGATGCCGGCAGGAAAGCCAACAACCAGATAACGCCCACCCCATGCCATACTTCGCAAGGCGGGCTCAGCGTAGTCTCCGCCGACCGCGTCGTAGACCACATCCACACCTTCGCCCCGGGCCAGTGCCTTTATCTCGGCGGACAGGGCCTTTTGCGCTTCGCGGTCCAGATCGCGTGGATAGATCAGCGTCTGGTCTGCGCCAATATCTCTGCAAAACAATGCTTTACCTTCAGACGAGACCGCCGCGATCACATGTGCCCCCATCGCTTTGGCTAGCTCGATCGCCGCAGACCCAACGCCACCGGCGGCCCCCAGAACAAGTACTTTTTCGCCGGACTTAAGTAGCGCACGGTCCTTGAGGGCGTGGTATGAAGTGCCGTAGGTGAAGACAAAGCTGGCCGCATCTTCAAACGGCATCACGTCGGGTATCTTGACGGCAGTCGCTGGTTTGAGCTTCAGATGCGTAGCGAACCCTCCGTGCCCTGTGAGCGCCAGAACCCGATCACCAGGCGCGAAGTCTGTGACGCCTTCTCCGACCGAGACAACTTCTCCGGCGATTTCACCACCTGGCGCAAAGGGGCGGGGTGGTTTTATCTGATAGAGGTCCCGGATCATCAGCGTATCAGGGAAGTTCACCCCGGCGGCGCGGATACGCAATACAATTTCATCTGACTCAGGGGTTGGATCGGGCAGGGTGGTCAGTTCCAAACTCTCGGGGCCGCCTGGTGTGACGCTGAGTAATGCCTGCATGTTTTTCATTTGCCTCTTGCTTCACCTGTTTTGAAATCGTTGGATTGTCAGCACGTATTGTCAAGAAGACCTCACGCCAGAATCCCAGATCGCCTGAATGGAGTGCACATGACGCCCGAGACTTTGTTTTCGCTCAGTGGAAAGACGGCACTGGTAACGGGGGGTGCCACCGGTATCGGTCGAATGGCGGCCGAGGCGTTGGTACGTGCCGGGGCGCATGTACTGATCGCTTCTCGCAAAGGCGAGGCATGCGAGGAGGTTGCAACAGAGTTGAACGCTCTGGACGCACCAGGCTCGGCCGAAGGGTTTGCTGGCGACATCAGCAGTGAGGCGGGTATAGATGCGCTGGTAGATGAAGTCAAAAGTCGCACTCAAGCGATTGATATACTGATGAATAATGCAGGTGTGTCTTGGGGCGCGCCGATGGGGCAGTTCCCTCATTTCGCTTGGGACAAAGTCATGTCGGTTAATGTCGCAGGCGTATTTGATCTGACCCAAAAATTGCTGCCACTTCTGATGAAATCCGCAACCGACGAGGATCCTGCGCGGGTCATCAATGTAGGTTCGGTCATGGGTGAAGTTCCGATGGGTGACGGGGCCTACAGCTATTCCGCGTCCAAAGCGGCGGTTATTCACCTGTCCAAAATCATGGCTAAAGAATTGGCACCCTACAGAGTTACGGTGAATGCGCTGGCCCCGGGACCATTCGTATCGCGCATGACGGCCTTTGCGACCGAGGACGAAACCAAGCGCGCGCGGGTCGGCAAAGGTGTTCCACTGGGCCGGGTTGGCCAGGCCGAGGATATCGCTGGTTGCATGTTGTTTCTATGCGGTCGCGGAGGCAGCTATGTCACTGGCGCGGTCATCCCTGTCTCCGGCGGGATAAATGTGCAGACCGGTGGCAATATCTTTGCCGATGCCCTTTAGCCGTGGGTTCATACGCAGGCTGAATATATGACACACACTGAAAACACTCTGGATATCAAGTCCGTCGACGCTTATCTAAACACGCATCTTGTTGGGTATCATGGCCCTCTTGAGGCTACAAAATTCACCGTGGGTCAGTCGAACCCAACCTATCTGCTGCGTACGCCGGCCAAATCCTATGTTCTGAGACGCAAGCCGCCGGGCATATTGCTGAAATCCGCACATGCAGTGGATCGGGAATTTCGCGTACAAGCGGCGCTGGCTGGTAGCAAAGTGCCCGTCCCGCAAGTACATCTGCTTTGTGAAGATGACAGCGTCATAGGCTCTGCCTTTTACGTGATGGAGCATCTGAAAGGGCGCACATTTGTCGACCCTGTCATGAAAGGCGAAAACAATGCGACGCGCACGGGTGTACTGAAAGAGATGAACCGCGTACTGGCCGAACTGCACATGGTCGATATCGATGCGGTGGGTCTTTCGGATTTCGGACCTCCAGGCAACTATTTTGAGCGGCAAATTGCTCGCTGGACCAAACAATATCGCGCCTCTGAGACCGAAAGAATCGCCGAGATGGATCAGCTGATCGCCGAGCTTGAGCGCCAGATCCCCGAGGATGACAATCAAAGAACACTGGTTCATGGGGACTACCGAATCGACAATCTGATGTTCGAGGCGCATGGCACCGCCTGCATCGGAGTGCTGGATTGGGAGCTATCGACCATCGGTCACCCATATGCGGACCTGGCAGCCGTCATCATGCAATGGCAGCTGCCCCCGGGCAAGGAGGGTCGGGGGTTGGCTGGCGTAGATCGGTTAAGCCTTGGGCTACCGTCAGATCAGGACTTCATCGCCGAGTATTGCGCGCGCCGCGGCCTAACGGGGATTGAGAATTTTGGCTTCTACCTTGCTTTCAACTTCTTTCGGATGGCCGGCATTCTGCAAGGTGTCTACAAGCGGGCCTTGGATGGAAACGCATCAGACCCGGCACGCGCTGGGGCTTTCGGTGCCTATGTGCCGGTCTTCGCCCAACACGGATTATCTGCGCTGCAAAAAACGTAGGCAGTATTCTCGGCGCCCTTCAACAAATCCAGCAAAAATCAGCAGAATTCGCTGTTGCCTCGGATCTCACGAAGGCAAGATCGGCCTGATTAAGATGGAGTTGCCTCATGGGATTTGATCCGACCGCGCAGACCGACATCCACAATTGGATGCACCGATATGTGGAGCAGAGGAAATACGCAGGCAGCGCCCTTCTGATCCACCAGAACGGGCAAGAGGCATTCTTTCACGCATGTGGCCGCCGCTGCATTGAAACCGACCTCGCGTTCCAGCGCGACAGCCTGGTTCGGATCTATTCGATGACTAAGCCTGTGACGTCCGTTGCTTTGATGATGTTGGTGGAACAAGGGTTGTTTCATCTAGATGCCCCGGTTTCCGATTTCCTGCCAGAGTTTGCAACGATGCAAGCCTTGGTCCCGGGCGCAACGCAGTTGAACCAGACCGAGGACGCGCCAACACCCAGCTTGCATCAATTGCTGACGCACACCAGCGGGCTGAGCTACCCGTTCAATCCCGGCCTTTTGCCAATGGCCATGGATGAGCTCGATCTGATCTTTTCCCCGAAACAAGGCCCGCTGGCGGATCGGGTTAAAGTGCTGGCAGGGTTGCCGCTGGCTTTTCAGCCAGGCAGTCGCTGGGAGTACTCGGTCGGGATCGACGTGATTGGCCGCGTGATAGAAGTTGTATCAGGCAAACCGCTGGACGTGTTTCTGACAGAACACATCTTTCGACCACTTGGGATGAGTGAAACCGCGTTTTCAGTGCCTGAAGGGGCAGGGGACCGATTTGCCTCGCTCTACACCCCGCTCGAAGGCGATGCCATGGCGCTGAATGCCGCAAAATCGGGTGGCGAAACATTGCGGTTGGTGGATCGGGCCGGAGAGTCCCCGTTTGAGGCGGCAACGACCTTTTCTGGCGGTGGCGGATTGATCAGTACCATCGACGATTACAGCAAGTTCGCCGAGATGTTGCGAAACAAAGGAACCGCAAATGGCGCGCGATTGCTCGGGCCGAAGACTGTAGAATTCATGTTTCGCAACCATTTACCGGACGATATTGCATCCATGGGTCCACGAAGCTTTGCAGAGCAACCCATGGAAGGCACAGGCTTTGGCATCGGAGGCGCGGTGGTACTGAACCCGGCGCGCACCCGAGCCCCAAGCTCGGTTGGCGACTATGGCTGGGGCGGGATGGCCTCCACCTATTTCTGGATCGATCCGGTCAACGCGCTTTCAACAGTGTTTTTTACACAGCTCTCGCCATCCAGCTCTTATCCATCCCGAGCGGAACTGAAGGCGCTTGTTCACGCGGCGCTCGTTGAATGATCGGTGTTTGAGTGATACCGGAAAAGGCCAAGACGCCGGAGAGCCCTGAATGACCGAAGCCGAACGCATATTGCTTGATCTGCTGAATATCGAACCGCTTGAGGTCGATTTGTTTCGCGGAACCGGTTCTGGTGGCGAGACACCAACGCGTATCTTTGGCGGGCAGGTGATCGCGCAAGCGCTTGCCGCAGCGTACAGGACGGTCGAGGATCGTTTATGCCATTCCTTGCACGCCTATTTCATAAGGCCCGGAGATCCGTCAATTCCGGTTATATATCAAGTGGATCGCGCGCGCGATGGAGGTTCTTTTACAACCCGCCGCGTGGTTGCGATCCAGCATGGCAAGCAAATTTTGAACATGTCGGCCTCGTTTCACAAGCAGGATGACGGATGGGAACATCAGCATCCGATTCCGGACGTTCAAGCGCCCGAGCACCATCCATCGCGTGACGAATTGCGCGAAAAATACCTGGATCGCGTTCCCGAAAAGCTGAAAGCTGAATTGCTGCGCGAGCGCCCGATCGAAGTGCGCGAAATCGATCCGCTGGACCTGTTTGCACCCGCCAAGGCAGATGACAAGAACCACGTCTGGTTTCGCATGGGCGCAGCGAACCACGCGGACACCGTTACACAACATCTTCTATTGGCCTATGCCTCGGATATGAGCTTGCTCAGTTCCGGAATGCGGCCCCATGGGCTGAGCTGGTTCACTGGTGAAATTGATGGGGCCAGTCTGGACCATGCCATCTGGTTTCATGCACCCGTGCAGTTTCAAAACTGGCATCTGTATTCGATGGAGTCGCCGTGGACAGGGCAGGGGCGCAGCTTCAATCGGGGTTCGATCTTCTCGCAGGATGGCAAACTGGTTGCATCCGTCGCGCAAGAAGGCCTGCTCAGAAGACGGAAACCGCGCTAAGAACTGTCAGCAAACCTTTGATTAAGCTTCATCATTCCACCTAACCATCGGTCGTAGTCTTCTGTTTTTAAACGCATATAGTCAAGCACTTGTGGATGCGGAAGAATCAAAAAACGTTCATCCGCCAGCGCCTCGACACAGGCTTGGGCGACCTCATCAGGTTCAATTATTCCGTCAATCGCGGCGACCGAATCCTCATGTCCACGTATCATCTCCGACCGAACGGCCTGTGGACACAGAACCGAAACCCTGAGACCTTTATCGCCATAGGTCATCGCAACCCATTCAGCAAAACCCACAGCCGCATGTTTGGTTACGCCATAAGGGGCTGCGCCGGGTTGATTGAGCAATCCAGCCGCTGATGCTGTGATCATCAAATAACCACCACCACGCGCAACCATCCTTGGGACCAGGTGCCGCGCGGTCCAGACATGAGACATCACGTTGATCTGCCAGATGCGGTCCCATTCAGCATCCGGCACTTCAAATCCACCTAAGGTGAGTATTCCCGCATTGGCACAGAATAAATCAATCGGAGCGATCGTATCCTCGACAGTCTCAATCAGATTTCGAATATCACTTTCCTTGGACACATCACAGCTGAGTGCATCACCGCCAATTTGCGCCGCCACGGCCTGCGCGCCGGCAAGGTCGATATCGGCGCAGACTACATGCGCACCTTCTTCTGAGAACCGCTTGGCAAGACCTTTACCTATGCCATTTGCAGCGCCAGTGATGACGACGGTCTTCCCAATCAGAACCATTGCATAGCTCATGTCTTACTTCTCAAACACAGCGTAACATATTGGCAAGCCACGACCAATGTGTGTTCTATAGTCGTGGCTCGCTTGCTACGTATTTTACATAATACCGATTATGCGAGTAATAGGTGCAGCCTCAGTAAAATGCCTGTAGTCCGGTTTGCGCCCGCCCCAGGATCAATGCATGAACGTCGTGCGTGCCCTCATAGGTGTTGACTGTCTCAAGATTGATCATGTGACGCACCACCTGGAACTCAAGTGAGATACCGTTGCCGCCGTGCATGTCACGCGACATCCGCGCAATGTCCAATGCCTTGCCGCAATTGTTACGTTTGATGATCGAGATCATCTCGGGCGCAGCTTCAGCCTGATCCATCAGTCGGCCGACGCGCAAGCTTGCTTGCAGTCCCAAAGAGATTTCGGTCTGCATCTCTGCCAGTTTGCATTGAAACAACTGGGTCTGCGCAAGTGGTCGATTGAACTGTTTACGATCCAAGCCGTATTGACGCGCTGCGTGCCAGCAGCATTCCGCGGCCCCCATCGCACCCCAGCTGATACCATAGCGTGCGCGGTTCAGGCAGCCGAACGGTCCCTTGAGACCCTGAACATGTGGAAGCAAAGCGCCCTCGTCCACCTCAACGCCATCCATGACAATTTCACCTGTGATCGAAGTACGCAGGCTCAGCTTGTTCTCGATCTTCGGTGCGCTCAGGCCCTTGGTGCCTTTATCCAGCACGAATCCACGAATCTTGCCGTCATGCGCATCTGACTTGGCCCAGACCACATAGACATCTGCGATCGGTGCGTTTGAAATCCACATCTTGCTGCCGGTCAGACGATACCCGCCATCAATCTTCTCGGCACGGGTCTTCATCGCCGCCGGGTCCGAACCCGCATCCGGCTCTGTCAGGCCAAAACACCCAATCCATTCGCCACTTGCCAGTTTCGGCAGATATTTGCGACGCTGTTCTTCGCTGCCATAGGCGAAAATCGGGTACATCACCAACGAGCTTTGCACCGACATCATCGAGCGATAGCCGGAATCCACCCGTTCAACTTCCCGCGCCACCAGTCCATAAGATACGTAGCTCGCACCGATCCCACCATATTCTTCCGGGATTGTCGTGCCCAACAGCCCCATTTCACCCATTTCACGAAAGATCTCGGGATCGGTTTCTTCGTTTGCAAAAGCCTTAGTGACACGCGGCTGCAATTTCTCCTGGGCGTAAGCGCGCGCGCTGTCGGCAATCAGGCGTTCATCCTCTTCCAACTGGTCCGACAAGCGAAACGGGTCGTCCCAGTTGAAACGTCCAAGGTCAGGCGCATCTTTTGCGCGCAGGACAGGCTTTGTATCTGGAGCGTTCATTTTGCTTCTCCGACTTGACTAGGTTTGCGCAACTATAATCTGAGTAATATTCAAAAAACAGCGAGACATTTGCATTGTTTCATGATCAAAACGCATAGATGGACACCAAGCGCCCTATCCTGCCGCCTATATCCGCGCTGCGCGCGCTTGAGGCTTTGGATCGCCTTGGATCAGCCTCGGCAGTCGCGGACGAAATGGCACTGACGCAGAGCGCGGTCAGTCGGCAACTGCAGACGCTTGAAGCGCATTTGGACGCAGAATTGGTCAGCCGTGATCGCAAGCGATTGTCACTGACAAAGGCTGGACAAGACTATGTACAAGAAATTCGGCCAGCCTTGTCTCAGATCGCGCAGGCGGCGCTGAAACTGCACATTTCCCCTGTCGGTGGGACATTGAATCTGGCGATTCTGCCGACATTCGGAATGCGCTGGCTGGTACCGCGCCTGCCGGATTTCGCCCGCCGCCATCCGGATATCACAATCAACATGACCACGCGGTTGCGACCGTTTAGTTTTGCTTCGGAACCCTTTGATGCGGCTTTACATTTTGGGGAACCTGATTGGCCGGGAACTGATCGCTTGTTATTAAGTGTCGAGCGGGTTTTGCCCGTCTGCGCGCCCGAGCTTTTACCCAAAGGCACTCCGACGTCACCCCGCGATCTGCTAAAACTGCCGCTGCTGCATATCCAGACAAGACCGCGCGCCTGGCAGGACTGGTTTCAACAGATGGGTGTCACGCACCCGCATCCCCTGCCCGGCACCGTCCACGACCAGTTCAACACCATCAACCAAGCCGCGCTGCACGGCCTGGGTGTTGCCCTGTTGCCAAACTATCTGGTGGAACTAGACCTTGCGACAGGTAGGCTGGTTGCAGCCTTCCCTGACGCGATAGAGACGATGGGGGCATATTATCTGGTTTGGCCGCGCGAAAAATCGGATGACGCATCATTGCGAGAGTTTCGACACTGGCTTGCTTCTCAGGCCCAGTCCGAAGAAGCACTGCCACGTTAGCCGAGCGCGTATCCTGCCCCGCGCACCGTGCGCACCGGATCTTCACCGCCATGTTGGGTCAACGCTTTGCGCAGACGACCGATATGAACATCAACAGTACGCGTGTCGACGTAGATATCGCGGCCCCAGACGCGGTCAAGCAACTGCTCTCGGCTCCAGACCCGGCCGGGCTTTTCCATGAATGTGCTCAGCAACCGGAACTCGGTCGGGCCCAGTTTTAACAGCTTGTTGTCGCGGCTTACCTTGTGGGTCTCAGAGTCCAATATGATATCGTCAAACTCCAACCGGATGCCCACGGTCGCTGGACGCACTCTGCGCAATTGTGTCCGTACACGCGCCATCAATTCGACAACCGAGTAAGGCTTAACCACATAATCATCGGCACCGGTTTCAAGGCCGCGCACTTTATCAACCTCTTCTGAGCGCGCCGACAGCATGATGATCGGAATTGATCGGGTGTCCGGCCGCGTTTTCAGGCGGCGGCAGACCTCGATACCGCTGAGATTGGGCATCATCCAATCCAGAACGATGATATCCGGGCGGTCTTCTTCGACCAGCAACAAAGCTTCGTCGCCATTAGCGGCACGGATTACCCGGAACCCTTCGGCGTCCAGATTATAGGCCAGTACCTCTCTTTGGGCCAACTCATCCTCAACAACCAGTACCGTCGGTTGATCAGCGGACATGACTGAGATCTCCTAGATCGTTTGCGACGTGTTGTCGGCTTTGGGGCGCGCTTCGCTGGGTCTCTCGCCGGTGACGAGATAGACGACCTGCTCGGCAATGGCGGTGACGTGATCGCCCATGCGTTCGATATTTTTTGCGATGAAATGCAGGTGCATGCACGATGAGATGTTGCGCGGATCCTCCGCCATGAAGGTCAGGAACTCGCGAAACAGGCCGTTATACATCTGGTCCACTTCCAGATCCCGCTCGATCACGTCCTGCGCCAGCTCAGCATCACGCTGGATATAGGCATCCAGCGCGTCGCGCAGCATCCGCTCGACCTCGCGCGCCATTCGGCGCAGAGCGGCGGCACTGCCGTTGATTTCGCCGGCATTCACCAGAACGGTCGTTCGCTTGGCGATGTTCTTGGAGTAATCTCCAATCCGTTCAAGGTTGGTCGCAACCTTCAGCACGGACAGCACCAGCCGCAAATCGCTGGCCGTCGGTGCACGCAAGGCAATCAGGCGCGCGGTCTCTTCGTCAATCAGTTCTTCCAGTGCGTCGATGGCCTTGTCGCCTTGACGCACTTCATTTGCCAGTTCTTCGTCGCGGGTCTCCAGCGACCGGGCCGCGCCCATAATGGCGGCTTCGACCAGTCCACCCATCTTCATGATGTGTGCTTGGATGGCCTCAAGGTCGCGGTCGAACGCGGATGCAATATGTTGTTCGCTCATTGCAGTTATCCTGTGCTCAGCCAATCCGGCCGGTGATGTAACTTTCGGTTCGGGGATCTTCGGGGTTGGTGAAGATCTGCCCGGTTTCGCCGAACTCAACCAAGTTCCCCAGATGGAAAAACGCTGTCTTCTGACTGACCCGCGCGGCCTGTTGCATCGAATGGGTTACGATCACCACTGAATAGCGTGAACGCAGTTCGTCAATCAGTTCCTCGACCTGCGCGGTTGCGATTGGGTCGAGCGCCGAACAGGGTTCGTCCATCAATAGCACCTCAGGCTCGGTGGCTACGGCGCGCGCGATGCAAAGACGCTGTTGCTGACCACCAGAAAGGCCGGTACCGGGGGCATCCAGACGGTCCTTGACCTCATCCCAGATCGCACCACGACGCAGAGATTTCTCTACGATTTCATCCAGTTCTGCCTTATTCTTGGCAAGGCCGTGGATACGCGGACCGTAAGCCACGTTGTCATAGATCGATTTGGGGAACGGGTTCGGTTTTTGAAAAACCATGCCGACCTTGGCACGCAACTGTACCGGATCGACGCGCTTGTCGTAAATGTCTTCACCGTCCAGCAGGATATCACCCTGCACCCGGCAAATGTCGATTGTGTCGTTCATCCGGTTCAGACAGCGCAAGAAGGTGGATTTACCGCAGCCAGAGGGACCGATGAAAGCCGTCACAGTCTTGTCTTCGATATCGACGCTCACGTCCTTAATGGCGTGGGTCTCACCGTAGTAGACCTGAACCTGCTTGGCGTTGATCTTGATGTCTTTGGAGTCCACGGTTCTCTCCACTCGTGTCATATCGTTCATTTTAAACCCCTCCTACCAGCGGCGTTCAAAGCGGCGGCGCAGGATGATAGCGATGATATTCATGGTCAGCAGGAACATCAAAAGGATGATGATGCCGCCCCAGGCTTTCTCGTAAAAACCCACATCGGCACGCGCGGCCCAGGTGTAGATCTGTGCCGGCATGGCCGAGTTCGGCTCGGTGAAGCCCGCCAAAAAGCCATCGGGATAGCCTCGGGCGACAAAACCCACCATGCCGATCAACAGCAACGGAGCAGTTTCACCCAGCGCCTGCGCCAAACCAATGATGGTACCAGTCAGGATACCGGGCGCGGCCAACGGCAGCACGTGGTGGAAGACGGCCTGCATCTTCGAGGCCCCTACCCCCAACGCCGCGTCGCGGATAGACGGGGGAACCGCCTTTAGCGAGGCTCGGGTCGAGATGATGATCGTTGGCAGGGTCATCAGCGTCAGCACCAGACCACCCACCAGCGGTGCCGACTGCGGCAGGTGCATGAATTGAATGAACACTGCCAGCCCCAGGATACCGAAGACGATGGACGGAACGGCGGCCAGGTTCGAGATATTCACCTCGATCAGGTCGGTAAATTTGTTCTGCGGCGCAAACTCTTCCAGATAGATCGAGGCGGCGACCCCAATGGGCAGCGATAGGCACAGCACCACCAGCATCATGAAGAACGAGCCAACGACCGAGGCACCAATACCCGCGCCACCGGGGTTATCCACGCCCGAGTCCGCACCAGTGATGAACGGCCAGTTGAATGCCTGCTTGATGATCCCTGCCTCTTTCAACGCGTCCACCAGATCCAGATCGCTGAGTTGCAGGAAGCGGCTGTCCTGCAGGGTGTCACGAGACACCCGACCCTTGAAGTAGCCATCCACACGGCTTGAAGCCGCCAGATCGAACATGATCGGCTCACCCAGCTTGCTAGGATTATCGGCATAGAAGGTTCGGATCGTACCGCCGATTTTGCCCAACAGACGCTCGATGGCATCCTGATCGAAATCCACGGTGATGCCACTTTCGGCTAGTTGTTCATTCAGTTCCGCAATGAACAGATTGGAGTAGGCCTTTGTCTTGAACATCGTGCCTTCGGCTTCATCGCGCTGCGCTTCGCTCAGCGTGAATTCTAAACTGATCACTGTGCGCTGGAAGGCCGGGATGCCCTGCGACAGGATTGAGGCAAACAGCACAATCAGAAAGAACAGTCCGGTCGCGATAGCGACGATCCCGTAGGCGCGAAAACGCTTTTCGGCAGCCGCGCGTTTTTTGGTCCGGGCATCGGATGCAGTCAGCGAGGTCGAGGTATTTTGCATGCTGGCGTCGGTCATTCGTACTGCTCCCGATACTTGCGCACGATATAAAGGGCGAAAACGTTCAGCCCCAGAGTGAGGATGAACAGCGTCATGCCAAGCGCGAAGGCGACGAGGGCCTCGGGCGAGGCGAAATCGGCGTCGCCCGTCAGCTGGCTGACGATCTTGGCGGTGACGGTGGTCATGGCCTCGAACGGGTTCAGGTCCAGACGCGCGGCGGCCCCTGCCCCCAGAACCACGATCATGGTCTCACCGATGGCGCGCGATGCCGCCAGCAGGATCGCTCCCACGATCCCGGGCAAGGCTGCGGGCAAAACGACCTGCCGGATGGTCTCGGATTGTGTGGCCCCCAGCCCGTAAGAGCCATCACGCATGGCCTGAGGCACCGCGTTGATGATGTCGTCGGAAAGCGACGAAACGAACGGGATCAGCATGATGCCCATGACAAGACCGGCGGTCATCACCGCCGTACCGGCTTTCATCCAGCCCAAACCATCATCCCCGAACACGCTCAGCAACAGCGGGCCAACGGTCAGCAGAGCGAAAAGGCCGTAAACGATGGTCGGGATACCGGCCAGCACTTCCAGCATTGGTTTGGCGATCGAGCGCACGCGTGAAGATGCGTACTCACTGAGATAAATCGCAGCGAAAAGACCGATTGGCACGGCCACCAACAACGCCACCAACGAGATATAGAACGTGCCCCACAGCAAAGGGATGATACCCAGATCTGATGCCCCACCACGGCCCGAGAAACTGGGCGCCCAGGTAGTACCGAAAAAGAATTCTGATGCCGGGTAAAGCTTGAAGAACTCCCACGTATTGAAAACCAGCGAAAGGACGATGCCGACCGTTGTCAGGATCGCAATCGACGCAGCCGCCAGCAGCATCACACGAATTCCCTGCTCAACCACATTGCGGGCACGATATTCAGAATGCGTCTGGAACCAACTGAACGCAGCACCGGCCAAGGCGACCAGTATCACAGCGACGGACATGATCGCGTAACCGGTTGAATTTATCGCCCGATAGGCTTGAGCTGCATGCAAAACCGTCTGCGTGATGTCCGAGGTTACGACTTGACCCGCGTCCTTCAATTTTTGGGTCATCTCGGAAATATCTGCCCGCGCATCCTGTGCGAGCGTTTCGGTGAGATGTCCCTGCGCAACGGCACTGTCCAGACCATTTGCGGTCCGACGCACCTCGGCCATAACAAGACTGCGCGACGATCCTTCCTTGATCGCCGTTTCGGGAACCATCTCCGAGACCTGAGAGTTAACGTAGAGCGGCTGAACCAGCAGCCAGACGATCAACAATCCTAAGGCGGGAACTATGACTTTCAGTGCGACGTTAGCGCCATAAAACGAGGGAAGAGAATGCAGATTGCGGCTGTCCCCTCCGGCACTTTGCAAGGCGCGCATTCGCCCCAAAACATATCCGACTGCCGCGATCGCAAGCACGATCAGAATGAGCCAAAGAATTGGCATGACGCCCCCATAGGTCTTGATCGGGATTAGGGAAAAATTGGGGGCGACAGAAAACGCCGCCCCCAGTCAATTCAATCGGGGTGAGGGATTAGCTGCCCGAACCCAAGGTTACTTCGTTGGCAATCGCGTCCTGCGTTTTTGCCAGTTCAGGATCGGCAACCAGACCGTAGTTGGCCAGCGGGCCCGAGGGACCAGCAATTTCTTCATGAGTGAAGAACTGGGCGTATTCTTTCAGACCGGGGATCACGCCGATATGCGCTTTCTTGACGTAGAAAAACAGCGGGCGCGAGACGGGGTATTCACCCGACGCGATGCTCTCGGTCGACGGTGCGATACCACCCATCGTAGCCACTTTCAGCTTGTCGGTGTTGTTCTCGTAGAACGCCAGACCAAACACGCCGATACCATTGGTGTTTGTGTCGATGCGGGCCAGAGTTTCGGTGTAGTCACCGTCGATATCGACCGATTTGCCGTCGGTGCGCACGTCCAGGCATGCATCTTCGGCGTCATCTTCGCTTAGGCCGCCCGCGACCATGGCTTCCATCGCGCCCGTCGCTTCGCAACCTGCCAGCAGAACCTTGTCTTCGAACACTTCGCGGGTACCGTGCTTGGTGCCCGGGATGAACATTGCGATTTCCACATCCGGCAGGTCAGCGTTGAACTCGGCCCAGCTGTTGAAGCTGTTGTCGACCAGCGCGCCATCTTTCATCACTTTCGATCCGATGGCATTGTAAATATCCGCAGGCTCAAACGCCGTGAACGCAGGACCCGACTGCTGGCTTGCAAATACGATGCCGTCATAACCGATGCGGACTTCCATGATGTCGGTCACACCGTTTTCGGCGCATGCTTTAATCTCTTTTTCACGGATGGCACGCGATGCGTTTGCAACGTCGATCGTGTTTTCACCGACGCCTTCGCAGAAGCGTTTCAGACCGGCGGACGAGCCGCCTGATTCAACAACCGGTGTGGGGAAGTCGGTATTTTCACCGAACAGTTCTGCAACGATTGACGCATAAGGCAGAACGGTGGAAGAGCCAGCAACTTGAACGTTGTCACGCGCAGCAGCAGTGGTTGCCGAGACGGCAGCGATAGCCAGCGCAGAAGCCGACAGTTTTACAAAGGACATTTCAGTCTCCTTGAAAAGGATGGGTACTGATCATCCCCATGATGATCTGAGCGCAGCACTATGACGCCTGCGTAAGCCTTTTGTGACAGGTATGTAACGGTTTCATGACAACTCATGAATTTCTCAGAAATTCTTAACTTGACGATGCGTCACCCTAGTAAAGCCTGCGTTTGGCACGACCTTAGCGTGGTAAAATGACCGTAAACGTCGCTCCCTGCCCCGGTTCACTTTCCACACGCAACCTGCCCCGATGGCGATTGACGATATGCTTCACGATCGCAAGCCCCAGTCCGGTTCCGCCCAACTCGCGCGAGCGGTGACTGTCTGCGCGATAGAACCTTTCGGTCAACCTGGGCAGGTGTTTGGCATCAATACCGGGCCCTTGATCAATGATCTTGATCCGTACCGCAGGACCGCGCATCGCCGTATCCCGCTCAGACAGGGTTACGACCACACCGACCTTGCCACCGCTGCCCCCGTATTTGATCGCGTTTTCAACGAGATTGGTTATCACCTGACGAAGCTGATCGCTGTCTCCGACCATCTCGATCGACTCGTTTGGGGCATCCAACGAAACAACAACACTGGCATCATCCGCCAGCGGTCGCAGAGTGTTTAAGGTCGATTGAATCAGGCCTGTCAGTTCCAATGGCTCTTTAGGTCTGACCCGTTCTTCACTTTCCACCCGATTGAGCGACAGCAAATCCCCCACAAGCCGGTTCATCCGATTGGCCTCATCCGCCATGATCTGAAGAAAGCGGTCGCGGGCGGCGGTGTCGTCGCGGGCGGGGCCTCGCAATGTTTCGATAAACCCCATCAAAGCCGTTAGCGGCGTGCGCAATTCATGGCTGACATTGGCCACGAAATCGCGCCGCATCTGACCGGCCTGTTCCAGATGCGTGATATCCTGAAATACCGCCAATACCGCCTCGGTCCCGCCGACGAATCTGCACTGCACCTCAAACGTCGTATCCTGAGCACCATCATTGGACAGATGCCGCGCTTTGCCGGGCTGCTTCGAGCGCAGGCATTGTTCGACGGCATCGATGACCTGAGGCTGGCGCAGGATTGTGGCAAAATGCCTGCCTTCGATTGCGTGCCCCAAAAGCGTCCGCGCCTCGCTATTTGCGGCGACAATACGCTCGGTCTGACCGACCAGCACGGCGGGCATCGGAATGGCTGAAACCAATTCGGCAAGCAGGGTATCCGTCATGCGCGTTTAGACCGGACGCAATGTTTGGCGAAACTTACGCATGTTGTCCTGATAGTGCAGCGCACTCAGCGTTAGTTTCTGGGCCGCCGCCTCATCAAGCTGCCGCACAACTTTGCCCGGCGAGCCCATGACCAACGAATTATCGGGAACCTCTTTGCCTTCGGTGATCAGCGCCCCCGCCCCGATCAGACAGTTCTTTCCAATCTTCGCCCCGTTTAGAACGATAGCCCCCATACCGATCAGCGTATTGTCTCCGATCGTGCAACCATGCAGCATGACCTTGTGACCAATTGTGCAGTTCTTCCCAATGGTCAGCGGATAGCCCGCATCGATGTGCATCACGCAGTTTTCCTGCACATTGCTGCCTGCGCCCACACGGATTTCTTCGTGATCGGCCCGGATGGTGCACCCGAACCAGACCGAAGCGCCTTGTTCCAGGACTACTTTGCCGATCAAGTTGGCGTCGGGGGCTGCCCAGGTGTCTTCGTGAATTTGCGGCGAGTCATCGCCCAAAGCATAGATGGTCACGACAAGCCCTCGAACTCGGTCTGCAACGAGCGGATGTGGTTCTGCAGGCTGGGCTGTTGGATGCGACGCATGCGTTCTGCGCTGACGATGGTCTTCAGCTTTTCCTCGGTGGTATCCAAATCATCGTTGATCAGAACATAGTCGTAGTAGCCCCAATGGCTGATCTCATCCCAGCTTTTCAACATGCGCTTGGCGATCACATCCTCACTGTCCTGCCCACGCCCTTCCAGCCTGCGCCGAAGCTCGCGGATCGAGGGCGGGAGGATGAAAATCGACAACGCATGCTTGCCCAGATCCGAATTGCGGATCTGCACTTCTCCCTGCCAATCGACATCAAAAAGCACATCGCGCCCCTGTGTGATGGACTCGCGGACCGGTCCAGCAGGAGAGCCGTAGAAGTTGCCGAACACATGCGCGTGTTCCAGCATCTGCCCATCCGCCACCTGCTGTTTGAACTCGTCCTCGGATAGGAAGTAATACTCCCGGCCATGCTCCTCACCCGGGCGCGGAGCACGGGTGGTGGCCGAGATCGAGAATTCCAAACCGACATCCCATTGCATCAAACGGCGGGCCAGAGTGGATTTACCTGCGCCCGAAGGCGAGGACAGTATGATTAATAGACCGCGGCGATCCGCCATATGATGTTCCCGTCCTTATTCCACGTTCTGCACTTGCTCGCGCATCTGATCGATGACCGCTTTCAGCTCCAACCCAACCGCCGTCAGTTCGGCATTCTGCGATTTCGAGCAAAGCGTATTGGCCTCACGATTGAACTCCTGCATCAGGAAATCCAGCTTACGCCCAACCGGGCCGTCTTGCGTTAAAAGGGAACGCGCCGCAGTGACATGGGCCTTCAACCGGTCAATTTCTTCGGTAATATCGGCCTTGACCGCGATCAGGGCCAGTTCTTGTGCAACACGATCAGGGTCCGCACCTTGCGTATTGTCGAGAACGCGCGTCAGATTTTCGCGCATGTTTTGCGCCATTTCCTCGCGGCGACGCTCGGCCAGATCAGCGGCCTGATCCGTCAACTTTGCGACTTGGTCGAGTTGTCCCGCAAGAATGCCTGACAGAGCTTCACCTTCGGAACCGCGCATCTCAATGAATGAAGCAAGCAAGCCACCGAACTCAGATTTCAGGTGCTCGACAAGTTGGGCTGGATCATCCGCGTCAGCTCCGGCTTCCAACATCCCTTTCAACGCAAGAAGATCACTTGCTTTGGACGGTGCCAACAATACGCCCCGCGCGCCTGCAAGCGCTTCGGTCTGGGCCAGTGCATCCAGCGCAGCTTCCATCGCTGGGGTGTTCAATCGGACATCCGCGGCGGATTCTTCCCGTCCCATCCGAAGGGACAGCGTGATGTTCCCTCGGTTGACCTGCTTCGACAGATCGCCTCTCAGCGCGGCCTCTAGCCCTGTCAACCAATCGGGGAGCCGCAGTCGCAAATCCAGCCCCTTGCCATTGACGCTGCGCAATTCCCAAGTCCAGCTATGGGGACCAAACGCCCCCTTGCCCGAGGCGAAACCGGTCATGGATTTGATCATGCCTGCCCTTTCCGTCAAATTCACTGGTCGCACCTAATGCCATTGACCAGCAAGGGGCAAGACCTTGCTCATTCCCCAATCAATGCCAAGAGGTTAACCATTCGTTAAAGAATTGCTCCAAAATTGTATTAACCCGTGTCAATCTGACAGTCAGAAAAGCTGGCGGATCGCAGCTTTGCCCATTAGATGGCATTTTAGGAAAATCGCGAGTGATTGACGGTAGGGTGATGAAATGAAAACCTTTTTCGGGACTGGTTCCGGCTCAGAACTTGGAAAGATCATCGCAATGGACCGATTTGACAGCGGGCGAAGCCTTTCTCCCATCCGTCAGGCCGAAGCCTATTGGACCGCCTTGCTGACAGGTGAAGGCGTTCCGATGCGCTCGCAGATCGATCCGCGCGGCCTGGAGAATGTTCTCGAATACACTTTCATACTGGAACGCATCGCGCCGGGTTTGGCCCGGTTTCGGCTGGCGGGAAGTCACCTGAACAATCTGGCGGGCATGGAAGTTCGCGGTATGCCTCTAACGGCTTTTTTCGAACCGAGCGCCCGCGATGATGTCAAATCCATTCTGGGCCAAGTCCTCACCGGCCCCGCAGTTGCTGAACTGGGCTTGCTTTCGAAAGGCAAGCTCGGACGAACCAGCCTTCAGGCCCGCATGATCCTGCTGCCGCTTAAAAGCGATCTGGGCGACGTCAGCCGCATTCTTGGGGTCATGATCAGCGACGGAACCATCGGGTCGACACCGCGTCGCTTCATCGTCTCGGATCGCCGCGTCAACACGATCTCTGATTTGCAACAGCCTCCGAGGCCTGTCCAACAGCAAGCAGAGGGGTTCGCTGAAGACCAGACCACGTTCAAAGGGGTACCGCACTTAAGGTTGGTATCATCACGTGACGACTAAATGAAAACGGCGGGCATGAGGTCCGCCGTCTTACTAATTCAGGATGTATTCGAAGTCAGCTTGCAGCGCGCTTGCTGCGGTCACGACGTAGGTTGGTCAGTTCTTCCGCGACAAGGAATGCAAGTTCCAGCGACTGCGAGGCGTTCAGGCGCGGGTCACAAGCTGTGTGATAGCGATCCGAAAGATCCTCTTCGGTCACCGCGCGCACACCTCCGGTGCATTCGGTGACATCCAGCCCTGTCATCTCGAAATGAACACCACCAGGGATCGTGCCTTCAGCCTGATGTACGCCAAAGAAATCGCGTACTTCGCGCAGCACGGAATCAAACGGCCGGGTCTTGTAGCCGGTCGCGGATTTGATCGTGTTGCCATGCATCGGATCGCAGACCCAAGTAACCTGTGCGCCCTCTTCCTTCACGGCTTTGACTAGACGCGGCAGATGCTCACCCGCTTTACCTGCACCAAAGCGCGCGATCAGAGTCAGACGCCCCTCTTCGTTTTCGGGATTCAACTTGGACATCAGAACCTTGAGGTCTTCGGCACTGGTTGTCGGGCCGCATTTCAGACCAATCGGGTTCAGAACACCCCGGCAGAACTCGACATGCGCACCGTCGGGCTGACGGGTCCGATCGCCGATCCAGATCATGTGCCCGGAACCGGCCAACCAATTGCCCGAGGTCGAATCCAGACGGGTCAACGCCTCTTCGTACTCAAGCAACAGGCTCTCGTGGCTGGTGTAAAACTCCACCGATGAGAATTCGTGGGTGGTGTCGGCGGTGATGCCTGCAGCCCCCATGAAGTCAATCGAATCCTGAATGCGGTCGGCGATCTCAGAGTATTTCTGAACGTCTTGCCCGTCGGCAAAACCCAGCGTCCACGAATGCACGTGGCTCATATCCGCAAAACCACCGGTCGAGAACGCCCGCAGCAGGTTCAGTGTAGCCGCCGCCTGTGTATATGCCTGAAGCATCTTGTCGGGATTCGGAATGCGTGCCTCGGGTGTAAAGGCCAGCTCATTGATGATGTCACCGCGGTAGCTGGGCAACTCCACACCGTCCACAACCTCAGTCGGTGCACTGCGCGGTTTTGCAAACTGGCCCGCCATGCGGCCAACTTTAACCACGGGAACCTTGGCGCCGTAGGTTAGCACCATTGCCATCTGCAGCATCACCTTGAACGTGTCACGGATCGCATCCGCGCTGAACTGCTCAAAGCTTTCAGCGCAATCCCCGCCTTGCAACAGGAACGCTTCGCCACGGCCCGCGGCTCCCAGATGCTGCTTCAGCCGTCGCGCTTCACCCGCAAAAACCAGCGGGGGATACTGCGAAAGCTGCGCCTCGACTTTGGCCAGCGCGGCCGCGTCGGTATAGTCTGGCATCTGAACCCGGGGCTTGTTGCGCCAGTTCGTTTTTTGCCATTCAGTCATAGCTTTTATCTCCGCTGAAGTATTTCAGGTGGCCTCTATACAAAAAGCATGAATGAGAGGCCATATCCCTTTTGCGCCTCTTGACGCCATAATCAAGCTTTGAGCATGGTGACTGGCATATCCGCCACCGTGAAAACCCCGGTGCGCGCCGAATCAAGGACAGTTCGCCATGCAAGAGCAACGCCAAGTTGTCACTGTGGATCATAGCACAGGCAAGCCGCATAACTTTGTATTTGTGCTTTTGGACAAGTTTTCCCTTTTGTCATTCGCTTCGGCTTTGGACAGTCTGCGGATCGCCAATCGAATGGCCAACCGAGAGCTTTATACCTGGACCTTGACGGGCGAAGGCGGTGAAACAGTGACTTGTTCAGCCGGTACTTCTTTCAATCTTGATTCTGATCTGACCGAATTGCAGCGTGACGACGTCGTCCTGATCTGCGGGGGGGTCGATGTACAAGCGGCAACCACCAAACGCATCCTGAACTGGGTACGCCGCGAAGCGCGTAAAGGGTTGAAAATCGGCGGTCTTTGCACCGCGGCCTATACGCTGGCCAAAGCCGGTTTGCTGGAAGGCAAGCGCGCTACGATCCATTGGGAAAACTCAGACAGTTTCGCCGAAGAATTCGACACAGTAGAGCTGACCAAGTCGGTGTTTTTGGTTGATGGCAACCGAATGACAACTGCAGGCGGCACATCCTCGATTGACCTGATGCTCAAGCTGATTGCCGAAGACTACGGAGAAGACCTGGCCAACGCGGTCGCTGATCAGATGATCTATTCTTCGATACGTACGGATCAGGACACGCAACGTTTGTCGACACCTACACGGATCGGCGTGCGCCACCCCAAGCTCAGTCAGGTTATCCTGATGATGGAAAAGAACATAGAAGAGCCAATCTCGCCTTCTATTCTAGCCAAGGACGTAGGCATGTCGACGCGCCAGCTAGAACGTCTGTTCCGCCGCTATCTAAGCCGCTCGCCCAAGCGCTACTATATGGAGTTGCGCCTACACAAAGCGCGGAACTTGCTGATGCAGACCGATATGAGCGTCATCAATGTGGCGCTGGCTTGCGGCTTTGCCAGCCCGTCGCATTTCTCCAAATGCTACCGGGCGCATTACAACACCACGCCTTATCGCGAACGCGGTGCACAGAGCGGTCGGTTGTCTGTTTGATTCACGGCCGCAGGGAAACCTTACAAATCTTTCGCAAAGTAGTGCAGGTGCGGCCGTAACATCGGTTGATCCAGATAGGTCGTGGTTTCGATTGGTGAGTCCAGTTCAACAAAACCAAGTTTGGGGTACAGGTCGCGCATTTCGACATTCGGTGTAAGCGTATCGGCGATGAGGCGTTTCAAACCCATATCACGCGCGGCCTGTTCCCGGGCTTCGATCAAGGCACGCCCGGCACCGGTTCCCCGTGCCTCCTCGGTCACAAAAACTCGCTTAAGTTCACCGGTTTGGTGATCAAATCGTTTCAGCATCCCACATCCAATGATGTCTCCGGCATCGTTTCGCGCCACCACAAGACATCCATTCGGGGGTAGGTAATCCTCTGTATGCGCCCAAAACTCCGCCAATGCGCTTTCGGGGGCTGCTGGATCAATCTCAAAGCCCATATCCTGCATTCGTTGCACGATAAGCGCATAATATTGTGCCAGGATCGTATTCAGTTCGCGCTTTGGCGGCATTGTTTCACAAAGCTCGATTGCAAAATCACACATTCAAATCTCCTGATCACACTGAAGCCCGGAACAGATACACCGTGACCGAATGGCATAGATGCAAACGCCCTAACCCCGTTTTATACCGTCAGAGGGGCGTCATTCGGTAAACCGCGCCTTGCCCGACGGAAATGAACCAGATCGACCCATCTGGTGCTTCGGCGATGTCGCGAACACGTTCGGTCTCGGGGCCTTCGATCTGCTCAGCCTCACGCAGTGGATCGCCCGCCAAACGTGCAATGTAGTCGAATTTCAAAGAGCCAACGAATAGATTCCCCTTCCATTCCGGCCAAAGTTTCCCGGAATAGACCATCAAGCCAGAGGGTGCGATGGAAGGATCCCAATAATACTCGGGCTGTTCCATTCCTTGCTTCGACGTGCCTTCACCGATCTTCTGACCCGAATAATGAACGCCATACGAAATCACTGGCCAGCCATAATTGGCACCGGGTCTGATCAGATTAACCTCATCCCCGCCTTTTGCCCCGTGTTCCGAAACCCAAAGCCGGCCCTGCTGATCCAAATTGGCACCCTGAGGGTTTCTGTGACCAAACGACCAGATCTCGGGGCGGACACCGGGATTGCCCACAAACGGGTTATCACTGGGAACTGAACCATCACGGTTGATCCGAATGACCGTTCCCATGTGGTTCGAACGATCCTGCGCAGCCGGGCGATCACCTCGGTCACCGATAGTGACGAACAACGTGCCATCATTCGCTTCAACGACACGAGAGCCAAAGTGGCGCCCGCCGGAGCCACCGGGAGAGGCCTCGAATATCACGCGCAGATTGGTTAGACGTTCTCCGTTTTCCGATAAACGAGCGACAGCGACAGCGGTGCCTGCACCGCCTCGTTGCGATTTGGAGAAAGTCAGAAAAAGCTCGCGGGTCTGATTAAAGTCACGCGCGATGGTGACATCTAGCAGACCGCCCTGCCCGTTCGCGACCACTTTTGGCAGACCCTTGATGCGCTTCGCCTCACCTCCGGCAACGTACAAAAGCTCGCCATCTCGCTCAGTGACAACAAAGCTGCCATCCGTAAGAATGCCAATCGCCCAAGGTGTATCAAGGCCTCTAACCACCTGAGTAACCTGAACCGGCCCGCCGGTTGTGTTGATGACATCGGACCAGCCTGCAATCGACCAGCACGACAGAATGAGAATCGCAAAAGTCCTGATCATATCGACCCAATCCCTAGTGGTGCACCGCAACAAACTGACCTAACCTAACAAAACAGATAGGATTGCTGCTTTCAAAAGCACTTTTTTGTTAGGACTTTTCTTTTTCGGACAGCTTGCCTAGGGTCATGCCCAGAACGACGACGTTCAAACGATAAATAGGGAGTAACCTAATGAAAAAGCTGCTTACCGCTACTGCAGCAACCGCTCTGCTGGCGGGTACCGCTATGGCCGAGGACGTGAAGCTGGGCGTGCTGTTCGGCTTTACAGGCCCGATTGAATCGCTGGCCCCGGCCATGGGTTCGGGCGCTGAAATGGCGATGGCCGAGGTCACCGAATCCGGCAAACTGCTGGACGGCGCAAGCGTGACCGGAACCCGCGCCGATACCGGCTGTATCGACAATGGTCTGGCCACCTCGAACGGCGAACGTATGATTGCCGATGGCGTTGCCGGTATCATCGGCGGCGACTGCTCGGGCGTCACTGGCGCGATCCTGCAAAACGTCGCAATCCCGAACGGCATGGTCATGATCTCGCCGTCGGCCACGTCTCCGGGTCTGTCGACCATGGAAGACAACGGCCTGTTCTTCCGCACCGCGCCGTCGGATGCGCGTGAAGGTCAGGTAATGGCAGACATCCTGAATGACCGTGGCATCAGCTCGATTGCTCTGACATACACCAACAATGACTACGGCAAGGGTCTGGCGGACGCGATCCAATCCTCGTTCGAAGCTTCGGGTGGCGAAGTCACCATCGTTGCCGCGCACGAAGACGGCAAGGCCGACTATTCGGCCGAAGTTGGCGCGCTGGCCTCGGCCGGTGGCGATATTCTCGTGGTCGCAGGATATCTGGACCAAGGTGGTTTGGGCATCATCCAGTCGGCTCTGGACAGCGGAGCGTTTGACACGTTCGGTCTGCCGGGCGGCATGATCGGTGACTCGCTGCCGGCAAACGTTGGTCCCGACCTGAACGGCTCGTTCGGTCAGATCGCTGGCTCGGGCGGTGAAGGTGCCGAGAAGTACTTTGCCATGGCTGAAGCTGCGGGCTTTGACGGTTCGTCGCCCTACTCGCCGGAAAGCTATGACGCCGCCGCGCTGTTCATGCTGGCGATGCAGGCCGCAGGTTCGACCAACCCCGCTGAATACGGCGCGAAAATCATGGATGTCGCCAATGCTCCGGGTGAGCAAATCTTCCCCGGAGAACTGGCTAAAGGTCTGGAGCTGTTGGCTGCCGGTCAGGACATCGATTATGTCGGCGCATCGGGCGTTGAGCTGATCGGCCCTGGTGAAAGCGCAGGTTCCTATCGCGAGATCGAGGTGACCGACGGCGAAAACAAGACCGTCAACTTCCGTTGATCCAAGGTTAAAAGTCATAAAAACAAGCAGCCCGGCCCTTGTGTCCGGGCTGTTTCAATGAAAAAAGGCCGCACTCCGGTTAACGGGGATGGTAAAAACGCCGAAAACGGCGGCTAGGGGAAAAGATGATCGTCGTCGATGACGTGCACAAGCATTTCGGCGGGTTTCATGCGGTGGACGGGGCATCGCTGGAAATCCAAAAGGGCTCGATCACCGGTCTGATCGGACCGAACGGGGCCGGAAAAACCACGCTATTCAACGTGATCGCGGGCGTACTTCCACCGACTAGCGGTAAGGTACACATGGACGGTGAGGATATCACTGGCCTGCCCCCGCATGAGCTGTTTCATAAAGGCCTGCTGCGCACCTTCCAGATCGCGCATGAGTTTTCGTCGATGAGCTGCCGTGAAAACCTGATGATGGTGCCCGGCGCACAATCCGGAGAATCGCTGTGGAACACATGGTTCGGGCGTAAGCGTATCGCGGATGAGGAACGTGCACTTAGGGCGAAAGCCGATGAGGTGCTGGAATTCCTGACAATCGAACATCTCGCCGATCACAAGGCCGGTCAGGTCTCGGGCGGTCAGAAGAAGCTGCTGGAACTTGGCCGAACCATGATGGTCGATGCCAAGATCGTGTTTTTGGACGAGGTCGGCGCTGGTGTGAACCGCACCCTGCTGATGACCATCGCCGACACGATCCTGCGCCTGAACAAGGAACGCGGCTATACCTTCGTCGTTATCGAGCACGACATGGATTTCATTGGCAAGATTTGCGACCCGGTCATATGCATGGCCGAGGGCAAGGTGCTTGCCGAAGGTACTCTGGACGAGATCAAGGCCAATGAGCACGTGATCGAAGCTTACCTAGGCACCGGCCTGAAGAACAAAGACAAGCTGGAGGCGGGCGTATGAGCGACAACCCCTACCAGGACGACAAGGGCAACAAGGACGCTTCGATCACTAATACGCATGGTGTCGGCACCATGACTCCAGCACATCGCAAAAGCGGTGAAACGCATCGGGTCGAGGGCGGTCCTTTCCTGATTGGCGACACCATGACTGGTGGCTATGGCAAAGGGCCGGACATCCTGCATGACTGCACCATCGCCGTTGATAAGGGCGAGATCGCGGTGATCGTCGGCCCCAACGGCGCGGGCAAATCCACCGCAATGAAGGCTGTGTTTGGCATGCTGGACGTACGCCAAGGGTCTGTGCGGCTGGATGGCGAAGATATCACCAATCTCAGCCCGCAAGACCGCGTGGTACGCGGCATGGGCTTTGTCCCGCAGACCTCGAACATTTTTACGTCGATGACGGTGGAAGAGAACCTTGAGATGGGCGCCTTCATCCGTCGTGACGATTTCTCGGATACGATGGAGCAGGTCTATGACCTCTTCCCCATTCTCCGCGACAAACGCAATCAGGCCGCCGGAGAGCTGTCAGGCGGCCAACGCCAACAGGTTGCCGTGGGCCGCGCGCTGATGACCCAGCCCAAGGTGCTGATGCTGGACGAACCCACCGCGGGTGTCTCACCCATCGTAATGGATGAGCTGTTTGACCGGATCATCGAGGTTTCCCGAACCGGGCTGCCGATCTTGATGGTCGAGCAAAACGCCCGTCAGGCGCTCGAGATCGCCGACAAGGGATATGTGCTGGTTCAGGGGCGCAATGCCTATACCGGCACGGGCAAGGAACTGCTGGCCGATCCAGAAGTTCGCAAGAGTTTCTTGGGGGGATGACGCCAGTGACAGCTACTCTCGAGTTTGATCACTCTGAAATCAGGTCGAAAAGACGTACGAACTTGGAAAATGAGGTAACGAACTAATGGACTTCCTCAACGCCCTTGTGGCGCTCTCCAACTTCGTTCTTGTTCCCGCAATCGCCTATGGCAGTCAGTTGGCGCTGGGCGCTTTGGGGGTGACGCTGATCTACGGCATCCTGCGGTTTTCGAACTTTGCCCATGGCGATACGATGGCCTTTGGCGCGATGATCGCGGTGCTGGTCACTTGGGGCCTGCAAGCCGCAGGCGTCAGTTTCGGGCCGTTGCCAACGGCTCTGCTCGCCCTGCCCTTTGCCATTCTGGGCTGTATCGTTCTGGTGCTGATCACCGACCGGTTGGTCTATCGCTTCTATCGGGAACAGAAGGCCAAGCCTGTCATTCTGGTGATCGTCTCGATGGGCGTGATGTTCATCATGAACGGGCTGGTTCGTTTCATCATCGGTCCGGATGACCAGAGGTTCTCGGACGGAGCGCGTTTCATCGTCTCGGCGCGAGATTTCAAGGCGATGACTGGGCTGCGTGAAGGGCTGGCAATCAAGACCTCCCAGGGCATCACGGTGATCGTCGCGGTTGTCGCCGTGGCGCTGTTGTTCTGGTTCCTGAACAAAACGCGCACTGGCAAATCGATGCGGGCCTATTCTGACAATGAGGATCTTGCGTTGCTGTCCGGTATCAACCCCGAGCGCGTGGTGATGATCACATGGATCATCGTTGCCGCGCTGGCGACCACTGCGGGCGTGCTTTACGGCCTCGACAAAAGCTTCAAGCCATTTGTCTATTTCCAGCTTTTGCTGCCGATCTTTGCCTCGGCTATTGTGGGTGGCCTCGGAAACCCTCTGGGAGCCATCGCAGGCGGTTTCATCATCGCGTTTTCTGAGGTGACGATCACCTACGCGTGGAAGAAAGTGCTGACTTATCTGGCACCTGAAAATCTGGAGCCGTCAGGTTTGGTGCAGTTCCTGTCCACCGATTACAAATTCGCTGTCAGCTTTGCCATTTTGCTGATCGTACTTCTGTTTAAGCCAACCGGCTTGTTCAAAGGAAAAGTGATATGAGCGAACCCGTCAAAAACACGCTGCTTTTCGTGGTCGTCGGCGCACTCATCCTGTTGACCGGATTCACCCAAAGCTGGAACGCCGCAATCCTGATCCTGAACATGGGCTTGATCTCGGCCATCATGTCGATTGGCGTCAACCTGCAATGGGGCTTTGCTGGCCTCTTCAACGTTGGAGTCATGGGCTTTGTCGCGCTGGGCGGGTTAGCGGTTGTGCTGGTTTCGACACCCCCAACCCCCGGCGCCTGGTCTGGTGGCGGGTATGGCGTCATCCTGTCGCTTTTGATGGGTGCGGCAACCGTAGTTGCAGCTGTGATGGTGGCCAAAAAAATGCCCAAGGGACGCACACAAACCTTTGCGATCATCGGTATTCTGGTCGTAGGTTTTTTTGTTTACCGCGCAATTTTTGATCCCAACGTAGCTGCGATCGAAGCGATTGATCCTGCTGTCGCTGGTAATATCGGCGGTTTGAACCTTCCTGTCCTATTCGCTTGGCCTGCCGGGGGACTTTTGGCGGCGGGCGCAGCATGGCTGATCGGAAAAACGGCGCTGGGCCTGCGCTCGGACTATTTGGCAATTGCCACACTTGGTATCGCCGAGATCATCATCGCCGTCATGAAAAACGAGGACTGGCTGGCACGTGGTGTCAAGAACGTCTACGGCATTCCACGTCCCTCACCGGTGGTTGGCTACGAAGTTGAATTGCAGCAAGACCCATCTTTCCTTGCAAGGGCCGAGTGGTTTGGGCTGGATCCGGTTACAGCCTCGACGCTTTCCGTCAAGCTGGGCTACTCTTTGCTGTTCCTGATCGTGCTCCTGGTGCTGCTGTGGATGGCTCAGATGGCGTTGAAAAGCCCTTGGGGCCGCATGATGCGCGCCATCCGCGACAATGAGGTTGCCGCCGAGGCGATGGGCAAGGATGTCACCCGCCGCCATCTGCAGATCTTCGTGCTGGGCTCGGCCATCTGCGGCATCGCCGGTGCGATGATGACCACTTTGGACGGGCAGCTGACGCCGGGCACTTACAACCCGCTTCGCTTTACCTTCCTTGTCTGGGTCATGGTGATCGTCGGCGGGTCGGGCAACAATTTCGGAGCCGTACTGGGAGCGTTCCTGATCTGGTTCCTGTGGGTTCAGGTTGAACCCATGGGCCTGTGGCTGATGAACCTGATAACCTCAGGCATGCCTGACGGCAGCGCACTTAAGACGCATCTGATCGATAGCGCCGCACATATGCGCCTGTTCACCATGGGGCTGATTCTTTTGATTGTTCTCAGATTCAGTCCAAGAGGGCTGATCCCCGAGAAATAAGCAAAATTTCTTGCGAAATTCCCCTAACGCACCGTTAATCGGTGCGTTTTATTGTGCGGCGAGTCAGAACGCTCTAAATCGGTGTATCGTGATCCACCACATCGCGCTGTGCCCCATACCATGTTTGTTTGGTGCGGAGTTGTAACGATCTGACAGTTAACCAAGATGAGAGCACCGTAGTCGCAATGATTAAACCACTCAGAGTTTTCGCAATCGGGATCCCGCTGATGGCAACGCTATCAGCGTGTATTCCCTCACCCGAACAATTGGAGACCACCCCGGTCAAGGTCCAGACGCCCAAAGGTGTTGTGACCTGTCAGCTTTACCGCCAGGACCGCGTCACCTGGGACCGCGCAATCGATTTTCCGGCCACCAAAATGTCGGTGCCCGAGGCGGATAATTATTGCAGACAGGAAGGCCTGCGCCGGCTTAATCGATAACAATATGGGCGCGCGACTGGTTCGGCGCGCGCCGCACTCCGGATTCTAGCGATTGCGGAACAAGCCGCCCAGTATGCCCCTGACGATGCGGCGGCCAGTTGTTCCTTTCAGTTCTTTGATCACGGCCTCGCTCATGGCTGTGGCGAAGGTATCCTTTTTGCGCGAAAGACGAGATGACGATCGCCCAACGCGATTGCCCGAATATCTTCGGGCCGAAGCGTATTCGCGTTCTGCCGGGCTCTGCTGTTCCAGAACTTCGTCGGATTCCGCCTGTTCCGCCGCATTCGCAGCGGCATCCGCGCGCGCCTGCAGAATCTCAAACGCCGATTTGCGGTCGATACGCTTGCCGTATTTTGCATCCATCGGCGAAGCTTTGATCACCGACTGACGCTCAGCTTTGGTAATCGGACCAAGTTGGGAGCCCGGTGGCCGGATCAAAGTGCGCTCGACCACGCCCGGTACACCCTTCTTTTGCAGCATCGACGTCACGGCCTCGCCCACGCCCACCTCTCGGATTGCGGTCTCAGTATCGAAAGCTGGGTTTTCACGATAGGTCTCAGCAGCAAGTCGCAGATTCTTGCGGTCGCGCGCTGTGAAGGCCCGCAGCGCATGTTGGACCCGGTTGCCCAGCTGACCCAAAATATCTTCCGGGATGTCTGCCGGATTCTGCGAGATGAAATAAACGCCAACGCCCTTTGATCGGATCAGGCGCGCCACCTGCTCGACCTTGTCCACCAGCACCTTGGGAGCGTCCTCGAACAGCAAGTGCGCTTCGTCAAAGAAGAACACCAGCTTCGGTTTTTCAGGGTCCCCCACTTCGGGCAGTTCTTCAAACAATTCGCTAAGCAGCCACAACAGGAAAGTCGCGTATAGGCGCGGAGAGCCCATCAGCTTGTCAGAGGCCAGAATGTTCACCATCCCCTGCCCGTTCGCATCTGTCCGCATCAGGTCGGCCAGGTCCAACGCAGGCTCGCCAAACAGATTGGTACCGCCCTGATTTTCCAGAACCAGCAAGCGGCGTTGAATAGCACCGATCGAAGATGTCGAGACATTGCCATAGCGCAGCGATAGTTGGGCGCGATTCTCGCCTATCCAGACCAGCAATGCCTGCAGGTCTTTCAGGTCGAGCAGCGGCATGCCTTCTTCGTCTGCGACCCGAAAGGCGATGTTCAGAATGCCTTCCTGCGCCTCGCTCAGCTCCATCAGTCGCGATAGTAGCAGTGGGCCCATCTCTGTCACTGTGGTTCGGACCGGATGCCCCTGCTCGCCAAACAGATCCCAGAACGTGACTGGACACGCGGCGTAAGAGAATGTGCCGAACCCGATCTTCTCGGCCCGATCCAAAAAAGCCTGGTGTAATTTGTGGGTTTCGCTTCCAGGCAGCGCCAGCCCAGACAAGTCACCTTTCACATCGGCCAGAAACACTGGAACCCCCGCCTGTGAGAAGCCCTCAGCCAGAATTTGCAGCGTAACCGTTTTGCCCGTACCGGTCGCACCAGCAATCAGGCCATGGCGGTTCGCATATTTCAGCGACAGCCCCTGTGCCACTGAATAGCCGTCGCCACCACCGCCTACGAAGATCTTGTTGTCCATTGAAAATCTGTCCCGAGTTCTACCGATCTGCTGCAAGCATACAAAGTTAACCTTTCGCTGCGAGAGTAAATGTTGCTTCTCGTGGCTTGGCTGCGGGGGCAAACTTCCTCCCTGTCGACTGGCCGTGCCTTTGGGCACGGCTTTTTTTTAAATTCTACGAAAACCGAAAGACGCAAGAATAGTTTTTTAGGGTTAGGAGTTGACCAACGGGTTCCCCTTTCGTAACGTCTGCGCATAACTAAGTCGGCCAGTCCGACGGGGAGAAAATATTCAGGAAGGGAGCCGCTCCACCGGCTCCCTTTTTCGTTGCAGATCGCGGTGTTTCCCACGCATTTCGGCAAAAAACGATCAATTCCCGGTCTGGAATTCGGATTTACCCTGACACCACTGAATTGCGGTGATAGAGGAAACAAAAAACTGGATCAGTTAGATGAGGCATTCATGATCAGGAAACTTGTCCCTTTTAATGTGGCGGCCGCAGCACTTTTGTGCGGAACAGCATTTGCGCAGGAAACCACACAGCAACCTGAAGCCGGTGCTGAAGCCGAAGTTGGCAGCGATCTGGATCTGGGTGAATCCGGTCCCCGTGTTGGCGAGCAATACGTCAAAGAACAAACGGGTGAATGGAATATTTCCTGCATCAAAACCGAAGGCGAAGACGATCCCTGCGCGATGGTTCAGATCCTCAATAACCAACAGGGTGATCCGATTGCCGAAGTTTCGATCGGAAAACTGCCCGAAGGCGGTGCCGCTGTTGCTTGGGCGAATGTTGTTGTACCGCTCGAAACCCTGCTGCAGGCGCAATTGGCTATGTCGATCGATGGGGCACCGCGCAAGCTTTACAATTATCACCACTGCATTCCAGTTGGCTGCGTGGCGCAACTGGGTTTGACACAGGGTGATATCGACGCGATGAAATCAGGCCAAAAGGCAGTGCTGTCGCTGGTTCCTGCGCGCCTGCCAGATCAGGTTCTGAATATGGACATGTCTTTGTCTGGCTTCACAGCAGGCTTTGACGGACTGAACGTTTCCATAAACTAAGCCCCGCAAAAGCATCGAATAAGAAAGCCGCCGTGATAACACGGCGGCTTCTTCATATACGCTTCAACGCAAGAACGGCGTTCAGCCCACCAAAGGCGAAAGCATTGCTAAGGGCGACATTAACTTTTGCCTCACGCGCCTCGTTTGGCACCACATCCAGCGCGCATTCGGGGTCGGGCTCTTCATAGCCAATGGTCGGGGCGATCACCCCGTCGCGCAGGGCCATGATACAGGCTAATAGCTCAACTGCGCCGGTACCGCCGATCAGGTGTCCGTGCATGGACTTTGTTGACGAAATCATCAGATCGTCGGCGTGCGGACCAAACACACCAGCAACGGCTGCACATTCGGTTTTGTCATTTGCAGCCGTGCCGGTCCCATGGGCATTTATGTAACCCACATCGCTTGCATTCAGCCGTGCATCCGATAGCGCCCCGGCCATGGCCCGTGCTGCACCCTGTTTGCTCGGCATAACTATGTCGGCCGCGTCCGAGGACATGGCGAAGCCCACGACCTCGCACATGATATCTGCTCCGCGCGCGCGCGCGTGTTCGTATTCTTCGAACACAAAAACACCCGCACCTTCGCCTTGCACCATCCCGTTTCGGTTTGCGCTAAAGGGCCGACAGGCATCTTTTGACATGACGCGAAGCCCTTCCCATGCCTTGACGCCACCAAAGCACAGCATCGACTCGGACCCACCGGTCACCATTGCGGGCGCTGCCCCGCTGCGCACCATCTGAAATGCCTGCGCCATTGCATGGTTCGAGGACGCACACGCTGTTGATACTGTAAAGCTAGGGCCTTTTAGGTTGTGCTCCATCGAAACGTGGCTGGCCGCCGCGTTGTTCATCAGCTTGGGCACGACAAAAGGATGCACGCGATTTTTGCCATCCTCGTAAACCGAGCGGTAGTTGTCATCCCAGGTGGAGACGCCACCACCGGCCGTTCCCAGCACCACCCCCGACCGCGCGGCTGTGTCACCCGAGAATACGATGCCGGATTGATCGATCGCTTCTTTGGCGGCGGTTAACGTGAACTGCGTGAACCGATCATACAGCGTCATCTGTTGGCGGTTGAAACGGCCTTCGGCCTCAAAACCCCGGACTTGACCACCGATCTTGATCGACAGGCGATCCACATCACGAAACTCAAGCTCGGAGATACCACAACGACCCTCGCGCATGGCTTCCAGAGTGTCGGGGACGGAATGGCCCAACGCATTAATGGTGCCAGCACCCGTAATGACGACGCGTTTCATACCGGCGGTCAGACCTTTTCCGATACGAGTTTTTCGATACCCGCAATGATCGCTGTCACATTCGAAATGTCGAAATCGCCGGATGTGGGCTCGTTTGCGTTGAAGGGCACGGTGATATCGAACTCTTCCTCAATGGCAAAGATACTCTCAACAAGACCCAGGCTATCGATGCCCAATTCTTCGAGCGTACTGTCAGGCGTCACATCCGAAGGCTCAAGCACGGCCTGTTCGGCAATGATTGCTATGACGCGGTCGCTGATGCTCATCTCGATCCCCTGATTTTCGCCTTGGGGATGATTTAATCACTTGAAGGCTGTTTGAAAACAGCCTTTTTCAACGCCTCGACGTCGCGCGACAATCGGGGCAGACGACGTTGGGCTTTATATATCTCGGTATGGCTTTCCATTTTAATGCCCGGGTAGCCCATGATCACGCGACCAGCAGGAACATTTGACAGAATCTTGGTGCCGCCACCGGCAATCACGCCATCACCTATGAAAATATTATCGACAACACCAGTCTGACCACCCAGTACTACGTTATTACCAATCTCGACCGAACCAGAAACGCCGGTTTGCCCACATAACAAACAATCCTGCCCGACTCGGGTGTTGTGTCCCACGTGGACAAGATTATCCAGTTTCGATCCACTTCCGATTACAGTATTGCGTATGGTCCCGTTGTCGACAGTGCAGTTCGAGCCGACCTCGACGTCATCGCCAATCTCGACCGCACCAAGCGAATGGATGCGCAACCAGCTTTGCGCCTTTGCATCCCCCTGATCACCCAGAGTTTTCCGCGCATTTTCGGCACCCGAGACTTCTGGTGTGACATAGCTGAAACCGTCCCCGCCGATACGGGCACCCGGCTGCGCGATAAAGCGATCACCGATTTGAGCCCGCGCACCGATGCTGACCATTTCGCGCAGCAGAGCGTTTTCTCCAAGCGACGCATCCATACCGATCACGCAATGCGCGCCGATAACCGAACCCGCGCCGACGCGCGAGCGCGCACCGATAACAGCAAGCGGGCCGACCGATACGTCGACCCCGATCTCGGCGGTTTCATCAATGACAGCCGATGGATGAATTCCCGGCGCAATCCCCTGCCCGCGATCCAGCATCGCGGTGATCCCTGCCATCGCCATGCGGGGGCGTTGCACAAAAATGGCGGCCTCAAGCCCCAGTGCTTTCCAGTCCGCGCCATCCCACAAAACCGCGGCCCGTGCTGCACCGGTCTCCAAGTCTTCAGCATATTTTGGCGACATCGCCATGGCCAGATCGGTTGGCCCGGCATCTCCTGGCTCGGCTGCCCGCAAGATGGTCAGGCCAGTCTGGCCTTCTGCGACGACCCCCAGGGAATCGGCGATTTGTTGAACAGTAAACTGCATGTCGGGCGTCCTCGTGGCGGGATTTGCCTCGTGATTACCCTTGAACGTCCGGCAGGACCACCCCTGCCTTTTGCAGCGCTTCCCAGATTTTGCGATCCCGGTCATACACGTCGCGGCGATACTGCACCTCGCCTTTGGGGCCAATATAGGCCGTGCGATAAATCAGATGCACCGGAATTTTTTTATCCAATTCAACCTTCGCTTCTTTGCCCGTGTTCAGAACGCGGTGGAAAAACGCCTTTGGATCCTCTTCCTGCTTGGCCAGCAGCTTATAGGCAAACTCGAACGGTTGCGCCAAACGGATGCATCCATGCGAGAATGCCCGAACCTCGCGTGCGAACAGAGATTTCTGAGGCGTATCATGCAGATAGATGTTGTACTTATTAGGGAACATGAACTTCACTAGCCCCAGTGCGTTGCTTTTGCTGGGGGGCTGACGCATGGAAAACGGGAAATTACGCGCAGTGAATTGGGTAAAGTCAACCGCTCCACGATTCACCTGACGGCCACGGCGATCGGTGATCTGGATATGGCCGACAGCATTTGGATTGGCCCGTAATTGCGGCAGATATTCCTTCGTGATGATCGAGCGTGGCACATACCAACTTGGGTTGATCACCATATGCTCCATCTCATCCGAGAACTCTGGGCTACGGCGATCATGTGTGTTTTTGCCGATCACGGCACGAGTCTCAAACGTGACCTGCCCGTCATCGACGATCTTGGCAGAAAAATCGGCCAGATTCACTAGAATATGCCGCTCACCACGGTCTTTGGGTAACCAGCGCTCCCGTTCAAGCGCAACGTAAACAGCTTTCAAGCGGTCTGAAACTGGGCGATTGATCTCGGAAATAGTGCCTTTGCCAGCTACGCCATCCGCCTCAAGACCATGAGCAGCCTGAAAGGATTGCACCGCCGCAAACAGCGCATCATCATAGTTTGGGCTGGCAGTAGGCTTCAGATAACCCATCGCGACAAGTCGATTGCGCAGCCTGATGACACTGTTCCCTGTGTCCCCAACCTCAAGCTTGGAGACAGGAACGGTCTCGCCCCAGCCACCTTGTGTCATCAGCGCTTCCAGCGCCTTCTTCTGTTTCAACAGCGCAAGATACTGGCGCGATTGAGGCATCATATCCCTGAAATAGGTATCACCCTGGCTGGAAACGAGCAGTTCAAGATGCGCTGCGGCGCTGCGTCGTTCCACCGCCCGCACCAGGCCGGGATCAATTTGCGAAGGCGTTACAGAACCGGAATGCAAGTCACTGGCATATTTGACAAAAACCCGAGTCAGCTCGGCCTCGAGCATGCCCAGATCACGGGTGTTGCGCCCGTCCTGCATCTTTGTCACCAAAGTCTGGACGTCGTAACGTGCCCCAGGCAATCCATGCAGATCGGTCGTCGAAAGCGCTTCGATCAGGGCTTTGCGTCGTGCAGCATGTTCGGGCGTATCGCCAACCCAAACCGGATCAAACCCGTTTGTGCGATAAAACTCAGCAATTGCCGGGCTGTTGGACACACTTTCCGCAACGGCCATTTGAAACGCTGTGCCGTCCGTCCCCGCCTGCGCGACTGAGGCCGAAGCCACAAGGAAAGCGGCGATAAAAACACTTGAACGAGCACGGGTAACAAATGACATAGGATGGCCCTGTTTCTTTAATGACTTGTCACGCCCTATAAGCGGCGTCTGAAAATAATGTTTTGCTGAGCGCCTGATGTCTATTCACAAATTCATCACCAGACCGCTTCTTTGACCCCTGGTGCGCGTTTGCATCGCCGACGCGCGAACTGCGCCAAAAGCAAGCATACTTGCATCAGTTGCGCAAAAAACTGCCGAAATTTCCCCCTTGATTTGACTGCGACCAAAGATTTCTTGGCTGTTGAATCCTACTGTGCCATAAATCCCGCATCTGGGATGGGAAAAAATTAATACGGCGCGCGTAACATCGTGTGCAGGCAGGAACAGTACGGGACGAAACAAAAAATGACCAAGAGCAGTACCTCGGGCCTGACCCGGCGTGCCCTATTGGGCGCATTCGCCGCAACAGCAGTTGTTGCAGCCCCCACATATTCCAACGCAGCAGGTTTCCTTCGCGGCGGAGGTGATATTCGCCGTATCCGCATGTATTCCGGCCGTACCGGTGAACGTATCGATATGGTCTATTGGGTTGATGGCAAATACATCAAAGACGCGGTGAAAGAGGTCAATCACTTCATGCGCGACTGGCGCAGCGATCAAGTCAAGTCAGTGGACCTGAGGACCATCGACATCATGGCGGCCACCCACAATCTTCTGGATGTCAGCGAACCCTACATGCTGTTGTCCGGTTACCGCTCGCCGCAAACCAACGCAATGCTGCGCCGCCGCTCGCGGGGTGTTGCCAAGAATTCGCTTCATATGAAGGGTCAGGCTGCTGATCTGCGACTGTCATCACGCTCGGTCTCGCAAGTGGGCAAGGCAGCGATGGCCTGTCGTGCCGGTGGCGTTGGACAGTACTATCGTTCGAATTTCGTTCACATGGATTGCGGTGTCATCCGCTCGTGGCGCGGCTAATCGAGCATTTCATCTTTCGCTGTTGCACAACCCCCATCAGATAGTTCTGGCGGGGGTTTTGTTTTGCCTGGAAAAACAGGTTCGTGCACCGTCAGTTCTGCGTAATATGACGACTAGCAAGGGTGAAATGGCGCACCTGAGAGGATTCGAACCTCTGGCCTCTGCCTTCGGAGGGCAGCGCTCTATCCAGCTGAGCTACAGGTGCCTTGGCCGTTAGCTACCCTCGTTCCAATCCGGGCGCAACTGCAAATCCGCAGTACGATCAGGCAAACAGATCGTGGGCAAGCTCCAACGCATCGATCAGGGTGTCGACCTCATCCGTCGTGTTATAAAGCCCAAAGCTGGCACGACAGGTAGCAGTGACCCCCAAATGATCCATCAGCGGCCCGGCGCAGTGGTGGCCTGCGCGCACGGCGACACCCTTTTTGTCCAGAATGGTTGAAACATCATGGGCATGCCCTGCCCCATCCAAAGTAAAGCTGAATATCGCGGCTTTGTTCGCTGTGGTGCCTTGAACCTGCAGCCAGTTCAATCCATTCAACCGTTGCATCGCATAGTCGCGCAATCCGGCCTCATGCGATGCGATGCTCTCCATGCCAAGGTCCATCATATAGTCAAGCGCCACACCCAACCCGATGGTCTGCACGATGCCGGGGGTTCCGGCCTCGAACTTCATTGGAGGATCGTTGTAGATCACCTGATCCTTTGAAACCTCTTTGATCATGTCACCGCCACCTATAAAGGGGCGCATTTCAGCCATGCGGTCCGATTTGATAAAAATTGCGCCAGAACCGGACGGGCCGTACAGTTTATGACCCGTGATGGCATAGAAGTCACATCCGATGTCATCGACATTGACGGGCATATGAACCGCGCCCTGGCTGCCATCCACCAGAACCGGAACGCCTTTGGCGTGGGCGCCTTGCGTGATTGCTTTGACATCAACCACAGTGCCCAGCACGTTCGAGCACTGGGTCACCGCAACCAGCTTTGTCTTGGGGCCAATGGCATCGATTACCGCCTGAGGGTCAAGATGGCCGGTCGCATCGACATCGACCCATTTCAGCACCACGCCCTGCCGTTCGCGCAGGAAGTGCCACGGTACGATGTTGGCGTGATGTTCCATCACGCTGAGGACAATCTCGTCCCCCGCCTGCAGGCGTGGCATTGCCCAACCGTAGGCGACCAAATTGATTCCCTCGGTCGTACCCGAATTCAGGACAATCTCATTCTCGTTTGATACGCCCAGAAACCGCGCAACCGTGCCACGGACGGCCTCATATTTCTCGGTCGCGAGATTTGACAGATAGTGAAGCCCTCGATGCACGTTCGAATATTCGAGCGCATAGGCCTGCGTGATCGCGTCGATCACTACCTGGGGTTTCTGCGCGGAGGCCCCGTTGTCTAGATAAGTCAGCGGCTTTCCATTGACATGACGCGACAGGATCGGAAAATCTGCGCGGATTTTTTGTACGTCATACATAGACAGGACTTCCCTATACAGACCCGGCGGGGATCAGCCAAAGAACAAACGGGACGGCCACAAGACCAGAGATCAGGATCACAACAAACGACTTTCCCAACGAATTAAATCGATGCGCCTCGTTGAGAAAATGCAGAGTGATATAAAGGCTAAGACCCAGCATCGCCAGACTGGCCGGTAAGAATAGAAACGGCAGCGCCGCAACCAGCGCTAGAATGATTGCTTGCCCCGCAATTTGCAGGATTTGCAACCAGACAATCAGCGTCATGAAGTCATTGAACGTTCCCGTTCCACCTAGGACGCGGCCCACTAACAGGAACGTCACGACGCTGATCATGATTGCCGCAACAGAAACAAAAAGCGTCCTCGATAGTGGCTCAGCCAATTGCTGAACATCCGGACTGATAAGCGGCAGGACGAAGCTGGACGCAGACTGGACCAGAGCGTTCAGGATCACCGCGAGAGAGAAGGCGAGCCACAGTACATCCGTACCCAGCCGCAACGCGAGCAATCGTCTTGCGGCTTCGGCTGGATTGGACAGGGTCAGAACGACCAGGTTGAGCAGTGCGGTGGAATTCATTTAGCAGCCTTTTGCGATTGCTTGAGGCCCGACAACCAGAACCAGAGAAAAACCGCAACCCATAACAGCCCCACAAGTGTTTGCGCTGACCCGGGGCCGATGAAACCGGACACCAGCCCATTCAGCAACACCAAAGGCGCTGACGCGAGAAGCGCCCAGAACAAGGCTAGCCGCGCACCATAGCTGGTGCCAACGCCCCCCATCATTCGCGCGATGAAATGGGTGAGCCAAGCAAGAAGATAAAAGCACAATGGCAGAATAAAGACCGAGCCCAACAGGGCCCCGCCCATCAGCATGTTCAGCTCTATTCCTTCCAGATGAGCTCTCCGTGCAAGGCCGGGCAATTGTGCGATAAAGCCTATTACACAGAACGCCATCACAAACGCCAATGCGCGATCTTCGCGCGGCCCCATATCAAGCAGCCGACGCACCACACGCCCCGGTCCGCGATACGTGGCCACGATATCAGTTGTGACAGGCATCAGCGTCGGCGTGCCAGCCAATCTTGCAATCGGGACACGATATCAGCTGCCAGATCCTCGTCCTCGATTTCATCGACGGCTTCAGCCAGGAAGGCCAGTGTCAACATGTCGGTTGCTTCCGCAGTTGGTACTCCACGCGAGCGCAGGTAGAACAAAGCCGTTTCATCAATGGCGCCCGAGGTCGAACCATGCGAACACGCAACGTCATCGGCGTAAATCTCGAGCTCGGGCTTTGCGAGGAACTGACTGTCATCGTCCAGAAGCAGCGACTGGCTGATCTGGTAACCGTCGGTTTTCTGAGCACCTTCCTTCACCAAGATCTTGCCCTGAAAAACACCCGTCGCACCGTTGCGAAGCACCTTCTTGAACACTTGGCGGCTCTCGCAATTCACCGCATCATGGGTGACAAAGACCGTGTCATCATGGAGAAAATCACCGTCTCCAACACACGCACCCGCCACGTGCGCGACCGCATCATCACCCGTCAGTTCGACGACTTGCTCGTTTCGCGTCAAAACTCCGTTCACGGTCAGCGTGAAGGATTTATAGACGGATTCTTTACCAAGCCGCGAGAACATATGAGTTGCCGCACGACGTTGATGATCCCGGCCCTGCGCACGGATGTGATGCAGTGTACCATTGTCGGCGATATCGATCTCCATGCATTTGTTGAAGCGCGAAGCTGCGGGTCCGTTTTCAAGGATCGTGACTTCGGCACCGCTTTCAACCCGAACGACATGATGCAGGATTGCATCCGACGTTTCAGATTCATGGCGATAAATCAGGTTAATCGGTTTGCTTGACTTGCCGGTTACATGAATGGCAACGCCGTCTGATGCGTAGGCCGTGTTCAACGCCGCCAATGGACGCGGCACCGGTTGTTGGCCTTTTGCTTCAAGAACGCCGTATAACTCTTTGGCCCAATGGATATCTTTGCAACAGATATCTTCCAGCCGATCGATCGTTACACCCTCCAGAGACAGATCATCAGACTCTTCCGGGCTGAATACGCCATCAATGAAAACGATCTTCAGCCGGTCGAGCGCGTGGAAAAGAGCCGGTTCATCCGTTTTGAACAAAGCAGCACTGGGAGCTTCCGCAGAGACCAGAGTGTCTGGACGGGTATATTTCCAGTATTCATCTCGACGACTGGGCAAACCCATCGCGCGTACACGTGCAATTGCGGCTTCGCGCGCTTTGCGTGTGCATCCCGCATCCGGCATGGTCAGCGCTGCCAGCCGTTCCTCGGTCGCCGTTTGTTTCGCTTGGGGCAATGCCATCAGTTCACCTCGGCCAGAATGTCGGCATAGCCGTTGTTTTCAACTTCCAGCGCCAGTTCAGGGCCGCCGGATTTCACGATGCGACCATCCGCCATGATGTGAACCACGTCAGGTTTGATGTGATCGAGAAGCCGCTGATAGTGCGTGATAACAAGGAACCCGCGCCCCTCATCACGCAACGCGTTCACGCCCTCGGCCACCAGTTTCATCGCGTCCACGTCAAGGCCCGAGTCTGTCTCATCCAGGATGCACATCTTCGGCTCAAGCATCGCCATTTGCAGGATTTCGTTGCGCTTTTTCTCACCACCCGAAAAGCCAACATTGACCGGACGTTTCAACATTTCAGCGTCGATTTTCAGCGCCTTGGCCTTGGCACGAACCTCTTTCAAAAAATCCGTCGCCGACAGCTCTTCCTCGCCACGTGCTTTGCGCTGCGCATTCACGGCGGTGCGCAGGAAGGTCATGTTGCCCACACCGGGAATCTCGACCGGGTACTGGAACGCCAGAAACACACCTGCGGCTGCACGTTCTTCCGGTTCCATCTCAAGCAGATCCTCGCCATCAAGCGTCGCGCCGCCCTCGGTCACCTCATAGCCATCACGACCAGACAACACGTAGCTGAGCGTTGATTTGCCCGAGCCATTCGGCCCCATGATCGCGTGCACTTTGCCAGGCTCAACCGTCAGGTCGACCCCTTTCAGAATTTGCTTGTCTTCTTCCTCAAGTTTGACGTGCAGGTTATTGATTTCCAGCATTTTCTGTCCTTTAGCATCTCGCAAGGGGCGCATTGCGGCCCCGATAAGTTCTTATCCCAGCACCTTGCGGATCACGCGGGCGATGATCCATCCAAGCAACGCGCCTGCGCCCACTGCCCAAACCGGGTTTATGAAGTCCATGTACTTGGTATTGACGTAAGCAACCCCCAACAGGCCGCCGAGCACCGGCAACGCATAGCCAAGCACGGTCAGGACATCGTCCTTTCGGATTCGCTGTTGGGGTTTTGGTGTCATCAGCCGACTGATCCCTCAAGGCTGATTGCCACAAGCTGTTGCGCTTCCATCGCAAATTCCATCGGCAGCGCCTGCAGAACGTCCTTGCAGAACCCGTTGACGACCAAGGCCACGGCTTCTTCCTCGTCCATGCCACGCTGACGGCAATAGAACAGCTGATCGTCATCCACTTTTGATGTCGTCGCCTCGTGCTCGACCCGAGATGAGTTGTTCTTCACCTCGATATACGGAACCGTATGCGCCCCGCATTTGTCGCCGATCAGCAGGCTGTCGCACTGGGTGTAGTTTCGGCTATCCTTGGCCTTGGGATGCATCGACACCAGACCACGATAGGTATTCTGCGCCTTACCGGCGCTGATCCCTTTCGATACGATCCGCGACTTGGTGTTCTTGCCCAGATGCACCATCTTGGTGCCGGTGTCGGCTTGCTGCATGTTGTTGGTGATTGCGATCGAGTAAAACTCACCCTGGCTATCGTCGCCACGCAGGATGCAGGACGGGTATTTCCAGGTCACAGCCGAGCCGGTTTCGACCTGCGTCCACATCACCTTGGACCGATCACCCCGACAATCGGCGCGCTTGGTCACAAAGTTGTAGATACCGCCTTTGCCATTCTCATCCCCGGGGAACCAGTTCTGAACGGTCGAGTATTTCACCTCGGCATCTTCTTCGACGATAATCTCGACAACCGCCGCGTGAAGCTGTGCAGTGTCGCGCTGAGGCGCCGTGCAGCCTTCCAAATACGAGACGTAAGAGCCCTTGTCGGCGATGATCAGCGTGCGCTCAAACTGGCCGGTATTTTCTGCATTGATGCGGAAATATGTGCTCAGTTCCATCGGGCAGCGCACGCCCGGAGGGACATAAACAAACGAGCCGTCCGAGAATACAGCTGAGTTCAGCGTGGCATAGAAATTGTCCGAGACCGGTACGACCGTCCCTAAGTATTTCTTGACCAGTTCCGGATGCTCTTTGATCGCCTCGGAAATCGAGCAGAAGATAACGCCGGCTTTCTTCAACTCTTCCTGAAAAGTCGTCCCGACCGAAACCGAGTCAAATACTGCATCAACAGCAACCTTACGGCCTTCTGCCGGTGCATTCTCAGCGCCCTCGACACCTGCCAGGATCATCTGTTCTTTCAGAGGGATACCTAGCTTTTCGTAAGTCGCCAGAAGCTTTGGATCGACCTCATCCAGAGATTTGGGTTTATCTTCCATCGATTTCGGACGGGCATAATAATACTGGTCCTGAAAGTCGATCGGCGGGTAGTGCACCATCGCCCATTTAGGCTCTTCCATCTGGGTCCAGCGCTCGAACGCGGCCAGACGCCATTCGGTCATCCACTCAGGCTCATCATTTTTGTCCGAAATCAGACGTACAATATCGGGATTCACGCCTTTTGGCGCATACTCCATCTCGATATCAGTTTCCCAGCCGTATTTATAAGTGCTGACCTCGCGAACCGCGTCTACGGTTTCCTGATCGACACCCTCTTTCACCTGGGTCTGGTCCAAAGCGGCCATAATTCACCCTCCGTCAGATCACGCGGCCCGCGCGCGATGCTTTTTCTCTTTTTCAAGCCACGTTTCCGCGAAACGCAGCACATCTTCTTCTGCCGTCTCTGGCCCCAGCGATACGCGGATTGCGCTGGATGCCGTCATCTCATCAAATCCCATGGCCGTCAGTACGGCGCTTGCGCGAACCTTGCCGCTGGAACAGGCCGAGCCCGCACTGATCGCGAAGCCTGACAAATCCATCTGCATGACCTGTGTCTCGCCCTTCCATCCCGGTGCGGCGAAGCACAGAGTGTTGGGGAGTCGCCTTTGGTCTTTCCCGACAAAAATAGTAGCTTTCGTACCAGCCTCAAGAGCGTTTTCTAGAATATTTCTAAGTTCTGCAACGTTTTCCCAAACGCCATTTGCTAAATCACGGGACGCGGCTTCAGCTGCTGCTCCGAACCCCGCAATTCCAGTGACATTTTCTGTGCCCGAGCGACGCCCCATCTCCTGCCCGCCGCCCTTGATTTGCGCAGCAAGATTGGTGCCGCGTTTCATCACCAACGCCCCGATCCCTTTTGGCCCGCCAAGTTTGTGGGCTGAAATCAGCGCCATCTCAGCCCCCAGCCAGTTGAAGGCTATCGGCAACTTACCAAAAGCCTGAGTCGCGTCAGTGACCGCAAGACCGGCAGGCAAAGACTGAACAATCCCGGTTTCCGAATTGGCCAGTTGCAGCGTGGATCGGGACGCCTCCAGCACGTTAACGTGCCCACTCTGGGCCGCAGGCAAAACCTCATTAATCCACGATCTTACCGCGTCATGTTCAATCGCTGCACCTTGAAGATCGCGCCCCGCCATGGCCAAAGCCGCTGCCTCAGTCGCGCCGGATGTAAACACGATGTCGGCACCATCGGCCCCAAACGCTGTTGCGATTTGAGCCCGCGCTTTCTCGACCACCGCTTTTGCGGCGCGCCCTTCGGCATGGACCGAGGACGGATTGCCCACCAAATCCATCGCCGCGATCATTGCATCGCGGGCCTCGGGCCTCAGAGCGGCGGTTGCGTTATGGTCGAGATAAACCCGTTTCATAGATGTATCTTTTCCAAGATGGGTTTTGACGGAGCACAGAAAAACGTCATCAGATCAATCGTCCACGACTGCGAACAAGCTAGGAACAGCAGGACACGGTGCAAGATCATTCCGAATTACATCCGACAGCCGCGTTTGATGCAGGAAAACGTAAACATTCGCGCTCAGGCTTTCCCACAACCGATTGGTCAGTGACTGCGCCCGGCTGCCCGAAGACGCGCCCGAGGCACCTGCCCCCTTGTGCATCGCATCCACCGTCTCATCAACCGCGGCCAGTATCTCGACCACACGGATTTCCGAGGCTGGTCGCGCCAGGCGATAGCCCCCACCCGGTCCGCGTACTGAACTGACCAGATCAGCTCGGCGCAGTTTCACGAAAAGCTGCTCCAAATACGGCAGTGAAATATCCTGACGTTCGGAAATCTCGCCCAACGTGACGAGTTTGTCCGAGGACTGAAGGGCGATATCCGCCAGCGCAACCATCGCATAGCGGCCTTTGGTCGACAGCTTCATTTTGTTTCCTTCAGGCAAGAACTGCGCGAAAACATTGACGTCGCCCGAGCCAGTGCGTATCTCCCACTGACAGCGTTTTCACGCGACACAATGTAATTAGAACCGTTCTAAGGTACCTGAGGATTACCGTCAAGATAATCTCGGGGCCGACGCGTCAAAAAACAGGACCAAAGCACACATGCCCGAGGTGATTTTTCCCGGACCCGAAGGCCGCCTGGAAGGCCGCTACCACCCGCAAAAGGAAAAAGACGCACCGATCGCTATCGTGCTTCACCCGCATCCACAATTTGGCGGGACCATGAACAACAAGGTGGTCTATAACCTGCATTACGCCTTTTACAACATGGGCTTCACGGTTCTGCGTTTTAACTTTCGCGGCGTTGGTCGCAGCCAGGGTGAGTATGACCAGGGTGTAGGTGAGCTGAGCGATGCAGCATCAGCGTTGGATTACCTTCAGTCGATGAACAACAACTCCAAGCATTGCTGGGTCGCTGGGTTCTCGTTCGGTGCATGGATCGGAATGCAGCTTCTGATGCGCCGCCCCGAGATCACTGGCTTCATCAGTGTATCGCCGCCCGCAAACATGTACGACTTTTCGTTCCTGGCACCCTGCCCGTCTTCTGGCTTGATCATCAACGGATTGGCGGACCGTGTGGCACCACCTGCAGACACTGCGTCTCTGGTCGGAAAGCTGCATGAACAAAAGGGTATCACCATTACCCATAATGAGGTGGAAGGTGCCGATCACTTCTTCCAAGACCGCCACATGGACACGCTGATGACAGATGTGACGGATTACGTGAAACGCCGCCTGACAGAGAATACGCGCTGATGTCCGATACCATCACTACCCTCGCCGCCAGATTGGCCGAGGACACGATGAAGGTTATGGACGAGACAGGCGAGGATCGATTCTTTGTGGAGGTTGGAGACGTTCTCGGTGCAGCCTCGCAATCTCTGGAAGAAGCGTTCTTGACCGAAATCCGGGTTAGGCTGGCGGAACGCAAGGCGCGGCAATTCGTGGTGAAAAGACTGTCTGAACATCGATCCAAGCTGAAAGCGATCGAAAAGCAGTAAAGATTGCTTAGCGTCTGAAGAAAAGAAAAGGAGCCCGAAAGCTCCTTTTCAAAGATATCGCTCAGTGGGCGCCTAAACCGGAAAACCTGTGAACCGCTCAACATTCTGGGCTGCATCAATGTCGACGGACCCCCCGTCTGCAAGCCACCCCAACGCCACAATCAAAACCGAAGCGATAATGACCGATTTTGCAAAAGTCGTCATCTTATCAAACTCATTAAAAACACACTAAAAACAATCGAGTGTTTAGCACAAATGCAAAAGCCCGAATAGTCGGGTTTACCTGACCTTTGGTAAAGTTAGGGTTTTGATCATCTGCATCTGAATCCCCTTGCCCAAATGATCGCAAGTATGCTCAACCTTTCGCGATAATTCAGAGAGGCATCGCTCGTGCCAAAGACCTACCCAATCCTAATGTTGGCTGTTATCGCGGAAACCATCGGCACGACTGCGTTGCAGGCTAGCCATCAGTTTACGCGATTTTGGCCGTCGGCTCTTGTCATGGTTGGCTATGGGTCGGCCTTTTATCTTATGGCCCTCACGTTAAAGGTCATGCCTGTGGGCATTGTCTATGCAATCTGGTCGGGCCTTGGTATTGCCCTGATCGCACTGATTGGATTTCTGGTTTTTGGCCAAAAACTCGATTGGCCCGCAGTCTTGGGTTTGGGCATGATTTTGAGTGGCATTCTGATCATCCACCTGTTTTCAGCCACAGCGGGCCACTGACCGCCGGTTAGGGCTGGTATATTCTGTCGCGCCGCGTTATGCGCGCGGCAACTTCCCGTTCAAAGGCTGACCTCTCATGGACCTGCGCAATATCGCAATCATCGCTCACGTGGACCACGGCAAGACGACCCTGGTGGATGAGCTGCTCAAACAATCCGGCGCGTTCCGGGAAAACCAGGCCGTGGCAGAACGCGCCATGGACAGCAACGACCTGGAACGCGAACGCGGCATTACCATCCTAGCCAAAGCCACCAGCGTTGAGTGGAAGGATACCCGCATTAACATCGTCGACACCCCCGGCCACGCTGATTTCGGTGGGGAAGTCGAACGTATTCTCAGCATGGTCGACGGCGTTGTACTGCTGGTCGACGCCGCCGAAGGCCCGATGCCGCAAACCAAATTCGTGACCTCAAAGGCGCTGGCTTTGGGCCTGCGCCCGATTGTCGTGCTGAACAAGGTCGACAAACCCGATGCCGAGCCTGATCGCGCGCTGGACGAATGTTTCGACCTTTTCGCCAACTTGGGCGCCGATGACGATCAGCTGGATTTCCCGGCCATGTATGCTTCGGGCCGGTCCGGCTGGGCCGATATGGAGCTTGACGGTCCGCGCAAGGACTTGACCGCCCTGTTCGATCTGATCGTTGATCACGTCCCCGCCCCCAAGCAGATCGAGAAAAAGGACGAACCGTTCAGGATGCTCGCCACCACTTTGGGCAGCGATCCATTCATCGGTCGTATTTTGACCGGTCGCGTGGAAAGTGGAACTCTGAAAGCGGGTGACAGCCTCAAAGCACTCAGCCGAGACGGCACCCAAATTGAAAGCTTCCGCGCGTCGAAAATCCTAGCATTCCGTGGATTAGCTCAACAACCCATCGACGTCGCTGAAGCAGGCGACATTGTCACGATTGCGGGTATGAGCAAAGCCACCGTGGCAGATTCCCTTGTATCCCCGCAAGTCGAAGAGGCCCTACCCGCCCAGCCTATCGATCCGCCAACCATCACAGTGACCTTCGGCATAAACGATTCCCCGCTGGCCGGTCGTGACGGCAAAAAAGTTCAGTCTCGGGTCATTCGTGATCGCCTGATGAAAGAAGCCGAATCGAACGTAGCCATCCGCATCAGCGACACGCCCGGCGGCGAAGCCTTCGAGGTTGCTGGTCGCGGCGAATTGCAGATGGGTGTTCTGATCGAAAACATGCGTCGCGAAGGATTCGAGCTCAGCATCTCGCGCCCACAGGTTTTGTTCCGCGAGGAGGACGGCCAGCGCCTTGAACCTATCGAAGAAGTCACGATCGATGTGGATGATGAATATTCTGGCGCGGTGATCGAGAAAATCACGGGTGCACGCAAAGGTGAACTGGCTGAAATGCGCCCTGCAGGGGCAGGCAAAACCCGGATCATCGCCCACGTGCCGTCTCGTGGCCTGATCGGCTATCACGGAGAGTTCCTGACCGATACACGCGGAACTGGCGTCTTGAACCGGGTCTTCCACGGCTGGGCGGCTCATAAAGGGCAGATTCCTGGTCGACGTGCGGGTGTTCTGATCTCGATGGAAAACGGTCAGGCGGTCGCCTATGCGCTGTGGAATTTGGAAGAGCGTGGCCGCATGTTTGTTGGCCCGCAAACTGATGTCTATCAGGGCATGGTGATCGGAGAGCATTCGCGAGACAATGATCTGGAAGTGAATCCGCTGAAAGGTAAAAAGCTAACCAACGTGCGTGCCAGCGGCTCGGACGACGCAGTGAGGCTGACCCCTCATATTCAGTTCTCGCTTGAAGAGGCAATCGCCTATATCGACGACGATGAACTGGTCGAGGTTACGCCCAATGCGATCCGGCTTCGCAAACGTTATCTGGATCCGCATGAGCGTAAACGGATGTCAAAATCAGCCTGATCAATGCTGTGAACTTGTTCACGTTTTGGAAACATTGCCACATTCGTGACATTTTTGCGTCAGGCTAGAAACAACACAGAAAAAGAAGACCTGGTGCAACAGCAGGTCTTCTTTTTGTTTTTTATGGATTAATCGTGTTTGAGTGAGCTGGATCACAGAAATCCAACAGAAAGTTTGCTTGAAAATAGGCGATAGAAAGAGGACTTTGTGTTCAAAGTGTGACGCCGTTTGAGTATACGGCAATTTGGTTAATGAGTGCTTAAGGAGCGTGCGATGCGCATCAAATCCAAACTGTTATCGATTGCTTTTGCTTCCGCAATCTTACCCTTCATCTTCGTAAATTCCGCTCAGGCAGCTGGCACATGTACCGTGAGAACGGCCAAACAATCTGTATCGTCGAACACGCTTTGTGCGTGCGATGTGGTTACCTCGGGCATGCTTCGCTATATCCAACGGCGCGCGGATTTCGAGTCGATCCTGGAGCGTACTATTCTTGATTGCCCGCGATTTGCAGCTGTTTTGACTGACCTTCCAACGGCAAGCATCGGTGCAAATCCGCAGCGCACCGGTGACGGCCCTGCAAATGAAGACAAAAATTTTGCGGGTGACCCAAATAGCACTACTGCTGATGAGCCTACCGGCGAGGACAATCCGCAGCCTGAGAGGAATCCCAAGGATAAAGAAAACCCAAAGGATGACGAAGAGGCAAAGAATAAAAAAGAAAAGAAGAAAGCGAAAAATAATCGCAAGAAGGCAAAAAAGCATAGAGAAGAGGCCAAAGTAAAAGCGGCCAAAGCGAAGGAGCTCAAAGAAAAGGCCAAACGTTACAGAGACGCAGCCAAAGAGAAAAAGAGGCTCGGCTATGATAAAAAGGCCGAGGAAGCCCGCAAAATTGCAAAGAGGCTCAGAGAAAGCGCTGACAGGTATAGGGCACTTGCGCAAGAACAGCGCGAATTGGCCGAGCATTATCGGGAAAAAGCCCAACAGTCGCAAAAGCGTTTGGCAAAACTGTCGAAAGCCGAAGCCAAACGGGCTTTAGACCAAGCCAAATCCCGGGAACGTCGAACTGAACGTTTGAAGGAAGACGATCGGGGAAATTAACTTATTCGATCCGGTCTCGGGCACGCTATAGGTGCAGCAGACGAAAATAGAAAATGGGCGGAGTGCTAATGCACCCGCCCATTCTAGTTGAAATCAACGAATTCAGCTTTTCCCATAAACTCCCAACCATCTGGCGGGCTGCTTAGGATCTTGCATCCTCAGGAACAGATAGCGCGTCGCCTTCCAAGGCTTGATCTGATTGGTCAAATTATCCAGAACCAGATCGCCGTCGCTTGACCGATAGACCAAAACAGCATGAGAGTTTCTGCGCGTATCCAACACTGTCGCGAGCAGTAGCTTACGAGGGTCGAAACCAGCCTGGATCAAGTCTCTTTTCTTTAGAAGCGCAAAATCCTCGCAGTCTCCACCGCGCGACGTTGGAAGCGCCCAAAGTTCACTGGTTTTGTATTGCGACTGATCTGTGACCTCTCGCGTGGATCGATTAACGCGGCGGTTGATCTCTTTGACAAGTTTCAATTCTTGGCTGGTGGATAAGGAACCAATACCTTTTTGCGCACATGCCCAGGAATATTTACCGCAAAGCTGACGCGCACCAGAGGGTGGTGGCGAGGCAGCGATACTTGGGATAAACGCGGCATCTTTCGCCGATGCTTCAGTCCCAAACAACAGCGATCCGTTAATCAGGATAGCCAAACCAAACAGCCCGCCAAGCTTGGCAGCGCTCTTTAAGTGGGCGTCTATGGTCGTACCAAAGAAATTCATGCCTGTCCCTCGAGTCCTATTAATCCCTGCAAACTGCGTGGATCAGAACCCATCTGTATACCGGACCATATCCGCAAACCGTGGTTGTCACGCAATCAAATCCGAGATTGAGCGGAAAAAACGGCGGAAATTCGTCACTTTTCGTGACCATTTCCGCGCAAGAAAGTGGCGCGAAGTGCCACAATCGGACAGAGAAATATGTTCAAAACCAACAGGAAGTACGCACAACCCGTTGTAATAATGTGTATAAATTCAGAGCGATCGTGAAGAGCCGCCCACGCTAAAATGCATGGCAGGTCGCACGGCTCTGGGCCGGGCAGAATTTGCAAATTTCATGCGAAGGTAGATTTAGCCTGATTCTCAGTCGGTAATTTCAACGACCACCAGCTCTCGCTCGCTGGCGCCACGGGCATGATCCAATGCCTGCTGATATGCAGGAGAATTGTAGCACTCTACCGCAGCCTCGAGGGTTGGGAAGCGGGCGACCACATTGCGTGGTCGCTCTTTGCCCTCTAACTGCACGTAACGTGCCGCGCGGGCGATGAATTCACCCCCATGCGCCGCAATTGCCGGCCCTGCAAGCTCGGCGTATTTTCCATAAGCATCGGCATCTGTCACAGTAACGTGTGCGATCCAAAGTGCTGGCATCTTATCCTCCCAAAACCTGTTCAGCCGCCTTGATTGCAGCCTCTGCATTTGAGGCATCCTTGCCCCCACCCTGTGCCATGTCAGGCCGTCCACCACCGCCCTTGCCGCCAAGTTCGGTCACCGCCGCGCGGACCAGATCCACCGCAGATACCGTGTCTGTCAGGTCAGACGTGACGCCCGCAGCAACAGCCGCTTTGCCGCCGGTATCAGCAATCAATAATACTGCACCCGTACCCAAACGGCTTTTGTGCTCATCAATCAATGCAGGCAGGTCCTTTCCGGAAACACCCGAGAGCGACTGCGCAAAGAACGCCACACCGTTTACATCGCGCGCTTCAGCGCCACTGCCCTGCCCCGCACCTCCGGCCATCGCCAGATCACGGCGCAACTGCGCAACTTCGTTCTGCAGCGATTTACGCTCGTCCAACAGAGTCTTAACACGCGCAACAACGTCATCCGGCTGGGCTTTCAACTCAAGCGCAATTGCTGAAAGGCGATGATCCTGTTTCGACAGATACTTAAATGCGTCATCACCGGTCAAAGCCTCGATCCGCCGCACGCCAGCGCTGCTGGCACTGTCGCCCAGCACGACGAAGGTTCCGATATCACCGGTCTGGCGCACATGGGTGCCGCCACACAGTTCAATCGACCATGTTTCGCCATCCTGGCCTTTGCCGGTGGGTGCTTTGCCCATCGAAACCACGCGCACCTCATCCCCGTATTTCTCACCGAACAGAGCTTGAGCACCCAGTTCACGGGCGTCATCCGGTGTCATAATCCTGGTTTCCACGGTTGAGTTTTGGCGGATGAATGCGTTCACCTCTCGCTCAACTTTCTGCACTTCTTCCAGTGTCAGAGCCTTGGAATGGCTGAAATCGAACCGCAAACGATCTGATGCGTTGAGCGACCCGCGCTGCGCCACGTGATCACCCAATGTCTCACGCAGGGCTTCATGCAGAAGGTGCGTCGCGGAGTGGTTGGCACGAATGGCCGTGCGGCGCGCGTGATCGACTTCCAGCTCAACTGCGTCACCTTTTGAGATCGCCCCATGATCAATCGTGACCTTGTGAGCATAGACTTTGCCATCAGCAAACTTTCTGGTGTCTTCAACACGGGCGATATCGTCGCGCTCATCCAGCCTGCGAATTTCACCGGTGTCGCCGACCTGGCCACCGGCCTCGCCATAGAACGGTGTCTGGTTGACTACGACCCAGCCGGTACCACCCTTCTCGATCTTGTCGACCAATGCACCATCGACCACCAACGCAGCGACCTGCCCTTCGGCCTTTTCAGTATCGTAGCCAAGGAAATCGGTCGCACCGGCCGCATCCAGCACATCGAACCAAACCACCTGATCGGCAGATTCGCCAGACCCGGCCCACGCCGCGCGTGCCTTGGCTTTTTGTTCGGCCATCGCCACGTCAAATCCATCGGTGTCGACGGTTCGACCTTTCTCGCGCAGCGCATCCTGCGTCAGATCGAGCGGGAAACCATAGGTATCATACAGTTTGAATGCCGCGTCTCCGGGTAGTGGATCGCCTTCAGGTAGGCCCGAAACTTCCTCATCCAACAGCTTCAGACCGCGATCCAAAGTTTGCTTGAACCGAGTTTCCTCAAGCAGCAGTGTCTCTTCGATCAGTGGCTGCGCCTGACCAAGCTCTGAATATTGCGCACCCATCAATTGCACCAGCGTGGGTACCAGGCGGTGCATCACCGGATCTTTGGCCCCCAACAGATGCGCATGGCGCATCGCGCGGCGCATGATACGGCGCAGAACATACCCTCGCCCATCATTTGACGGCATCACACCATCCGCGATCAGGAACGAAGTTGAACGCAAGTGGTCCGCAATCACGCGATGATGCACGTTTTGATCCCCATAAGGATCAACACCGGTCGCATCCGCGGAGGCTTCGATCAGCGTTTTGAACAGATCGGTGTCATAATTGTCGTGGCTGCCTTGCAGCAACGCACCAATGCGTTCCAATCCCATGCCGGTGTCGATCGACTGCATGTCGAGTTCGACCATCGAGCCGTCTTCGAACTGCTCGTTCTGCATGAAAACGATGTTCCAGATTTCGATGAACCTATCGCCATCTTCCTCAGCCGAACCCGGAGGCCCACCCCAGATATGATCACCGTGGTCATAGAAAATCTCCGTGCACGGGCCACAGGGGCCTGTAGGGCCCATTTGCCAGAAATTGTCATTGGTAGCGATGCGGATGATCCGGTCTTCTGGGACACCAACCTTTTTCCAGATTTCAAATGCCTCATCATCGGTGTGATAGACAGTGGCCAACAGACGGTTCTTATCGATACCAAATTCTTTGGTGATCAGTTCCCAAGCGAACGGTATCGCCTCATGCTTAAAGTAATCCCCGAATGAGAAATTCCCCAGCATTTCAAAGAACGTATGGTGGCGAGCGGTATAGCCCACATTGTCCAGATCGTTGTGTTTGCCGCCTGCACGCACGCATTTCTGTGCAGTGGTAGCACGGCTGTAGTCGCGGGTTTCGACGCCAGTAAACAGATTCTTGAACTGAACCATACCCGAGTTGACGAACATCAGTGTCGGATCATTGCGCGGAACCAGCGGGCTGGACGCAACCACTTCGTGCCCCTGCTTGGCAAAGTAGTTCAGGAAGGTAGATCGAATGTCGTTCAGCGTTGGCATAAGGCTCTCTCAGCGCGCAGTCGTTATGGTCAGCAAAGGTTTAGCCCCACCCCCCGAGAGTGTCCACAGCATTGGCCCATCCGAAACGAAACAAGGCGGCCCCGAGGGGCCACCCTGTTCCAGATAGTTTCAGCACCACCGGGGTGCCGAGGGATTTCTTCGGTTCCCCCTCAGGTACGCTTTAAGCTTCGAGGATGTCATCCTCTTCCGCTTCGGGTGGCATTTCAAAGTCTAACCCATGCGCGGCACGTATTTTGTCTTCGATCTCGAGCGCCGCACGGGAATTGTCACGCAGATATTGCTTGGCATTCTCACGCCCCTGCCCGATCCGCTCATCACCGTAGCTGAACCACGAACCCGACTTTTCGACCACACCGGCCTTGACGCCCAGATCCAGCAGCTCACCCATTTTGCTGATGCCTTCGCCATACATGATGTCGAATTCCACCTGCTTGAACGGCGGTGCCACCTTGTTCTTGACGACCTTGACGCGGGTCTGGTTGCCCACAACTTCGTCCCGATCCTTGATCGCACCGATACGGCGAATATCCAGACGGACCGAGCTGTAGAATTTCAACGCATTACCACCGGTAGTGGTTTCCGGGCTGCCAAACATCACACCGATCTTCATCCTGATCTGGTTGATGAAGATCACCATGCAGTTCGAGCGATTGATCGAGCCGGTCAGCTTGCGCATCGCCTGGCTCATCAGCCGGGCCTGAACACCGACGCTGCTGTCACCCATGTCGCCTTCCAACTCGGATTTCGGCGTCAGCGCCGCAACCGAGTCGACCACGACCATGTTCACGGCTCCCGACCGCACCAAGGTGTCGGTGATCTCAAGTGCCTGCTCGCCAGTGTCGGGCTGAGAGATCAGCAATTCATCCAGATCCACACCCAGCTTGCGCGCATATTGAGGGTCCAGCGCATGTTCTGCGTCGACGAACGCGCAGACTCCGCCGCGTTTTTGCTGTTCAGCGATGCAGTGCAGCGTCAGCGTGGTCTTACCCGAGCTTTCCGGGCCATAAATCTCGACGATCCGCCCCATCGGCAGGCCGCCGATCCCCAGCGCGATATCCAAGCCCAGCGACCCGGTCGAGCTCGCATCGATATCCTGCTTGGAATCTTCGCCCAACTTCATGATCGAGCCTTTGCCGAACTGCCGTTCGATCTGGGCCAATGCGCTGTCGAGCGCCTTTTGCTTGTCTGCGTTTTTCTTGTCGCTCATCGTCAGAAGATCCGCCATTGTCCTGTCGCCTTCTCTTTTGTCACACCCTTGATCGGGCGGCAATCGCTGCTTTGTTCGCCTCTTGTTCCTTATGGGACCAAAAAGAGAACATTTCAACTAAAACTTATGAAAACTACTCTTCAGCAATTGTGTTAAAGAGTCGTTTACGACAATCTGAGACATGAAAGGCATTGAAGAGAAAAGATAAATGCTTGTTTTCTATGAAAAGCGGCTTGCGCTTCTGTCTGTTCCAAAGACCGGCTCCACCGCGTATCAATCAGCTTTACGCGATCGGGCCGATATCGTCGTGTCCGGACCAACAGACCTGAAACATGCGAACATGCGCCGCTATGATCGTTTCTTCCAGACCATGTTTCGCAAGATGTTTGATGCAGAAATGGACGTCATGGCCATAGTGCGCGAACCTGTCGATTGGTTGGGAAGTTGGTATCGATATCGAACGCGCGCCGAATTGGCAGGTCATCCGCATTCCACAAAAGGTTTAAGCTTCGAGGAATTCCTTGACGCCTATATGCAAAACCCCCGCCCGGCCTACGCAAATGTGGGATGCCAAACCGATTTTTTGCAACCCCGCAGTAACGGTAAAGGTGTTGCGCATATCTTCAAATATGACAGCCAGCAAAAGATACTGGATTTCCTTCAGAATCGGCTGGAATGTAAAATCGATCTACCACGAGAGAACGTCTCGCCTGCTTGCCCGATGGACTTCTCAAAACAAACTGAACTCCGGTTCCAATCATTGAACGCCGCAGAATACGCATTGTATCGTGCTGCCGAATAGCGTTTTCAATTCATTTGCTGAAACACCGCTTCGGTCAGCTGGGTCAACGAAAACGGCTTGGGCAGGAAGGTGGAATTTTCGATCTGAGGACCAGATTCGCCGAACGCCCCTTCAGTATAGCCTGACATGAAGACCACCCGCACGTCAGGCCGTGTTTTCATGGCCTCGCGCACCCAGGTCGGGCCGTCCATTCCGGGCATGACGACATCGGTAACAAAAACATCCACCAGCAAATTGGGGTCGTCCAACAATTGCAGCGCATCTTCGGCTGATTCAGCTTCAAGCACAGTGTAGCCCTTCAAGCGAAGCGCCCGCGTCGCGAAGGCGCGCACCGGGGCTTCGTCTTCGACCAACAAAACCACGCCTTCACCCAATCGGGAACTTTGCACCTCTGAGGTATCGGGGGCCTCAGGCTCCGATTCTTGGACCCGGGAACTCACAGGCAAGAGCACGGTGAATTCCGTTCCCCGGTCCTGCACACTGTCGACAAATATGAAACCACCAGTCTGTTTTACGATCCCGTAAACAGTCGATAACCCCAGCCCCGTCCCCTCGCCTGTGCGTTTGGTCGTATAAAATGGCTCAAACACTTTTTGCAGTTTGTCTGCAGGAATCCCGATGCCGCTATCGATGACTTTGACCGTAACATATTCTCCCGGCTGTACCGTAGCCCGATCGCGCGTGATCGATTGATCCAATGTCACTACTTCGGTCTCGATCCGAATCTCCCCACCCTCGGGCATCGCATCACGCGCATTGACGACCAGGTTCATCAAGACCTGCTCTAACTGGCGCTTGTCCGCGCAGACGGATTTGAGCACCGGATCATGACTGAGCGTCAGGCGGATCTTCTCGCCCACAAGACGGTTTAGCAAATGGATAAGGTCTGAAATCGTATCTCGCAGATCCAGCACCTCGGGCCGGAGCGTTTGTTTGCGCGAAAAGGCCAGAAGCTGGCTGACCAACGCTGCAGCACGGTTGGCGTTCTGATTGATCTGTATAAGATCGCCGTAATTCGGGTCATCTTGGTCATGGCGCAACAGCAACAGATCACAATGCCCCGAAATCGCCGTCAGCAAGTTATTGAAATCATGTGCGACCCCGCCAGCCAATTGCCCAACGGCTTGCATCTTCTGGCCTTGAACAAACTGCGCCTCCATCGTTTTCAGTTCGGTGGCATCGTTCAGAACCGCAATAAGACAGACCTGACCATCCCTGAGAATCCGTGACAGCGTAACTTGCACAAATACCTCTTTGTCCTTGCGCACCAAACGCAGGAATTCAGACCGCGGTGCTGCGCCTTGTTCGGCAGCACTCGCCAGCCAGTCCCTGATCGGATAGCCGAGCCCCTGCATCATGCTTTCGATATTCGTCCACCCCGGTTGGATCTCACCGACCAATTCAACCGCGAGGTGGTTTGCTTCGCTAACATCTCCATCGGGAGACATGCACATGATCGCAACTGGCAAATCTGCAAATGATGTCGTGTGCTGCGGTCCTTCGGCGTGCTGCAGCGGCGTTAAAAGCAACTCACGCACAATACCGCTGTGCCTTAGCGTTGTGACAGTGAATGGTGCTTCGGTTTCCCCGGTTTTAATCTGTATGATGCTACCATCAACTGCACCGCCAGCTTGAACCATCGGCTTGAGGCATGTGGGAATCTGACCAAAAAGTTCGATTGCCGCATCATTGGCATCCAGCACCACGTCATTTCGTCCGACCGTCAGAACCGGCCGCTGCACGCTGCGCCAGATCTGGGGTGCATCTATTCTAAAACGCCAGCAAAACCGATTTTCACCCAGCTTTGAAACAGACACGGGTATTGTTTGTCCGCGCGTGACAACATCTTCTTCCCAAAAGCCCCGTTTCAGGGCATGAGACTGCAAACGCAACAGCACCGCCGACGGGTTTGCAAATACGGTACGCAGAGACTCATCTAGTCGCGTACCCGCGTTCCGAATAAGACGCGCATTGGCCTGAGCGTTTGCAACTAGCACCTCGCCCGTCGCATCCGAAATGACACAGGCATCGGTTTCTTGCTCTAGAAAACCCGTCATCGCAGCGTATGTTTGCGCTTCGATCTGATTCAATATCCAAGCGCGCGCCAAGGCAAAGACCACTACTACCAGGAAGGACAAGCCAACGGCTGCGACCCCGGCACTTAACCGTGGCGGCAAGACGTCAAAGAAGGAAAGTACGCTCAATAAAATGGCGATCAATGCCAGTGAGGCATAGCGCCCACGATCAATGCCCCATCCACTTGATCGAGAGGGGGTAAATTCAGATTGAATAGACATAAACAGCCCGGATTATTACAATTTCTGATCAATATCTGCCTGCAATGGTTAATTGCTGCTTAATGATCAGTGACATAAACTTCTTAAGGTTGTGTTTTAAAGTTTATATTCGCGTCAAGTGTGCTGTAAAAAATCCATCGGTCCCGTGTGAAACCAGCCACGTTTTGCGGTATCCGCTCTGCCATTCGGGATTGCTGGCCAAGAACCCATCAATAATGTCGTCGTTTTCAATCGCCAGCATCGAGCAGGTCGCATAGGCAAGCACGCCTTTGGGCGCAACGAGAGGTGAAACATCTCGTAGAATGGTGGCCTGAATCTGCGCTAGTTCCTCCAAACGCTCGGGCGTTAGTGCCCATTTCCCTGCCGGCGCGCGACGCCACGATCCGCTGCCGGAACATGGCACATCTGTCAAAACCACATCGAACGGGGCCTGACCGGTGATTTGGCCTGTGGTCAGGTTCGTAACATCCGCGCCCGCCCTTGCCGCGCGCGCTGGCAAGTCGCGCATACGGTTGGGATTGGCATCATGGGCAAAGACCTGAACACCCATATCCGTAGCCGCTAAAGCAAGGGACTTGCCTCCGCCACCCGCACAATAGTCCAGGACACGCATGCCTGGCTGTAAATCAAGCGCGGCAACAACCGCCTGGCTTGCGGCATCCTGCAACTCAACCAGCCCATCTGTATACGGACCGCTCTGAGATATCTTGCGTGCGCCCTCGGTAACTTCCAATGCAGTATCGCAGGCCGGATGTGGATGCGCCGTGATCTCCTCGGCAGCCAGTCGTTGAATGGCTGTAGGCAGGTCAGTTTTCAGCAGGTTGACCCTCAGATGAATCGGAGCGCGCGATTGTAGCGCGGCTGCGGCAAGTTCAGCTTCGTCCTTCAACGCGGCCTGAAATTGGGGCCACAACCATTCGGGGATATCCAGACGTTCTGCGTCGCTCTGAAATGACCTGGGTTGGTCAGCCTCGGTTACCTCTGCAGGTGCATATCGCGCGCCCGAAAATACTGACGTTAGGTCTGAGCCCAAGGATCGGGCGGCACCGATCATCAGGCCGCGCCCCGTCTCGGACCCACCGAGCGCCGAGAAGGATCGCTTGCACCGCAATGCATCAAACACATGATCCCGGATCGCAGCGCGATCCTTAGATCCCGCGAACCGACTGCGTCGAGCCCAGCCGGTCAACGCCTTCTCGACCGGTGCACCGGCAAGAATGTCATCGAGGATCTCGATCGAGGCCTGTACCCGAGCAGCAGGTGTCATCGCGTTTTCCGTTCGTCTACACGATCAATTTCGAGAGCCCCCCTGAAGGGTCTCACAAACTTACATCACGCGATAATTGGGGCTTTCCCGTGTGATCTGAACGTCATGCACATGGCTTTCCTTCAAACCTGCGCCAGTGATTTTGACAAAGTTGCAGTTCTGGCGCATCTCATCGACGGTGGCACAACCGGTATAGCCCATCGCCGCCCGCAAACCTCCAACCAGTTGGTGCACAACAGCGCTTGCGGACCCTTTGTACGGCACCTGGCCTTCGATCCCTTCGGGCACCAGCTTGTCATTCGCGGCGTCCTTCTGGAAATAGCGATCCGCCGAGCCGCGCGCCATCGCACCCAGACTTCCCATGCCGCGATACGATTTGAACGAGCGGCCTTGATAGAGGATCACCTCGCCCGGGCTTTCATCCGTGCCCGCAATCATCGAACCCACCATGGCGCAAGATGCCCCTGCCGCAATCGCCTTGGCGAAATCGCCCGAGAATTTGATGCCACCATCAGCAATGACCGGAACTTCCCCCGCCGCAGCGGCACAATCCATGATGGCCGTCAACTGAGGGACGCCAACACCCGCGACCATCCGTGTGGTACAGATCGAGCCGGGCCCGATGCCCACTTTGATCGCGTCTGCACCTGCATCGATCAGCGCTTTGGTGGCTTCGGCAGTGGCGACGTTACCGGCGATGATCTGAACCTCGTTCGACAGCGTCTTGGCACGTTTCACCGCGTCCAGAACCCCTTGCGAATGACCATGTGCGGTATCCACAACAATGATATCGACCCCGGAATCGACCAACTGCTCTGACCGCTCGAACCCAGCGTCTCCGACCGAGGTTGCAGCAGCCACACGCAGACGGCCCAACCGGTCCTTGCAGGCTGTAGGGTTCAGCACGGCCTGCTCGGTATCTTTCAGCGTCAGTAAGCCTGTCAGCTTGCCCTCGCCATCGACGACCAGCAATTTTTCGATCCGGCGCGCGCGCATGAGGCTTTTGGCTTCTTCGAGATCGGCAGGCTCTTGCAGCATCGCCAGATTGTCAGAGGTCATCATCGCTTTGATCGGCGTGTCATCCGAGGTCGCAAAGCGCATATCTCGGTTGGTGACAATGCCGACGACACGACCGCTTTCTTCAACGACCGGGAAGCCGGTGAAGTTGTAGCGCTCTACCAAAGCCTGAGCATCTGCCAATGTTTGATCCGCGCGCAGCGTGACCGGGTTATAGACAATACCGGATTCGAACCGCTTAACCCGACGCACTTCGCGGGCCTGTTCCTCGACCGAGAGGTTTTTGTGCACCACACCGATGCCTCCAGCCTGCGCCATGGCGATAGCCATACGCGCCTCGGTCACCGTGTCCATCGCCGAGCTTAGCAGCGGGATGTTCATCGTAATCTCACGCGTCACGCGCGTGGTGGTATCAGCGGTTGCCGGCAGCACAGAAGATGCGCCCGGAACCAGAAGAACGTCGTCGAAGGTGAGTGCCTCACGAATCTGCATTTGACAACCCCATGCAAAAGCCCGTTTGACGGTGACCCTATTGCATGGATTTCACCCGAGGGAAAGCCCCGAACCCAAGTTGTTTTCCCCCGCGGGCTTCTGCCACGCCCGAAAACGACGCAAGCAATGCAAAACGTGCCGCTGAATGCCCTTTCCCTTTGCGTTCAAACCCATATGTTCGCCGGCATACGCGCGAATACAAAGGCAAGCCATTCATGACCACCGATCCTCTTGTCGTTTTCACCCCGTCCGGCAAACGCGGACACTTTCCTGTTGGCACGCCAATCCTGACGGCAGCGCGCCAGTTGGGTGTCGATCTTGATTCAGTCTGCGGTGGACGCGGTATTTGTTCGAAATGTCAGATCACCCCCAGCTATGGCGAGTTTCCCAAACATGGCGTGACCGTCTCGGAGGACGCGCTGAGCGAATGGAACGCGGTTGAACAGCGTTATGACGACAAGCGAGGCTTGAAACCCGGGCGCCGTTTGGGCTGTCAGGCCTCGGTTCAGGGTGACGTGGTGATCGACGTGCCTCCTGAAAGCCAGGTTCACCGTCAGGTGGTCCGCAAGGCCGCCGCCGCCCGCGCCATCACCATGGACCCTGCTACACGCCTGTATTTCGTGGTGGTGGAAGAACCCGACATGCACTCGCCCACAGGCGATCTGGAACGGTTAGAGCGCGCCTTGCGCGAGCAGTGGAAGATCGACGCAATAACCGCCGACCTGTCCCTGATGTCCAAGCTGCAGCCAGTGCTTCGCAAAGGGAAATGGGAGGTCACGGTCGCAGTCCACAAAGGCCTCAAGGACAACGTGGCCCGTATCGTCGAAATTTGGCCCGGCCTGCACGAACATGGGCTTTACGGTCTGGCTATCGACCTCGGCTCGACCACCATCGCTGCGCACCTGACCGATCTGGAAACAGGTGAAGTCAAGGCTTCTTCCGGCCTGATGAACCCGCAAATTCGTTTCGGCGAAGACCTGATGAGCCGCGTGTCTTACGCCATGATGAATCCCGGTGGCGACAAGGAAATGACCCGGGCCGTGCGCGAAGCGATCAACGATCTGACCACTTCAATCGCTGATGAGGCCGGGATCGATGCCGCTTTGATCGTCGAAACGGTGTTCGTCTGCAATCCGGTCATGCACCATCTTTTGCTGGGTCTGGACCCAGTCGAACTGGGTCAGGCGCCATTTGCGCTCGCGACGTCCGAAAGCATGTCCCTGCCTGCGCATGAGATGGACCTGACCACGATGAATCCACGCGCGCAGGTCTACATCCTGCCGTGTATTGCGGGCCATGTGGGTGCGGACTGCGCTGCCGTTGCCCTATCCGAGGAACCCGGCAAGTCCGACGATCTGGTACTGATCGTGGATGTGGGTACCAATGCGGAAATCTTGCTGGGCAACACCCACCGCGTTCTGGCCTGTTCGTCACCCACCGGCCCCGCATTTGAGGGTGCCCAGATTAGCTCGGGCCAGAGAGCCGCGCCCGGTGCGATTGAACGAATCGAAATCGATCCTGTCACCAAAGAACCGCGTTTCCGCGTGATCGGGTCCGAAAAATGGTCGAATGACGAAGGCTTTGATCAGGACATTGCCACCACGGGCATCACCGGTATCTGCGGCTCAGGCATTATCGAGGCCGTGGCCGAGATGCGCATTGCAGGTCTTCTGGACGAAAGCGGGCTGATCGGCTCGGCCGCGCAGACGGGCACACCGCGTTGCGTTCCCGAAGGCCGCACCAACTCCTATCTGATCCACGACGCCAGCGCCGAGGGCGGTCCGCGTATCACGGTAACTCAGGGTGATATCCGTGCCATCCAGTTGGCTAAATCCGCGCTCTACGCCGGAGCGCGTCTCCTAATGGATGAGATGGAGGTTGACCGTGTGGATCGCGTGGTACTTGCCGGTGCCTTCGGCGCGCATATTTCGACCAAACACGCGATGGTGCTGGGTATGATCCCTGATGCACCGCTGGAGAAGGTCTCCAGCGCGGGTAATGCCGCTGGAACCGGTGCCCGGATCGCGCTGTGTAACATCGGATCGCGGGCCGAGATCGAACGCGTGGTGCGCGAGATCACCAAGGTCGAAACGGCAATCGAGCCCAAGTTTCAGGACCATTTCGTCGCCGCCAATGCGATCCCGCACAAAACCGATCCGTTCCCTGAATTGGCGCAGGTCGTCACCCTGCCCGCTCCGTCCTTCAATACCGGCGGCGGGGATGAGGAAAAATCTGGCCGTCGACGCCGCCGGAGGTCATAGTCGCCCCATCCACAGGAGGCGAATATGACATCAGTGAACGAGGAACAGGCGGAATTCTGGGGAAACTCGGAACAAGGCACCAAATGGCTGACCTTTGAGGATCAGCTTGACCACGCCTTCGCGCCCGTTCTTGATCTCGTTCTGGACCGGGCCGCCCTGTCGGCGGGTATGCAAGTGCTGGATATCGGATGCGGCACAGGCGTCAGTGCAATCGCAGCGGCGCGCGCGGTTGGGGCCGAAGGACACGTATTGGCGGCCGATATATCGCAGCCGTTTCTGGACCGCGCAGCCAAACGTGCTGAAAGCAACGGGATACAGACTATCACTTTTCAGCACGCGGATGCGCAAACCTACGCGTTTGAACCCGGACAAATGGATGCCGCAATCTCCCGGTTTGGTGTCATGTTTTTTAGCGACTCGATCGCAGCATTCCGAAACATCGCCTTGGCACTGAAACCCGGTGGGCAAATGACGTTCGCTTCCTGGGGGCCATTGGACGTCAACCCGTGGTTCAAGATACCCCATGTCGCCGCCGTTCGGCGAATGGGTCAACCGCCCCGCGTAGACCGCTATGCGCCCGGGCCGCTGGCGTTCCACGACATCGACCATGTCAAAGGTCTGATGACCCAAGCGGGGTTGTCTGAAATAACCGGCGACGCGATCACAGTGAACCTGACGGGTTTTGGCGGCGTTGAAGGCACGGCGAGGCTGGTGACACGTGTTGGTCCTGCGGGCCGTGTTGTTGCTCATTTCGAAGGGAGTGAGGCTGATACTGACGCCATTCAACAAGCGGTCGCAGAAGAGTTCCGACAGTATCAGTCTGTTTCGGAGATCCTCATCCCAGCGATGATCAACCTCTATCAGGCCCGACGCGCAGAATGATTGGAGCGGGTAGCGGGAATCGAACCCGCGCGTTCAGCTTGGGAAGCTGACAGGCTACCATTACATCATACCCGCCGCTGGGCATTGATTAGCACTGCTCTTTACTGGGGTTCAAGGGTCAACAAACGCTGACGAATCGAAAAGGCCGGATCAAAAAATCCGGCCCAATCCATTGTTTTATTTACCTTAAGCGCGGCGACGACGACCACCGCCACGACGTCCGCGTGCACCCTCGCCTTCGGCTCCGGCCTCAGCGGGTGGTTTGTTGAACCTGATCCACTCACCGCCATGTGCGTCGTTGTTGGTCAGCAGGTTGGCGGCGCGGATGGCCTCCATCTCTTTGCCCGCACGCGGAAGGGTCGAACCCAGACCGAACATCTGTACAAAGGTTTCGTCGTCCATATCCTCGGGCAGAATGATACCGGCGGCAGCAACGGCCTCTTTCTTTTCAGCAATCTTCTTCTGAGTCACCGGCAGAGCCACCGGGTTCATGATCGCTGAAGTCATTCCCGCACCCATTGCCATCGGCAGGAAGGCGTTGTTGATACCGTGACGGTTCGGCAGGCCGAACGAGATGTTGGACGCACCGCATGTGGTGTTCACGCCCAGCTCCTCCCGCAGACGACGGACCAGAGCAAACACCTGCTGGCCAGCAGTTGCCATCGCACCAATCGGCATGACCAGCGGATCGACCACGATGTCATGAGCCGGGATGCCGTGATCGGCTGCACGCTCAACGATGGTTTTGGCAACGGCAAAACGCACATCGGGGTCTTCCGAGATTCCGGTGTCATCGTTCGAGATCGCCACAACGGGTACGTTGTATTTCTTGACCAGTGGCAGAACCAGTTCCAGACGCTCTTCTTCACCGGTGACCGAGTTCAACAGCGGACGACCTTCCGCCGCCTCAAGACCGGCTTCCAAAGCGCCCGGAACCGAGGAATCGATGCAAAGCGGTACATCAACAAGCCCCTGCACCAGCTCGACGATCTTGGTCATCAGCGGCGGCTCGGTCTCGTTCGGGTTGGGGTTCGAGTTGTAGACGACACCTGCGTTGATATCCAGAACGGTCGCGCCTGCAGCGACCTGCGCCAGAGCATCCTTTTCGACTGTCGAGAAATCGCCTGCTTCCAATTCGGCAGCCAGTTTCTTACGGCCCGTTGGGTTGATCCGCTCACCGATAACGCAGAACGGTTCGTCAAAGCCCAGAACGGCAGTTTTTGTTTTTGATTCTACGACTGTACGGGTCATGTCCGTTCCTTAGGAGTTAACCGGCTTTGCCGAAGCGCCGCCGTTGTTGATCGCCCAGTTGGCGTTGGTCTTGATCCCGCCCAGCGGGAAGAAGTGTACCTTGGTGATATTGAAATCCGGGTTGGCTGCCTTGTGATTGGCCAGTTCGGTGACCACATCGGTTGGCTCGTAAGGCAACAGCAGCTTGGACACGTCCATGGCGCGCTTCTGCAGGACTTTCAGCGATGGACCAACGCCGCAGGCGATAGCGAATTTGATCAGCGTCTGCAGCTTCGCCGGGCCCGCGATACCGATATGGATCGGCAGATCAATACCCGCTTCTTTCAGGCTATCTGCCCAAGCGATGATCGGCTTGGCGTCGAACGCAAACTGAGTGGCCAGCGCCATTTCGGCGTCGGTGGTTTCCGAAAACTTCTGCTTCCAGCGCAGCGCGTCATCGACATACTTGGTCGAGCCGTCGGGATCGATATCCTTGTTGCCTTCGGGGTGACCGGCTACGTGCAGTCGCTTGAACCCCGCCTTGTCGAACAGTCCGGTTTCCAGCAGCTGCATCGAGCTGTCGAAATCACCATGCGGTTTGGCGACACCACCAGCCAGCAGAAGCGCCTGCTCGACACCCGCTTCACCCTGATACATGGAAATCCAGTTTTCAAGCGTCGCGGCATCCTTGATGATCCGTGCCGGGAAATGCGGCATGACAGGGTAACCTTCGGCCGCGATGCGCTTGGCGGTTTTGACCATGTCTTCGATTGGCGTGCCCTCGATATGGGCGATGTAGACACGGGTGCCTTCTGGCAGCAGCGCGCGGAAATCTTCGACTTTTTCCGCAGTGCGCGGCATCACCTCGATCGAGTAGCCCTGCAAAAAGGCTTCGACGGTCGGGTTCACAGGGCCGTTTTCGACCGCATCACGTTTCTTGAAGTTCAGCAAAGCCATAGCGGCCTCCCATAAAGATCTGGGGCTCATGCCCAACCGTCATTGGCGATCAGGGTCTTGATACGGTCCTGATCGTACTCTGTTTCCAAACGCGCGGCCTCGGCTTCGGCAATTTCGGACGGGTCGCCCTCAACTGCGAAAGGCTCGGCTTTGCGCCATTCGGCCAGATAGGCATCACTATCCTTGGCGTTCACCTTCATTGCGGCCCGGTCGATGGCTTGTTCAAACCGCTCTTCCAACTGCCGCTTAGCGCCACGACGGCCCTTGCCGACGATGACTTGGGCGGGAATATCGCGCCAATATACGATGGTGACGTCAGGCATTACCGTGATTCCTCCTAACCAGATGGACCGGTTCTAAACTTCAATGTGGGTCCAAGTCGGTCGATTTTCGACATACGGCGTATTTGCAGCGACCTTTTTGCCCACGGCTGCGTACCGCAGCTTTTAATGCCTTGGTGGCCAAAACCGAACATCAAAATCCTAATGACTTTAATGAGCGTCTTGCGTGATCCAATTGCGCGACCTATGGTCGGGGTAACTCGAAAATCGGAGGGCGTTTAAGATGGCGCCCAAGCGTCCCAGAGGTGCGGGCGCGTTCCCGAAAGCGGTCGAAAGCCCCGCGCCGGCAAGACCCGATCCAGATGCGTTGTATGCGGCACTGGATTTGGGGACAAATAGCTGCCGCATGTTGATCGCCCAGCCCAAGGGCAGTGGATTTCATGTGGTGGACAGCTTCTCCAAATCGGTGCAGTTGGGTGCCGGTCTGGAACGCACCGGGCGATTGTCGCGGGCGTCCATGGCACGTACCGTACAGGCGCTGCGGATTTGTCAGCAAAAACTCAAGCGTAACAAGGTCAAGCGCATGCGCTTGATCGCAACCGAAGCTTGCCGTCGCGCCAAGAATTCACGCGATTTCATCCGGCAAGTTAAACGCGAAACCGGCCTGACGCTCGACATCATCCAGCCCGAGGAAGAAGCACGTCTGGCTGTGATTTCCTGTGCACCGCTGGTGTCGACCAAGACCGAGCAATTGTTGGTCGTCGATATCGGCGGCGGCTCAACCGAATTGGTCTGGATCGACATCTCCTCTGTTCCTCGTCGGGATCGGCCTGCCGCGATCATGAGATTGCATAACGGGTTCCACACGCCTGAAAGCCCTTTCCCTGCGGCCAAGGTGGTCGATTGGATCAGCGTCCCCCTGGGCGTGGCAACATTGCGTGATCAGTTCAACGACGTCGAAGACGATGCCGCGCGTTTTGCGCTAATGAGCTGGTTTTTCGAAGAAAATCTGGCCGATTTCGCACCTTACAAGGATGAGCAGGCCCGCGAAGGGTTTCAGATTGTGGGCACCAGCGGAACGGTGACCACTGTCGCCGCCTCACACCTTGGCCTCAAGCGCTATGACCGGACGAAGGTGGACGGATTGCGGATGACCAGCGATCAGATTGACAAGGTGATACGAGGCTATCTAGAACTCGGCCCTCGTGGGCGCCGCCGTGATCCCCGGATCGGAGAAGATCGGCAGGCCCTGATCATGTCCGGCTCGGCCATCTTGCAGGCGCTGTTGCGCTGCTGGCCCACCGATCGCCTTTCTGTGGCGGACCGTGGGCTGCGCGAGGGTTTGCTTTATGCGCAAATGAGTGCGGACGGTGTATTGGAAGACGGACCGTTCTGATGGCGAAGACACCAACTGGCAAAAGCAACTCGGGTCGCGGGCAACGCGACCTGAAGGTGAAGGTCAAGACAGCGCGCGGGCGCAAGCTCAGCTCGACCCGCTGGCTGGAACGGCAGTTGAACGACCCCTATGTCAAACGCGCGCAGGTCGAAGGCTATCGCGGACGCGCGGCATTCAAGATACTTGAGTTGGACGACAAGTTCCGGTTTCTCGTACCCGGCGCGCGCGTGGTCGATCTGGGTTGTGCGCCCGGTGGCTGGCTGCAAGTCGCCGTGAAACGCGTCAATGCACTCGGCGAGAAAAGCGGCAAGCGCGTCGGCACCGTTCTGGGGGTTGACCTTCAAGAGGTTGAGCCCGTCGCCGGTGCCACCGCGCATGTCCTTGATTTCATGGAAGATGACGCCGATCAGAAGGTCAAGGACTGGCTGGGTGGCAAAGCGGACGTGGTCATTTCTGATATGGCGGCTGCGTCTTCGGGCCACAAACAGACTGACCACCTGCGGATCATGGCCCTGTGCGAAACGGCGGCTTATTTCGCGTTCGACGTGCTGGAAGAGGGCGGCACTTTCGTTGCCAAGGTGCTTGCTGGCGGGGCTGAGGGGGACCTTCAGAAACTGCTCAAGCAGAAATTCAACAAGGTTGCCAATGTGAAGCCTCCGGCCTCACGTTCTGATAGTTCCGAGAAGTTTGTTGTCGCCACCGGCTTCCGGGGTTAAGCGGCGTTAATCCAGATCGATCTTTCCCGGCGCTATGCTCTGTTTCCGCAGAGACGCTGCAGCTATGCCTTGCAGCAATAGTGCTTCGCCATGATTGATATCGACAGGCTTGCGCGCGCGCAGCTCTTCAATACGCTGGTCAAGCGTCGTTTTACGGGCCGCCGTCAGCGGCTTTGCGAGGGTAGCGGTGCGATCCGGCATACATCACCTGTAGCAATCCGAGTGCTTATACCGGTTGGCTAACCGCAGAATGCGCCGTGAAGATGGCGCAAATCTGCCAGTTCCATGCCAGTTATCTCCCGAGTTCCTGCGCCAGTTGCATTAAGTTTGGATCATCGGGAAGAACTAACAAGGCCTCGTCCAATGTCGCCAACGCAGCCTGAACACCGCGATTGATGTGGGCAAGTTGAACCAGCATCGGCCAAGCCTCAACGCGCTGCGGGTCGAGCGTTACAACCTCGCGGAATGCACGTTCTGCAGCCGGCGCGTTTCTGAGCGTAAGCGCCCAGCCACCCAGCACCAAATGGGTCTCAGGAAAGTCCAAACGATTGGAAATGCTACGTTGCCAATCCGCCATGCCCTGCTGCGCGCTTGCGCGTTGGTCTTGCTTCATGGCATGCGCGGGGATCGATAAGAACTCTTTCGCAGCCGAGATGCGTACATTGCGCATGGGGTCGGATAACAACGGCTCTAACCGCGAAGCGCGCAACTGGGCAGGAACCTGCCGCTGCAGTACCGGTCCATTGGCCCGTATCAGTGGGTCCGGATCGGCCAGCAACGGTGCTAGACGCTCGGCAAGATCAGGCGTTGCAAAAGGTTGCAACAAATACAGAGCGGTTGCGCGAACGATACCTGCCTGTCCTTCATCCAGAGCGATCGCGACTAGCGTTTCAGGGTCGTCCAATTGACCACTGCCTGCTGCTGCAAATGTCGTGCCATAGTGCGCCACTCTATAGGATGATTCCGGGAACCAGAGTTCAATCTGCTGCGCCGCCCAAGACTGATCTTCATCCGCATGGCAATCGGTGCAGGCATCAGTTCCGAGCCCCAGATCAGGGCGGGGAATGCGGAAGCTGTGATCGCGCCTGCCATCTACCCCCATATAGACACGCTCGATCATGTGGCAGTTCTTGCATTGGTCACCCGCAGAATTTTCAGCATGTTGGTGATGCGCGGGCGTGTCATAGTCGGCTTTCCGAAGGGTCGGGAAATCCGGGTTGCCAGCGGGGGAGTGGCATTGGGTACACAACCCATTACCCTCGGCTTTTACCTCAGCCCGGTGCGGATCATGGCAATTCATACAACCCACCCCTTCTGCATACATGCGCGACTGCAGGAATGAGCCATAAACATAGACCTCGTCCAAAATCTGGCCATCTGGGTGATACAAACCCGGTCGCAGCAACGCCAGGTTATAGGCGTCGTGATACGGCTTGCCGGGAAGCGGATTACCATCTTCTAACGCCTCGCGCCGGGAATGACAGCCGGCGCATTGCTGAATTTCCGCTTCTGTCTGCCCCCTGCCCCATGTCGTAGGGAATCCGAACTCGCTCAAACCGTCTTGCAACACTTTTCCGGTCGTCCACTCCAAATGCGCAGAACCCGGCCCGTGGCAAGCCTCGCACCCGACACCAATTTCGACCTGTGTCGAGGCATAGCGCCTTTCCTCAGAGTCGTAGTTCTTCACATAACCGGTCGCATGACACTCGGCACAGCGGGCGTTCCAATTTTTGTACGGACCGGTCCAGTGCAGCCCATCATTTGGAGGCAGATCCTGATCCGGGTAAAGGTGGAACCAACGGCCCTTTTTGACGTCCCAAACCACATCAAAACTCTGTAATCGGCCGGGTTCGGTTTCTAAAAGATATTGCTGTAGCGGCGCGATACCAACCACTGAATGTACTGGATAGGTCGTTGTAACGCCGTCCTTTTCGGTGACCTGCGCCGTAAGAGCTCCATCTTGATCCGCAAAGGCCACGCTCATTCCATCATGCGAGAATCGTGTTCCATCGAAATCAGCCTGAACATGGCCGTCCTCCACCTCGGTCCAGGCAAGCGCATGGTACGAGCTTTCCCAGGCTTCGGTTTCTTCCTTATGACAATCCGAGCACGCGTCTGATCCAACATAGTCCTGCGCCTGCGACTGCTGCGCGGTTGCCCAAAGGATCGCGGTCGCCAGGATTGCGCGGCGATACATCATTTGCCTTCCGCATTCTGCAGATCGATCAACGCGCCGTTGTATTCAGCCCCGAGGATCAGCATGGCCGAGCACAGGTACAGGAAAATCAGCGCCGCCATCGCCCCCGCAAGCCCGGCATACGTCGCGCTATAGGTCGCAAACTGGGCGATGTAGATCGAAAAGCCCCATCCGCCCGCAGCCCACAAAGCCAACGTCAGGATCACGCCCGGCAAAATCTGCAAAAGGCTGTGCCGACGGGTGGGCAGGATCAGATGGGCCAGAAGAACGGTGCCAGCGGGCACGGCCACGGTAAAGGTCCATCGCAGGCGATCCACCGACAGCCAGTTGTCGACATCCACTGCCGTCTTTTCCGAAACCAGACGGGTATAGACCGGCAAAACGACTTCGACCGCCGCGATGGCCAGAATGGCAGCGCCGCCGATTATGACCAGCGCGAAGCACAACAGTCGGGTTTTCCAGAACGGCCAAGTGTCTTTGTCGTGATAGGCTTGCGCCATCGCCTTTCGCACAGCGGCTACCCCGTTCGACGCAAAGTAGATCGCCAACAAGCCGCCCAAAGTGATCACGCCCGAGCCCGCCCCGGCCAGAACCGCCCGCAGTTCTGAAACGATGGGATCAGCCACGTCTTTCGGCCATGCTCCAAAGATCAGTTCGATCAACTCATCGGTCACATAGCCCTGTGACAAGGCCCCTGCCAACGCCACCGTGAATAGGACAAACGGAAACAAGGCCATCATCAACGACATGGCGACATGGCTGCTCATGACAAAGCCGTTTTTGTCATTGAACCGGCGCACAGCAAGCCAGAGCGCACGCAGGAATTGGCCGAACGAGGGAATCAAAACAGTTGGCATTGCGCTAGCCTAGCCTGCCTTTTCCTTTGGCAGAACCGTCAATCGGATCAGGCCACCGATTTCATGCGTATAACCTTCTGTATGGATTGCATAAACCCGCCAGCCTGTGCAGGATCAATCAAAACACATCCAGGCAGCACTCAGACCAAGGCCATCTTATGACCTCTGACCCAGAAAACAGCCCTTCCCGTGCGCGTCCGCAACTGAGCGTATTGCGGGATGTTGCGATCGTGGCCACGCTAATGGTGCTTGGCCTCTATGCAGGGGCAAACTTTCTGGTGCCGTTGACCATGGCGTTACTGGTCAACGTGCTGATCCTGGCCCTTAGCGACCGGGTCATTGCAGTGACGCGGGTGCCAATCTGGTTGGCGAATGTCGCGGGAGTAACAGTTGTATTGGCCGGTTTGTTCATGATCATGTACATTCTGGGCAGTCAGGCCACGCAGTTTGCACGCTCGATCAACACCTACGAAAGCCAGTTTGACGGGGCTGTTCATAGAATTACCGGGTTGGTCGGCAACGATGTCACAAGTTTTATCCGAGACAATCTGGTCAGCATCGATATGTCCTATGTCGCTCGGATATTGCTGGGCAGTGCCACATCGCTGCTTAACCAGTTCTTCCTTATAAGCCTCTATGTCGCCTTTCTGATGGCCGAGCGGTTGGCCTTTCGCAAGAAAATCCAGCTTGCCGCCGGCAACCCGCGGCTGGGGGCTGACCTGGCCTTGGTTCTGGATGCGATTTCGTACAGCCTGCAGCGATATGTCGGCGTGAAAACCTTTATCAGTCTGATCACCGCCACCATCAGCTACGCCGTATTCAAAGCGCTGGGTCTGGAATATGCTGAAACCTGGGCCGTGCTGACTTTCGCCCTGAATTTCATCCCGTCAATCGGTTCGATCATCGCCGTCATCTTTCCCGCAATGATCGCTCTGGTTCAGTTTGAGACGATCGGGCCATTTCTCGTGATCGTTCTGGGGTGCGGCACACTACAGTTTCTAATCGGCAACTTTCTAGATCCGGCCATGCTAGGCCGATCGCTGAACATGTCGACGTTCCTAGTGATTTTGGCGTTGACCTTCTGGACCACGGTCTGGGGTCTGATCGGAGCGTTCCTGAGTGTGCCTTTGACCGTCTGCATCCTGATCATCTTCAGCCACATCCCCGCGCTGCGCCCTGTCGCGATCTTGATGTCTTTGGATGGAAGGCTCGGTGAGGATGATCGGTCGTCAACAGAACATTCTGCTTGAAAGTCCGTCAACTTTGACAGCTAGCGACGAGGGCGCGTCGATCTTTCAACCTCAGCCGACCATACCCGCCTTCGATCAAGTCTAATTCGATAAGCCTGTGTAATGCTCGGTGAAGCGTTGGCGCAGAGACTGCAATCATAGCCGCCAGCTCTTCCTGCGAAACCGGTATCCAACCCTCTGCATCGGATGTCACCTCATCCAGATGCAGCAACCTCAGAACCAGCCGTTTCTCGGTGCCGGTCACCGCAAGATTGGCAACGATACGTAGGGCTTTTTGCATGTTTTCATGACTTAAGGCGTAGAAATCCCGAACAAAGTCAGGAGAATCCTGCACTAAGCGTTCTAACCGCGGGGCCGGAAAGAAAAGCGTCTCGGTTGGCCGAGTCGCCACCACGCTGATCAGCCGATGCGCAGTCGCAAACAACGCGAGATCGCCGATCCAAAAGCCACGTCCCTCTTGGTGTATGACAAATTCCTGACCGTCATCTGCGGGGACGGTGATCTTAACACTACCATCCAATACAGCGTGAATCCCGTTGGCGGGATCACCCTGGACAAACAAAGCTTCGTCAGCACCGTAAGTTCGGCGCACGGCGCTGCGCATCAGAGCATCCTGAAAGGCGGGAGATCTGGTTTTGAACCAGGAACTTTCCTGCAGCGCGTCTAGATCAGTTTCAATTAATGCCATCTATATATTTAAACTTCATCATATGATAAATTTCAATCAGGCTCACTGGCCTACATTACTTACACACGAATCCCGCAATCTGGCTATTTTCGCGGGATATCCAATGCTTAACGACTGCAACTAATCCTATTCTGGACACAAGTCTCAGATAGTTCACAGGGACAAATTGTCCACAAGTTCAGGAGTAAAACATGTTAACTACAACCCGGTTCTTGGAAAGCTGGCGTATCGGACTGCGCCGTACCGCAGCAGCGTCGATTGCCGTTCTGGTCGCACTGCCCGCATGGGCGCAGGATCAAAAACCCAACATTCTGGTCATTTGGGGCGATGACATCGGCCAATCCAACATTTCGGCCTACACAATGGGCCTTATGGGATACCAGACCCCCAATATCGACAGGGTCGCCGATGAAGGCATGATCTTCACCGATTATTATGGCGAGCAATCCTGCACAGCTGGCCGCTCATCTTACATCATGGGCCAATCGGTGTTCCGGACTGGACTGTCCAAGGTTGGCTTGCCTGGCGCTAAAGAAGGGATGCAGATCGAAGACCCCACGATTGCAGGGTTGCTTAAGGATCATGGGTACGTGACCGGCCAGTTTGGCAAGAACCACCTGGGCGACAGGGATGAGCACCTGCCGACAAATCACGGATTTGATGAGTTTTTTGGGAATCTCTATCACCTCAATGCCGAAGAAGAACCCGAGCATGAAGATTATCCCGGGGACGCGGTTTTGCCCGACGGGCGCACGTTCCGCGAGGCCTATGGTCCGCGCGGTGTGATCAAGTCCAGCGCAGGTGGCCCCATCGAAGACACCGGTCCACTGACACGCAAACGCATGGAAACGGTGGATCAGGAAACCCTGGAAGCTGCCGTTGAGTTCATTCGTGAGGCCAACCAGAACGGCACACCATTCTATGTCTGGTGGAATGGCACACGCATGCATTTCCGCACCCATGTCGGGGAAGATATGCGCGAAACAGCCAACGAAATCCTAGGTAGTCCGGCCGATGAGTACACGGCGGGCATGATCGAACATGACATTCAGGTCGGCCAACTGCTTGATCTGCTGGACGAACTCGGCATCGCCGACAACACGATCGTTCATTACTCCACCGATAACGGCCCGCATTACAACACATGGCCGGATGCCGCTTCGACACCGTTCTGGGGCGAAAAGAACACCAACTGGGAAGGCGGCTGGCGCGTACCATCCATGGTGCGTTGGCCCGGCAAGATCGAAGCGGGTTCGATCTCGAACGAAATCGTGCATCACATGGACTGGCTGCCCACCTATCTGGCGGTCGCTGGCGACCCCGAAATCAAGGAAAAGCTGAAAGCCGGCTATTCCTCACCTGCCATGGGTCGCGACTACAAAGTGCATCTGGATGGCTACAACATCTTGCCACTGCTGACCGGTGAGACCACTGAAAGCCCCCGCCGTGAAATCTTTTATTTCACGGATGACGGCGACCTGTCCGCTTTGCGCTTTGACGACTGGAAGCTGATCTTTTTGGAGCAAAAAGCATGGGCCACCCTGCGCGCATGGATGGAACCATTTACAGAACTGCGCGTGCCGATCATCGTGAATTTGCGCCGCGACCCTTATGAGCGTGGATACCGCACATCCAACACATACTACGACTGGATGATCGACCGGGTGTATTTCCTAGTACCGGCGCAGCAATATGTGGCGAGTTTCCTGAGTACTTTCCAAGAATTCCCACCACGTCAGAAGGCGGCCAGCTTCAGCCTTGATCAGGTGATGCAGAAATTGGCCACACCAACTTCGAACTAGAAAACAAGACAGGGGCCGCCGTAAAGCGCGGCCCCTTTTTCCAGTATCAGAGGCTATTACATGAGATTTCTCAAACTCACGGCATTTATAGCCACCGTCCCCCTAGTGGCGTTCGCAGACCCCCTGCCCAGCTGGACCGACTCGGCATCAAAACAGCAGATCATCGACTTTGTTGACGCGGTCAGCGACCCGGCGAATGAATTCTATGTCACTCCCGCCGATCGGATTGCGGTGTTTGACAATGACGGCACGCTCTGGGCTGAACAACCGGTCTATTTTCAGTTCATATTTGCCATGGACCAACTGGCAGAGCTTGCTAAACAAGACCCATCGATCTTATCGACCCCAGCGTTGAAAGCGGCTGCTGAGGGTGATCTGAAAACCATTCTGGAAGGCGGGCACGACGCTCTGATCGAAGTGGTCAACGCATCGCATTCCGGCAGCAGCGTTGAAGTATTTCAGGCGTCGGTGGCCGATTGGCTGGACACTGCACGACATCCCGAGACCGATCTGCCCTACGACCAGATGACCTATCAGCCGATGGTCGAGCTGTTGCGCTATCTGCGGGATGAGGATTTCAAAACTTATATCGTTTCAGGCGGAGGCCTGCATTTCATGCGTGTCTTCGCCGAACAGGCATATGGCATCCCGCCCGAACAGATTCTGGGCACCTATGGTGAGACCACGTATGACAATGTGGACGGCACGCCTGTAATCAACAAGGCCCCCGGCATCGCCTTCATCGATGATAAAGAAGGCAAACCTATCAATATCGAGCGCACCATTGGCAAGCGCCCCATATTTGCCGGGGGAAACTCGGACGGGGATTTTGCCATGCTAGAATGGACCACCGCAGGCGACGGGCCACGGCTGGGCGTTTTGATCCATCACACTGATTCGGATCGCGAATGGGCCTACGACCGCGAAAGCCCGATTGGACGGCTAGTCGATGGGTTGGACAAAGGCCCGGATATGGGATGGGTCATTGTTGATATGGCCAACGACTGGTCCCGCATCTACACTGGGGCAAACTAAGCAACCCGGATCGCTGCGCCCCGATGTGGACATTACTCGTCTCGTTTTTTCTGTTTTCACTCTATTGCGTAGCGGTCGTCTTTGCAGTTCGCGCTGCGCAGACTGCACGCACACCTCAAGGCGCGGTAGGCTGGGTTGTGTTCCTACTGTCGGCCCCGATGTTTGGCGTGCCGCTGTATCTATTCCTCGGTCACCATCGGTTCAGAGGATACCGGATCGCTCGGCAAGAAAGTGAGCGCGTCGTCGAAGGGATCAAGACCTTTGCCGATTTCTCGAAACCCGACCCTCAGACGATGCGAGTCAATCCTCGCGCGTTTGAAGCGTTGGCCCATTTGCCCGTCTCACGTGGTAATGGAGCCGAGCTGCTGATCGACGGCAAAGCTACGTTTGATGCCATTCTCGACGCCATAGATAAGGCCGAGAATTACGTTCTGATCCAGTTCTACATCGTCCGGGATGATGATCTTGGGCGAAGGGTGCGGGACCGGCTAATCGCCGCGGTCAAGCGTGGCGTACATGTTCGGTTCATGACCGACGCGGTGGGTAGCTATGGCCTGCCGTCCAGCTATTTTGAGACGCTGCGCCAGGCCGGTGTGGATGTTGCAGATCCCCGCGAACAACGCGGGCCCAATTTCCGGTTTCAACTGAACTATCGCAACCACCGAAAAACTGTGATCGTGGATGGCGATGTCGGCTTTATCGGTGGTCACAACATCGGCGTTGAATACTTGGGGCAAAGCCCTCGGTTCGGTCGCTGGCGGGACACGCATATCAAGATGACCGGCCACGTAGTACGGCAACTGCAATTGATTTTTACCGAGGATTGGCACTGGGCGCGCAACGAAGATCTGATCGACCAACTCGATTGGGCTGGAAATGAATCTGATCAGGACATGAATGCGCTGCTGGTGGCAACGGGCCCGGGCGACGAAACAGAAACCGGCGCAATGATGTTCTTTGCGGCCATCACTGAGGCGAAAGAACGGCTTTGGATCGCCTCGCCCTATTTTGTGCCCGACATCGACATCATGACCGCGCTACAGCACGCGGCGTTGCGTGGTGTGGATGTACGAATACTCGTGCCGGATGTCATCGACCATCGTCTGCCCTGGCTGGCCGCTTTTGCCTATTTCGACGAAATCCGAGACTGTGGCGCCCGGGTGTTTCGCTATACCGACGGCTTCATGCATCAAAAAGCGTTTGTTGTAGACGATACCTTGGCCGCCGTTGGCACCACCAATCTGGACAACCGATCCTTTCGCCTGAACTTTGAGGCGATGGCCCTGTTCTTTGACCGTCGCGCAGCAGAGGCCGTCGCCGCAATGCTGGAAACCGATTTTGAAGCAAGTTACGAATTGACCCGCGATTTGCCCCAGCAACCGTTCCACATCCGTTTTGGTGCGCCGCTTGCACGGCTGTTTGCACCGATCCTCTAGTTCAGGAACCGTTCTTCAAAGACCCGCGTCATGAGGGCCACCAGGAACGCGGTCGACAGCCCAAAGGCCAGTAGGCCCGTGACCGATGCAAACGCTCCGAAGATGCGCAGCCCTTCGCCCAAGACGATGTCGCCGTAACCCAGCGTCGTGAACGTCACCAATGAGAAATAGAGGGCCGAATTCCAATCCGGCAGCACATCACCCCACACCCAGACAATCGCCCAGATCCAGACCTGAACCGTATGGGTCAGCACGATAAACACCAGCGCCACGCTGATCGGGCCTGCGGTTGCAAGGATAGTGCTGTGCGTCTCCCATTTCGCAACCAGTTTTCGGATGACCAGAACGCACCATGTCAGCAGCATGATTTCGATCAGAAAACAAATACCCAGATAGAAGCTGCCCCAAATGATTTGTTGCGACAATGTCATGTAAACGGCCTTTGTTCTGATCGCTGAAAACTGTGCCAGCATGGGGGTTTCGCGCGTTGCCGACAACCCCATGCGATGCGTAAGGCTGCGGCGAATAGAACCGATCTCGGCTCTGGACACTGGCGCGCCGCGTTGCACATTGTGACGGGACCAGATGAGAGTTTGCATGTTGCTATCAATTGATCACGTTCGAAAATCCTATCCCGGTGGGCGACCTGTCCTGACCGATGTTTCATTGACGCTGGAACAGGGGCAGACCTTGGCGCTGACCGGAGAAAGTGGCAGTGGCAAAAGCACATTATTGCATCTGGTGGCGGCGCTGGATGGGTTTGATGGCGGAGAGATTACTCTGGACGGGCGCGCCATGTCGGCCCTGAATGATGCGGAACGCGCCGAATTGCGTCGCGGCACCCTGTCTCTGGTCTTTCAGCAGTTCAACCTGATCCCGTCGCTGACCGTTGCCCAGAACCTCTCGATCCATGCGCGACTTGCGGGTCGGAACGACCCGGATTGGGTTGTCCACCTGACCGAGCGCCTTGGCCTGAGAGAACTGCAAGACCGCTACCCCGAGAACCTTTCGGGCGGACAGCAGCAGCGGGTTGCCATCGGACGCGCCATGGCGATCCGACCACGATTGCTGCTAGCGGATGAGCCGACGGGCAATCTGGACGAAACAGCAAGTGCGGTGGTGCTGGACCTGATGCTTTCATTGGTTGCCGATACCGGCGCTGCGCTCCTGCTGGTCACCCACTCGAATGACATCGCCAGCCGTCTCGACCGGCGTGCCCACCTGACGGGCGGGCATATCGCATGACACGCGCTGCGGTCCTGGCGCTGGTGTCCCATTGGCGGATGCACCCATTGCAATTGATGACGCTTCTGACGGGTATCGCGCTGGCAACTTGTCTGTGGTCGGCCGTGCAAGCCATCAATGCCGAAGCGCGCGCGAGCTATGAACGCGCCAGCACCCAGCTTGCCATCGGACAATTCGACGAACTGCGCGCCTCCGGTCCCACGATCCCTCTTTCCCGCTACGCCGAGCTCAGGCGCGCAGGTTGGCAAGTGGCGGCCGTCTTAGAAGGCAGGCTGCGCATCAAGGGCCGTTCCGTACGTCTGATGGGGGTGGATTTGGTGGCCTACCCTGTCCTACCCGCGATCACCCAGATCGAGCAAGGCGCGGATGCCCCCGACCCCGCTGATATGCTGACAGCTCCGGGGCGGCTGCTGATGTCACCCGCCCTGGCCCCGCTGTTTCAATCTAACGACAAATTCCCACCGGTGCTTTCCAGCACCGCGCTGCCACCTGATCTGGTGCTCACCGATATTGGAGTGGCCGAGCGTCTTCTGAACCGTCCCGGTCAGATTTCCCGTCTGGTGATCTTGCCCAATCAGCCCCGTGGTGTCCCGTCTCTGTCAGAACTTGCGCCTGAACTTCAACGCATTAGCCCCTCGGCCCAGTTGGATACCGCGCAGCTTACCGACAGCTTTCACCTGAACCTCTCAGCTTTCGGCTTGCTGTCTTTCGCCGTCGGCCTGTTCATCGTTCACGGAACGGTCGGCCTCGCCTTCGCGCAGAGGCGTGGCACTATCCGTACATTAAGGGCGTTGGGCCTTCCCATGCGGGGCCTGATCTGGATCGTTCTGGGTGAATTGCTTCTCTTGGCCCTGATCGGTGGCCTGTTCGGGTTAATCCTGGGGTATTTTCTGGCTGGAGCCTTGTTGCCTGATGTCGCCGCCACGTTGCGCGGCCTCTACGGGGCAACAATCGACGGGCAGATGTCATTACGCCCCCAATGGGTCGCCGCAGGTCTTGCGATGGCAATAGGCGGCACGTTGGCGGCCAGTGGCCACGCTCTTTGGCGACTTTCGCGCATGCCCATCCTCGCAGGGCCGGGCTTACAAGCTTGGCGTGGCAGTAAAGCCTCGGCCCAGATTACGGGCGCGTGTGGCCTAGCCCTGCTAGCAGTGGGCTTTATCGCATATTTCACAATCGGCGGACTTATCGCAGGGTTTGCCTTGCTTGCCGGGATGCTGACCGGAGCGGCCTTGTTGCTGCCGCTCGCACTGTCAGGGATATTGACCTTGTGCCTGCGCCGGGCCCGCACGCCTGTTGGTCAATGGGTGCTCGCGGACATGCGGGCGCAATTGCCCGGTCTGTCACTTGCGCTGATGGCCTTGCTGCTAGCGCTCGCCGCGAATATCGGCGTGGGCACAATGGTTTCAAGCTTCCGCCTCACCTTTACTGGCTGGCTCGATCAACGGCTGACCTCCGAACTTTACGTGACCGCAGCCGACAATGCACAAGGCGCAGCCCTTATCGATTGGCTCGCCCCAAGGGCGTCAGCTGTCCTACCCATTCGCAGCACCGAATTGCCGCACGAGACCGGGCCGTTGTTTCTGTACGGGATTGTTGATCACGATAGCTATCGCAACAACTGGCCACTGATCGCCAAGGATCCCGACGTCTGGGACAACGTCCTGTATCGCGGCGCCGTACTCATCAACGAGCAACTCGCACGACGCGCGGATCTGTGGCCCGGAGATACCGTCGCGATCACACCCGAGCACAGCTTGCCGATTGCAGGTGTCTATTCCGACTACGGGAACCCGACAGGTCAGGCCATCGTCGCAATGCCGATGCTGGATCAGATTGCCCCGGATACGGATACACGCCGCTTTGGCATTCGCATCGCACCGGATCAGGCCTCGGAGCTGGCACAGGCGTTGCGTGACCAATTTGACCTGCCTCCATCGGCAGTTGTGCAGCAGGCCGCTATGAAAGCGCAATCGATGGCTGTTTTTGAAAAAACTTTCGTCGTCACCTCAGCGCTGAATGTGCTGACACTGGGCGTTGCGGGGTTCGCGATACTCACCAGTTTGCTGACATTGTGGACCCAGCGCCTGCCTCAGGTCGCACCGGTCTGGGCGCTGGGTCTAACGCGCGCGCAACTGGCCAAGCTAGAGCTTCTGCGCAGTGTCCTGCTTGCGGTGATGACTGCTTGCTTTGCCCTTCCATTGGGCCTTGTATTGGCATGGGTGCTGCTGGCCGTGATCAACGTGCAGGCCTTCGGATGGCGCTTGCCCATGTATTTGTTCCCAACTGATTGGCTGAGCTTATTCCTGCTGACTCTGGTTGCCGCCGTGCTCGCAGCAGCCCTACCCGCATTACGATTGCTCCGCCTGCCACCTGCTGCGCTGTTGAGGGTTTTTGCCAATGAACGTTAAAGCCTTCATTCTGTTCATCCTCCTTCCAATTACCGGTTGGGCGCAGGGTTATGCCGGGTTGGGCGGCAATGCGGATGGCTTTACGCGTCCTGAACCGGACTACAGCTTTCAGTTTCCGCAAGATCACGGCGCCCATCCGGATTATCGGATTGAATGGTGGTATCTGACGGCAAACCTCAAAGACGCAGAGGGTCGCGACTATGGCATACAATGGACCCTGTTCCGATCGGCCCTGAAACCGTCCGAGGCTGACGGCTGGCAAAACCCACAGATCTGGATGGGCCATGCCGCGCTCACAACGCCAGAAATACACTATTTCGCCGAACGACTCTCTCGCGGCGGTGTTGGACAGGCTGGCGTTACGGCCCAACCGTTTGAGGCATGGATCGATGAATGGCACATGCGCGGCGATGATTTGGAAACCCTCAGCCTGACAGCAAACGGATCAGACTTTGGGTATGATCTGACTCTAAAGGCCCAAGGCCCATTGGTGTTTCACGGGGCCGAGGGGTATTCGGTGAAATCCGCCGATGGTCAGGCAAGCTACTACTATTCACAACCCTTCTACTCGGTCGAGGGCACGCTCCACCTGCCCAACGAAGATGTCGAAGTCGCCGGCCAGGGTTGGCTGGATCGCGAATGGTCTTCGCAACCCTTGGCCGAAGATCAAAGCGGCTGGGACTGGTTCTCGCTCAGCTTTGACGACGGTGACAAGCTGATGGCCTTCCGCCTACGCGGGGATCGAGGGGATTTCACGGCCGCTACGTGGATTGAGCCTGATGGGCAAACGACCCCCCTACCTGACGGCTCAGTCCTGCTAGAACCCCTTGAAACCGCCCGCGTGGCACAACGTGACGTTCCGATCAAATGGCAGGTGTCGTTGCCGGATCGCGGGATCGATGTTGAAGTCGATGCCATAAGCCCGAAAGCCTGGATGGGAACCCGGTTCGAATACTGGGAAGGCCCAATCACCATCACAGGTAGCCACACAGGGCGCGGATATCTTGAGATGACGGGGTATTGAAGTTGAAATTTCGTGTTCTTTCAAGCTAGCGGATGTCCCCAAACGGGGTCAGAGCTTGCTTTTCAGGGTCATGCAATACCCAGCGCCCACTTATTCAAATTCGAGACCATGTGGAAATCCAGTTCCCACTCCTGGTCATATTCAGAGGCACAAGAAACAACACGCCGAGCCGTCCCACACATCATAGTGATGTTCCCGAGCTGCCTGCAAGGTTTTGCTGGTATTTGATATCGGAGCTGACGATCTGTTTAACGACACTAAACCTCGTCGTATCACAACATATTCGACTATCCTGAGTGCGGTAAACACCGGTCAGGATTGCACATATTTTTAATCGATGGGCGGAGAGAGAATCAGAAAAATCGCTTTGTCATAACACGTTAACAAAACAAAAAAGGAATGGGCAGAAGACTTGCAATAGCTGTCTGGTCTGAGCGAGGCGCAAGCCGAACACTTTTCCATTTCGCTCATGCGGTTGTGCGGAAAATTGAAAAATTCGATCAAATCCACTAGTGTTCAAAACACGGCAATTTCGCCCGTTTCAATAAAACTATTTTTAACTAATCGAATTCGGGCGTTGCCTGTTACACACACTTATTTGAAAGGAATTGAAAATGGCTAATGGCGTTGAAGTGAGCCGCGAAGAGATCGAAGCCTATTTGAACTCACTCGATCTAGGGCAACCAGAACAGGTAAAAGGTATCGATTTTTGCGATGCGTGGCCTGTGGTACGAGTGGTTCTGGAAAAGATCAAAGAAAAGGCGAACGGTGCAACCAAATTTATCATCAAGTGGATCATTGAATTACTTGATGCCTATTACGAGCAAAAGTGTAGCTAACGCTCTGCCCGCTGCGTTCTAAGCAGCGGGTCCCACCCACAGGTCAATTACAAAGCCGCCATCTCGCGCGACTGGGCATCAGAACTATTAAGAATTGCTGGATGTGACTACTTCAGAGCTCCGCGATTTCGTGGACAATGGCGCGTTGCCTCAACCAATATCGCACTGGCGGGATCGAGCGCTGGAACGCGCGGGATTAGCACCCATTCTGAATACCGAAACCGACCGTCCAGAAAATGTTATGGAAGTGTGAAATATCTGCCTAAACCTAGAATTGTGAAGCCACGGCTTGTCCAGAAATGGAGATATGACCCGTGTATTCAAAGAAAACTCGTTGATGAATCAAAACAGTTCAAAACAGATGTCCCAAAAAGAAAAAACAGCGAGCGGGTTACCCTAACTCACTGTTTTTACTTTGGTACCCAAGGCCGGACTCGAACCGGCACGGTATCACTACCGGGGGATTTTGAATCCCCTGCGTCTACCATTCCGCCACTTGGGCCACGAACACTGGATTAGCGCCCTACCGAGAGAAGGTCCAGAGGCAAAAAACAACCACTGCTCTGAATGTTTCATCGAAGGAGGTTGACGGTCAGTCGGGTGCATGGTTTGGCTTGCCGCAGCGGTTACCAGGATACTTATTCTTCATGTTGCGATCCCTTTATGACTGGACCATTCGTCTGGCCGAACATCCTCATGCGCTCTGGGCGCTGGCTGTTGTGGCTTTTGTCGAAAGTTCGTTTTTTCCGATCCCACCCGATGTTTTGATGATTCCCATGATCCTTGCGCGCCCGTCGCGGGCCTGGCTGATCGCGACGGTCGCCTTGGTTGCCTCGGTGCTTGGTGGGATATTGGGTTATGCAATTGGGGCATTCTTTTACGAAAGCCTTGGGCAGCCTGTTCTGGAAGCCATGGGCAAAGCCCACGCAATGGAAGAATTTAATACCCGCTTCAATGATTTCGGCTTCTGGGCCGTGCTGGCGGCTGGTGTGACGCCTTTCCCATATAAGGTCATTACCATCATGTCGGGCTGGACCGGGATGCCGATTGGGACGTTCATAGCCACCTCGATCCTGGCGCGCGCCTTGCGCTTCTTTCTTGTGGCAGGGCTGCTGTGGAAATTTGGGGAACCAATCCGTGACTTCATCGAAAAACGGTTGGGTTTGATGTTTACCCTATTCATAATCCTACTGTTTGGCGGCTTTCTTGTGGTGAAATACTTATGACGCGCAAAAGACTTCTGGTTCTGGTTGCCGCATCCGGCTCAGCCGCGTTGCTACTTGGGGCTTGGGGCTTTCAGTACATCGGTGGGCTCGCGCCGTGCGAAATGTGCATCTGGCAGCGGTATCCTCATGGTGTCGCAGTGATTCTTGGTGCTCTAGCCTTTGCCTTCCCGGGCGTCCGCCCCCTGCCTCTACTAGGCGCTCTGGCCGCGGCCACAACGGCGGGAATAGGGTTTTACCATGCTGGGGTCGAGCAAGGCAGGTGGGAGGGCCCATCGACCTGCACATCTGGTGATATCGGTGGTCTGAGTGCCGAAGAGTTAATGGATCAGATCATGTCCGCCCCGCTCGTGCGTTGCGATGACATCCCGTGGGAGATATTCGGGATTTCCATGGCGGGCTGGAATGGATTGATTTCGACGGGTCTGGTCCTGATCTGGATAGCAGCCTGGCGCGCGCGCTAGGGTTTATAGCTGATCCAGTTCGGCATCCCAGTAGAGGAAGTCGATCCAGCTTTCGTGCAGATGGTTCGGGGGGAACTTCCGACCGATATTGCGCAAAGCCTCAGCATCCGGCTGACGCGGCGGTTTATTCAGTGACATTCTGGCCTGTCGCAGGGATTTTGAGCCCTTGCGCAGATTGCACGGGCTGCACGCTGCAACGACATTCTGCCAACTTGTGACCCCGCCCGCAGCGCGCGGTACAACATGATCAAAGGTCAGGTTTTCACGGCTGCCGCAGTACTGGCATTTGAATTCGTCCCGCAAAAATAAATTAAAGCGCGTGAAGGCCACGCGCTTTCTGGGTTTTACATAGTCTTTCAGGACAACGACCGAGGGTATTCGGATCTCGGTACTGGGACTGCGGACAACCTCGTCATATTCCGCAACAATATCCACCCTGTCCAGCCAGGCAGCTTTGATCGCCTCCTGCCACGGCCATAAAGACAACGGGTAGTAGGAAAGAGGTCTGTAATCGGCGTTCAAAACCAATGCCGGATGATGCTTGAGCGCACCGGTTTCCCTGACAAATTCGGTCCTGAAGTCTCCGTCCATAACAGAATCGCTCCTCGCTCTGTACTGCCCGTTTGTGACATCAGAGCGGGGAACACCCGCCCCGGCCTTAAGTTAACTATATATCGTGTTAAATCTCTGACAAGTGCCGAGTTCACACAACATCTCGGGTATTGGTTAGGCCGAATACGTAACAGATAAGTGACACTTATCCACAGGTTGCGCAGATGTGGTCTGCAAGCTATGGCGGGGCATGTCCTGGTTCATCCGTTTCAACAAGCCTTACGATGTATTGCCGCAGTTCACCGACCGCGCCAATTCTGACTCGCCCCGTAGCACGCTGTCGGAATTCATCGACCTGCCCGGTGTCTATCCTGCGGGACGCTTGGACCGGGATAGCGAGGGTTTGATGCTGCTGACTGATAATGGGCGATTGCAGGCGCAGATATCAGACCCCAAGCACAAGATGCCTAAGACATACTGGGTTCAGGTCGAAGGCATTCCCGATACAGCGGCACTAAAGGCGTTGCGGGAAGGTGTTGAACTTAAGGATGGTTTGACGCGCCTCGCCAAGGCGCGGCTGATTGACGAACCCGAATGGCTGTGGGCACGCACCCCGCCGATCCGGGTTCGCCAAACGGTGCCAGACAGTTGGGTTGAACTGACGATTAAAGAGGGCCGCAACCGTCAGGTTCGCCGGATGACAGCCGCAGTCGGGCACCCAACTCTGCGCCTGATCCGAGCCCGTGTTGGAGATTGGTCTTTGGACGGCCTTGACCCCGGTCAGTGGGAAAGCCTGCCGATGCCAGCTGTTGACGCAGCACCGTCGCGCAAGCGGGACCGCCGCCCGCGCCGGTGACAAAAACTGCGTGATGTGATAGGCTTAGGGCATGAAGGTAACACCGGATATCCCTGCCCCGTCTGCCATCCTGGAAGCCGCGCTGTATGTCGACGATCTAGATGCGGCCGAGGATTTCTATGGTCAGATATTGGGGCTAGAGAAAATCCAGCGCGTCACCGACCGCCATGTGTTCTATCGAATCGGCGGGTCCGTCCTGTTGCTGTTCAATGCCAGCGAAACCGAGAAACCGCCAGGAAACCCCGATCTGCCGGTCCCACCGCATGGCGCGCGCGGTCCCAGCCATGTTTGCCTTGTCCTAACCCGAGATGAAATCACTGTGATGCGCAAACATCTGTTGGACTGGAACATCCCTGTCGATGCCGAGTTCGACTGGCCCAACGGAGCCCGGTCGCTCTATGTACGAGACCCTGCAGGCAATTCGGTCGAATTCTCGGAAGGAAGACTTTGGGAGTGATCGATCAGCGAAGCGGCTGCTTCTCGCCCCCGATCACACGGTAGATTTCGCTAGAGACAACGCCGACCTCACCAAGTGCCGCCTGAAAAGCAGCCATATGAGGGGTCGCGAAATGGGCCTCAAGCGCGGCCTGATCCTGCCATTCCTCATAGACCCGAAAGCGGGTCGCCTGACCCAGGATTTGACTGAATTCATAGATCAGGCATCCGGGTTCTTTCAGAGTTTCCGCAACCATTTCCTGCGCAGCAGCAATGGCTTTCTCGACCGCTGCATCTGAAACTTCAACCACTCCTGTCACGATCAGCATCATGCTCTCCTTAGATCGCCCCGCAAGTCAGAGGCTCAGCTTATCCCGCATGAAGGCCAGCGCAACACTCAAGCCATCCGGAGCAATCCCGTGGCCGGTGCCCTTCATTATATGGGCATAAACCTCTTTGAACCCAGCCGCCTGAAGTGCCTCAGCTGCTTCTGGCAACGATTGCGGCGGTACAACGTCATCAGCATCGCCATGCACCAGCAGGATTGGCATGCGACTGACGGTTTCGTCCGGCAGCAAATCAGGTTCCAGCAAACGTCCCGAGAACGCTACGATCCCCGCCACTGGGTCCTCGCGGCGCGGGGCTACATGTAAGCTCATCATCGTGCCCTGGCTGAAACCGAACAGCACTACCTGCTCTGGCAGGACATCCTCATCCACCATCAGCGCATCAAGGAACGCGTTGAAATCCTCAACTGCCATTTCCATACCCCGTCGGGCTTCCTCCTCGGATGAGCCATCAATCCACGGGATCGGGAACCACTGGAAACCGTTGGGCATACCGATGATCTGTTCAGGCGCGTCCGGAGCTACAAACAACGTATCCGGCAGATGCTCGCCCAACGGATCAGCCAGCCCCAAAAGATCGGCCCCGTTTGCACCATAACCATGCACAAACACCACGACCGAGCGTGTGTCGCCTGAAACCGGCTCTTTCCTGAGCGCGTTCAAAACCCGTGTCATCTGATCCCTTCTCTGTCTTTTGCGACCCGGTAATAGGCCCACAGCACCCGCGCCGCAACCGATCGCCACGGCGACCATGCTTCAGCCATCTGGCGTAACTCTTTGTCTTTTGGTCGTTCTGGCAATTCATAGAGGATGCGTGCAGCTTCCTGTAAGGCCAGATCGCCCGGTGCAATCACATCGGCGCGACCCAGCGAAAACATCGCATAAATCTCGGCAGTCCAGACACCGATTCCCGGTACCTCGGTCAGAATTGCGACCACTTCGTCATCTGGCGCATCACGCAACGCTTTGTAATCGATCCGCGCCTCAGCCAAGGCGCGGGCATAGCGAATTTTCTGACGGCTGAGACCCACAGCGCGCAGATCATCATCAGTGGCCCACATAATCTTGCGCGGACCGGTCAGTTTTGCGTCCTGCAGCCTCTTCCAGATTGCGTTTGCCGAGGCCACGCTGACCTGCTGACTGACAATCGCGCTGAGCAACTGGGCGAACCCGTCAGGCTTGCGCCTGAGTGGCAGGGGTCCGGTTTGCTCTATCGCATAAGCCATCCGGGGGCAGGCCTCAGCCAGCCACTCGGCCCCTTCGGTAACGCAGTCCGATGTTTCGATGATGCGTCCGACGGACATGCGCTCTCCGATAAGTGATCCTTGTCCGCACGTTAGGCGGATGTGCCGCATATGCAACCCGCTTGTGCCAAGTCTCAATCGTAGATAACCATTCGCCCATGACAATGATCGCTGCCACCCCTGACGACAGTCAGGCCAAACGCAACGTCGCCGTTTTGGTGGCAGCACAGGCAATCCTGGGTGCACAGATGCCCATGATGTTCATCGTCGGCGGGCTGGCAGGCCAATCGCTGGCCAGCAACGCTTGCCTTGCGACGCTGCCGATTTCACTGATCGTTCTGGGTTCAATGCTGGCGGCCACGCCGATTTCGGCCATCATGCAACGCTGGGGACGCCGTGCCGGGTTTCTTGTGGGATCAACCGCAGGTGCCGCAGGGGGCGTTATCGGGGCTTACGGCCTTTATCTCGGCTCGTTCCCGATCTTCCTGATCGGCAGCTTCCTGACCGGCATATACATGAGCGCACATGGCTTTTATCGCTTTGCAGCAGCAGACACCGCCTCTGATGCATTTCGGCCCAAGGCGATCTCATACGTCATGGCCGGAGGGCTTGCGGCGGCGATCATCGGCCCTCAGATCGTCAAGCTGACCTCGCAGGCGTATGTGGTCCCGTTTTTGGGCACTTATCTGGCGGTGATCGCGATCAACGTTCTGGGGTCGGCGTTGTTCTTTTTCCTCGACATCCCGACCCCGCCGAAACCAACCGAAGACGAGCCGAAAGGCCGGACCCGATTGGAACTGCTGAAAACCCCGCGCATCGCAGTGGCGATCATTTGCGCCATGGTCTCTTACGCGCTGATGAACCTTGTCATGACCTCTACGCCTTTGGCCGTCGTCGGGTGCGGATATACCGAAGGTGATGCCGCGGATATCGTCACCAGCCACGTACTGGCGATGTACATTCCCAGCTTCTTCACCGGCCACCTGATCGCGCGGTTTGGGGTCGAAAAGATCGTAGCTCTCGGTTTGGCAATCCTTGGCGGCGCAGGCATTGTCGCCCTGCAAGGTGTTGATCTAGGTAACTTTTTCGTCGCCCTGATCCTGCTTGGCATCGGATGGAACTTTGGCTTCATTGGCGCCACCAGCATGTTGGCAGACTCGCATGAAGTGCACGAACGCGGGCGAATGCAGGGCCTGAATGACTTGCTGGTGTTTGGCGGTGTGACCTTTGCTTCGCTTGCCTCTGGCGGATTGATGAACTGCTCGGGCGGTTCAGCGGTCGAGGGTTGGACGGCCGTAAACCTCGCCATGATCCCGCTGCTGACCCTTGCAGGTGGCGCACTGTTATGGTTGGTTCTGAGACCTTCAGACCCCCAGACGGCCTGACCCTACCAACGTCCGGTCGCTGCCGTTTTCATCAGGGTAAACCGACGTCGGATTTCACCCTGAGCCAACGCACCTGCGGCCACCCGGTCCGGTTTGGCCAATGCAGTCCGCAACACCCACTCCGTCTGCCACCCCGCATAGAGCGCAGGCCGTGCTTGTGCCGAGACCTCGTTGCGGGCGGACCGCGCCTGCGCCAATCGGTCCAAAGCCTTCTGCGCCAGCGCCCGAACCCCGTCATGGGTTCCGTCCAGCAAAGGAATGCGCCCACGTGCCTCAAGCTCGGGAATTGCGCGCAGCCAATTCGCGATCCCCGCTGCATATCCGAAATCACGCAGAACAGTTTCACCCGCCGAACCCAGAGCCTGCGCCGACACCACCATTAATGTCCCAGCGCTATGGGCAATATAGGCGTCAAAATGCGCCTCATCCTCGAACGGATCACGATAGATATCCCAACGCCTTACGGCCACATATTCATCCAACAGCGCTGCCAGATGCGGAGAAATCACGCGCGACAATGGCGTAACAACCTCGTGTCGACGAACAGATGAACCTTCGGCAATCTCTTGCAAGGCATCGCGCCACCATTGCAGCCGCATCTCAGCGATCATGCTCTCTTGCGTCACCCACGGGGCACGGGCCACCTCGACGTTCAGCGCATAAATCGGGAACAAAACTGCCCGTGCCTCAACTGGTGCGGCCATGGCAGCCATAAAGCGATCGGGATCGGCCCGATGAACCAGCGCAGCACAAGCCTTGATGTCGTCGTCGAACTCCACCTTATTCGGCGGCCGCTGACTGCGGGGCGCAATCGCTCACCAGTTTCCACTGAATCGCATCCAGCAGCGCTTCGAACGAGGCATCAATTATGTTCGCACTCACCCCAACCGTAGACCAGCGCCGCCCTTGCCCGTCTTCGCTGTCAATGATCACGCGCGTGACCGCCTCGGTCCCGCCCTGAGTGATGCGCACCTTGAAGTCGACCAGCCGCATATCCGACAGTATCTGCGAATACTGCCCCAAATCCTTGGCCAGAGCCTTCGCCAGCGCGTTCACCGGACCGCGATCGCTACCGCTTTCATCCAGCGATTCACTTACTGACAGCTTCTTCTCACCATCCACTTTCACAACAACAACCGCCTCGGACAGGCTGACCATCTTGTTGTATTTGTTCTTCCGGCGCTCAACGGTCACCTTATAGCGCTTGACCTCAAAGAATTCGGGCAATTGCCCCAGCTCATCCCGCGCCAGCAGCTCAAAACTAGCCTGCGCGGTGTCGTAGGAATACCCCTCGGCCTCGCGCAGTTTTATCCGCTCAAGGATACGTCCCAACGCCGGATCGCCCGCTTCTACGGCCAATCCCGCATCGGTCAAACGTTTACGCAGGTTCGATTGCCCAGCCTGGTTCGACATCGGAATGATGCGCGCATTTCCAACACTTGCCGGATCGATATGCTCATAGGTTGTCGGGTCCTTGAGGATCGCGCTGGCATGCAGCCCGGCCTTATGCGCAAAAGCCGACGCGCCCACATAGGCGCTCTGCTTGCTGGGCACTCGGTTCAGGATATCATCCAGCATCCGGCTGATGCGCGTCAGCCCGGCCAGCGCCTCGGGCATCACTCCGATCTCATAGCACGAGGCATAGGGTTCTTTCAGCATCAGCGTTGGGATCAAAGCGGTCAGGTTGGCATTGCCACAGCGCTCTCCCAACCCATTCAACGTACCTTGAATCTGCCGCGCCCCCGCATCGACTGCAGCCAGCGAGCACGCCACTGCGTTCTCGGTGTCGTTATGCGTATGAATGCCCAGCCGATCCCCCGGCAGACCGGCCGCAATCACCTCGGATACGATCCGCCCGACCTCTGCCGGCAATGCTCCGCCATTGGTGTCACACAGAACCACCCACCGTGCCCCTGCATCGAGCGCAGCGCGGCAGACTTCAACCGCATATTCCGGGTTGTCCTTGTAGCCATCAAAAAAATGCTCGGCATCAAACAGAGCCTCCCGCCCCTGCGCCACGATATGCGCGACCGAGGCGCGAACGTTCTCGGTGTTTTCCTCCAGCGTGATACCAAGCGCGTGGGTCACGTGGTAATCGTGCGATTTCCCAACCAGACAAACGGCTGGTGTTCCCGCGTTCATTACAGCCGCCAGAACGTCATCATTCTCAGCCGACCTGCCCGAGCGTTTGGTCATTCCAAACGCCGTCATACAGGCCGACGTCTCAGGCGCGCTCTCAAAAAACGCACTGTCGGTCGGGTTCGCTCCGGGCCAACCCCCTTCGATGTAATCAATCCCCAGCGAATCCAACGCCTGCGCGATCTGCACCTTCTCGGCTGTCGAGAACTGCACACCCTGAGTTTGCTGCCCGTCGCGCAACGTGGTGTCGTAGAGGTAAAGGCGTTCCTTGGTCATTCGACCCCCTCCAGCTTGGCGGCGTCGAATCCGGCGCCGGGCACCAATTCCACACCATCCTTGCTCATCCGAACCTCAAGCCCGGCGGCGATATATGCCGCCTTTAGACGATCAACCTCAGAGAAATCCTTGCTCTGCATCGCAAACGCGCGCGCAGCGGCCAGCTTTTCTGCATGAGACGACAGATTAGCCGAAGCGGTCTCGGCCCAAGCGCCCATATCGTCCCCCAACAGTCCAACCAGCTGCGCACTTGCCAGCAAAGCCGAAGCATCACCATCTGCAGCCAAACGATGCAGTTCCGCGATGGCACCTGCCGTGTTCAGATCATCCGCAAGCGCATCGATGACCGCAGGTGCCGCGGTGGCGGCGGGCTCGATGCCCGCTGTCAACGCCCGCCACTTGCGCAATGTTGCCTCGGCTTCGCGCGCCTTCTTCTCGGTCCAGTCCATCGGCTTGCGATAATGGGTCTGCAGGAACACAAACCGGATCACTTCACCCGGCACACCCTGCTCAAGCAGATCATGAACGGTGAAGAAATTGCCCAGCGATTTGGACATTTTCTTGCCCTCGACCTGCAGCATCTCATTATGCATCCAGACACGCGCGAATTCGCCATGCGGGTGGGCACATTTGCTCTGAGCAATCTCGTTCTCGTGGTGCGGGAACATCAGATCGTTGCCGCCACCGTGAATATCAAAGCTCTCGCCCAGCAATTCATAGCTCATGGCCGAGCATTCGATATGCCACCCCGGACGCCCCCGGCCCCATGGGCTGTCCCAGCCGGGCAACTCATCGGTCGACGGCTTCCACAGCACAAAATCCATCGGGTTCTTCTTGTAAGGCGCGACCTCGACCCGCGCCCCGGCGATCATGTCATCAACCGACCGCCCCGACAGCGCACCATAGTGTTCCTTCCAGCTGTCCACCGCGAACAACACGTGACCCTCGGCAGCATAAGCGTGCCCCTTGGCCATCAGGTCTTCGATCATCGCAATCATCTGCGCGATATACTCTGTGGCGCGCGGCATCGCGTTGGGTTCCAACGCCCCCAGCGCGCCCATGTCGTGCAGATACCAGCCGATGGTTTCGTCCGAACGTTCCTGCACCAACTGTTCCAAAGACCCGTCAGCCCCAGCCTTCTTGCGCGACAATGCGGTGGCGTTGATCTTGTCATCCACGTCGGTGAAATTGCGCACATAGGTCACGTGATCAGCACCGTATACATGCCGCAACAAACGATAGAGCACGTCGAACACAACCACAGGCCGTGCGTTCCCCAGATGCGCCCGATCATAGACCGTCGGACCACAGACATACATCCGCACATTATCGGGATCGATCGGCACGAAATCCTCTTTCGTCCGAGTCCTTGTATTGTGCAGTTTGATCGTCGTCATCGGGTCGTGCTCCTGAAACAGCATATACGTCACGCGTTGGCGCGGGCTTAGCAACTTGTCTCAGAGATGAAAACGAAAGAAACCGGCCCGCTTGAGAAATCAGCAGGTAATGCAGCAGATAATGATGCAAGTTTTCCGGTTCATGCGCTTTGCCTAGCACGGGATTGATGCTGAGCCAAGCCTTGAGTTTCAACCTCCACAGAGGCAGTCTGCCCACCATGACCCGTGATTACGTCAATTCCCTATGCGCAGACCTGCCCGGTGCCGAACTTTCGGACCCTTGGGGTGGCGGCCACGACGCATGGAAAGTTGGCGGCAAGATGTTCGCCAGCGTCGGCTCGGTCGGGGATGGTGTATCGGTCAAGACAACCGACATTGAGACCGCGCAGATGCTGATCGACGCAGGGATTGGCACCAAGGCCCCGTATTTTCACCGCAGCTGGGTTCGCCTGCCGTGGGAAACTGACGCCGACGAGATGCAACATCGCCTGATCACCTCATACGATATCATCCGTGCATCGCTGACCAAGAAGATACAGGCGAGTTTGCCGCCGCGAAGCTGATTGACAAAATCGCTGTGCTTTGCCCCATTCGGCGTCATAGCCGGTCGGGAGAATCCCTTGAAACTATCGCATCGCATTACGCATCTGACCGAGGGTGGATCAGACGGCTGGGAGGTGTTCATCCGCGCGCGTCGGATGATTGCCGAAGGCCATGCCGTTACCGAGTTGACGATCGGCGAGCATGACATTCGGACCGATCAGTCGATATTGTCGGCCATGGAAAGTTCGGCCCGCAGCGGGCACACAGGATACGCGATGGTTCCGGGCACTGATCTGCTGCGTGATACTGTGGCCGCCCGTGTCCAAATGCGAACAGGTGTAGCGACCACTCGCAACAATGTCATCATAACCCCCGGCGGTCAGGCCGCTTTGTTTGCGGCGCAAACCGCGCTTTGCGATCCGGGCGATATCGCGCTCTACCTGGATCCGTATTATGCCACCTACCCCGGCACGATCCGTGGCGTTGGAGCGGTAGCCAAACGCATAGAAACACGCGCCGAAGATTTGTTCCAACCTCGCGCTTCCGATATCGATGGCGCGGCAGGCGGGGCGGTGTCGCTGCTGATAAACTCCCCAAACAATCCAACTGGTGTGGTCTATTCCGCCGAAACACTTTCTGCCATCGCCGAGGTTTGTCAGCGCCGCGATCTATGGCTGATTTCCGATGAAGTCTACGACACGCAGGTTTGGGAGGGTGAACACCTGTCACCGCGCGCCCTACCCGGCATGGCTGAGCGCACTCTGGTCGTGGGTTCAATGTCGAAATCTCATGCCATGACTGGCTCGCGTTGTGGGTGGATCGTTGCTCCGGAAGGCGTGATCGACCACCTGATCAACTTGGCAACACACACAACCTATGGTGTGCCCGGCTTTATACAGGATGCGGCCAACTATGCGCTGAGCGTGGGACAACCTCTCGAAGACAAGATCGCCGCGCCGTTTCGCCGCCGCCGCGCTCTGGCGATTGAAGTGCTGGCTGCGCAGCGGGTCGTCACCTTAATACCGGCGCAAGGCGCGATGTATCTGATGCTGGATATCCGGGCTACGGGTCTTAGCGGCGATGTGTTCGCAAATGCGCTGCTGGACACGCATGCCATCGCTGTGATGCCCGGTGAGAGCTTTGGTTCTGCCGCCGCAGGTCACATCCGCGTGGCCATGACAATCGATGACGAGAAATTCGTCACATCGCTACAGACCCTATGCGAATTTGCCGCTCAATTGGCAGATGGATGACAATCGACCACCGAGTTTCAGAAGCGGAATGTGGTGCGCAAGTTGAACACATTTGCGTCGAGGCTTCGACCAGACTCCGGTATATCATCGAAGTTCTGCCGCAGCGCTTCGCCACTGATTACAAACCGATCGCCAAGCGGATAGGCAACACCGATCCCGTAAACGGCTGCCGTATCACTGTCACCCGACGTACTGGCCCGCGCGGTTCCCAAGACAACATAGCCAAGGGCTGATCCAAAGTCGTAGCCGCCGCGCAACTTCAATCGCGACATACTATCAAGGCTTCCTTCGGATTGTCCCAGATCAAGATTCAGGCGGTTATATTCCAACTCACCGCCAAGCACGAAATTTCCAAAATCATAGTCGTATCCGATCAGCGGGCCAAAACTGCCCCCGCTTCCGCCTGCTCCTCCGGACCCATCAACATCTGCATAACCAAAGCTGAAACCAGCGTACGCGCCTGTCCAGTCTTCTGCCACAACCTGCCCTGCACCTGTTATCAGTGCTGTGGCGAGTGCGGCCAGTAATGACTTCATGCAGACCTCCAAACATCCGTTGCCGGTTTGGGCGCATCCCCGAGGCAGCGATCTGCTGATCAGCCAACCCCAGTATTTACTTAAACCTAAGATACAAATCCAAATAACTACGTGCAGATTAACAGATTCTTACCGCAATTGGAAAAAAACATTTAGTCACGAGGATTTGCGCCCAGTTCATTTTGACTGATGGCCCAATAAAATTAGTCCAAAGTCGCAAACAGAACAGATTGTCCAGAAGTGCATTGAAACAATGGGCGCATCAGACTGAGGAAGTTGATGCATAACGAAGTTTGGAAGATTCGGCTGGTCAGCCGCACCATTGGTGCGGATCGCGGTCGTGCGGCACGAGGACGGCCAGCACTGGTCTAGGTACACTCACCCACAACGTACTTTTTTGACCGGACACACACATGAACGAACAAACCCGAAACTCATCCCGCAGCGGTGGCCGCGCCGCGCGTCGTGCCGCCCGTGCGTCAGCTCTTCCGGAACATCTTCGCCCGATTCGGCCTGGTATGGAGGGCGGAACCCTGAAGGTTCTGACCCAAGCACAGATCGAACGCATCCACGAGGCCGCTCTGACCGCTCTGGAAACCATCGGCCTTGCTGATGCGCCACAAAGTGGGATCGACTATCTCGTGGCTGCGGGATGCACCTTGGGCGACGATGGCCGCATCCGCTTTCCTCGCGCATTGGTCGAGGACACAATCGCCAAGGCCAACCGCTCGATCACTCTGCACAGCCGGGATGGCAAGTCGGATCTGGAGCTATCGGGGACACGCGTCCATTATGGCACCGCAGGCGCGGCGGTCAGCATGGTCGATGTGCATGGGCAGGAATACCGCGACTCGACCCTGCAGGACCTGCATGACGCGACTCGCATCTGTGAACAGCTTGAAAACATTCACTTTGTTCAACGTCCCATGGTGTGCCGCGACATTGCGGACAACCTCGAGATGGACCTGAACACGGTCTACGCCACCACCTCAGGCACGTTCAAACACATCGGTACGTCGTTCACAGAGCCCAGCCATGTGGCCCCCGCCATCGAGATGCTGCACATGATCGCGGGCGGAGAGGACAAGTGGCGTAAGCGGCCCTTCATGTCCAATTCCAACTGCTTCGTTGTGCCCCCGATGAAATTCGCCACCGAAAGCTGCGAGGTGATGGAAGAATGCATCAAGGCCGGAATGCCGGTTTTGTTGCTTTCTGCGGGCATGGCAGGAGCTACCGCACCCTCGACCGTTGCCGGAGCGATCACACAAGCCACCGCCGAATGTCTGGCGGGTTTGGTTTATGTAAACGCCGTAAAGCCCGGTGCTCCCGCGATTTTTGGCACTTGGCCTTTTGGTCTGGACCTGCGCACGGGTGCAATGTCCATCGGCTCGGGTGAACAAGCTCTGCTAACCGCTGGCTGCGCGCAAATGCACCAGTTCTACGATCTGCCCGGTGGTGCCGCAGCTGGTGCATCGGACGCGAAATTGCCCGACATGCAGGCCGGTTGGGAACAAATGTGTTCGAACGTCATGGCTGGGCTATCGGGCCTGAACATGGTGTATGAGGCCGCAGGCATGCATGCCTCGTTGCTGGGGTTCTGCCACGAGAGCCTGATCCTTAGCGATGACCTGATCGGACAGGCACAGCGCTGTGTGCGCGGGATCGAGGTGACGGACGAGACACTGGCACTGGATCAGATGGCCGAAGTCTGCATGGGTGGTCCTGGGCATTATCTTGGCACCGATGCGACGCTAGGCCGTATGCAGGCAGATTACGTCTATCCTACCTTTGGTGACCGATCATCTCCGAAGGAATGGGTTGAGCTTGGCAAACCGGACCTGATCGAAAAGGCAGTGAAGCGGAAGGAAGAAATCCTCGCCGTGCCATCCCCGGCCAGATTCGACCCGCATCTGGACGCGGAAATTCGCGGCAAGTTCAACATTTACTTATCCGCGTAAGGCACTGAAAAATAAGCGGCCCGAAGCTTCCGGGCCGCCAGTATTCCTGCTTGATCAGCCGTTGGACGGCGGCAGCAGGCCCGCTTGTTCAGCGATGGTGATCTCATCCTGATCTAGCGCACCGTCGCCGTTTGCGTCCATCTGCGCAAAGCCTTCGGCATCAACGTCAGGCACGACGGCCTGAACTTCATCGATCGTCAGTACTCCGTCGCCGTTGGTATCGGCGGCGCTTTGGCCGACGGCCAATGTCGGCAGGCCAAGTGCGAAGGTTGAGATAAGGGCCAGAATTTGCGGTTTCATGTTATGCCTCCTGATTGCGTTTTCTTGAGTGTTTGCGTCCGGACAAGCGCCAAAAAAAGGCCATCCTGAAGGCGTGTCACCCGCTCAGATTGATATGGCCGCTTTCAAGCCAATCTTTGCGTGTTTGACTGAGTCGCATTTGCGGACGATTGCCGGACGAAATGGCCAGTCGTGGCTTCGGCAACTCTTGCCCGATCCAAACAGGATGATCCGGCAATGCCCTGCTCAAATCCACGACTCGGGGTTGAGAAAAGAAAGGGGGCCGAAGCCCCCTGTCAGTTTCGCCTTCCAGGCTCATTTCGTTGACCGCCCGGTGTTTTTTTGCCTGCGGCCTGGACTGCGCATAGGACGAGCGCACCCGTCCCGTGAGAGAGTGGGAGGGAGCAAATATTCCGCCCCACCCTGTTCCCGGCCGACACGGGCATGTCGGCCGAGTGAAACAAGGCATCGATGGTAAGTCTCAGCGCCTTGCTTCGTATTCGTCGGGGCCGGTTACTGTGGCAGCATCCGACCCCTGCACCCCGGGTTGCCGGGGCGCTAAACTTAGCTACTCCTTGTTCAGCGCAACCATCGCACGTTCGATGTAGCCTTCAGGAAGGCCACGCTCTTTAACCTTTTTGCTAAGGTATCTTTTGAATCGACCATCACCGATGTAGTCATGCCTGAACCAACGGCGGAACTCACCGAGCGCATCTTCTGGGTAGCAAGACGCAAGTTGGGGGTTAGAGACTGCCTGTGGAAAGTAGTCAGGGTAGTTATGGGCATATTTCCGCCGCGCACCGAAACGCATTTCCAAACCACGTTCATTCCAGTGTTTCGACCATGCTTGCCCAACGCTTATGTCTGGCACAAACTTCTCATCGATGTGTAGGCCTTTCATTCCCAACGTGACGATTAAGTCCGCTAGTTCTTTAAACACACCAAAGAAACCTTCAGGGACCGCGTCGTAAGTCAGACTGACGCGATCTTTGAAGATACGCCACATGTCTTCTTCTTGACGATTGGAATACCCAGTCCGGGTGTAGATGTACTGTTTTAGACCAAAGCGGCTGAGGCGACGATAGCTGTCGAGAGCTATGGATTGTCCCTGTAAGTTCGCCTCAAAGGCGTAGTACTCCAAGGTCGCCATGCAGATTTCATCTGGGTATGCCAAAACTCGAACATTTCCGAAGAAAGTCTCGTGAGCTGCGGTGCTGAAATCGACACCCTGTTCAAACAGGATTTCCTTTATTCGCTTAACTGCAGCACTGGGTTCGGCGCTATCCCATCCAGAGGATATAAGGCCAATATACTTATTTTGAACTCCGCATAGTCTTGCCAGCCCACGCTGATTTAAGAAAGGGGTGCCGTCCTTGAGGACCCCCATTCCTACTCCATCACTTTCGATTTGGCACTCAACGGCGAGGTCTAGGACGCCCTGATCTGGGTTCGATACCTGTGCCCTTGTGGGCATTCGTGCAACTGACTTACTCATCATGAAACCCTCACATCCACACCTCAGCTACACCCGCTTGTCGCGCCGCAGGTGTTGCATTTCATGCAGGTGCCGTTGCGCACCAGCGTGTAGTTTCCGCATTCGCCGCAGGGATCGCCCTCGTACCCTTGCATCTTGGCTTTGGTACGGGCGTCCATTCCGGTCGCAACCGCCGTCTCAGCGGGTGCTTCGAATGTCGCTGCGGTTTCCGCCATACTCGTCACGTCAGCCTGTCCGCCATTGAAGACCATCAGGTCTTGCGGCAGTCGTTTGCGCAGATAGCCGGTTGAACTGATTTGTTTCAGCACTTCCAAGGATTTGGTCGCCGCGCTTTCACTGATTTCCGATACGTTGGACAGACCATCCTCTTCGCCGCGACCCAGATCGTCGAAGGTCGCACCTTCGGGTTTCACATGGGCCAGATCGGTGCGGTCCAGATAGGAAACGGCCAGTTCGCGGAAGATATAATCCAAGATCGACGTCGCGTTCTTGATCGAGTCGTTGCCCTGCACCATCCCAGCCGGTTCGAACTTGGTGAAGGTGAACGCATCGACGAACTCTTCCAGCGGCACACCGTATTGCAGGCCGACCGACACGGCGATGGCAAAATTGTTCATCATCGCCCGGAAGCCAGCGCCTTCCTTGTGCATGTCGATGAAAATCTCGCCCAGCTTGCCGTCTTCAAATTCACCGGTGCGCAGATAGACCTTGTGGCCGCCCACGATCGCCTTCTGGGTATAGCCTTTGCGGCGATGCGGCAGTTTCTCGCGATGGCTGCGGATCATTTCCTTGACCACAATCTTCTCGATCACCTTCTCGGCCAGAACGACGGCTTTTTCTTGCGTCGAACCGCTTTCCAGCACTTCGGCTGCCTCATCGTCATCTTCGACCAGCGCCGCCGCCAAAGGCTGCGACAGTTTCGAGCCGTCGCGGTACAGCGCGTTCGCCTTCACACCCAGCGACCAGCTGAGTTCGTATGCCTTCTGGCAGTCCTCGATGGTCGCGTCATTGGGCATGTTGATCGTCTTTGAGATCGCGCCCGAGATAAAGCTTTGCGCTGCAGCCATCATGGTAATGTGGCTATCAACCCCAAGGAAACGCTTGCCTTTTTTACCGCACGGGTTGGCGCAGTCGAAGATGGCGTAATGCTCTTCCTTCAGATGCGGCGCACCTTCCAGCGTCATGGTTCCGCAAACATGGTCGTTGGCCGCGTCGATATCCGCCTTGGTAAAGCCCAGATGGCGCAGCAGATCGAAGGTCGGGTCATTCAGCTTGGTCGCCGGGATGCCCAGAACACCGGTGCAGAAGTCCTCGCCCAGCGTCCACTGGTTGAAGACGAACCGGATGTCGAACGCGCTTTCCAGTGCGGTATCTATTTTTGCCAACTCGTTCGGGCCAAAACCATGACCGGTCAGCGAGGTGTGGTTGATCCCCGGCGCGTTGCCGATGGTGCCATGACCAACCGCATAACCCACGATCTCTTCAATCTGAGCCGAGGAATAGCCCAGCTTTTCCAGCGCCGAAGGCACCGAGCGGTTGATGATCTTGAAGTAACCACCGCCGGCCAGCTTCTTGAACTTGACCAGAGCAAAGTCCGGTTCGATCCCGGTCGTGTCGCAATCCATCACCAGACCGATGGTGCCGGTTGGTGCGATAACTGTGGCCTGCGCGTTGCGATAACCGTTCTTTTCGCCGAGGCTCAGCGCTTCATCCCAAGCTGACATGGCCAGATCGATCAGACGTTTGTCCGGGCAATTGTCGTGATCCAGAGGCACCGGCTTAACAGCCAGTTTTTCATAACCATCGGTCACTCCTTGCGACGCACGACGGTGGTTGCGGATGACGCGCAACATGTGGTCTGCGTTGCGCTCATATCCTTTGAACGGGCCAAGCTCGCCTGCAATCTCTGCCGAGGTCGCATAAGCCACACCGGTCATGATCGCGGTCAGCGCGCCACAGATCGAACGACCCTCATCCGAGTCATAGCTATAGCCCATGTTCATCAGCAGACCGCCAATGTTGGCATAACCCAGACCCAGCGTACGGAAATCGTAAGAGAGTTTCGCAATTTCCTTAGACGGGAACTGCGCCATGGTCACCGAGATTTCCAGCGTCAGCGTCCAAAGCCGCGAGGCGTGCATATAGTCCGCCGCCTGGAACTCACCGTCCTTGAAAAAGGTCAGCAAGTTCATCGACGCCAGGTTACAGGCAGTGTCATCGAGGAACATGTATTCCGAACACGGGTTCGAACCGCGGATTTCACCGTCTTCGGGGCAAGTGTGCCATTCGTTGACAGTATCATGGAACTGGATGCCAGGATCGGCACAGGCCCATGCGGCGTGGCCGACCTTTTCCCACAAATCACGTGCTTTGACTGTACGAGCAACCTTGCCGTCGGTGCGGTTGATCAGTTCCCAATCCGCGTCTTTTTCAACTGCGGTCAGGAACGCATTGGTCACCCGGATCGAGTTGTTCGAGTTTTGGCCCGAGACCGAGCTATAAGCCTCCGAATCCCAGTCCGTATCGTAGGTCGGGAATTCAATGCTATCGTGGCCCTGCTTGGCGTAGTCCAGAACGCGCTTGATGTAAGTTTCTGGGATCGCGACCTTTTTCGCTTCGCGAACCGCATTTTTCAGGGCGTCGTTTGCGTTTGGATTATAGGCATCATCGGCAGAGCCGTCCCAAGACCGGATGGCCTCGAAAATGCCGTTCAGCATCTTCTCGTGCATCTTCGATCCGGCAACGATCGAGGCCACCTTCTGCTCTTCGATCACTTTCCATTCGATGAATTGCTCGATGTCCGGGTGATCTGCATCGACGATTACCATCTTTGCTGCTCGACGGGTTGTACCGCCTGATTTGATCGCGCCAGCGGCGCGGTCGCCGATCTTGAGAAATCCCATGAGGCCCGAAGACTTGCCGCCACCCGAAAGCGCTTCACCCTCTGCACGCAGATGGCTGAAGTTGGTTCCGGTGCCCGAGCCATACTTAAACAGGCGCGCCTCACGCACCCACAAGTCCATGATGCCGCCTTCGTTGACCAGATCATCGTCGACCGACTGGATGAAGCACGCATGCGGTTGCGGATGCTCATAAGCGGATTTCGATTTGGTTAGCTTGCCGGTTTTGTAGTCAACATAGTGGTGCCCCTGCGCCGGGCCATCGATCCCATATGCCCAGTGCAGACCGGTGTTGAACCACTGCGGCGAGTTCGGAGCTGCACGCTGGGTCGCCAGCATATAGCGCATCTCGTCAAAATAGGCGCTCGCGTCCTCTTCAGTCGAGAAATAGCCGCCCTTCCAGCCCCAATAAGCCCACGCGCCGGCCAGACGATCAAAAACCTGTTTCGATGAGGTTTCGCCATCAAATTCAGCATCTTCCGCAGGAACCGATCGCCACAGGAATTCGGGAACGTCCTTTTCCTTAACCTTCTTCAGCTTGGAAGGAACACCGGCCTTGCGGAAGTACTTCTGTGCGATGACATCGCTAGCCACCTGGCTCCATTTTGCAGGCACTTCGATCTCGTCCAGACGGAACACGATTGTGCCATCCGGATTGCGAATCTCGGATGTTGCGGACACAAAATCCAGATCGCCATATGCATCCTGTCCCGGTTTGGTGAATTTTCTTTCAATCTTCATGTCCGCTGCCCCAGCTTCGATCTGTCCAAATTTCAAGTCCCGGCACTAAATCTTGATGCTGCGGGGTGCCGCCCGCACTACCGACGAATTTGAGACGCAAGGGACCGGACGCTGCCTAGAACAGCGCAGAACCGCGAATACGGTCTACGTCATAGTGGTATGCTTTCCGTCCCTCGCCCGATGCCTTTTCCGGTCATTGCCTACCAGATTTAGTGGCTCGTCTTTCGGCCCATACAATCTGACGTATATTCCCATAGTTGGTCAACGGGCTTTTTCGGTCATTTTTGGAATCTTTTAGCTTGACCTGTTTTGCTGAACCGGCGGAATTTCGCCGCATCGCGATTCCTCCACAGACATGTCCCGGACGACCAGCCCATTCCGCCTTGATGTGTCAGAGTGATTTCTCGTGTTTTCCGCCACAGTTAGAGGTCATTGATCAACCGATCCCGCGTTAAGGAGATGTTCAGAGAATCATCGTCACGACATCGCAGCGCGTGCCATACTTGAAATCACACGACATTTCTGGATGGGAAATCTACTCTACATGCGTTTGATTTCATTGTTAACTATTGTGGCGCTAATCGTGTCCTGCACATCACAGGAAGCACCACCTGCATCTCGCAGCGCGCAATTCGACGGTTATCCGCAGAACCTTTTCAATTCCTTCAGGACCGACTGCGCGGGGCCGGGCGACAAGTATATCAAGACCACCGCAAGCATCTTTGAATGCCGCGAGACCTTGCCGCCCGAGGCAACGGCGTATTTGATTCTCAGCTTCAACGGCTATCCGCAGAACTTGCCGCAAATCGTAACGCGGCTGAGCTCGACCAAGAATCAGGCCGGGTATCGCGTGGACGCAGAGTTGTACTTTCTGGTTCCGCAGAAAGATGGTTCAACTCTTAGAATACCTATTGAAAGCAAAGATTTGGACAGGGATTTTTCCAAACTCTACACCGACTATGGCGGAACGCCAGTGTAGAGGAAAAATGGTCGGGGCGGCAGGATTCGAACCTACGACCCCCTGTACCCAAAACAGGTGCGCTACCAGACTGCGCCACGCCCCGGACCGTGCGCCTTCCTAAACGTGCCGATCTGATTTGAAAAGCCCTAACAGGGCCAAATTGCAGGACCTTGCGAAAAAACTTCGTGGCGCATCTGCGAACCAGGCCGAATGGCGTAACGCTCGGCTAGGCCAGCGTTGATTTCCAGGACCGCATAAACCGAATCGCCGCCTTCGATTGGGCTCAGATCCCCCGGAATTGCACCTTCGTGCACACGCGTCACCGTGCCCGCGCGATCAACAAAGATCATATCAAGCGGAATCAGGGTATTCTTCATCCAGAACGCAACAGGTTGCGGCGGATCAAAAACAAACAGCATTCCAGATCTGTTCGGCATGCTTTCGCGAAACATCAATCCGCGCGATCGCTCTTTCGGTGTGATGGCCAGCTCAACGTCGAAGCGAACCTCTGCCAGATCATTTCGAAGCTCGACACGATCCGGACGGCATTCAGCCCGCGCGATCCCGCCAATCAAAAAACTCAGGAGCGCCAGTACGAAAGCCGTTCTCATCATTCAGAACCTAGTCGTTCAGGGCCGCTTCCCAGGCCAGAACCTGCGCGGCCATTCTTCCGCGCTTGCCATCAATGACCCGCATGGCCAGCGCTTCGCCCGGTTGCAGATCTGCCAACCCAGAACGACGTAGCACCTCGATATGCAGGAATACGTCTTCACTGCTGCCGAAAACATTGGCAAAGCCAAACCCTTTGCCCTTGTCGAACCATTTGACGCGCGCAGCCTCAAGCGGAGCGCTGCCGATCACGGTTGGATCAAGCTCGGCAAAATCGGCCAACATCATAGTTTCCGCGCGAACAGGCGGGTCAACACTGATCACTTCGACCGCTTGAACACCGCGATCAGTTTTGTGGGTCATGATCTCGATGCCGGCGCCATCCGCGACCGAGCTTTGCCCGAAGTTTCGCAGCACGTTGACGTGCAACAGAATGTCCGGGCCGCCTTCGTCAGACACAACAAATCCGTATCCCTTGGCGGGATCGAACCATTTTACGTGTCCACGGACGCGGTACATGCTGTTCAGATCTTCTGGCACTGTTTTCCCATTACGATAGGCAAGTCGTTAAGGGTTTCTTGTTTATGTTTTGGCTCGCAAATTCAAGCTGAAAAAAGCTATTGTCTGCAAACAGTTGCATTTCACGCAACGCGAACGTCATGGATTTAACCTCAGCACTTGCCAGTCGGAATCGACATTTTGTCGCTTCCACTGAAACCTGTCATGCAACCTGAAGGCACCATCGGCCCAGAACTCGACTTCGACAGGTGTTACACGGTATCCCCCCCAAAATTCAGGGCGAGGCGGGTTGGCACCCAACTTTGCGGTCACTTTAGCCACTTCGGCCATCAGGGATGCACGACTTTCCAGCGGTTGCGACTGGTGTGACGCCCAAGCACCCAAGCGGCTTTTGAGCGAGCGCGAGGCGTAGTACGCGTCCGCCTGCGGCCCATCTTCCTTGGTGATTGTACCACGAACACGGATTTGTCGCCGCAAAGATTTCCAATGCATCACAAAAGCCGCTTTGTGGGCGCTGTCCAACTCCTGAGCCTTGGCGCTGTGATAGTTCGTATAGAAAACAAACGCGTCCTTCTCGATTTCCTTCAGCAGAACCATACGGGCATTCGGCAAACCTTCCGGGTCCACGGTTGCCAAAGCAATCGCATTAGGATCATTCGGTTCGGTCTTTTCTGCCTCGGCCAGCCACCGATCCGCGATTTCAAACGGATCAGCCCCGGCGAAGATGCCATTATGCTCGTTCATTTCCATCCCCAGGAAACAATTAACATGACCCTAAGGCGAGAACCCGCTGCGGGCAAGAGCGCATGGCCTTGAAGCAGGACAATCAATGGCATAAACCAACCGAACACAATGCGACGACAGGCGGAGAACCGAAGATGTCAAATCAGTTGATGGCCGGAAAACGCGGCCTCATCATGGGACTGGCCAATGACAAATCAATCGCATGGGGTATCGCCCGCGCCTTGTCCGACGCCGGGGCCGAGCTGGCCTTTTCCTATCAGGGGGACGCCCTGAAAAAACGCGTCGATCCATTGGCGGCGCAGCTGGGCAGCGAGATCGTTTTGCCCTGTGACGTCAGCGACGAAGAATCAATTAATGAACTCTTCAGCGCGCTCGAAAAGAAATGGGGTAAACTGGATTTCGTCGTCCACGCCATTGGCTTTTCTGACAAGAACGAATTGCGCGGGCGTTACGTCGACACGTCGCGCGCGAACTTTAACCTGACGATGGATGTTTCGGTCTACTCTTTCACCGCCGTTATGCAGCGCGCGGAGAAAATGATGAACGAAGGCGGCAGTGCGATCACCCTCACTTATTACGGCGCTGAACAGGTCATGCCACACTACAATGTAATGGGTGTTGCAAAAGCCGCCCTTGAGGCATCCGTAAAGTATCTGGCCGAGGATTTGGGCAAAGACGGCATTCGCGTGAATTCGATCTCGGCAGGCCCGATCAAAACGCTCGCGGCCAGCGGCATCGGCGATTTCCGTTATATCATGAAGTGGAACGAGTATAACTCGCCCCTGCGCCGGAATGTGACCATCGATGATGTTGGTAAATCGGCCCTGTATCTGCTGTCTGATCTCAGCAGCGGAGTGACAGGTGAAAATCTGCACGTGGATTCAGGCTATCACATCGTCGGGATGAAAGCCGTCGACGCGCCGGACGTTGAAAAAGGATAACAGACCATGAGCGCCAAGGACCGCCTGCCACACGAAAAAGGCTTCCACATCAGCTGGGATCAGATTCATCGCGACTCGCGCGCTCTTGCGTGGCGTCTGGATGGGCAAGGACCAGATGATGGCGCTTGGCGTGCGGTCGTGGCAATTACACGTGGCGGCATGGCCCCCGCGATGATCGTCAGCCGCGAACTGGATATCCGTACGGTCGATACTGTCAGCGTGAAATCCTATCATCATCAGGCGCAGGGCGAAGCAGAAATTCTCAAAGCGCCCAATGCTGATCTGATGGGTGATGGCACCGGTATTCTGATCATCGACGATCTGGTCGATAGCGGCAAAACGCTGGAACTGGTGCGCGATATGTTCCCCAAAGCGCATTTCGCGACCGTATACGCCAAGCCTAAAGGCCGTCCGATGGTAGACACCTTCATTACCGAGGTCAGTCAGGACACATGGATTTTCTTCCCATGGGACATGGCCCTGCAATATGTCGAACCCTTTCGGGGAACCGATTAATCAAGCGTTTCAACTAAGCGCTGTAATCACGGACTCACCATGACAATGACCCGCACTGCCGCCACCTTTGCCCCTCCGGTGATGGAGGCACGCCGTTGGCTGGACGGGGTCGAGTTCGCAGTTGACCGTCCGTTGATCAATGTCAGTCAGGCGGCTCCGGTCGATCCGCCCCCGTTAGCGCTGCGGCAAGCAATGGCCGAATTCGCGGTCGAGCAGGACAGCGCGCATCTATACGGCCCGGTTCTGGGCAACGATGACCTGCGGTCCGAACTCGCAGCTCAGATCAGCGCACATTATGTGGCTGAGGTAACGGCGAATCAGATCGCAATCACCTCGGGCTGCAATCAGGCCTTTTCAGCCGTGATTTCGGCAATTACCGATCAGGGGGATGAGGTGATCCTTCCGACCCCTTGGTATTTCAATCACAAGATGTGGCTGGATATGGCTGGGGTAAAAACCGTTGATTTGCCCACAGACGATGATTTGCTTCCCGATCCGGAACGCGCCCGCGCCCTTATCACCGAAAAGACACGGGCGATTTCGTTGGTGACGCCGAACAATCCCGGTGGTGTCGAATACCCTGCGGACTTGGTGCGCCGCTTCTATGATCTTGCGCGGGAAACGGGGCTTCGTCTTTTGGTTGACGAAACCTATCGCGATTTCGACAGTCGATCAGGCGCGCCTCATGACCTGTTCCAGCAATCGGGTTGGGACGATACGTTTGTCCATCTCTACTCGTTCTCAAAAGCCTACCGCCTGACCGGTCACCGTGTCGGCGCGATTTCAACCAGCCCCGCCCTGTTGGCGGAGATCGAGAAATTTCTGGACACGGTCGCAATCTGCCCCGGCCAGATCGGCCAGTTTGCCGCGCTTTGGGGCATGCGGAACTTGACCCAATGGGTTGCGGGTGAACGAGATGAAATTCTCGACCGAAGAGCGGCCATCGCGGAAGGAATGCCACGCCTTGAAGACAAAGGCTGGCGTCTTTTGGGACTTGGCGCTTACTTTGCCTACCTCGAACATCCCTTTGGCATCGCTTCCGACGAATTGGCCCGGCGGCTGGTACCCGAGGCAGGTATACTGCTTTTGCCGGGTACCATGTTCATGCCAGAGGGCGATTCCGCGGGAAAGCGGCAGGTTCGTGTAGCATTTGCCAACCTCGACCGCGCCGGTATCGCGCAATTGTTCGACCGATTGCAGGGCTTGTCCTTCTAAGCTTGCCCCCCGGCTGCACGCATCGTATTCAGGGCCGCAACCGACTGGGCAGACATTTGCCGACAAAACCAAGAGGGCACCATGGCCGCAGGCATGAAAAACCTATCCAAAACCTTTGTCTGGATTCTCATGGGTCTTTTGATGCTGGGCCTTGCGGGCTTTGGCGCCACCAGCCTGACCGGAACCGTTCGTACGGTTGCGCAGGTCGGTGATGAAAGCGTTTCGGTCGACGCGTATTTTCGTGAGCTTCAGCGCGAGATCCGGGCCGTCGAAGCGCAAACCGGACAGGCAATGCAGATTTCGCAGGCACATGATCTTGGCCTCGATCAACTTGCCCTTTCGCGCCTGATCGCGCTGGCCGCAATCGATAACGAGGTCGGACAGCTAGGCATTTCGATCGGTGACGAGAACCTGCAGGAGGAGATTGTACAGATACCGGCGTTCCAAGGTGTAAACGGTACATTCGACCGCGAAGCCTATCGCTTTCAGCTGGAACAGGTCGGAATGACCGATTCCGAATTCGAATCGGATCTGCGCAAAGAATCTTCACGCACCATCGTTCAGGGTGCGGTCATGAGCGGTGTTGAAATGCCCCGTACGCTGACCGAGGCTTTGTCGAACTATGTGCTAGCCCGCCGCAGCTTTACCGTGGCGACCCTGTCTGCCGACCTTCTCGAAACGCCCGTGGCCCAACCCACAGACGCGCAGATTCAGACATATTACGATGAGAATACCGATCAGTTCACCCTGCCCCGCACCAAGCAACTGACCTACGCCATTCTGTCGCCCGACATGCTGCTCGACACGATCGAAGTGGACGAAGATTCTCTGCGCCGTCTATACGACCAACGCGCTGACGAATTTTTCCAACCCGAGCGCCGCTTGGTCGAGCGTCTGCCCTATCCCAGCGAAGATTCCGCAACCGAGGCGCTGGCACAACTTGAAGTTGGCGGGGCCGATTTCGAACAGTTGGTCCGCGAACGTCAGCTTGAGCTGAGCGATGTTGATCTGGGCGATGTCACCCGTGAAGATCTGGGCGATGCAGCCGACGCCGTGTTTGCCGCCGAGATCGACGATGTGGTCGGCCCGCTTCCCACGGTGTTCGGCCCTGCCCTGTTCCGGATCAATGGATCGCTGGCCGAGAACAATGTCAGTTTCGAAGACGCCGAACCCGAACTTCGTGCAGAACTCGCCGCCGACCGAGCGCGCCGTCAGATCGAAGCACAGGCCGAAGACATCAACGACCTGCTTGCAGGTGGCGCAACACTGGAAGAACTGGCCGGTGAGACCGAGATGGAACTGGGTCAGATCGACTGGACCCAGCAAAGCGACGATGGCGTCGCCGCGTATGACGGCTTCCGCGCAGTGGCTGAGGCTGTGCAAGAAGGTGATTTCCCAGAGGTCGCGTTCCTTGAAGATGGTTCGATCTTTGCGCTGCGCTTGAATGAAGTGCTAGAGCCGCGCCCGGAACCTCTGGAAAGCGCCCGTGACCGTGTCGCCGAGGCATGGCTGCAGGTAGAAACTGCGAAAGCGCTGCAAAATCAGGGCAACACGGTTCTGACCCAGCTGGCAACAGATGGCGACTTTACCGCCACAGGCCTGCCCTTCCGTGTCGAAAATGCGCTGACACGTACCGCATTCCTCGAGGATGTTCCCGTGGACTTCATGACTCAGGTGTTTGAAATGGACCCTGGCGAGCTGCGTGTCATTCCCGGAAACGGTAACGCCCTGATCGTGCGTCTGGATGAAGAGCTGCCTCCGGCGGAAACCGATGAGCAACGCCAGATGCAGGATGCACTGGCTGCGCAATTGAGCCAGGCGCTGGCGCAGAACATCTTTGACATCTATGTGCGCAATGCCCAGACACGCGCACGCCCTGTGCTGGATCAGCAAGCGCTGAACGCGGTACGGGCCAGTTACTAAAAGAGACAGAACATGGCCCTGACCCCGGATTTCGAAAGTTTCGCGCGCGCTTATGATGCGGGCGAAAATCAGGTCGTCTATACCCGCCTCGCCGCTGATCTGGATACGCCGGTTTCACTGATGCTGAAACTGACAGGCGCTCAGAAAGACGCCTTCATGCTCGAGTCGGTAACCGGGGGTGAAGTGCGTGGGCGCTATTCGATCATCGGAATGAAGCCCGATCTGATTTGGCGCTGTCAAGGCGAGACATCGGCCTTGAACCGATCAGCCCGCTTCGATGCCGAGGCGTTCGAGCCACAGGATGGCAACCCGATGGACAACTTGCGCGCCTTGTTGGCTGAAAGCCGCATCGCGCTTCCCGATGACCTGCCGCAGGCCGCCGCTGGCCTGTTTGGCTATCTGGGCTACGACATGGTCCGGTTGGTGGAATACCTGCCGGATGTGAACCTTGACCCGTTGGGCCTGCCCGATGCGATCATGCTGCGCCCCTCGGTCATTGCTGTGTTGGACGGCGTCAAAGGCGAGGTTACCGTGGTGTCGCCCGCCTGGGTCAGCGAGGGGCAAACCGCCAAAGCCGCCTATGCGCAGGCTGCCGAGCGTGTGATGGATGCCGTGCGTGATCTTGAGCGTGCCATGCCGGCCGAGACGCGCGATCTAGGTGACGCAATTGAAGTTGGGGCTCCTGTCTCTAACTTCACCAAATCGGGCTATATGGAAGCCGTTGAAAAGGCCAAGGAATATATCCGTGCGGGTGATATCTTTCAGGTCGTCCCGGCCCAACGCTGGACACAGGATTTTCCACAACCGCCATTTGCCCTCTACCGCTCGCTGCGGCGTACCAACCCATCGCCATTCATGTTCTATTTCAACTTCGGCGGCTTTCAGGTCGTAGGCGCAAGCCCAGAAATCCTGGTGCGCGTCTTCGGCAATGAGGTCACGATCCGCCCAATCGCGGGTACCCGCCCGCGTGGCGCGACGCCCGAAGAAGACAAGGCCAACGAAATCGACCTGCTGGCCGACAGGAAAGAACTGGCCGAGCACCTCATGTTGCTGGACCTGGGCCGCAATGACACCGGGCGTGTTTCTAAGATTGGAACCGTGCGTCCTACCGAAGAGTTCATCATCGAGCGCTACAGCCACGTGATGCACATCGTATCAAACGTGGTCGGTGAACTGGCCGAAGACAAGGACGCATTGGACGCGTTCTTTGCCGGGATGCCCGCAGGCACGGTATCAGGCGCGCCCAAAGTGCGCGCGATGGAGATCATCGACGAGTTGGAGCCTGAAAAGCGCGGCATCTACGGTGGCGGTGTCGGGTATTTCAGCGCAGGCGGCGACATGGATATGTGCATCGCGCTGCGGACGGCCATTGTGAAAGACCACAAACTGTATATCCAAGCTGGAGGCGGCGTTGTCTATGACAGCGACCCCGAAGCGGAATACATGGAGACCGTCCATAAATCGAACGCCATTCGCCGCGCGGCTGCGGATGCGGCGCGGTTTACAGGCAGCGGAAACAGCTAGTGGGGTGGCGGATGGTCGCTGCCGTCACCCGTCCGTCAGCGATCCGGCATCGCCCTGCTGGACTTCTTTCATCATCACGGCAGAAATTGGGGCCATCGCCACGCGGCTGCCGCGATCCTCAAGCCCCCACAGCAACAGAGCCGAGATCGTCTCGGGACGCAGACGACCCAGCATCACCACGGCACCTTCCTGTCCGGCGCGGAAGGCTGCCTGATCCAGAAAACGCCGCATGATCTTGGGGTCCTGTTTGGCACCATCGAAATCGCGGAACACTACGCTGGATGGAATGCCGTTGCGCGCTGCAAGCTTTTGCGCTGTGTTTAGACCATTGTCCTGCGTCACCAGCCCGCGCCCGGTATCTCCGGCAATCGCCGCAACCTGATCAGCCAGCTTTCGGTTGCCCTGAATGCCGCTTCCGACACCTTCCAGAATGCCAACGGTTTGAGGCAATTGATCCAACCACACCGACAACGACACCTCAGCGTCCTGAGCACTGGCGGCTTCGTGCATGTCAACCAAGGCCAATACTTCAAATCCAGCCTCGCGATGACGGGCCATTTTTTCCGCTGCATTCGGGTCAGACGGGCTGACGGCAAAACTTAGCGGGTATGGGAAATCCTGCAACGCCTCGGCCCCAAAAGCCCCTTCATCATCGATCAGAATGATCGACATCAATGGCTTGGATTCTGGATTTTCGAAGGTGGCAGCATGTGCTTCGATGGGCTTGGCCACCACTTCTGGAGTAATCACGGCTTGTTCGACGGGCGGGTCATCCCTCTCGGTTAGGGGCACGACACGCTTGCCGATCAACGAACCGGAACCTGTGGCCCCCTCTCCGCCAATTTGCGGCAGGGTCAATACGCGCGGCTGACGTACAGGGCGGGTATCTTCTTCACCCTCAACCGCGATTGGATTTTCATCAGGCACGGGTTCCGCTTCCTGAGCCTCTGGAGCTGCATCCGGCACATCCGCGATCTCAGGCTGCAAGGCAGCGACCTGAGGGGCCTCGTTGGGCGTTTCTTCCGCAACCTGCGGTTCCGGGGCTTCCTCGGGCGCAGGCGCTGCTGGAGCGTCCGCGAGCGCTGCCGGTTCGGCTTCCTGTTGTGGCGAGGTTGGTTCGGCAAGTGGATTTGGCGGTGCCGCGGGCGCTTCGGTTTGAACGGTCACGTCAGAAGATGAGATCGCTGCAGGTGCCTCGGCTACGGTCGGTGCTCCACCCGCCTCAGGACGGGCACCGGGCTCAAGCTCGATACCTGCCAAGCCATCCAGCGAATCTGATGATAGATCGGGGGTTTCAGGGCCGGATGGTGGCAACTCAACCAGATCAGCATCGGCATTGCTTTCTTCAACTTTCGCAGCCTCCAGGGGCTGCGGAGTATCAGCCACTTCGGGCGCTGTTGCCGTCACATCTGGTTTACGTGACAAAGGAGTTGTCAGCGAAAGAACCGCGCCCAGTGCCAATACCGAGACCGCCCCGGCGATCACTCCACCGTAAAATCCGCTCATCGAAATCTCGCCTCTCGCGTTGTTTCGTGCCTCATCCACCCAGACGCCATCTTCCGCGGCGCTCACCCGCACGGTGTCAAGTTGGGTATGTCCTCTTGACGCTGCCGCACAAGCCTGAGCATGTATGTCCCGACATTATACCGCGCTCAGGGACTGCATCGCCAGCCCGAAATGCCCATAGGAAGATAAGTGCCCAAATGCTGCTGCTGATCGACAACTATGACTCGTTTACCTACAACCTCGTTCATTATCTGGGTGAGCTCGGGGCCGAGATGGTCGTGCGCCGGAATGACGCGCTGGATGTGCAGGAAGCAATGGCGATGAACCCGGCTGGTATTCTGCTCAGCCCCGGCCCTTGTGATCCCGATCAGGCGGGTATCTGTCTGGCCTTGACCGAAGCCGCGGCCGAGACGCAAACACCGCTGATGGGGGTCTGTCTGGGGCATCAAACCATCGGTCAGGCATTTGGCGGCAAGGTTGTGCGCTGTCATGAGATCGTGCACGGGAAAATGGGCACGATGAAACACACCGGCAAAGGTGTATTCGCTGGCCTGCCCTCGCCCTTCGAGGCCACCCGGTATCATTCGCTTGTCGTAGAACGCGAAAGCCTGCCCGATTGCCTTGAGATCACCGCCGAGCTTGAGGATGGCACGATTATGGGTCTGCAGCACAAAGAACTGCCGATCCACGGCGTCCAGTTTCACCCGGAATCCATCGCGTCCGAGCATGGTCACGCCCTGCTCAAGAACTTCCTGAACGAAATGAAAGTCCCCGCATGAGCGACGCTCTGAAACCTCTGATCGGTGCTGCGGCCGATCGACCTTTGACCCGTGCCGAGGCTGAACAGGCCTTTGGCATCCTCTTTGATGGGGCCGCCACGCCCAGCCAGATCGGCGGGTTGCTGATGGCAATGCGCACGCGCGGCGAGACGGTCGAGGAATACGCCGCCGCCGCTGCCGTAATGCGCGCGAAATGCAATGCAGTGAAAGCTCCCGCTGGCGCGATGGACATCGTTGGCACGGGGGGCGACGGCAAAGGAACACTCAATATCTCGACAGCCACGGCTTTTGTGACGGCTGGCGCCGGTGTCACCGTTGCAAAACACGGTAATCGGAATCTGAGCTCGAAATCCGGCGCAGCAGATGCTCTTGGGCAGCTTGGTATTAACGTTATGGTTGGCCCGGAAGTTGTTGAAAAAGCGCTGAAAGAAGTCGGTATCGGTTTCATGATGGCCCCGATGCACCACCCGGCGATCGCCCATGTCATGCCCTCGCGGCAAGAACTGGGTACGCGCACGATTTTCAACATTCTGGGGCCCCTAACCAACCCCGCCGGAGTGAAGCGCCAACTGACCGGTGCGTTCAGCCGCGACCTGATCCGCCCGATGGCCGAAACTCTGGGTCTGCTTGGGGCTGAACATGCCTGGCTAGTCCACGGCTCAGACGGTACGGATGAGCTTACGATCACCGGGGTCAGCTGGGTCGCATCAGTTGAGGACGGCGTTGTCAAAGAGGTCGAGCTTCACCCCGAAGATGCAGGCCTTCCGGTGCATCCGTTCGAAGATATCATCGGCGGCACGCCCGAAGAGAACGCGGTCGCCTTCCGCGCCCTGCTGGATGGGGCACCTTCAGCCTACCGCGACGCGGTGTTGCTAAACTCGGCAGCGGCGCTGGTCGTTGCAGATGCGGCACGCGATCTGCGCGAGGGCGTTTCGATGGCCACAGAAAGCATTGATAGCGGCAAGGCCCGTGAAAAGATCACCGCGCTGGCGCGCATTACACAGGAAGCCGCATGACCGAGACCGTTCTGGACAAAATCAAAGCGTACAAGCTGGAAGAGATCGCTGCGGATAAGGCGCATAAGCCTCTGGAAACACTAGAATCTGAGGCACGGAACGCACCCGAGGTACGCGGTTTTGCCGAAGCCCTGCATTCGGCTATGCGCAAGGGGTACGGATTGATCGCCGAGGTCAAAAAGGCCAGCCCGTCCAAAGGTCTGATCCGCGCTGATTTCGATCCGCCCGCGCTTGCCAAAGCTTATGAAGAGGGCGGCGCGGCTTGCCTGTCGGTTCTGACCGACATGCCTAGCTTTCAGGGCGACAAATCCTTTCTGACCGAAGCGCGCGCGGCCTGTTCGTTGCCAGCATTGCGGAAGGACTTCATGTACGACCCCTATCAGGTGGTCGAAGCGCGTGCATTGGGTGCGGATTGCATCCTGATCATCATGGCATCGGTCAGCGATGCACAGGCCGCCGAGCTTGAGCAAACCGCGTTTGACTGGGGCATGGATGTTCTGATCGAAGTCCATGACGCAGACGAGCTTGAGCGGGCATCGCAGCTGAAAAGCCCGCTGATCGGGATAAACAACCGCAATCTCAAGACCTTCGAGACGAATCTTGATACAACTCGTCATCTGTCAAAGCTGGTTCCAGCGGATCGCACGATCGTCTGCGAGAGCGGCCTGAGCACTCCGGCGGACCTCGCAGATATCGCCCGCTACGGTGCGCGCTGTTTCCTTATTGGTGAAAGCCTGATGCGTCAGGATGATGTAGCTTCGGCAACTCGAGCACTGCTCGCCAACCCGCTCATTCCCGGAGTGATGTGATGCCGCTGACCCATTTTGATGCCAAAGGTGAGGCCCATATGGTGGATGTGTCCGACAAGGCTGTCACTGACCGGGTTGCGGTTGCATCTGGATACATCAAGATGGCGAAGGAAACCTTTGATATCATTTCAGAAGGACGCGCTAAGAAAGGCGATGTTCTTGGTGTTGCCAGACTTGCGGGCATAATGGGCGCCAAGAAAACGCCTGACCTGATACCTCTGTGTCATCCGCTACCCGTGACCAAAGTCGCCATTGAACTGAGCTTAGACCCGAACCTTCCCGGCGTTCAGATTGAAGCGACTGTAAAAACTTCGGGCCAGACCGGCGTAGAGATGGAAGCGCTGACAGCAGTCTCGACAGCCGCACTGACGGTTTACGATATGGCGAAGGCCGTGGACAAATCGATGGAGATCGGCGGCATTCGTGTTCTACTGAAAGACGGCGGAAAATCAGGGCGTTACGAGGCATCATGATCTCGGTTGAAGAAGCGCGGGCTCTGCTGTTCGATCTGGTCTCACCGCTGCCCGCAGAAACGGTTGCCCTTGCCGAGGCTGCCGGTCGTATCCTGGCAGAAAACGTTGCAGCAACGCGTGATCAGCCGCCCTTTGCTGCGTCATCGATGGATGGGTACGCCGTCAGGGCGGCCGAAGTCGAACTGCATGCAATGTTCAAAGTGGTTGGCGAAGCAGCGGCCGGACGTCGCTTTGCTGGAAGCGTCGGACCCGGCCAAGCTGTGCGGATATTCACTGGTGCGCCTGTGCCGGATGGTGCAGATTTCGTCGTCATACAGGAAGATGTCGACCGACGCGGTGATCTGATCACCATAACCCACGCCCCCGGTGAAAAGGCCAATATCCGCCCTGCGGGGATCGATTTCAGCATCGCTACGCAGATCACGGCCCCACGCCAACTCAGACCCGAAGATGTTGCATTAATGGCAGCGATGAACATCGCTTCGGTCCCTGTGACCCGCAAACCCGTGGTTGCATTAATCTCAACCGGTGACGAACTGGTGATGCCCGGAGAAACACCCGGCCCCGATCAGATCATCGCCTCAAATACCTTTGGTCTTAAGGCGTTACTGGAAGATGCTGGCGCAAAAGTTCGTGTACTTCCTATCGCACAAGATACCATAGCGTCATTAGAAACAGCTTTTGGCTTGGCACAGGGCGCTGACCTTGTGGTGACAATCGGAGGGGCGTCGGTTGGCGAGTACGACCTGGTTGCAGATGTCTCGGAAGGTCTTGGGCTGAAGCAATCGTTCTACAAGATTCGCATGCGACCGGGTAAACCTCTGATGGCCGGGCGGCTTGGGGGTGCTGCAATGGTCGGTCTACCCGGAAATCCGGTCAGTGCCATGGTGTGCGGTTACCTGTTCCTCATCCCAATGGTGCGCCGCATGTTGGGGATTGAACAGGCCCTACAGCCATTCCAACGCGCCCGCCTTTCTGCCCCGCTCGGAAAAAATGGCCCGCGTGAGCATTATATGCGGGCGGTGTTGGACAACGGCGGCATCCGCGCCTGTGATGATCAGGACAGCTCGCTGCTGAGTGTTTTGGCGCAAGCCAATGCACTGTTGGTACGCCAACCACACGATCCCGCACGCGAGGCCGGGGATGAGGTCCTTTACCTGCCGATCTAGCAAATCCGTTGACACAAAACGTGAACATGCGTAGAACAAAAGAAAACGCATGAGCGACGAGGTATGAGCAATGCTGACCAAGAAGCAATTGGATTTGCTGGAATTCATCCACAAACGCGTGCAAGCGGACGGTGTTCCGCCCAGTTTTGATGAGATGAAGGCCGCGTTGGATCTACGGTCAAAATCCGGGATTCATCGACTGATCACCGCGCTGGAAGAACGTGGCTTTATCCGCCGCCTTGCCCATCGGGCCCGTGCCATCGAAATTGTCAAGCTGCCAGAAAGCCTTGGGGGAGAGCCCACGGCAGGTTTCAAACCGCGGGTGATTGAAGGCGATCGCCCTGAAGGTCCACGCCCCGCGAACTTTGAACCCGTCACAGTTGATGCGATGGAATTGCCTGTTATGGGCCGGATTGCTGCCGGTGTACCGATCGAAGCGATCAGCCATGTTTCGCACCGCGTTGCGGTACCGGGCTCGATGGTTTCGGGCCGTGGTGAACATTATGCGCTTGAGGTTCGTGGCGACTCGATGATCGACGCCGGTATCAACGATGGCGATGTCGTGGTGATCCGCGAAACAACAGCCGCTGACAACGGTGACATCGTGGTGGCATTGGTGGAAGAACAGGAAGCCACGCTGAAACGGTTTTTCCGCCGAGGTCAGGCCATTGCGCTGGAAGCGGCAAATCCGGCCTATGAGACCCGCGTGCTGCCAGAGGACAAGGTGAAAGTTCAGGGCCGCCTGGTAGGCTTGATCCGAAGCTACTGAGGCAGCTTGGTGGACCAGAGGCGGCGGCCTGAGATATCAGAACTGGCGAACAAACGCCCCTTGGATAACGCAAGACTGCCTGTCTTCCGCAGAAATTCCGTATCGTAAACGCTGCATTCACCGGTCAAAGTCAACGACACCGGGGCGACAATGATCTGATCTTTCCTGCATTCCTGAAAGGCGCTCGCAGCCCGCTTGCCAGTCAAGTGGACAAGCTCTTTGTCTCCCAGCAGAAAACGTTGAATTCCCGCTGATGCCTCTGGCCATCGCAAAGCGGCCTTTGGTTGATCTGCCCCGTCCCCGTCATTTTCCAGCCACACCGACGCGACAAATCCGCTGCCTTTCGGTTTGCTCAGCGCGCGCCCGTGTTCAGTCATCACTCCGACCAGCCCGCCGGTATCGGCGATCAGCACGTCTGGGCGGCTCCCCTGACCCCACAGCGCTATCGCCAATGCCGCCGGGGCGATGCCGAGCCACCGTGCGTGCCCTTGCCACAGCATTAGCCACAGAAGAGACAGAGCCAGAGCAGGCAATACGAAATAGTCTGGGCTTACTACGTACCCGCGCGCGCCCTCCAGTCCCGCGACCCAATTGGCAACGGTAAGGATCCATCTCAGCCCAAGACCCATTACGTGCAATGCAATCGCTTCAAGCCCAAAAGGTGCAAGAAGGGCGGCGACCACCGCACTTGGAACGACCAGCGTTCCCATGACGGGCACGGAGACGAGATTTGCCAACAACCCGTAGTGTGAAATAGCGTTGAAATGCGCCGCCCCGATCGGAGCTGTTGCGATCCCCGCGATCGCCGAGGATGTCAACAAGGCCAGCACAGGCCGCAGCCATTTTGGGCCGGGCATTGGGCCATAGTCCCGCAACGCGCCAAACCCTGCGACCAAGGCGGTTGTGGCTGCAAAAGACATCTGAAATCCGGGGCTCAAAAGAGTTTCTGGACGAAAGGTAAGAACAATCAGCGCAGCCACGGCCACCGCCCGCAACGAAATCGCGCGCCGGGCCAACAATACGGCCCCCAGCATAACGCAGACCATCACAAAGGCGCGCTCAGTCGCGACGTTCCCACCAGACAGAAGCAGGTAGATTGTCGACGCGAATAACGCGCAGAGCGCGGCCACCTTGCGTACGGGCATGCGAAGCGCGATGACAGGTACCATTGAGAACCACATGCGGCACGCCACAAAAACGAAACCAGTCAGCAAACCCATGTGCAGGCCCGAAATCGCCAGAAGATGAGCCAGGTTGGACGCGCGCAACGCCTCTAACGAGGCCTGCCCCATCCCGCTGCGATCACCGGTAGTTACGGCGGCGGCAAAGCCCCCGACTTCGCCCGGCAGGATCGTGCGCACCCGATCCGAGATCACCATGCGCCAGGCCGTGATACGCACTCCGTCCAAACCATCTTGCGCCGCAGCCGACGTCAGGACCGGAACCCGAGTGTATCCAACAGCGCCGAGTTGCTGGAACCAGGCGTGGCGGCGAAAATCAAAACCTCCGGGTTCAACTGGCCCTTGCGGCGGCGAAAGATGTGCTGTGGTCATAATCCGCTGACCCGGGGACAGCGCAACTGACTCCCCGTGAATAGACAGCCGGATGCGCCGGGGTCTTTGATCAGCAGGAACGTCCCCGATCCGCACCTGATCCAATGTCACCCTCAGCGCATCCGACGCAGAGCGGTCCAGCGCTACGACCCTCCCCTCGACCGGGCCATAGTAACGCCATTGCAGGACCGGCTCCGCAACCATATGTGCCCGAGCCCCGGCCAGAGCGAACCCCATCGCGATCAGGGCTAAGCCAGTGGCCAGCGGTGACCACGCGGCCCCCATCCAACGGGTGGAGGCAAGCGCCAGCAAGGCAAGCGCCAGAACGCCGGCATAGAGCTCAACCTCGGGTTCGAACCTGAGGCTGAAATACCAACCAATCCCGACCGCCAGGCAGATCGGGGACCACGGAAACAAGTGTCCCCGCTGGGTCAGCAACGCGGTCTCGACCCGTGTCAGAACACGCATGGTTGCCCCCGTCCTTCGGGCTGGGTAGATAGTCGCCAAACTATGCCCGCTAAGGTTACCAAAAGGTTAATCCACACCATGTCCGATCAGGTCGTCACCCGTTTTGCCCCCTCTCCCACCGGATTTCTGCATATCGGTGGCGCCCGCACTGCTCTGTTCAACTGGCTTTATGCGCGGGGTCGCGGCGGCAAGTTCCTGTTGCGGATCGAGGATACCGATCGGGAACGTTCCACGCCGGAAGCAACAGCGGCCATACTGCAAGGCATGGACTGGCTAGGGCTTGATCATGACGGTGAGGTCGTCAGCCAATTCGAGGGTGCCCCTCGACATGCAGAGGTCGCGCATCAATTGCTGTCCGACGGCAAGGCATACAAGTGCTTTTCGGCGCAGGAAGAAATCGCTGCATTCCGTGAACAGGCGCGGGCCGAGGGGCAGTCGACCCTGTTTCGCAGCCCATGGCGCGAGGCCGACCCGGCCACCCATCCGGACGCCCCTTACGTGATCCGCATCAAGGCCCCGCAAGACGGCACCACCGTGATCCGTGATCAAGTGCAGGGCGATGTGACTATTCGAAATGAGCAATTGGACGACATGATCCTGCTGCGTTCGGATGGGACTCCGGTCTATATGCTGGCCGTTGTGGTTGACGATCATGATATGGGCGTGACTCATGTGATCCGGGGCGACGATCACCTCAACAACGCCGCCCGTCAGATGATGATCTACGAGGCGATGGGTTGGGATGTACCAGTCTGGGCGCATATCCCTTTGATCCATGGACCCGATGGGAAAAAGCTCAGCAAACGTCACGGTGCGTTGGGGGCGCAAGAATATCAGGCTATGGGATATCCGGCATCCGGAATGCGCAACTATCTGGCTCGGCTGGGCTGGAGCCATGGGGATGATGAGTTCATTACCGATGCCCAAGCTAAAGAGTGGTTCGATCTGGATGGCATCGGCAAAAGCCCGGCGCGATTTGATGTGAAGAAGCTGGAAAACCTTTGTGGACAACATATCGCCGTCGGGGAAGATGCCGCGCTGCAGCATGAAATTCAGGGATATCTGAAGTCAGCTGGTTTGCCGCCGCTTTCCGAAACACAATCCAGTGATTTGATCCGTGCGATGTATTGCCTCAAGGACCGCGCACGCACGTTCCCGGAACTCATTGAAAAAGCTCATTTTGTGCTTACGTCGCGACCTATCCAGCCAGATGAAAAGGCCGCAAAGGCGCTGGCATCTGTATCCGACGGTATACTGAAAGAATTGACGCCGCAGCTGCAAAATGCTAGCTGGTCCCGGAACGAACTGGAGGAGACCCTGAATTCGTTCGCAGAGGCGAATGGGGTTAAGTTCGGCAAATTGGCTGGTCCGCTGCGGGCGGCACTAGCGGGCCGGGCAGTTACACCTTCGGTATTTGACATGATGCTTGTGCTTGGGCGCGATGAAACCCTGGCGCGGCTTTCTGATGCAGCGAACCCGGCCTGATTTCACATAAGGGTAACGCTGCTCCGCTAAGAACGGACTGCGCGACGGATCGCAGTCGTTGCCTGCTTTGTCGGACAGCGATCCGGCATGCGCACGAATGAAGAAGGGACAAACATGACCGAGAGCAAAAAATCAGCCAAACTGACTGTCCACGGCGAAAGCTATGATCTGCCGGTGTTTTCTCCGACCGCTGGGCCCGATGTGATCGATATCCGCAAGCTCTATGGTCAGGCTGGCGTCTTTACTTATGATCCGGGTTTCACGTCGACTGCAAGCTGTGACAGCACCATTACATTCATCGACGGTGACAAGGGCGAGTTGCTGCATCGCGGTTATCCGATCGAACAGATCGCCTCGAAGTCGCATTTCCTCGAACTCAGCTATCTACTGCTGTACGGCGAGCTGCCTTCGGCGAAGGATCTGGAGAACTTCGAGACCACAATCACCCGGCACACGATGCTGCACGAGCAGATGCAGTATTTCTATCGCGGATTCCGCCGGGATGCGCATCCGATGGCCATCATGGTGGGTGTGGTTGGTGCCATGTCCGCGTTCTATCACGATTCGACCGACATCGCGGACCCGCGTCAGCGTGAAGTAGCTTCGCACCGTTTGATCGCAAAAATGCCGACCATCGCGGCCTGGGCCTACAAATACCATATTGGTCAGCCCTTCGTGTATCCGCGCAACGACCTGGACTATGCGTCAAACTTCCTGCGCATGTGTTTTGCCGTTCCTGCCGAAGATTACGAGGTGAACCCGATTCTGGCACGCGCCATGGATCGTATCTTCATGCTGCAGGCGGATCACGAACAGAACGCCTCGACTTCGACGGTGCGTCTGGCATCTTCTTCGGGTGCAAACCCGTTCGCCTGTATCGCGGCCGGTATCGCCTGTCTCTGGGGTCCGGCCCATGGTGGTGCGAACCAGGCTTGCCTTGAAATGCTGGAAGAGATCGGCAGCGTGGACCGCATCCCCGAGTTTATCGAGCGCGCCAAAGACAAAGATGACCCGTTCCGTCTGATGGGCTTTGGCCACCGCGTCTACAAGAACTTCGATCCACGCGCGAAAGTGATGAAGCAATCGGCAGACGAAGTACTTGACCTGCTGGGCGTGGAAAACAATCCCAAACTACAGGTCGCGAAGGCGCTGGAAAAACAGGCTCTGGAAGATCCGTATTTCATCGAAAAGAAACTGTTCCCGAACGTCGACTTCTATTCGGGCATCGTGATGGAAGCGATGGGCTTCCCGACCTCGATGTTCACGCCAATCTTCGCGTTGTCACGTACCGTTGGCTGGGTTAGCCAGTGGAAAGAAATGATTGCCGATCCACAGAATAAGATCGGACGCCCACGTCAGCTTTATCTGGGCGCGACCAACCGCGATTACGTGGACATCGAAAACCGCTGATCCACACACAATATCGATGTTAAGACCCCGGTTATCCGGGGTCTTTTTTTCCGTAGCGTTACCAAAATGAGACCGTTCGAAACCAAACGTAAATGACTGTTTCGATGCATCTTTCCGCACTGCGTTAGTCCGCCTAATGTTGCCGCGTTCGGCGAATAGTGTTTGGTTCTCATGCGTTTAATCCTCTTGTTCATTATGTTGCTACTTGCGCAATCGGCATCCGCTCAAAGCGTGCTGGAACGTGCTTTTGAGAAGCAGCAGCAGGAAAACGCCGCCGGGTCGTTGGCAATCTTAGGGCTAGCAGGCATCCCGGACGATTCTGCCAGCGCAATCTCACTGCAGTCAAATACAGACAATCGCGATTACGATTTCAAATCCGCCCAGCTGGGCGGCGGGTTTCGCCTTGCTGAGGGCGTGCCGATCTATCTTGAGGGGTATATAGGCTACGCGCGCTATGACCCCGTTCTGACCTTCAGCGGCACCGGAGATACCACGCGTATTCCGCTGAAATGGACCAGCCTCGCCCTGACCGGCGGTGTCGGCTATCAGTTCGACATCGGCGAGTATTGGAAAATGACCCCGATGGCCCATATCTCGGTCGGACGTACGCAATCCGACGCATCTGTCGGTGCGCAAGCCATCGCCAACCGCCTGGGGCTTGATCGAGACTTTCTCGAAAGCGGCGGCATCTGGGCTGGTGGCGCAGGCGGATCGATGACGGTCTCGTACGAGAAAGCTCTGTCCAACGACCGGGAACTCGAGGCAAGCCTGCGCTATACCCATATCGAATACTGGCCTATCGGAGACAACGAGGACTTGTTGGTTGAATCAACTGCCGCAAATGCAGTTCTGTGGTCACGCTACCGCTTTCCAACTGGAAAACGCATGTTCGGTCGCCCGGTCCGCTGGGTGGGCGATCTGTCCCTGTCCTATCTGATCGGGGATCAGTCACTTGTATTGGGCACCGACTGGCTGGCCCGCGTAGGTGGTGGGATCGAGGTCGATCTGTCTGACACATGGGTGCCTTGGGTATCAACGACACGGTTTATGGTCCGCTACTACGGCAGCGATACCGTCAACGGATTCTCGGCCGGTATTGGCATTAGTTTCTGAACCAAGGCTTCAAAACAAAGCCAGTTGATCACCGGGCTGGGGTGGAGGTGCAAACGCCGCACAGTTCAGTGGCGGCATGTCTGTCGACAGCCCCAGACGTTTGACTGCGGCCTTGAACCGTTGCGCAATCATCTCGGCATAGGTTCCTCCGCCCCGCATGCGGTGGCCCCACCGGGGGTCATATTCCCTACCCCCATGCATTTCGCGCAGCCGTGCCATCACCTTCTCTGCTCTGCCTGGCTGATGTTCACTCAGCCATTCGCGCCAAAGCCCGGATACTTCACGCGGTAGCCGCAGCATGATCCAGCTTGCAGCATCAGCGCCAGCCTGCTTTCCGGCCTCCAACAGGTTTTCCAATTCATGATCGGTTAAACCGGGAATCACCGGAGATGTCATAACGCGCACAGGCACGCCAGCCTCGGTCAGGTTGCGGATCATTCCGAGCCTGCGCTGCGGCGAAGGTGCTCGTGGTTCCATCCGCCGGGAAAGATCCCGGTCCAATGTGGTCAGCGAAATGCCAACCCGGACAAGACCATTGCTGGCCATCGGTCCCAGAATATCAAGATCACGCTCGATCAGAGTCCCCTTGGTCACAATACCGACCGGATGTTGAAAATCTCTCAGAACCTTTAGACAGCTTCTTGTTATCTTGCGGTTTTTTTCGATCGGTTGATAAGGATCGGTGTTGGTGCCCAGTGCAATCGTGGCCACCTTGTAAGAACGTGCCGAGAGTTCGCGACGCAATAGCTCAGCCGCATTGGGTCGCGCAACAAGGCGGGTTTCGAAATCCAAGCCCGGAGACAGCCCGAGATACGCATGCGTTGGCCGAGCAAAGCAATACACGCATCCATGCTCGCAGCCCCGATATGGGTTTATGGATCGGTCAAAAGGTAGGTCCGGCGACTTGTTATAGGTAATCAGATTGCGCGCCATTTCTTCCCGAACTTCGGTCCGCAAAGGGGGCAGTTCGTCTGGCAAATCCCAGCCATCTTCGGTCAACTCGGTTGTAAACCTCTCGAATCGACCTGCTTCGTTTGAGGTTGCTCCGCGCCCAGGGCTTTTGATGGCAGTAGTCATTTGTTCGCCTTTTGTTCCAAGCACTAGATGTAAATAAAACCAGTTTCACTGGCAAGATTCATGTTTCGTTTCCCAAAAATCATCAGATGCTCGAAACAGGCGACGCATTAGACTGCAGGTGAATTTACCGTGGCTAATGAAACCAATGCAGGATGATCTTGCAAAATTCGATGTCGCTGAGTGCGAATATTCGGCCTATAGGTCGGTCTCAGAACGACCTAGGTCGCAATCGTCACAGTAGACCTGCGACGAAATGGCCAAAACGGTGAAAATGCCACCACGGGCCGCAGGCCCGCACAGCTCAGGGAAATACCCATGTCTGATGAAGAAGACATCGTCCTGTCCGAACTGAATGACGACGAACTCGTCGAACAGATGTTCGATGACCTTTATGACGGCCTGAAGGAAGAGATCGAAGAAGGTGTGAACATCCTGCTCGAGCGCGGATGGCAACCCTATGACATCCTGACCAAAGCGCTGGTTGGCGGCATGACAATTGTCGGCCATGACTTCCGCGACGGCATCCTGTTCGTGCCTGAGGTTCTGCTGGCGGCCAACGCCATGAAAGGCGGTATGGCGATCCTGAAGCCTCTGCTGGCTGAAACTGGTGCTCCGCGCGTTGGCAAGATGGTGATCGGCACCGTAAAGGGCGACATCCATGACATCGGCAAGAACCTTGTTGCGATGATGATGGAAGGCGCCGGGTTCGAAGTTGTTGATATCGGCATTAACAACCCGGTCGAGAACTACCTCGAAGCGCTGGAAAACGAACAGCCCGACATTCTGGGCATGTCCGCTCTGCTGACGACGACGATGCCTTATATGAAGGTCGTGATCGACACGTTGGTCGAACAAGGCCTGCGTGATGAGTACACCGTTCTGGTTGGCGGCGCTCCGCTGAACGAAGAGTTCGGCAAGGCGATCGGCGCTGACGGTTATTGCCGCGACGCAGCCGTGGCGGTGGAAATGGCCAAGGACTTTATGTCGCGCAAGCACAACCAACTGGCCGGCTGACGCGCGATACCATATCGCGAGACAGGCCGCCCTTATTGGGGCGGCCTTTTTTGTCCGAACCTCGGGCACATATTTAGCTAAAGACCAGTCAGAGAGATCAGATGACCGACTCAAACATGCCAGATGATGACAGCCTGACCCGTCAGGGCTATGTCGCACCGCACAGCACCGAGTCAATTCTTCTGATCGCATGCGGCGCACTGGCGCGCGAGATTTTTGACTTGAAAGAACGGAACGGCTGGGATCACATGGCGCTGACTTGCCTGCCCGCCATTTTACATGTGCACCCGGAAAAGATTACACAGGCGGTCGAGGATGCGGTTGCCAAGCATCGGGACTCCTACGATCGCATCTACGTTGTCTATGCTGATTGCGGAACCGGTGGGTTGCTACAAGCAGCGTGCGAGCGACTGGGGGTCGAGATGATCCAAGGGCCCCATTGCTATTCCTTCTTCGAGGGCAATTTGGCCTTTGCCGCGCATGGAGACGATGAAACCACCGCTTTTTATCTGACAGATTTCCTTGCGCGGCAGTTTGATGCGTTTGTCTGGAAACCGCTGGGTCTAGACCGGCATCCTGAATTGCGAGAGATGTATTTCGGCAATTACACCAAGCTCGTCTATCAAGCACAAACTGATGATCCCAACCTCACTCGCCGCGCGCAGGAGTGTGCCGAACGGATGGGGCTGGAATTCGAACGTCGGCAAACCGGCTATGGCGATTTGGAAACCACGCTTGCTGACTGGGCAGCACGCAAATCCACCTAAAAGTCAGGCGCTGGCCAATGCCACTTCGCGAATACGTTCTATCATAGCGCGTAACCCGTTCGAACGTTGGGCAGACAAATGATCCTGCAACCCCAGTCGCGCGAGTTCTCCACCGGCATCAACACTGGGCACCTCGGCCACCGGCAAGCCGTTATACAGGCTACGCAGAACCGCAATCAGGCCCCGAACAATCAGGGCATCGCTGTCACCGTCAAATCGGAATTGACCGCCCTCAATGGTTGGATGCAGCCAGACCTGACTGGCGCAACCATTCACCTTGGTCGCAGGGACTTTGAATGCATCATCCAGAGGCTCCATCGCTTTGCCCTGCTCGATCACATGGCGATAGCGGTCCTCCCAGTCCTCCAGGAACTCGAAATCCTCGACTATCTCTTCGAAGGCTGGCGTTGACATATCGGGTCCGTCCTTGCGTTACGCATTCACAATTGTGAACTATGCTCAGCGCTACCGACTGTCCAGTCCCCAGCGTGGCTTTTCAAACGATCGAATTTGCGTTAACCCGATGCAGGTAAAGTTGCACAAAGTACTGGGTCCATGCACAAAACTCTGCCTGTTCTGATGATCTCCACAATGGCTCTGTCCGCTTGTAGCAACTGGAGCAACTCAAGCGCGAATCCATCGAACTGGTTTGGCAGCAGCACACCCAGTCCGTCCGAAGTGTCGGCCGATGACGCCAATGCATTGGTTCCCGAAAATGCCGACAAAAAAGGCCTGTTCGAGCGTCCGGACGCCGAGGATAACAGCGTTCCAATCGCCGTGATCAACGAATTGCGGATCGACCCAACCTCGACGGGTGCAATCATCTATGCGGCTGGCACAGCCATTCGACAGGGTGCGTTCAACGCACAGCTTGCGCGCGTAAGATCTGAAGAACTCAGCAAAAATGGCGTTATGGAATTCACCTTCCGCGTGGATTACCCGGACTACGCCACTGCGCAGGGCACCGAACGGTCGCGGATGGTTTCAGAGGCCGTCAATGTAAGCCGAAAAGAACTGGAAGGTATTCGTTTAGTTCGGGTCAAAGGCCAGCAGAACGCGTTGGAATCTCGTCGCCGTTAAAGCGAGACAACCTGCACTGCCTGTCCCTTGGCGGCCAAAGCAATCTTGCCTTCGCAAAGCTTCAGCGCGTCCTCGCCAAAAACCTCGAACCGCCAACCGGACATGGCGGGAACTTCTCGTTCGCCTGCAGCGATCTGATCCAATTCCGCGCTGGAGGCGATCAATTTTGCGGCAACGCCTGCGCTTTCGGTCTTTGATTTCAAAAGAACGCGCAGCAAATCTGCAAGTGCCGGGTTGACCTTCAGTTTGTCGCGGCTGTTGTCAATTTTCGGCAATCGGTCTTGCGGGCAACCTATGCCCCGTTTTACCGCCTCCAGAATGCCTTCTGCGATCGCCCCTTTGCGCGCTTCGCGCAGCAACAAGCGCGACCCGCCCAGATCAGAGGGCGTCTTGGGCTTGGTCGAGGCCATCTCGATCAACGCATCGTCTTTGAACACACGGCTTCGTGGCACATTGTTCTCTTGCGCATAGGCCTCGCGGAACTGCGCCAGCTCTCGAACCACGGCCAGAAACTTGGCAGAGTTGGTCCGCGTTTTGACCCGCCGCCACGCCTCTTCCGGGCGAATGTCATATGTCTCGGGTCGGGTCAGTATGCGAAGCTCTTCTGCAACCCAGTGATCCCGACGTGACTTCTTAAGTTCTGCAGCCAAATGCTCATAGATTTTCCGAAGATGGGTTACATCTGCCAATGCGTATGTTTTCTGCGCTTCCGTCAGAGGGCGCCGTGACCAGTCGGTGAAGCGAGAAGTTTTATCGACCCCTTCCTTGCAAATCTTCCGGACCAGAGTCTCATAGCCAACCTGTTCACCAAAACCACAGACCATCGCAGCGACCTGAGTATCAAACAACGGAGTCGGAAAGACTCCCGCGTCGACCCAAAAAATTTCAAGATCCTGCCGCGCGGCGTGGAAAACCTTGACCACGCTTTCGTCGCTGAACAGCTGGTACAAAGGCTCCAGCGATATGCCGTCAGCCAGTGGATCAACCAGAACGGCGCTGTCTTCATCTTCCGACGGCACCGCAAGCTGCACTAGACAGAGTTTCGAATAATAGGTCCGTTCGCGCAGAAATTCGGTATCTACAGTGACATAAGGATATTGTGTAGCAGCCGAGCAGAATGCGGCCAGCTCTTGCGTCGTCGTCAGGGTTTTCATGCGCGGTGCTGTTCTTGCTTTTGGTTATTGTGACTGCCCGTGCCGTCCTCGTCCCGAGCGATATGCGACCATAAGACGAATAACCTTTGCGTGTAAATCACTCCGCCGCGTTAGGGCAGAAGAACTGGGTCTTTGTTGCCCATACAATAACGGCGAAGCACGGCAGGGTAGAGTTTGTGCTCCCAGGTCAACACGCGGGCGGCGAGCTCCTCAGGCGTGTCCCCTACCCGTACACCCACGCGCGCCTGACCCAGAATCGGTCCGTCATCCAACGCGGCAGTAACTTCGTGAACGGTGCAGCCATGTTCGGCGTCGCCCGCTTCAATTGCGCGGGCATGGGTATTCAAACCCTTGTACTTAGGCAAAAGCGATGGGTGGATGTTCAGCATCCGGCCCTGGAAACGCGATACAAATTCACCCGTCAATACACGCATGAAACCGGCCAGACAGACAGCATCCGGCTGGGCTGCCATAAGCGGTTTAAGCAGTTCTGCCTCAAACCCAGCGCGATCTTTGCCAAAGGGCTTGTGGTCGACGGCTGCGGTCGGAATTCCGCGCTGTGCGGCTTTCTTCAGCCCTCCGGCATTTGCATCGTTCGACAATACCAGACATGGCCGACCGGGATGATCGCCATTCATGCTGTCGACCAGCGACAGCATGTTCGATCCGCCCCCGGAGATCAGGATCGCGACGCGCTTGTGGCTCACAGCAGTTTGCCTGAATAGGCAACACCCGGCGCTGCGGTGACCGTTCCGATGCGCGCAACGGATTCGCCTGCCTCTGCAAGCAGTGTTGTAAGATCATCTGCCTGATCTGCAGCGCAGACAACAATCATGCCGATGCCGCAGTTGAAGGTCTTCAACATCTCGGACTCGGCGATGCCACCGGTCTCGGCCATCCATTTGAACACAGGCGGCAAGTCCCAAGCATTCAAATCAATCTCGGCCCCGAGCCCTTCGGGCAATACGCGCGGCAGATTTTCGGTGAGGCCGCCGCCGGTTATATGGGCAAGCGCGTGAACGCCGCCGGCCCGGATCGCTTGCAGCGCTGGTTTCACATAAAGCCTCGTGGGGGTCAGCAGAGCCTCACCCAATGTTCCGCCACCGAAAGGCGACTCTGCCTCCCAGCCCAACCCCGAGATCTCGACCAGCTTGCGCACTAGCGAATAGCCGTTGGAATGCACCCCGTTCGAAGCCAGCCCCAGCAGGACATCACCCTGTTCAACGCCCTCGGGCAATGCGGTCCCGCGTTCCATGGCACCAACCGAGAAACCGGCCAGATCGAAATCGCCGTCAGGGTACATACCCGGCATCTCGGCGGTTTCACCACCAATCAGGGCGCAGCCAGATTGGACACACCCCTCGGCAATTCCTTCGATAATCCGCGCGGCAGTATCGGTGTCCAACTTACCGGTGGCAAAATAATCCAGGAAAAACAGCGGCTCAGCACCTTGGCAGATCAGATCGTTGACGCACATCGCCACCAGATCGATTCCCACGCCATCGACAACGCCGGTATCAATTGCGATCCGCAGCTTGGTGCCCACACCATCGGTTGCGCCCACCAGAACCGGGTCTTTATAGCCAGCCGCTTTCAGGTCGAACAGAGCGCCAAACCCGCCTAGCCCACTCATCACGCCCGAGCGGTTGGTGCGCTTGGCGGCAGGCTTGATCCGATCGACCAAAGCGTTGCCTGCATCGATATCCACACCTGCGTCGGCATAGGTGATTCCGTTCTTGCCCGCTGTCATGGCCAATCCCTCATGAGTGCTTTGCGCGCGGGTTATTCGATTGTGAGCCATGTTGCAACGGTCAGGCTTGACGCGGGCTGCCATCGTGATAGGCAAAGTCCTCAGGCGGGCCTGTAGCTCAATTGGTTAGAGCAGAGCGCTCATAACGCTTTGGTTGGGGGTTCGAGTCCCTCCGGGCCTACCAATTCACCGTCCAATCACGATATCCGCGCATAATCCGCCCAGCCTTTCGCTGCTGCCCAGTCGCAGAATACCACCATGTACGCGCGCGATATCGGCAACAATCGCAAGGCCCAAACCCACGCCGGTGCCCTGATTCTGGTTTCGCGCCGGATCAAGTCGCGTGAAGGGTTTGACGGCCTCGGTGCGTTGTTCGATCGGGATACCGGGGCCGTCATCTTCAACCCGAATGCGTAGTGACTTTGGCGTCATCGAAAGGCTGACCTCGGCGCGTGAACCATAGCGATTCGCGTTTCCAATCAGATTCTCTACTGCCCTGCGCATGGCCGATGGGCGCAGCATTGCCGTTCCACGCCCCTCGACCGAGATTAGTTCAACGTGCTGGCCCGCGCGCTGGGCATCGTCAACGATTTGGCTCAGCCAATTTTCGGGTTCAATCTCTTCGGGTGCGCTCTCTGCAGCGCCACGCGAGAAGTCCAAGAATGCATCCAGCAGCGATTGCATCTCGTCCACGTCTTGCAACAACGGTGCGGCCTCGTCCTCGGGCAACATAGCTAATCCAAGTTTCAGACGCGTCAGAGGTGTGCGCAGATCGTGGCTGACCCCCGACAACATGAGCGTGCGCTGCTCAATCTGCCGCTCGATTCGGGCGCGCATGTCAACGAAGGCATTGCCCGCAGCGCGTACCTCGATTGCGCCACCGGGTGAATAAGGCACGACCCGCCCGCGACCAAAGGCCTGCGCCGCGTCCGCAAGGCGCGTGATCGGGCGCAACTGATTGCGCATGTAGAGAAACGAGATCGTTGTCATCAGAGCCGCAAAGAACACCATCGTCACAATCAGCTGATGCGGTGCTGTCGGCGACAGGCGTCGGCGATCAAACTCTAGCTCAAGCATGCCCAGATTGGTTGCCAGAAAAAGACTCACTTCCTGTCCATTTGGCAGAGCCACATACTGGGTTTCAGGCAACAAGCTGCGCATTTCCGCATCCACCTGCGGGGCAATGAAATCGTACCATCGACGCGGACTGTTTTTCGGCTCTTCATTCGGCGGCAGAAAACGGGCGGTCATGTTCAAGACCGACAAGTCCTGCCGCGCAGCTGCCAATGCCTGCTGCTGGGTTTCCGCACCCTCCATCACGTCCAGCACCAGTGTCACCTCGCGCGCCGCCGTGCGGGTCATCTGGGCGGTCACTTCTTCAAGATGTTTTTGCAAAAAGGCAATCGCCACCACCAAAAGCACGACAATGACCGGCAGTACCAGAATGAGTGCGGCACGCGCATATAGGCTACGCGGCATATAGGGTTTGAGCCATTGGGTCGACATGCGCTAAACCTAGCGGGCTGCCCGGGCAAGAGGAAGAGGTCAGAATGCAAGCCCCCGACGATTTCAACCCTCTGCCTGGACAGGTTGCCGTGCTCACCCCGGGACTTAGGCGCATTCTTGCGCCCAATCCCTCGCCAATGACTTATCGTGGTACGAATACCTACCTTCTGGGCGATGAGGACATTGCTGTCATCGACCCTGGGCCATTGAGTGATGCCCATATGCAAGCCATAGTTGATGCGCTGGAACCCGGGCAGCGGATCAGCCACATATTTGTTACGCACACCCATCTGGATCACTCGCCTTTGGCCGCCCCGCTCGCATCCCGCACCGGCGCTCCGGTTCTGGCTTTTGGTGGTCCGCAAGCTGGACGCAGCGAAGTCATGACCGAGCTGGCCCAGAACGGGCTTGCCGGAGGTGGTGAGGGAATCGATGCCGATTTCCGCCCTGATATCGAGCTTGAAGACGGTGAACGCGTCGCGGCAGAAGGCTGGCAACTCGAAGTAATCCACACACCCGGCCATCTGGGCAACCATATCGCGTTGGCCTGGGGGGATGTCTGCTTTACGGCTGATCACGTCATGGGCTGGGCCAGCTCTCTGGTCTCGCCCCCGGACGGGGACCTGACGGATTTCATGGCAGCCTGTCGCCGCCTGCGCGCGCGCAAATGGTCGGTTTTTCACCCCGGGCATGGTGCCCCCATTACGGGTCCTGACAAACGCCTGGATTGGCTGATAGACCACCGATTGCAGCGAGAATCACAGATACTCGACGCCCTGGAAAATGGCCCTGAAACGGCCCAACAGCTTGCCCAGCGAATCTATATCGAAACCCCCGCCGCGCTGCTTCCCGCGGCCGAGCGTAATGTCTTCGCCCATCTGGTTGATCTGACCGGCAGATCCCGTGTAGCGCCCTTGGGGGATCTGTCAGTTGCGTCTCGTTTCAAGCGCATCGCGTGAATCGGAAAAAATTGGCGGCCCGTGCGCTTCCCCTCTGGACGCCGAAAATACGGGTTGTTATACGCCCCTCAGTTCCGGCGTAGCTCAGCGGTAGAGCAGTTGACTGTTAATCAATTGGTCGTAGGTTCGATCCCTACCGCCGGAGCCAAATCACACCAAATTCTTCATAATTAGCTGCGTGAGCCACGGCGAAGTTTTTTCGCAGAAAAAACTCCACTACCCCACTGGACGCCGCAATTTGAGGTTGCTATACGGCGCGGACCGTTCCGGCGTAGCTCAGCGGTAGAGCAGTTGACTGTTAATCAATTGGTCGTAGGTTCGATCCCTACCGCCGGAGCCATTCTTCCCAGACTGGCACTATTCCATCAGCGCATCACTGAAATCCGAGCGCAACGTGCGTTTCAGGACCTTTCCGGTCGCGTTAAGGGGCAAGGCATCAACGAACACGACCTTGTCGGGTACCTGCCATTTTGCGATTTTGCCGTCGAAGAATGCCAACAAATCCTGCTCGGTCGGTTCTTCGCCCTCGGCCTTCACTGCTACCAAAAGCGGGCGTTCGTCCCATTTCGGATGCGGCACACCCACAACGGCAGCCGTCGCTAGTTGAGGGTGTGCGACCGCGATATTCTCCAACTCGACAGAGCTGATCCATTCACCCCCCGATTTGATGATGTCCTTCGATCGGTCGCGGATGGTCATGTACCCATCCGGGTCCAGTGTGGCAACGTCGCCAGTCGCGAACCAGCCATCCTGCAACAAGGCCTCATCCTGCATGTGGAAGTAGCTGTCCAGCACCCAATGGCCGCGCACCATCAGATCGCCCTGCGTTTCACCGTCATGGGGAAGATCTCTGCCATCATCATCGACGATTTTTAGTTCAACCCCAAAGGGCGGGCGGCCTTGGTTTTCGCGCAGCTTGTGCTGTGCTTCCATGGGCATGTCCAGATGTTTGGCCATCGGATAATTCGTCGTGCCCAGCGGGCTCATTTCGCTCATGCCCCAGGCGTGGACGGTATCGACGCCATAGGTTTCGCGGAACGTTTCAATCATTGAGGGCGGGCATGCCGCACCACCGATTACAGTACGATTGAGGCTTTTCAACTTGGTCCCGCATGTCGCGGCATGGGCCAGCAGACCTTGCCAAATGGTCGGTACGCCCATCGCCAGCGTGACGCCATATGTGTCGATCAGATTGACCAATGCCTCGCCATGCAATCCCGGCCCCGGCATCACCATTCGCGAACCAGACATAGCGCTGGCATAGGGCGAGCCCCAAGCGTTGACGTGGAACATTGGCACCACCGGCATCACCACATCAATGGCGGAATAGCCGATTACGTCGCGCGTGTTCGACGCGAAGCTATGCAGAACTGTAGTGCGGTGGGAATAGAGAACGCCTTTGGGGTTCCCAGTGGTACCCGAAGTATAACAGAGGCTGGAGGCAGTGTTTTCATCAAAGCTGGGCCACGCGTAGTCTGTATCACCGGTTTCAATCATCTCGTCATAAAAAACCAACCCCGGCACCTGAGACAGCGCAGCCTCGTCCCGCGCACCCATCAGCACATAGTACTGCACCTCAGTCAGATACTCTTGCAGCGCGGCGACCAAAGGCAGGAAGGTCGCATCGAAAAACAGGACCCGGTCCTGCGCGTGGTTGATGATATAGGTTAGTTGTTCGGGAAACAGACGCGGGTTGATCGTGTGGCAGACAAAGCCCGCGCCGGACACCGCATAGTAGATCTCAAGGTGGCGGCGGTTATTCCAGGCCAGCGTGCCCACGCGATCCTGCGGTTGCAGCCCCAGTTTCTCCAACGCCGAAGCCATCCGTCGGGCGTTCTGCGCGATCCCGGACCAGTTGGTCTCAGTCACGGTTCCGTCGGTTTCGACCGAGATGATCTCGGTCTGCCCGTGATAACGTTCAGCATGTTCAATCAGCGACGAAATCAGCAAAGGCTGCGTCATCATCTGTCCCAGCATGGACATTCCTCCCATCGTCAGCGCTTGGCCGCGCCGTTATGTCTTGGCAACAACCCTGCCAAGAATTCAATTGTCTGACAATAAGAGAGTGCGGCAGGGTGCCGCGTCAACCGCGATGTCGCAATGCGTATCCAACCAGCGCCGAGGTCGAGCCATCTTTGCCATCGGCGCTGACCTCACCGTCCACGATCGGTCCCAGAGACGTTGCCAGTTCCTTGCCCAGCTCAACACCCCACTGATCGAACGAGTTGATTCCAAGCAGCACGCCTTCGACAAACACACGGTGTTCATAAAGCGCAATGATTTGACCCAGCACAAACGGGGTAAGCTGCGGATAGATCAGCGTGGTTGACGGGCGGTCGCCCGAAAACACACGATGGCGTGCCTGACGCTCCAACTCGTCGCCTGTCAGGCCCTTTTCGGCCATGCGTGCGCGTGCAACATCCAGCGACCGACCCCGCATTAGCGCTTCGGACTGGGCCAAGCAATTAGCCAATAGAAGGCGATGATGATGGGCCAGTTCCGGCTCATGCCCGTTTGCTGCCACTATGAATTCGCAGGGAATCACATCGGTGCCCTGATGGATCAACTGATAAAATGCATGCTGCCCATTTGTGCCGGGTTCGCCCCAGACGACCGGTCCTGAAGGCATGGTTAGCGCACTGCCATCCATCGCGACGGATTTACCGTTCGATTCCATCTCAAGCTGTTGGAAATAGGCAGGCAGGCGCAGCAGACGCTGATCATATGGCAGAACTGCGCGGCTGGCATGCCCAAGCACCTGACGATGCCAGACCCCCACAAGCGCCAGCATAACTGGCAGATTTTCTGCCCATTCGGCGGATTGAAAGTGCAGATCCATCGCCTGACCGCCCCGCAGAAACGCGTCAAACGCGTTCGAGCCAACGGCAATCATTACCGGCAGTCCGACCGGCCCCCAGACCGAGTACCGCCCGCCGACCCAATCTGCGAAGCCAAACACCCGCGACTCGGGAATCCCGAAGGCCTGTGTCTTGTCAACAGCGCTGGAGACCGCTGCGAATTGCCGCGCCGGATCACCACCACCATCGACCATCCAAGCCCGCGCCGTGCGCGCATTGGTCATCGTCTCGATGGTCGTAAAGGTCTTCGACGCGACAATCACCAGAGTCCGTGTCGGATCAAGCGGGCGCAGCGTATCCGCAATATGCGCACCATCCACGTTTGAGACATAATGCAGCCTTGGCCCGTCGTGATAAGGTGCCAAGGCATGCGTCGCCATCACCGGCCCAAGGTCCGAGCCGCCGATGCCAATGTTGACCACATCCGTAAAGCCGCCCCCTGCCCCTTTGATCGCCCCGCCACGCACTTCTTCGGCAAAGACGCGCATTCGCTGCAAAGTGCCCAGTACGTCCGGCATTACATCCTGACCATCGACCTCGACCGGGCCTCCGTCGAGATTGCGTAGCGCGGTATGCAATACAGCCCGGCCTTCGGTTTCGTTGATCTTTTCACCGGAGAACATCGCGGCCCGACGCTCTGCCAATTCGACTTGATCGCAAAGCTGGATCAGTGCCGCGCGGATATCTTCGTCGATTTGTGTCTTCGAATAGTCAAACAGCAGATCTCCGGTCGAAGCCGAGAAACCCTGCGCCCGGTTTGGATCGGCGTCAAACAGATCGAGTATCCGACGGCCCGTCTGTGTGGCTGCGAGTGAGTTCAATTGATCCAGCTGCATCGTGATTACTCCGCCCAATGTACGGTCATGCCGCTGAGCACGGCCGCGATCGGAGCTTCCTCGGGTGGCAGTGACATGGCACGATCCAGGGCATTCCGTTTAGTTTCTCCGAATATGACGAGATGCTTGGACAAAGCGCCGTCCAGAACCGGACCCGTCAGCGTGATACGCGCTTCGGGCTGCACGTCGGTCCGCGCTACCGCCAGTGTCGGGGCGTTGTTGTTCAGAGCAGCAGACAAGCCCTGCATCCCCGGAAAGAGCGAGGCGGTATGCATGTCCTCACCCATACCTAGCACCAGAACCGATAGCGGCAGATGCGGGTTAATCAGGCTTTCGATCTCGGGCAAAACCGCCTCAGGCTCATGTTCCGCAACATAGAGCGGCATGTATTGTGCAATGGATGCGCGACTGGTCAGCAACCGTTCCCGGATCAACCTCTCGTTCGAACGCTCGTGATCACCCGGCACGCATCTTTCATCGGTCGGCAGTATGTGCACACGATTCCATTCCAGATCAGCAGCGCACAATCCATCAAAGATCGGCCCCGGTGTGGTTCCGCCCGGAACAGCCAACGAGACAGTATCATGATGTAGCAATGCGGCCTCAAGATCTCCGGCCAATGCATTCGCGACATCAATCGCCAGCATGTCGCGATCGGCGTATTCTTTGATATTCATGGATTTATTCCTTGCCAGCGGCGGTGGTCTCGTTTCATCAGCAACTCGGCGTCGCCCGGGCCGGTGCTGCCGTTTTCATAGGGTTTGGGAACATCACCGCGCGCCTCCCAGCCCGCGATAATCGGATCGGTCCAGGCCCATGCGGCTTCTACTTCATCGCCGCGCATGAACAGGGTTTGGTTGCCGCGAATGACATCCATCACCAGCCGCTCATAAGCGTCGGGTGGATCCTGGTTTTCAGGCCCAAGCGCTTCGGCAAAGCTCATGTCCAGCGGAACGTCAACCAGACGCATGCCTCCCTGCCCCGGCTCTTTAATTGTCACTTTCAAAGTGATGCCTTCATTGGGCTGCAACCGGATCGACAGGGCATTCGCATGACGCCCGGCCTCTTCGCCAAAAATCGAATGCGGAGCATCCTTGAACATCACATTGATGACCGAGGACCGCGCCACCAGCTCTTTGCCCGTGCGCAGATAGAACGGTGTACCCGCCCAACGCCAATTGCTGATATGTGCGCGCAATGCGATGTAGCTTTCCGTCGTCGTCCTTTGATTGCCGACAACTTCACGATACCCCCGGCCATCGGCACCGCCTGCAAACTGACCTCGTACGATATGGTGCGGCTCAACCGAATCCAACGCGCGTATGACCTTGAGTTTCTCATCGCGCACCGCGTCCGGGTCAAATTTTGCGGGTGGTTCCATCGCGATCAGACACAAAAGCTGCATCAGATGGTTCTGCATCATGTCGCGCATGGCGCCGGCGCGCTCGTAATATTCTTCACGACCGTCAATGCCGACGGTCTCGGCCACAGTGATCTGAATGTGATCGACATACTGGCTGTTCCAAAGCGGTTCGAACAGCATGTTGCCGAACCGAACGGCCATCAGATTCTGAACGGTTTCCTTACCCAGATAATGATCGATCCTATAGATTTGCCCTTCGTCAAAATGCGCCGCCAGTGTCGCATTCAACGCGCGTGCACTTTCCAGATCGTGCCCAAAAGGCTTTTCGACGACGATACGGGTTTGCGGGGTGGCCAGATTGTGCGCCCTGATTTGTTCGGCCAGCGGGCCAAACAAACGGGGGCCTACCGAGAAATAGAAGGCCCTGATACGATCCGCATTCAGCATTTCGGCCAACTGGGCCCAACCATCTTCGGACAAAGCGTCAAGCGGGACATACTCCACGCGCTGAAGAAAACCGTTCACAGCCTCCTGATCTTTTGCCCGCTTCGGTGCGTGCTGGCGCAACGATTCGGCCACCATCTCGCGAAAGCCATCAACGGTCAGAGCGCCCCGCGCTGCGCCGATGATCCGGGTGGCCTCGGGCCACTGCCCGGCGCAGTAACGCCGAAACAGGGCCGGAACGATCTTGCGCTGTGCCAGATCGCCGGTTCCGCCGAATATGACCAGATCAAATGGGTCAACAGGTATGACACGAGAAACCATGGCTTTTCCTTACCTTGCCGCTTGGGGCATGTCCAATGTTAGCGCAACCAATCAGCAACTTTCTTCCCACATCAAAACTCTGTCAGCGAGGGGTAGATACTCTTAACTAAACCGGCACAAACGGTTAAGTCGGTTTGGCACAAGCACAGAACCGGATGCCGGAATGAAAGACAACGCCCTACAGGCTGCGAATATCGGGAAGTTTCAGAACAGTTTAGTGACAGCAGACGGGCAAACGCGCGCGTCCGTCGCGCTGACTCATCCCGAAACCCTTTGGTTCAACACCGGAACGCTGTGCAACATCGAGTGCGTAAACTGCTATATCGCCAGCAGCCCAACCAACGATGCTCTGGTTTACATCACCGCCGACGAAGTCCGCGACTATCTGGATCAGATCGAACAGCGCCAATGGCCGGTCCGCGAGATAGGCTTTACAGGTGGTGAGCCCTTCATGAACCCCGAGATGATCGAGATGACGCGCGTCGCGCTAGAGCGCGGGTACGAAGTTTTGATCCTGACCAATGCAATGCGGCCGATGATGCGCCGCAAAATGCGCGAAAGTTTGCTGGAATTACAGCGCGACTACGCAGAAAAACTGACGCTGCGTGTCTCCGTCGACCACTACCGCCCCGATCTGCATGACGAAGAACGCGGCAAAGGCAGTTTTGCCAAAACTCTGACGGGGATGCAGTGGTTGCGGGATAACGGCTTTAGGATGGCCATTGCCGGGCGCACAGTCTGGGGGGATAGCGACGCTGAAAGCCGCGCGGGGTATGCAGCATTCTTTGCCAAGCACGGCTTTGACATTGATGCTCAAAATCCGGGCCAAACAGTTTTGTTTCCCGAGATGGACGAAACAGTTGAAGTTCCTGAAATTACAGCCGCTTGCTGGGGCATCCTGGACAAATCCCCCGATGCGGTGATGTGCGCCAGCTCGCGTATGGTCGTCAAACGCAAAGGCGCCGAGCGCCCGGTAGTGCTGGCCTGTACGCTGCTGCCTTATTCACCGGAGTTTGAATTGGGCGAAACCCTTGAAGAGGCCGAGGCCGACGTGCATCTGAACCACCCGCACTGCGCCAAATTCTGTGTATTGGGCGGCGCGAGTTGTTCGGCCTGAGGGCTAGTTCACCCGAAACTCACCCACCATGTTGCGCCATTCCCCAGGCGCGATCATTTTACGGTGCGTGAACCTGACCGAGTGCAGCGGACCTTCAATCTCTTTCTGCCAGAATTCTACGAATTCGAACAGCTTCGGATGGTCCGGAGCAAGGTCGTAATCCTGCCAAATAAACGTGTTCAGTACGTGAATATAGTCGGGCATGTGGTAGAAAAATTCCGCCGTGGTCAGCCCGTACCCCTTAAGCATGAGTTCAGTTTCACTTTGCGCCATGCAGACCTCCAATCTTGTTACAAGGTCTACTCAGAGTAACACGGAACTGTCCTAATACTTAGATAACAATATGTTACTCAGGTGTTACCGACCTAATTTGGCCGGGGAACGGTTGCTTGCTTGCACCTTATATGCCGGGTCTGATAAAGTGTATCCACAAGATATAGATCAAGAACAAGACACGGGCAGCCTACGTGAGCGATACGCCAGAAATCCCTGAAAACATGGACGAAACCCCGCCCGAGCGCCCCGTTTATGACGGCCCGACGGTATCCATCGAATCCGAAATGCGCACGTCCTATCTGGACTATGCGATGTCGGTCATTGTCAGCCGTGCGATCCCCGATCTGCGCGATGGGCTGAAACCGGTGCATCGGCGTATTCTCTACGCGATGCATGAGACCGGGAACACTCATGACAAGTCCTATCGCAAGTCGGCCCGTCCGGTTGGCGACGTGATGGGTAAGTACCACCCGCATGGTGATAGTGCGATCTATGACGCGCTGGTGCGGATGGCGCAGGATTTCTCGATGTCGCTGCCGCTGCTTGATGGTCAGGGCAACTTTGGCTCAATGGACGGCGATAACCCGGCGGCGATGCGTTACACCGAAGTACGGATGGACAAGCCCGCCGCGTCCCTATTGGCCGATATCGAAAAAGAAACCGTCGATTTTCAGGACAACTATGACGGCAAAGACAAAGAGCCGACCGTCCTACCCGCCCGTTTCCCGAACATGCTGGTCAATGGTGCCGGTGGTATTGCCGTGGGTATGGCAACCAACATCCCACCGCATAACTTGGGCGAAGTGGTCGATGCCACGCTGGCGCTGATCGACGACCCGGATCTGACATCAGAGCAACTGATCGAGTATGTGCCCGGCCCCGACTTCCCGACTGGCGGTGTGATGCTGGGCCGCTCAGGTGCGCGCAAAGCGTACCTTGAAGGCCGTGGCAGCGTTATCATCCGCGCCAAGACCCGCGTAGAAGAGCTGCGCAAGGATCGGTACGCCATCGTTGTGGACGAGATCCCCTATCAGGTGAACAAAGCCTCGATGATCGAAAAGATCGCCGAAGCCGTGCGTGAAAAACGCATCGAAGGCGTCAGCCACGTACAGGACGAATCCGACCGCAATGGTGTGCGTGTCGTGGTCGAACTGAAACGCGATGCAACGCCCGAAGTGGTGCTGAACCAGCTCTACCGCTTCTCGCCGATGCAGACCTCATTTGGTTGCAACATGCTGGCGTTGAACGGTGGTCGACCCGAACAGCTGACCCTGCGCCGCTTCCTGACCTCGTTCATCGACTTCCGCGAAGATGTTGTTGCCCGCCGCACAGCCTATGACTTGCGCAAGGCGCGTGAGCGCAGTCACATCCTGTGTGGTCTGGCCGTGGCCGTTTCGAATGTTGACGAAGTGGTTGCCACGATCCGCTCGTCGGCAGACGCTGCTGAAGCGCGCGAGAAACTGATGACCCGCCGCTGGCCTGCATCCGAGATCGAAGGCTATCTACGCCTGATCGACGATCCGCTGTCCAAGATGAATGACGACGGCACCTATAACCTGACCGAGGTACAGGCCCGCGCCATTCTCGAACTGCGGCTGCAGCGTCTGACCCAACTGGGTGTCAAGGAAGTCACGGACGAACTGGAAGAACTGGCCGACAAGATCAAGGAATACTTGGATATTCTGTCTTCGCGTGAGCGCATCATGGGCATCATCGCCGATGAGCTACGCAGCGTGCGCGAGCAGTTCGCCGTCGACCGCCGCACCGAGATCGTTGACTGGTCCGGTGATATGGAAGACGAAGACCTGATCGAACGCGAAGATATGGTCGTGACTGTCACCTCAGGCGGCTACATCAAACGCACCCCTCTGGCCGATTTCCGGGCGCAAAAGCGTGGCGGCAAAGGCCTGTCGGGTATGCAGACCAAGGAAGAGGATGTTGTCACCAATCTCTTCGTGGCGAACACGCATACGCAACTGCTGTTCTTCACCACCGAAGGCATGGTCTACAAGCTCAAGACCTGGCGTCTGCCGCAATCCAGCCGGACCGGTAAGGGCAAGGCGATTGTCAACATCCTGCCGATCCCGACCGGCGTTTCGATCGCGGCGATCATGCCCGTAGATGTGCCGGATGAAGAGTGGGAGAACCTGCAAATCGTCTTCGCCACCAGTGCAGGTGACGTCCGCCGCAATCGTCTGTCAGATTTCACGAACGTTCGCCGCAATGGCAAGATCGCGATGAAACTGCCCGAGGATGTGGAACTGGTAAACGCCCGCATCTGTTCAGAAGATGAAGACGTGATGCTGGTCACCAATTCGGGCCGTGCGATCCGCTTCCGGACCACTGATGTGCGCGTTTTCAATTCGCGCGAATCTACCGGTGTGCGCGGCATCAGGCTGAGCAATGGCGACCGTGTCGTCTCGATGTCCGTAATTCGCCATTTCGAGGCCGACCCGGACGAGCGCGCCGCCTACCTCAAGATGCGCCGCGCAGTCGCGGGCATTGCGGATGACGGCGAAACGGACGAGGACGAAGCCGCGCCTGGCAGTATCACGCAGGAACGCTATGCCGAGATGTCGGCAGCCGAGAACCTGATCTTGACCATCACGTCGGGCGGCGCGGGCAAGCTGAGCTCCAGTCATGATTACCCGGTCCGCGGTCGCGGTGGCATGGGCGTTGCGGCGATGGACAAAGCCATGCGCGGCGGCGAACTGGTTGCCTCCTTCCCCGTAGAAATCGACGATCAGATCATGCTGGCTACCTCGAAGGGCCAATCGATCCGGGTGCCGGTCGAGGGCATCTCGTTCCGCTCCCGCAGCGCGGGTGGTGTGCGGGTATTCAACACCGGCAAAGGCGAAGAAGTCGTTAGTGTGGCCTGGATCGCCGACCAGGGTGACGAAGAAGCCGAGGAATAACAAAGCACTACAGAAGTGTAACAAAACGCCCGTATTGCGGGCGTTTTTGTTACTCAGGGTCACGTTCCTGCCAACGGCACGGGGCTGGGCTTGCCCCAGCAGACCCGGCGCGCCTAGCATTTCGATATGTGGTCATTCGCCCATATCCGACCTGCCTACAGCCGTGCTGAACGAATAAGTGACGGTGTTGTTCATGTGCTGGGTGTTTCTTCGGCGGTGATCGCAGCGCCTATGCTGATCATCATGACAGTCTTCTATCGGTCAGACCCGGCGGCGGTTTTGGGCGCCTCGATCTATGGAATAACTCTGGTTTTGATGCTGACGTTCTCGGCGCTCTACAACATGATCGAGCATGATGAGTGGGCAGAGTTTCTGCGCCGCCTTGATCACTCGGGTATCTACGTGAAGATCGCAGGAACTTATACGCCGTTCCTGCTGCTCTCGGCTTCGCAACCTCCGGGGCTTTTACTGGGGCTGTGGTCTTCTGCGACGCTGGGCTCTGTTCTGAAGATGATCGACCCGAACCGCTTCCGCTGGTTCGGGCTGGCGCTGTATCTTCTGATGGGATGGGCCGCGGTTTGGGCCGGACAATCCATGTTGGCCGAACTTTCACCCCTTACCCTTACTTTGATGATCGCCGGAGGCATCATCTATACCGCAGGCGTGGTATTCTACCTTCTGGACTGGCTGCCCTACCACAACACCGTCTGGCACGTATTTGTATTGGCAGGAAGCGGCCTTTTCTTCGCCGCTGTTGCCTTGCGTATCGAAATGGTACCGTCAGTACCAGTGTAACGCCGGAGCGCCACGAACACGCCTCAAAGCCCGTACAACGCCCCGAACTTCTGCTCCAGATAAGCCAACAGCGGCTCCGGCCCTGGTTCCACCCCACTGGCGCGCTGAATGATTTCGCGGGGCGCGTACAGTCCTCCATGCTGCTGCACATGCTCTCGAAGCCAACCGGTGGCCCTCGAGGTATCGCCAGCAGCCAACTGCCCCTCAAGTCCGGGAATTGCTGCGCGCAGTGCTTGATACAGGCATCCCGCGTAGACATTGCCCAGCGAATAGGTCGGGAAATAGCCAAACAGACCAACCGACCAATGCACATCCTGCAAACACCCGTTCGAGGGCTTGTCGACCGCATAACCAAAATCTGCTTTGAAGCGGTTGTTCCAGGCGGCTTCAAGGTCGCCGACCTGCAAGTCACCGGCCATCAGTGCGCGTTCCAAATCAAACCGTAGCATGATGTGCAGATTGTACTGCACCTCATCCGCCTCGGTCCGGATATAGCCGTTGTGGACGCGGTTGACGGTGGCATAGAACGCATCCGCATCGGCGATGCCAAAATCACCGAACGCCTCTTTCATCTGGTCAAACAGCCATCCGGTAAAGGCGCGCGAGCGGCCCAACTGGTTTTCGTAAATCCGGCTTTGGCTTTCATGCACACCCATCGACACACCACGTCCCAGCGGGGTCAGCAGGTAATCGCGGTCGATGCCCTGCTCATAGGCGGCGTGGCCAACCTCGTGAATGGTCGAGTAAAAGCAGTTGAACGGATCGGTCTCGCTGGTGCGGGTGGTGATCCGAACGTCCAGCCCGCTGCCCGAGCTGAACGGATGCACCGCTTTGTCGACGCGGCCATTGTTCAGGTCATAGCCGAATGTCGTGGCCAGTTTCTGCGTCAGGCGCATCTGGGTCAGTTCGTCAAAGTTGCCGGTCAGCGCGGCAGGTTCCGGGCGATCCAGAACGGCGGCGCGAAGAGCCACCAGACGTGGGCGCATTTCGTCAAAGATCGCGGCGATCTGAGAGCCGGTCGTGTAGGGCTCGTAATCCTCAACCATCGCATCATAAACGTCGCCACCCTGTGCCAGCGCTTCACCTTCTTGCCGTTTCAGCGAGACAACTTCTTCCAGCACCGGCAGGAAGGCTGAGACATCTTCGTCCGCTCGCGCCTGGGCCCATGTGCCCTGCGCGGCGGATGTCACGCGTGCAATCGCCGTCGCCAGATCGGCGGGCACCTTCACCGCGCGGTCATAGGCGCGGCGTATCTCACGCAGTTGTGCCTTGCCGACCTCATCTTGCGGTGCGGCCTGCTCCAACCATTCGGCAACGCGAGGGTCAGAGCGGCGAGCATGCAATACAGCCTCGATCGCTGCCATTTCCTCGGCCCGTTGCGGCGCGGCACCGCGCGGCATCACCGTTTCCTGGTCCCAGCCGAGCCTACCGGCAATCTGGCCCAGGGCCGAGGTTTCGCGCTGAAAGGCCATCAAGTCGTTGTATGCTGTCATGGGGTCATGCTCCGCGCACAGATGTTGCGATAGGGTAAGCTGTCAGGAAGCGGGCGCGCAGGATCAGGGTCCAGACGACCACGGCCATGAACTGGTGGAAAATGGCGATCTGCCAAGGTGCCGCATAGACGACTGTGATGATGCCCACGACCACTTGCAGTGACAAAGCTGCGAACATGGCGTTGAAGGCAAAGCGGGTCTGTGGGTGCGCGCTGCTGCCACCGCGCCGCCAGACTATGATGGCGAAAATAAAGAGCAGATAGCCGACGCAACGGTGGATAAACTGCACCAGACCGGGACTTTCAAAGAAGTTACGCCACATCGGTTCCAGCATGGTCGCATCGGGCGGCAGCAACTGACCGCCAATCAGGGGCCAGTCAGTGTAGGACCTCCCCGCGTCGATCCCGGCCACCAGCGCACCGATGAGGATTTGCAGGAAGGTGAAGTGCAGCAGTCCGGTCGATATCGAGAAAAGCTTAGCCTCTTTCGCGCGGCGGGCCTGCATCAGGTCACGTTCGTCACGGCCAAGTTCAAAGATGTACCAGGCAAGAAAGCCGAGGATCACGAAGGCCAAGCCAAGATGCGTTGCCAGACGATAGCTGGCAACGGCGGTCATGCCTTCACCCTGTGTGACGCCCGAGGTGACCATCCACCAGCCTACGGCACCCTGAACACCGCCAAGCAGGCCGGGGATCAGCAGCTTACCAGCCCATCCTGTCGGAATTTTGCGAGCCACAAGGAAACCGATAAATCCAACGGCCCAAACCAATCCTATCACGCGGCCCAACTGGCGATGGCCCCATTCCCACCAATAGATGGTTTTGAAATCATCCAGCTCCATCCATTGGTTCTGAATGCGCCACTGGTCAATCTGCTTGTATTTGTCGAATTCGGCTTGCCAGTCGGCGGCGTTCATCGGTGGGATAGCACCCGTAATAGGTCGCCATTCAGTGATCGATAGTCCACTGTCGGTCAGCCGCGTGAGCCCGCCCACGGCAATCATGATCACGACCAGCGCGAACAGGATCATCAACCAAACCCGGATCGCGGCCCGCGCACCGCCACGCCCCCGGTCGATCATACCGGGCTGGACGGCCTGTTGTTTTTCGCTGTCCGAGACCTCTTCGAAGATGCTGCGCTTACCGCTCATGCTGTCCTCATGTCCTGATTTCGTCGCAAGCTATGGTTTGGCGGAAGATAGGTCCAGCCTCAGCTTTTGTCTTTCCAGCGGACCATCTGCCGCATGATCCCGTGAAGCATCTGTACATCGGCCCGTGTCATCCGCATCCGCGACCAAAGATTGCGCAGGTTCACCTTCATTCCTTCGGCTTTTTCCGGCGGATAAAAGAACCCGGCCTGTTCCAGACGGTCCTCATAATGCTCGACCAACTTTTCAACCTCGATCCCGGTCGCCCAATCGCCCTTGCCCAGATCAGTTGCCTCATGCACGACATCCCCGGTCTGGCGCATCCATTCGTAGGCGGTCAGCAGAACGCACTGCCCGAGGTTCAACGACGCATATTCAGGATTCACCGGCACCGAGATAATCGCATTGGCCTTGGCGATATCCTCATTCTCAAGCCCTGCCCGTTCCGGGCCAAACAGAACAGCGACCTTTTCGCCCGCCGCCACTTTCTGCGATGCAAGCTGCATTGCGCGCTCTGGGCTATAGACAGGCTTGGTCAACCCACGTTGCCGCGCTGTGGTGGCGAAGACAAAGGTGGTGTCCTCCAGCGCGCCCGCCAGATCGTCAAATAACTGCGCCTCATCCAAAAGCCGCCCGGCCCCGCTGGACATCGCCACCGCCTTGGGGTTGGGCCAGCCGTCGCGCGGTGCCACGATCCGCATCCGATCCAGCCCAAAGTTCCACATCGCCCGCGCGGCAGCACCGATGTTCTCACCCATCTGAGGGCGCACCAGAACAAAAGACGGCTGTGATGTATCGCTGGGCATGGCTAACTCCGAAAAACTCCGCTTGCTCTAATGGCCGCTTGGGTCGAGGGCAAGTCGGCCCGGCGTCTTCTGTTCGCAAAAGGGTACGTAGCCGGCATAAAAGTTTGCTTCCCCCGCGCAATCCGCTAAACCGCGCGAAAGATGACAAACCCGAAGGACGCGCCATGGACACCCCCGAGCAGCCGCAGATTTACCTGATCACGCCTCCGACCATCGCGCTAAGTACATTCCCTGATCAATTGGGTCACGTATTGGACGGGGCTGAAATTGCATGTATCCGCCTCGCCTTGGCTGGAAGCGACGAAGATACCATCGCGCGCGCCGCCGATGCTTGCCGCGAAGTTGCGCATGCGCGCGATGTGGCCATCGTGATTTCCAACCATGTATTGCTGGCGCAGCGGTTGGGTCTGGACGGGGTGCATCTGGATGACAGCGCGCGGTCTGTCAGGGCAGCCCGTAAGGAGCTAGGCGCGGATGCGATTGTCGGCAGTTTTTGCGGGTCTTCCAGCCATGACGGGATGACTGCTGGTGAAAGTGGCGCGGATTACGTGGCCTTTGGCCCGGTTGGTTCCGCCACGCTGGGCGATGGTACTCAGGCCGAAAAGGACCTGTTCCAATGGTGGTCCGAAATGATCGAGGTTCCCGTCGTGGCCGAGGGCGGCCTGACGTCCGATCTGATCCGAGACCTCACCCCCTGCACCGATTTCTTCGGCATCGGAGAGGAAATCTGGTCGCAAGATAACCCGTTGGAGGCGCTGAACTCTCTGATTGCCGCAATGCGCTGAGGGATGCGAGCGTTAACCCTTGCACCCGCGTCGGGGCTGCGGCATGACACAAGGCATGAACAAGAACAGCGAAATTTTGTGCATCGGCTCGGTCCTTTGGGACGTGATCGGACGCTCGGCCAGCGCCATGCGACAGGGCTCGGATGTACCCGGCCGCATTACTCGCCTGCCGGGTGGCGTCGCCATGAACATCGCCATGACGCTGGTGCGGTTCGGAATGACCCCGACTTTGCTGACCGCAATTGGCCGCGACGCTGAAGGGGATGAACTGGTCCGGTCCTGCGCGTGTTTGGGGATGGTCACCGATCACATCTATCGCTCGCAAGACCTGCCAACCGACAGATATATGGCGGTTGAAGGAGCCAACGGGCTGATCGCCGCCATTGCCGACGCCCATTCGCTTGAAGCTGCCGGAGCCAAAATCCTGCGTCCCTTGATGCATGGTCCGCTGGGCTATGAAAATACACCATTCGAAGGGCCCATCGCGCTGGACGGTAACCTCACGCTGACCTTGCTTGAAGAGATCGCCCAAAGCCCCGCCTTTGCCAAAGCCGACCTGCGCGTCGCCCCGGCCTCGCCCGGCAAGGCAGAACGGCTGCTGCCCTTCCTCAAACACGCCCGTGCAACGCTCTATGTGAATCTCGAAGAGGCCGAACTGCTTTGCCAACGCGAGTTCACCGATTCCGAGAGCGCCGCCAAAGGCCTGCTGGACCGTGGCGCGTTGCGGGTTCTTGTGACCGATGGCGGCAACTCGGCCACCGTCGGGGATGCTGACGCCGTCTTGACCCAAACACCCCCTTCCGTTCTGGTCACCCGCGTGACCGGCGCGGGTGACACTTTCATGGCCGCCCATATCGCCGCCGAGGCGAATGGTGCCGACAGCGACGCGGCACTCAGCCGCGCGCTGCGCGCCGCTGCAACCTATGTTTCCGGAGAAACCCCACTGTGATCACCATTCATTATTCTGCAGAGGTCCGCGCCGCCAAGGATGCGGGCCAACCGATCGTGGCATTGGAAAGCACCATCATCACCCATGGCATGCCCTACCCCCAGAACATCGAGGTCGCGGCACAGGTTGAACAAGACATCCGCGATGCGGGCGCCGTTCCAGCAACGATTGCCGTTATTGACGGAGTTTTGCACGTCGGCCTCGAAGCCGACCAGCTGAGCGCACTGGGTCAGGCGCAAGGCGTCGCCAAACTGTCACGCGCTGACATGGCCGCCTGCCTCGCCACAGGCGGCACCGGGGCCACCACCGTCGCCGCAACAATGATCGCCGCACATTATGCAGGCATCGAGGTCTTCGCCACCGGAGGCATCGGTGGGGTGCATCAGGGGGCCGAAACCTCCTTCGACATCTCCGCTGACCTGCACGAGCTCGCGCAGACCCCGGTGACTGTGGTCGCGGCCGGGGCCAAAGCCATCCTCGACCTCGCCAAAACGCTTGAAGTTTTGGAAACGCTCGGCGTCCCCGTCATCGCCCACGGACAGGACGAGTTCCCGGCCTTCTGGTCCGCAAAATCACCCTTGGCAGCCCCGCTGCGCATGGATGATGCCGCTGACATAGCAAAAGCCCACGCAACACGGCGTGCGTTGGGGCTGCCGGGTGGTCAGTTGGTCGCTAACCCGATCCCGCAAGCCGACCAGATCCCGTCCGAGGAACTGGCCCCGATCATCGCCTCTGCCCAGGCAGACGCCGAGGCGCACCGCATCACCGGCAAAGGCGTCACGCCTTATCTGCTGCAGCGTATCTATGAACAGACCGCGGGCCGTTCGCTTACTGCCAACATCGCATTGGTACGCAACAACGCCCGACTGGCAGCGGTCATCGCGCGTGCGCTGATAGAATCAGCCCACTGACCCCAGCTATTGCACCAAGCGCCCGGACTGCTTACCTAATTCCGCAAACCACTCAGGACCGCAATGAACACTCCGTTTGACGAAGAACCCCACCGACGCCCCGGCCTGTTCTCCCGGCTACGCGCGTCCTTTCTGACTGGTATCGTCGTCATTGCTCCGGTGTGGCTGACCATCTGGTTGATCTGGTCTGTGGTTGGCTGGATCGACAGCGCCGTCCTGCCACTGATCCCGCAACGGTTCCAACCCTCGGAATATGTCGGCATCAATCTGCGCGGCGTTGGCGTGGTCATATTCCTGCTGTTCACGATTATCGTCGGCTGGATCGCAAAGGGCATTCTGGGCCGTTCTCTGATCCATTTCGCCGAGAGTGTCGTCGACCGCATGCCCGTGGTCCGTTCGGTTTATTCCGGGATCAAGCAAATCTCGGAAACTGTGTTCGCCCAGACCGAGCGGTCTTTCGAAAAAGCCTGCCTGATCCAGTATCCGCGCCGGGGCATCTGGGCAATCGGCTTCGTCTCGACAACAGCGCGCGGTGAAGTGAGCGATCGCGCCGAAACCGGGGGCGAGCTGCTAAGCGTGTTTGTCCCGACAACTCCAAACCCCACATCCGGGTTCCTGTTGTTTTTCCCCGCAGAGGATGTGATCCTGCTGGATATGTCCATCGAGGATGCAGCCAAGCTGGTGATCTCAGCAGGTCTGGTTTACCCGAATGACAAAGACCCAACCCAGCCGCCTGAATAATCAACCAAACATTGCCGGCAAATCGACCGTGCTCCGCTGACCCAGATCGTCCTTATGCACGCTCAGAAACTGCTCCGCCGCATCGCGGCCGGACTGTTTCAACCGGTTCAGCACAACCGGGTTTGGCACGATCTTGGTGGCCGCTGAAAGGTCGTTCATCAAGGCGTCATCAGCGATCATATGCACCAGCACCCGGCTCATCTCACCAGCCTTCAGCTTGCCTTCGGCCAGAAGCCGTTGAACGAAATTGATCGCACGCAGCTCGCGAAACAACGATGAGTTAAAACTGATCTCATTGATCCGGTTCTGAATCTGCTGCGGTGTTTTAGGCACCTCATCGCGTTCCAGCGGGTTGATGTTCACAATCACCACATCATCTGGCAATTCCCCACCGAACAACGGATAAAGCGCCGGGTTTCCGGTATAGCCGCCATCCCAATACGCTTCGGTCCGCTCGGATTTCGGGTCATAGATTTCAACCGCTTGAAACAGGTTCGGCAAGCAGGCCGAGGCCAGAATCGCATCGGTCGAAATCTCCTCGCCTGTGAAAACGCGAATCTTGCCGCTGCGCACACAGGTGGCGCAGACAAACAGCGCGGGCCCTTCGTCTGCACAAATCTCATCAAAGTTGAACCGATCCACAACCGGGGTGAGCGGATTGCGATAAAACGGCCCATAGGCGTAAGGCGATACCAGCCGCGACCATGCTTCGGCCATCGAGAACGGAACGGAGTACTCCAACGCTTGTGCAACATGAGCAGGCTCAATGCCCCGCATCCAATGGGCAATTCGCATATCGCCGACGGCACCCATGCGTTTCCAAAGTCCATCCAGACACGCCCGCGCCCCGTCGCGCCCTGCATGCACCATCCCTGATTTGAACGCTGCCCCGTTCAGCGCGCCGGCCGAAGTCCCAGTGATCGCGGCAACCTCGATATCCTCTTCATCCAGCAATCGATCCAGTACACCCCAGGTAAACGCGCCATGCGCCCCACCGCCCTGCAATGCCAGATTAATCCGTTTCATGGTTCCGCCTCTTCATCTGGCCAGAAATACCTCGGGGGTATGGGGGCAGAGCCCCCATGGTCCTTCACAATGCCGTCCATCCCCCATCCACGGATATCGTCGTTCCTGTGATCTGTGCCGCTGCATCCGAGCACAAGAAGATCGTAGTTCCGCCCAGCTGCTCGACCGTGGCAAACTCCTTCGACGGCTGCCGCTCCAGCAGGATGTTCTTCACCACATCCTCACGGCTCATATTGTACTCTTTCATCGTGTTGGGAATTTGCGCCTCAACCAATGGAGTCAGTACGTATCCCGGACAAATAGCATTGCAGGTAATCGGCTCCTGCGCAGTCTCCAGCGCCACGGTCTTGCTCATCCCGACGACACCATGCTTTGCCGCGATATAAGCCGCCTTGTAGGGCGAGGCCGTCAGACCGTGAGCCGAGGCAATATTCACGATCCGCCCCCAGCCCGCCGCGCGCATCATCGGAAGCGCTGCCGCCATCGTATGAAAGACCGAATTCATGTTGATCGCGATGATCGCATCCCATTTGTCCGACGGAAACTGATCGATCGGAGCCACATGCTGAATGCCGGCGTTGTTCACCAGAATGTCACAAGCACCTGCCTGTTCGATCAGTGCACGGCATTCATCGCCCTTGGACATATCTGCCTTGATATAGCGCGCGTTGGTTCCCGTCTCTTTGCCAATCTCGGTGGCCAGCGCATGATCTTCATCACGGTCGGTGAACGAATTCAGCACCACATCCGCCCCGGCCTTCGCCAGCTCACGCGCGATGCCCAGCCCAATCCCCGAATTCGACCCCGTGACGACGGCTGTTTTGCCCGACAGACTCATGGCACTCTCCTTATGAGTTTTTGTTTCTCAAACACAGTGCCATGCTGCACCTGCAAAGAAAACGGGGAATGATCTGATCCGCGCACCCGCACGAGTTTTGCCAAAAAAAACGCCCGCACGAAGCGGGCGTTAAGTTATTGAGGCAGGTTTCATACAGGCAAGAAACCTATCGAGCAGTAGAACCTTTATAAGCAATTCCACGCCCTCGTCCAAGCTAAAAGTTTGATAATAAGAAAAATCATGGCTACGGTGAATCCCAAACAAAATAAGGCCAGAGCAGGATTGTTTCCAAAATGAGCCCCGATTATCTCCGCCCCCTTCGTCCCGCGATTGTGGGAATCACCTGTATTTTCGCCGCCTCAATGGCGTCAGCAGAATCGGCCCATGGCATAGCTATGTATGGTGACCCGGCCCTACCACCGGATTTTGTGTCGCTACCCTACGCAAATCCTGACGCGCCCAAGGGCGGCAAGGTCGTATTTGGCAATACCGGCGGCTATAACAGTCTGAACCCGTTTGTGCAAAAAGGCACCGCGCCGTGGCAGTTGCGATTTTGGACTCATGAAAGCCTGATGGGCCGCTCCTGGGACGAACCTTTCACTCTTTACGGGTTGTTAGCCGAATCAGTTGAGACAGATTCGGACCGAACTTGGGTCGAATTCACGCTGCGCAAAAATGCTGAATTCTCGGATGGATCGCCGGTCACTGTCGATGACGTGATCTGGTCGTATGAGACACTGGGCACCGAAGGCCACCTGCGATATCGCGGGCTGTGGGGCAAGATTGATAGCATTGAACAGACTGGACCGCGCAGCGTTCGGATCACCTTTAACGAACCGGATCGCGAACTGGCCCTGATCGCCGGAATGCGCCCGATCCTGCAAAAAGCGCAGTGGGAGGGAAAGTCGTTCGCTGACGCTCAACTACACGATATACCCATCGGTTCCGGACCATACGTAATCGATGACTATGAGGCTGGCCGCTATGTGAACCTGCGTCGCAATCCTGACTATTGGGGTGCCGATATCCCCTACCGCAAGGGCACGATGAATCTGGATGACATGCGGATTGAGTTCTACGGCGACGGTACAGTCGCGTTTGAAGCGTTCAAAGCTGGTGAGCTTTCGGCCGTTCGTGAATTCAACGCGGATAAATGGAACACGCAGTACAACTTCCCAGCGGTTCAGCGCGGTGATGTTGTGAAGACGGAAATTCCCCACCAAAAACCATCAGGCATGACCGGCTTTGTCATGAACACACGCAAGGTGCCATTCGATGACTGGCGCGTACGCGAGGCGCTGACGCTGGCCTTCAACTTCGAGTTCATCAACGACACCATTACAGGCGGCGCGCAGCCCAGGATCACCTCCTATTTCTCGGGTTCGGAATTGGGGATGCAACCCGGACCGGCCACTGGTCGTGTCGAGGAATTGCTTCAACCTTACGCCGCCGAGTTGGCACCGGGCACGCTGGATGGATATGAATTGCCTCAAAGCGATGGAACCGAACGCAACCGTCGAAATATCCGCAAAGCGCTTAAACTGCTGGAAGAGGCCGGATGGACAATTCAGGACGGCCAGCTTCGCAACGCCAGCGGTGAGCCGTTTGTGATTGATCTGGTCATCAGCCAGGGCAGCCTGAATGTGGTGCAGGATGTCGGCGTGATCGCGGAAATCTACGCCCGCGCCCTCGAACGCCTGGGTATCCAGTTGACAGTCGAGAAAGTAGATGACGCGCAATATACTTCACGCATCGATGCGCAAGATTTTGACATGACCCCGTTCCGTCGAGCGCTGTCGCTCTCGCCAGGCAACGAACAACGTCTGTATTGGGGCAGCGAAAACGCAAATGCTCCCGGGACGCGGAATGTTATGGGCCTGACCTCGCCCGCCGTGGACGGGCTGATCGACGCGATGCTGGCCTCGGAAAGCCACGAGGATTTTGTTGCGGCAACGCGCGCGCTGGATCGTGTTCTGACAGCGGGTCGCTATGTCATTCCTATCTGGAGCTTTGATGTCGGCCGTATCGCCCATGTCAAAGAGCTGAAACAACCCGACACTCTGCCAATTTATGGCGATGGGCCAGAATATATGCCACAGGTCTGGTGGTTTCAGGATTGACGAGTCCTTTCTATTTCCATATTTCATGAATTATGGAAATAGAGATTCATGACAGGCTGAACGCACTCGCACATCCCAAGCGGCTGGATCTGTTCCGGCTGTTGATGCGTCGCTATCCAGATTCCGTTGCTGCGGGTCAGATAGCTGAGGCTTTAGCGCTGAAACCCAATACTGCGTCAACCTACCTGAATGCATTGAAATCCGCCGGGCTGATCCAGCAGTCGCGCAGCGGGACATCATTGCAATATGCCGCCAACTTACCAGCGGTGCGCGGGCTGTTTGATGAGTTGCTGGGCGGTTGCTGTCAAAATCGTCCTGATTTGTGCATGCAACCCTCGGATGACCCCGTTATGGCGTCCCCTGACCGCGTCATGAATGCGCTTTTCCTCTGCACCGGAAACTCGGCCCGTTCGATCATGGCGGAAGCCATCCTAAACAATGAAGGTAACGGCTTGTTTCGCGCTTATTCGGCAGGAACGGCACCATCGGACGGACCAAATTCAATCGTTTTGGAACTCTTGAAGCAAAAAGACTACGACACGACCTCGCTCCGCTCAAAATCACTGGAAGAATTTGCCGCTGCTGATGCCCCAAAGATGGATTTTGTCTTTACCGTCTGCGACCACGCGGCGAACGAGGCCTGCCCCGCTTGGCCAGGACAACCGATAAGCGCGCATTGGGGTCTGCCCGATCCGGTCAAAGTTGAAGGAACCGACGCGCAAAAGCAGCTGGCATTCCAGCAGGCCTACGGATTGCTGCGCAACCGTATCACCGCCTTTGCAAGCCTCCCGTTCGAAACGCTCGACCGCATCTCACTACAGCACAAGGTGGATGATATCGGTCGAATGGCCGAATAGTCCTCGATCAATCCAAGGATACCCCCATGAACATACTGGTTCTATGCACCGGCAACTCGGCTCGGTCGATTCTGCTGGAGTCGCTCTTCAATCACACCGGCGAAGGGCGTGTACGCGCCTATTCAGCAGGCTCCAACCCGACCGGGAAGGTGCATCCGCAATCCTTGACGCTGCTTGGTGCCGAAGGCCATGACGTCCGCGATGCCCGCTCTAAAAGCTGGGATGAGTTTGCAGCAGAAGATGCTCCGGAAATGGACATAGTGATCACGGTTTGCGGCTCAGCCGCCGAAGAGACATGCCCCGTCTGGCCCGGCGCGCCCGTACGCGCGCATTGGGGTGTCGAGGACCCAGCCGCCGCGTCTCAGTCAGACTGGGAAACCGCCTTTAGGACCGCATATGACATTCTTGGGCGCCGCGCCGAAGCACTTCTGGAGCTGCCCATTGAAACCATGGACAGCGTTGAACTCTCGGCCCATCTCAAACGTATAGGAGCCCTGCTGTGAGCGCCCGCCAATACTTTGCCGAATTCCTCGGAACCGCCTTCCTGCTGATCGGCGTTGTCGGATCAGGCATCATGGCGCAAACCTTGTCCGACGGGAACATCGCGCTGGCGTTGCTGGCCAATGCAATTGCGACCGGCTGCATCCTTTACGCTATCATCACTACGCTCGGCCCTGTCTCGGGCGCTCACTTCAACCCTGCAGTGACATTGGCCTTTGCGCTGCGCGGTGAACATCCCTGGCGTGCGGTCACCCCTTACATGCTTGTTCAGATTGCCGGAGGTATCGCGGGGGTCTGGGCCAGCCATTACATGTTTGACCTGCCGATTCTGCAAACTTCGGAAACGATGCATCGTACCGGGGCACATCAGTGGTTTTCGGAGATTGTCGCCACTTTGGGTTTGCTCTTTGTGATTTTCGGCGGAATTCGGCACAAGCCGGACACGGTACCAGCCCTTGTGGGCCTCTATATTACCGGCGCCTACTGGTATACGTCTTCCACAAGTTTTGCTAATCCGGCCGTTACAATCGCAAGGGGCTTTACGGATACCTTTGCGGGGATATACCCTGCGCACATTCCGATGTTCATAATTATGCAGTTAATTGCTGTATTTATCGGACACAAAATACTGAACTGGTTATTCGAACCAGCAGAATAACGGACCGGCCGCCACTCACTTTACAGCAGGTCCGTGGGCCCGTTGCGGTATCTCCGCAGCGGGTTTTTTGCATCTTATCTCCCGACTCCGGCTGCGACATTTTGTCATGTCTGCAGCAACGCACGGCGCTCCGTAGGCTGTCTTGGGGGAGAGCAATCCTGAAACACCAACTAAGGAAGGCTCGCAGATGCTAAACTGGGCTGATCTGACGCAAGACTGGGACGCGTCATATGCGCGTGCAAAACGTAGGTTTCCGAACCTGCGGGATAGGGATATGGCGCGCGTTGGCGAAGATCGCAAACAGTTCGAAGCTTACCTGGCCGAGCGTCACCACCTGACCGTAAACGAGGCGCGCGAAGAGCTTGAGGATTTCCTGTTCACCGAAGCATTGAACCGCGAAGCGGCCCAAGCCCTAAGCAAGTGACGTCACCCACAGGATCGTCGCATCCTCATCACTGACCGAAATGACGTTATGCCCCATGCTGCCGTCGTAATAAGCGCTGTCGCCGCGGCGCATTTCGACCGGCTCATAGAACTCGGTAAACAACCGCACCACTCCGGTCAGGACATACAGAAATTCCTCACCATCGTGACGCACCCAGCCGTCAAATTCTTCCATCGAGCGTGCACGTACACGGGCGCGATAGGGCAGCATCTGCTTTTTGGTCAGCGTTTCTGCCAGCAACTCATGTTCGTAGGTGGTGGTCGCATGGGCCGCACCCCCGCCCATCTTGGTCACTGCCATTCGACCGATCACCTGATCGCGTTGTGGCGGCGTAAAAAGCTGAGGCACCGAAATCTCCAATCCGGTCGCCAGCTTTTTCAAAGCATCATAGGTCGGAGACATCTGACCATTTTCGATCTTGCTGAGTGTCGACCGAGCCAGACCCGCCTGACTCGCCGCCTGTTCCAGCGTCCAGTTGCGGGCTTTACGCAGTTCGCGCACGCGCGCGCCCAGATCGACCGGCTCCAACTCGGTGTTGACACCATTGTCGCGGGCAATTCTGACGATAGATTTATGATCATTGGTGGCCATGGGTCTTTCTATAGGGCGAGCATGCCCTGCTTGCAACGCGCCTCGCACGGGGATAGCCAGTTCTCATGTTGTCGATCTTTGATCAGGGGCCGCCTACGCCCTACCCGCGCCCATTCAATCTTGCCGCGCATGTGCTGCGCCATGCGAAAAGTTCAGCTGAGAAGACCGCACTTTCGGTGCTGGGATCGGATGGTGCAACAGACTGGACCTATGGCGATCTGCATTCGGCGATAATGGGCACCGGTTCAGGATTGCTGCAGAGCGGCCTTCGCGCCCAAGACATTGTTCTCATGCGATTGGGCAATACCGTCGATTTTCCGATCGCCTATCTGGGCGCAATCGCCGTGGGGCTGGTCCCCGTGCCCACCTCATCACAACTGACCGAGCAAGAGACCGCAAAGATCGTCGACGATCTGAAACCCGCCGCCATTTTGCGAGATCCCCAGGTCGCCTGCGCGGCGCACCCGGATCAGGTCATGCTGCCTGAACTGGCCCGGATGCGATCACTGCCGCCTGCAAGTTTTGCCATGGGAGATCCCGAGCGGCTTGCCTACGTGGTCTACACTTCGGGCACTTCGGGCAAACCCCGTGCGGTTGCGCATGCGCACCGCGCCATCTGGGCTCGGCAGATGATGGTCGACGGCTGGTATGGCCTGAAATCCTCGGACCGGCTGTGCCATGCGGGGGCATTCAATTGGACCTACACGCTGGGCACCGGCTTGATGGACCCTTGGGCCATTGGTGCAACGGCTCTGATCCCTGAACCCGGGACAGACATACGCGATCTGCCTGCCCTGTTGAAACAACATCGTGCCACCATCTTTGCAGCCGCACCGGGGGTCTTTCGGAAGATGATGCAAAGTGACACGCAGCCCGGCCTTCCCGATCTGCGCCACGGCCTTTGCGCCGGGGAAAAGCTGTCGCGACACCTGCATGAAAAATGGGTGCAGTTCACCGGCACCGAGCTTTATGAGGCTTACGGCATGTCCGAATGCTCGACCTTCATCTCATCCAGCCCAAGCCACCCGGCACGCGGCACAGCGTTGGGGCAGCCGCAGCCCGGGCGTCGGATTGCCATCCTCGGGCCGGATGGCCCTGTGCCACAAGGTCAGGAAGGTACAATAGCCGTACATCGCGAAGATCCGGGCCTGATGCTGACCTATCTGAATGCCCCCGACGAGGCCGCTGCTCGGATGCAGGGGGATTGGTTCCTGACCGGTGATCAAGGCGCGATGGCGGTTGATGGGCAAATCACCTATCTGGGTCGAGATGACGACATGATGAATGCGGGCGGATATCGCGTTTCCCCGGTCGAAGTCGAGGCGGCCTTATCCACCCATCCCGAGATCACCCAGGTCGGGGCGGCTACGGTTGAGGTAAAACAGAACAGTTCGATCATCGTTGCCTTCTACACTGGCCCCGAAGAACTGGACGCGGCGGACCTGCACGCCTATGTGTCTGACAAGTTGGCGCGCTACAAACAGCCGCGTGCCTTTGTCCATCTGCCCGCCTTGCCCACCGGAGGCAACGGCAAACTTCTGCGCCGCGCCCTGCCGGCCTATTTCAAGGCGACGTCCGAATGACACACACTGTAAAGCTCGACATCATGTCCGATCCGATTTGCCCCTGGTGCTATATCGGCAAGACCCATCTGGACAAAGCGCTCGCCGAAGTGCCAGACCACCCCTTTGTGATCGAGTGGCACCCCTTTCAGCTGAACCCCGATATGCCCGACGAGGGCATGGATCGGCGCGAATACCTTGAACGGAAGTTCGGCGGCAAGGACGGAGCAGTTCGCGCATACGCTCCCGTTGTCGAACATGCCGAAAACGCAGGTTTGAATATCGATTTCGAAGGCATGAAACGCACGCCCAACACGCTGGATGCCCACCGCCTGATCCACTGGGCGGGGATTGAGGGCAAGCAGGAATCCGTGGTCGATGCACTCTTTAATGCTTACTTCGTCGAGGCGCGTGATATTGGAGATCATGAGGTGTTGGCTGATGTCGCCGACAGCGTCGGCATGGACGCAGCGGTCGTACTGAAACTGCTGCAGTCAGACGCCGACCGAGAAGATATCCGTAACCGCGACAGCCATTCACGCGAAATGGGCGTAAATTCGGTTCCCACATATATCGTTGCAAACCAGCACGCCGTTCCGGGCGCGCAACCTCCTGAATTGTGGGCAAAAGTGATCGCTGAGATCATGTCTCAGATTGAGGCTTCCCCTGCAGAATAGCACATACCCCTGTGCATTTCTGATCTAGTCCAACCCGAAACGCCGTGATAGCGCATTCGGGAAGGAGTTCCCCATGGCCGACCGCATGTCCCGGGGCGAATTCATTGCGTTGATCGCGATGATGTTCGCCACGATAGCCTTTTCGATCGATTCAATGCTGCCAGCCCTGCCCGAGATCGGCGCAGAGCTCAGCCCCTACGATCTGAACAAAGCACAGTTGATCTTGACCTCTTTTGTGCTGGGCATGGGGATCGGCACATTCTTTACTGGGCCAATTTCCGATGCGGTCGGGCGCAAGCCGGTGATTTATGGCGGTGCTGCTCTCTATATACTGGCCTGCGCCGTTGCGTGGTCCAGCTCATCGCTTGAACTGGTGCTGGCTGCGCGCATCGCGCAGGGCCTCGGGGCGGCCGGGCCGCGCGTTGTGGCCATGGCAATCATTCGCGACTTGTTTTCAGGGCGCGAGATGGCGCGCATCATCTCGATCGCGATGATGATCTTTACTCTGGTCCCCGCCGTGGCACCGCTGCTAGGCGCAGGCGTTATTGCACTGGTCGGCTGGCGCGGCATCTTTGTGTCCTTCATCATATTCGCCACGATCATCGTGATCTGGATGGCCACGCGCCTGCCTGAATCTCTGGCGCCCGAAAACCGACGCCCCTTCCGCCTGCCCCTGATGATTGCGGCAGTGCATGAGATGTTCGCACACCCCACCGTACGCCTCTCGATCCTGGTGCAGACCCTTTGCATGGGGTTGCTGTTCACCATGCTAACGATGGTTCAGCCGGTTTTTGACGTCATCCATGATCGGGCAGACAGCTTTCCCTTCTGGTTCGCCTTCGTGGCGCTGATCTCGGGTTCGGCCAGCCTTTTGAACGCCGCCGTGGTCGTACGCGTCGGGATGCGCCGTATGGTGACCTGGGCCTTGGGCGCGCAGATTCTGATCACAAGCGCCGTCATCATCCTGAACATGACACCACTTTCACCGGGCGCGTCATTTGCTGTTTTTGTGGCGTGGCAGACCTCGATCTTCTTTATGGCCGGTGTAACCATGGGCAACCTGAACGCCATTGCCATGGAACCTATGGGTCATATCGCGGGAATGGCTGCCTCGGTCATTGGATCGATCGCCACAATTCTGGCGGCTGCCATCGCGGCCCCTATTGGGCTGTTATTTGACGGGTCGATCACACCGCTGACGACCGGAGTACTGACGATGTGCATGCTTGGCTTCGGCCTGATGCTACATATGGGCCGGATCGAAAACAGACTGCCCGCCTGATCTGTGCAGAGCCGCTGAAACACGCTAACCTTCCCGCAAATCGTGGGGGGGCGCCATGAGCGACTATTATGATCTGGGCACGTATTCCTGTGCCGTCACCACAGCATCACCCGAAGCGCAGCTTTGGTTCGATCGCGGATTGGTCTGGACGTATGGCTACAACCACGACGAAGCGATCACGTGCTTTCAGAAAGCTGCCGAGATTGACCCGGATTGCGCCATGGCCCATTGGGGCGTCGCCTATGCAGCAGGCCCAAACTATAACCTGCCGTGGGAATTGCGGGACGATCAGGGCCAGGCCAAATCACTGGCCATCGCCTATGATGCAACACAGAAGGCGCTGTCGCTGCTCGACGGGTGCACAGCGGTTGAGCAAGCGTTGATCCGCGCCCTACCCTCCCGATACCCTCAGCGTGACCCCATCGAAAACATGCACCAGTGGGACTATGACTATGCGGATGCGATGCGCGCCGCATTTGCCGAACAGCCTGATGATCTGGACCTGCGCACGATCCATGTTGAGGCGCTGATGAACCTCACCCCGTGGCAGATGTGGGACCTGAAAACGGGTCAACCGGCCGAGGGTGCCGCGACCCTTGAAGCGCAAGACGCTTTGGAGAGCGCTATGGTCAATGACCCGGCGTCGATGTCTCATCCCGGTCTACTTCACCTATATGTGCACCTGATGGAGATGTCGCCGACGCCAGAAAAGGCGCTGCAGGCCGGAGACATCCTGCGTACACTCGTACCCGATGCCGGTCACCTGGTGCATATGCCGACCCATATCGACGTGCTGTGCGGCCACTATCACAACGTTGCCTACTGGAACGAAAAGGCCACCGAGGCCGATCTGAAATATTATGAGCGTGAAGGCGCGTTCAACATTTATACCGGCTATCGACAGCACAACTATCACTTCACTATCTATGGCGCTCTGTTTCTCGGTCAGATGGAACCAGCCCTGCGGGCTAATCAGGGCCTGTGGGACACCACGCCCGAAGATATGCTTCGGATCGAAAGCCCGCCCATGGCGGATTATTTTGAAAGCTACATGTCCATGGGCCCGCATATCCTGATCCGCTTTGGCCGCTGGGAAGAGGCCAAGGCACTGAATTTGCCAGACGACCCTGACCTTTATCGCACTTTGACAGCAACAACACATTATGCTCGCGCCATCGCCCATGCGGCCACTGATGAGGTGGCGCAAGCCGAGGCCGAAGAGCAGTTGTTCCTTGCCGCAAAAACCTGCGTGCCCGAGACCCGCCGCCTGCACAACAATCGGGTCATCGACCTTCTGGAGATCGCAGCGGAAATGCTGCGCGGAGAAATCGAGTATCGCAAAGGCAACTACGAGATTGCCTATGCACATCTACGCCGCTCGGTCGAATTGGATGACACGCTGCCCTATGACGAGCCATGGGGTTGGATGCAACCAACACGCCATGCGCTTGGTGCGTTGTTGTTCGAACAAGGGCATGTGAACGAGGCCGAGGCAGTCTATCGTGAAGATCTAGGCTTGGGTGGCACGCTCAGCCGCGCCTCGATCCACCCTGACAATGTCTGGAGTTTGAAGGGTTTGCATGATTGCCTGAAAGCACGCGGCGAGACAGTAGAAATCCGCCAAATCAAGCAACGCCTTGATCTTGCCTTGGCGCGCGCGGACCGCACCGTCGGCGCGTCATGCTTCTGTGCCCAAGCCGCCATGAGGGCTGCGGAATGAAGCTATTCCTTTTGGTGGCAGGCCTGCTGCTTGCCACTCCAGCGCTGGCACAGCGCCAGACCTTTCCACCTATCGACGAGGCAGGTCAAAATCCATCACTGGTCGCATTCCGAGCTGACTTGCTGGCGAAAATCGAGGCACGCGATACCGATGCAGTTGTCGCCGCCGCTTGTCCCGACATCTATCTCAGTCACGGCACAGCAGGTGGACCGGAAGAGTTTCGCACCAACTTGACTGTGCCTCCGGAAACGCTTGGTGAAGAATTTAAGGACGAGGCTGCGGAGCTACGTGATTTTTACTGGTCGCAATTGCAGCAAACGGTTTCCCAACCGGGATATTTTGACGATCAGGGTGAATTCTGGATGCCGCACTATTGGCGGATCATTCTTCCCGCTACAGTGGACCCTTTCACCGCCTTCTACGTTTCGGGCGAAAGCATCACACTGCGTCAGGCACCGTCTCGTGGCGCGCCCATCCTCGCGCTGATCAGTCATGAAATCGTGATCGTCCCTGACTATCAACCTGATGGGGAATACCAGAAAATCAGACTGACCGATGGGACATCGGGCTACTTACTCAGCGATTTTCTGACATCGATGGTTGGCTACCGCGCTGCGTTTGTTAAATCCGATACGGGCGACTGGCAAATCTGCACTTTTGTGACGGGGGACTAGGCTTTCGCCTTTTTCTTCACAGCCACGACCTTTTCGGCCAGATCACGGGCGATGGCAAACGCACCTTTGATCTTGTCGCTGTCCTTCTTCCAGTCGCGCCGCACAACGATCTTGTTGTCCTTGACCTTGGCCAGCCCGCGTTGGTTCTGAATGAACTCGACCAACCCCTCGGGTGAGGCGAACTTATCATTGTGGAACTGTATCGTTGCGCCCTTTGGCCCGCCGTCCAGCTTGGCGATCCCGGCGCGTTTGCACATCGCCTTGATGCGCACGACAAGCATCAGGGTATTCACCTCTTTCGGCAGGCTGCCGAAGCGATCGATCAGTTCGGCGGCAAAGCCCTCTAGTTCCACTTTCGTCGACAGTGACGACAGGCGGCGGTAGAGGCCCAGACGCACGTCCAGATCGGGCACATAATCCTCGGGGATCAGAACCGGGACACCCAGATTGATCTGCGGCGCCCATTGGTCATCGGCATCCGACAGCCCCTCCATCTCGCCGGCTTTGATCTTGGCAATCGCCTCTTCCAGCATCGATTGGTAGAGTTCGTAGCCCACATCACGCATCTGGCCGGACTGTTCCTCACCCAGCAGGTTGCCCGCACCACGAATGTCGAGGTCTTGCGAAGCCAGTGTGAACCCGGCCCCGAGCGTATCCAGCGAGCCCAGAACCCGCAACCGTTTCTCAGCCGTCGCCGTCAGGCGCTGGCGCGGTTTGGTGGTCAGATAGGCATAGGCGCGGGTTTTTGAGCGCCCCACCCGCCCCCGGATCTGATAGAGCTGCGCTAGGCCAAACATATCCGCCCGATGCACGACCATCGTGTTGGCAGTCGGGATATCCAGCCCGCTTTCGACAATCGTGGTGGCTAGCAGAACGTCGTATTTACCGTCGTAGAACGCGTTCATCCGGTCATCAAGCTCACCCGCAGCCATCTGCCCGTGTGCGACCACGTAGGATAGTTCAGGCAACTGCTCTTTCAGGAATTCCTCGATCTCAGGCAGGTCAGAGATGCGCGGCACCACATAGAAGCTCTGCCCGCCACGATAATGCTCGCGCAGCAGCGCCTCACGGATCGTTACCGCGTCGAATTCGCTAACATAGGTGCGGATCGCAAGCCGGTCGATGGGGGGCGTGCCTATGATCGACAGATCACGCACGCCTGTCAGGGATAGCTGCAGAGTTCGTGGGATCGGTGTCGCTGTCAGGGTCAGGACGTGCACGTCCGAGCGCAGCTGTTTCAGCCGTTCCTTGTGGCCCACGCCGAAATGCTGTTCCTCGTCGATGATCAGCAGGCCTAGATTATTGAACCGTATCCCTTTCGCCAGCAACGCATGGGTGCCGATCACGATATCCACCGTGCCCCGCGCCAGCCCGTCTCGGGTTTGCTGCGCCTCTTTGGCCGAGACAAAGCGCGATAATTGCCGGACCTCCAGCGGGAAACCCCGGAAGCGTTCCTTGAAGGACGCCGCGTGTTGCCGCGCGAGCAACGTGGTCGGTGCCACAATGGCAACCTGTACGCCCGACATCGCGGCGACAAAGGCTGCGCGCATGGCGACCTCGGTCTTGCCAAAGCCTACATCGCCACAGATCAGACGATCCATCGGCGCGCCGGAATGCATGTCTTCCATCACCTCGGAAATCGCGCGCAACTGATCGTCGGTCTCCTGATATGGGAAACGCGCGCTGAACTCTTCCCATGCATGTGGCGGTGGGTCCATGACAGGAGCTTTCCGCAGGGCTCGTTCGGCGGCGATGCGGATCAGCTTGTCCGCCATTTCGCGGATGCGCTCTTTCAGCTTGGCCTTCTTTGCCTGCCAAGCGCCACCACCCAAGCGATCAAGCAGCCCTTCGTCATGGCCATATTTCGAAAGCAGTTCGATGTTTTCGACCGGCAAGTAGAGTTTGGACTGTTCAGCATATTCCAGCAGCAGGCATTCATGGGCGGCCCCCGCAGCCGTAACGACCTCCATCCCCTGATACCGCCCGATCCCGTGGTCAACATGCACCACCAGATCACCGGGCGACAGCGACTGCGTTTCAGTCAAGAAGTTCTCGGCCTTGCGGCGTTTCTTGGGTTGGCGGATCAGACGGTCGCCCAGAACGTCCTGTTCCGAGATCACGGTCAGATTGGGCGCTTCAAACCCGTGTTCCAATGCCCAAACCGCAAGATGCAGGCCGCGCTTTCCAACCCGGGTCCCGTCGGTCACCGGGATTGCCTCGGCCAGGCCTTCATCTTCGATCAAGCCGGTCAGTCGTTCACGAGCGCCTTCGGAGTAAGAGGCAATGAGGACCGGCCCCTTGTCCATCTTTTCGGTGATATGCGCCGCCAGAGCGCCAAACAGGCTGATGCTTTCCTGCTGACGTTCGGGTGCAAAGTTGCGCCCGATCCGTCCGCCTGCATCAATCACGCCCGGACCACTCGCCTGCGGCAGCGGGCTGAACTGCAAAACGCGAAGATCGCCCACTGCATCTTCCCATGCAGCATCGTCCATATAGAGCAGACCGGGAGGCGTCGGTTTATAAACCGTATCCATACGCGAGCGGTTTTCCAAAGCCAGCTTTCGCGTCTCATACTGATCCGCAATCGTATCCCAGCGCGCCAGCCGAGCAGGCGTGACCTGATCGTCAAGCGAGATTGAGGCCCCTGGAAGATAATCGAACAGCGTTTCCAGCTTTTCATGGAAAAACGGCAGCCAATGCTCAATCCCCTGGTGCTTGCGACCTGCGGTGACAGCTTCGTATAAGGGATCATCCGTACCCGCGGCGCCGAATTCGATGCGATAGTTCTGACGGAATCGGGTGATGGCGGCTTCGTCCAGTATGACCTCGGACACCGGGGCAAGCTCGACCACATCAAGTTTTTCAGTCGTTCGCTGCGAGACAGGATCAAACCGGCGTGCACCATCCAGAACATCCCCGAACAAGTCCAGCCGCACGGGACCGCTCTCACCGGGTGGGAAGATGTCGATGATACCGCCTCGGATAGCGTAGTCTCCGGGCTCCATCACCGTGGGGCTTTGGGTAAAGCCCATGCGCACCAGAAAGTTGCGTAGGGCATCTTCGTCGATGCGCTGATCTACGCGAGCGGTGAATGCGGCCTCTCGCAACACTGCACGCGCGGGTACCCGTTGGGTCGCGGCATTGAGCGTGGTAAGCAGCACGAACCGCTGCGGCATCTGATGCACCAAAGCAGCCAATGTTGCCACGCGGGCAGCAGAAATGTCGGCGTTGGGCGACACCCGATCATAGGGCAAGCAGTCCCATCCGGGGAATACAAATACGGGCATGTCCGGGGCAAAAAATGCCAACGCTGCACGCATCGCCTCCATCCGTTTGTCATCGCGGGCGATATGACAGACTGGACCGCCCGAGCGCGCGATCTCATTCAGCACAAGCTGTGCATCAAACCCCTCGGGGCCGCCGCCGACTGTTATGTGGTTCGGAGCCGTCATTACCTTGCCTTTCAGGGACTACTAACCCAGCACACCAATCGAAATGTTCTGATACATTCCCCAGAACGCAGTGATCAAGATCGAGAACATACCGATGATCTGAGTAAAGGTCCGACTGCGCGTCAGCGTTTTGGAAACATTTTCTACGGTCGCTTCTTGAATCTGCAATCGACGCGCTGCCGCAATACTGATCATCATGACAAAACACATCGGGAGCAGAAGCAGGAATACGGCCTGTGCGAATTCCACGTCGTAGAAGAATCCCAACGTCGCAAGGCCTGTCAAAACAAAACAGCAAATTGCCATCAATACCAGACCCGAGGTTTCGACGATGTACAACACTCTGTTCGAGTTGATCCGCGCGACATCCAGAAGGTCTTGTTCTGATTGACCACCCACACGACGGGCGCGCATCACCAGATCATAGGGCACCCCCATCGTCCAGTGGCTGGCAGATGACCAAAGAACGGCCAGACCGATCCAGTACCACAGATTCGAAAAGCTCCGCATGTCGATGAGTTCGAAAATCGAAGAGTATATGTCCAAGCGTCTGCCCTTTGTTCAACGTCCGCAGGGACCGTCATCGCAGCGATGCGTCCATTGTTACCCTTGAGACCACCGGGAATTCATGCCACCCAATGCGCAATTGTTCAAGGAGAGTGCGCCATGAAACCGACCATCGCCCCATATCCCCGGACCCGTTTCCGCCGGGCCCGCCAATCCGAGGCGATCCGGGGTCTGGTACGCGAGAACACCTTAACTGTGAATGACTTTATCTGGCCTGTTTTTGTGCGCGACGGTGAAAATATCGAAGAACCCGTCCCGTCGATGCCCGGGGTCGTGCGACGCTCGGTCGACCTGGTCACCAAAGCCGCGGTTGAAGCGCAAGCCCTTGGTATTCCTGCAATATGTATTTTCCCATACACCGATCCGAGCCTGAAAACCGAGGATTGTGCCGAGGCCTGGAACCCCGACAACCTGTCCAACCGCGCCATTCGTGCGATCAAGACCGCTGCGCCCGAAATCGCGGTGATGACGGATGTGGCCCTGGACCCCTACAACATCAACGGCCATGATGGCTATGTGGTCGATGGCGAGATTGTGAATGACCAGACTGTTGAGGCGCTGGTGAAAATGACGCTGGCGCAGGCCGAAGCCGGAGCTGACATCATCGGCCCGTCCGACATGATGGATGGCCGTATCGGCGCCATGCGCAGTGCACTTGAGTCGGCTGGTCACCACAATGTCATGATCCTGAGTTATGCCGCCAAATATGCCAGCGCTTTCTACGGCCCTTTCCGCGACGCCGTTGGGGCATCAGGCGCGCTGACCGGTGACAAGAAGACCTATCAGATGGACCCTGCCAACTCGGACGAGGCCCTCCGTCTGATCGAGCGTGATCTGACCGAGGGTGCAGATATGGTCATGATCAAACCGGGGATGCCATACTTGGATATCTGCCGACGGGTCAAAGACAGCTACGGTGCGCCGACCTATGCCTATCAGGTGTCTGGCGAATATGCGATGATCCAAGCCGCTGCACAAAACGGTTGGATCGACGGCGAAAGGGTGATGCTGGAAAGCCTACTGGCCTTCAAGCGCGCAGGGTGTGACGGCATCCTGACCTATTTTGCACCCGAAGCCGCGCGCATCCTGCAGGGCTAACACCTCAGATTGTCGCAATTTTTCGCCGATTTGCTGCGTGCGCAGCACAGCTTTCCCGTGACAGGCCGGTGCAATCGGCGTATTCTTGCAGACAAGATCGGGAACACCCGACATTTCAGGCACATACACAGAGACAGAGAAACATGAGCAGTTCAAACTCCCCCCGACTTAGCCGTCGCGGTTTTGCTTTTGGCATGGCCGGACTGACGCTGACCGCCGCCTGCGGCAACGGCGTTGGCAACTCCAACGCAGTCACACTCGACGCGCGCGTCGACGCGACGCTGAACGAGATGTACAGCAAGTATCCCAACACCGTTGAGATTGCCAACAAGGCCAACGGAATGTTGGTCATGCCACTGATTACAGATGCCGGATTTATCTTTGGTGGCGCCTATGGTCAGGGTGCACTGCGTATTCAGGGCGCGACGGTCGACTATTATTCCGCCATCTCCGGTACTGCGGGCCTGCAGATCGGCGCACAGCAATATGCGCATGTTCTGTTCTTTATGACCGAAGAGGCCTTGAACGATTTCCGCCGCTCCAGCGGTTGGACGGCCGGTGCAGATATCGGATACGTCGTCGACGCGACCGGAGAATCCTTGTCGACCGACACCACTCAGTTGCGCAAACCCGTGCTGGCCGCAGTCTTTGGACAAGCGGGTCTGAAGTTCGGCGCGACGGTCGAAGGCACCAAATATACGCGCATCATCCCCTAAGACCCAAGATACCACCCTCCCCCCTCTGACGAGCCCCGCTACATCTTGTGGCGGGGCTCCGAGTTTTCGCGGTTTTCCACAAATTCCAGTGGCATTCCTCTTTCGGTCGGGCGGAGGTTCCAGTAACCTTGGCGCAAATGACCGCATAGAATTCTCGGGGGACAGATGGGCCTGGTTTTTCGCTGGCTGGTGAGACTTACGACAGGCCTGATCCTGCTGGCAATCGCTGCTGTGGGGTTGGTCTACTTTCTGGCCAGCCAATCCCTGCCTGAATACAATCAAACCCTTGAAGTTGAAGGAATAACTGCCCCTGTCGAGATCGTTCGCGACACTGCAAATGTGCCGCATATACTGGGCCAGTCCGACCCGGACGTGTTCTTTGGTCTGGGCTATGCCCATGCACAAGACAGGCTGTGGCAGATGACCATTCTGCGTCGGACCGCACAGGGCCGCTTGTCCGAAGTGTTCGGCCAGCGCACGGTAGCCATCGACAAATTACTGCGCCGTTTCGATCTTTACGGACTCGCCCATCGGTCAGTCGAGTTTCAGGACGACTATACCAAGGCCGCGCTTCGCGCTTATTCCGCAGGGATCAACGCCCGGCTTACCGAGATCAACGAACAGGCGCTTGGACGTGGCGCCCCCGAGATGTTCCTGTTCAACGCCCCCGTTCCCCCATGGCAGCCGGGCGACAGCGTAGCGATTATCAAGCTGATGAGCCTGCAGCTTTCCGGCCATCTTGCTGATGAAGTGTTGCGCGCACGCACATCGCTGATGCTGGATAATCCCGCGCGGCTGGCCGACATTCTGCCCGACGTCCCCGGCCCCGGTATTGCCGCGCTGCCCGAGTATGCTGATCTGTTTCCAGACCTTCCGCGCTATGCCCAAGGCACCCCGATGCCCGACACGCCGCTGTCGCCTTTCCCGCAGCGCGGGCTGGCAGGTGCGTCAAATGCGTGGACCGCCGCGCCGTCCCGCTCGGCCAGCGGTGGCACGTTGCTGGCAAACGATCCGCATCTGGGCCTCACCGCCCCGGGTATCTGGTATCTGGCGCGGCTGGAACTGGCCAAAGGCGGCGTTATCGGTGCAACCATTCCAGGCGTACCGGCAATCTCAGCCGGACGGAGTGAGCGCTTGGGCTGGGGCCTTACCTCATCCTATCTGGACGATCAGGACGTTCACATCGAACAACTGAACCCCGACAATCCCGAAGAATACCTTACTCCAGACGGCTACAAACGCTTTCAGACCCGCCCTTCGATTATCGAGATCAAAGACGCCGCCCCAATCACCCTGACCCTGCGCTGGACCGAGAATGGACCGGTTCTGCCGGGCACGCATTATGATCTGGAAACCATCACACCACCGGGCCATGTCGCGTCTCTCTCGTGGAGCGCGCTAAGCCCCCGCGATACATCCATGAGCGCCTCTTTGGCGCTGATGAATGCCGATTCAGTTCGAGACGCCATTGACGCGGCCGAGGACTATATTGCCCCTTCGCAAAACTTGTCGCTTGTCGATAAAGACACGATCGGCATGAAACTGGTCGGCGCAATGCCCCGGCGCGATCTGAACAATCAAAGCCGAGGCCGCATTCCCACCCCCGGCTGGCTGGAACGGAACCGTTGGCAGGGCCGCCTGCCCTATTCAGACAATCCTGAATTCGTGGCCCCGGTCGGCGGAGTTCTGGGTAACACCAACAACAAGATTATCGACCGGCCGTTCCCGCGCCATGTGTCGTACGAGTGGGGCGACACCCAGCGGGTCAATCGCTGGGAACGCCTGATGCAATCGCGCGAGGTACATACGCGTGACAGTTTTATCGAAGCGCAGTTGGACACGGTTAGCTTTACAGCGCGATCACTGCTTCCTCTGATCGGCGCCGACCTCTGGTTTACCGGTGAGTCGGCACCCGAAGGCACGCCCGAACGGCAGCGTCAGATCGCGCTGGATCTGCTGGCCAACTGGAACGGTGAGATGAACGAGCATCTGCCGGAACCCCTGATCTACGCCGCATGGTTGCGCGCGCTGCAAATCCGCCTGATCTCGGACGAACTTGGCCCGCTGGCTGCCGAATACAAGCATGTCGAGCCGCTGTTTATCGAACGGGTGTATCGCGATATCGACGGTGCCTCGGTCTGGTGCGACGTGGTTCAGAGCGCTCCCGTTGAAAATTGCACCGACATGGCACGACTGGCCCTGGATGACGCGATCATTTGGATTTCCGAGCGCTATGGCCCCGCACTCGAATCTTTACGCTGGGGCGATGCGCATCAGGCCACGCAGGACCACCCTGCGCTGGGCCAGGTTCCGGTGCTGCGGTTTTTCGTCAACATCCGCCAATCCACCAGCGGTGGCGATAACACACTGCTGCGCGGGCGCACGTCAGGCGAAGGACCGGACCCGTTCCAGAATGTGCATGGCGCAGGTTATCGTGGCGTCTACGATTTTGCGGACCCCGATAGTTCGGTTTTCATCACCGCAACTGGCCAGTCAGGCCATTTCCTATCTCGCTATTATGACGATCAGGCCCAACTATGGCGGCGCGGGGAATACATCCCTATGTCGCTGGATATCGGGCTTGCCCGTGCAGCGGCAGTTGGTGTGACCGTCCTGAACCCGCGCTGATCTGATCGGCAAATCCCCGCCCCTTTTTGAACCTCGCGTGGCGCACCCCTTCTTTATCGCCTAAACTCGTCTGGCCGTCGCATTGCACGAAGGGGGAAAATGCATGGGCAGCTTTCGAGACACCTTAAACAATCTCGCACGCGATTATGCGATCGCCTGGAGCTCGGGCGATCCCGACTTGGTCACCAGTTTTTTCGCCCCCGAAGGTCAGATCAGCATTAATCGCGGTGAGCCCCTGCGCGGCCATGCCGCAATCGCCGAAATGGCTCGCGGGTTCTATGCAGAATTCCCCGATCTTGAGGTGCGTTGCGATATGATGCGTTGGGCCGGAGGGCATGCCATTTTTGTCTGGACCCTCGAAGGCCATCACGCCGAGACCGGCAACCGTGTCGTTACACGCGGCTGGGAAGAGTGGGAGCTTTCAAAGGACAACAAGGTGCTATCATCGCTTGGGTGGTTCGATGCAGAGGATTACCAGCGCCAGATAGACGGTACCTAGAACGCCGCGAAGCGGGACGCCTGCTTGTCAGTCCAGAGCACCGTGATCTCGAACCCCTCTTCGGTCTGATCTTCAGACCTGACCACATCCTGACGATAGAGCCACGCGCGTTTGTCACCATCGGCAAAGCCCAGTTTCAGGATAGTCTCATGCCGCGCGCCCTGCAGGATCGTGGCGATTTCAGACAGCAGCGGATCAACACCTTCGCCCGTTACGGCCGATATGGCAAAGATCGCCGGATCACGCTCGGCCCGGGCAAGCGCGGCTTCGCGGTCTTCCGGGCTCAGCAGATCGATCTTGTTCCAAACCTCCAACCGGGGGCGACTGTCCTCGACACCCAAAGAGTTCAGGATCGCCTCAACATCCCGTGCCTGTGCCTCGGTTTCTTCATGGCTGATATCGCGGACATGCACGACCAGATCAGCCCCCAGAACCTCTTCCAGCGTGGCGCGGAAGGCCGCAACCAGTTCCGTGGGCAAGTTCGAGATGAAACCCACGGTATCGGACAGGATCACCTCGGGGCCATCCGGCAGCTCAACCCGCCGCATGGTTGGGTCCAGCGTGGCGAACAGCATGTCTTTTGCCATCACCTCGGCCCCGGTTAGGCTGTTGAACAGCGTGGATTTCCCGGCGTTTGTATAGCCAACAAGTGCAACAATCGGGTATGGAACCTTCGCGCGCGCTGCGCGGTGTAAGGTGCGGGTCTTCACCACTTTTTGCAATTGGCGGCGCAGGCGGACCAGTTGTTCATCAATGGCACGCCGGTCGGCCTCGATCTGAGTTTCACCGGGACCACCCACAAACCCAAGGCCACCGCGCTGACGTTCCAGGTGAGTCCAGGCCCGAACCAGTCGCGTCCGCTGATAGCTAAGCGCGGCCATCTCAACTTGCAGCACACCTTCACGGGTACGCGCACGGTCGCTGAATATTTCCAGAATCAAACCGGTCCGGTCGAGGATTTTGACCTTCCACGCTTTTTCCAGATTGCGCTGCTGAACCGGAGTTACTGGCCCGTCGATCAGAACCAGCTCGATCTCATTGTCTTGGAGGCGTTCGGCCAGTTCCTCGATCTTGCCGCTGCCGAACAGAAAACCAGCCTGCGCGCGCGGTAGGCGCACTATTTCGGAACCGACCAAATCCAGATCGGGCAAAGCGGCAGCTAGTGCCACCGCCTCTTCCAGCGCTGGTTCGGGGACACGGCGCTGTTCATCTGATTTGATTTCGGGATGCAGCACCCAAGCCCGGGTGCGCGCCCTCTCATGTTCCATCAAGAGGCGTCTTCGCCCTCATAAAGGTTGATCGGCTGTGACGGCATGATGGTCGAAATCGCATGCTTGTACACCAACTGCGACTGTCCGTCGCGGCGCAGCAGCACGCAGAAGTTATCGAACCAGGTGATTACACCCTGCAATTTCACACCGTTGATCAGGAATATTGTGACCGGGACCTTTGCTTTCCGTACATTGTTCAGGAACGCGTCCTGCAGATTCTGTCTGTCCGAAGCCATATTTTGTTATCTCGCCATTGTTCTTGCTACGCGCTGCGGACCAACGCGCTCCCTCCGGCAGAGTATGGAGTGCCGCGCACAGATATTCCAGATGAAAAATCAGGCAGTAACACCAGGTGCCTGACGCAGGGTCAATCGCGCCACAGCGTTGGCGTAATCAGTGCCACGATCGCCAGAGTTTCCAACCGCCCGATCACCATCGCCGCGCAGACCGTCAACTTGGCCCCGCTGGAAAGATCAATCAGACGTATGGGCACATCCGTTGCCAATTCTATCAACGGCCCCGTGGTGCTGAGTGCAGCAACGCTAAGCAGCATGGCCTGTTCAAAACCTACGCCCATGACGGCCAGCAACAAATCGAACAAGGCCAACGTCAGGGCGAACATCATCAGGAAGATCCAGGCGATGAAGGCACCGTCGCTTTGAATGCGGCGGTTGCCGCCACCCTCTCCGCTGACCGAAGAAGGATAGATCAGTCGATCAATCTCGCGCTTGCCATTCAGATAGAGCGCAAAAACCCGCAACAGCTTTACCCCACCCGCAGTCGTCGCCACGCCTCCTCCGACCAGGGCTAGCCCCATCAGGATCAGGCCCGGTGTGCTCAAGCCCGACAATTGCTGCGCGTCGTTCCAGTTGGCGCTTTCAAATCCGGCCGTGGTCAGAAACGACATCGCCGTAAACATGAACCCCCAAAAAACGCCAAGTGCTTGCCGCACTTCGACGGCAATGTTCAGTTCGGCCGTTCCAGCCAAAAACCGGATGAACAGCAGCACAGCGACCGCCAGCACGATGAAGATGCCAATCCGAAATTCTGGGTCTTTGTCCAGCCGCGAATACCCTGAGGTCGCTGTATCGGTCGAAAAGGTCAGCCGCGACAGGGCAAAGAACAGGAACAGGAACAGGATCGCCTCGCCAGTGATTCCTGCGGTCGATCCTTCCAATCCACCGACAGGTGATATGCCGGAAGTCGCAATCACTGACATCGCGTGGCTCACGGCAGTAAGCCCTTGCTCACCTGCGATCAACAGCAGGATCCAGATCACAGCTGTCAAACCCGCATAGACGGGTGCCAATGTGCGCGACACGCGGATCAGATGGCCGCGTGGATCGGACTTCTCGCTCTGTGCCACGCCCGAGACGGGACGCCCTGGTTGCCCCCGGGCTGTGACTTCGAAACCGCCCAACGACAAGGGCGCCAGAATCGCGGCCGCCGAGATCCACATCAGCAATCCGCCCATCCAACCGACCAACGCGCGCCATAAGTGCAACGGCGCCGAAAGGCGTGCGGGATCGGGGAACAGATCAGCGCCGGTTGTGGTCAGCGCGCTGACCATATCGAAATAAGCGTTCAGGAAGCTGGTTGTCCCCAGCGCATCGTGAAACGGAATAGCAAGAAATATCGGCAGTACGGTAAAGGCGGCCAGCAGAACCGCTAATTGGCCAAGCGTTCCCCGCCGTGGTCGTCGGTTCGACATGGCCAGAGCTATGATCGACACCGCAAAAACACCCAGCAATCCGGAATAGAAGAATGACCGTGAGGTGGCGTGATCATCCAGCGCCAGCGCATAAACTGCGGGTATCCACATTGCCAGCGACACGATACCCCAGATCATCAGCAGCAGCGGCAATCGCCGCAATACTCCGATCCGTTGCTGTCCGCGTGCCTGCAACATCAGAAGAAATCGATTGAAACCTGCATCAGACGCTCAACCTCGGGCACATCTTTGGCCATTGCAAAGATCGCCACCACGTCTTTCTCGTCGATGCGCAGGCTGCCGGTCGGGCGCAGAACCTCGTCACCTTTGCGTACTGCGCCGACCAGAACGCCTTCTGGGAAATCGATGTCGCGCAGTTTTTGTCCAGCCATGGGCGAGGTTGATAGCACCTCGGCCTCGATTACCTCGGCCTCGGCATCACCAATGGAATACACCTGACGCACGCGCCCGTGCCGAATGTGACGCAGGATCGAACTGACAGTGGTGGCACGCGGGTTGATATATGCGTCAATCCCCAGCGGTCCCATCAAAGCGACCATGCTGGGGTCGTTGATCAGGGCGATGGCCAGTGGACAACCCTCTCCCTTGGCGCGTACCGCGGCCAGCATGTTGGTGCGATCGTCATCCGTGACCGCCAACATCGCGTCGGCGCGCTCAATCCCTGCTTCGCTCAACAAAGATGAATCCAGGCCGTCGCCGTTCAGAACAATCGTCCGCTCCAATGCTTCGGCAGCGATTTCGGCGCATTTGCGGTCACGCTCGATAATCTTGGCACGCACCCGGCTTTCGCGCTCTTCCAGTGTGCGGGCCACTTCCAACCCGACATTACCGCCACCGACGATCACCACACGATCTTGCTTACGCTGGGCCTTGCCGAACACCTCCATCGTACGTTCAACGTCCTTGACGCTGGTAAAGACGTAGCATTCGTCGCCTACAAACAGCTGGTCCTCGGATTCCGGTGCAAACAGCGTCCCTTCGCGGCGCACACCAACCACAATCGAGCTGAGCGTGGAAAACAGGTCGGTCAATTGTCGCAGCGGTGTGTTGACGATTGGGCAGTCTTCCTCGACCCGAATGCCCAGCAGCTGAGCCTTTCCATCCATGAATATCTCAGTATCGAAAGCAGAAGGCGCCGAAAGACGGCGCATCGCTGCGGCGGCAACTTCGCGTTCCGGGCTGATCACTACATCAATGGGCAGATGATCGCGGCGGTAGAGATCGGAATGGATTGCTTCAAGATAGGATTTCGACCGCAAACGCGCGATCTTGCGCTGGATCGAAAAAACCGAATGCGCCATCTGGCAGGTGACCATATTCACCTCATCCGAATGGGTCGCGGCGATGATCATGTCGGCGTCGCGGGCCCCTGCACGATCCAGCACATCCGGATAACTGGCGAACCCCGCGATCCCCTGCACGTCCAGCGTCTCGGTCGCGCGACGTACCAGATCGGGATTGTTGTCGACCACCGTCACATCGTTCAGTTCGCCCGAAAGGTGACGCGCAATCTGCCAGCCGACTTGACCGGCACCGCATATGATGACCTTCATGCTCTTGGCCTTTCTGCCTGAAATCTTTGAATGACAGATGCCCCCAAAGCGGTCAATTGAATTGTCATGCCTCCTAAGCTGCGCCAAAGTAAGCATATGAAAACCATTCTGCCTGCTCTGATTTGCCTGCTGACGCTGTCCGCCTGTGGTCCGCTTTCTTTGTATTATCGCGAAGGTGAGAGCGTCTCGCGGATGCAGACCGAGACCACGAACTGCCAGGTGCAGGCGCTCAAGGACGCCCCTGTCGCCAATCAGGTCCGGCAGAGCCCGCCAGTCTATTGGCCCGGGCGCACCTATTGCGATGGCCGAGGACGCTGCTATCGCAACCCCGGATGGTGGGAGCCTGGGCGGGTCTATACCGTCGACGTGAATCAGGGGCTGAGAAACAAGGTCGAGGCGCAGTGCATGGCCCAAAAGGGCTATCGCCCGGTCAGCCTTCCGCCTTGCAAACAAGGTGTCAAATCGCGGGTCACGCCCACGCGCACCACGACGCTCCCGCCGCTGAACAGCGCGTCCTGTTTCGTGAAATTCGACGACGGGTCATTTCAGATCATCACTCCGGGACAAGCCGGCTGATTTGCGACGCCGCGCCAGCAGCAGATGCGCTATGATCGCGATGCTATAGAACGCGGCGACGGCTACAAACATGCCAGCCTCATCGACGCCCAGCAATATCGCCAGCAATACCGGGGTTCCAAGCAGGTTTCCGGCATTGCCCATCTGCGCCATCGCACCATAACTCAGGGCTTGGGCTTCGGTGGTATCGTTTAACTCTGGCACTGCGGCGAAGCTGCCGCCCTGTACAAGCCCGAGCACGGCAAACAAGGCGATACATCCGAACGTAAGGGGCGCCCCCAGAAACAATGCGATGATCGTCGCGATCCCCAGCACAAAGCCCAGATTGACGACGCTGACGCAGGACAGGACGGTCAACAGCAAGGGCACCAGCAGCCATGACAGTACAATCCCTGCCAGGGGCATAAGTGCTGCAATCGATGCGCCCTGCCCTTCGGGTAAACGCCCCGGCAGGATCGCTAACAGAGAAACAAATGTCAGCGTGTAAAAGAACCAGCCAATTGCCGGGGCCGAAATAAAGGGTGAGCGGTAGGTCCTGATATGCACATCAAGGAAGGTGGAGAGCCCCCACCCGGCACCCTCCGTCTGGCCCATGTCGGTTTTCAGATCGCTAAGCGCGATCAGCGCGGCGATCAGCAGCATCAGACCCCCGTGCATGGCAAAGTATGTGGGCAGTCCGAAACGATCGACGATGGGAAGCCCAACCCAAGCGTTTAATGCGAATGCAACGCCAAAGAATGTACTCCACAGCACCATGGAATTATACCGCGCCCGACCGGATGTGATCTGAGCAATCAGCGTTGGTGCCGCTACCACAATCGCTAGATGTGACAGCCCCTCAATCACCCGGCTGAGCAGCATCAGTTGAAAAACCGGCAAGCTTGCTTGCAGCAAAGATAATGCGCCGCCGAGCACCAGCCCTGATAGCAATAGACGATTTGGCCCAATACGCGCTGTGATCGCTCCGGATATCGCGCCCAAGGCAGCCCCCATTAGACTGATAATGGACAGCAACCAGCCGATCACGGCAGCATTGTCCGGGTACAACAGCCCCACATCAGAAAATGGTACGGCAATCTTTGCAAATTGGGTTGCCGCACCGAGGCCAGCAAACCAGATCAGCATGACCTGCAAGAATGTGCGAAAAGAGTCACTCATGCAGCCGGTCTATCGCGCCTAACCTGCCAGCGGAACACATAAATTATGCGGTGACTTCGCGCCGCCCGCTGACCAGACGGACCGGAGTACCATCACCCAGATACAACCGCTCCCACACGATTTGCCCGGCGCTGATCCTGATTTGATCATGCACAGCCTCGGAAGTCAGAAACGCTTTGGGTGAAGGCGAATGCAAATCCCACCAGCCATCTTTCTGCAGTTCTGCTTCGGCTTGCCTGATCTCATCCGTTGCAAATTGCCAAAGCGAAACGCCCAGCAAGGCGCGCTGTGAGGTCTTCCAATCCCGCGCCCGGCTGCCCGAATAAGCAAGGCAGGTATGGCTGGCCTCTTCGACAAGGTGCAAGCACTCTGCCGAATGAACGACCAGACGTTTCAGCGCAGAATCCTGCACCCGAACCGGCCCCAACGCTGCAAAAACGGACTGTTGAATATGCGGCGATGGCGTTTGACCCCCGTTTTCCCACCGGGAAATCGTGGTTTGGTCGACTTCAATCAGATCTGCGAGGGCGGATTGCTTAAGTCCAACCGACCGCCGCAACCGCTTCAACCGTTTACCAAAGGCGGGAAAACCGATGGAAACGGCTGCGGTCTTTGTATTCGGCGCGGCAATCACTCGGCTGGTTCGGGCTCGTCAATCTGAGCCACCCGCGCACCGGATTTGTTCGAGGTCACGACGCCCAGCGACTTGAGCTTGCGATGCAAGGCGCTGCGTTCCATGCCGACAAAACTGGCCGTGCGGCTTATGTTGCCACCAAACCGATTGATCTGGGTCAGCAAATATTCACGCTCGAACGCTTCGCGCGCCTCACGCAGCGGCAGCGTCGCCAGTGCGCCAGACAGTACCACGCGCCCGGACTCGTCGGATTTCTCTTCTTCGTTGGGCAACTCGCGGGCCTCGATCGGGCCAGTGCTGTCACCAAGGATCAGCACCCGCTCGATCAGGTTCTTCAGCTGACGCACATTGCCCGGCCATGTCATCGTTTGTAGCAAAGCAATAGCCTCATCCGACAGCTCGCGCATCGGCAGACCCTGTGTATCGTTGCACATCTCGATGAAATGTTGCGCCAGAACCGGGATGTCCTCTCGCCGTTCCTCCAGCGAGGGAACCGCAATCGGCACCACATTCAGCCGGTGATACAGTTCTTCGCGGAACCGTTCGGCGGCGATCTCTTCTTCCAGATCGCGGTTGGTCGAGGAAATGACCCGCAGATCAACCCGCACCTTGTCAGAGCCACCGACACGCTGGAATTGCTGATCAACCAACACGCGAAGAATCTTGGACTGCGTCCCCAGCGGCATGTCAGCGACTTCGTCGAAGTAGACAACGCCGCCATGCGCCTCTTCCAGCAGGCCTGACTCGATTCCGCGCTCAGACGATTCTCGTCCGAACAGAACTTCTTCAACCCTCTCAGGTTCAATCCCCGCACAATTGACCGTCACAAATGGGGCATTCGCCCGGTTGGAATGGGCATGGATATAGCGCGCGGCAATTTCCTTGCCCGACCCAGCCGGCCCGCTGAGCATAACCCGGCCATTCGACTTTGTTACCTTGTCCAACTGCCCTTGCATCGCGCGAAACGACGCAGAATTGCCAATCATGTCTGAACAGCTGACTTCCTGCCGCTTCAGCGAGGCATTCTCGCGACGCAGGCGCGAGGTTTCCATCGCGCGACGGATCACAACCATCAACTGGTCAATATTAAAGGGCTTTTCGATAAAGTCGTACGCCCCCTGCTTGATAGCCGCCACTGCAATCTCGATATTGCCATGTCCGGAAATGATCACCACCGGAACATCCGGGTTGTCCCGTTTTACAGCTTTCAGGATGTCGATCCCGTCCATCCGGCTATCTTTCAGCCAGATATCCAAGATCAACAGTCCGGGAGGTTCAGCATTGATCGATGACATGCACTCATCCGAGTTTGCCGCCAACCGGGTGGAATAGCCTTCGTCCTCCAGAATGTCGGACACCAATTCGCGAATATCGCGTTCGTCATCTACGATCAGAATGTCGCTCATCTTTGGCCTGCTTTCAGTTTGTTTGTTTTAATCGCCTGTTTTTCCGGCGCATTTGTCGGGCCGCCTGAGGCCCCGGGTAGACGAATGACAGCCATTGCGCCGAAATGGTCCTGTCCGTCGAATGTGGGCGCGTCTTCCAATGTCAGCGCTCCGCCATGTTCTTCGATGATCTTCTTTACGATGGGCAGGCCAAGGCCGGTGCCTTCGTCACGCGTGGTCACATAAGGTTCGAACAGCCGTGCCCTGTCCTCGGGCAGACCGATGCCATTGTCCGCAATGGTGATCTGCGTTCCTGCATCGTCAGTGGAGACAACGACTTTGATCTGAGGTTTCAGATTGTCCGGTGCGCCTTTTTCTTTCAGCGTTTCAATAGCCTCGCCCGCGTTCTTGATCAGGTTCGTCAACGCCTGGCTCAACATGGTCGAATCCACATCCGCCAAAATGGGCTGTTTAGGTAAGTCCGCATCGATCTGAACATCAGGCTGACCCGCCTGCTGCAACAGAACCGCCTCACGCACTAGCGTCACGATATTCTCTTCGCGCCGTTCCGGTTCGGGCATGCGTGCGAATTTCGAGAACTCGTCAACAATCCGCCGCAGATCATTGGTCTGCCGCACGATCACGTCGGTCATCGATTCCAGGCTATCGCAATCGTCCTCGTCCAGCTTGCGCGAGAATTTGCGTTTGATTCGCTCGGCGCTCAGTTGGATCGGTGTCAGCGGATTCTTGATCTCATGCGCAATGCGACGGGCCACATCACCCCACGCCGCCATGCGCTGCGCGCTTACCAGATCGGTCACGTCATCAAAGGCCACAACGTAGCCTTCCAGCCTTCCATCCTCGCCACGCCGCGTCGCCATGCGTACCAGTAAGTTCTCCAACCGGCCTTTACGGGTTACCTTGATCTCCCCCTGAACCGCCTCTTGCCCGCTGTCCTTAAGGGCTTCGAACAAAGGCAAAAATTCGGGAACAGCGATACCGATAGCCAGGTTTTGCTCTCCACCAGACCAGCCCAGAAGACGTTCAGCGGATCGGTTCACGAAGGTCACACAACCCTCTGAATCAACGCCAACGACACCGGATGTCACCGAGCTTAGAACTGAATCAAATAGCCGCCTTCGACGTTCGATATGGCGTGTGTTTTCCAACAGCGTGTCGCGCTGCCCCTTCAACTGACGAGTCATCTGGTTGAAGTAGCGGCCCAGCATCGCGATTTCGTCGTCGCTGGCCTCTTCGATGACCTGAACACTAAGATCACCAGCACCAACGCGTTGCGCCGCCGTTGTCAGCCGTCCGACAGGGCGAGAAAGACGTTCGGCGAACCACATGCCCAGCGACATCGCGGCCAGAATCAGGATCACAGCAAAGCCGAGATACAGAAGGCCGAATTCGAACAGGACCCTGCCCCGCTCGCTTTCCAGTTGGCTGTAGAACTGTGCTGTCTCTTTGGTTTCATCAAGCAGGGTCAGAAGCTGCCCATCAACCTCGCGACTGACATAAAGATACCGGTCAAGATAGGCATGCAAAGGAACAAGCGCGCGGAATTCGCTGTTCTCCCAATCGGCAATGATGGCCACGCCCTGATCATTGGCCTCGATCATCTCTTCGGGAGTTGGTGCCTCGTAGTCGAACAGGTAGGACCGATCACCGCGCGATCGGATTTCGGCGCTGCCATCGATCACATAGGCCTCGCGCAAACCGCGTTGTATCTGGGCCTGCCCCTGGGCCAGAACCTCTCGCAATTCGGCGTCTGAGACAAAATAATCCAACGATCGCGCGTTATCGAGGAAACGCGCCAGAACAACCGCATCCTGCGTCAGGCCCTCGCGGTGTTCCTGTTCGTAAGCTTCGGCTGCAGTTAGTGACGACCCAACCACCTGCCGCACACGGTCCGAGAACCAACCTTCAAGGCCGATATTCACCGTCAGCCCGGCGAAAATCGCCACGGTGACCGTCGGCACCAAAGCCAACAGCGTGAAAGCGCCGATCAGGCGCAGGTGAAGACGGGAGCCCGCAGATTTCGCGCGACGTGCGGCGATCAGACTGAACAATTGGCCCAACACCAGCGCAGCTACGACCAGCACGTAGACCAGATCAGCCAACAAAATCAGCCGCAGTGTCGGTGCCGCCGCGCCAAGATCAAAAGGACCAATGACGAGATAGGTTGCAAGCGCCAGAACCGGGCCCAGCATAACCAATCCCAAGGTACTGAAATTGCGCATCCTCCGGGACTTGCGCCACCGGTTGATCGATAGGATCGGCCCGTTCTGTGCCCGGGTTGCCACCGTCTGCCCTCATTCTGATGTGCCGCTTGCGCGGCTTACCGCCATATATCGTGGTCGTTCCCGGGGTCGAACCCGAATGCCACTGTTTGTGTGGCGATATTACATCAGTTTGCGACGGCGTGTCACCTGAATATCGAGGTCAGTAATCTTTTTCCGCAGCGTATTCCGGTTAATCCCCAGGAGATCAGCACATTTTGCCTGATTTCCACCAGTCGCATCCAGCGCGATTTCGATCAACGGTGCCTCGACCTCGCGTAGAATACGTTGATAGAGGCCGGGAGGCGGCAGGATGTTTCCGTGCAGATCAAAATACCGGCGCAGGTGACGACCAACCGAAGATGACAGCTTCTCACGCTCGCCATCACCCAGAACTGGTTCGGCCTCGGGCTGGCTACCCAGCACCATCTCAACTTCGGTGCGCGAGATTTCATCAGAACGGCTGGTTAGACCAAGACGCCGGATCGCATTTTCAAGCTGTCGGACATTGCCGGGCCAGGAATACCGGCGCACCAACTCGACGGCTTCGGGGCTGAGACGACGCTGCGCGCCACTTTCCCGCTCCTCCCGCGCCAGAAAGTGATCGGTCAGCAAGGTGATATCATCAACCCGCTCGCGCAACGCAGGCACGTGGATCGTCGCACCGCAGAGACGGTAATAGAGATCTTGTCGTACGCGACCACTTTCCATCGCGTCGGTCAGATCTGATTGACTTGTGGCCATGAAACGCGGCACGTGATCGCCCGGCGTGTCCATCATGCGCACGATACGGGCCTGAATCTCATCATCAATATCGGCAATTTCATCGATCAGCAGCGTACCACCACGTACGCGCGCCATAACCCGTGCCGGGCCTTCCAAATCGCTCAGATCGGCAGCAGTCACGGTGACAAAGGGCAGTGTCCTTCGGTCAGAGAAATCGTGAATAGCGCGTGCTATCAGAGATTTACCCGTCCCACTTTCACCAGAAATCATCACAGACAGATCCGTGTTCATCACCCGAGCGACCAGACGATAAAGCGCCTGCATCACCGGGGTGCGCCCGACAAGCGGCAGTTCATCAGGTCGGTCTTCGCTGGCCATCACCGGCTCAGCCTGTACCCGCTGCTTTTGATCCAGCGCCCTCGCGGTGCGCTTCATCAGATCGGGCAAATCGAAAGGCTTTGGCAGATAATCGTAAGCTTCCGCCTCAGCCGCCTGAATGGCTGTCATGATGGTGTTCTGGGCCGAGATCACGATGACCGGCAAACCGGGACGGTCCTGCGCGATCTTTGGCAGCATCTCCAACCCGTTTCCATCCGGCATTACCACATCCGAGATCACAACGTCGCCCTTACCTTCGGCCACCCAGCGCATCAGCGTGGTCAGCGAAGATGTCGCGTGAACCTTGCACCCCGCCCGCGTCAGGGCCTGTGTCAGAACCGTGCGGATCGTGCGGTCGTCATCGGCAACCAGAACTGTGCCATCCATCAGATGCTCTCCTTTTCATACGCGTCGTTCGGTGCACGCCGCAGGGACAGTCGAAAACTAGTGCGACCGGGCACAGATTCAGCCGAAATCCAGCCGTCGTGGTCGGAAACGATCTTGCTGACCAGCGCCAGCCCAAGCCCGGTGCCGTTCTCCTTGCCCGACACGAAGGGGTCGAAAATATCACTGCGAATATTTTCCGGCAGGCCCGGCCCATCATCAATAATCTCGATCTGCAGAGGCAGCGAATGACCCGAACCGTCACTGCGCCGCAGTCGGAATGAATGCTCAAAATAGGTACGCAGCCGGATTGTACCTTTGCCATCAGCAGCTTCCGAAGCGTTTTTGAGCAAGTTCAGAACCACCTGCAGGAACTGATCCGGGTCCCCGTAGGCCAAGGGCAGCGAGGGGTCGTAATCCTCGATAATCGTCATATGCGCGCCAAAACCCAACAGCGCTGACCGGCGCGCGCGATCCAGTACATCGTGGATATTGACCGGTTTGAAATCGGGTTGAGACAGGTTGCCGAACTGTTCTACCTGCTCCAACAACTTCACGATGCGGCGGCTTTCCTCAACGATAAGGTCAGTGAGCTCAAGATCTTGCTGCGAAATATTCATGCTGAGCAATTGCGCCGCACCGGTGATCCCTGCCAAAGGGTTCTTGATCTCATGCGCCAGCATCTCGGCCATACCAATCGCAGACTGCGCTGCCGATTTCACAGTGTTGCCACGGGTCATCCGACCGGCCAGTTCGCGCGGCGAGATGATCATGATCATTGAACCGGGATGCCCCATCAGCGGCGCGATTTGCAGCGCACATTGCAGCGGCGCGCGATTGCCCGACCCAACGTCCACATCGTTCACGAACAGCGGTGTACCTTGTTGACGCGCGCGCAGAAACGCCTCTTCCAACGGCGCGTCAACCGCGAGTTGATCCCAGACCGGGTGTCCAATCACTGCCTTGCGGGAGGCGTTCAGAAACCCCTCACCCGAGGAGTTGACGTCCGATATCCGATCTTCGGCATCGATAATGAACGCCGGAACCGGAAGCGAGGTCCAGATGCTCTGGTCAGAGGTCATGCTGCTGCCTCCGCCGTGCCACTAAGCGCATCTGCCAAAAGCCGTAACACCTCATTGGTGTCGCGGGATGTCAGAACAGCCCGCCGCAAGGTGGCGGGTGTTCCGGCCTCATCCATGTACCAACCGAGATGTTTGCGTGCGACGCGCAGGCCCAGATCGGTACCGTAGAACTCCAGCATCGCCAGATAGTGGCCACGCACCATCTCGATCAGTTCAGTGCCCGTGGGAATGGTTGGAGAAGCAGCGCCATAGAGATCCTGGCAAATCTGCGCCAGCAGCCAGGGCTTGCCCTGCGCCCCCCGACCTACCATGACGCCATCGGCCCCGGATTGATTCAGCGCGATTTGCGCGGCCTCGGTATCGACGATGTCACCGTTTGCGATGACAGGGATCGAGACGGCTTCTTTCACCGCCCGGATCGCCCGCCAATCTGCCCGGCCTTTATAGAATTGACAGCGCGTACGCCCATGGATGGTCACCATCCGGATGCCTGCGTCCTGCGCACGCCGCGCCACATCCGGCGCGTTCAGCAGATTGTCATCCCAGCCTAGCCGTGTTTTCAGCGTAACAGGCACATCAACTGCACCCACAACGGCCTCGATCAGCGTCAGTGCATGGTCCGGAGTTTTCAACAAAGCCGAACCGGAATAGCCATTGGTTACCTTCTTGGCCGGGCAGCCCATATTGATATCGATCACGCGCGCGCCCCGGTCAGCGACTTGCCGGGCGGCCTCGGCCATCCAATGCGCCTCGCGTCCGGCCAATTGCACTGCGGTGTTTTCCACATCCGCCGACAGCTCGGCCCGTTCACGTACGCCTGGCTTGGCCTGCACCATCTCTTGGCTGGCGACCATTTCGCTGACCACCATGCCCGCGCCGAAGCGCATCACAAGGTCCCTGAAAGGCCGGTCGGTGATTCCGGCCATTGGTGCCAGCAGCACCGGAGGGGTCAGATCCTTTTCAGCAAGACGCAGGGCCAATGTGCTTAATCCTTGAGCAGTTGTGCGTTTGATATCGAAATTGCGGCATATGAACAATAAAACGGGAGCATTCAAGCCCGCAAAATCATCATGTGCTTATTTTTTAAGCAAATTGACGCGGGTGATTGCCTCTGCATTCACCGACCCCTAAACAATGCCCCAATCAGGAGACCTTTCAGATGACCACAGCCGCCATCATCGTCGCCGCCGGGCGCGGCCAGCGCGCCGGAGGCGGAGTGCCCAAACAGTGGCGTGCCTTGGCTGGGCGGCGCGTGGCCGATTGGGCGATTGACCGCTTCGAAGGGTTGGTTGATCACGTCGTTTTGGTGCTGGCCGAAGAGGACACAGCCGCTTGGGAAGAATTCAGCGCGACAAACCTGATCCTTGCACCCGGCGGTGCAGACCGCGCCGGATCAGTGCGCAACGGGTTGCAGGCTTTGGAAGCGTACAGCGTTGAAAAGGTTTTGATACATGATGTTGCCCGACCCTGCGTCAGCGCTCGGATAATCGGCGATGTTCTGAAAGCACTCGACACGCATGCGGCAGCTGCTCCAGGCTTGGCGGTCACGGATGCGCTCTGGACAGGCGACGGTTCAGTGGTCACAGGAACGCAGGATCGATCCGGCCTTTACGCTGCGCAGACACCGCAGGGATTTCATTATGTCACAATCACCGCCGCCCATTCAGCCCATCCCGGAGGTGCGGCGGATGATGTAGAAGTCGCGCGCGCTGCAGGAGTCGAAGTCGCGATTATTCCGGGCGATGCGGATAACCTGAAAATCACACAGCCCGAGGATTTCGCCCGGGCCGAACGTACAATGGGTATGAATATGGATGTAAGGCTGGGCAACGGCTACGACGTGCACCGCTTTGGTGACGGAGATCACGTGATCCTCTGCGGTGTGAAGGTGCCGCACAATCGTGGGCTCCAAGGTCACTCCGATGCAGATGTGGGGATGCACGCGGTCACCGACGCGATCTATGGCGCCCTGGCGCGGGGTGATATCGGACAGCATTTTCCGCCCTCCGATCCGCAGTGGAAAGGTGCAGCGAGTGAAATTTTCCTGCGCCACGCAGTCGAATTGGCTGGGCAGTTGGGCTATGAGATCTCGAATGTCGACTGCACACTGGTCTGCGAATTTCCCAAGATCGGCCCTCATGCCGATACCATGCGTGCCGAAATGGCACGGATCATGGGCTTGCGCACCGATCAGGTCTCGGTCAAGGCCACCACATCCGAACGGCTGGGCTTTACCGGTCGCAGCGAAGGCATTGCCTCGCTCGCAACTGCCTGTCTGGTGAAGTCATGACAGCGGCTCGTCTAATCGGAACCGTCTGCGGCGTCGGTTACCTCCGCCCTGCCCCCGGCACCTGGGGATCGCTGGCTGCTTTGCCGCTGGCGTGGGTTCTGCATACGCTGGGTGGCTTCCCCTTGCTGGTCATCTCAACACTCGCGGTTTTCTTCGGGGGCCTGTGGGCCACGCGAGTGATGACAGCTGGACAAGATGACCACGACCCGTCCGAAATTGTCATTGATGAAGTCGCGGGCCAGTTCATCGCGATATGGGCGATTTCCTACCCGTCTTGGGCGCATGGGATCGACATCACAGCGCTCTGGCCCGGCTGGATCGCGGGTTTTCTCTTGTTCCGCCTCTTCGACATTACCAAACCCGGTCCCATTGGCTGGGCCGACCGGCGCGGAGATCCTATGGGTGTCATGCTGGATGATGTGATCGCTGGCGTCTTTGCGGCCATCGGTGTGATCGTCCTCGCCGGTATCTCACATGGAGTCATGGGTCTATGACCGTTGTCGACCTACTGGATCGCGCCAAGGCGCAGGGCATGATGATCGCCACTGCTGAAAGCTGTACCGGCGGTATGGTCGCCGCTGCACTGACTGACATCCCTGGCAGCTCTGCCGTGGTTGAGCGCGGCTTTGTCACCTACACCAACACCGCGAAGCAAGAGATGCTGGGCGTGCGCGCCGATACGCTTGAGACATATGGAGCAGTTTCAGAAGAAGTCGCCCAGGAAATGGCCAATGGCGCCCTGCAGAATTCGCGGGCACAGTTGGCGGTCTCGATCACCGGCATCGCGGGCCCCGGCGGGTCCGAACATAAACCCGAAGGCCGCGTTTGCTTTGGCCTCGCTGCACAGGGACAACCGACCCGAACCGAGACCGTGGAATTCGGAGCCCAGGGACGGGATAACGTACGTCGCGCTGCGCGGGACCACGCTTTGACCCTTTTGAGCGACGCTCTTGCTGATCTGGCTCGGACCTAAGAAAACCTGCAACCTACAGCGCATCATTTCGAATAATGGGCGCTGTATACAGTTACCGCGCGGCAGCCTACGCATTTGTGACGGCGATGGTGGTTGCGCTTCTTACCTCGCCTCGCATACACGTCGAAACCGAGATTGAAGGCACGGTCTTGCCGATTGCGGAAAGCGAGCCTGAGAAATGAGCAGTCAAGCCCACCTTGGCTGCTCTGCCCGCAAGGGCATCAAGCGGACCTCTTGGGGGTCCGCTTTTCTTTTAGCGTGCCCTCTCGACTCTGGGCCGGGGGTCAGGCTATCAGCCTGCGACACCCTTTCAGCCCAGAGGTTTGCGCCATGATCCCCAGTTCCTTCCCCGACAGCACCGAAATCGCCCGCCTGACCGCACGGATGCTGCTGGAGATCAAAGCCGTACACTTTAATTCCCGCGAACCTTTCACGCTGGCCAGCGGTCTACCAAGCCCGACCTATATCGATTGCCGCAAGCTGATCTCGTACCCGCGCATCCGCTCGACCCTGATGGACTTCCTGACGGTTACCGTGATGCGCGACGCGGGGTTCGAAGCGTTTGACAATATCGCCGGTGGCGAGACAGCAGGTATTCCCTTCGCTGCAATGGTGGCCGAGCGCATGGCACTGCCAATGACCTACGTGCGGAAGAAACCCAAAGGCTACGGCCGGAACGCCCGCATCGAAGGCGCGATGAGCGAGGGTGAGCGGGTACTGCTGGTTGAAGACCTGACCACCGATGGAGGCTCAAAACTGTCCTTTGTCGACGCGATCCGCGAAACCGGTGCGACCTGTGGGCATACGGCTGTGATCTTCTATTATGGTATTTTCCCCGAAACCGAGAAAACGCTGGGCGATCACGGCGTAAAATTGCACTCGCTTTGTACTTGGTGGGATGTTTTGGCGGAAGCCAAAGCGCAAAAGGCCTTTGACGAAGAGACGCTTGATGGCGTCGAGGCCTTCCTGAACGACCCGCGCGGTTGGCAGGACGCACATAAAAGCTGACGTTGCGCAAACTGTTTTCAGAATGGAAACACTGACCGCTGCGTCGATCGCTTCATCCACAAGATGTTGACGCAACCCTGCCTCATCCTTCAATATGATGGGGCAGAGAGATATGCACAGCATATCCCCAGAAAACATACAATTTGCGCCGACTCACAGGGCCGCGCTATGGCCTCTGTCCAGGGGACAAAGAGAACAGCAATGAACGAGATCAGCAGTATCGAGCAGGCCGCCGCACAGATTCAGAACCCAGAAACAATGCCGCACTCCATCGAGGCCGAGCAGCAGCTTCTGGGTGCTATTCTGACGAATAACGATCTGTATGATCGGGTCGCATCGATTATTGGGGCCGAGCATTTCTATGATCCGGTTCATGCGCGCATCTACGAAGTCGCGTCGACCCGTATCGCTAAAAATGCGCTGGCTTCACCCGTCACGCTGAAGTCTTTCATGGCCGAGGATGAGGGCCTGAAGGAACTGGGTGGTCCGGCCTATCTGGTCAAGCTTGCCGGTGCATCGATCAGTGCCTTTGCGGTGCATGACTACGCCCAAATGATCTATGACCTCGCCATTCGGCGCGAGCTGATCCGGCTGGGCCGGGACATTTCAGACAAGGCTGCGAGGGTCGATGTCAGCAGCGAGCCCAAAGAACAAATCGTCGAGGCCGAGCAACAGCTTTATCAGTTATCCGAGCAGGGCCAGACCGAACAGGGTTTTCAATCCTTCCTCAAGGCGGTCACAGAAGCAGTCAACGTCACCAACGAGGCGTACCAACGCGGTGGCGGCATGGCGGGGATTTCCACCGGTCTGGCCGATCTCGACAAGCAATTGGGTGGCCTGCACCCGTCCGACCTGATCATTTTGGCCGGGCGTCCGTCGATGGGTAAGACATCGCTGGCAACAAACGTCGCATTTAACGTGGCCAAGGCCTACAAGCGCGGCACCAAGCCGGACGGCTCTGAAGGTGCGATCGACGGCGGTGTGGTTGGGTTCTTTTCACTCGAAATGAGCGCCGAGCAACTTGCGGGCCGGGTTCTGGCCGAGGCTTCTGAGATCTCCAGTCACAAAATCCGTCAGGGCGACATGACCGAGTCCGAGTTCCGCCGCTTCGTGGACGCCGCGAAAGAACTGGAAGCCTGCCCGCTGTTCATTGATGACACCCCCGCCCTGCCAATCTCGCAACTCGCTGCCCGTGCACGGCGGCTGAAGCGGACGCACGGGCTGGATTTGCTGGTGATCGACTACCTTCAGCTCTGCCGCGGAATGGCCGACAACCGCGTCAACGAAATCGCCGAGATTTCGATGGGCATGAAAGCCATCGCCAAGGAACTCAACATCCCGGTCATCGCATTGTCACAGCTCAGCCGACAGGTAGAAAGCCGTGACGACAAACGCCCGCAGCTGTCTGACCTGCGGGAATCGGGCTCGATCGAACAGGATGCCGACGTTGTGATGTTCGTGTTCCGCGAGGAATACTACAAGGAACGCGAAAAACCCGGCGATCACGAGTTGGAAAAGATGGAAGAGTGGAAACAGGCCATGGAGCGCCTGCATGGCAAGGCCGAGGTCATCGTCGGCAAGCAGCGCCACGGCCCCATCGGCACGGTAGAGCTGTCGTTCGAAGCTCAGTTCACCCGATTTGGCAATCTGGTCAAACCCTGGCAACAGGATAGCCAAATCGAGGGTTATTGATTCCTTGACCTGCCCGGTCCGATGTGTACGGATCGGGCCATGCAAGCTTGTCTCAATCCCCTACCCCGGCGCGTGATTCTGGCGCGTCATTTCGGGCATCGCCGCAAACGCTTTGCGGGATAGACCGGGGGCATTTTTGTCCCTGCAATCTTCCCCCTATAAGCGAGAGAGACATGACTGAATTCACAGAGATCCCCGTTATTCGTCTGGGTGCACGCCCTGATGAGGAAATCGCGGCCGAGTTTCGTTCGGCCTACGGCACGACTGGTTTCGGCTATATCGAAGATCACGGAATAGACCCGCAGCTGATGCGCGATGTGTTCGAAGCCTCAAAACAGTTTCACGCGCTGCCGCTGGATCAAAAGCTGGCAATCGCAGTCGACCACACGCATCGCGGATACATCGCCATCAACACATCGACAGATGTGAACTCAACACTGGCCGATGTAAAAAAACCCAACCAATCCGCCAGCTTCATGATGATGCGCGAGGATGCTGGCGTTGATCCCGATATCTACCTCTCGGGTCCAAACCGATGGCCTGATCTACCGGATTTTCGCGACACCCTGGAAACCTACGTTAAGGCTATGTCGGCCCTTGGACGCAGATTGATGCATATCGCGCTGATCGCTTGCGACGCGCAGGATTTCTCGATCCTTTCCGCCTTTGATGAGCCTACATTCTGGCTGCGTCTGCTTCACTATCCTCCGCAAGCAAAGACCAGCCCCGATGATCTATTCGGCTCGGCCCCGCACACTGATTTCGGATGCCTTACGCTGCTTGCTCAAGATCAGGTGGGCGGCTTGCAGGTCAAAACACCGTCAAGGCATTGGGTTGACGTTCCGTCCCGTCCCGACGCTTTTGTCGTCAATGTCGGGGATATGCTGCACCGGATGTCGAACGGCCGCCTGCTTTCGACGCCGCATCGGGTCATCAACCGTTCGGGCCGTGAACGATATAGCGTTCCGTTCTTCTTTGATCCTCATGTCAGCACAATCATCGAACCCCTACCCGGGACCGGCCAACCTCAGTTTAGCCCCTTATTATTTGCGGATTTCCTGCGTTCCGAGCTGGAAGCGGCCTATGAGGCGCATAAACCCGCCAAGAATTAAGGTGCTCCCCCCTTGACCTGGGCCAATCCTATGTGATGAACGGCGTTTATGAGTACCGCACATCTGACGATAAATCTGCACGCGCTCGCCCAGAACTGGCAGGCGCTTGACGCAAAGACCCAGGTTGAGACCGGCGCAGTGGTCAAAGCTGACGCTTACGGGTTAGGTGCCGGTCCAGTCGCCTCTGCGCTAGCTGAGGAAGGCGTTGCAAAATTCTTCGTCGCCGTTGCCGAGGAAGGCGTGGCCGTGCGTGAGGCTGTGGGCCCCGGCCCGCTGGTTACGGTGTTTTCCGGACATATGGAGGGCGACACGGATCTGCTGCGCCAGCATGATCTGACGCCGTTGATCAACTCGCCCGAACAATTCAAGCGTCATCGTCAGGCCCTGCCCGATCATGGCTTTGGTATCCAGCTCGACAGCGGTATGAATCGCCTTGGGCTTGAGCCTGCGGACTGGGCCGAACTGCGGCACGAAGCTCTTGCCCTGGACCCGCTGGTCGTGATGTCGCATTTGGCCTGCGGGGATGAGCCTGAACACCCTATGAACCGCCAACAGTTGAACACGTTCAAACAGATGACCGATGGCGTCGACGCGCCGCGCTCGCTTGCGGCGACGGGTGGTACTCTGATGGGGCCGGAATTCCACTTTGACTTTTGCCGCCCAGGGATTGGCCTGTACGGCGGGATGCCCTTTGCCGGGGCCAAGCCGGTCGTCACCGTCGATATGCCGGTGATTCAAGTGCGCGACGTCGCCGTGGGCGAGACCGTCGGCTACGGCAACAGCTGGAGCGCGCGCCGCCCGTCGAAGATTGCGACCGTTGCGGCCGGTTATGCCGATGGGCTGCATCGCGCCATTGGGGGCGGCATCGATACATTCGCTGGTGATCAGCCCTGCCCGGTGGTAGGACGTATCTCGATGGACCTGATCACCGTGGATGTGACTGACTTGCCGTATAAACCTGATCGCCTGCGTATCCTGAACGGGCACCAAACCGTCGATGATCTGGCCGAAGCCGCTGGCACCATCGGCTATGAAATTCTGACCTCGCTCGGCAGTCGCTTTTCGCGGGGCTACGTGGAATGAATCCCGTTTCATTGCTGGGTGAGCTGGGGCGTTCTATCCTGACCATGCTCGCCGCGTTTGGCCGCGTCGCGCTGTTCGCGCTCGACGCGGTTTCGCACATTTTTCGACCACCGTTTTATCCGCGCGAGTTCGGCATCGCCCTGCTGAATATCGGCTGGTTGTCCCTGCCCGTGGTCGGCCTGACCGCCATCTTCACCGGCGGCGCGTTGGCGCTGCAGATCTACGCAGGCGGCGCGCGTTTCAACGCCGAAGCCGTTGTGCCCCAGATCGTCGCCATAGGCATGGTGCGAGAGCTTGGCCCGGTGCTGGTCGGCCTGATGATCGCCGCCCGCGTGACGTCTTCGATCGCCGCCGAGATTGCGACGATGAAAGTGACCGAGCAGATCGACGCTCTGGTCACATTGTCCACCCATCCGATGAAATACCTCACCGCCCCACGCGTGCTGGCCGCCCTGATCACAGTTCCAGCGCTGGTCGGGATCGGAGATATCATCGGCATCGCAGGCGGCTACACTGTCGCGACGCAAAATCTGGGCTTCAACCCGGCAGCCTATCTGAAAAACACCGTCGATTTCCTTGAAGCGCGGGATATCGTTTCGTCACTCGTCAAAGGTGCTGCATTCGGCGTGATCGCCGCCATTATGGGTTGCTATTACGGCATGTCCTCAGGCCGCGGCGCGCAGGGCGTGGGCCGCGCCACCAAGGGCTCGGTCGAGGCTGCTGCTGTGCTGATCCTCGCCGCCAATTTCGTTCTTACAGGGGTGTTCTTCTCGCTATGATCCGAATGGAGAACGTACATAAGGCCTTTGACGACAACCACGTCTTGCAAGGCATGAACCTTGATATCCCACAGGGCACCTCGATGGTCATCATCGGTGGTTCGGGTACGGGCAAATCCGTGGCGCTGAAATGCATCCTCGGCCTGATCAAGCCCGACAGCGGCATGATCTATGTCGACGGCAAAGACGCCGCCAAAGGCGACCGCGATGCGTTTCTGGCCCGCTTTGGAATGCTGTTTCAGGGCGCGGCGCTGTTCGACTCGCTGCCCGTCTGGCAAAACGTCGCCTTCCGCCTGCTGCGCGGCTCGCTGAAACGCCCAGTCGATGAGGCGCGCGAGACCGCCATCGAGAAACTGCGCCGTGTGGGCCTGAAATCCAACGTGGCTGACCGATTCCCGGCGGAGTTGTCAGGCGGCATGCAAAAACGCGTCGGCCTCGCCCGCGCCATCGCCGCCGAACCCGAGATCATTTTCTTCGACGAGCCCACCACCGGCCTCGACCCCATCATGTCCGGCGTCATCAACGACCTGATCCGAGAAATCGTGACCGAGATGGGCGCCACCGCGATGACCATCACCCACGACATGAGCTCGGTCCGCGCGATTGCCGACAACGTAGCCATGCTGCACGGAGGCGTGATCCAGTGGACTGGCCCGGTCAGCCAGATGGACGCCTCAGGTGATCCCTATGTGGAGCAGTTCATCAGCGGGAGTGCCGAGGGGCCGATTGAGGCGGTGCGTTAAGCTCTCTCCGCCTCACGTTCCTGCTTTAACTGATCATACGCGCGCTTAGCGTAGTCATAGCGCAATAGATATTGCCCTGCGCTTATCACAAAGTCGGGGGTTTGAATGCGTATTGCATCAAACACTTGGCGAAGATGTGTTCCGGAAACCGGGATGTAGCCGGGATCTTCACCAGAAAACCTGTTGAATAGACGGCCACCAAACCATACCGCTCTTCTTCGTGCGCGATCCGTTTCGTAAAGTCGGAAATGCAAAACACCAAAGAGCTGCTCTCGGTCAAACGGCTACCTGTCTGCTGCCGCACTCGCAGCTGAAAAGACAGCATTTAAGCCGTCAGTTCCCGCAGCAACGGTTCCTTTACTAAATGCGGATGGGCCATTTACGATCTTTATTATTGGGTCAGGCACTGCAATCTAAAGCTGATTAATTTAGGACTTACTTAAACTTACACTCAACTCAAGCGACCGCGACTCAGAACTTGCCGCAGATACCTCCACTCATTAAGTATTCAACTGCCTTATCAAAATTCTTGTTCATGATCCTCCGCCTCGCCACCCTATCCCTCCTGATCCTCTACCCCATCGCGTGGTTCGCCCCGCTGATGCGCGCCGGTCTCCTCCCGATCTTCGGCCTCAGTGAAATCAGCGTCATCACCGGGCTCCAGTCCTTGTGGAAGTCCGACATCTTCCTCGCGTTGATCGTTACCGTCTTCGCCCTCTTCGCGCCCTACGTCAAAACCATCGGCACCGCGCTGATCCAATGGAACCTGCTGGACCCGCGCGTCCAGCCCGCGCTCAACATCCTCGGCAAGCTGGCGATGGCCGATATCTTCCTCATCGCGCTCTACATCACGCTGGCCAAAGGCATCTCATACGCCACCATCGAAACCGCATGGGGTCTCTACCTGTTCACCGGCTGCATTCTGGCCTCACTTGCACTGGGCCATATTACAGAGATGACATTTGGATCACGAAAACCTCAGACCTAATTGATTGAAAACAGATTTCTGAGTATCATCTTTATATTTCGAGCAGTAAATTTTGTAGTTTATGGGTCCGTAGCGGATCAATTCGCGTCTGTTTAACCTTCCGCTTCGGCCCGGTTTTTGTACCGGTTGAAGAAGGAGAACGACGATCATGGCCGCCCTCCACACAATAACATTGCAATTTCAGAATACCTTATTAAGGCTCACTTTTTTCCTGATCTGCGCCGCAGCATTGTTCGCGGTGACGACCACCATTTTATCCGCGATTGGCATCCTGCCCTGGCTCTCGTTGCAGGCCGGTCTCAGCAACGGTGCAACGATTGACGCAGGCGTATATGTTCAGGCCGGATTGACCGCCCTGATCCTGATGCTGGTCTTCTATCTGCCATCGAACGCCCGCATGATGGCGCTTGAAAACACCCATCGTAAGTTCACAATGAATATGCAGGACGTGGCCGGGGCCTATCAGGTCGCCCATGCCGCCGACCGCAGCGGCGCCTTTGCGCTGGCCTCCGAATTCGACGCGGTGAAAGAGCGCATGGCCTTCCTGCGCGATCACCCCGATTTGCAGGGGCTCGAACCGCAGGTGCTGGAACTGGCTGCTCAGATGAGCCAGATCAGTCAGGAACTGGCCGAGACCTATGGGGACACAAAGGTCGAACGCGCCCGTGCCTTCCTGCGGCAACGTCAGGAAGAGGTCGAACAATTCCAGCAGCGCATCGAGGAAGCCCAAATCATCCAGCACGAGCTGCGCCAATGGACCCGAGACATCGAGATCGAGGAATCCATCGCCAAATCGCAACTCGCGCGCCTCAGGGATGAGCTGTTCGATCTGCTTCCGGAACTGTCGGCGCAATTGCAATCCCCCACGGACGATCAAACACCAGGCAGCGTGGTTGCGATGACCCCGCCGCGTGCCGCGGAATAGGCGCGTCTAGCGCCCGCAGCGGACGATGGCCCGAAGGGCCTGAGGACGCGGCGCGCCACCGGCGGTGAGGAAAGCCCGCAAGGGCTTGAAGAACCGCCTTTCCTCGGGCACCAAGGGCGACATGGCAAAGACACACTCCTTCTCCTGCTCGGCCTGCGGAGCCTCTCACACCAGATGGTCGGGCCGCTGCGATGCGTGCGGCGAATGGAACACTATCGTTCAGGAAGCGCCGCTTTCGGCAGGACCAGCCAAGAAATCCCTCGGCGGTAAACGCGGACAGTCAATCGCGCTCACCGACCTCTCGACCGAAGAAACACCCCCGCCCCGCACCCTCTGCGGTGTTGAAGAATTGGACCGTGTCCTCGGCGGCGGCCTTGTCCCTGCATCGGCGCTGCTGGTGGGCGGTGACCCCGGTATTGGCAAATCGACCCTCTTACTGCAAGCTGCAGCACGTTTTGCCCGCAAAGGTGTCAAAACCATCTACGTCTCGGGCGAGGAGGCCAGCGCACAGGTTAGGATGCGCGCGCGCCGGTTAGGTCTGGAAGAGTCGCCGGTGCAATTGGCCGCTGAAACCAACCTTCGGGACATCCTCACGACGCTAGAGGCAGAAAAACCCGGCCTCGCCATCATCGACTCGATCCAGACGATGTGGGCCGACAATGTCGACAGCGCGCCGGGCTCGGTGTCGCAGGTGCGCGCCGCAGCGCATGAGCTGACGACATTTGCAAAACGCCACGGCGTATCGATCATCATGGTTGGCCACGTCACCAAAGAAGGCCAGATCGCTGGACCCCGTGTAGTCGAACATATGGTCGACACCGTGCTTTACTTCGAAGGCGAACGCGGGCACCAGTTCCGCATCCTGCGCGCCGTTAAGAACCGCTTTGGCCCAGCGGATGAGATTGGCGTCTTCGAAATGACCGGCAAAGGGCTGGCGCAAGTCACCAACCCCTCGGCCCTGTTCCTATCGGAACGCGGTAAGCCCAGCCCAGGTTCCGCCGTATTCGCAGGTATCGAAGGCACCCGCCCCGTGCTGGTCGAATTGCAAGCACTGGTTGCGCCCTCGCCCCATTCGCAGCCCCGACGCACGGTCGTTGGCTGGGATAGCGGGCGGCTCGCCATGATCCTTGCAGTACTCGAAGCCCGCTGCGGCATCCCCTTTGCCGGGCTCGATGTCTATCTGAACGTCGCCGGAGGGCTGAAAGTCAGCGAACCCGCCGCTGACCTCGCCGTTGCTGCTGCACTGCTCAGCGCTCGTGAAGACACCGCCCTGCCTGCCGATACGGTCGTTTTCGGAGAAATCTCGCTATCCGGGGCACTTAGACCAGCCCCGCAGACCGAAAACAGGTTGAAAGAAGCGCAAAAACTTGGTTTCACAGCGGCAATTGCTCCGGCAGGTGGCAAAACTGGCACTGTGGCAGGTCTGACACTCACCCGACCCTCTGATTTGGTGGGGTTTGTTGGCGAAACCTTCGGAGCAGGGTAAAGTCGCGCCTTGAGGGGCAGAAAACGAACAGGCGAGGGCCATGGAAGGTTTTACAATAATTGACGGGGTTGTGGCCCTGATCATCGTGCTGTCGGGCTTGCTGGCCTATTCGCGCGGTTTCATGCGCGAGGTTTTGGCCATCGCAGGTTGGGTCGCCGCGGCAGTTCTAGCATTCATCTTTGCGCCGCAGGCTGTGCCGCTGGTCAAAGAAGTGCCAGTGGTCGGTGAATTCCTGCGCGACAGCTGTGAGCTTTCGGTGATTACCGGCTTTGCCGCCGTCTTCGCCATTGCACTGATCGTGGTCAGCATCTTCACGCCGCTATTCTCTTCACTGGTGCAGCGTTCTGCGCTTGGCGGCTTGGATCAGGCGCTTGGCTTCTTCTTTGGAATCGCACGCGGCATATTGCTGGTTGCGATTGCGTTCTTCGTCTACGACACCGTGATGACCGGTCAATCCTACACGATGGTCGATGAAAGCCGCTCGGCCAAGGTGTTCGAACAGTTCAGCAGCAGGATCGAGGAACAAAACCCCGAGGCGGCGTTGGGTTGGGTTACCGCCCAGTACGAAGAGCTGGTCGCAAGCTGCACCGCCGACAACGCCTCTGAGGGTTAATCAAACCAAATTCCAACGAGAAGCCCGGTTTCAGCCGGGCTTTTTTGCGTTTGGTTCGGAAAAATCAGATAAACCCTTCGCCACCACAAATATTGCAACGGATGGTCTTCAGGCCAAAGCATCCGTCACATCGGCTTGAGATCGGCTTGCCATACTGGTCTCGGCTCTTGATCACTTCACCGGTTCCCTTGCAGATCTCGCAGGGTGCGCGCCCTGCCCCACGACATCGGTGGCAACGCCGCTTGACAGGTTTGTCCTTCGGTGTGTTTTGCTTGTGTTGCCACATGGCGTCTGCTCCACCAGGTATTGCCGGACTGCATGCAAAAAACCTTCGTAATGATATGACAGCATAGGTCTGTACATTTGTCATCCTAAACCCGCGGCGTGTACAATTCGCACCTGCGTCAAATCGCGAATGTGATCCTTTGATGACACACGCATCGTTTGGCATTATGTGGAGGCCATACCGACATGGAATCGGAGCTGCCGACCTTGCTGTATCTGTTTTCTTATGCGCTAGCCGCTTTCGTGCTTGTGCCTGAGTCCCGTGCAAACGGACCAAAACACACCATTCAGATACCCGTCCGCACCCGATCCGACCTGAACGCCATCCTAAGCAAGTCATAGAAATTGGAGCCCGTGTATGTGTGGGATTTTGGGGATCGCAAGCCGGACACATGATGTCTTTGCGGAAATCTATGACGGCTTGCTGATGCTTCAGCACCGAGGTCAGGACGCTTCGGGGATCGTCACCTACAACGGCGAGTTCTTCCGTGAGAAGAAAGCAAATGGTCTCGTCAAAGACGTGTTCAATGCCAGTGACGCCGAAACCCTGTTGGGAAAGGTCGGCATGGGCCATGTTCGCTATCCAACCGCTGGCTCGCTCAGCGCGGCCGAGGCGCAACCATTTTTCGTGAACGCGCCTTATGGCATCTATCTGGTTCACAACGGCAACATCACCAATACTGAAGAACAGCGTGAAAAGGTAACTGCCAAATACAGCCGTCACCTGCGCACAACTTCGGATTCAGAGGTCCTTCTGAACGTACTGGCCGACAAGGTCGCGGATGCGATCAAGGTCAATGGTAATGCTGATCCGATCCGCAACCTGTTTGCCGGTGTCAAAATGACGATGGAGCGGGTTCAGGGGGCGTATTCGGTGATCTGCCTCGTCGCGGGCGTCGGGATGCTGGCCTTCCGCGATCCTTACGGCATCCGACCTTTGTCTGTTGCCAAGCGTGCCGCAACTGGTGACGGCGATGATTATGCCTTTGCGTCCGAAGATGTGGCATTCGGCATCAACGGTTTTGACAAGCTGCGCGACCTAGGTCCCGGCGAGGCGATCCTTATCGACCTCGACGGCAATATGCACGAGTTCCAGGCCGTTGAAGGTAAACTGACACCCTGCATCTTCGAGTATGTCTATCTGGCCCGACCGGATTCGCTGCTGGATGGGGTGTCGGTTTACAAAACCCAGATGCGCATGGGGCAGACGCTGGCCAAGCAAATTCAGGACTCGGGACTTGAGATCGACCGGATCATCCCTGTGCCAGATAGCGCCCGCCCTGTCGCGCTTGAGGCCGCAAAGATCACAGGCATTCCCTATCGCGAGGGGCTTGTGAAGAACCGTTATGTTGGCCGCACCTTCATCATGCCGGGCCAGGAAGAACGGCAGAAATCCGTGCGTCGCAAACTGAACGCGGTGCCTTTGGAGTTTGACGGTCATAACGTACTGCTGATCGACGATTCGATCGTGCGCGGCAATACAATCAAAAAGATCGTCCAGATGTGCCGTGAGGCCGGGGCAAAAAAGGTCTATATCGCCAGCGCCTCGCCCCCGGTGAAATACCCCAATGTCTATGGCATCGATATGCCCACCCGACACGAGCTTGTCGCGAATGGCAAAGAGATCGAGGAGATTCGCGAAGAACTGGGTGCGGATGCGCTGTTCTACCAACATCTCGACGATCTGATCTGGGCTGCCAAGGAAGGCAACCCCGAGATCGAAGCCTTTGACTGTTCCTGCTTTGACGGCAACTACGTCACCGGCGTCGACGAGGAATATCTGGGCAGTCTGGAAAACAGCAGTCGGGTCAGCAAAAAGCGTGAGGATATGCAGGTGGTCGGCAGTTCGTGGAACGCGGCGAAACTTGCCTCGGGGTGATCGGGCGAATCGCTTTGTCCTGAGGCGCCGGCCAAGAGACTTGCGCTAGCGGCCATAGGTCAGAATCCGCCGACAACCTATTGCTGAACAGGCTGCCTTTGCAAAGGGTTCGGTATGCGGCATTCGAACCGCTTCCAACCGAGTGCTGCCGGCCTTTTGGTCCGGCAAATCCCGTGTTACCCGGATGCCGAAAACCACTCACAAAACGGGGTCCGGGCGCGCAGCTCGGCCACAGATCATGGCAAACGCAACGGTGAAAAGCGCCGCCACACAGGCGGGGGCGCTCAAGAAGAACGCGGTCTCGGTATTGGGCATTTTTGGGCCCAACGCGGACCTACAAGCCCTAGTCCGCATGTCGTCGGGGCGCATTAAGAAAGTGAAACCCGGCAGTCGTGTCGGCCCGGGTAAGGTCGTCGCCATTGATGAAAATGGCGTTGTGCTGCGACAAAGCGGCCAGAACCGCCGGATCGACATCCCCGGCAGCTGATCCTGACTTGACGCCCTGCGCGTGCAGGTTCAAACCCCCCTCATGACCGATCAGACCAAAATCGCCCTTATCACCGGGGCTTCTCGCGGGTTGGGCGCGGCGCTGGCCGAAGCGCTGGCCCCCGACTATCACATCGTCGCTGTCGCTCGCACTCAGGGCGGGCTGGAAGAGCTGGATGACCGCATCCAGGCAAAGGGTGGCTCGGCCACTCTGGCCCCCATGGACATCACCGATCCCAATGCGATGGCGACCCTGTGCCGGGGCATTCACGATCGCTGGGGCAAGATCGATTTGTGGTTGCATACTGCAATCCATACCTCAGCCCTGACGCCAGTGCATTTCGTTGATCCGAAGGAATGGAACAAGGCAGTCAGCATCAATGCAAACGCCACCTCGGTTCTGATCCCGTATGTCGCGCCTTTGTTGGGCGAAACTGGCCATGCCGTGTTCTTCGATGACCCGAAGGCAGGCGAGAAGTTCTATGGCATCTACGGCGCCACCAAAGCGGCGCAGATGGCGCTGGCTCGCAGTTGGGCGACCGAGACCGCGCGGACGGGACCGCGCGTGTCGATTGTTGTGCCTGTACCGATGCCGACCGCCGTACGTGCGCGTTTCCATCCCGGTGAGGATCGGGATGTATTAACCAGCACTGCGGATGAGGCGGCGCGGATTATAGCACTGTTGTGAGAATGGCCCTGACGGGCCATGCCTCCGGCGGAGGTATTTCTGGCCAGATGAAGCGGGCGGACTAACCGATATGGACGCCGTTTCGCCCGGCGAGGTCGACGAAGAATTGCCAGGCGACGCGGCCCGAGCGCGCCCCCCGGGTGGTTTGCCACTCGATGGCTTCGGCGCGCAGAGTTTCGGGATCAACCTTGACGCCATGAGCGGCGCAGTAGCGATCGATCATCGCTAGATATTCGTCCTGATCGCAGGGGTGGAACCCCAGCCACAGGCCGAAACGGTCAGAGAGTGAGACCTTCTCCTCGACCGCCTCGGACGGATTAATGGCGCTGGAGCGTTCGTTTTCGATCATGTCGCGCGGCATCAGGTGGCGGCGGTTTGATGTGGCGTAGAACACAACGTTTTCCGGGCGACCTTCGATACCGCCGTCCAGCACGGCCTTGAGCGATTTGTAATGCTGATCATCGTGGCTGAACGACAAATCATCGCAAAACAGGATGAACCTGTGCGGCGCGGCACGCAGGTGGTTCAGCAAACGCGCGACCGAGCCCATATCCTCGCGCTGCAATTCGACCAGTTTCAGGTCAGGATGCTCATCCTGCAACGTACCGTGCACCGCTTTGACGAGGCTGGATTTCCCCATTCCGCGCGCGCCCCACAAGAGCGCGTTATTAGCCTTGTAACCCGCAGCAAAGCGGCGCGTGTTGTCCAGCAACGTATCGCGGGAGCGGTTGATCCCCACCAATAGATCAAGGTCGACCCGATTGACCTGTGTGACGGGTTCCAGCCGGTCAGGCTCGACATGCCAGACGAAAGCCGGGGCCGCGTTGAAATCAGGTGTCGCCAGCGGCGCGGGCGCCATGCGTTCCAACGCGTCCGCAATGCGATTCAGGGCTTGGTCGTCCATCGGCTCCTCCGGGATGTTCTGGCGGAGTTCAACCATGTTCCGATCAACACAACAAGAGTAGCAATTGAAAAAGGCGCGCCTACCTTGGGCGCGCCTTTAAAGCTATTGGAACAGGTTACTTGTTCTCTTCGTAATCCTGCATCACGTCTGCGTCGGCTTCGGCCTCTTCATCGTCGTAGTATCCATCGGCGCGCAACTGTTCTTCGCGCTTCTTCTCGACACGGGCGACCAGGAATATTGAAATTTCATAGAGCCCGTAAACTACGACAAAAAGGATGATCTGGGTGATCACGTCCGGCGGTGTGACAATCGCAGCCAACACCAGAATGCCTACCACCGCATATTTTCGCACTGCCCCCAGACCTTCGGCACTGACAAGTCCAGCCTTACCCATCAGTGTCAGCAATACGGGCAATTGAAAGCACAGGCCAAAGGCAACGATGAACTTGATGGTCAGGTTGAGATATTCCTGCGCCGAACCCTGAAACACCACGCTCAAAGGTGCGGTTGCGCCTTCTGCTACAGCTTCCCCTTCCGCTCCAAATTGCTGGAAACCGAGGAAGAAGTCATAGGCCAATGGCGTGACCACATAAAAAGCGAAGCTTGCGCCCAGCAGGAACATGAAGGGAGAGGCCAGCATGAACGGCAGAAACGCGTTCTTTTCCGATTTATACAGGCCCGGCGCCACGAACCTCCACATCTGCATCCCGATATAGGGAAAGGCCAGAATGAACCCGCCCAGCAGCGAAACTTTGATCGCTACAAAGAACCCTTCCTGCGGCGAGATGAAGATCAGCCCGCAATCCTGTCCACGCTCGGTCAGCACCTCACATAGCGGTTGCGTGAGGAAGTTGAACAGTGGCGTGGCCACGGTGAAACAGATGATCATACCGATCAGAAACGCCACAACGCAGTGGATCAGCCGCGTACGTAGCTCGGCCAGGTGCTCGATCAGGGGTGCCGAGCTGTCCTCGATCTCGTCGGTCTTGGTCATGTTTTGCTTTCGGTATTCAGCGCTGCTTCGGCCTCTTCCGCCTTGGCCAGCGCATCCGCGGCTTCCTTGGCCTTGCGTTCAGCGGCAGCGCGGGCCGTTGTGGCTTGGATCTTCTTGGCTTGCTCTGCTCGCTCGGTGGCCAGCTTGCCGGTCTCGCTGTCAGGGTCGAACTTGGTTGGGTCGATGGATTTGGCCACGTCGCGCGCGGCTTCGTTGATCCCGTCCATCGCTGTACTAACCGGGTTGGTCGCCGCGTTCAGGCCCTTCTTGATCTCATTGACGCCTGCTTCGTCCGCAGCCTCGTTCATTGCAGTGCTGAATTCGCGCGCCATGCCGCGCGCCTTTCCGACGAACCGTCCGACATTGCGGAACAGCACAGGCAGGTCCTTTGGCCCCACCACGATCAACGCGACGATGCCGATGACCAGAAGCTCGGTCCAGCCCAGATCAAACATCTAGGCTCAGACCTTGTCTTTGTCAGTCTCAGGCGTGACGTCTTTGGCCAGCTCAGACGCGTCTTGTTCCAGCTCTTCCGAACCTTCCTTGATGCCTTTTTTGAACGAGGTAATGCCTTTACCCACTTCACCCATCAGCGAACTGATCTTGCCGCGTCCAAACAGGACGAGAACCACAACAGCAATCAGCAGGATACCCGGAAGGCCAATATTGTTGAGCATGACTTGTCTCCTTCTACGTCGGCGCAGCGCGCCGTGAATATGTCTGGCCCCGTGTCTACGCCCGTACGGGCATCAGCAAAAGTGCGACAGATCAAATCCGCGCGCAAAATTGAACGGATCATGCGTTTTTTGCGGACTCGCATTTCTCAACTGACAGGTTTATGTCAGTTGATATCACCTAGAAGGACGATATCGAAACCTGGTCTACGGAGAACCACATGACCCATGTCGCAGAAATCGTCACCTTTACCCTTGCCGACGGCACAAAGCCCGAACAGTTCGTCAGGCTAAGCCAAGCCTCCGAAGCCTTCGTCCGTGCGGCTCCCGGCTTTACCCACCGCCAGCTAAGCCATGGCGAAGATGGCCGCTGGACCGACTATGTCGTCTGGACCGATATGAAATCCGCAAAGGATGCCGCTGCTGCATTCATGCAACAGGATTTTGCACCCGCTCTGATGGCGGCAATCAACCCCGACAGCGCCCAGATGCGTCACGAGACCGTGCTATGGAACATGACCGCCTAAGGGCGGCTCAGACGGCGTGTCATGCGCCGCACTGACCGCCTGTTCGACATCATACAGATCCTGCGCGATGGTAACTTGCACCGCGCGCAGGACATCGCGGACCGACTTGAGGTGTCGGTCCGTACGATCTATCGCGATATGGACACGTTGGTGGCCTCGGGCGTTCCTGTAGAAGGCGAACGCGGCGTAGGTTACATGGTGCGTGAACAGATCACGCTGCCCCCGCTAAACCTGACACCCGCCGAGCTTGAGGCTCTGAACCTCGGCATGGCGATCGTTGCCGAGGCCGCCGATCCCGATCTTAAATCCGCCGCGGACTCTCTGGCCGAGAAAATCGACGCCGTCTTGCCCACGCAGGTCATTGCCGAGGCCGACAGCTGGAAATTCGCGGTCTATCCCTTCGCTGATGTCGTACGCGGAATGGCACATATGGCCCCGATCCGCGCCGCGATCAAATCGCGCCAGAAATTGCAGCTCAGCTACCGTCGCATTGACAGCGCGCTGACCGAACGCACCATCCGACCGCTGCATATGGAATACTGGGGCCGTGTCTGGACACTGACCGCCTGGTGCGAGCTGCGCGACGACTTCCGCGTCTTCCGCATCGACCTGATAGAAAACGTCACGCCTCTACCGGAACTCTTTACCGACGAACCGGGTAAAAGGCTCAGCGACTACGATCCCAATGCGTGATCCGTCCTTCATCTGGCCCCAAATACCTCCGCCGGAGGCATGGCCCGGAACGGGCCATTTCGGTCACTTCAGGTAAGGCTCGGGATCAACCGACTCGAACCCTTTGCGCACTTCGAAGTGCACATATGCATTGTCGCCTCCGCGCAGCGAGGCGATCTTTTGTCCCCGTCGCACCCGATCACCTTTCTTGATGGTGATATTGTCGACATTGGCATAAACAGTCAGCAAGTCATTGTTGTGTTTCACAACGATGATCGGAACCTGATCCGCATCCGCGGTGATCGCGGCGACCGTGCCTGCCTCGGCCGCACTGACCGACGCGCCTGGCGCTGCGGCGATATCTATCCCCTCATTCTTACCCTTCTTGTAGGTCCGAATGATGGTGCCGCTCACCGGGCTTGCCAGCGCCGAGCTTCCCGAATTGGTCGGGGCCTCGGCTGTAATATCCGGCGCAGGCGTTGCCGCGGCAACTTTCTCATCCGGCAATGGCTGCGTCGCGCTCGGCGGCGTAGGAGTTGGTGAGCCTTCGCCCGGTTGGGTTACCGCAGTTGCCGTGGCGGCCGGCGCCGCTGCCCGAGGTGCCGGTTGATTCTTGACCGGGATCAACAGGTACTGGTCTTCGCGCACCATAAAGTCTGGTCCCAAACCGTTCCATTCTGCCAGAGACTCCACAGGCACCTGATAGAGCCGCGAAATTGTATAGGCTGTCTCACCCCGCTTGACCTTGTGCCGGATCGGCTCAGGCCCCGTAGCAACCGGTGCCGGAGCCGCAGCAGGTTGCGCGGGCTCCAATGTTGATGTCTGTACAGATCCTGTGTCCGGTGCCTCGTCAATCGCGGTTCCGGCAATGGTCGCAATATCAACATTGCTCGTCCCACCGACCGAGCGCGGCAAGGCCAGAACTTCACCGTCACGCAGGCTGTCATTTGGCTGCAATCCGTTAAACCGCGCCAATTCGGCCACCGGCATGCCGATCCGGGTGGCGACATCGCCAACTGTATCCCCACGGCGGGCTACCGCGACCTGATAGTTCGGATAGGTGATCACGCCACGCGCATCCGGCGTCGGGCGGTTGGCGGTCGCTGCAAGGGCGGCATCTGCAGTGGAGAACCCGCCGACATTGCCGCGCAGGTCATAGTCATATGGCCCTTCACACCCGGCCAAAATTGCCAGCGCGGCAACACCTTTCGCATAGCGGCGCATTGCTGATTTGGAAACTGCTCTCATTTTACTGTCCTCAACACCCGCCCCTGTTCTCCGGGGTTCTGGCGCCTCTAATATACCTTTACGCTCCGTCTTTTCCCAGCCCCTCAAGCAAGGGCACAAAACGGACCGGCAACAATTCGTCATAGTCCAGACCGGTTTCAGTGCGCGTGACCCGGATTAGGGTCTGCACCGCGTCCGACTGGCCCACGGGTAACACCATGATACCGCCGATTTTCAACTGCGCCAAGAGCGGCCCCGGAGGATCTTCGGCGGCCGCGGTCACAATGATACGGTCGAACGGGGCCTGCTCGGACAGTCCAAATGATCCATCCGACAGCATCGCGGTCACATTCGTCAACCCCAGCTCACGGAACAGTTCTCCCGTTTCGCGCACCAGCCTCTTGTGCCGCTCAACCGTGTAGACCCGGCGCGCCAGCTTGGACAGGATCGCCGCCTGATAGCCCGAGCCGGTGCCGACCTCTAGAACCGTATCACGCGGACGCACCTGCAGCGCCTGCGTCATCAGCCCCACAACCGAAGGCTGGCTGATGGTCTGTCCACAGGCAATAGGCAGTGGAGTGTCCTCATAGGCCCGGTCCGCGAACAGGCCTTTGACAAACCGCCCCCGGTCAACCTGCTCCATCGCTGCCAGTACACGTGCATCCGTCACCCCGCGCGAGCGCAGGGCAAACAGGAACTGCATTATGGTTTCTGCGCTTGGTTCAGTCATTCGATGACCTTTAGCGCCTCGAGCGTGTCATATGCTGTCAGATCAGCGCGCATCGGAGTGACCGAGATATATCCTTCCAGATTGACCGCCGCATCCGTGCCCGGAGCAGTCGGGTTATGTTGGTACCCGCCCTTAATCCAAAGGAACCGGCGACCCGAGGGCGAGCTGTGCGGCTCGACAGAGAAATGTGTATCGCGCCGGTACCCCTGCGGGGCCACGCGCGTACCCAGCACCTCATCTGCGGGAACCGGAGGGAAATTCACATTATAGAACAGACGATAGTCGCCCTGCTGCTCGGGTGTCGCATCAAGAATGCGGCGCACCAGATCGGCCCCAAATTTGGCAGCCGCCTCAAACGGATCGTCCAGCCCCAGATTGCGCGGCCCGAAATACTGAGACAAGGCAATCGCGGGCACACCTTGCAACGCCGCCTCCATCGCGCCGCCGATTGTACCCGAATACAGCGTGTTTTCAGCCGAGTTGTTGCCCCGGTTCACCCCTGACAACACCAGATCGGGCGGGGCGTCCTTCATAACGTCGTGCAAACCGGCCAACACGCAATCCGCCGGAGACCCTTCGGCGGCATAGCGACGCTCACCCAGTTTGGCGACCATCATTGGGTGGGTATAGCTAATGCAATGGCCCACGCCTGACTGTTCAAAGGCAGGCGCGACGACCCAGACCTCGCCATCGGGACCGGCCAGTTCAGCCGCGATCGCTTCAAGCACAATCAGTCCCGGCGCATTGATGCCGTCATCATTGGTCAGAAGAATTCGCATGCCCGGTCCACCCCTCGTTTTGCCCTTGATAGACCCGCCTCAGCGCTGCGACAAGCAATGCACATGCGCAATCTGAGGCTTTCACGCACCACTTGGATGAAAATGCAGGATTTGAGCGTCAGGCCGGGAACACAAAACACCGGTCGCGGCGAATGGTCAGCCACATGACACGGCCCTCTTTGGGCACAAAGACGTTCGGGACCGTCGCCTTCAGGATCGAGCCATCATAGTCCATGCGAAACTCGACAAGGCTTTCATTTCCCAAAAACCGAGCACGCTCAACCACGCCTCGGGCGGCAATGCCGTCTGTCGGCGTCGGCGCAGGCCCTTTGCCATTGCGGTCGAAGTCCAGCTTGACGTGCTGGGGTCGAAACACGATTTCAACATCGGTCGCGTCCGGCACACCGGGCGCAAGAAAACGGCCAAACGGAGTATGCGCCAACGCACCATTAACTTGAGCCTTCAACACATTGATATCACTAAAAAACGAAACTGCTGCCTTGTCTGCAGGCCGGGTATAGACATTGTATGGCGCCCCCTGCTGCACAATCTTGCCGCGCCGCATCAGCGCGATTTCATCAGCCATTCGCATCGCCTCGTCCGGCTCATGCGTGACCAACAGAACAGCAGCGTCCTCTTCTTTGAGGACTGCGAGCGTTTCGTCCCGAATGCCGTCGCGCAGACGGTTATCGAGGCCCGAGAACGGCTCATCCATCAGCATGATCCGCGGGCGTGGGGCCAACGCACGCGCCAGAGCAACCCGCTGCTGCTCACCCCCAGATAACTGATGCGGAAATCCATCGATGAACCGCATCAGATCGACCTTGGTCAGCAGTTCCTCGACCCGCGCGCGTTTCTGCTCTTTGCTGTCTTTCAGGCCGAACGCGACGTTATCCGCTACGCTGAGATGTGGAAACAGCGCAAAATCCTGAAACATCAGCCCAATCTCGCGCCGTTCGGGCGGTACGCGGAATACCGTGTCACAGATCAGCTTACCATCGACGTAAATCTCGCCCGAGGTCTGCATTTCGACCCCCGCGATCATCCGCAAGGTGGTCGACTTTCCGCAGCCCGAAGGCCCCAGCAGGCAAGTCACCTGCCCCGCGTGCACGGTCAACGATACATCATCCACGACCGTCCGCCCGCCAAAGCGCGCAATCAGATTGCGGATTTCCAATCGAGGAGGAGTTGTCGTCACTGTCACCGATGGACCCCATTGCCTTTCCCGATCAAATCCATCGGGCTTAGGCGGGGATAACAACCCCGCCCATTAGGCGCAAGGGATCAGCAGCACCCGGTCGAGGCAGCTTCGCCCTGTACAACAAACGGGCTATCCCCGCCGCAGCCTTCGAATATCCCGTAATGGGTCGAAAAATCGCCGATGAACTCAAAATGCCGTGCAAAACGGGTGTCTTGCAACATCATCCATGTGTTGCCACAGACCGGGAATACTTTGCCGGCCTCGATCGTATGGTGGTCATCCAGTACAAATTCATGCGGCGCATGCGGCACTGTGCCCTTGTAGATCACAGCCTGACCGTAATCCTCGCACGCAGGCTCCAACTCCGGCAGCTTGAAAAGACGGTAGGTGGCCGAGATAAAGCTCAGCGGTGCGACCCGTTCTTCAAGAATTGGGTTTTCGATGGTCAAAGGCCGATGCGTCACCCGACGGGGATCGCCAAATCCGGCAGCACGCGACATCGACAGAAAATCGTTCCAATAGAGCGCACCCGACAGGCATTCGCCATACAGGATCTCATCCTCGGCCATCGCCTTGGGCACCCGGCGGTCGGCATAGACGTCCGAGAAATACATCTCGCCACCCTCTTTCAGCAGCCGATGCGCACCGCGCAGCACAGCAGCCTTGTCGGTCGCCAGATTGATCACGCAGTTTGAGACGATGATATCGAACGATCCCAGTTCGAGGTCCAGCTCATCCAGCTTTTCGATATAGCCGTGGTGAAACTCGACATTGCTGGCCGAATGTCCGAATGCCATCGCGTGATAGTCCTGATGCGCACGCGCCACGTCGAGCTGCTCAGGCGTCATGTCAACGCCGACGACACGGCCCTTTTCACCGACCATCGCGGATAAAGCATACACATCGCGCCCCGCACCACAGCCCAGATCCAGGATACGCATTCCCACCAGATCCAACGGAGCAATCAGCCCGCATCCATAGTAACGTGTCAGCACATCATCATGAATTTGCGACAGAATTTTCTTGAAGTGATCCGGCATATCATCCGGAGTACAGCAGGCATTTGTTTGCAAATCCGCGCTGCCTTGCAACACCTCACCATAGTAGTTCTGCACAGCCTCGTGCTTCATCGGGGCAATCCTTTTGTCACTGGTCTTTTGCAGCTAGTGCAGCAATCCACACCACGCAATCCACCAGCGCCCGATCTGACGAAACCGTGACAGGGCTCAGGCGAGCAGGTCGAAATCCACGCCTGCGTGCACGCGGCCGTTCACTTGAATCTCCAACCGATGCGGCCCAGGAACCAACTTGAACGTTGTTGCATTGCCCTTCAGCTTGTGCCGCTTTCTAAGTGTCAACTGACCACCAGTAAGCGCGGCCTGTTTCAACTTGTGAACCTTGGGTGAGATCTTTCCGCCAGGTCGTTGGAAATGAACGATATAGTCGACCAAGACTGGCTGATCTTCTGCGCCGCTCAGGCGGGTTTCAAACTCCAGCGCTTCACCAATCCGGGCCGGACCGTTTACCTGAATCTCAACCGCAATATCTGCATCGGGATCGTATCCAAGCACCTTCATCGCCTTGGGATGCCCAGATTTCACAAGGCCTCGTAATGCATGAGATGTCATCCAGTTCAGTTCATCCTTGTCCTGCCGCCCTGCCTTGCCCCAATCCCGCAGACGTTCCAGCACCAGATCGGGGTCTTTCTTGGTGATATCATTCAGATGATTGGCGACCGAGCGCGTCACATAGCGCGTCCGATCCCCGTGCAACCGGTCCAATAACGGCAATGGGTCTGACATTGCCAAGCCAACGGCCTGCCCCCACGGTAAACGAGGCCGCGTGCCCTCGCTGACCAGACGACGCACGTGATAGCTGGGATGGGTGCACCAGCCCTGCATCCGCGCCATGACCAGTTCGGAGTGGTGATTGAGGAACGGGCGGATCGCCCATTCCATCGAAAATCGCTGGGTCAGCTCTTCGAATACATCCAGCGCCAAAGCGGGATGATCCAGGCCGATTGCACAAACCCAATCACCCAAGGGCGCAAAGATGAAGTCTCCGAAGTCGTCATCACTTTTGGCGGGGTCCAGCGGAGGCGGCAGCGCCCGCAGAATGATCGGTGCCACTGCCGGCAAATCGCCGGGCACCGATTCTTGCAGACACTCTGCAATCCACGCCATACGCTCTTTCAGTTCAAGCTCGGGTAAACGCGACATCACTTTCGCCGCGAATGCTTCTTCCTTGAAATCGGATTCAGCATTGGTGAACAAGCCCGCAAGAAAGCTTACCTTTTCCGCGTTGAACAACTGATCTTTCAGAGAAAAGTTCTGTGCCATACCTACATCGTCAGATTGGTGCCACCACCGTCCAGCAAAATGTTCTGCCCGACAATGAACCCGGCGTGTTGCGAGCATAGAAACGCGCAGGTCGCCCCAAACTCTTCCCTCGTGCCATAGCGTCTCGCTGGGATGGTTGCAGCGCGTTCAGCCCGTGCCTCGGCCATCGAAATACCTTTCTGCTCTGACACCCCGCCATCCAGCGCGTTCGCGCGGTCGGTGGCGTGGATACCTGGCAGCAGATTATTGATCGTCACGCCATGTGGTGCCACCTGGCGCGATGTGCCCGCAACATAGCCGGTTAATCCAGTTCGCGCCGCATTTGACAGGCCCAGCACCGCAATCGGCGCGCGTACCGACTGCGAAGTGATATTCACCACGCGACCCCAGCCCTTATCCATCATGCCCGGCAGCAGAGCCTTCATGAAAGCTATGGGTGTCAGCATATTGGCATCCAGCGCTTTGATGAAATCATCACGCTCCCAGTCTGACCACATGCCGGGCGGAGGGCCACCCGCGTTTGTGACAAGGATATCAGCACCCTGCGCGGCACTTATCACCTCGGCCTGACCCTCTGGTGTGGTAACATCACAAGCCACTGTCTGCACGGCAATGCCATATGATGATCGCAAACGCGTGGCTTCGGCCTCCAACGTTTCGGCTCCGCGCGCGTTCATCACAAGATCGACGCCGGCTTCGGCCAACGCCTCGGCACAGCCCAATCCCAAGCCTTTGCTGCTGGCACAAACCAGCGCGCGTTTTCCGCGAATTCCCAAGTCCATTCTGACCCTCCCTATCTTCGGCACACATCTAACATCGGCCCGGCAAAGAAGGCCAGAATGGGATCTTGCGGATTAATAAAAGAACTCTTCACGCACGATCTTGCCATCGGCGACGTGATAAACACCGACCTCACGCATATCAAAGCTCTCACCGGTTTCTTTCACCTTGCCCTGCACTTCAAAGATCACGGCAAAGCGGTCGTCACCATGCGGGTACGGGCCACTGACGGACGCGCCCGATACTTCATGTGCGCCTTCCCACCATTCGTGCTTGCCACGAATAGCTTCCAATCCGTGCGTCTCGCGCCCCATGCCCGCAAAATCCTGTCCCTCAACAGAAACAGCATCCGAGGCATAAAGCTTCTCGAGGTTCTCCTTGGCCCGGTTCTCGCGGCATCCAGCAACCAGTTCGTCTGCGATTTCTTTCAAATTCATTGGTCCACTCCATATTTTGTTCACTATATGTTCTTATTGCCACAGCCACATGATTCGAACCACCCCCTTTGTCTTGCCTCAGTTGGATTCCCCGCCTATACGCGCGCTTATGCTTGATACTTCGAACCAACCCACCCTGCCGCCCGAGATCGCTCGTCGCCGGACATTCGCTATCATCTCGCACCCGGATGCGGGTAAGACGACGCTGACGGAAAAGTTTCTGCTGTACGGCGGCGCGATCCAGATGGCTGGACAGGTACGCGCCAAGGGTGAGGCACGGCGGACGCGGTCGGACTTCATGCAGATGGAGAAAGATCGCGGTATCTCGGTCTCAGCCTCGGCCATGTCATTCGACTACGGGAACTTCCGGTTCAATCTTGTGGACACACCCGGCCACTCGGATTTCTCCGAAGACACCTATCGCACCCTGACGGCCGTAGACGCCGCCGTCATGGTCATTGACGGTGCGAAAGGTGTGGAAAGCCAGACGCAGAAACTGTTCGAGGTCTGCCGCCTGCGCGATCTGCCGATCCTGACCTTCTGTAACAAGATGGACCGCGAAAGCCGGGATACGTTCGAGATCATCGACGAAATTCAGGAAATGCTGGCGATCGACGTCACGCCAGCCGCGTGGCCTATCGGCGTGGGTCGCGATTTCATCGGCTGCTACGACATGCTGCGCGACCGGCTTGAGCTGATGGACCGCGCCGACCGCAACAAGGTGGCCGAAAGCATCCAAATCAATGGTCTGGATGACCCTAAGCTGGCCGAGCATGTGCCCGCTGAATTGCTCGACAAGCTGCTGGAAGAGGTTGAGATGGCACGCGAATTGCTGCCCAAGCTCGACCCTCAGGCGGTGCTTGAAGGGCACATGACGCCGATCTGGTTTGGTTCGGCCATCAACTCGTTTGGCGTCAAGGAACTGATGGAGGGTATCGGCGCCTATGGTCCGCAGCCGCAGGTTCAGTCGGCTGAGCCCCGTCAGATCGCGCCCGATGAAAAGAAGGTCGCCGGTTTCGTGTTCAAGGTGCAGGCCAATATGGATCCCAAACACCGCGACCGGGTGGCGTTTGTCCGCATGGCCTCGGGCCATTTCAAACGTGGCATGAAGCTAACGCATGTGCGATCGAAGAAACCGATGGCAATATCGAACCCCGTGCTGTTCCTCGCCTCTGACCGGGAACTGGCCGAGGAAGCCTGGGCCGGAGACATCATCGGCATTCCCAACCACGGTCAGCTGCGCATCGGCGACACGCTGACCGAAGGCGAAGCGATCCGCGTAACCGGCATCCCTTCCTTCGCGCCGGAACTCCTGCAAACCGTCCGCGCAGGTGATCCGCTGAAAGCCAAGCATCTCGAAAAGGCCCTGATGCAGTTCGCCGAGGAAGGTGCCGCGAAGGTATTCAAACCTTCGATTGGATCGGGCTTCATCGTCGGCGTCGTCGGTGCGCTGCAATTCGAGGTGCTCGCCAGCCGGATTGAGATGGAATACGGCCTGCCTGTGCGGTTTGAGGCGTCTCAGTTCACCTCGGCCCGTTGGGTCAGTGGCAACAAGGTTGAGATCGACAAATTCGTCAACGCCAACAAGCAGCATATTGCCCATGATCACGATGGAGATATCGTCTATCTGACGCGGCTGCAGTGGGACATCGACCGGGTCGTCCGCGATTATCCCGAGCTGAGCCTGACCGCGACGAAGGAAATGATGACCTGACGGATTCTGCAGGCAATCCAGAAGTGACCACATGGGGGATTGTGTCCACGATCCGCGCCCCGCGTGAGGATATTTTGCGCTTTGCCGCCCACCACCTCGATATCGGCGCGGACCGGATTCACATCTTTCTGGACGAGCCGGTCCAGGGGGACATCTCAGCCCTGCGCGAGCATCCCCGGATCCGGGTGCGTACCTGCGATGCGGCGTTCTGGAAGCGTCGCAGGCGTGAGAGGCCGGACAAACATCAGGTTCGACAATCCTCGAACGCGAATTTGATCTACAACAGGACTGATCTGGACTGGGTCGCACATATCGATGTCGATGAGTTTCTGTGGCCAATGTCCCCGATCCCAGACCTGCTGCGCGACATTCCCGATGACATCCCTGCCGTCCGCGTCCGCCCGATTGAGGCGCTGGCGGGTGGCCAGGACCTCTACAAAGCGTTCATTCCCGAAGGTCAGAATCGACAAGCCCTGGTCGAAGCGCTCTATCCCAATTTCGGCACTTACGTTCTGGCCGGTTTCATGAGCCACATTCAGGGGAAGCTGTTTGTGCGTAAAGGCCTGAAAAAGCTGAGCGACCGCATACATAACCTCTATCAGAACGGTGAGTTTCTGCCGGTCAGGACCGAGCTTCCTCAGATCGATCTGTGTCATCGCCACGCCCCGGATTGGGAGCATTGGCTGGCGCATTATCGTTTCCGCCTCGAACGCGGCTCGTACCAGGCCAGCCCGGATCGCCCGCGAAAGATCGGTGCGCTAGACAGGTACGAATTGATCACCCTTCTGGAAACCGAATACGGGCTCGATGGCCTGCGGGAATTTTACGATGAAATCAGCGCTGCTGACCCGGAAGTGCTGGAACGGCTTGAGGATAACGACATGATCCGTCACCGGCCGCTTGATCTGGACCAAAAAGTCGCGAAACACTTTCCCGGAACCATCTGAATTGTTGCGGAAATCCTTGTTACCGGCAGATTTGCCACGGATTAAACCGACTTCATTTGACCCTGCCCCACGTTTTTGTTATGCCCGCGCCACAGCCGAAACGCGCATGGGGCGCATGGCCATCCGGGCCCGGCATTTTCAGACGCGCGGGCCAGGTCTAGTGTCCGCTTGAACCGGACATACATGACAAAGTTTAACGAACTGAACCTGAACCCGAAGGTCCTCAAAGCAATTGAGGAAGCCGGATACGAAACTCCGACCCCGATCCAGGAAGGCGCAATTCCAGCCGCGCTGGAAGGGCGCGATGTTCTGGGGATCGCCCAAACCGGCACCGGCAAAACTGCCAGCTTCACCCTGCCGATGATCACATTGCTGGCCCGTGGGCGCGCCCGCGCACGCATGCCACGCTCGCTGGTCTTGTGCCCGACGCGGGAACTGGCAGCGCAGGTGGCCGAGAATTTCGACACCTACGCCAAGCACCTCAAGCTGACCAAAGCACTGTTGATCGGTGGCGTTTCCTTCAAGGAACAGGATGCTCTGATTGACCGCGGTGTTGACGTGCTGATTGCCACTCCGGGCCGTTTGCTGGATCATTTCGAACGTGGGAAGCTGCTTCTGACAGGCGTTCAGATCATGGTGGTGGACGAAGCTGACCGGATGCTCGACATGGGCTTCATTCCTGATATCGAGCGCATCTTCTCGCTGACGCCATTCACCCGCCAGACGCTGTTCTTCTCGGCCACCATGGCGCCCGAGATCGAACGGATCACCGATACTTTCCTGTCGGCCCCCACCCGGGTCGAAGTTGCGCGTCAGGCCACCGCTTCGGAAACTATCGAACAAGGCGTGGTGATGTTCAAAGGTGGTCGCCGGGATCGTGAGGCCAGCCAGAAACGCAAGACCCTGCGCGCATTGATCGATGCCGAGGGCGACAAATGCACCAACGCGATCATCTTCTGCAACCGCAAGACCGATGTAGATATCTGCGCCAAGTCGCTGAAGAAATACGGCTATAACGCCGCCGCGATCCATGGCGATCTGGATCAGTCGCAGCGGATGAAAACACTGGACGGATTCCGCGATGGATCACTGCGGCTGCTGGTGGCTTCGGACGTTGCTGCGCGGGGTCTGGATATCCCCTCGGTCAGCCACGTGTTCAACTTCGATGTTCCCGGCCATGCCGAGGATTATGTCCACCGCATCGGTCGTACCGGTCGCGCCGGGCGCGAAGGCAAGGCAATCACGATCTGCTCGGGCCGCGATGAAAAGGCGCTGGCCGCGATCGAGAGCCTGATCCAAAAGGACATTCCGCGCATCGACAATCCGGTCAAGGCCGATGAGCCCCAGCCCGAGGCGCCAAAGCCAGAGAAGAAGGCCAAAGCGTCGGACAACAAAAAGAGCGAGAGCCGCAAAGAGCGAGAGCCCAAAACCCGTGGTCGTGGGCGTCGCGACGATGGCGGGCCAGCAGTTGTAGGCATGGGGGATCACCTCCCCAGCTTTATCGCTCTCAGCTTTGATGAGCGTCGCGCAGGCTAGATTGTCAGCACAAGCGCCAGTATCGACAAGCCAAGCAACGTCATCCCGGCGATCTCGCGCCGGGTGATGGTTTCACGGAAAAACAGCAGCGATGCGAACAGGCTGAGGATCAGTTCGATCTGACCCAAGGCCTTTACATAGGCTGCGTTCTGCAACGTGAAGGCGAAGAACCAGCAAAACGAACCACAGAGGCTGGTCAGGCCGACAAAAACACCGGTCCGGCGAGTCTCCCACACCGCGCGCAGCTCGGCCCTGTCTCGCCAAAGCAGCCACAGCCACATGCTGAGAAACTGAAACGTTACCACGACGGCCAGTGTCACAAGTGCCCGGAACCACGCATCGATGTCGCCCAATTGCAAAGAGGCGCCGCGATAGCTGACCGAGGAGAATGCGAATAACACGCCTGACCCCAGTCCAAGACGCGAGGCTTTGTTTGTCAGATGTTGCCACCAAGCGCCGCTGCCTCCGGGCGTTTTTGACAACAACAGGACGGCCAGCAACCCAAGCAGAATTGCCCCCAGCGCCCCGGTAGAGACCTGATCGCCGAGGACAAGGAACCCCACAATAGCGGTTTGAATCACCTCAGTTTTCTTAAACGTAATCCCTACCGCAAAGTTGCGCTGCTTGAACAATGCCACAACGCAGATCGTGGCCAATATCTGTGTGGTCCCGCCGATGACAGCAAATATCCAGAACTTCGCCGTCAGCGCTGGCAGTTCGTACCCCGTCGCGCCCAAAGCAATGAAAAGCCCCAGCAAGGCCAATGGCATGGAATAGGCGAATCGTGCAAATGTCGCCCCTGCAGCCGAAAGCTTCACGCTGCTCAGGGATTTCTGAAGCATGAACCGCACCGTCTGGAACGATGCGGCCGCGATGGTGACGGGAATCCATAAACTCATGGCTTCCCTTCTGTCGTTAAATCAAGGCTTTGGCCAGAGCGGATGCGCCACCGGATCTTTGGCGCGCCAGAAATACTCTCGGAATATCTGCCCGTACGAACGGTAGACATAAGCCTCGTTACAGGCCAGGTACCTTTCCTTGCCCGTGCGGTAGAGTGCAGGCAATCGGTACCAAGGTGCTGATGGGTTCATATGATGAACAACGTGCAAGTTATTGTTCAAAAACAGAAATGCAAGGATGCCACGGTCTTCTACGATCACTGTGCGCGCGCGCGATCTCTCATGCGCGCGGTGTTCCAGGAATGTGCGGATCTTGACCAAACCCAGCCCGATATATGCTGAAAGGGCGAAGGCCCAGATCGGCATTTGCGAAAGCGCGACGATCCAAAGAGTCGCGACAACGCCGGGCATATGCAGCGCCCATGCCAACAAAACCGCCCGATCTCCGCGAAGTGCACCACGCAGTTCATCCCGCAAGAACGCAACCTGCCCGATCGCAGGCCCCAGAACCATCCGCCCCAGCAGAGTATTGTTCACTTGATACATCCGTCTTTGCCATCGAGCCAGAGACGCCCAGACCTGCGGGTCGAGATAGTTGGTCTCAGGGTCATCATAGGGATCGGTTAGGTTCGCGTCACAGTGATGCGCCAGATGCAGGTCCCGAAACCGATTGTAAGGAATGAACAAAGTCAGCGGCAGCGCCATCAGTGCCTCATTCAGCCATTTCTGGCGAAAGGGGTGCCCGTGCAGCGCCTCATGCGTCAGCGAGGAATGCAGAGCGGCTACCAGCCCCATGAAGGGGATCGCCAGCCACAATAATATGCCTGCCAGCCAGAAAATCGCAGCAAGCCAAGCGGAATAACACGCGATAATCAGGGCAAATGTCGCCCATTCGGGCGATTTGGGTGTGACCGGCTCAGCCATTGCGGCCCCACGAAATTCCGGCCCAGATACGCTCGTAAATCACATACATGGTCAAACCAATGGCCGTATTGACCAGTGCAACCATCCCTCCAAGTGCTGCTGAACCCGTGGCGATCAAACCAACCAGCGTCATCATCGCCAGCCCCATCGCATTCCACACCAGCGCCTTCACGACCGACCTGCGTCGCGTTTCCATTCCAGACCCCATTCTTATTTTTGTAACACCAGCGTTACAGACAGAGCCAAGGGTCGTGAATTCTGAATATGATTAACAATTCTCACCAAAGGTGATATTAATCACCACATGGTTGATAAAATAGACAAACGGGATCGCGCCCTGCATTTTCGCCAGCGCCTGGCCCGAGCGATGCAAGAGCGCAACGTCAGCCAAAGCGCCCTGGCACGCAGCATCGGGGTTGACCGATCTACCGTTTCGCAATTGCTGACCGGGGCGGGGGCACGCCTTCCGAATGCTCATGTCGTCGGCAGCTGCGCCTCGGCGCTTGGGGTTTCCGCCGATTGGCTTCTTGGGCTTTCCAACCGACCCGAAAGCGCGGCAGAACTATTGGCCAGTTCCCTCACCCTGACCGAGGCCGCCCGGGCATTGGTTGATGAGCGCATTTTTGAATGGCACCAGGAGGCCGCCGGCTACAAGATACGCTACGTTCCGGCCACCCTGCCCGACATGCTCAAGACCCGCGCCGTGCTTGAATGGGAATACGCTCCGCATCTCGGCCGCACTGCGGATCAAGCCATTGGCGCCTCGGCAGACCGGCTGGCATGGATGCGCAGCGCCCAGTCCGATTATGAGATTGCCATGCCGTTGTACGAGCTTCACAGCTTTGCCTACGCCACCGGTTACTACGAGGGACTACCGCTTCAGGTCCGGTTGGATCAGATCGATCACCTGCTGTCGGTGTGCGAGCAGCTTTATCCACGTCTGCGCATCTATCTATTTGATGCAAAACGTCTTTACTCTGCCCCCGTCACGATATTCGGCCCACTTCTTTGCGTGTTCTATGCCGGAAGCCACTACATGGCTTTCCGAGACCGCGACCGGATTGAGGTCTTTACGCTCCATTTCGACCGGCTGGTTCGAGAGGCGGATATGACCGCGCGTGATTTCCCGGACCAGCTGCAGCAATTGCGGGCAGAAATCTCTCAGACATGACCTGGGCTCAAAGCTGTAGTATAGTCACTTGGCGCGAAACTACAGACATTCCGATCTGAGATGGAGGATGACGGGAATGGACGCACTCAAAACCGCTGAATACGCACGTGCCCTTTATACGGCCCATGGCGATCGGGCCGAAGCCGAAGCTGCGCAGAAAATGCGCGAATGCGAAGCCGCCGGAAATCAGCAGGAGGCGCAGGACTGGCAAGCCGTCCGCAGCGCCATCCGCCAGATTCGGGGGCCAAATCAGGGCTGATTCACAGTTTCGGGTCAGGATTGACCGTATGGCCATCCACCGCGATTACCTGACCCGACACCAGCCTCGCTGCATCTGAAGCCAGGAATACAGCCATGTTCGCAATGTCCTGCGCCTCCACAAAGCGGCCCATGGACGTGCCCGAGGCATAGCCGCCGTAAACCTGATCTCGGGTCATGCCCTTGGCATCGGCCTCGCGCTGCAACACGCCCTCCATGCGTGGTCCTTCAACCGAACCCGGGCAGATCACATTGCAGCGGATACCGTGCGGCCCAAGCTCCATCGCCAGCGTTTTGCCTAATCCCACCATGCCCCACTTGGCCGCCGCATACGGCGCGCGGTTGGGGTATCCGTACTGGCCTGCAGTCGATGAAGTGATCAAGATCGCGCCGCTGCGTTGCTGTTTCATCAGAGGTGCGGCGTATTTAGAGCACAAAAATGACCCCTCTAGATTGATGGAAAGGCATGACCTCCAATCCGTCAGGGAAACGTCCTCAACTGCTGCGGTGGGACCCGCTATCCCCGCATTCGCACAGAGCACATCAAGCCCGCCCCATTCGGTCTCAAGGTCGGCAAACGCAGCCGCGACAGCATCCTCATCCGACACATCAAGCTGGCTTTGCTTCCAATGCGCCGGGCAATCCGCCAACGCATCCGCATCAACATCCGCAACCCAGACCTGAGCCCCGGCAGCATCAAACGCTTCAGCCATGGCCCTGCCGACGCCAGAGGCGCCTGCGGTAATCAAGACCCGGCTGCTCATGCGGGCTTGCGGATCGCCGCGCCCGCGCCTTCGGGATAAGGCAACCCGGCCTGCGCCTCGGCAACCCGTGCCATCGCGGCCTCGATCTCGGGTGAAGGTCGGCTGGGGCGTCGGGTCTCAAGGCTGACATGCAGAAGAAAGCTTTCGCCTGTGGCCAACAGCGTTTCACCCTCGTACATGCTGTGGAAGACATGCAGCTTCTTGCCCTGCCCTAACAGCATCTGCGTACGGCATTCGATCCGCGACCCCGCATGGGTCTCCTGCATGTAACGGATGTGATTTTCGGCAGTGAAATAGCTGCCGCCTGTCGCGATATACTCCATATCGCAGCCAATGATTTCCATGAAACGATCCGTGGCTGCTGCAAAGGCCTCCAGATATTTAGCTTCATTCATGTGGCCATTGTAGTCGGTCCAATCCAGCGGAACGGCGCGCGACAGCGTGAGGATCGGCTGGCTCAGATCCGCCTCGTCCAGCGTCGGCAGCGCTCCTGGCTTCAAGGCCGCATCATGCTGGTTCAATACCGCCCCTGCACCATAGTTCTGGGCCTTCAGCGCCCGCATCATACCAACGAGGTTATTGTCCCGGATACGCTCCAACTCGCGGATCGAGTGCTTGCCAGACTGCGCATCCGACTGATCCGCAATCAAGTCGACCAGTTCGTCGGTAAACTCGGGCACATCCATGAGCTTGGTCCAGGGCCATTTCAGCGCCGGGCCGAACTGAGCCATGAAATGCCGCATCCCGGCTTCGCCACCGGCCACGCGATAGGTTTCGAACAGTCCCATCTGGGCCCAACGGATACCAAAACCCATGCGGATGGATTCATCGATCTCTTCGGTCGTTGCGATGCCGTCTTTCACCAGCCAAAGCGCCTCGCGCCACACCGCCTCGAGGAACCGGTCAGCAATATGCGCGTCGATTTCCTTCTTGATGTGCAGCGGGAAGAACCCCACCGAGGTCAAAAGATCTTTGGCCCGCGCGATCAAGTCAGGTGAATTCTTGTCGGTCGGAACCAGTTCGATCAGTGGCAACAGGTAGACCGGGTTGAACGGGTGGGTCACCACGATCTGCTCGGGTCGCAACGCGCCTTCCTGCAACTCCGAGGGCTTGAACCCGCTGGTCGAGGACCCGATGATTGCATCTGGATCACAAGCCCCCTGCAAGCTCTTGTAAACCTTCAGCTTCAGATCGAGCCCTTCCGGTACGCTCTCCTGAATCCAGATCGCGCCCTGAACTGCCTCACCGAGATCGTCATGAAAGCTCAGGGTCCCTTCGGGCGGCAGAGGTACATCGCTCAACCCCGGCAAAGAACGGCGCGCGTTATCTAACACCTCACCGACCTTCCTCTCGGCTTCAGGGTCGGGATCGTATACCCGAACATCCCATCCGTTCAGCAGGAATCGGGCAGCCCACCCGCCACCGATCACACCGCCTCCGATGATTGCTGCTGTTTTTGCTTGCTGTTCTTTGCCCACGATCCGCCTCTTCATCTGGCCAAAAATATCTCGGGGGTTTGGGGGCTGGCCCCCAATCCGCGACTACTTCGCAACCGGAGCCCGCTTAGTAAGCCCCAGCTTCTCACGTACTTCCTGCGGCCCGATCACCCGCGCGCCCATGTTTTCGATGATGCTGCCAGCACGCTCGACCAACTGCCAGTTCTCAGCCAGAACACCCTTTTCCAGCCACAGGTTGTCCTCCAGCCCGACGCGCACATTGCCGCCCGCCAGAACCGAGGCCGCGACATACGCCATCTCACTGCGCCCCAGCGAAAACGCGCTGAACGTCCAGTCCTCCGGCACATTGTTCACCATCGCCATAAAGGTGTTGAGATCATCCGGAGCCCCCCATGGCACCCCCATACATAGCTGGACCAGAGCGTTCGGTTCCAGAACACCCTCTTTCACCAGCTGCTTGGCGAACCACAGATGGCCGGTGTCGAAGGCCTCGATCTCGGGCTTCACACCCAGATCGGTCATCATCTGCCCCATCGCCCGCAGGGCGCCGGGCGTATTGGTCATCACATAATCGGCCTCGGCAAAGTTCATCGTGCCACAATCCAGAGTACAGATTTCAGGCAAGCACTCCGCTACATGTGCAACACGTTCAGTCGCACCAACCAGATCGGTTCCGGCCTCTGCCAAAGGCAGCGGATATTCGATCCCGCCGAACACCATATCTCCGCCCATGCCCGCCGTCAGGTTCAGAACCGCGTCTACGTCGGCATCGCGAATGCGGTCCGTGACTTCACGGTACAGCGCCAGAGCGCGTGAAGGCGCACCGGTCTCGGGGTCGCGCACATGGCAGTGCACCACGGCCGCACCGGCTTTCGCTGCAGCAATTGCACTATCGGCAATCTGCTTCGGCGAACGCGGCACATGTGGGCTGCGATCCTGTGTCCCGCCCGAGCCGGTGACGGCACAGGTGATAAAGACTTCGCGGTTCATTTCCAAAGGCATGGCGTTATCCCCAGCTTATACCCGGTTTTACCGTGGGTTTTCCCCAGGCTTCTCCCCGGATTCCGATTTGCGTCAACGCCAACTCTGACGCAGCCTTGAGGGAACCACTTAGCAAAATGCGAATCAGACTTGATGAAATCCGCAAAAAACATACTGCAGCCCGAACATCGCGCCCTGAAAACGGCGGTGCTGGTGCTGGACGAATGCAACACACTCAGCTTCGCCGCCGCCGTCGATCCGATGCGTGCTGCCAACCGACTGGCGGATCGGCCCGCTTTTGATTGGGACTACGTCACGGCAACCACAGAACCCGCGATGTTGACCAGCGCCCTGAATGTGCAGGGCATTCCCCTGGCCCGGATGCAGGGCTGCGATCTGTTGATCGTAGTTGCCGGATTCCAATTGGCCCGTCACGCGACGCCCAGCCTGCTCGCCGGGCTCCGCAGGATCGCGGCCACTGGTGCAACAATCGCCGGGATCGATGGCGGCCCCTGGTTGCTGGCTGAGGCTGGATTGCTCGACGGTCACGCCGCGACGACCCATTGGGAGGATTTGGAGAACTTCGCTGCGCGCTTTCCCAATGTCGATGTGCGCCCTGACCGATTTACCGTCTCCGATACACGCCTAACCTCCGGCGGCGCCGTCCCGGCGATCGATATGATGCTCCATATTATTGCTGCACGTCATGGCGCGGGCTTTGCCGCCCGCGTGTCCGGGCTATTCCTCTATGAAGGTGCGTCTCAGCCCTCAAAACCACAAAGCCGCACCGGTGCGCCGCACCGTCACACCGCGCTCACAGCCAAAGCCAACTCATTGATGGAATCCTCACTGGACGACCCCCTGTCCCTTGCGCACATCGCCGATAGACTCGGCACTAGTACGCGCACCCTGCAGCAGCAGTTCCGCCTGCGCCTGAATACAACTCCACAGGATCACTACCTGCAACTCAGACTGGCCGAGGCCCGCCGACTGGTTACCGATACCGACCTGCCGCTGATGGACGTGGCGCTGGCCACCGGCTTCGCCTCGCAATCCAGCTTCGCCCGCGCGTTCCGAACCGCCCACGGCCTCACGGCTCGCGACCTCAGGCAAGACCGTACGCAACCAACCCATCACTGACACGATCCAACTTCATCTGGCATAAAATACCTCGGGGGAGTCGCCAAAGGCGACGGGGGCAGAGCCCCCATCCCTTCAATATGGCATCGGAAACGCCCGATGCGCCGCACTGATCTCGGCCATCACTTCGGACGACAGCTTCAAATCCTTACCCGCCAGAATATGTTCTAGCTGCGCTACATTTGTCGCGCCAAAGATGGTTGAGGCCATGAAAGGACGGCTGCAACACCACGCCAGTGACATGTGGATCGGGTCCAGCCCATGCCGCGCGGCGACATCCAGATAAGCCGCCACTGCATCAAAAACGCGATCTGTTTTGCGCCCGCCCATATTCGGCACCAGCGCCATGCGTGATCCTTCTGGAACAGCACCCCCTTGATATTTCCCAGTCAGGAAACCCGCCGCCAACGGTGAGAATGATAGTAGCCCGACATCTTCCAGAAGACACAATTCAGCCAGGTCGGTATCGAATAACCGGCAGAGCAAAGAATATTCGTTCTGGATCGACGCGACCCGAGGTCCACTAACCTCATCCGACGCCCGCAACCACTGAGCGGTACCCCAAGCGCTTTCATTCGACAGACCAAAGGCACGGATATTGCCCTTGTCCACCTGCGCCTGCAGAGCGATCAGGCTTTCGCGCATCTCGTCCATAATCTCGTCACGGTTGTGACCCGAGGGCGCATAGTCCCAGTTCTGTCGGAACATGTAGCTGCCACGATTTGGCCAGTGGAACTGATAGAGATCTATGCAATCAGTCTGTAGACGACGCAGTGAACCCTCTATCGCCTCAGGTATGGTCTCTTTCGAGATTGGGGCGCCATTGCGCGCATGCACGAACCCTTCACCAGAGTGTTTCGTGGCCAGCACATAGTCCCCTCGACGCGAACGATTGGCGGCATTCCAATTGCCAAGAATCTCTTCGGTCCGCCCGACCGTCTCTGCCGAGATCGGGTTCACCGGATACATCTCAGCCGCGTCGACAAAGTTGATCCCACCCGCAAGCGCCATGTCCATCTGGCGGTGCGCCTCAGTTTCCGAGGTCTGAGTACCAAAGGTCATTGTCCCAAGACATAAATCCGACACCATGATCCCGGTGCGGCCCAAAGGCTTCATATCCATTTGAAATCTCCTAAAATATATTTGTGGCCGATCAAGCCTCGGCCTTTTTCTCCCATCGTCCGGATTCCTCGGACCAATACTGTGCCGAACATCCCGCCCCGGTCAGAGCCTTCCACTGCCCGCGCGCATGTTGAACCGCCTCCGGATCATTCCCGTCGAACAGAATGCAGACACGCTCCATGGTCGAAACTTCCTCCGCCTCAACCGTTGCCCCATCGACAGCCATTACACAGGTCGCGCCATTTGCTGCCCCTTGGCCGGTCGTCAGCAGAACGGGCTGTGCCGCGTCGTGCGGGCCACCTTCGCGGCCATGCGGCAGGAACCCGTCCTCAGGTCCCAGCCACAATTTCTCATCCAGCCAGTCCATCCGCACAGGGTCGATACCCCGCACGGCAATCCGCCACCCGGCCTGTCGTGCCTTGTCGAGCAGCACAGGCAATGTGTGCTCTAACGGCTGGCGGGTCAGGTGGTAGAAATAGACGGCACCCATGCGCTTACTCGAAATTGTCCCGCACGAACCGGCTTAGCGCGCGGACGCCCCAGCCCGTGGCCCCTTTCGGCGCATAAGAGGTCTCGGAAGAGACAGAGGCCACACCTGCGATATCCAAGTGAATCCATGGCGTCTCTTCCTTGACGAAACGCTGCAGGAACTGCGCTGCGGTGATCGAACCTGCGGGCCGCCCGCCCACGTTCTTCATATCCGCAATGCGCGATTTAAGTTGTTTGTCGTAGCCTTCACCCAAGGGCAGCCGCCATGCGCCCTCGTCCTCGGCCTTGGCCGACTTCAGGAAGGCGTCGCAGAAGGTGTCATTGTTTGAAAACACACCGGCATTCTCATGCCCAAGACCAATGATGACCGCGCCCGTCAGTGTGGCCAGATCGATCATGCCCACCGGCTGGAACCGATCCTGCGCGTACCACATGACGTCACACAGAACCAAACGACCCTCGGCATCGGTGTTGATAATCTCAACCGTATCCCCCTTCATCGAGGTGACGACATCGCCCGGACGGGTCGCATTGCCCGACGGCATGTTCTCGACCAATCCGACCAGCCCCACGACATTGGCTTTGGCGTTGCGCTTGGCCAACGCTCGCATGGTTCCGGCAACGACACCCGCGCCGCCCATGTCCATGGTCATGTCTTCCATGCCTCCGGCCGGCTTCAGCGAGATACCGCCGGTATCGAACACGACGCCCTTGCCGACCAAGGCCAGCGGCGCGTCATCCTTGTCGCCGCCGTCCCATTGCATCACCACAACTTTCGAGGGGCTGACCGAGCCCTGCCCGACGCTCAGCAGCGTACGCATGCCCAGTTCGGCCAGCTTGTCCTCTTCCAGAACCTCGACCTTCAGGCCCAGCGATTCCATCTCGACCAATCTGTCCGCAAACTCAGTTGTCGTCAGCACATTCGCGGGTTCATTTGTCAGATCTCGTGTCATGCGCACACCGTCTGCGACGGCATAGAGCGGCGCAAAGTCAGCTTCGGCCTCCTCCGGCTTGGAGTGACCGATGGTGATCTCACCCGCCGGGTCTGAGTCCTTGGATTTGTGGACATCGAAATCGTAGGCACGCAGTACCATGCCCAAGGCTACCTCTTTGATACGCGCGTGATTGGCGGCCATGACCAGCACGGGTTTGCCCGCTACAGCTTTCGCGAGATTGGCCCCGGCCTTGCGTGCCTCGTCAGAGTCGGGGCGACGCGGCAACACCAGAATATCCAGCGCCTCGGCCACCATTCCGGCAGGCCAGGCCAGCGAAATAACATTACCCGACTTGACCTTGCTGAACCGCTCGCTTTCGACCAGCCGCGCAACCGCGCCTTTGGTTAGGCGATTGGCTCGACGCGCGGCGGGGCTCATCTTGCCATCGGCGGGAATGAGAATGGCCACGCGCCCTTCGGTTTGCGCTATCGCATCAAGGTCAAAGGGGGTGAATCGGACGGGCACAAGACTGCTCATATCATTCTCCTGAAAAATGCGTTGCCCAAGACCTAGCCCGCGCAGCCACCATTGACCAGATAGCAGTTTTCCCCGCCGGGCAATTGCATTATGGTCGCGCGAAAATAACGGCAGGCTCGGGGGAGAGAACGTGACACCAATCGGCAGTTACAGGCCGTCGCGCATGATTCCATGCCCGATTGTGATTCTTGGATGCCGGGGTTTGACGGGGATGCCCACGTGATCCTCGACCGCTATTTTGCCCGCCGCTTTATTCAAAGCTTTCTTGTAATCGGCGGTATTTTTCTGACCTTGATGATCCTGATCGATCTGATCGAACAGGTGCGGCGGTTCGATGGTGTTGACCTATCCTTTGGCCAGTTGCTGCAACTGACGTTGCTGAACACACCGGCCGCGATCAGCGAGATGTTGCCCCTGCTGATGATCCTGGCCACCATCGCGCTGTTTGTCGGCCTCGCCCGCAGCTCCGAACTGGTGGTGACCCGCGCTATCGGGAGATCCGGTATCCGAGCCCTGCTGGCGCCCGTGTTGCTTGCGCTGACCATCGGCGCACTTGCTGTTACTATGCTGAATCCCATCGCGGCCGCGACGTCGGAAGAGTTCCAACGTTTGTCCGATGGCTATCGCAACCAGGGTGGTTCAGCCCTGTCCATCAGCCGCGAGGGGTTGTGGCTGCGCCAGAGCTCAGCCAACGGTCAGTCGGTGATTCACGCAACCGGGACTGTCAACGGCGACCGGTTCGCCCTGCAGAACGTGACCATCACAACGTTCTCATCCGACGGCAAGCCGAACCAGCAAATCTCGGCCCAGCAAGCTGATCTGGAGGATGGATTCTGGACCTTGCATCAGGCCAAAATCTGGCCCATTCAGGACGATCTCAATCCCGAAGCAAATGCCACCAGTCATGAGATCCTGAACCTACCCACAACGCTGACCAGAGACCGGATTCTGGACACTCTCGGGCAAAAGGATTCGGTTTCGGTCTATGATCTGCCCCAGTTGATTCGTGATCTGGGCGAGGCGGGATTTTCAACCAAGCAATATGAGGTCTGGCTGCAAGTACAACTTGCGCGACCCCTGTTTCTGGTTTCGATGGTTCTGATCGGGGCCGCCTTCACAATGCGCCATGTCCGGTTCGGCGGCACCGGAGTTGCCGTGCTAACCGCTGTATTGCTGGGGTTCGGTATCTACTTCATCCGGAATTTCGCCCAAATCCTTGGCGAAAACGGGCAATTACCTATTCTGGTCTCGGCCTGGGCCCCACCCTTTGCGGGCATTCTACTGTCTCTGGGCCTGTTGCTCCATGCGGAGGATGGCTGATGCGCTCCGTCCTGTCTTTGTTGCTGTCGAGTGCACTGATCCTCTCGCTGCCAGCAGCAGCTGCCGCACAGTCCGAACCAGAAGGTGCCGCCAGCGAGGCTGACGCGACTGAACAAAATCAACCCGCCTTACTGGTGGCCGATGAGATATTCATTACCCCGGATCGCAAACTGGTCGCTGAGGGGAATGTCGAGGCCTTCCAGGGCGACGTCAAACTGACAGCGCAAAGCGTCACCTATGATCGCGAAACCGGCGAGTTGACCCTGACCGGCCCAATCCGGATCGATCAGGGCGGAAACAGCACATTGCTGGCCGATTCCGCGCAGTTGGACAGCGGGATACAGAATGGACTTCTGATGGGCGCGCGCATGGTCTTTGACCAGCAAGTGCAGATCGCCTCAGTCCAGGCCACCCGTGCGGCAGGTCGCTATACGCAATTCAGCAAGGTCGCTGCAACCTCATGTCATGTCTGCGCGAATGGCAGACCCCCGATCTGGCAAATTCGCGCCCGGAAAGTGACCCATGACCAGCTTGAACGGCAGCTCTATTTCGAAGGCGCACAGTTCCGAATACTCGATGTCCCGGTCTTCTACTTTCCCACGTTGCGCCTACCCGACCCGACACTTGAGCGGGCGACCGGCTTTCTCGTGCCGTCGATCCGCACCACTTCGCAACTGGGCACTGGCGTTCAGGTGCCGTATTTCTTCAAGATCGGAGATCACAAGGACCTGACTCTGACGCCGTATCTGTCGTCCAAGACCCGCACACTTGGGTTTCGTTACCGACAGGCATTCAAACGCGGGCGCATTCGGCTGCGGGGCTCTTATACACGCGACGACCTGCAGCCCGGTCAGGATCGGGGGTATTTCTTCGCCGATGGCCGGTTCGGTCTTGGAAATGACTACCGGCTGACATTCGATATCAAAACAACTTCGGATGACTCGTATCTGGCAGATTACGGCTTGCCCGATTTTGACCGCCTTCGTAGCGAAATTGCACTTGAGCGGATCAAGCGTGATACGGCGTTCAGAACCAGCTTCATCCACTACAAGTCCCTTCGGGATAGCGAAAATCAGGATGAAATCCCATCGCGTGTCTTCGACATCAACTATCGAAAGCGATTCTTCCCCAGCACCTTAGGAGGTGAAGTTGAACTAAGCCTCGATGGTCACACCCACACGCGAACCAGTGACGAAGATATTATTGGTCGCGACGTCGCCAGGGCAACATTCGATGCGGAATGGCTGCGCAACTGGACCTTTGCGACCGGATTACGTGCAGAAGCATTGGTGGGCGCGTCAGTGGATACGTTCAATATCCGCAATGACAGCGAGTTTCCGAACAATGTAACCCGCTCGACCCCGCGTGCAGCTTTTACCCTGCGCTACCCCATGCTGCGCCGCGAGCAGTCCGGTGCAACACAAATCCTTGAGCCAATCGCGCAAATTGGTTGGACGCATGTTTCGAACAATGACGTTCCCAACGATGAAAGTACCTTTCAGGAACTCGATCAGGGCAATCTTTTGTCCCTTTCGCGCTTTCCGGCCCCCGACCGCCGCGAAGACGGTGCAACAGCCGTTGTGGGCCTGAACTGGTCTCGGTACAATGCTGACGGCTGGCGGGCGCTGGCGACAATCGGACAGGTCTTCCGGTCCGATGCGGATCCGGATTTCACGCTCACATCGGGGCTGCAGGGTACCAAGTCCGACATTCTGCTTGCCGGGCAATTGAATAACGGCAAGGGGCTGACATTGGCCGCGCGTGGGCTTTTAAACAGCGATTTCAGTTTTACCAAAGCTGAAATTCGTGCAGGCTGGTCTAGTGGAGATACGGCAATCTCCGGCGGTTACATCTGGCTCGAACCTGATCCTGCTGAAGCGAATAATGATGAAATCTCGGAATTACGGGTGAGCGGTCGCTACCGCGTAGATCAGAATTGGTTGACCCGAGCCAACGCACGCTATGATTTCAGCGAATCTGAACCACTCCGCCTTGGGTTTGGCGTGACCTACGAAAATGAGTGTGTGCAGGTAAATGTGAACGTCAACAGACGCTTTACCTCCACATCAAGTATTGAGCCTTCGACAGAATTCGGCTTTACCGTTGCCCTGACAGGGTATTCCGTCGAAGGCGATGGACAGAAGTTTAAGAGAAGATGCAGTTGATCTCAGGTTTCACAAAATCTCTCCGCTCTGGCTGCCGTAGATCGGTGCTGCCGGTGCTGGCTGCCGCGCTTGTTGCAATGGCCACACCACAGGTCCAGGCTCAAAGCCTGTTCTCGCCTGCAATCCGGGTCAATCAGGACATCGTCACCTGGTATGAACTTCAACAACGTCAGCAGTTTCTCGAACTGCTCGGCGTTCCGGGCAGTTCCGAGCGCGAAGTCCGCGAAGCCCTGATCGAGGATCGTCTGCGCAAACAGGCGATGCGCGATGCCGGCATCGAAGCCGCGCCCGAAGATATCCAGACCGGGATTGATGAATTCGCCTCGCGCGGCAACCTCAGCAGCGAAGAGTTTCTGCAGCTGCTCAACGATGCGGGCGTATCAAAGGAAACCGTCCGGGATTTTGTTGCCGATCAACTGTCCTGGCGCGACTTTGTCAGTACCCGCTTTCTGTCGCAGGCTCGTCCCTCGGAAGATGAGATCAACCGTGCTTTGGGTCAGGGTGGCGGCGGTGGTCTGCAGGTTCTGTTGTCCGAAATTATCATTCCGGTAACACCGCAGACCCTGGCGCAGGCTGAAGCCCTGGCCGATGAAATCTCACAACTTCCCGATCAAGACAGCTTTTCTTCGGCTGCTACGCAATACTCTGCCGCTGCCACACGCGAGAATGGCGGGCGACTGGATTGGCTGTCGCTCAACAACCTGCCTCCGGCCCTGCAACCCGTCATTCTGGGCTTGAAAAACGGTGAGATCACCGACCCACTGTCGCTCCCGAACGCCGTGGCTCTGTTCCAGATGCGCGGCATCCGCGAAGTTGCCGCAGGTGCCCCAACCTATTCCGAGATCGACTACGCGATCTACTACCTTCCCGGTGGCCGCAGCACCGAAACGCTTGCGAAAGCCGAAAAGCTCAAGGAAGAGATCGACACCTGCGATGACCTCTACGGCATCGCCAAAGATCAATCGCCCGACGTGCTGGAACGCCTTACCCAAAGCCCCTCGGCGATTCCACGCGACGTAGCGCTTGAGCTGGCCAAGCTTGATCCAAATGAGGCATCGGCCACGCTGACGCGCAACAACGGGCAGACGCTGATGTTCCTGATGCTGTGCAATCGCACCCGCAACCTGGGCGAAGACACCACCCGTGTGGACGTGGCAAACGCACTGACCCAGCAGCGGTTGCAGGCCCTTGCAAACAGCCTGCTGGAACAGCTGAGGGCCGACGCTGTCATCATCGAACAATGATCGCCCCAATCGCGCTAAGCTGTGGTGAGCCCGCCGGGATCGGACCCGAAATCGCAGCCAAAGCTTGGGCAGCCCTGCGCGATACCTGTCCGTTCTTCTACATCGGCGACGCATCACATTTGCCCGATGGAACACCCATTACCCGGATCGCCGACCCGTCAGAGGCCACACCGGCCAGCGCCTCGGCTCTCCCGGTGCTGCATTTCGACTTCCCCGCCCCGAACATGCCCGGCCACCCCGATCCAGCAAACGCACTTTCGGTCATCGATTCTATTGAAAAGGGTGTTGAGCTGGTGAGTTCCGGCGCAGCCTCTGCACTGTGTACCGCGCCGATCCACAAAAAGGCGCTGATCGACGGTGCGGGCTTTGCCTTCCCCGGCCATACCGAATTTCTTGCTGCTTTGGCAGGCCGGTCACGCGTGGTAATGATGCTGGCCAGCGAACAGCTCCGCGTGGTTCCGGCCACCATCCACATCCCGCTCTCCCAGGTCCCAAGCGCACTCACCCCAGAAGTGCTGCAAGAAACCATCGAGATCACCGCCCAAGGCCTGCGCACCCAATTCGGTATCCACCATCCTCGCATCGCCATCGCAGGGCTGAACCCCCATGCTGGCGAAGGCGGGAAAATGGGTACGGAAGAACTCGACTGGATCGCGCCACTGATCGCAGACCTCAATCCAGTCGATTGCACCGTGACCGGACCCCACCCGGCAGACACCATGTTCCACGCCGCGGCGCGCACGCGATATGATGCCGCGATTGCAATGTATCACGACCAGGCCCTGATCCCGATCAAGACACTGGATTTCGACCGCGGTGTGAACGTAACCTTGGGCCTGCCCTTCGTCCGGACCTCGCCGGATCACGGCACCGCTCTGGACATCGCGGGCCAAAGCAGCGCGAACCCCAACAGCCTGATCGAGGCCCTGAAGCTCGCCCAGCGAATGGCGCAGTCCCGCTAATGCTTAATCTGGCCCCAAATACCTCCGCCGGAGGCAAAAAAATCGCTGGCGCTCTCCCCGCAACCCGCGCGACGGTAAAGTCATGAGCGCCATCGACTCCCTCCCCCCGCTGCGCGAGGTTATCGCAACTCACCAGCTTTCGGCCCGCAAATCGCTGGGCCAGAACTTCCTGCTCGACCTCAACCTGACAGCCAAGATCGCGCGGCAGGCGGGTGATCTGACTCAATGCGATGTCCTTGAAATCGGCCCAGGCCCCGGAGGTCTGACTCGCGGGCTTCTGTCCGAAGGCGCGCGCAAGGTCGTGGCCGTGGAAAAGGACACCCGCTGCATCGCTGCCCTGAACGACATCGCCGCCGCCTATCCGGGCCAGCTGGAAGTGATCAACGGCGACGCGCTGGAAATCGACCCGCTGGCCCACCTGACACCTCCGATCCGGGTGGCCGCGAACCTTCCCTACAATGTCGGGACCGAGCTTCTGGTCCGCTGGCTCACCCCGCCCGAATGGCCGCCCTTCTGGCAGAGCCTGACCCTTATGTTTCAACGTGAAGTGGCCGAGCGGATCGTCGCCCAACCCGGCAGCAAGGCCTATGGCCGCCTCGCCATCCTTGCCCAATGGCGGGCCGAAGCGCGCATTGCAATGTCCCTGCCACCCGGAGCCTTCACTCCACCGCCCAAGGTCTCAAGCGCCGTGGTTCACCTGACTGCCCTGCCCGAACCCCGCTATCCCGCTGACGCCGCAACCCTGTCGCGCGTGGTTGCCACAGCCTTCAATCAGCGCCGCAAAATGCTGCGGGCCTCACTCAAAGGGGCAGCGCCAGATATCGAGGACCGCCTGATCGCAGCCGGAATCAAACCCACCGACCGGGCCGAGCAGATCCCGCTCGAAGCCTTCTGCGCGCTCGCGCGCGAAATTCGCAAACCCTGAACGAAAAAACCCCAGGCCTTTGCCCGGGGTTTTCATTCAATTCATGATCGAAAAGCGCTTATTCAGCTGCCTCGGGTGCGTCGCCCTTGTCAGCGGGTGCATCCTCAGCCGCAGGGGTGGCAGCCTTTGGCTTCCGGGTGCGCGGGCGGCGCGGCTTTTCCTTACGCTCGGTCGCTTCGGGTTGCTCGGCATCCTTGCTTTCCGGCGTCTCGACCAGCCCTGTATCGGGCGCAGCCGCCTCATTCCCGAAATCCACAACGTCCGGCTGCGGAGCCTCGGCCGGATCGGTCTGACGGGCTGCTTCGCGTTCCTGACGCTCGGCGCGTTCACGATCACGCTCGGCCTGTCGTTCGCGGTTCTGACGCTCTTGCTCTTCGCGGCGCGCTTCGATCTCGCGCTGCGCTTCGCTTAGCATGCGCAGATAGTGCTCGGCGTGTTGCTGAAAGTTCTCAGCTGCCACGCGGTCATTCGACAGCTGAGCGTCGCGCGCCAATTGGTTGTATTTGTCAATGATCTGCTGCGGTGTGCCACGCACCTTGCCTTCGGGGCCCGAGCTGTCAAAAACTCGGTTTACGACGTTTCCGCCAGAAGGACGATTGCGGTTGTTCTTGGCCCGCGAGCGGGATTTGGAAGATCTCATCTTACTTTACGTCAGCCTTATCAATTCACTGTCGATCAACCCGTATCTAACGCTGCTCAGTGGCTTGTGCCGTTACGCGCTATCGACTTTTTGGGCTTGGCGTCAGGGGTGCGCTGAAACAGCGTCAACCTCGCCGACTAATCCTGAGTAAACATGTCCTGAGCGTTCAGACAAGGGGATTCTCGAAAATGTCGCAGCTTTTTTACATCAATCGGCATTTTTCGGCCTCAGTTTCGCTTAGAAGGCGGCATTCTGGCCCCCACAACACGATCACGCCTGTCCAGATCGGGGATCACCTTTACGCCGGTCAAACCAGCGGCATCAAAAAGGGCAGAAACATAAGCGCCCTGTGTCGGGCCAATTTCAACCAGGATACGCCCGCCGGGCATCAGATAATCCGGGGCCGACGCCGCAATACGGCGATAGGCATCCAGACCGTCGCCCTCATCCGTCAGCGCCATGCGCGGCTCATGCTCGCGCACTTCAGGGGAAAGCGCGTGCATCTCGTCCGCTGAAATATAGGGCGGATTCGAAACAATCAGATCGAACTGACCCTCAATGTTTTCGAACCAGTCAGATTGCCGAATCTCGACGCGCGCCTGCACCTGATGCTGCACTGCATTGGCGCTGGCCTGCAGACAGGCAGATTCGCTGAGGTCGACGCCGACGCCAGAGGCACTCGCTCGTTCAGCCAGCAAGGTGATCAGGATACAGCCCGAGCCCACCCCCAAATCGAGTACATGATCAAACGGCTCGCTCAGCGCTGCCTCGATCAATGCTTCGGTTTCCGGGCGCGGGTCCAGCACATCGCGGCTGACACGGAACCGCCGACCATAGAATTCACGCTCGCCCAGCAGATGCGACACCGGCACCCGGATGGCCCTCAGCGAGATCAATTGATCATAGCGTTCCGCGATATCAACCGGCAGCTCCTCGGGCGCGATCAGCGTCACCCGACTGGCCTCGATCCGCGCCGCATGCGCCAGCAGCACCCGCGCATCCCGCGCTGGATCAGGCACACCGGCTGCGCGCAAACGTGCGGTTGCAGCGACCATGGCCTGCGCGGCTGTCAGCGCCGCAATCATTGCGCCATTTCGGCCAGAAGCCGAGCCTGATCATCTGCGGTTAACGCATCAATCACCTCATCAAGATCGCCCTGCATCACCTGATCCAGCTTATAAAGCGTCAGGTTGATGCGGTGATCCGTCATGCGGCCTTGCGGGAAGTTATACGTCCTAATCCGTTCCGACCGGTCACCTGAACCGACCTGACTGGCGCGATCCGCCGAGCGTTCGCTGTCGATCCGCTGCCGTTCAAGATCATAAAGGCGCGTTTTCAGCACCTGCATCGCTATCTCACGGTTTCGGTGCTGGGATTTCTCGGAACTGGTCACCACGATACCGCTGGGCAAGTGAGTAATCCGCACGGCCGAATCCGTCGTGTTCACGTGCTGCCCCCCCGCGCCCGAGCTGCGCATCGTGTCAATTCGGATGTCATTGGCATCGATCTGAATGTCCACATCCTCGGCCTCTGGCAAAACCGCCACCGTCGCCGCCGAGGTATGAATGCGCCCACCGCTTTCGGTTTCGGGCACGCGTTGCACGCGATGCACGCCGGATTCGTACTTCATCCGCGCAAAGACATTGTCGCCCTTGATGTGTGCCACCACCTCTTTGATCCCACCAAGATCAGACGCTTGTTCCTCGATGATCTCGAACTGCCAGCCCCGCGCTTCGGCATAGCGTTGATACATGCGCAGCAGGTCTCCGGCGAACAGCGCGGCCTCATCCCCGCCGGTGCCGGGGCGTATTTCCAGCATTGCCGGGCGCGCATCAGCCGCGTCTTTGGGCAACAGCGCCAGCTGCAAGGCATGCTCCGCCTCGGGGATACGCGCCTGCAGTTCTGGAATTTCCTCTTCGGCCAGCTCTTTCATGTCCGGGTCGGACAGCATTGCCTCGGCCTCGGCCAGATCTGAAACCAGCTGACGCCACGCCATGATCTGATCGACCACCGGCTTGAGGTCGGAATATTCCTTTGCCAAAGCTGCAATATCCCCGCCCGAGGCACCATCCGCCATGGCCGCTTCGAGGTATTGGAATCGCTGAGTTATCTGTTCAAGGCGTTCTTCGGGGATCATCCGCGCGGTGTCTATCATCCAGAGGCTTTGGTCAAGGCCCTGCCTTGTGCTAGGCTTGGGCCATGAAGCGACTGATCTTAGCCCTGACACTCATTGCGGCGCCCGGAATGGCCGATGTTGTTGGCCCCGGAGGCAAGGTGCAAGACTGCTATTGCACCGACAAATCCGGCACCCGCATCGAGTTGGGAGAGATGATATGCCTGCAGGTCGACGGCCGCATGTTCATGGCCCAATGCCAGATGTCGCTGAACGTGCCCATGTGGCGCGAGGTGCAAGAGGGCTGTTTGTCGTCAGGGTTGCAGCAAAGCAAGCCACTGGGTGACCCGGTCCCGATTGACGCCGAAATCTCTCCGGCCAAATCTTAATCTGGCATAGATACGCAGCGTATCGCCGTCTTGCTGCACGGTGGCGTAGTCGGGAAACCCGAACACCTTGGTACGGGTGATATAGGTGATCATGCCCTCTTCTAGAGATCCGGCCAGCACACTGGTGCGTGGTGTTGCGCGCGCAATTTTGTCGAGACGCGCCAGCCCATCAGGACCGGTTTCGACGACCCGAACGACACCACCCTTCAGGTCTCGTTCCGCGTCTTCAGGGGCCACATGCCAGCGCACAGGATCTGAGGGCGCAAGTCGGATATAAGCACCCATTGCGAGGCCCACCCCAATCAACAGCCACAGCACCATTTTCATCTGCCCATTCAATCCCACTATGCCCTGCATACTCGGTCAGAGGATGGCGTCGCACCCCTATCGTGACGTCACTCCGGGCAGAATGCACAGCATCTCGAACAGCAAATTGGCTGCCGTCAGTGCCGTATTGCCCGACGGATCATAGGGTGGAGATACCTCGACCAGATCGCAGCCCACCACATTCATGCCTGCCAGCGCATGAATCAACTGCAGCGCCTGCGGAGTGGTCAGACCTGCGATCTCGGGCGTGCCCGTTCCGGGTGCATAAGCCGGATCGAGGCTGTCGATATCGTAGGTGATATAGACCGGGTGATCGTCAACAGTTTTACGGATCAAAGAGCCGATTTCGGTTAGGTTCTGTTGCCACAGCTCCCACGCCGGGTACTGACGGAACCCCCAACCCTGTGCCTCGGTAAAGTCGCTGGCGGCGTAACCCGAGCCCCGAATGCCGATCTGAAAGGTCTTGTCAGGGACAATCAGCCCTTCCTCATAGGCGCGGCGGAAGACAGTGCCGTGGGTTTCCTTCTCACCGAACATCTCATCATTCACGTCCGCATGAGCGTCCACGTGCACAAGAGCCACAGGCCCGTGCTTGGCGGCCATCGCCCGCAGCATCGGCAAAGTGATCGAGTGATCCCCACCCATCGCCACTGGAACAACACCTTGCGCCAAAATGCCGTCATAGCTTTCCTTGATGATCTTAAGACTATCGGCGAGCGAGAAAGTGTTGATCGCCAGATCGCCGATATCTGCGATCTGCAGATGGTCGAAGGGCGCCGCGCCATTGGACATGTTATAGGGCCGGATCATCGCACTTTCACTGCGAATCTGCTTGGGTCCGAACCGTGTGCCCGACCGCCACGAAGTGCCGATATCCATCGGAACCCCCAGGATCGCCACATTCAGCCCGTCCAGCGACGACGCCTGTGGCAACCGCATAAACGTGTTCGGCCCCGAAAACCGTGCCAGATCATTGCCGCCAATCGGTTGGTTGTATTGGGTCATGTAATGTCTCCGATCCGGTGCCTCACCAAGCAGATACCGGGATTATGCCTAACCAAAGGTTAAGGCTTCACCAGCTTGTTCCACCCCAAAAGGCAAATGATCTGTGTTGCCACATGAGCCCCCGCAATCGCCGTCGCACCAGAGGTGTCATACGGCGGAGAAACCTCGACCACGTCGCCACCTTTGAGGTTGATCCCGGCAATGTCGCGCAGGATGATTTGCGCCTGAATCGAACTCAGCCCACCCCAGACCGGCGTACCAGTACCGGGCGCAAAAGCAGGATCCAGACCGTCGATGTCGAAGCTCAGGTACACGGGGCTGTCGCCCAGAATACCCCTGATCTTCTGCGCCACGGCGGCTGGGCCGGATTCGTAAACCTCGCGCGCGTCGATGATGTTGACGCCCAACGTGTCTTCGTTGGTGGTGCGAATGCCCACCTGAACCGAGCGTTTCGGATCAACCAACCCCGATTTTACCGCCTTGTAGAACATCGTCCCGTGATCCACGCGGGACATGTCGTCATCGGCCCAGGTGTCCGTATGCGCATCAAATTGCAGCAGCGACATCGGCCCATATTTCTCGGCATAAGCTTTGAGGATCGGGAAGCTGATATAATGATCCCCTCCCAGCGTGACCGAAGCGACATCGGCCTTCAGAATGGTCCGAATGTGGTCGGTCAGCGTGTCGGGAAAGGCCGGGATATTGGCGTAGTCATAGGCCATGTCGCCATAATCCACGATGGCCAGCTCACTCAGAGCATCAAAAGGCCAGCCATAAGGCGCATCCGGCGATTGCAGCGCGCTCGCCTCACGGATCGCGCGAGGGCCAAGCCGGGTTCCGGGGCGGTTTGTCACCGCCTGATCGAAAGGCACGCCGGTTACAGCAATATCCGCACCCGTCAGGTCTTTGGTATAAAGCCGCCGCAGGAATGAAGTCGCGCCGCCAAAGGTGTTTTCATAGGACAGCCCCTTAAGATCGGGGTTGGTGAATGCCTCATCCACCTGGTTCTTTGCATCTTCCAGTGCCATGTCTTTTCCCTGTCAGCCCAACGGCTGTGCCTTTTCGACGATCCGTGCGAAGAAGGACGCTCCGATCGGCGCGACGTCGTCATTGAAGTTGTATTTCGGATGGTGCAGCCCCGCGCCATCTCCTTGCCCCATGAACAGGTAAGCACCGGGTCGGGCCTGCAGCATGTAGGAAAAATCCTCTGCCCCCATCTCACGCCCAGCATCATCTTTCACGCGTTCCGCGCCGGATACATCCCGCGCCACTTCAGCCGCGAATGCCGCCTTGTCGGCGTCGTTGATAGTGGCGGGATAACCCTCCTGATAGTCCAGTTTGGCCTCGACACCGTACGAGGCCGCCTGCCCCGCCACGATCTGCGCCATTCTCTCTTTGACCATCCTTTGCACGGCCGGATCAAAGGTGCGAACGGTGCCATTCAGATAAGCGGTGTCAGGGATCACGTTATTCACTGTTCCGGTGTGTATCTGCGTCACCGACACCACCAGATCGTCCAGCGCATAGTGGTTGCGGCTGACGATGGTTTGGATCGCCTGCGCCATCCCGCAAGCTGCCATCACTGGGTCGCGCGTCTCATGCGGCATGGCCCCGTGGCCGCCCACGCCCTGAATATGGATCTCAAACGTATCTACTGCGGCCATCAGCGGCCCCGGCGTGGTTTCGAACAGCCCCTCGGGCCGACCCGGAGTGTTATGGATACCGTAAACCTGAGAGATATCGAACCGATCCATGATGCCTTCTTCAACCATCACGCCCGCGCCGCCGCCCTCTTCCTCGGCAGGCTGAAAGATCAGCGCAACCCGGCCCGCAAAATTCCGCGTTTCGGCCAGATAGCGCGCAGCACCCAGTAGCATGGTTGTATGCCCGTCATGACCGCAGGCATGCATCTTACCGGGGTTTTTCGAGGCGTAGTCCACGCCCGTCTCCTCGGTAATCGGCAGAGCATCCATGTCAGCGCGCAGACCAATAGTCGGTCCCTCGCCCTGCCCGTTGATGATCGCGACCATGCCGGTTTTGGCGATTCCCTCATGCAGTTCATCTACCCCAAACTCGCGCAGACGCTCGGCCACATAGGCGGCGGTCTCATAGCATTCGAATTCCAATTCGGGGATGGTGTGAAGGTGCTGGCGCCACTTGGCCATATCAGCGGCGTAATCGGCAATTCGGTTGACGACGGGCATCTGGGGTGGACTCCTGATCCTGACTGCGGGATGGATGCATCTGACACCGGAACGAAAGGGTTCGCAATGGCCGAAAATCCTCTGATCCACGACACGGACGCAGGTATCGAGCGTTTGCTGGAAATCATGCGCCGCTTACGCGACCCTCAATCCGGCTGCCCGTGGGATATCGAACAGGATTTTTCGACCATCGCGCCCTATACGATCGAAGAAGCCTATGAAGTCGCCGATGCCATCGAACGCGAGGCTTATGACGAATTGAAGGGAGAGCTGGGCGACCTGCTGTTCCAATCCGTCTTCCACGCGCAAATGGCTGAAGAGGCTGGGCATTTTACCTTTCAGGATGTGGTCCGCACCATGTCGGACAAGATGGTTACCCGTCACCCACATGTTTTCGGTGATGAGTCCCGAAACAAGTCGGCGGATCAACAGACAAAGGACTGGGAAACCATCAAAGCCGCCGAACGTGCGGGCAAAGAACAAAAAGGTGCACTAGACGGTGTCGCCGCCAACCTGCCCGCTCTGCTACGCGCACATAAGCTGCAGAAACGTGCCGCGCGCGTAGGGTTCGACTGGCCTGACGCCAGCCATGTGCTCGCCAAGATCACCGAGGAAGCCGCTGAGCTGGAAGAGGCGCGCGACAGCATGGATGCCGACGCGCTCGAGGATGAATTCGGCGATCTGCTGTTCGTGATTGTCAACCTCGGCCGCCACTTAGGCATCGAACCCGAGGCCGCCCTGCGCCGCACAAACGCCAAGTTTACTCGTCGTTTTGAGAAGGTCGAAGCCCGGCTGGCCGAACGCGGAAAAACGCCCACCCAAAGTGATCTGGCCGAAATGGACGCGCTGTGGGACGAGGTGAAAATCGAGGAACACCGCGCCAACGGCAAACTCCCGCCTGTGGATGCGCCGGCAGGCACGTAATTCGGCTAGACAAGTCCCGCGACACTTGCGAGTGTCCGACCTTCACCGCCCCCGGAGACCCCCATGCCCCGCAAGATCATAATCGACACCGATCCCGGACAGGACGACGCCGTCGCCATTCTTCTGGCGCTTGCCAGCCCCGAAGAGATCGAGGTTCTGGGCATCACCGCCGTCGCTGGAAACGTGCCTTTGGAGCTGACCGCAAAGAATGCCCGCATCGTGTGCGAGTTGGCGGGGCACACCGAAATCCCCGTCTACGCTGGATGCGATCGCCCCCTGAAACGCCCTCTCGTCACCGCCGAGCATGTGCATGGTAAAACAGGGCTCGACGGCCCTGTTTTGCCAGATCCCGAAATGCCTCTGGCCGAAGGTCACGCGGTCGATTTTATCATCGATACCCTACGCGCGCATGAGCCCGGCACAGTGACGCTCTGCCCTCTGGGGCCGCTGACGAACATCGCCACTGCCTTCCAAAAAGCGCCCGACATCATCGACCGGGTGCAAGAGATCGTATTGATGGGCGGCGCCTATTTCGAGGTTGGAAACATCACACCAGCAGCCGAATTCAACATTTATGTCGATCCGGAAGCTGCTGAAATCGTGTTTAAATCCGGCATTCACATCGTAGTCATGCCGCTGGATGTCACCCACGACGCGCTGGTCACGCCCCATCGCAACGATGCATTCCGGGCATTGGACAGCAAGGTTGGTCATGCAGTGGCAGAGATGACCGATTTCTTCGAACGTTTCGACAAAGAAAAATACGGATCGGAGGGCGCACCGCTGCACGATCCCTGCGTCACCGCCTATCTAATCCGACCCGAGTTGTTCTCGGGCCGCCACATCAATGTTGAGATCGAAACCCAATCAGAATTGACGTTGGGCATGACAGTGGCCGACTGGTGGCGGGTAACTGATCGCGCACCAAACGCCATGTTCATGGGTGACGTGGATGCCAAAGGTTTCTTCGACCTGCTCACAGAAAGACTTGCCCGCCTATGACCGCCGCACTCCGCCTTGCCCGCCCCGACGATCTGGACCGACTGATGGCGCTGGTCGCGGCGTTTCACTCGGAATCCGGCATCGCGCAGGATGACGAGAAACGTCGCAACGCGCTGACCCCTCTACTGGATGGAATTCCCCATGGGTGCATATATCTGATCGGTCCGGGCCGCGCACCGCTGGGCTATGTCATCCTCACCTTCGGTTGGTCGGTCGAGTTTGGTGGCATGGATGCCTTTGTAGATGAGATTTACATCCGCCCCGCCGTCCGCGGACGCGGTATCGCCACCGAAGTGCTGCATGATCTCCCCAAGGCGCTGGCCGAGGCCGGTCTGACCGCCCTGCATCTTGAGGTCGACCGGACCAACGAAACCGCGCAGAAACTATATCTGCGGTCAGGTTTTAAACCGCGCGATCGCTACATGCTGATGAGCAAATCGCTTTAGCGCGATTCCCCCCGGAAGATTACCGCCGGATTTGCCATTTCCTGCACCGGATCATCCTGCGAAACCTGCATCCCTGTGATCGGATAGGTCCCAGGCTCTGAACATGCGGCCAGCATCCCCGCGCAAAGCATTGAAATTACGAGAAAGACCTTTGAAGCAGACATATCGTCCCCCTTTCTGCAATGTTTGCAGACTATCGGGAGTCACAGCGCCGCAATAGGAACAAGTTCACACATAACGACATTTATGTTTGTTTAGCTCAACGATCAGCGGCAGTTCTTATTGAACGTCTGCTCCATGGTCTTGAACTGCCGGGGCACGCGTTTGGGTTTGGGCAGCGCATTCAACTGTTCAGTTATGTTCTCACCGGTGTACCAGGACTCGAACAATAATTCTTTGATGTCATCGTCCAAAACCGTGTTGGCGACGTTATAGGTGCACAGGCATTCCTCCATCGTGACCTGCCCGCTGGGATCGCCTTCCACCATTTTCTGGCACACTGCCTGAGGCGGACGATCAGCCCCTGCAAGCTGAGGCAGGATCAATAGCGCCCCAGCGCCAACGATGCGTTTGAATGTTGTCATAAATCGCCCTCTCCCATCTTGGCCTTCGATGCCCAGCATAGACGGATCGGTAATGACTCAAAGAAAAAATGGCCCCGGCGTTCTACCGGGGCCTGATCTGGTTTTACCAAGTACGCCAAACTCAGCGCTTTAGGATCGACGCGCCGGCGTATTCTGCGACCTCACCCAGCGATTCCTCGATGCGGATCAGCTGGTTGTATTTGGCCAACCGGTCCGACCGCGCCAACGAGCCGGTTTTGATCTGCCCGCAGTTGGTCGCCACAGCCAAATCGGCAATGGTGGCATCTTCGGTCTCGCCCGAGCGATGCGACATCACGTTGGTATACCGTGCACGGTGGGCCATATCGACGGCGCGCAGGGTTTCAGTCAGTGATCCAATCTGGTTCACCTTAACCAGCATCGAGTTGGCACAGCCACGATCGATTCCCTCGGCCAGACGCTCTGGGTTGGTTACGAACAGGTCGTCGCCGACCAGTTGTACTTCGTTGCCGATGGCATCAGTCAGCGCTTTCCAGCCATCCCAATCGTCCTCGGACATACCGTCTTCGATCGAGATAATTGGGTAATCTTTGACCAATGTCGCCAGATACTCAGCGTTTTCCTCTGAGGTCAGCGAGATGTTTTCACCCGACAGAACATATTTTCCGTCGCGGTAGTATTCGGTGGCGGCGCAGTCCAGCGCCAGATGGATCTCCTCGCCGGGTTTGTAGCCCGCTTTTTCGACCGCCTGCAGGATGAAATCCAGTGCCTCACGGGTCGAAGCGATGTTAGGGGCAAAACCACCTTCGTCCCCCACTCCGGTGGCCAGTCCGGCAGCCGACAGTTCGCGCTTGAGCGTATGGAACACCTCCGACCCCATGCGCACGGCTTCGCGGATATTCGCGGCCGAGGTCGGCATGATCATGAATTCCTGAATGTCGATCGGATTATCGGCGTGCTCACCCCCGTTGATGATGTTCATCATCGGAACCGGAAGAACGCGCGCCGAAGTACCGCCAACATAGCGATACAGAGGCTGCGTGGTGAAATCCGCCGCCGCCTTGGCCGTCGCCAGCGAGACACCCAGGATAGCGTTCGCGCCCAGACGGCCCTTGTTCTCGGTCCCGTCGAGTTCAATCATCGCCTGATCGATGGCCACCTGCTCGGTCGCGTCAAAGCCCACCAGTTCTTCGGCGATCTCACCGTTAACGGCAGCAACCGCTTCCAGCACGCCCTTGCCCATGTAACGAGATTTGTCACCATCGCGCTTTTCCACCGCCTCGTAGGCGCCGGTCGACGCCCCTGAAGGCACAGCGGCGCGGCCCATGGTGCCGTCTTCCAGAATCACGTCTACTTCGACCGTCGGGTTGCCCCGGCTGTCCAGTATTTCGCGTGCGTGGATGTCGATGATCGTGCTCATGATACGGGTCCCAATGATGCCAACGGTTGCATGCCTCATACCAGCACGCGGCGAAAAGTAAACCGTTTCCGTTATCGCTAACACTTATATTTTTCGGCCTTTAGGGCTAACAGTTTGCTGTTTGCGCCAACAGGCCGCGGGCGCTTAGGCCACTGCCAATGCCCGCGCCAGCTGGCGTTCTCGAATGAAAGTATACAGACCTGATCCGATAATCAGACCGGCACCGGCCAACGTCATGCTGTCGGGGCGTTCGCCAAACATCAGCATCCCGGCCGTGATCGAGAACACCAACCGAGTATACCGAAATGGCGTCAGCGCTGAAGCTTCGCCAATCCGCATCGCGGTTACGATACCGTAATAGCCCAATACGCCGAACCCGATGGCACCCAGATAAGGCCCGATCTGCGCAGCTTGCAGCGGCACAACGGGCTGTGCTGTGAACACCATAAGGGCCGCACCAGCCAACGCCACTCCGATATAGGCCTGCAATGCGACGACCGACGAGGCCACACGAACATCCAACCTGCGTGTGATCAGATCACGTGCCGCGATCGCAACGACCGATACCAAAACAAACAATGATTCCGGCTGGAATCCCTCGAACCCGGGGCGGATGATCATCAAGACGCCGACAAAGCCGATGCCGATGGCGCTCCAACGACGCCAACCGACCTGCTCACCCAGAAACAGTGCTGCCCCCATCGTGACAAATAGAGGCATCGCCTGAAAAACCGCCGCCACAGTCGACAGATCAACAAGTGACAGCGCGGTCACAAAGCTGAGCGCACCAAAGGCTTCGGTCCCGGCACGGATCAGTGGCAAAGGTTGCCACGCGACCGGGTCGAAGATGCGTTTGCGTGTCGCCATAGACATAAGCGTAAACACAGCCCCGCAGATCAGACCCAATGCGATCATGATCTGCCCGGTCGACACACTGACCGAGAGATGCTTGATGAACATGTCCTCAAGCGCGAAGGCCGCCATCGAGCCGATGATCAGCAAAATGCCGTTTACGTTGTTCATGCGCGTTTCCATTGGAACAGGCCGCTGACAGGCGGACCTTTCCGGCAGCAAAACCGCAACCTTTGCGACGTCGCAAGCAGTATTACGACATGTTCGATGAAATCGCGTTCACCGACCGATCGATTTTCGTGATGTGTCAGTCTTTTTCCAACGGTACGCCGTACAATTCAAGGCGATGGCCTTTCAGCCTGTAGCCAAGCTTGGCCGCAATCTTTTCTTGCAGAGCTTCTATCTCAGGGTCGACAAACTCGATCACCTCGCCTGACTGCATGTCGATCAGGTGGTCGTGGTGATCACGCTCTGCATCTTCGTATCGCGCGCGCCCGTCGCCGAACTCCAGCCGCTCAAGTATCCCGGCCTCTTCGAACAACTTCACGGTACGATAGACTGTCGCGATCGAAATTCCCGCATCTTCGGCTGAAGCACGGGCATAAAGCTCTTCTACATCCGGGTGATCTTCGCTTTGTTGCAAGACCTGTGCAATGGTCCGCCGCTGGCCGGTCATGCGCAGGCCCTTGGCTTCGCAACGGGCGATAATCGTGTCGGACATGGTGACCCCCGGGACTGTTCGGTGTTCTGTCTTAATATGTCTACGCGCCCTGCGCCACAGACGATTTTGCGGTCAGGCGATGCGTCGCAGATCGGCCCAGACCGGCAAATGATCCGAGGCGATATGCGCGGGCCGCGCATCATGCACCCCGTGCAGTGCAGCCTCAAGCCCCTGCCCCACCGCGATTCTGTCCAGCGCCCCCAATGGCTGCGCGGCCGGGAAGCTTGGAACCGGAGGAAGAAACCGCATGTCCGGGGCCAAATGATCTAGAACAGGCTGGCGTGACCATTCGTTGAAATCCCCGGCCCAGACGGTGGGCATGTGTTCCAGATCAGAATCACATCGACGGATATGACTGATCTGTTGACGTCGCGACGCCGGCAAAAGCCCAAGATGCATCCCCATCACCCGCAAAGGCCCGATCTGCGTATCAAACTCGACCCGCACGGCGCCGCGGGGCTCCAGACCCGGCAAATCATGATGACCTGCCTGACGCACCTGAATGGCGTCCCCACGCCAGATCACCGCGTTGCCATGCCAACCAAGACTACCGGCACCGCCCAGGTCCACGATCTGCCACCCGGCCTCATCCAACATGAAATGTGGCAAAGCGGCAGGACGGGGCGGCAATCGTTTGTCCGCCTCCTGCAAAACAACGATATCGGCCTGCATGCTTTCGATGACCTGCAATATCCGCTGCGGCTGCCGCCGGAAATCGAGGCCCACGCATTTCTGAATGTTGTAACTGGCAAGGCGCAGGGTCGAGCGGTAGGTCATCGGCACACTTAAACTGATTTAACCCAAGATCGCCAACTGGTCGGACAAGTGCAAGCCGAACCCAGCGCTGAATGGCAACGCGCCGCTTGCTCCGCTAACATTTGTGCAAAACGGACTTGAGCTTGCGCAGCCTCTCGGCCACCTTCACGATCATGTTCATAAGGTTTGTCCACCCGATCAAGATAGAAGATATGGACGCGCGTCAGGGGTTCTTCTGCGCTGCCTACAACCTGCGCGACACCACCGCGCTGGATAAATACACATTCGATCGAATTGAGGCGCTGCTGGCTTGGTTCCGGGAAAACCTTGAAATCCCCAATCGTTTCAACAGGACAAAATCTAAAGGCGCGTTTCAGCGCAATACCAAAGGCCTCAGCTGGTTCAAACCCGAAGCCAATGAGGTTTTGGGCAAGTCGTATGAGATGGTCGCACTGCTCAAAGAAAACGGATACCAGATCGATACTCTGCGATCAGACCGGATCGGCTACATTGTCTATGAAGATGCGTGTCAGGTGATCGCCGAGCCCTTTGCAGACACGCCCCGATAGCCTCGAAGCCTGAAACTTCAAAAGTTTCAAGCTCGGTTTCTTCACAAGAAACCGTCTCTTTGCTACGTACCGCAGAATGTCGCGTGCACGACCTCGTTCTTCGCCGGAGGGCGCATCAGGTCCGCTGATTCTGGTTGATCCTCATACGGCCGTGACAGCACTTCATTCAGTCGATTGAACGGTGCGTAATCGCCCTGCACCGCAGCCTGAATCATCTGCTCCACCCGATGATTGCGTGGAATGAAGGCCGGATTGGCCGCATCCATCACGTCCGAAGGCGCATCCTCACGCGCCAAGCGTTCCTGCCACCCCTTTCCCCATTCGTCAAAAGCCGCCGGGTCGGTAAACTGGTCTCGCGCGCGGTCGCTGCCCAGCGCGCGGAACGTGTTTGTGAAATCCGCCTGATTCTGCGCCATCCGCGTCAACAGGTCCGAGATCATTTCAAGATCCCCTTCCTCTGCCCGAACCAATCCGATCTTGGCCCTGAAATGTTCCAGCCAATGTGCCTGCATCAACGCAGGCATGGCATGGACAATTTCGGTGGCCTCTTCGACAGCTGCGTCCTTGTCCTCAAACTGCTGAATTAGGGCCGTCGCCAGCTGCGCCAGATTCCAAACCGCAATCTCAGGCTGGTTCGAGTAGGCATACCGCCCCATCCGGTCGATCGAGCTATAGACTGTATTCGGGTGATAGCTGTCCATGAACGCACATGGGCCGTAGTCGATCGTCTCGCCGGAGATCGAGCTGTTGTCAGTATTCATGACCCCGTGAATGAAACCCACGCTCATCCATCGGGCGATCAACCCGGCCTGCGCATCCCGAACCGCGCGCAACAGACCCATAGCCCCTTCCGCCTCAGGATAGTGGCGCTGAATGGCATATTCAGTCAGCCGTTGCAGGCTCTCTATCTGCCCTCGCGCCGCAAACACCTGAAACGTACCCACCCGCAAATGGCTTTGCGCCACACGTGTCAATACCGCCCCGGGCATCGGACCCTCGCGCAGCACGATCTCTCCGGTTTCAACCGCTGCCAAGGCGCGCGTGGTGGGAATGCCCAGCGCATGCATCGCCTCGGAAACCACATATTCGCGCAAAACCGGCCCCAGCCAGGCACGTCCATCTCCCTGGCGCGAGAACGGTGTCTGCCCTGAGCCCTTCAATTGAATATCCCGCCGAATCCCGTCGGATCCGACCGTCTCACCTAACAAAACCGCGCGCCCATCTCCTAGCTGAGGGTTATAGGTGCCAAACTGATGCCCGGAATATAACTGCGCCAGCGGCTCGGCCCCTTCGGGCACAGTATTGCCCGCAAAAGCCTGCGCCATCTCTTCAACGTCGCCCGGCGCAATCCGCAACAGTCGCGCCAGATCGCTGTTGAAGGCAACAAGCTTCGGTGCACGCACAGGCACAGGCCCCTGCCGTGCAAAGAAGGTGTCCGGCAGGCGAACATAGCTGTTGTCAAACGGGATCATCAAAGTCATGCGGCAAACATATGCTCTGCATACACAATTGCCATAGCAGATCGTGCGCGTGCGTGCATAATCCCACAAACAGACCCGAGGCTCCCATGACCGCGCAAGACATCATCCAACACCTGAACCTGCAGCAGCACCCCGAAGGCGGCTGGTTCAAAGAGACCTGGCGCGCCGACAATCCCGGCCGTGCCACCGGCACTTGCATCTACTTCCTACTGGCAGAGGGTGAGCGCAGCCACTGGCACAAGGTAGATGCGACCGAGATCTGGCTCTACCATTCCGGCGCTCCGCTGATCCTCTCGCTCAGCGCCTCCGATACAGGCCCTGCCAAAGACCACACCCTCACACCTGATCTGACCCAAGGCGCACCGCAGCTTATTGTACCCAAGGGCCATTGGCAGGCGGCGCGCAGCAGTGGAGACTACACGCTAGTCAGTTGCACTGTTTCACCGGGATTTGAATTTGATGGGTTTGAACTCGCGCCACCCGGCTTTGATATTCCTGGAGTGTAATTCCATGGACCACCGCGCCCTGATCGCCGCGATCCCGCCCGAGACCAAGGACAGGCTGCAACAGCGGTCAGACATGGCAGGTCTCAGACATCTAGCGATCTATTTCGGCGCTTTGACAGCAACCAGCACCGGTATCATCCTACAGGTTCCCCTCTGGCCGCTACTGCTCCTGCCGCAAGGCCTATTGCTGGTTTTCCTCTTTACGCTCAGCCACGAGTGCACCCACAAGACGCCGTTCAAAACCCCTTGGATCAACGAAGCGGTTGGGCACCTTGTCTCAATTCCTATCTGCCTGCCGTTCACATGGTTTCGCTACTTTCACCTTGCCCATCACAAATGGACAAACCACCCAACCAAAGACCCGGAACTTGGCGGCAAACCCCGCCCCGAAAACTGGCGCAGCCTTGCGATCTATCTCAGCGGTTGGCCATATTGGACAGGTATGGCCCGTGTGTTGACCGACAACGCGCGCGGCAGGATTGGCGCCGCTTACCTGCCAACCCGCCAGCACCACGCCATACGAACCGAAGCCCGAATATTGTCCACACTATATGCCCTGGCCGCACTCAGCCTGTTCTTCAGCCCCTTGTTGTTCTGGCTCTGGCTTCTGCCCGCCCTTATCGGCCAGCCTTTCCTGCGCCTATACCTGCTCGCCGAACACGGCCTCTGCCCGCCGGTGGCAAACATGCTCGAAAACTCCCGTACCACCTTTACCAATCGAATGATCCGATTTCTGGCCTGGAACATGCCCTACCACGCGGAGCACCACGCCTTTCCAAACGTGCCTTTCCACCACCTTCCAGCCTTCCACCGCTGGACCCAAGCACACCTGCAATCCACCTCGGACGGCTACACCGAATTAACCCTGGATTACGCCCGCGCCCTAAATCGCTAGATCCGCCTCTTCATCTGGCCAAAAATACCTCGGGGGAGTCGCGCAGCGACGGGGGCAGAGCCCCCTACCCGCTCACCACGACACCCCTCGCCGGAGACGACACGACACCGCCCCCGACCAGCGCACTTACCCCGGTGGTACCCGGGCAAGAGGTCGGCAATCCCCGCGCCACACGCACGGCAAGGTAGGCAAAGGCCTGCGCTTCCAGCATGTCTCCGTCCAGCCCAACCGCCTCAACCGGCTCGACCGGGCAATCCAGCGACACGCGCAGCATTTCCATCAGCACTGGGTTGTGACGTCCGCCACCGGTAACCAGCATGCGCACAGGCGGCTTGGGACAATGCTCCATCCCCTGCAGCACACCCGCAGCGCTCATCCCGGTCAACGTGGCCACCGCATCCGCATCGCTCAGCTCGGTCACAAGACCAATCATTTCCGAGAAATCATTCCGGTCCAGCGATTTGGGCGGCATTCGGTTGAAATAGGGCTCGGCCAGAAACAGCTCCAGTGCGCCGGTCTCGACCGTACCCTCTCGGGCCAGCGCGCCGTCCCGATCCATCGGCAACCCCAACCGCGCCTGCATCAGATCGTCAACCGGCGCGTTGGCAGGTCCGGTGTCGAAAGCCAGCAACGCCCCTGGCGCTTCAGGCCCGTCAAAAGACGGGTCAACATAGGTCAGGTTCCCAACACCGCCCAGATTGAGGAAACACAGCGGCTCTTCCGCCCCGATCCATTTGGCGCAGGCGAAATGAAAGAACGGGGCCAGAGGCGCACCCTCTCCGCCCAGCGCCACATCATCGCTGCGAAAATCCCAGACCACCGGCAGCCCCAAAGCCTGCGACAGACCCAGCCCGTCACCCACCTGCAACGTGCCACGCCCACGCGGCTCATGTGCCAATGTCTGACCGTGGAAGCCGATCAGGTCGACCTCTTCGAACTCTGAAAGAACCTCGGCATGTGCCCGGGTCACCAATTCAGCCGAAACATCAACCTTTGGTCCATGCCAAAGCCCCAGCGCCGCGCGCAGTGTGGCACGCTCTTCTTCGGAATAAGCGCGATACCCGCTGGGACCAAAGCCGAATATCTGCTGCCCATCGGTTTCAACGACCGCAGCGTCCACACCGTCCAGCGATGTGCCCGACATGGCCCCCAACGCTCTGATCGCCCCCGATTTGCTGATGACCCTGCCCACGCCGACCTCGTATTGCGTCTCTCCACCCGTTTCGCCGGGTTCTGAGCACAACCTGCACGGTAATGCAAAGCCAAGGCAAGACACATCATGCGCGAGCTTCATTTTTCTTGGAAAAGGTGCCTTTTCCTTGCCTCTGCCCCCGCCTGTACCGTGCGCCGCTACAGAATTCCGAAAGGTACGAAACCGCGAATGAAGGCGACAAGGCGTTCCCAAACGCAGCGCAGTTCCGAGTGCTCATGAAAGAGCTGTACAAAGTCCATTACCACATGTTCGCAGATCGCTACAGCAGGTGCCAAGCTCTCCCAAGAATGCCCGTCGCCGGTTTCAGTGTTCCACTTGATCTGAAGCACCTACGATCATTCCATATAGCTCAGCTTCGTCAGATTTTCATTGAAACAAAGCGACTGAATAATGGCAGGTATTTTGGGATGTTGAGTGCAATAAAAGCGCAGGCTCAAAACCCCGGATAATCGCAAATGTTGCGCCAATGCTTATAGATGAGATATTAATATGCAGCAAAGCACAGACAACAAATTGAGGACGGGTGAGTAGGTTCATACCGCTTAGTAAAAAGCGGCGGTGAATTGGCCTGAACAGGGTTTATGCCAAACATATACGGTGCATTTCGGACGGACACGACTCTGACCACGAACCAGGCCCAATTCGGCGGCGTTGGAACGACATTTGAGATCTCCGCATATAATACGATCGAAATTACCGATGGCGTTGACCCCGGCACCATCGAAGGAGACGGTGTAACCAACGAATTCCCCGACGACCCCACGCAAACCTATCTGGGGAATGCAATTGCCTGGGACTACAACTACATAGTCACGGATGGCACCAATACCTATACGATTGGCGTTTTCGATTATGATTCCAGCGGCAACGGCGCGTTTGGCGGCGGAGCCGAGCAAGGGTTTTTCATCGGCTTTTTGGGGGATGTCCCCCCGCTCAACACAACACTAACGATCACGGCGCTGGGTGACGGTGCCTTCGCCAGTCCAGTCGTTAATCTGCCCGTTGACGACTTTGTTCCCTGTTTCACCAGTGGCACGAATATTCGGGTAAGGGGTGGTCATAAGGCGATCGAGGATCTGAAAGCCAGCGATGACGTCGAAGTGTTTGATCCCACAGGTGATGGGCCCGGATTTGCCACCCTGCTGCGGGTGTTTCGCCGTACGATATCTGCCCCGGAACTGGCTGCAAACCCCAAACTGCGCCCGGTTCGTATCAGCGCCGGAGCGTTAGGTCTCGGCTTGCCTCAGCGTGATCTTGTGGTGTCCCGGCAGCACCGGATGCTGGTGTCTTCAAAGATTGTCGAGCGTATGTTCAGGACTTCCGAAGTTCTGGTACCCGCCGTCAATCTGACTTCGCTGCCCGGTATTTTCATCGACCAGGATGCCCAGAGCGTCGAGTATTTTCACCTTCTTTTTGGACAGCACCAGGTAGTCTATGCCGAAGGCGCACCATCGGAAAGCCTGTTTACCGGACCGGAAGTGCTCAAGGCCATCAGTCCAGAAGCACGAACAGAAATCCTGAGCATATTCCCCGAGATAGCAGAACTGGAATTTGCCCCCAAGCCCGCCTGCCCGATCCCATCCGGGAAGCTGCAAAAGCAACTGATTGAACGCCACATCAAGAATGAAAAGCCGCTTCTGTCCAGACACACTGCACGCTAGAACCAGAGGTTATCCGGCAGGACTTGGTACGCTTCAAAGACTGACGCGATATTCTGTGTTTCGCTATGCGTTATTTCTTCGCGTTTCCCTCATAAAGCTTATCCGCAAGATTCTTTTTGTGCGGACTGCACTTGCTCGCCAATGACTGGACATTCCGCGAGACTTAGGGAATTAGAAAGCCAGTCGCATGAATTTACCTTCCGTCGTGCGACCTAGCGGGTCTGGTTTTGAAACTACTGACCTATGACTTACACCAGCCCTTGCAGAGAGGGCCAGAACACAAGGCCTGTTGAGCGTCATGACCTACCACCCCAAATCGGATTTCATCGCCACGATGATCGAGCGCGGCTTTCTCGCCGACTGCACCGATTATCAAGGCCTTGACGACGCTCTGATTTCTGGGGTGCAGACGGCTTATATCGGCTATGACGCCACCGCACAGTCGCTGCATGTAGGTCACCTGATGAACATTATGGTCCTGCGCTGGCTGCAAAAGACCGGGCACAAACCGATCACCCTGATGGGTGGCGGCACCACCAAGGTGGGCGACCCCTCGTTCCGGTCAGACGAACGGCCCCTGCTGGGACCCGAACAGATCGACGCCAATATCGCAGGCATGAAACAGGTGTTCTCGAAATACCTGTCTTACGATGACAGCGAGACCGGCGCGTTGATGCTGAACAATGCCGAATGGCTGGATAGCCTGAACTACCTCGACTTCCTGCGCGATATTGGGCGGCATTTCTCGGTCAACCGGATGCTCAGCTTTGAATCGGTGAAATCGCGGTTGGATCGTGAACAGTCGCTGAGCTTTCTCGAATTCAACTACATGATCCTGCAGGCTTATGACTTCCTCGAACTGAACCGCCGATATAACTGCGTTCTGCAGATGGGCGGCTCGGACCAGTGGGGCAACATCGTCAACGGCATCGACCTAACCCGCCGGGTGCTGGATCACGAGATCTATGGCCTCACGACCCCCCTGCTGACCACCAGCGATGGCCGCAAGATGGGCAAATCACAGGGCGGTGCGGTTTGGTTGAACGGCGACATGCTGAGCGCCTATGAGTTCTGGCAGTTCTGGCGCAACACGACCGACGCCGATGTGGGACGGTTCCTGAAAATCTTCACCGAGCTTCCGGTGGACGAATGCGACCGCATGGCCGCGATGCAAGGGTCCGAGATCAACGAGGCCAAAATTCGCCTCGCCAACGAAGTCACAACTCTACTGCACGGTGCAGAAGCCGCTGCAACCGCCGAGGCGACCGCGCGCGAGGTGTTCGAAAAGGGCGGCGTTGGCGGAGACCTCCCTACCCTGACCATCAGCGCATCAGAGCTGGGTGACGGCATGTCCATCGTGCAGTTGATCGTCAAATCCGGCCTCGCCAAATCCGGCAAAGAAGCCAAACGCCTGATCGCCGAAAACGGCGCCAAGATGGACGACGCCCCGCTGACTGATGCGGGGCTGATGATCGACGCAGGCGCGTTGTCATCGCCGATCAAGCTGAGCGCGGGCAAGAAGCGCCACGCACTGGTTCAATTGGGCTGATCCAAATTGGGCGGTCGCCGCCGGGTGGCCGTCCATTGAAGTAGAAGTGGCAGATTAATTAGGTCGAGACGTAGTGGTCAGCTTTTGGTTTTAGAACCGATCAAGAACCACGTTTTCACAGAACCCAATCCCTTTATCTCCACCACGCCTCGGGGTTCGAAGTCGTAGTCCGCTTCAAGCTCCTCTTTTGCGGCACCCGTTACCTGGATCCTCCCCGGTTCACCGTGGCTCTCCATCCGGCTGGCGGTGTTCACCGTTTCCCCCCAAACATCATAGAACAACTTCTGGTTTCCAATGACACCGGCGACAGCAGGCCCTGCGTGAAGTCCGATTCTTACTTGAAGCCCATCCGGAAAATCAGGTGACATTTCCGCAACCGACCGCTGCACGTCCAGAGCCATCTCGGCGACGCGATGCACCGGGTCGCCGACCGGAGAAGGCATACCTGCCGCGACCATATAGGCATCACCAATTGTCTTGATCTTTTCCAATCCGTGTTTGTCGGCCAATTCATCAAATAGACGAAAGATCTTGTTCAGAAACCCGACTACATCTTCCGGTGGCAGTTTCGATGCCCGTGGCGTGAAATCCACGATATCAGCGAATAGTATTGCAACCTTGGGCAAACTGTCAGCGATAGTCTGGTCTGGCTCAAGCTTCAATCTTACCGCAATGTCTTCTGGCAGCAGATTGTAAAGCAACTTTTCCGACCGGTCGTATTCGGCTTCCAATTCGGCTCGCTGGGTCTCTACCTGTTCATAAAGATCACCCAGACGCGCACTTGTTGCATTCACGTCGTTTGCCAATTTGCCAAGCTCGTCGCGATTGGGGACATCAACTCGCGCCGCGAAATCTCCTTCGGCGACAACGCTAAGTGTTTGGCCAATTCGGCGCATTGGCCAGATCAGTGACGAAGAGATTGCGTAGCCAAGAAAAAGGGCTGCCCCCATTGCAATTGTTGCCGCCGCCACGACCATTTTGCGCGTCGATTGGTAAACTTCGGCATTCCTATTTGCCCGGTCACGCATCTCTGCTTCGGCGCCCTGCACAAGATTATACGCATCGCTTTGCAGTGAACGAACTTGGCGAAAAATCTGATCCAATCCCAATTCGGCGAGATTCTGCATGTCTCCGCCTCTTCGAAACCGCACCATGGCGGCGGCCTTGGTTTTGATGTCGCCCAAATCTGCGCGGATTTCATCAATGGTTTGGAACTCTTTGCTGCCCGCCTGCAGGAATCGACGTATCCCTTGCGCAATGTGATGTTGCAGGTTCTCGATCTGACCGATGAAATTGCCGGTTGAAAATGCAAAAATTTCGTCCGAGTCGTCCCCGGGCGTCTGATCGATGACCAAGGACAAGTTCATCAGGTTCAACTCGCTCAGCGCCAAATGGATTTCGTTGAAATATGCAATCCTCTCCTGATCATGGATCATCGCATCGACACGCCTGTTCGATTGCTGCAAGGCCGACACCGCAAAAAGCGCCAATCCCAAAAGCAACAAGGTGATACCCAAAAACGCCATCAGCAGTTTCACCCGCACAGACAGGGCAGCTTTTGCCACGCTCCTTACGATCAGATTTGGTTGCTGAGAGTTCCTAATGCCCCGCTCCCACATGGATTAAGCCCGTCTCGAATGGTGCCGATACATAAATCAGAATACAGTCTGCGGGCGGACTAGTCACTTTTGGCCGCAATTCTTTGGCCAGATCGTCTGCTTCGCTGCCATTGCATGATGTTAAACACAAACTCCCACAAAGATGCGTTTGAGATACTTTAGTGAACCTCCTTCGAGTTGCCGTTTATTTGACGAAACCCCAACGTCGCATTTCGCAACAGTCTTTCGCATTCCTGCATGTGGACCTCACCCTTTCCGTTCCACTCTGAACCGGAAGGAGGCACCATATGACCAGAACTGCCACAGCCACACGTACCGGAGGGCGCTCTGCCCGCCGCGCCATGCGCACCGCTCCAAACTTCGAGATGTTGCCGGGGCTGACCCGCGGCATTCCGTTATGTGAAGTGATGGACGGCGCCCAGGTTGAACGCATTGATGCGGCCTCGATAGATATTCTGGAAAACGTAGGCGTTCAGTTCCGTGACCCCATCGCGCTGGAAGACTGGAAGAAGGCTGGTGCCAAGGTCGAAGGCGAGCTCGTCTATCTGGACCGCGGTCTGGTGCGTGAGCTGATCGCGACCATTCCGTCAGATTTCACCTACCACGCGCGCGATCCGAAAAAGAACGTGCGGCTGGGCGGTAAACACTCGATCTTCGTGCCGATGACCGGTGCGCCCTTCCTGCGCGATCTGGAAGATGTGCGCCGCAACCCGACGCTGGACGATCTGGCGATGTTCCACAAGCTCAGCCATATGTTGCCCGCGCTGCATTCCTCGGCCCATCACATCGTGGAGCCCTATGATCACCCGATCAGTCAGCGGCATCTGCGGATTACCTATTCGTCAATGAAGCACTCTGACAAAACCTTCATGGGCATGACCACCAGCCCCAAGAATGCCGAAGATGTCATGGAGATGTGCGCCATCCTGTTCGGCGAGGATTTCCTTGAAGATCACCCGGTCACCACTGGCAATTGCAACGGCAATTCGCCGCTGGTCTGGGATGAAACCATGTTGGGCGCGATGCGCGCCTTCTGTCGCCGAAAGCAGCCGGTGTTGTGCTCGCCCTTCGTTCTGGGCGGGGCCAATACGCCTGCCAGCGTTCCGGCGACCGTGGCGCAACTGAATGCCGAGGCGCTCAGCGCGCTGGCCTATACGCAGGTGATCCGCAAGGGCGCGCCCGCGATCTACGGGCACTACCTGTCGACCGTCTCGATGAAATCCGGCGCACCGATGGCAGGCACGCCCGAGATCAGTCTGATGAACTTCATGATTGGACAGATGGCCCGGTATTACGAAGTGCCTTGGCGTACCTCAAACACTCTGGGCGGAGCCAAGACGTTCGACGCGCAGGCAGGCTATGAATCCGCAACCACTCTGCAGGCCGTGGTCCATTCCGGCGCCAACTACATCTGGCATTCGGCGGGCTGGAACGAGGCCGGGATGCACTGCTCGACCGCCAAGTTCATCGTTGACGCAGAACAATGCGCCATGGCCTATCGCATGGCCGAGGGCCCGAAATGGGGCGATTTCGATCAGGCCGTTTCGGCAGTCGGTGATATCGGTCCGGGCGGGCATTACCTTGGGCATCCGCATACGCAGGACAATTTCCAGAGCGCATTCTTCATGCCGGATATGTTCGACAACAACTCGATCGAACAATGGCAGGCTGAGGGTTGTGTTGAAATCACCGAACGCGCCCTGAAACACGCCCGCAAGCTGCTGGCCGAGTATCAGGAACCAACGCTCGATATCGCCAAGAACGAAGAGCTGCTGGATTACATCGCCCGGCGCGAGCGTGAAATACCGGCTGCGGATGAGCTGAACCAGTCCTACTAAATCCCGGGGAGGTACACGAATGAGGTTCGCTGAAAAAACCGCACTCGTCACAGGGGCGTCGGGCGGGATCGGGGCCGCCATCGTCAGCCAGCTGCGGGCCGAAGGCGCGCGTGTGGCTGTTGCTGACCGCGATGTGGGCAGCCTTGAATCCGAGGCGCATCTGCCCGGCGATCTGCGCGATCCCGACTATTGCGACGGGCTGGCCTTGGCCGCGCATCAGGCGCTGGATGGTCTTGATATCGTGATCAACAATGCAGGCGTGATCACCCGCGGCCCGGTGACTGAAACATCCGATGAGGATTGGGCCCTGTCCGTCGGAGTGAATGTCGAGGCCCCTTTCCGTATCTGCCGCGCTGCGATTCCAATCATGGCGGCGGCGGGTGGCGGTGCTATTGTGAACACTGCCTCGTGCTGGGGCCTTCGACCTGGCCCGGATCATGCGGTGTACTGCATGACCAAAGCGGCCATTGCCAGCCTCACCCAATGCATGGGGCACGATCACGCCCATCAGGGCATCCGCATCAACGCCGTCTGCCCGAACGAGGTGAACACACCGATGCTGCGTTCGGGCTTTGCCAAACGTGGGTTCGATCCTGATACGGCGATTGCCGAGCTTGGGAAGTCGGTGCCTTTAGGGCGTATCGCCGAACCCGAAGATATAGCCGAAGTGATCCTTTTTCTCGCCTCGGATTCGGCGCGCTACATGTGTGGTGCTCTGGTCGAAGTGAATGGGGGCAAGCCGGTGCAATGAAAAGATTTGCAGGAAAAACAGCGCTCGTGACCGGTGGCCGCAGTGGCATCGGACAAGCCATCGCCCGGCGGCTGCGCGAAGAAGGGGCTAATGTCTACACTGCGCAGCGCGGTAAAGATGATGAGTTCCCCTCTATCCCGGCGGATTTTGCAAACCCGGAAAGCCCGGCGCAGATCGTCAAGCAGGTCGTGGGCAGCGCGGGCCAGCTGGACGTACTGATCAACAATGCAGGCATGATGCAGGAGGCCTCCGTCAACGACATGCCGCTTGAAGATTGGCAACGCAACCTCATGGTCAACCTGACCGCCCCGTTCCTGCTGATCCAGGCTGCACTGCCACATCTGCGCAAAACCAAGGGCAGCATTGTCAATATCGGCTCGGTCGAGGGGTTGGGCAGCAACCCCGGCCACGCCGCCTACTGCGCCTCTAAGGCCGGGCTGCATGGGCTGACCCGCGCGGTTGCCGTGGACCACGGAGCAGAAGGCATTCGCTGCAATGCAGTGGCACCGGGCTGGATCGACACAGACCTCAACATCGATTTCATCGAGAGCATGAACGACCCCGGCGCATTCCGCCGGGATATCGCCCGCATTCATCCCGTAGGCCGCACCGGCGACCCGAAAGAAGTCGCCGCACTGGTCGCGTTCTTGGCAGCCGAGGAAGCGGGTTTTGTCACCGGTCAAATTTACACGATCGATGGCGGACGGATGGCAAAGCTCAGCCTGCCCTGACCAGCCTGCAAGCTATTCCGCCCCTGATCGCCACTCTTTCCAGCGCAGATACGCATTGGCCCCAACCGATGCGAAGGGCTCGGGTGGCAAACGCGGTGGCATCGGTTGCGCCAGAAAATGATCTGCAATCTGGGAGTCTTTCCCCAGTACAAGCTCTGCCACGCCCATTCCCTGCAATGTTCCTCGCGCTATACCCAATCCGTTTTGACAGCAGGCGGCATATACACCCTGCTCGATCTCACCGAACGCGGCCGAGCCATTGCGGCTGAGGCACAGCATCCCAGCCCAACGGTGCTGCATCTGTACATTCGGCAAGTTGGGAAATCGCTCCTGAAACTTACGATCGTGCACCGCGCCTGCCCGTTTCAAATGGCTGTCGCCGCTGTGGATTTCAGGATGAAAGCTTGAACAGGTCCGGATCAGAATGCGATCCCCATAACTGCCCGAAACCCGCCGGACCGAAGTGCCCATCGGATCCGCTGGCGTTACCGACCAGCGTGGCTGTCCGCCCAGCGTGGCGATCTGATCTGGCGTCAGCGGTTCCGTTATCGACGCGTAGAGGCAGATGTGCATCAGACGCCGCTGGTAAAACCCAAAGCTTTCCAGGTGACCATTCGTTGCCATCACGATCCGCCCCGTCGAAACCCGCGCCTGTTCGGTCTCGACCACCCAGCCACCGCCTTGTTTGCGAAACCCGGTCACGGCAGAGTTTTCATAAACACCGATCCGCCCAGCCAGATGCGTTGAGAGAGCCCGAACATAGGCTGCTGGCTGGATCATCACCGTCCCCGGCGCAAACAGACCCGAAGTGTAATGCGGGCTGCCCGTCAGCGCCTGCATCTGGTGTGCGTCATAAAGCTCGTGGGGCTCTCCCAATCGTGCCAAATGCACTGCGTAGTCTGCGTTGTGCCGATCTCCCGCTGCGGTCGCAGCAGCGTTGATCTTGCCACACGGGTCGAACATCTCCGGCGACAGGTCGCACTCAGCGGCTACCCGGGTCGCAAAGGAAATCGCCTGACGATTCAGCGCGATTGTGGCCCGATCTGCCTCCAGCCCATCGCTGGCGTAATTGTCCGAGGCCAAGTCATGCGGCAGATCGATCATGAACCCCGAGTTGCGCCCGGCAGAGCCTTCCGCAAAGCGCCCAGCCTCAAGCACCACAACCTTCAGCGCCGGATCAAGCTGATGCAGCCTCAGCGCTGCGGACAGCCCGGCAAAACCACCGCCGATGATGGTCACATCTGCGGTCTGGTCTTGCTCAAGCCGAGGGAGGTCTTGCTGCAGAGGCAGGATGGCATTCCATCCTGCCACGCCGGATTGCCGGGGTAAACGTTTGGCGGTGTAGATCGTCAATCTACCGCCTCATCTTCGTCATCGGCCAGATCAATCCAGATGGTTTTCAGCTGGGTATACTGATCATGGGCGTGAACCGAGTTGTCCCGGCCACCAAACCCGGACTGCTTGTAGCCACCAAAGGGTGTGGTGATATCCCCTTCACCAAAGCTGTTGATCGTGACGGTACCCGCCCGGATCGCCCGCGCGCCACGGATCGCGCGTTTGGCGTTGGCCGTGAAGATCGAGGCGCACAGCCCATACTCGGTGTCATTGGCAATGCTGATCGCCTCGTCAAAGCCCGAAACTTCGATCACCGACAAAACCGGGCCAAAGATCTCCTCGCGCGCCAGCGTGGCATCGTTTCCGGGCACCTCGACCACCGTGGCTTCAACAAACCCATTCTCCGCCTTGCCACCAATCAGCACAGTCTCGGCCTGATCCAGATAGCCGCACACCTTGGAATAATGCCCCTCGCTGACAAGCGCGCCCATGCGGGTCTCTGGGTCCAACGGGTCGCCTACGTTCCAATGTTTAGCGTGGTGGGCAATACGCTCCAGCAGCTCTGCCTTCACGTCTTTATGCACAATCAACCGCGATGAGGCCGAGCAATTCTCGCCCATGTTCCAGAACGCACCATTGACGACATGCGCTGCCACCCGGTCCAGATTTTCCGCATCGTCCAAGACGATGGCCGGGTTCTTACCACCCATCTCAAGCACCACCTCCTTGGCATTGCTTTCAGCGGAATAGCTCAGGAACTTCTTTCCCGTCACGGTCGAGCCCGTGAAGGACACCATGTCGATATCCAAATGCCGCCCGATGGGTTCGCCCACCTCAGCGCCACCGCCGGGCACCACATTCAGCACACCGCGCGGCAACCCGGCCTCAGACGCCAGCTCCGCCACCTTTAATGCAGTCAGAGAAGTCTCGGCCGCCGGTTTCACCACCACCGAACAGCCCGCCGCCAGCGCCGGCCCGATCTTCCACGCCAGCATCAGCAAGGGGAAGTTCCACGGCAGGACCAGCCCAACCACGCCGATGGGCTCACGCACGACCATGGCGATGTGGTCATCACTGGCCGGGCTGACCTGATCATAGATCTTGTCGATCGCCTCGGCATGCCATTTCAGGCAGTGGATCGTCTCGGGAACATCAACGGTTTCGCAATCAAAGATGGTCTTGCCGCTATCGATGCTCTCCATCACCGCCAGTTCCCGCGCGTTGCGGGTAAGCAGCTTGCACAGGCGGATCAGAATGTCCTTGCGATCCGAGGGGTCCATCTTTGACCAACGCCCGTCGTCAAAGGCTTCTCGCGCCTTTTCGACCGCAAAATCCACATCCTCCGATCCGCAGGCAGCAATGCTGGTCAGCACAGCCCCGGTGGCTGGATTGATAGTGTCGAACACCTGTCCCGAGATCGAGGGGCGATAACCGCCGTCGATGAAAGCGCCCGTCGGCAGATCCAGATGCGCAGCGATGGATTCGTATTCGTCTTTCGTCAGCAAGCCCATGCCTTAACCCTCCGCCACGATATCTGCGATTTTGCGTTTCAGAACGCGCGTCACCTGCTCCAGCGCGCGTTTGTCATCCTTGTTCAGCCCTTTGAGCGGAGGTCTCACCATCCCAGCATCGATCCCGTTCATGGTCACCCCATACTTGATCGTCTGGATGAATTTGCCGCCCTGCTCCAGCACCCGCATCAGCGGCATCAGCGCGCTCATGATGCGACGGCCCTTGGCAAAGTTGCCCTCGATCACACAAGCCTGATACAGCGCCACGTGTTCGGCGGGCAGAAAGTTCGACCCACCACAGACCCAGAACGGCGCTCCCCAGGCGAAGAACTCCAGCGCCTGATCATCCATGCCGCAGCCCAGCTGAATATGCGGATAATCCCGCGCCAGCAGATGAACCCGGTTGATATCGCCCGAGCTTTCCTTGATGCCACAGAAGTTCCGGCTGCGGCCTACGCGGTCCAGGAACTCTTCCCCCATCATCGTGCCGGTCCGGTGCGGATAGTTGTACAGCATCACCGGCAGGTCAGCCGCCTTGTCGATTGCCAGCGCGTTCAGCGCATTCTCGCGGTCGGTGGGCACCGAATAGGGCGGGCTGGCCAACAAGATCGCATCTGCGCCTAGGTCTCGCGCACCTGAGGCCAAAGCGACGGAGTCCCCGGTCAGCATCGCCCCCGTTCCCACAACCAGAGGCACACGCCCCTTCAGTTGTTCATGCGTAAAGCGCGCCAGTTCCAGCCGCTCATCGACGGTCTGCGCATAGTTTTCGCCGGTGGACCCGCCCGAGATCAGCCCGTGCACACCATTCTCGATCAGGTACTCGATCACCTCGGCCAACGCGTCCCAGTTCACGCCACCATCCGCCGCGTAGGGTGTCACCACCGGCGTATAAATACCCTCAAATCTGAAGATCGGAGTCATGTGTCCCTCATGCAGAAGTATTGCCGGGGACCTGCCCCAGCGGAAAATCCAACCCCTCGGGCATCACGAACAACTCGATCTGATCGCGTGACAGGGTCCAGTGGTCGTCGGCCAGCTGCGCAGCAGCCGCCTCATCGCCCGCCTCGATGGCGGCGATGATGGCGTCATGCTGGTCGCTCGCCTCTGAAAGGTTCTCAGCCATTCGTGCGGTCTGCGGGCGATAAAATGTCATCCCGATCCGCGCGTGATCGATCAGCAACCGGTTGAACGATGGGGATAAATAGACATTCCCCGCCATCTCTCCGGTCACCTCGTGAAACCGGGTATTGGCCAGCGTCCGCTCCTCAGCCGAGCCTGTACGCAAGGCTTGCCGAAACGTCTCTTGCGCCTCTTTCAACTGATCGATCTGATCGTGCGTCGCACTCGCTGCGGCCAGACGCAGCACCGCGCCATAGACCATCGGCGCAACCAGAAAGAAATCGCGTAGCGTGGTATGAGACATCTCTGACACCCGCGCCCCGCGATGGGTGCGCAGGTCCAGATACCCCTCACCGGCCAACTGCCGGAACACTTCGCGCAAAGGCGTGCGCGACAAGCCAAAGGCCAGCGACAGCTGCGCCTCGTCCAAATCTTCTCCGGGACGCAAACGCAGGGTCAGAACCGACATCTTCAGATGCTCAGCCAACGCCTTTTTTGGTGATTTCCCTTCGTCCCTCATCCGATCCCCTTCATCACGATCCCGCGAATCGATAGCTTGCCCTCTGGTATCGTATAAAAATACATGTTGTATACATTTAGTTTTCGTGCAGCATGCAGAAAACTGTCAGAACGCCCTGATTCCGGTCCCATCGATGAGCCAAACACAGCACTACGCCTTCATACTGGTCGAGGAATTCTCGCATCTCGCCTTCTCCTGCGCGGTCGAGCCATTGCGGATCGCAAATTTGCTGGCCGAGGAAGATCTTTATCGATGGTCCTTCCTGTCCGAACACGCTGAGCATGCTGTCTGTTCAAACGGATCGGTCACTTTGGTGCATGGCGGATTGGGATCTATCCCAAAATGTGACCAACTGTTTGTTCTGTCAGGAATAAACATGCGCAATCACGTCTCGCGCCCGCTGCTCGCAACCCTGCGCCGAGAGAGGGCACGGGGCACCAATATCAGCGCCTTGTGTTCCGGTGCATGGCTGCTGGCCGAGGCCGGATTTTTGGATGGGATGCAGGCGGCGATCCATTGGGAATACCATGATGCTTTCATGGAGGCCTTCCCCGAGATAAACCTTGTTCGCAGCGTCTTTGTCGCCGACGAAAAACACATGACCGCCTCGGGCGGCACCGCGACCGCCGATCTGATGCTGCACCTGATCGAACGCGACCACGGTCACGATCTATCAGTCGCAGTGGCCGATCAGATGGTCTATAACGCCGTGCGCAACGCCACCGCCGATCAGCGCGTCTCGCTGCAATCGCGCAACGGGATGCGGAACGCGCATCTGGCCAAGGCAATCCACATCATGACCGACAATATCCAAAGCCCGTTGTCCCCCTCGGTCATCGCCAGCAACATCGGCATCTCAACCCGGCAACTGGAGCGCCTGTTTGGGAAATTCCTGAACACCTCGCCTAAGAAATACTTCATGGAATTGCGGCTGGACCGCGCCCGCAATCTGCTGTTGCAGACCGAATCTTCGGTGACCGAGGTCGCCTTTGCCTGCGGTTTCGAAAGCGCCGGCCATTTCTCGCGTGTGTACCGGGCTGCGTTTGGCGTCACGCCGATGCAGCAGCGCAGCAGGCTTGATTGATCAAAGCTGTGACTGGACAGAGGGCCATGGTTGGGATTATCTGAACAAGTGTTCAGATCAGGAAGGAACCCGCCATGCAACTCTCAACCACAGCTGCGGTGATCACCGGCGGAGCCTCCGGCCTGGGTGAGGCCACAGCCCGTCACTTTGCCGAGAACGGCGCGCAGGTCACAATCCTTGACCGCGACGCCGAGCGTGGCCCGCAAGTCGCGGCTGAAATCGGCGGACATTTCGCACAAACCGATGTGACGGATGAGGCCTCGGTCGCTTCAGCGATTGCACATGCGATGGACAAGATGGGTCGCATCACCGCCGCAGTGAACTGCGCCGGAATCGCGATTGGAGCTAAGACTGTGGGCAAAGACGGCCCCCACCCTCTGGGGGCGTTCCAGCGTACCATCGACATCAATCTGGTCGGTTCCTTCAACGTCTCGCGTCTTGCTGCCGCAGAGATGGCAAAGAATGACCCCGAACCGGATGGCGCGCGCGGCGTGATTATCAACACCGCCTCGATCGCGGCCTTTGACGGGCAAAAGGGTCAGGCGGCCTATGCAGCCTCGAAAGGCGGCGTGGTCGGCATGACGCTACCCATGGCGCGCGATCTGGCCTCGACTGGTATCCGTGTGATGGCCATCGCACCGGGCATCTTCATGACCCCGATGCTGGCCGGCCTGCCTGAAGAGGTGCAGCAACAGCTTGCGGCGGACGTCCCCAACCCTGCTCGCCTCGGCGACCCGCGCGAATACGGTCGTCTGGCCGGGTTCATCGTCGAGATGGGCTACCTGAACGGAGAGGTCATCCGCATCGACGGTGCCCTGCGGATGCGCTAAGACGAGTTTCATGACCGAGCGGCAGAAAATGGCGGCAGGCGAGTGGTATTGCTGCCTCGACCCCGAACTGGAAGTGCTTCGTATGAAAGCACGCCGCGCGGTCCATGCCCACAACACCTGCCCGCCCGATGACCGAGGGGCTATAGCTCCCGAATTGGCGGCGCTCTTTGCGGGGATCGGGCAAGATTGCTATTTTGAGGCTCCGTTCCACTGCGCTTATGGAATGAACCTGTCGCTGGGCGACCGGGTTTATCTGAATGCGGGCTGTGTCATTCTCGACACCGCGCCTGTTCGCATCGGCAGTGACTCGATGCTCGGCCCCACGGTGCAGATCTATTGCGCCCAACACGCCAAAGACCCAGCCCTGCGCGCACAGGGTCTGGAAATCGACCACCCGGTGACAATCGGCGAAAACGTCTGGATCGGCGGTGGCGCGATCATCATGCCCGGCGTTACTATCGGAGACCGCGCCATCGTCGGTGCAGGCAGCGTCGTCACGAAGGACGTCCCCGCCGGAGCAACTGTTGTCGGTAACCCCGCCCGCCCCATTTGAGCACGCGCAAACCGGTGCATAGGTTTGTACAACTCAGACAATCTAGTCGATTGAGGTTGTACAACTCGGACTCAACCGGCTTCGGCCTTCTCTTCAAGCATCAGCCACTCTTCCTCAGCCGCTGACAGTTTTTCCTGCCGTTCGACCAGGGCATCGGTTGCCTTCTGGAACTTGATCGGTTCGCGTGTGAACAGCTCAGGATCAGACATCAGTTCTTCGAGCTTGGCGATCTCGGCTTCAAGGCGCGCGATCTCTGCTGGTAGCTTCTCAAGTCGGTGTTTCTCCGAGAACGACAGCCCTGCTTTTGACTTCGCTTCTTGCTTCACTTTCGGTTTTAAAGGCCTTGCTTTTTCTTCCTTTTTCGCAACTACATCACCTCGCTGCGCGATGTAGTCGGACCAACCACCGGCATAGACCGTTGCGCGCCCATTGCCCTCCATCGCGATGGTTGTGGTCGCAACCCGATCCAGAAAATCCCGATCGTGGCTAACGAGCAGCACCGTGCCATCATAGTCGTCCAGCAATTCCTGCAGCAGATCCAGCGTTTCAACATCCAGATCGTTGGTCGGTTCGTCCAGCACCAGCAGGTTCGATGTTTTCGCCATCAGTTTCGCCAACAGCAACCGGGCTTTTTCCCCACCGGACAAGGACTTAACAGCCGCTCTTGCCTGCGCGTCATCGAACAGAAACTCTTTGAGATAGCCCACTACATGCTTGGGTTGGCCGCCCACCATCACCTGATCGGCCTTGCCCGAGACCCGCATCTCGGGATCGCCGGTCAAGCTGTCCCACAGGCTCATTTCCGGGTCCAGCTGTGCCCTCGCCTGATCGAACACGGCGATCTCAAGGTTAGTACCCAGCACCACCGAACCCTCGTCCGGTTCGACCTGACCCAGCAGCATTTTCAGCAACGTGGTCTTGCCCACACCGTTCGGCCCAACAAAGGCCACACGGTCACCGCGCTGAACCAGAAGATCGAAATTGCGCACGATCTGCTGAGAGTCAAATGCCTTTGAAACGCCATTGGCCTCGATGACCTTGCGGCCTGATTTCGGACCGGATTCCAACGTCATGGCAGCCGATCCCTGACGTTTGATCTGCGCTGCACGCTCGGCGCGCAAGGCTTGTAGCGCCCGAACACGACCCTGATTGCGCTTGCGGCGGGCGCTGATACCCTCGACGGCCCATCGCGCCTCGGACTTGATCAAGCGGTTCAGCTTGTGGCGCTGCTGATCCTCCTCTTCCCAGACCTTGTCCCTCCAGCTTTCAAAGGCCGCAAAGCCCTGTTCCTGCCGCCGTACAACTCCGCGATCGATCCACAGCGTCGCACGGGTCAACGCACGCAGGAATGCGCGATCATGCGAGATCAAAACATAGGCGGCGCGGGTCGAGCCCAACTCACGCTCCAACCACGCAATCGCCTCGATATCCAGGTGGTTCGTCGGTTCGTCCAGCAACATCAAGTCAGGCGCCTCGGCCATCAGCTTGGCCAAGGCGGCGCGTCGCCATTCCCCACCCGAAGCGGTTTCGACCGCGCGCTCAGGGTCGAATTTCAGCCCTTCGCCCGCGCGTTCGACCTTATACAGCTCACCCGGTTCCAACCCGCTTGAGGCATAGTCTCCAAGCGTCGCGAATCCCTGCATTCCGGGATCCTGCTCCATGTAACCCACTGATTTACCAGGAGGGATGACGATTTCACCCTGATCGGCCTCGACCAGCCCGGCCATCACTTTCATCAAGGTGGATTTGCCTGACCCGTTCCGCCCGACCAGCGCGACGCGATCACCGGGTTGAACCACAAGGTCCAGATCGGAAAACACCGGATCACCCCCGAACGTCAGAGAGATACCGGACATCTGCAATAAAGGAATTCTCGCCATACCCGCCAGCTAAACCGGCCAAAGCAAGGCGTCAACGCCCCAACTTCACCTTTTCCCAGATACTCAAATCACCCAGCCACCGCGCGCAGCAACCGTTTACGAGCTGGGGGAATTGCTCCGATTTCAAGGCCGGTGAACACATGCAGGGTGTTCATGTGCCTGTCTACCACCGCATGATCGCTGACCCACCCCCCCATCATCAGATAGGTGCGCAACAAGGGCGGCATCCTAAGCATCGCCTGTTTTACATCAGGGCGTCTGCGCAAGCGCGCCGCAAAGCGAAACACATCCGGCGCCTTGACTCGCGGCAACCATCGCCTTGGTGCCAGATGTCGGTGTTTGAGCATCGCAAAAGCGTCAAGATATTCGGCTGTTTCAGTTCCAGCGAATGACGAACAACCAAACAGCATTTCGATCCCGTTCTGATCGACATACGCCGTCATTGCGCCCCACGCGACACGCAAGATATCCGGATCATTGTAGTCCGGGTGGATACAGAACCGGCCCATCTCAACCATCGGTCCCGTAAAATCGCGTAGCGCCGACAGATCATAGAACTGTGCCGAGTAGCTGAGTCCGACTTCGAAGCCGCCCTGCATTGTCAGCACACGGAAACAGCACACCAACGCCTCACCGGCCTGCAGATCTTCGACCAGAACATGGGCGCAGCGTTCGTCAAAAGCATCACAATCCTGACCATCAGTAGCAAAGGTCAGCATCCTCAGCGTCTGCGCCGCCGCCACGTCTTGCTCGGTTTGCGCCAAGCGGGCGCGATATCGGCCCTTGTCCAACAAAACCGCCATGGTCGCATCCTCCTGCGGTTGCTGACCGGTCACATCTGTCTGGTCCTTACTACAGAATGTGTGACTGTCCTGTGACCACTGCAAGAGAATTGGTCGCTTTAGTTGTTTGCGCCAGGAATATTTGCCGGGTTGAAGTTGCCGATGTTACCCAGAAGCTGACGCAGGAAGCCTTTGTCTTCCACGTTGGAATCGGTCACGCGACGATCCAGCACGATGACATAGCCGTCTTCCAGGCCGAACCGCTCGATATTGCGAACGACACCGCGCTGATCAAAGCTGATCGCGACCAGTTCACGTGAAACGACCTCGGGTCGTTTGGGCCCATAATGACGGACGCGCGAGGCGACATAGTAATAGCCCGAATCCCGCACTACCCCCGCCGAGCTGGGCGCGCCGATGGTTTCTTCAACACTATCGCGGGTATCGACGCCGACCTTGATTTTGGCCAGATCCTCTGGCGGAGGCACGTAGCCGTGATTCTTGAAGATTGGTGAACATGCGCCCGCGACCGCCAGACAGGCCGCAAAGACAAGCGTTTTCGACGCTGGTTTCAACCTGTTCAAACCCTTCAACATGCACATCCTCTTGCCATGGCCCCTTGCGGACCCTATCCGATTACAGAAACCAAGGCTCCGGTTCAACACAGGAAAACCTCACGAATGAGCAACCAGACATCTTTACGCGTCGCAGACCTGCCGCAAAACGCTCCGACCCCGTTTGAGTTGCGCCCGACCGGCGAGGCGCTGGAGGCCATAAAACAAGAGCTCGGCCTGCTTGGCCTGCGCAAGCTCAGCTTTGTCGGCGAATTGCGCGCGCAGGGCAAACGGGATTGGACGCTTTCAGGCAAGCTGGGCGCAACGGTGATCCAACCTTGTGTCGTGACGCTGGAACCTGTGACCACACGCATCGACACCCCGGTGAGTCGCGTCTTTGTGGCCGATTGGAGCGATCCGGAAGAACCTGAGTTCGAAATCCCCGAGGATGACGAGACCGAACCGCTTGGCCCCGAGATCGATCCTGCGCTGATCATGGTTGAAGCGCTGTCGCTGGCCCTGCCCCAATATCCACGGAAGGATGGAGTCGAGCTGGGCCAGATAGACTATACCGAACCGGGCAAACAGGCCCTCACGGATGAGGATGTAAAACCCTTCGCTGGTTTGGCCGGGCTGCGGGATGCGATGAAAAAAGACGAGTGACAGGCGAGGGATTTCCTGTCATAGCAGGCCGTCAGAAAAACCGCTTGAACATGACGAGAATCGCAGTATTTTCGCGCGCTCATTGGAATTTGGGTTGGACATTGCGGGGCAAGCCCCTTAAACGCGCGTCAAACCACGAGAAAACAAAGTACGTAACCCGGCTGACAGCGAATCTGTCAGCCCATATCAGACAAAGGTTGAGACCATGGCCGTCCAACAGAACAAAGTTTCCAAGTCGCGTCGCAACAACCGCCGCGCACACGACGCTCTGGTTGCTGCAAACCCGAACGAATGCCCGAACTGCGGCGAGCTGAAGCGCCCACACCACGTTTGCGCATCTTGCGGCCACTATGACGATCGTGAAGTCGTCGCTCAGGCCGACGAAATCGACCTGGACGAAGACGCGGCCTAAGCCTGATTGGACGCAGGCCAAGGCATGACGGATCAGCCCACGCAGACCGGACGGATCATCATCTCGGTTGACGCTATGGGCGGAGATTCGGGCCCTGCCGTCGTTGTGGCGGGCATTGCAAAATCTGCGGACAAGAACCCGAAGATCGGGTTCATCCTGCACGGTCAGGAACAGGAACTACGCAAGCTGGTTGCCAAACGGCGTGTCCTTGATGGGCGCGTCGTTTTTCGTGATTGCCCGGACGTGGTCACGATGGAAGACAAACCAAGCCAGGTTGTCCGCAGCGGCAAGAGCACGTCGATGTGGTCCGCTCTGGAAGCGGTGCGTGCAGGTGAAGCGCACGGCGCGGTGTCCTGCGGCAATACGGGCGCGCTGATGGCCATGTCCATGTTGCGGCTGCGCAAGCTGCCCGGCGTGAACCGCCCTGCCATCGCGATCCTGTGGCCCTCGCGCAATCCGCATGGGTTCAACGTGATGCTGGACGTCGGCGCAGATGTGCGCGCTGATGCCAAGGACCTTTTGCAATACGCGCTGATGGGGGCTTCATACGCGCGCAACGGTATGGCGCTCAGCCGCCCTCGGATCGGGTTGCTGAATGTCGGCACCGAAGAACACAAGGGCCGCGCCGAACTGAAAGAAGCCCACGCGATGATCTCGGACTTTGCCGATCAGGCGAATTTCGAGTTCGTGGGCTTTGTCGAGGGCAGCGATATCCCCGGCGACAAAGCTGACGTGATCGTGACTGACGGCTTCACTGGAAATGTCGCCATTAAAACTGGTGAAGGCACCGCGAACCTTATCGGTGATTTGCTGCGTGAGGCGTTCAAATACTCGCCCCTATCCCGGCTGGCCTCGATCCTGGCAATCACCTCGTTGAATCGTCTGAAAAAGCGGATAGACCCGCGCCGCGTCAATGGAGGCGTGTTCCTCGGGCTTAATGGAACCGTGGTGAAATCCCATGGCGGAGCGGACGCAACCGGCGTTTCCGCAGCGGTCAAACTGGCTTTCACATTGGCTGAATCCGGTTTCTCCGAAAAATTGGCGGCACGGGTTGCATCAACAGCCGCACTTGCACAAGATGCGGCCCATTCCGTGTCTCAATCGGAATAATAACAAAAAAGGCAGTACCCCAGCATGGCAGGCCGCTCAGTTGTTGTAGGTGTCGGGCATTATTTGCCAGAGCGCGTTGTACCGAACTCTGAGTTCGAGAAAACGCTGGATACGACGGACGAATGGATTCGCACCCGGTCCGGGATCGAGCGGCGACATTTCGCGGCCGAGGACGAAACCACTTCCGATCTGGCCACCAAAGCGGCCGAAGCCGCACTGGCTGATGCCGGACTGACGGCGGATGATATCGACGCGATTGTGCTGGCAACTTCCACAGCTGATTTGACCTTTCCTTCGGCGGCAACCATGGTTCAGGCCCGGTTGGGCATGACCAAAGGTTTTGCCTTCGATGTACAGGCGGTCTGCGCTGGGTTTGTCTTTGCGCTCAGCAACGCCAACGCCCTGATCCTGTCCGGTCAGGCCAAGCGCGTACTGGTGATCGGCGCCGAGACCTTTTCGCGAATCATGGACTGGACCGACCGGTCGACCTGCGTGCTATTTGGCGATGGCGCGGGCGCATTGGTTCTGGAAGAGCAAGAGGGTCAGGGCACTTCGGACGATCGCGGCATTCTGGCGACCGACCTGAACTCGGACGGACGCTACAAAGACCTGCTCTATGTTGATGGCGGAGTTTCGACCCAATCCACCGGCCACTTGCGGATGCAGGGCAATCAGGTCTTCCGTCATGCGGTCGAAAAACTGGCCCGAACCGCAGAAGTCGCGCTGGAGCGTGCAGGTCTGTCCAGCGACGATGTTGACTGGATCGTGCCGCATCAGGCCAATATCCGCATTATTCAGGGCACCGCCAAGAAGATGGGCCTGCCGATGGATAACGTTGTGGTCACCGTTCAGGACCATGGCAACACATCGGCAGCCTCCATCCCTCTGGCCCTGTCGGTGGGCAAGCAAAACGGCCAGATCAAAACCGGCGATCTGATCGTTACAGAGGCGATTGGTGGCGGTCTGGCCTGGGGTGCGGTCGCACTGCGTTGGTGACCGGCACAATCCGGCTTACAGAGCCTCCTGCAATTCATTGATATTGACAGCGAATTTTGCATCGCCATATGCTCAGACATCAACAGGGGAAAAAGCATGGGCGACAAAACACTGACCCGAATGGATCTGAGCGAGGCTGTCTTTCGTGAGGTTGGCCTGTCACGCAATGAAAGCGCACAGCTGGTCGAAAGCGTTCTGAACCACATGTCTGACGCGCTGGTGCGTGGCGAACAGGTTAAGATTTCGTCATTCGGCACCTTCAGCGTTCGGGACAAAACCGCCCGTATCGGTCGCAACCCTAAAACCGGTGAAGAGGTTCCGATCCAGCCCCGTCGTGTACTGACATTCCGTCCGTCGCACCTGATGAAGGATCGCGTCGCCGCAGGGAACCGCAAGTAAGTTCAGGACATCCAGGTTATGAGTAAGTCCCCCGATGCCTTTCGCACCATAAGTGAAGTTGCGGACTGGCTCGGAGTTCAGGCTCATGTGCTGCGTTTCTGGGAAAGCCGGTTTACCCAAGTCAAACCCGTCAAACGCGCCGGTGGGCGGCGATATTATCGCCCCAATGATATGCGTCTTCTGGGCGGTATCAAGAAACTGCTACACGAGGACGGGATTACCATCAAAGGTGTTCAGCGTATCCTTCGGGAACAGGGCGTTGCGCATGTTGCTTCGCTTTCGCCCAGTCTGGATGAAAACGCGCCCGCACCCAGCATCGACGATACTGTGGTTCCGTTCGCTTCAGCGCCGGAACCATCCGCAAACCAGATCGACATGGATTTGGGCGAACCCGCCCATTCCCCTGCCCCGAGGGCTCCGAAACCCGTCGCAACCCCCGAACCCAAACCGATACCGGCTGAGCTGGATGCAGCGCCGCTGATGGGTGGTATTGCCTCGCTGGCATGGAATCGTGACGAGTATGACGATGAGCTGTTGCACCAGATTGCACCCATCGCCAAGGACCTGCGCAGGTGGCTGGATCGCGTCGAACACCACACGGCGGGATAGCAAAAAAGGCGATGATTTCCTCTTGCCCCCGCCGGGAAAGTCTTTATGAACACCTCAACGTCGGGCTATGGCGCAGCCTGGTAGCGCGTCCGTCTGGGGGACGGAAGGTCGCAGGTTCGAGTCCTGCTAGCCCGACCAAATCACACCGACGTTTATGGCACATAGGCCAGATCCCGCTCTGGCAGCAGAGGGGATCGAGATGACAGGTGTTTGCCCAAATCAACAGCTTGAGGCGATGATTGCACGCGGTGAGATCGCCGCAAGCCCAGATATCATCCCTGCACAGGTGCAGCCGGCAAGCCTTGATCTACGTTTGGGAACAGTGGCTTACCGGGTGCGCGCGTCCTTTCTGGCGGGCGAAGGGCGTTCTGTCGCAGACCGGCTGGCCGAGTTTGAGATGCACCGCATCGACATCACTGAAGGCGCTGTTCTGGAAAAGGGCTGTGTCTATCTGGTGCCGCTGATGGAATCACTCGCCCTGCCCGATGACGTCAGTGCGGTGGCCAATGCCAAAAGCTCGACCGGGCGGCTCGACTTGCTCACGCGCACGATCACCGATGGCGGAACCGAGTTTGATCGGGTTCCCGCAGGCTACACTGGTCCGCTTTATGCCGAGATCTGCCCGCGATCGTTCTCGGTTCTGGTGCGCCCCGGAATGCGTCTGAATCAGATCCGTTTCCGCAAAGGTCAGGCGGTACTCAGCGACGCCGAGCTGACCGCGTTGCATGGTCAAACGCCGTTGGTTGATGGGCCAGCCGTCATTCAGGACGGGTTGGGGTTTTCGGTCGATCTGCAACTGCCCGATACCGATCTGGTCGGCTATCGTGCCAAGCCCCATACCGGGGTGATCGATCTGGATCGGATCGGCGAATACGACCCGCAGGAATACTGGGAAGAGGTGCATACCAAGGATGGTCGCATCATCCTCGACCCCGGCGCGTTTTACATTCTCGTCAGCCGCGAAGCGGTGCATATCCCGCCAATGTATGCTGCTGAAATGGCCCCATATCTCGCTATGGTCGGCGAGTTCCGGGTACATTACGCCGGATTCTTTGACCCGGGCTTTGGACATGCCGAAGCAGGCGGTGCCGGATCACGCGGGGTGCTGGAAGTACGCTGCCACGAAGCCCCATTTGTGTTGGAACACGGACAAGTCGTCGGGCGCCTGGTTTATGAGAAGATGGCCGAAATGCCGACACAGCTATATGGTGCTGGGATTGCCTCGAACTATCAGGGTCAAGGCCTGAAACTGTCCAAGCATTTCAAAGCTGTGGGCTGAGTTTCAGAACTTCATGAACCGACGCATCTGACGCGACACCTGCCGCATCTGCTTTGCGCTTTGATTTTGGCGCTTGGTCGTATCGCGCATCTGGCGATCCGCCTCGGGGCCGCTCCCAGTATCAGACTGACCCGGTTTACGGCCCACCTTGCTGGCCATATCAATACCCTTGTCCACACCGTGGTTCACCAGGCGACGCATCACCCGGCGCACGATCATATCGATGATCCGATTGGCATTCATTGGCTCAACTCCGTTTCCTGCACCCTATGATAGGCGGGATCTGCTGCAATAAAAGGGCTGTCCGATCACTCTTCTTCGAACAGCTCGGTTTGATCTTCGTCCTCGTCATCACCCTGCCCTTCGCCCAGCGACACAGCACCAGGGGGTGGGCGATTCTCCAACAGTCCGGCTGCGCGCAACTCCTTCAGGCCCGGCAGGTCACGGGCGTTTTCCAGCCCGAAATGATCCAGAAACTCAGGCGTTACGACGAATGTCACCGGACGGCCTGGTGTCATGCGACGGCGGCCCAGTCGGATCCACTCCATCTCAAGCAGTTGATCAATGGTGCCGCGCGAAACGGACACGCCCCGGATTTCCTCGATCTCCGCACGCGTGCAGGGCTGGTGATAAGCCACGATCGCCAGCGTTTCGATGGCCGCCCGGCTGAGTTTGCGGGTCTCGACAGTTTCCTTCTGCATCAGGAAGCCAAGATCGGGGGCTGTGCGGATCGCCCAAGCCTCACCAACGCGCACCACACGCACCCCGCGCCCTTCGTACCGTTTCTGAAGCGATTCAACAGCTTGCGCGGCATTGCTGCCATGGGGCATCCGCGCTTCAAGATCACCAATCGTCACCGGCTCGGCGCTGGCAAACAGCACGGCCTCGACCATACGTTCCTGTTCCGCCAAGGGCGGCGCTTCGAACAGTGTGCCTGTCTCTTCGTTGGCGTCAGTCACGTGTCTCAGTCCTCTTACGCAGATGGATCGGCGCAAAGGTGTCGCTTTGCTTGATCTCCATATGTCCTTCTTTCACCAGCTCCAGCGAGGCTGCGAAGGTTGCAGCCGTGGCAGAGCGTCGCCGAACCGGATCAGCATCCCAGCCTTCGGGCAGGTAGGTCTCCATATCCGTCCACGCACCGGCAAAGCCAATCAGGGGCCGCATCCGCTCAAGCGCTTGTTCCATGGTGAAGACGGCGTCGCGGTCCATTACGAAGGGGCGGAACTCGTCGCGCGTGCGGATACGCGCATAGCCCTGCATCAGGTCCAGCAATGTGGCGGAATAGGTCACGGTGCGGATACGCGTAACATCCTCACCCTGCCCGCGTTTGAAAAAGTCGCGGCCCAATTGATCACGCGCCATCAACCGAGCGGCGGCATCACGCATGGCCTGCAAGCGTTCCAATTGGAACGCGAGGTGCGCGGCGAGTTCCTCGCCCGATGGGCCTTCGTCATCCGGGTCCGGAGGCAATAACAGGCGTGATTTGAGGAAGGCCAGCCAGGCCGCCATCACCAAATAATCCGCCGCCAGCTCAATCCGCAATTGCCGCGCTTTTTCGACAAAGGTCAGATACTGTTGCGCCAACGCCAGAACCGAGATTTTGCGCAAGTCCACTTTTTGCGTACGCGAAAGTGTCAAAAGCACATCGAGCGGACCCTCAAACCCGTCGACGTCCACAATCAAAGCCTCGGCGGCCAGCCGATCGGCAACCGAGACCGGGTCTTCGCTGAAAAGGTTATCCTGCATATACCTGCCCGCCCATTAGGGCAGATAGTTCCGCCTCGGCGGCTTGGATGTCAAGTTCCTGTGGCGGTTGTCTCCGGGCCAGCGCCCGATCTGCGCGGGCTTGTGCCGCATCCGACATCTCACCAGCGGCTTCGAGCACCTGCGCGCGTTCTTCAAAGGCCCCGTTGCAGTGCAAGGCCACATCGCATCCGGCGTCCAGTGCCTGTCGGGCCAAGTCGGCGGGCGCGCCCTTCAGGGCTTTCATCGTGATATCGTCGGTCATAATCAGACCGTCGAAACCGATGCGCTCCCTAATCATCGTCATCATTCCAGCAGAAATCGTTGCGGGCCGTGGATCGATCTGTTCATAAACCAAATGCGCCGTCATCCCCATCGGCAAGTCGTTCAGCGCGTGGAATGGTGCAAAATCTGCTGCTTCCAGTGCACTTAGAGAAAGATCCACATGCGGCAACTCGTGATGACTGTCGAGCGTCGACAGACCGTGGCCGGGCATGTGCTTTACTACCGGCAACACTCCGCCATCAAAGTGTCCGTTGGCAACGGCTCGGCCAATCGCGGAAACCTTTTCGGGATCGGACCCATAGCAGCGGTTCTTCAGGAACGCATGAGTACCCTCGCGGGCCAGATCGACCATCGGCGCACAATTGCTGTCGATGCCCAATCCCAGCAGTTCATGCGCGATCAGACGATAGCGCAGATACATCGCGCGCTCGGCCTGATCTCCGGCACGCGCGACATGATCCAAAGGGGGCAACCATTCACGGGCTAAAGGTGCGCGCAGACGTTGTACGCGGCCACCTTCCTGATCGACTGTGATTAGGCAATTTCGGCCAACCGCCTCGCGGAAGTCCTCGCACAAGGCGCGGGTCTGGTCAGCGGATTCGATGTTGCGGGCAAACAGAATGAACCCGAACGGGTTTATCTCTTTGAACAAAGCTTTTTCATCCGGCGTCAGGCGCAGCCCTTCGGCATCGGTGATAACCGCGCCAAATCTCACCGGACGGCGACCGGGATACAGTCTGCACCCTGCGCGACTAGGGCCGCGCAAAACTGGCGCGAGTCGCTCAGATCATCAAACCCCATGACACGCAGACGATAGAAGGTTCGTCCTCCGCTTGAGGTCTTCTGGATAACACGCTGTTTTCCATCCATATATTCTCCAAATCGGCCATTCAAACGTGCCCATTCGGCCTGCGCCACATCTGCACTTTCGTATGCCCCAAGCTGAGCCAATCGCGTGCCTTTGGTCAATGTATCGGGATCAACATCCAGACCAACAGCAGCCTTTACTGCAGCATTGATCGCAGCTTCCGTAGCGCTGTTGGACGAAATAGAACTTGGCGTAGCGCGGGCTGGACGCACATGCGGACGCAGCGACCGGCGCACACCAGGCAGTGCAGCAATCTTAGGGTCGGGCTGTTGCGCTGCGTAATCAGCCGGATCAATCGCGGGCTCTTCTTCGGGCGTGACCAGGGAAGCCAATTGCACGCCCTGCTCAGGCGTCTGTTCGAGCTGAGGTTCGGCGGCGAGCCCTTCGGCCAGAGCGTTCACGATCGCCTGATCAGTGGCGGGTTCCTCAATCACTTGCACTGCATTTGTGGCCTCAAGCGCGGTCATGGGCGTGTCTTCATCAGTCAGAGACACGGGGCGCGGTGCAAGGATCAGACGATCTGCCGGCGGTGCAGCAGTCCCGACAGCGGCAACTGCATTCACCGCTAGGCCCTGATGATCAGCAGGCGTCCCGCCGGGATTTTCGGGCTGAACGCGCATGGGTCCTTCGGCGGCACGCACGACCGGTACCCCGCTGACGTCGCGCATGATCAGTTGGTAGCCCCAAACGCCGACTCCGGCGACCAGCGCCAAAGACGCAACCGCCCCAAGCACGTTGACAATGCGGCCCAGCCCAGCGCCTGCGCGCGGGGCGTCATCATAGCTATAGCTTTCATCAGGATAATCATACGCATCTTCAGGATGCGATTGATTCGAGTAATGCATCTGCTCGGGGCTATGCTGCCCCGAGTAATCGTAACGTGCCATTTCCGCCTCACCGCCCGATTGCGCCGTAAAAAGTGGCGCGCGGGTCATTTCTTGTCTGCCTCAGACCGGCGGTTCGGGCGATATTTGTTATCGCATCTCCTGCGCCGGGGTAACGCCAAGAATACCCAAGCCCGCTGAAATCACAACAGAAACAGCCCGGGCCAGTGCGATTTTCGATTGGCTTGTGGCAACATCGCCATCCTGAATGAAACGCAACTGGGTTTCGTCATTGCCCTTGTTCCACAGCGCGTGGAAATCTCCTGCCAATTCATAGAGATAGAAGGCAACCCGGTGCGGTTCATTTGTGCGAGCGGCGATTTCAACCAGACGTGGCCATTCTGCCAGCTTCTTGGCAACGGTCAGCTCAGAGGCGTGGTCGATCTTGCCCAGATCTGCCCCTGATAGCGTAGCATCATCGGCAGAAATCCCGGCCTCAGCGGCGCGGCGCAGCACACTCATGACGCGGGCATGGGCGTATTGGACGTAGAACACCGGGTTTTCGCGGCTTTGTTCCAACACCTTGTCGAAATCGAAATCCAGCGGTGCGTCGTTCTTGCGGGTCAGCATCACGAAACGGGTTACATCAGGCCCGACCTGATCGACTACATCGCGCAACGTGACAAAGTTCCCTGCCCGCTTGGACATCTTGAATGGCTCGCCATTCTTCCACAACTTCACCAATTGGGTCAGCTTGATATCCAGCGGCACCTTACCATCGGAAAGAGCCGAAACGGCCGCCTTCATCCGTTTGACATAGCCGCCATGGTCCGCACCGAATACGTCGATTAGCGCGTCAAACCCACGGCTCACCTTGTCATAATGATAAGCGATATCCGGGGCGAAATAGGTCCAGCTGCCGTCCGACTTCTTGACCGGGCGGTCGACGTCATCCCCGTGTTCAGTAGATTTGAACAAGGTTTGCTCGCGCGGCTCCCAATCCTCGGGCTTCTTACCCTTGGGCGGCTCAAGCACGCCTTCGTAGATCAGGCCCTTGTCGGTCAAAGACTGAAGCGCCGCCTCGATCCGACCCGTGCCGTAGAGCGACTTCTCTGAGAAGAACACGTCCATCTCAACGCCCAGCGCCTTCAGGTCGGCGCGGATCAGGTCCATCATCGCGTCGGTGGCAAAGTTGCGCAGCTCTTCCAGCCATTCGCTTTCCGGCTTGTCGATCAGGCTGTCGCCGTATTTCTCTTTCAGCGCTTCACCGATCGGGATCAGGTAATCGCCGGGATAGAGACCTTCTGCAATCTCGGGGCTCAGCCCATTAGCCTCGCGATACCGTTCATATGCCGACCGCGCCAGCACATCCACCTGCGCGCCGCCATCGTTGATGTAGTATTCGCGGGTCACATCATGGCCCGAATAGGCCAGCAAGCTTGCCAGCGCATCACCGAACACAGCCCCCCGCGTGTGGCCCACATGCAGCGGGCCGGTCGGGTTGGCCGAGACATATTCTACGTTCACCTTTTGACCATGCCCCATGGTCGAACGGCCATAATCGGTGCCCTTTTCCAGCACCGCAGCCAGCACGCCCTGCCAAACCGAAGACGCTAGCCGCAGGTTTAGAAAGCCCGGGCCCGCCACCTCGGCGCTGGTGATCCGGTCGTCTGCAGATAGCTTGCCTGCCAGCACATCCGCAATGTCCCGCGGCTTCATCTTCGCCGGTTTCGCCAGTACCATCGCCGCATTGGTCGCCATATCGCCATGCGCCGCATCGCGCGGAGGCTCAACCGCCACGTTGTCAAAGCTCAGCCCCTCAGGCAGCGCGCCTTCGGACTGCATCTGCGCCAGCGCGTCCAGTACCAGGCCGCGGATCTCGGAAAACAGGTTCATTTCGGATGTCCTTTTGCTTGCCGCGGGGTTTACCACGCAAAGCGCCAAGGTCAATGGACGCCTAAATTTTGCGCTTGGATTAACCGCTATCAGGGCTAAGGTCGGGGAAAACCGTGACCGGAGCCCCTGAATGCGCCTTACCCTGCCCTTCGCCCTGTTGCTGACCACCGCCTTGCCCACATGGGCCGAGATGCCCTCACCTCAAGGCCACGTACTGCTGACGCTCGGTGGCGCCATCACCGAAACCAATCTGCCCGCGCGCGCTGAGAACGACGGTGGGCTGTTGGGTTTTCTCGAAGTCACACATGACGGTGCAGCAGGCTTTGACGCTGCCATGCTGGACGGGTTGGATCAGATCGAGATCACCATCCCCTACGGCCCGCCAGAGAACCAGCGCGAGTATACCTTCGCTGGCCCACTGTTGTCCGACGTGATGACGATGGCAGGTGCCAGGGGCAAATCTGCTCTGCCCATGGCTATGGATGGCTATCAGGCTGAAATCCCATGGGAAAGCATCGAGGCCCACCAACCCATCGTAGCCACCCACGCGGATGGCGTGCCGATGGGCATTGGTAGTTACGGCCCCACGATGATCGTTTTCCCGCCCACGGATGATGCTGAACTGGCTCAAACACAAGCCAGCCAACAGGTCTGGGCCATCGCCTATATTGCGATCGAGTGATCTCCGGTAAGCCGGGCATGGTCTTGCAGCGCAAACCTGTCGGTCATGCCCGCGATATAATCCGAGACGATGCGGGCCAGCGCGGTCTCATCCTTTGCCGTCTCGATATCGACATGCCAGTGCCTGGGCATCTGTTTCGGGTCGGACAGGTAAATCGGAAACAGTTCCTCAACCACCTTGCTGACACTGGCGCGCACTTCCATCACGCTCGGTGCGCGATACATGCGCGAAAACAGGAAGGCGCGGATCTGTTTGAGCTTCGCCCAAAGATCATCCGAGAATTGAATGACCGGATAACCCAGATGGCGGATATCCTCGACCGACTGCGCCCCCGAGGCCGCTATCAACGCGCGTGAGGTGTCGATAACATCCGAAACCATGACGCCAAATACCCGTCTGAGCGCCTCGTGCCGACGGCGATAAGGGTCAAGACCCGGATACTTGGCATCCACTTCGGCGAAACAGGCATCAATTATGGGAAGCTGCTGAATGTCTTCATCTCTGAACAATCCCGCCCGCAATCCGTCAAATAGATCGTGGTTGTTGTAGGCAATGTCGTCCGACAACGCCGCGACCTGCGCCTCAGCGCTCGCATGAGTATGGAGTTCGAGGTCAAAGCCCTGGTTGCATTCGGCCAATGCCCAAGGCAATGCACCAGTGACCGGCCCGTTGTGCTTGGCTATCCCTTCCAGACATTCCCAGGTCAGGTTGCACCCATCGAACTCGGCGTAGTGACGCTCGAGTTTGGTTACGATCCGAATGGCCTGAGCGTTGTGGTCAAAGCCACCATATGGCTCCATCAACGCATGCAGAGCATCCTCGCCCGTGTGGCCAAACGGCGTATGACCGAGGTCGTGCGCCAACGCGACCGCTTCGGTCAATTCGCCGTTCAAGCCTAAGGCCCCGGCAATCGTCCTGGCCACCTGAGCCACTTCTATGGAATGCGTCAGGCGGGTTCGATAACTGTCGCCCTCATGCTCGACAAACACCTGAGTTTTGTGTTTGAGGCGCCTAAACGCGCTGGCATGAATAATCCTGTCACGGTCGCGCTGAAAGCATGACCGAAAACTGCTTTCCTCCTCAGGTACAAGCCGCCCCCTTGCGCGGCCTGGGTCCGAGGCAAAACCCGCTCTGTCCAAAGGTCTTGTCCTTGTCGCCTGTCGTCAGGTTCCATATATTGTACGATGCTAAGGAAATAAACCTTTGGAGACCGGCATGAATCTGCCCCCAACAGTCACAGAACGCGCCTTTGAACGCCTGGCCGAAATCGGTGCCGCAGATCAGGGCCAGGCCCTGCGTGTCGCTGTGGAGGGAGGCGGATGTTCCGGTTTTCAATACGAGATCGCCCTGGATGAGCCGAAAGAGGACGATTTGGTGCTAGAGGGCAAAGGCCAAAAGGTCATCGTCGACTCGATCTCTCTGCCGTTTCTAGAGAACGCGGTAATTGATTTCACACAGGAACTCATCGGCGCGCGCTTCGTGATTGAGAACCCCAACGCCACGTCTTCCTGCGGCTGCGGCACATCGTTCTCGATGTAGCGTCAGTGGGGGCTTTGCCCCCACACCCCCAAGGTATTTTTAGCCAGATGAAGAGGGATCCACTCTCTGAAAGTCAAAGTCAGAGAGCTTCACCTGGCGCGGTCATCGGCGCCTCCGCCTGTACCGCATACTCAGTTTTGACGAATATGGTTAAGAATCCGTTTCTTCATCTGGCCCAAAATACCTCGGAGCGCGAGGCAGAGCCTCGCTTACTTGTTCGGCAACTTGCCGTTGCGTGTATTCTGCGCGATAGGTTGCCAATGGCACCGGAGGATCACGCATGAAAATCGCCACATTCAACATCAACGGTATCAAGGCAAGGGCCGAGGCGTTACCTCGCTGGTTGGATGAGGCGCAGCCCGATGTCGTGTTGCTTCAGGAAATCAAATCAATCGATGAGAATTTCCCCCGCGAGATTTTCGAGGAGCGCGGATATAACGTTGAAACCCATGGGCAAAAGAGCTTCAACGGCGTTGCAATCCTTTCGAAATTGCCGCTTGAGGGTGTCTCCCGTGGGTTGCCCGGTGATGAAAGTGATGAGCAGGCGCGCTGGATCGAAGCTACTGTCATAGGAAAGAGAGCACTGCGCATCTGCGGATTGTATCTGCCAAATGGCAATCCGGTGCCGGGGCTGAAATATGACTACAAGCTTGAGTGGATGGAGCGCCTCTATGATCGTGCCCGCGATTTGATGGCATCAGAGGAACCCGCGTTGATGGCAGGGGATTACAATATTATCCCGCAGGCCGAAGATGCCAAGCGCCCCGACGCCTGGCGCGAGGATGCGCTTTTTCGACCCGAAAGTCGCGCTGCATTCCGCAAGGTATTGAATCTGGGCTTCACTGAAGCCTTTCGCGCGCGAACGCAAGGCCCCGGTCATTACTCATTCTGGGATTATCAAGCCGGCGCGTGGAACAGAAACGACGGGATTCGCATCGATCACTTTCTTCTGACGCCGCAAGCTGCAGATTTGATGCGTGATTGCAGGATCGATGCCGAAGTGAGGGGGCACGAAAAACCTTCGGACCATGTGCCGGTCTGGGTTGATCTCGACCTGTGAACGCTTACGCGGTCGCGTCGTAGCTATAGATCCACTCGTAGCGCCGTGCCAAGCGTGGACCAACCGCCATTAAGGCGGCCTGTGCGGCCAGCCTCATTGGCCCACGAAGGTGGAAATTACGCGCATTTGCGCCTGCGGCGCCAACCACTTGCCTGGCACGCGGTCGTCGAGTGGCTTCATAGGTAGCCAATGCGCGGGCGACGCCTGAGTTGTCCTGGAACGCGCGTGTCAGGACCCAGGCATCTTCCAGTGCCAGGCAAGCTCCTTGGGCCATAAAAGGCAACGTCGGGTGCGCCGCATCTCCAAGTAAGGCCAATCGCCCATTCTGCCAGATTTGCGCCACGGGGCGCAGAAACAGCGCCCAAAGGTGAACCTCGTCAATCTTTGACAATATGTCACCAACCGGTCCGCCAAATTCGGCGAACCGGGTTCGCAGGTCGTCGGGATCACCCTGACGTCGCCAGCCTTCCTCTTTCCAGTCGGAACGCTCTTCTATGGCCACGATGTTCACGAGGCGTTGATCGCGCAGCGGGTAGGTTACCACGTGCCGGCCTGGCCCCATCGTCAAGGACGCGCATGGCAGTTCTTCTCGCTGGGTCCAGGGAATCGTTGCTCGCCAGGCAACCTGATGGGTGAAAACCGGGACCTCGGGGCCATTCAAGATCGGGCGGATAGCGCTGCGCCCACCGTCTGCGGCGATCGCGCATTCCGCACGCAGCCTTTCGCCGCTTTCCAGAACGATCTCGGCTTCGCTTGGGTGTTTATGAACCGTGGCGACAGGTGCATCCAGCCGTATATCCACCCCAGAGCGCAAGGCGGCTTTGTGTAACAGGTCCAGCAGATCTGCCCGGTGATAATAGTAAGTCGACCCAGCGGCAGGGACCGGGACCCGACTGATCACGCGCCCATTACGGTAATCGCGCAGAACGGTCCCACCCGAGATTTGTCCAGCTTCCGGGACCTTACCAGCAACGCCTAGCGCACGCAGTACCGCCATCCCGTTCGCACTGATTTGCAATCCAGCGCCAACTTCGGTCAGTTCTGGGGCCTGCTCCAGAACCGTCACCTGAGCACCCTGACTTCGCAGTGCGAGTGCCGCCGCCATGCCCCCAATGCCGCCGCCAATGACGCAGAAATTCAGACCATTGATATTCATGGACCTGCCATAACGCAAAAACGCCGAGGCGACAGGCCCCGGCGCAGTTGTTTTGTTGCAATTTCCCAGCGATCAATCGTCGCGGTGGACCTTTTCGCGGCGCTCGTGACGCTCTTGCGCCTCAAGCGTCATAGTCGCGATAGGACGCGCATCTAGGCGCTTGAGCGAGATCGGATCACCGGTCTTCTCGCAATATCCATACTCCCCTTCTTCGATCCGGCGCAGGGCCGAGTCGATTTTTGCCACCAGCTTACGCTGACGATCCCGGGTGCGCAGTTCCAGCGCACGGTCGGTCTCTTCGCTTGCGCGGTCAGCGACATCGGGAATGTTTCGGGTGTTGTCCTGCAGACCTTCGATCGTATCACGGCTGCCTGCGAGTAGTTCTGTCTTCCAATCCATCAGCTTGCGGCGAAAATACTCAAGCTGGCGATCATTCATGAAAGGTTCATCTTCAGCCGGACGGTAATCTTCCGGCAGAAAAACTTCCTGCTTCATATTTGCTCCCTCGGTATGGCCTGAAACGTCGGTTGCGATTGTATTACCTGACATTCGGCACCCCCTTCTGCGGAGCGTTTATCCGACGGGGCAGAGATTGTCACTACACAAACGTATGCCTCGCCGCCGCGTCACTCCGACTGCTCTAATATTGAGACTTGTAACAACAAAACCTTGTTTTTCTGTGGTTCTCGCAAGGCGTTTTTCAGGCAGCTTCAACCCCTGCGATACCCCGCCCCGAACGAATCGCCCAAAACAGATTGGACTTACAGCCCATCCCATCCTCTCGCGACGCTGCGGCCCGGCTTGTAAATAACCTTGCCTCTCTGTAACCCGAGCAGAGCAAACCCAGCCCGCATTCCGCGGAAACCACATGAGGGGTCCCATGACCGCACGTTTTCAAGGCACCGCAGAATATGTTGCCACCGACGATCTGAACATTGCCGTGAACGCTGCCGTCACGCTGGAACGCCCGCTGCTTGTCAAGGGCGAACCCGGTACCGGCAAAACCGAGCTGGCGAAACAGGTCGCAGGCGCGCTGGGGCTGACGATGATTGAGTGGAACGTGAAATCCACAACGCGCGCGCAGCAGGGACTGTATGAATACGATGCGGTCAGCCGTTTGCGCGATAGCCAGCTTGGCGAAGAGCGCGTGCATGATGTTTCGAACTACATTCGCAAGGGCAAGCTGTGGCAGGCGTTTGACGCGGATGAAAAGGTCGTGTTGCTGATCGACGAGATCGACAAGGCTGATATCGAGTTTCCGAACGACCTGCTGCAAGAACTCGATAAGATGGAGTTCCACGTCTACGAGACTGGCGAGACGATCCGTGCCAAGAACCGCCCTATCGTCATAATCACGTCGAACAACGAAAAGGAACTACCTGACGCATTCCTGCGCCGCTGCTTCTTTCACTACATCCGCTTTCCAGACGAAGCCACGATGCGCCGTATCGTCGAAGTCCATCACCCCGGCATCAAAGATGCGCTGCTGACCACCGCGCTGACCCAGTTCTACGAAATCCGCGAAACGCAGGGTTTGAAGAAAAAGCCCTCGACCTCGGAAGTGCTGGACTGGCTGAAACTGCTCTTGGCTGAGGACTTGAGCGCTGAGGACCTTAAACGCGACGGTGTGAATGCACTGCCCAAGCTACATGGTGCGCTTCTAAAAAATGAGCAGGACGTACACCTGTTTGAAAGGCTGGCCTTTATGGCGCGTAGCAAGCGGTGATCACAGCTTGTCATCGGTACGGTCGAGTGTCAGCATTACATCAACGAAAGACCCCGCGCCAATCGGGCCTCCAGAGCAGGAAATAATAAAATGTCTAACGCCCTCACAATTCGCCCCTTGCGACCAGAAGACCGGGATCAATGGGCCGAAATGTGGCGTGACTACCTGGCATTTTATGAAACCGAAGTGCCGGATTCGACTTTCCAAAGCACCTTTGCGCGGCTCTTAGGTGATGATCCGAATGACTTTTCCTGTTTTGTCGCGGATTTGGATGGGCAACTGCTTGGACTGACCCACTACCTGTTTCATCGCCACGCCTGGAAGGAAGAAAGTGTCTGCTATCTGCAGGATCTCTATGCCCGCCCAGAAGCGCGAGGCACCGGAGTTGGGCGCGCCCTGATTGAGGCCGTCTATAAAGAAGCGGACAGGCAGAAAGCCCCCTCAGTCTATTGGCTGACGCAGGAAAACAACCATACCGCACGCAAACTCTATGACCGCATCGGCAAGTTGTCGCCGTTCCTGAAGTATCAGCGACCATGAGGCTTTTAGGCGCAACCCTACTTCTGGCGGCGCTGTCTGCCTGCACCACGGTCGACCGGATCGAGACGCCGACCCGTACTCAGGTGATCGAAGCTTCGCTGCCGCCGTCTAAATCCTTCGGCGCTGCTCGTCCAAGCCCGCCTGCCCGTTCGAACAAGAATATCGCTGCCGACTTCCTCTCACTGCATTTCGCGCTTGAAAGCGGCGCGGAACTGCCGGTCTTCACCCGGTTTGATGGACCGATCACGGTGCGTCTGACTGGGACACCGCCACCAACGATGCAGACCGACCTGAGCCGGCTACTGACACGGTTGCAACGTGAGGCGAAGATCGACATCCGGCAGATTCCAGAGGGTCAGGCGAACATCACGATCGAGGCTGTAAGCCAGAAACAGATCCGCCGCATCCTGCCGCAGGCAGCCTGTTTCGTCGTGCCCAACTCTTCAAGTCTGGAAGAATACCGCCGTGACAGGCGCAAAAGCAAAAGCAACTGGACCGAACTGCGAAAACGTGAACGGATCGGGATATTCATCCCCTACGATGCCAGCCCACAGGAAATTCGGGACTGCCTGCATGAAGAATTGGCTCAGGCCCTTGGACCTCTGAACGACCTCTATCGCCTAACCGATTCAGTATTCAACGACGACAATTTCCACACGGTTCTGACCGGATTCGACATGTTGATCCTGCGCGCAGCCTATGCGCCTGAGTTGCAAAATGGCATGACACGCGAACAGGTGGCAGCGGTTCTGCCCGGCGTACTCAGCCGGCTGAACCCCAGAGGGGATCGGGTTGCGCCACAACAGGTTACTGAGACACCTCGGGCGTGGATTAATGCAGTTCAACGCGCTTTGGGGGCTGGCGCTGGTACGGCCAAGCGCGTTAACGCTGCGAACGAGGCAGCGCGAATTGGTCAACAGCAAGGCTGGACCGACCACCGCCGCGCCTATCCGCATTATCTGCTGGGGCGCATGGGGCAATTCGACGACCCCGAGGCGGCGCAGCAGCAATATGAAATTGCCCTGAAATACCTGAACGCCACCCCGGGAACGGAAATTCAGCGCGCTCATATCACGGCACAAACCGCAGCATTTGCTTTGGCACAGGGTCAGGGCACCGAGGCCCTGCCCGAATTGAACAAAGCAATCAGTGTTATGACGAAGGCCGAGAACGCCGCCCTTCTGGCCACCCTGCTGCTGCTCAAATCCGAGGCGCTGCGGCAGTCCGGTCAACTAGATCAGGCACGTCGCGTTCGGCTGGACAGTATCGGATGGGCACGTTACGGCTTCGGCTCGGATTTGGTGGTGCGCTCGGTCACACAAGACATCGCGCAGTCAGCCGCCACAAGCACGGGTGGATAACGTCACATGATAGTGGTTCTGGGCATGGCTATTCTGGGCGCGATTCTGGGCGCGTTGACAGCACGCAAACGTAACGGAAGCGGTGCGGATATGGCTCAATACGCTGCAGGTTACGGCATTGCCTTTGCGTTGGTCGGGCTGGTGATTTCACTGGTCATTGTTCGTCTGGTATAGAACGATGTTCCTGCCCTTCTTCGAAAACCTCCGAAACGCGGGCATTCCCGTATCTCTGCGCGAGTACCTGACGTTTCTGGAAGGGATGAAAAAGGGCTTGGCGACATACGATGTCGAGGCGTTTTACTATCTCGCCCGCGTTTCGATGGTGAAAGACGAGCGCAACATCGACAAGTTCGATCGTGCCTTTGCCGCCAGTTTCGAAGGGTTGGGTGAAATCAGTTTCGATCAAGTACTCGAGGCGGTCGATATTCCTGCCGAGTGGCTTGCAAAGATGGCCGAAAAGCACCTGTCGGATGAAGAAAAAGCCGAGATCGAGGCGCTTGGTGGCTTTGAGAAGCTGATGGAGACGCTACGCGAGCGCCTCAAGGACCAACAGGGTCGCCATCAGGGCGGTAACAAGTGGATCGGCACCGCGGGCACCTCACCTTTCGGCGCCTATGGCTACAACCCCGAAGGCGTGCGCATCGGCCAGAAAGAAAGCCGCCATCAGCGTGCCGTAAAGGTCTGGGACAAGCGCGAATTCAAGAATTTAGATGACACTGTTGAACTGGGCACCCGGAACATCAAGGTCGCTCTGAAGCGCCTTCGCCGCTGGGCCCGCGAAGGCGCTGCCGAAGAGCTTGATCTGGACGGAACGATCAAGGCAACAGCTGAACACGGCTATCTGGATGTCAAAACCCGACCCGAACGACACAACGCCGTCAAAGTGCTTTTGTTTCTGGACGTGGGCGGATCGATGGACCCGCATATCAAGGTCGTGGAAGAACTGTTCTCAGCGGCCCGAACCGAATTCAAACATCTGGAATACTACTACTTCCACAATTGCCTCTATGAAGGCGTCTGGCGCGACAATCGCCGCCGCTGGGATCAGCAAACTCCGACGCACGAGGTCTTGCGCACATACGGGCCGGACTACAAATGCATCTTTGTCGGCGATGCCTCAATGAGTCCTTACGAGATCGCTTATCCCGGTGGTGCAAATGAGCATTGGAATCAGGAATCTGGCCAAGTCTGGCTGGGCCGTGCACGCGAACAGTGGACATCGAACCTGTGGATCAATCCAGTGCCAGAGAAGTATTGGGAATACACCCATTCGATCGGCATGATCCGTGAGATATTCGAAGATCGCATGGTACCCATGACGCTGGCGGGTTTAGAACAAGGTATGCGGGAACTGACGCGCTAGTCACCGTCGGAGTCCTGGTTGCTTCAGAAACTGGAAACAATAGGCCTAGTTTTCAGAGATATTCGCGTCAAAAGCGCCACCAAAGAAACAATCTCGGCAAAATTCCCTGCCTCTCTCGAATTCGTGATATACGACAAAGGGATTGAAGCTGGGGGGCTGAGATGACCATTTCAAAACTACCAAATATCCTGACATCTGTTTTGACCATTACAGCGTTCGCAATTGCATCGGGTGCGACCGCGACATTGGTACTTTCCCCTGACGCCGCTTATGCCAAGAATGATAATGGCAATGGAAAGGGCCGCGGCGGCGGCAAAGGTAATTCTGGAAAAAGCAACGACGGCAACAAAGGCAAGGGAAAGTCCGGAAAAGGCAACGACGGCAACAAAGGCGGCGAAAAGGGAAAATCCAGCAAAGCTAAGGGTTCCAAAAGCGCGGGTAAAGATGCCGGCAAGGCCAACTCCAAAACGCACCGCGTGGAAAAGGCTTTCGGGTTTAACAAGAAGCAAAAGGCAAAACACCAGCGGTCAGCCAAAACCTCTGCTAAAGCTAAGGGACGGAACGGCAAGGTACAAAAGACCACACTGGCGGGCTTTGGAAGAGAGTTTAAACGCGATGTCGAGCAACTATTTGGCAAGCGTTCGCCGGTAAAAACCAAGTCAAGCGCGAACCGCGTAACGAAAACGTATCGCAAGGCGTCGGTTGCTCCTATTGAGTATTCCCCGCGACCTGTTGCTCGCACAGATTATAAATCCAAGCACTATGACAATAAGAAGCCCAGCAAGCGTCGCTATCGCGACCCGCTTGTTGCAGCGATCACCGATCCCGATGGCTCGGACAAGCTGCGTAACCTGAATGCGTCTAAGGCAGCAGCCCCGGCGTTCCGCAATGCTTCACCCAACAGCAATGTCGGCAAGATCGCGACCTATCAGGCGGCGGCGGAAACCTATTACGACCTGCGCGGTGACCTCTATGAGACCCGTCGCGAACTGCGTGATCTGAACGAAAACTACGATGGCCGCAGCAGCGAAGACATCGCCGATGATATCGCCGCACTTGATCCTGCGGACCCGGACTATGATGACAAGCTGAGTGCGCTTGAGGATGAGCTGCGCGATGCTGAAACCTACGAGGAGGCGCGCGACGATCTGCGCGCGGATCTGAGGGACCTGAAATACGAAACCCGCGACGCGTTGCAAGATGCGGAGGCTGCCTTTTATGACGCTTCGAAAGGGCGGACATTGACCAAGGCGACGCTGGGCGAATTCCACGGCAATCTCGATCTGCCACAGCCAAACTACTGGTACAAGGACTGGGCAACGATCCAGCCGGTGCCTTACAATCCTGACGGCTACCGCTATTCGGACGATAAGAAGATCTATGATGAAACCGACTATCGACTGCGCTACGACAAGCCATATTCCGATCGCAAGAAGGACCGCTACCGCTATTACCGCGACCCGCTTGTTGCAGCAATCACCGATCCCGATGGCTCGGACAAGCTGCGTAACCTGAATGCGTCTAAGGCAGCAGCCCCGGCGTTCCGCAATGCTTCACCCAACAGTAATGTCGGCAAGATCGCGACCTATCAGGCGGCGGCGGAAACCTATTACGACCTGCGCGGTGACCTCTATGAGGCGCGCCGTGAATTGCGTGATCTGAACGAAGACTACGATGGCCGCAGCAGCGAAGACATCGCCGATGATATCGCCGCACTTGATCCTGCGGACCCGGACTATGATGACAAGCTGAGTGCGCTTGAGGATGAGCTGCGCGATGCTGAAACCTACGAGGAGGCGCGCGACGCTCTGCGCGCGGATGTGAGGGACCTGAGAGTTGATGCTCTGGTCGCAGAAAAGGAAGCTGAACGCGCATTTTTTGAGGCTTCGAAGGGCGAGATCTTAACCAAGCAGTCCCTTGCCGAGTTTCATTCGAACCTGCACCTGCCCTCGCCAGGCAGGTAAGGCTGGATTGAGCCAAATAACTGATCGGACGTGAAGGGCGAGTTACCGCTTGCCTCCTTGGGGTGGGCCGCCCATATCTAACTCATGCTTCGCTTAACACCCATCCTGCTGGCCATAGCCTATGCCGTTGTGATGTACCGGATATCCGTCTGGCGCACGCATCGTGAGTTGGATGCGAAGTCCACCGAACTGGCCGATCCTGCGCTAAAACGCATGACGGACCGGCTGGCTGCAGCCTTGGAGATTGATCGGGTCCCAGTCTACATCTACGAGATCGATCCGGTGAACGGGCTGGCAGCGCCGGATGGGCGTATTTTCATCACTCGCGGTTTTTATCGCAAATTTGGCAACGGCGAAGTATCAGCGGAAGAAATGGCAAGCGTAATCGCGCATGAATTGGGCCATGTCGCCCTTGGCCACGCCCGGCGGCGGATGATTGATTTCTCGGGTCAAAACGCCCTGCGTGCTGCGCTGATGATGCTATTGAACCGCTTCATCCCGTTCATTGGAGCCTGGATTGCAAATATGCTGACTCATTTGCTGGCCTCCCGCCTGTCGCGGAGTGATGAATATGAGGCGGATGAATATGCGGCTGCGCTTTTGACAAAAGCCGGGATCGGGATTGGTCCACAGAAGTCTTTGTTCCACAAGCTTGAGGATCTGACTCAGCAGCGTGCGGGCGTTGTGCCCGCTTGGTTGATGAGTCATCCAAAGACGGATGAGCGGATCGCAGCTCTGGAAGTACTTGAACAAAAGTGGGGCGTGGGAGTTTAGGATAGGAGCGAGGGGCCAGCCCCTCGCGCTCCCCGAGATATTTTTGGCCAGATGAATGGGATCCCGAATTAAGTACTCAGGGCTTTGCCAAGGCGCGGCAGGCGGGCTTTTTTCATTAAGCTGCGCAAGGTCCATTGAGCACCGGATAGCCGGTTGGCTTCAGCAAGGACCGCTTTGGAAACCTGCGTCATGCCTTCGGGGTCGGACAGCCAGAGTTCATGCAGCAGCCCGTCCGGATCGCGCCGCTCAAGCCCTTCGTCGGCCAACATATTCTTGGGAAAGTCCTTGGCATTGACGGTGACAATGACATCTGCCGAGCTTGTGACCGCCGTTGCGAGAACGTGGATGTCGGCGGCATCCGGCAACCATAGGCGCTGTTCAACACCGAGGTTGGCGGGTTGCTCGGCATTTGGCCAATGGGCCTGAACCAGCGCGATTTCGGCGCGCGCCTGCGCCTCTCCCTCGGGGCCGAGTTTGCGGGCGGCACGGGCCCATTCTTCGAGGATACGTGCAGACCAGACGGGCGTGAAATAGTTAAGCCTCGCAGCGCCCAACAGCATCTCTCGCATCACCGTGGGATAGATGACGCAGGTATCAAGAACCGCCTTCACAGACGGTAAAACACGGCTTTGAGGTAGCCGCTTTCTGCCAGTTGCGGCAGTTGTGGATGGTCCGGCCCGGCAAAGCCAGTTCGGATCAGTTGGGCCTGTCGTCCTGCCCGTCCGATCCCACGGGATGAGGCATCGCGGAAGCGGCCCAGATCAGCGGCATGAGAACAGGAGCAGAGGCCAAGATACCCGCCCGGTTTGACCAGCGGAGCCGCCAGACGTGCGGTACGCTCATAGGCGCGCAAACCTGCATCCAACGCCTGTTTCGAAGGTGCAAAAGCCGGGGGATCACAGATGACGACGTCGAACAACGCGCCCTCTTCGCCGAGTTTGGTCAGTATATCAAAGGCGTCGCCTTGTCGGGTCTGGAAACGGGCAGAAAATCCTGAGACTTCTGCGCCCTTCGCCGCCAGTTCGAGCGCCGCTGCCGAGCCGTCAACGGACAATGCCTGTGCTGCGCCGCCCGCCAGCATGGCCAGACCAAAGCCTCCAACGTGGCTGAATACGTCCAGCACCTGCGCCTCGGGGTGAACCAACTTGGCGGCAAACGCGTGGTTGGGGCGTTGGTCATAGAACAGGCCGGTTTTCTGCCCACCGGTCAGGTCAGCCATGTAGGTTGCGCCATTCATTGGCACTGGCAGAGGCTTATCGGGCGCGGTGCCGCGCAAGGTCAGATTGGTGTCGTCCAACCCCTCGAGCACACGCGTGCGCCCTGAGGCGTTCTTCAGCACGGTGTCGACCCCGGTCACCTTGACTAGCGCGTCGGTCAGAGATTCAAGAAGTGCCTCAGCCCAGGCTGCGTTGGGTTGGATCACGCAGGCGTCTCCGAACCTGTCGATAATCACCCCGGGAAACCCATCCGCCTCGGCATGGATCAGGCGATAGTAAGGCGCATCGAACAGTCGCTCGCGCATCTCAAGCGCGCGGTGCAGACGGGTTTCAAACCAGTCCGCATCCAACTGCGCGCCGATATCGCAATCCAATACCCGGCACATGATCTTCGAGACCGGATTCACTGCGACCAGAGCGATTGGCGCGCGCTTCTCGTCTTCCAGCACAGCCAAGGACCCCGGCCCGATCTTGCGAGTCCGGCGGTCGGTGACGATGTCGTTGGCGTAGACCCAGGGAAACCCGTGGCGCAGGCCACGCGCATTGGCCTTGGGTTTCAAACGGATACGGGGGCGGTCAGCTACGGTTGTCATGGCGCCCTCATAATCGTGAATGCACGGGGGTGAAAGCCCCGTTAACGGTTGCGCTTGCGCCAGCCGCCACGACGCTTGGGGGCTTGGGCCGCCTGCAAACCCTCGGTCAGGACCTGCGTCATCGGATGATCAGCAGCCTGTTCCGAATAGACTGCGTGCAGGTTGGTCAAGGCCTGATTTTGATCAAGCTCTCCGGGCAGGCTCAGCGCCCAATCCAGAAAGATGCTGCGACACTCGGGCAAGGTGATGCCTTCAATGCGATACGCCTCGCGGATCAGGCCTTTGTGGTCATTCGGATCATCACTGCGTGCCATCTTCAACCCCTCCGACAACTGCGCCAATCAACGAGGCCGCAGTGCTGTAATTGTCTTGCAACGCGGATTGCAGCTGTTCGACCTGATCGAACCCGGTCGCCCGACACAGAAAGGCCGTACCGCCTTCACCGATCTTGTCGGCCTCGATCACCTTTCCCGACAGCAGACGCGCCGCACATTGCACCGACCAGCATAAATCGTAACAACCCTTCAGGGTTTGCGCCTGTGCGACATCCAGCAGCCCGACAGCGACCGCCCCGTCCAGACCCGAATGGACATCGCGCTGGGGGAATCCGGCCAGCAATGCGCCCGTCTCTGCCATCAGCTCGATATCCATCATGCGGCCCGGCCCATTCTTTGCGTCCCAAACGCCCGCTGGTGCTTTGGCTGCGGCCAGTCTTTCGCGCATCTCGGCGACTTCTTTCAGCACCTTCTGGCGATCGCGCGATTGCGACAGGAAATCGGCGCGGAAGCTTTCGATATCCTCGGCCAGACCGGCGTCGCCTGCGACCACATGGGCGCGGGTCAAAGCAAGGTGTTCCCACACCCAGGCCTCATTCTGCTGATAGTTGGTGAAGCTGACCCAGCTTGTAGCCACCGGCCCCTGATTGCCCGACGGGCGCAGACGCATGTCGACCTCATAAAGCCGTCCCTGCGACATTGGCGCGCTGAGCGCCGTGATCAGAGCCTGGGTGAAACGAGCGTAGTATGTCCGCGTTGCCAGCGGGCGAGGGCCATCGGACATGTCCTGATCCTGAGGATCGTAGATGACAATCATGTCCAGATCGGATTGCGAGTTGATGCGCCCTGCCCCAAGTGACCCCATGCCCAAAACCGCGGCGCCGCGCCCGGGCGCCGGTCCATGCTTTTTGGAGAACTGGTCGACAACGCAGGGCAGAACCGCCGCAATCACGGCCTGCGCCAGTTCGGCATATTGCTGCCCGGCCTGCGCCCCATCGATCAGTCCGCGCAGATGATGCACACCGATGCGAAAGTGCCACTCCTTGCACCAGCGACGTGCGAAATCGAGCTGTGTTTCATAGTCGCTTTCCTCTGCCAAGGCCTGCGTCAAGTCCGACTGCAAGGTCGCCTGCCCGGGCCAATCGCTGAAGAAACTGCCACCAATCACCGCATCAAAAACCGAGGCGTTGCGCGACAGATGGGTGGCAAGGGCGTGCGATGTCCCGACGATATCGACCAGCAGATCGATCAGATGCGGGTTCGCTTCGAACAGGGAAAACAGCTGCACTCCAGCGGGTAATCCTGCCAAAAACCCATCCAGCGCCAGCAATGCTTCGTCGGGTTTCGAAGTTTTCGCCAATCGCGCTAAAAGTTCCGGTCTGAGCCGCTCGAATATCCGTGCACCACGCTGCGATCGAAGCGCCGGGTAAGTCGGCCAGCGGGCCAGCACACCCTTGTCAAACTCAACCTCCTGAAGCGGCACGGGTGCCGCGCCTGGTCCAGGGGCGAAGAACCCTTCGGTCAGTTCGTGCACTTCGGTCAGGCGGCGGGTCAGTTCGGCGGTCAATTCGGCGCTGCTGATCCCCATCAGGCACGCGACCCGTTCGAAACCGTCCTCTGAATTTGGCACCTTATGGGTCTGCGCGTCATGCACCATCTGGATTCGATGCTCGACCTCGCGGTGGGCACGGTAATGATCGGTCAGCTTCTCGGCGACATCTTCGGGCACCCAGCCTTTTGAGGCCAGCGCCGCCAGACCGGGAACGGTGCCCCGGACGCGAAGGTCTGGATCACGTCCGCCCGCGATTAATTGGCGGGTCTGGGTGAAGAACTCGATCTCTCGAATACCGCCCTGCCCCAGCTTCATATCGTGGCCGTGAATCGAGAGGCTTCCGCCCGTTCCCTTGTTCTCGCGTATACGCAGTCGCATGTCATGAGCGTCTTGAATTGCGGCAAAATCCAGATGCCGCCGCCAGACGAACGGGCGCAATGCATCAAGGAATCTCTGACCTGCCGCGATGTCCCCGGCGCAGGGGCGTGCCTTGATATAGGCCGCACGTTCCCACGTGCGCCCAAGGCTTTCATAGTAGCGCTCAGCCGCTTCCATCGCCAGACACACGGGTGTGACTGCCGGGTCCGGGCGCAGTCGCAGATCGGTGCGGAATACATACCCATCCGCCGTCTTGTCGCTGAGCGTGGCACAGAAATTCCGCGTGGCGCGCACCATTCCCTGACGGGCTTCATAGAAATCATCGGGATCGAAACGGGTTTCGTCGAACAGCACGATCAGATCGATATCCGAGCTATAATTCAGCTCATATGCGCCCATTTTGCCCATCGCCAGAATGACCATACCAGCTGCGGTTTCGACATCATTCTCGGTCATACCCGGCAGCTTGCCGCGCCGGATCAACGCAGCAATTTCGGCCTTCGCTGCCACATCTACGGCCAAAGCGCCAAAGTCAGTCAGCGCGGCAGTTACCTTTTCCAACGGCCACGCACCCGCCAGATCGGCCAGCGCCGTCAGCAAGGCCATGCGCCTCTTCGCTTGCCGCAAACCGGGTTTCAACTGATCCGACGGCAGCGCGCGCGCCGCGTCCATCACTTCCGACAATGCCTGGTCCGGTTGCTGCAACGCGTGTGGCAACCAGTTCCTTTCTTGGTCAATCAACCCTTTCAGGTAGGGGCTAGAGCCCGCAGTTCCCGCGATCAACTCCCCCTGCTCGGCAGTCAAATCGGGCAGCGCCGCGCGTGTTTCGTCACCCAGATCGGTATGAAAAGCGCGCGGCAAGCGGTTGATAACAAGAGGCTGGCTCATGACCGTTCCAGTGGCGTGTCCTGGCTGAAACTGTTGATCCAGACATCGTGACGCCGCTCCCATAGGGATGAGATCAGCATCGCCTCCCATTCCTGTGCTTCGGGGCGTAGATAATCTGCCCTGTATGAGAGCAAAACCACATCCGCCGATAAGACGCGCAACCTGGTATCGCTGAGTTCATATTGCGCCATCGTAGGCGAATCGGCGAACTGGCCAACATGATCGTCGCGATTGGCAAAACCCGTTGGATACACGCCCAGAAAATCGGGGCTCAGCAGCGCCCGGTCGGCCTGTGCATTGCCTTCAACCAGCGCAGTCCATACCTGTTTTTCCAGCGAGAGGATCTGATCGAGTGACGGTGGGCTGGTGTTTTCAATATCTTCCATTTGCCTATGACTTGTGACGGCCGAAAATCAGATGCGGCCAGCGCACATGATCGGACAGAGTTGGCTTAGCCCTGTCCGATTGAACAGCAGAAAGGGCCGAATGTCCAAATCGTTATAGCCACTGATCCACTGGCGGCAAATCGAAAGTGAACGGATTTTCAATCCCCTGCCCGGCTAAATCCCACTCATCATAGTGCTCGTCTTCACGAAGCTGCAGAAACGCCGCCTCAAGCTGATCGTTCAAACTCACCAACTCGTCCCAGGCGTCACCCATATGAGCCTGAAACATCGCCAGTTGTTGGAACAAGCCATCTGGCAAAGGGCCAAATTCCACACGCCCCAGATCGCGAGCTGGGAAATACATATCCTCTTCAAACTCAAAAAAGCGCGACATTCCGTCGTTAAAGTCAATTTGGCCATCGAACGAGACCGCAGCAAATACTTCATAAAGACCGGTCTCATTCATTTCGAGCTCGAACGACACCTCGAAACTAAGTGCAAAATCAGAAATTCCGTTTTGGTGAAGCTTGCCTGCGATCTCGACGACCTCGTAATAGCCGTATGACGCCAGAACCAGATCGCCATTTGCATCGAACCCATGCACATCGAACATCTCCCCCAGTTCGCTGGCTACAGACAGATGCTGAAACTGTGCTGCCTGACCAATGTGAACGCCCTCAAATCCAAAGGCGGACCGGGCCTCATAAGAAACAGGTATGTCCGTTCCATGTATGCTTATGGTTTCAAGCGCGACTTGCTGTGTATGGTACAGCTCGGAAATGAGCGTGGCGCTTCCGCGTGTCGCGATCTCGTAGTTCACCATCGAAAGATTGAACTCAACCTCGTGAGACCCAGCACCTTGATACGCGCTGACCGTGCTGTCGATCACCCCGTCCCAAAACCCGCGCAATTCGATATCCGACAGATCTTCTTTCCCTTCGAGATCATGGGGATCGAGGTTCAAAAAAGGCAAATCGACTTGATCAATCGAACTAGATACGCCGCCTTGCGAAGCTGGGCCTGGTTCGGTCGACAAGATGAAACTCTCCTCTGACCCGAACGGCCAATGAGTTGCGTTCACAACATTCATTTCAGCGACCTCCCTTGATTACTCCTCGGAAAACTATGTATGCAGCCATTGTGCAAACCCTATGGAAGCGTTTGATTATTAAGCCTTCTTAATGAAACGTTTAATCGATGGGCTGCGTCGCTCGGCCTGAATTACTGAGACGTAAATCCGCTGTAGTTGAATACTCTATACTGCAGTAGATCAGAGGAAGCGGGATAATTGCGAATGGACCTGAATTGGCGTGTAAAATATGGGCTCAAATGCATTTCCTTAGTTTGAAAATCTCATGAGCCCAATGGTTTTCAAGAAGGCCTTGAACAGCTATTTACGCGGTCTGCTGTTTTCTGGGACATAAAAGTGGCAAATGCCCAATGCCTCATGAAGTCAATCAAACAAATAGTTTTGGGCGCTGGTAAGAATGGCTTAGCCAAGCCATGAGTTGCTTTCAATGAATATCTGGCCAGGGTGAGCGCCCTCCTGTAGGCCAATCAGAACGTGCAGATAGCCATCCTCCAAGCCTATACGAAAAGCACAGCGATAGTTCTCCAGTTTCAAAAATAGAACTGGCATTGCCTATGCCTAGACAATGCCAGCGCAGGCAGCTGTGAGGAAAGATTGAACTGCCTAATATTTCTGACCTTCGTCGTGAAACCCGCTTCTTACAGATGCACGAAGAGATCACTGCCCTCTACTGATACATCGAAGCGTCTCGTTTTAATGGACGAATCCACAAGAAACTCACCGCTGCGAATGTCGAATTCCCAACCGTGCCAGGCGCAACGGACGATTTCACCGGCGCGATCATAGACAAATTCGGTTGAGTCCGTTTGGCGGGTCGTACCGCAGACCGGGCCTTCGCAGAGGGCCGCACCTTTGTGAGGACAGATGTTGAGCAAAGCGTGATAACCGTCGTCGAGTTTGAAAACGCCGATGGGCATGTTCGAAACTGTGACGATCTTTGCCGCGTCGCTGGGGACTTCATCAGTTTTGCAGGCGAAATACTTGTTTGCCATGGTCGATGTCTCCTTCTTTATTCGGCGGCATGCGCCATCGGGCGTGGCAGACGGGTATATACGTCCAACGCATTGAGTCCGAAGATCTTCTCGCGCCATGCGGGCGGGACATGCAGCTTGTTGACGTCGTCGTAGTCCCAATGCGGATAGTCCGACGCGAACATCAGGGTGTTCTCTCCATCCATAGCCTCAAGCGTTGCCCAAAGGTGCTGAATGTTCTCGGGCTGCTCCAGGGGCTGGGTCGACATGCGGATGTTCGACTTGAAGTATTCGGACGGCAGACGCTTGAGCCACGGCGTTTCCTTGCGCAGCGCCTTGTAGTTCGCATCTAGACGCCAAAGAACCGAGGGCACCCAGGCGACGCCACATTCGATTATTACCACTTTCAAGCCCGGCCATTTCTCAAACACGCCGTGGGCGATCAGGCTGGCCATGTGGGTCATGGCCGTCTGCGGCAGGATCGCGTGGGTTTCCCAGAAGAAGGTCGAAGGCCCGGCCCCGATGGGGGTCGAGTTGATGCCGCCCTGTCCGCCGAGATGCATAGCGAATGGCAAGCCCATTTCGGCGCAAGCCTCATAGATCGGGTGATAGAACGGGTCGCCATAAGGGCGTGCGGCACCGTGGCTCACCAAAACTTGAACGACACGGGGGTGGCCGCCAACCCGGCGGATTTCAGCGGCGGCCAGATGCGGGTCCTGCGGTGCCACCACGATCGAGCCCCAGAACCGCTCGTCCTTGGGCAGCCAGTAGTCGATCATGTAGTCGTTATAGGCTTTGCACAGCGCATTGGCGTAATAAGGGTTGGCCAGCGTTGAGGCTTCGATCGGTTCGTCGCCGGTCAGGATTGCAACGTCGATATTGTATTTATCGAGGTGCTTTTCCTTCATTATCAAGTAGTTGTCGTCTTCCTCAACCGGGTTCACGTCATGGCGGGCAAATCCTTCGGGGTGGAACCAGGGACGATGGCCATGTGGGAATGCACCACGTGGGCCGGTGCGTTCACCCCGGACGAACATGTCCTTGAAAAGACCTTCCATGTAGGGTTCCAGAACCGTGGCGCTGCACCAATAGTTGTGGCAGTCGCAATCGACGATGAACATGAACTTCTCCTGTTGCTGGCGCCAAAAGGGCGGGCTTACATCTTGTTCAACGATGCTTGATATCTGCGAAACTTTGGCAAATAAATACAATTGAAACGCACCTATCGATCGGGATTACCGATTAAATGAATCGCCAGCTTTTAGTGACCTACATGGATGTTCTGGAAACGCGGAACTTCAACCGCACCGCCGAACGTCTGAATGTGACCCAATCCACGGTCAGCGCTCGCATCCGTCAGTTGGAGCAGGAGCTGGACACACGCCTGTTCGAACGGGGGCGCGGCGGGGCTGAACCCACGGCCGCCGGGCGCCGCTTTGAGACCCATTGCCGGTCACTGCTGGCTGCTTGGAGTCTGGCACGACGCGATGTTGAGGCGGGTGGCAGCGGCAACAGGCAACGCTTGCGTATATCAGTTCAGTTCAGTTTGGCCCGATCCGTGCTGATAGACTGGACTAAGGCAGTCAGGGAAAGAAACCCGTATCTGGACCTGTATCTCGAGGCGAATTTCTCACAACAGATACAGCGGGATGTTCTGACCGGCGAGACCGATATCGGTATTGTTTTTGTCCCGCAGCGGGCGCCTGACATGTTTGTCAGCGAATTGGGCAGCGAAAGCTATGTAATGCTGTCCACCGATTGTAACCGGATCGAGGACGTTCCATGGACGCGCTACATTCAGGTCGCCTACACATCCTATTTTGATCGCCAGCACGACGAGGCGTTTTCAGATCAGCCGCAAAGCTCGATCCTGGTGGGCAGTAATGATCTGGCTTTGGATTTCCTAAAAGCCAACGGCGGAACGGCATATTTCCCCGGGTTTGCCGCACCGGGTCTGTGTGCCGAGTATCCGAAATTGCAACAGGTAACGGACGCACCGGTGATTCCACAGCCCATCTATTCCATCGTGCACGTACGAAAACGTCATGATACTCTGGTGGCTCAGGCAGTCGCCCTGTTCAAAGAACTGATCCAGCACAGATCAATCGCTTTAACCGATTGATACAACAATTCTGCACCGTTTTTCAGATCCCCTGCACCACTATCCTCGCGCGAACCCTATTCTGGAGGTTTCCGCAAGATGCTCGTTGCGACGGACAGTCCGTTTTCCCTGAATTCAGCCAACAACCAACCCTGCTACGCAGGTGGGCCTGCCACTTTGACCTGCAAAGCGGTGATCGATGAAACGCATGACAGCAAGACCTTCGTCTTTGAAGACACGCAAAGCCGCAGCTTCGACTTCAAACCAGGCCAATACGTGACCTTCTGTTTCGAGATCGAGGGCAAGCAGCATGTACGCGCCTATTCGATCTCGTCCACGCCGACCCGGCCCCACAACATTCAGGTCACCGTCAAGCGCGTGCCCGGTGGGGTTGTGTCCAACTATCTGAACGATCAGATGGTCCCCGGAACAGAGATCGAGATTGCAGATATCACCGGTGGCTTCAACTGGGTGGATATCCCCAGCGATAAGCCATTGTTCCTGTCCGGTGGCTCGGGTGTCACCCCGGTCATGTCGATGCTGCAATACGTCACCGACGTGACCTTGCCGAAAGACATCGTTTTCGTGCATTTCGCTCGCTCGCCTAGGGACATCATTTTCCGCGACCAGCTTGAGTTTTTGAACCGACGCTTCGCCAACGTGACCATCCATACCATTGTGGATGAAGCGAATGATGGGTTTGAGGGTGAAATCGGTCAGATATCGGCAGATTTGCTGCAGCGACTTGTGCCTGATCACGCCGAGCGCAGCATTTTCATGTGCGGTCCCGAAGGGTTCATGAAAGCAGCCCGTGATGTGGCTTCTGTCATTCCGTTTGCCGCTGTCCACGAAGAGAGCTTTGGCGAAAAGATCACTATCGAAGAAAGCAGCGGCACGGGGGGCGAGGTCTATTTCTCACTCAGCGGTCTGCACGGTCATGCCGCCGAGGGCGAGACCTTGCTAGAGGCTGCGCTGAACGCAGGCGTCTGGATCGACTCGGCCTGCCAGCAGGGCGTTTGCGGCAACTGCAAAGTGCGCCTCACTCAGGGCGATGTTGAGATGCAGGACATGGGCGGCCTGCAACCCGGTGATACCGAGCAAGGGTATGTGCTGGCCTGTTGCAGTTGGCCGAAAGGCCCGGTCGCGCTCGACGCGTGAAGCGGAGATTCAAAGGGAGGAATACAAATGTCAATGAAACCACCACTATCGGAACTTCCGATAAAAACCGCTGACAACGGTTTTTACCGGGGGTTCAGCGTCAACGTGACGGTGATCAGCAAGATCGTCATCAGCCTGCTGGTTGTTTGGTGCATAGTCTGGCCAACACAGGCTGGTAGAATTCTTGGCGATTGGAATGCCGCCATTCTTTCGCAGTTCGCTGCCTGGTATATCTGGGTTGTTACCGGGTTTGTCATCGTCTGTATTGGGCTGGCCATCTGGCCAACTGCAGGACGTATGAAACTTGGCGTAGAGGGCGAGAAACCCGAGTTCTCTAACTTTTCCTGGTTCTCGATGATGTTTGGCGCGGGCATCGGTGTCGGAATGTTAACTTGGGCGGTCGCCGAACCTGTCGCGCATTTCAAGAACAATCCGTCCGTTATTCAGGGGGTGACGACTGCACTGGATGCAGACAATGTCCGAACGGCGTATGTTTGGTCATACCTACATTGGGGTTTCGGGGCGTGGGCATGCTATGCGATAGCTGGCTTGGCGCTTGCTTTCTTCAGCTATCGTCGCGGACTGCCGCTGACGATCCGCTCCTCATTGACCCCACTGTTTGGTAAATCACTGTCGGGCAACCTCGGTCATCTGATCGACATCGTCGCCGTTGTCGCCACTATTCTTGGGGTAGCCCAGACGCTCGGCTTCGGTGTTGAACAGTTCGTTGCAGGTCTCACACGCATCGGCATCGGTGGGCTCGCACAGCCCGATGGTTCTGCGACAAACTTGGGTATCGTCGTCGCTCTACTTGTCATCATGGGCGCGTCGACCTTGTCGGCCCTGTCCGGTGTTGGCAAGGGCATCAAATGGCTATCGAACATCAATATGGGCCTGTCGATCTTCCTTCTGGGGTTCTTCATCCTGTTCGGAGCGACCTTCTTTGGCGCCAAAGCGTTTTTTGTAGGCATATGGGACTATGTGGTCGCGCTGCCATGGCTGAGCTTCAACGTATACACATCTGATGGTGTTGAAGGGTCGGAAGCTTTCCTTCTTGCGCAGTGGCAAGGCTGGTGGCCTGTCTTCTATTGGGCGTGGTGGATCGCGTTCGCACCTTTCGTCGGTTTGTTCCTGGCGCGGATTTCCAGAGGCCGGACAATCCGTGAGTTCGTGTTGGGCGCGATGATTGTTCCCGCACTAATGTGCTTTGTCTGGTTCGCCTGGGCCGGAGGCACGGCTATCGATCTGGAACTGAACGGAGACGCAAACGGCGTCATTCTGGATGCGGCGAACGGCGACAAGATCTTCGCGATGACAGAACACATGCTTGCTCCGATTGCAGAAGCATTGGCGTGGGCAATGGCCGCCGTGATCGTTGTCCTGCTGATGACGTTCCTTGTCACGTCTGCAGACTCGGCCGTGCTGATCGTGAATACGATCAACGCAGCTGGCGACGAAGGTCCCAAGGCAAGGCCTCACATCATGTTCTGGGGCGCAGCTCTGGCACTTGTTGTCGGGGGCTTGCTTGTCTCAGGTGGTACCGGAGCCATCCAGACCGCTATGGTGATAGGTGCATTGCCCTTCTCTATTGTAATGGCGTTGATGTGCATCGCACTGATCAAAGCAATCTGGAATGATGGGCGGCGCGAAGCAGCGGGCATCGCGACAACAATCTCAGCTGAAGCAACGACTATGCCGGCCGAATAGAGGTTGAGGAAATATCTTTGATTGGCCTCCGGTATTTCGGAGGCCATTTTCTGTCTGGCCCTCAATGCCAACCCATCAAATGTGTGAGCAAACTGAAACTGATTCAAATCTGTATTCCAGTTTGAAGTTGTTTGCGACAATGTCGGCCAATGTGGACGCTTTACTACAAGTATCGCCCCGCACCTTTTTGCCGACAATCGAGGTCGCGCACATGATCCGTAAAGGTCAGCTAACGCTCGGAGTCTGTTCCTTTCAAAAACTCAAAGAACTGACCACTTTATACCGCAGGTCAGATGCATTTCTTAAAACTTCAGGAGGCTTCGCTGCAGAACCTTTATGCACTCATGCGGCACCATCGGCCTTCGTCTTGGCCGATGCCAGTACGCTTGAGATAAATGCCATACCCAACAAACCGTCAAAAAGACCGGGCAGTAAGTGGTCCGCCTTATCCTCACATCGGATCAGTTCGGCGGCCTCGGCGTAGAGGGTTGCAAAGCCTTCCAAATATCCTTCAGGGTGGCCCGGAGGGATACGAGTTGCTCGTTGGGCGGCTTGCGGCAGCACCGATCCTGATCCACGTGTCAGGAGCTGCATAGGCTGGCCAAAGCGGGTGAATTGTAGGTGGTTAGGGTGTTCCTGTGACCACTCCAGACCACCACGTTCGCCATAAACCCGCAAACGCAGGCCGTTTTCGTTTCCCACGGCCACGTGACTGGCCCATAGCATTCCACGCGCGCCACTAGCATAGCGCATCAAGACGTGGGCGTTGTCGTCCATCTGGCGGCCCGGAACCAAGCTTGAAAGGTCAGCGGCAAGGTGCGATGGCACTTCGCAGTTACAAAATGTGCCAGATTGAACGCGTGAGTACCGATATCACCAATTACACCAGCACCGGACCGAATTGGGTCGGTGCGCCGGTCGGACTGCTTGTTGTCCGATGCGGTGGGTACGGCCAGCCAGTCTTGCGCATATTCCACTTGCACCAACCGCAGCTTGCTCAACTCGCCCGCACGCACCATGCCACGTGCCTGACGAACCATTGGATAACCCGTGTAGTTGTGAGTCAGTATAAAATGAGCTGATGACGCATGTCGGAAGCGCAGAATGGCGTACTCGGCATCACGTTCGGTTTCAAGATCGCCCATCTTTGCGAACCAGGCTCTTATGTGCCCGAATAGTTCGGTATCCGGATCGTAAACCTGTTCGAGATCTTACGAGTCGATGACGGGTTCATGCAGCTTTCGAACCTGACATGGTGCCCTGTTCAAACCACTATGCTGTAGATTCAGTTTTTGACCGAGGCTTAGGTCATCTGGCTTAATACCTATCATGCGACACTGATTGAACGTCTTGGCCCCCTGCTGTCGTCGTCAAAATTGACATGGTTCAAAACCGCGTTTGCGCCGTTGCCACTTTATAGAAGTCGGTTCTGTCGTAACGGGACCCGTTGCAATCTTTTGACTATTGACCTTGGTAGATCTAGCGCCTGTTTGGCGAAAGGTATCATCCAGTTGACGGTCTGCTATTGGTCTCCTTCAAAAGGCGGTTCAGTGCAGCGTGGTCCAAGACTACGCTCCGCTCCGACATGGTTTCTTCTGGGTCCCCGCAAGAAACACGCTAGCGCAGGTAGTGGAAAACCGCGTGGAAGATCACTTCATCAGGAAAATGTGCTCCCTTGAGTAAGATCAGTACATACCGCTCCTGTCTGTTTTGCGAACGCCGCCAAAAGAACTACCTTGCAAGCGACAGATGGGATCGTAGATTGCGACAGAACCCATCTGGTTTGGTCCGAAAAACATCGTTTTCAGGCAAGGCTGTGAGTGTTCAAGGTAGTGTGTTGCAGACTTCAGCCATATCGATTTAATGACCACCGAAGTCTGCAGATGTTGCCTGCCCCGGACCTGCCGAGGCAAGCGTGCGCACCCCTACTTCAGTGCCCAATGCGGGCTAAAATCAGGCAGCCGCGATCTGGCGAGCCTTTTCGACCATGACCTCCGCCTGGCGGATCGAGGCATAGTCGATCAGACGACCATCCAGAGACACCGCACCCTTGCCTGCGGTCTCGGCTTCGGCCATAGCAACAAGGATACGCTGGGCCTTGGTGACTTCGGCATCGCTGGGTGACATGACCTCGTTCGCCAACGCGATCTGGCTGGGGTGGATGGCCCATTTGCCTTCGCAGCCCAACACCGCCGCCCTTTTGGCAGCTGCCTTATAGCCTTCAGGATCCTGAAAATCACCGAACGGACCATCAATCGGACGCAGACCGTTGGCACGGGCGGCGACAACCATACGGGCGAGCGCGTAGTGCCACATATCGCCCCAATGGGTCGCGCGCGAAGCATCGACATCCGGGTCGGTCAGAACCGAATAGTCGGGGTTCACACCACCGATGATCGTGGTCCGCGCGCGGGTCGAGGCTGCATAGTCCGCCACACCGAAGTGCAGGCTCTCATTGCGGCTCGAGGCCGCCGCGATTTCGCTGACATTCTGCATGCCCAGAGCGGTCTCGATGATATGCTCGAACCCGATGCGTTTCTTGTAACCCATCGCGTCTTCGATCTGCGTCACCATCATATCGACGGCATAGACATCTGCCGCTGTGCCGACTTTGGGGATCATGATCAGGTCCAGCCGCGCACCGGCTTGTTCGACTACATCCACAACGTCGCGATACATGTAATGCGTATCCAGCCCGTTGATGCGCACCGACATTGTCTTGCTGCCCCAGTCGATATCGTTCAGGGCTTGAATGATGTTCTTGCGGGCCTGCTCTTTCTCATCCGGGGCTACCGCGTCTTCGAGATCTAGGAAGATCACGTCCACATCCGAGTTCGCGGCTTTTTCGAACATGCTGGGCTGGCTGCCCGGCACGGCGAGTTCGCTGCGGTTCAGGCGCGCGGGGGCCTGTTCGATGGCATAAAAGCTCATGGGTTTTGCTCCTTTGAAGAAGGGTGCGTCAGATCACGCGGTCACGGGGTGGGCGACCAGCGAAGAAGTCGCCCAGATTGTCCAACACGCGAAAGCCCATGGCTTCGCGCGATTCTTTTGTTGCGCTGCCCAGATGCGGCAGCATCACCAAGTTGTCGCATTGCAACAGGTCAGGGTTGATGCGCGGCTCGCCGTCGAACACATCCAGCGCAGCGCCGCCGATCGTGTCGAACATCAGCGACTGTACCAAAGCACGCTCGTCCACCACCTCACCGCGCGCGGTGTTGATCAGGAAGGCGTCGGGTTTCATCAAGTCCAGCCTGCGCCCGTTGATCAGATGCCAGTTCGCGGCCCCGCCGGGGCAATGCAGCGAGACGAAATCGCACTGCGGTAACAGATCGTCCACTGTCTCGACCTGCGTGGCGTTGAATTGCTTCAGTACGTCTGGCGACACGGTGCTGCGGTTCTGTACGAGAATTTTCATGCCGAAACCGTGATGAGCGCGGCGGGCCATTTCCTGACCGATGCGGCCAAAGCCGATGATGCCCAGCGTCTTGCCGCTGACTTTGGTGCCGACCAAATGGGTCGGACGCCAGCCGGTCCAGCCGCCTGCGCGCAGCTCGCGCTCGCCCTCACCGGCGCGACGGGCGACCATCAGAAGCAGGGTCATGGCCAGATCGGCGGTGCATTTAGACAGAACATCGGGCGTGTTGGTGACCGTCATACCCAGATCACGGGCCGCCGGTTCACAGATATGACTGTACCCGACGCCGTAATTGGCCAAAATCTTGGTCTGAGCTGCGGTCACGTCCAGCGCCTCGGCGCTAAGCGTGTCGGTGACGGTGGGCAGAACCGCGTCGTATGTCTTCAACGCGTCGCGGAGTTCAGCCGGGGACATCGGATTGTCCCCGGTATTCAGCACGGCGTTGTAGTTTTCGGCCAGTTGCGCCTCGACGGCGGCAGGCCAGCGACGGGTGACAAGGACCGAAGGTTTGACCATCACGCGGCCTTTCCCATGACACGGGCGATAGTCTCGCCGATCACCGCGGGGTTTTCAGCAACCGTCACACCAGCCGCTGACAGGATTTCCACCTTCTCGCTGGCGCTTTCGCCAAAGGCCGAGATGATTGCACCAGCATGGCCCATGGTCCGGCCCTTGGGCGCGGTCAGGCCCGCGACATAGGCCACAACAGGCTTGGTGACGTGGTCACGGATGTATTCTGCCGCCTCAGCTTCCTGAGGGCCGCCGATCTCGCCGATCATGGCGATGACCTCGGTGTCTTCGTCCTGTTCGAACCGCTCAAGGATATCGCGGAAGGACGAGCCGTTGATCGGATCACCGCCGATGCCGACGCTGGTCGAGACACCGATGCCGCGCTCTTTCAACTGCGCTGCGGCCTCGTAACCCAGCGTGCCCGAACGTCCGATGATGCCCACAGTGCCCGGCAGATAGATATGGCCCGGCATGATGCCCAGCAACGCCTTACCGGGGCTGATGGTACCGGCACAGTTCGGACCGGTCAGCACCATGCGCTTGTCCTTAGGATAGCGGTACATGTAGCGTTTTACGCGGATCATGTCCTGCGCGGGGATGCCGTCGGTGATGCAGACGCAATAGCGAATACCGGCATCTGCGGCCTCCATGATCGAATCCGCCGCGAACGGAGGGGGCACGAAGACAAGGCTAGCCTCGGCGCCAGTGGCCGCAACCGCCTGTTTGACGGTGTCGAATACGGGTACGCCTTCGACGGCCTCTCCGCCTTTGCCGGGAACAACGCCGCCAACGACGTTGGTGCCATATTGCACCATATCCCTGGTATGCAGGCGCGCCATGCGTCCGGTGATGCCCTGAACGATAACGCGGGTGTCGCGGTCCAGAAGAATGCTCATTACACAGCCCTCATCTTGGTGTTTTGGGACAGATCGTTGCGCCATGCACCCACAGCGCGTTCAGCGGCTTCCATAAGGGTTGTCGCGCGGATGATTGGCAGGCCCGATTTGGCCAGGATTTTCTGACCTTCCTCGACATTGGTGCCCGCCAGACGCACGATGACCGGCAGGTCGATTTCCAACTCGCGCAGCGCCTGTACTACGCCCTCGGCCACCCAGTCACAGCGGTTGATGCCTGCGAAGATATTGACCAGCACCGCCTGAACGTTGTCATCGGACAGTACCAGTCGGAACGCTTTGGCCACCCGCTCGGGCGAAGCACCGCCACCGATGTCCAGAAAGTTCGCAGGTTCACCCCCAGCCAGCTTAATGGTGTCCATCGTGGCCATGGCCAAACCGGCACCGTTCACGATACAGCCGATATTGCCGTCCAGTCCGACATAAGACAGTCCGCGATCCGCCGCGCGGCTTTCGCGCGGGTCTTCCTGACTTTTGTCTCGCAATTCAGCAACCTGCGGATGGCGAAACAGAGCATTGTCGTCAAAGCTCATCTTCGCGTCCAGCGCCAGCACACGGTCGTCACCAGTGATGACCAGCGGGTTGATCTCGACCATAGTCGCGTCCAGCTCGCTGAACGCAGCATAGCAACCCTGCAGGGTACGGACCATGTGTTGAATTAGGCGAGGTTCCAGCCCCAGATTAAACGCTATTTCGCGGGCCTGAAACTCCTGCAGTCCAACGGCAGGTTCAACGATTGAGCGGACGATACTGTCGGGGCGCTCAGATGAGATTTCTTCGATCTCCATCCCACCTTCCGAAGAGGCCACGATCATCACCCGCTGACTGGACCGATCCAGCACAAAGCCCAGATAAATCTCGCGATCAATCGGTACGGCGGCCTCCACATAGACGCGGTAGATGCCTTTGCCCTCGGGGCCGGTCTGGTGCGTCACCAGCTTGCGGCCAAACATCTCGTCACAAGCCTCGTATATTTCGCTTTCCGAGTTGCACAGCTTTACACCTCCGGCCTTTCCACGCCCGCCGGCATGGACTTGCGCCTTAATGACCCACTTGTCACCACCCAACTCACGCGCGCGATATGCCGCTTGCTCGGGGCTGTAGGCCAAAGCCCCCGAAGGGACCTCGACGCCGAAATTCGAAAGAAGTTCTTTCGCCTGATATTCATGGATATCCATCTGCATTCCCTCCCGTTATGCAGCGATAGATGTGCCGTAGCGACTTTCCAAAAGTGCTTCGATGGCTTCGAAATCAACCGAGCCGCCCATCTCGCGGATGGCCTGGGCGAACAGCCTGACGATGCGACTGACCGATTGGTGGGTTAGCTGGTTCAGGATGCCGATACGGACTTGAACCGGGGCGCTGAGCGTGGGCCAGATGCCAAAGCCACGGGCGCGGCAGTTCTGTACCAACTCCATCTCACGACCCGCCAGCTCTGCGGGCAGGTTCAGCACCACAAGGCTGGGCATGTCCGATGTGACCTGGCAACCCATCGCGGTGACGGCGTCGCGCAGGACGGCCTCATGCGTGCGATAGGAATGCGCACGTTTGGCCAACCCTTCCTGCAGAGTCAGGCGTAGCGATTCATGGAAGGCGGCGACCGCATAGCCCGAATGGGTACGGTGATAGGTGCCCTTTTCCACGTCTTGCCCGTCAACGATGCCCCAGTGGCGTGCTTCGAAAATCGGGTTGTGGACGTATGTATAGGCGCCGGAAGTCTTCAGCGCGTCGATATAGGCGTCGGTGAAGCTGACCGGCGCATAGGTCAGCGGTAGGCAGCACAGCCCTTTTTGCGGGCACGAGGCCCATCCCGCGACACCCGGATAGTCATCGATGCTGAAATCCGCGATACCCAACGACGATACGGCATCGATCAAACCCATCACATCGTGGCGTTCACAGGCGTCCGAGAAGCCACGCAGGTCGTTGACCCGACCCGACCCGGTTTCCCAATGCGCCATGAAGGCCCACTTCGGTTTGTGCGTGGCCAACACCTCTTCGACCATCTCGCCTGTGACGGGCTGGCCATGAGGAACCTCAATAACGGCGACACTCGCAGCTTGTGGGTCCAGAGGGTTGGTCGCGTGCTCTTCCGGTGTTGCAGCCTTGATCCGCAGAGTCATCGCATCGATGCCCGAGAAGGTGCCATTGGTGAAGGCCACAACCTTGTCACCCGGCATCACCGCCGAGAACATGGTGTCCAGCCCACTCCATCCGGTGCCAGCAACCGCGAAGGTATGGGTGTTGGCGGTGCCCCAGATCAGACGCAGCATGTGCTTGCATTCGATCATGCCACGCAGCACGTCGCTCTGCATGTGGTCGGCAACGCCGGCGCTGGCAAACGCCTGCAAAACACGTGCGTCGGTGTTTCCCGGTCCTGGGCCAGCGGCCAGCGTCTCGGGGATGTCGAGCGTTGGATAAATCTGAAACGTCATGTGCTCCTCCTGTGCGTCGGGTGTGTTCGATACCGCCGATCGCCTTGACCCAGAGGAAAACTGAAACTTGCGCCGGGGCACAACGTAACTTACTACAGCTTTAGCATATCTTGTTAGGCGGGTATTAACCTACCCATTTTGGTAAATATGCCAATGTATACTGAAAGCATCCCCACCAAAATAGGTAGGTTTAGATAAAATCAGACGGGAAAACAATGTCCGACACATCTCAACGCCCCATTGATGTCATGCTGGCCAACAACAACCCTTTGGTGCTGTCGGCCATGTCCGAGATCTTCGAGCGCGACCCGCGATTCTCTCTGGTGGCCACTTCAGCGACCGCCGAGGGATTTCTGGGCACAGTCATGCGGGTGCCGGTTCAGGTGGGGATCGTGTCCTGGGAACTTCCTGCTTTGGGCGCGGCAAAACTGATTGAGGTTCTGCGCGAACAGACCAACGCGCCACGCTTTGTGGTCTATGGGGACGAGGCTGGGGACGTACCGCGTCAGGCTATGCAGGCCGGGGCCGCAGGGTTCGCGCCGCGTTCGGGCGAGGTCGAAGGCTTGCTGGAAACCTGTGTCGATGTCGCTAAGGGCAAAATGGTATTTCCCTATATCGACGTGCGCAAAATGCATCAAAACCCGTTGCAGACTCTGTCGCGCAAGGAACTCGCTATCCTTGAGGCACTGGCGCAGGGCATGTCCAACAAGGAATTGTCGAAAGAGCTGCAGATTTCGACCAACACGGTGAAGTTCCATCTGTCGAACATATACGACAAGCTGTCGATCAAGAACCGCGCGCAGGCGATTGCCTTCTATTACGCTTCAAAACTGGACAACGGAAACTCGTGAGCTTCGAAACCTCGTGGCGTCCGTTGCTAAGGTTTAGATTGTTAAGCGGCTGGTTCAGCGAATTGATGAAACGGACAGATTCCGGGTATGATTTGACCTTTGCGGATCATATGCGTCACTTACCTTTCGTCGAGCGTTACCCCCGCTGATTTGAGCGCGCTGCTCCAGCCGATCTGAGGTTGAGCTTATGAATGACATTTGGGCCATGGACATCGCGTCGGACCGGCTGGCGTAGATCAGGGGCAAACCAGCGGGCTATGCCTACTATGAGGCGTTGTCGCTGTGCACTGAATTTCTGGACGCAGATATACGCTGATGCTCTAGCCCAGATTTTGTGCCCGTAATTCTCGGATATACACGGGACACCAAATTTCTATTAGGCCGCCCAAGGGCAGCGATTCAGTTGGGGGACCCGAACCTGATCGCAACCCTCGTTGCCTTCGTTCTGTAGTAAACTCGGTTCGAACACGGCTTCGAACTCAGAGCCTTTCACCCTGACTTGACTGGTCGAAAAAAAAAGAACTTTTCCATAGTCTTTGCGACCCGACCACCGTGAGCGGATACATCAACGGGCAGTAATAATCGCCTTCGGTTGTCTTTCGAGCATTCTTTCCCGATGTTGCGCTGAATATTTCAATCATGCGCCCTGCGCATTGCCTGCCATCCGCCGCGGCAAATGATCTTGTGCATCAACTAGTTTCAACGATTGAACGCATCAATTAACAATTTTGATAAGCAACATGCCATTGCTACCACTCGACCTCTGACGCAATTAGTTAAAAAAACCGGCTAGGAATAAGAACAAAGCTTTGACGTCGTCAATCTGGATTTGACTAGGGCTTCGGCAAAAGTGACGGCACATGCAACGCCATCTACCACCGGCAGGCCGAACTCTTCGGACAGTTGTGACATCAGATCTGTCATGCCAGCGCAGCCCAGAACAATCGCTTCCGCTCGGTCTTCTTCGATTGCGGCGCGTATCTCTGCCCGTATTATGTCGATGGTCTTTGGGTCGTTTTCCTCCAGCTTCAAAACCGGTACATCCGAAGCCCGAACCCTGACACATCTGCGATCTAAGCCGTATCGCAACAAGTTTGCCTCTAGCCCTGCTAGAGATCGGGACAAAGTGCTGATGACGCTAAATTTTGGACTGATCATGGACGCCGCGTGGCAGGCCGCCTCCCCAACGCCGATGACTTGCGCCGAAGTGACGCAGCGCACGGCGTCGACTCCGGTATCATCGAAACAAGCAACAACAATTGCGTCCGCATCAGCATGCGCCTTCACGACCTCCAGAAGACCGGGAACACAGGTAGAGACATCCAGATAGCCCTGAATGCTGGCGGGGCCTTCTTGCGAATTGGCGGCAATGATCGTGGTTTCGGAATGCGCAGCGGCCCGTGCAGCTTCTTCGATCTTTCGCGTCATGGAGGCGGTGGTGTTGGGATTTACAACAAGCAGTTTCACAGCGTCCTCACACTTCTCCGCCCAGATAGGCGGCTTTGATCCGGGGATCGGTGAGCGAAGAAACCAGAAAACGACTTGCTGCAATTATCCATGTCGAAATTTGAATAAAACCACGGCGCGCTTCACCCCGCTGATTGATCCGCCCGGTCAGACGCTGGATTCCGAAAAATGTAAATCTTTTTCACATCCCCCCCTTGCAACCACCTACCCCCCCTCCCATCTTGGTAATGTGAAAAGCATTTACATCCTAACTGGAGAGAGCACATGACCGCATTGTCCGACCACGCCGTTCCCCAAAATCCGGGATGGCTGCACCGAAGCGAAGCCTGGCTTGATAGCAAGGGCAAAGGCGCCTGGATCGCCGCAATGGTCCTTGGCTTTATCTTCTTCTGGCCCATCGGCCTGGCCTTTCTTGCCTATATGATCTGGAGCAAACGCATGTTCAGCAAATCCTGCAGCCGCCGTTCGTCGTGGAACAGCCACATGAGCGCCATGAAACCTTCGGGCAACAGCGCGTTCGACGCCTACAAGGCCGACACACTGGCGCGTTTGGAGCGTGAACAGAAAGACTTTGAGGCGTTCCTGCACCGCCTGCGTGAAGCCAAGGACAAGGCCGAGTTCGACGAGTTCATGGATGAACGCGCCCGCGATAATCGTGATGACGAAAACGGCGAACAACCTGCCTAATCGTGGCTTGCCCTGTCCCCCCATCGGGACAGGGTGTTTCTGCACAATACCCGGATTACAGTCTATGTCTCATCTGCCTGACCCCGACAGCCAACCCGAATTCTACCAATCCGTAGCGACCAAGCGCTTTTTCGCGTGGCTGTTCGACATCGCCTTTATCTCATTGCTCTGTACAGTTGCGATTCTGCTGACCTTTGGCATGGGCTTCTTCATATTGGCGCTGATCTACGCAGTCATCAGCTTTGTCTATCGCGTCGTTACCATCGCCAACGGCTCGGCCACACTGGGGATGCGCTTCATGGGGATAGAGTTGCGTGACGCCTTTGGCGCCCGAATGGATACGGGGAAAGCCATTGCACATACGGCAGGTTACTTTGTCAGCATGGCGATCCCGGTACTACAGATCATTTCGGTCATCATGATGATGACCAGCGCCCGCTGTCAGGGCCTGACCGATGCCTTCCTCGGCACCGTGATGATCAACCAGCGCGCCTAAAAACACCTGAGTGAAACACTTGGCTGCGTCAAAAACCGTTGCTATCATCGGTTCCGAGGAAATGCGGGACCTTCATGCGACACACGCTGCCAATTGCGCCACAATTCTATGTGACGGCACCCCAGCCCTGCCCTTACCTTGAGGGCAGGATGGAGCGCAAACTGTTCACCGCCCTACAGGGGGAAGGTGCGGATCAATTGAACAATTGCCTTTCACAACAAGGATTTCGCCGCTCGCAGAACGTTTTGTATCGCCCGTCCTGCACCGACTGCGCCGCCTGTCTGTCTGCCCGTATCGATGTGTCAGCCTTTCAGCCAAGCAAAAGCCAAAAACGGGCCCACAAGCGCAATTCCTACTTGATCCGACGTGCAACATCGCCCTGGGCAACGGATGAACAGTTCGACCTGTTCCGTCGGTATCTGGACGCGCGCCATGCGGATGGCGGCATGGCCGATATGGATGTCTTCGAATTCGCCGCGATGATCGAGGAAACCCCGATCCGCAGCCGAGTCGTAGAATATGCCGATCCCGAAACCGGCGAGCTGATCGCCGTCAGTTTGACCGATGTACTGGATGACGGGCTGAGCATGGTTTACTCATTCTACGATCCAGAGTTCCAGCAAAGCTCGCTGGGCACTTACATGATTCTCGACCATATCGAGATCGCGCGCGAGGCTGGGTTGCCCTATATTTATCTGGGCTATTGGGTGCCCGGCAGCCCCAAGATGGGGTACAAGGCCAAATTCGCGGGCTTGCAGGTCTATATGCAGGGTGAATGGCAGCGAATTAAAAATCCCGAGCAGTGTGACCATACGGCCCACCACCCCCTTTCGTCGGCCCCGATTGCCGAGCAGGTGGCCAACATCCAACTGCCTGACCGCCACCCCACCAAAGGTTAATCTATCATGCGTCAGAGCCTTCATGCGGTGACGCTGGTCGTCCCGGATTATGACGCAGCGATCGCGTTCTACACCAAAGTGCTGTGCTTTACTCTGACGCAGGATATTGATCTGGGCGATGGTAAACGCTGGGTGCGGATCACGCCTCCGGGCTCGGATGGTGCTTCGTTGTTGCTGGCCAAGGCGGTGGGCGCGGAACAGATCGCATCGGTCGGCAATCAAACCGGTGGGCGCGTTGGCTTTTTCCTCGAAACAGATGATTTCTACCGCGATCACGCAGCGATGCTGGAAGCAGGCGTAGGGTTTGAAGAGCGCCCGCGCCATGAACCCTATGGAATTGTCGCCGTCTGGCGGGATCCTTTCGGAAATCGTTGGGATTTGATCGAATTTTCAGCACCTGTATCGACAAAATAAATACATTTTTTTCATCACGTTAAACTACCTTCCGCCATGCTGCGCCCAATTGTTAAGCAATCTTAATCGACCTTCCCCCGCCCGTGTGATTGAAAGTTGACGCAAGGTCACCAAATTAGCCGCACTTCTAAACGTCCAGCCCAAACCTGAAACCCGTAGCTCAATCAGACGCTGACCGGGCTGGCTTTATTGTCGCTACGGCAGGCCTCCCACCCTGTCGCAGAGGTTCTGAAGGAGGGGGAAAATGACATATGCCGCACGCCGACTGGTTTCGGCCACGCTGACGACCCAGATCCTGGTCGCGCTCGCCTTGGGCTCGATCTTTGGTCTGGTCTTGAACTATCTCGATATCGCTGCGCTCAACGCAACACTTGTGCAGGGTGTGCTGTCCATGTTTGGGCAAATGTTCCTTAATGCACTTCAGATGCTTGTTGTGCCGCTGGTTGTGTTCTCACTGCTGTGCGGCGTTGTCGGCATTGGCGATGTCAAATTGCTGGGCCGTGTCGGAGGGCTGACCTTCGTTACCTATCTGGCCACCACCGCCTTGGCCGTGACAACTGCCTTGATCTTTGCGGGCCTCATTGGGCCGGGCACAGGATTCACGAGCCTGCATCTGGCCGGTGACAGCGTAAGCGTCGCCAACCCACAGACCACTTGGGAAATACTGGCAAACATCATTCCCAAGAACCCGATCAACGCGTTGGCCAATGGTGAGATGCTGCAGATCATCTTCTACGTAATGGTCGTTGGTATTGCAGTGCTAATGATGGGCAGCCGCGCCAAGGCCTTTGTGGAAGGCTGCGAGTTCATGAATGAACTGGCGATGAAGATCGTCAATATCGTCATGGCCTTCGCCCCCATCGGCGTCTTCAGCCTGATTGCCAAAACCTTTGCGATGGAGGGCTTTGGCTTATTCGGACCGGTGATCGGCTATCTGACCACGATCAGCCTGACGCTGGTATTCCATCTGTGTGTCACGTTGATGGCGCTGCTGTATTTTACGACCGGGCTGAGCCCTCGGGTATTCCTGCGCAAGATGCGCTCGGCGCAGGTGTTTGCGTTCTCGACCTCAAGCTCGAACGCGACAATTCCGGCCAGCTTACAATGCGTGACTCAGAGAGTCGGCGTTGACCGTTCCGTGGCGTCGTTCGGTATTCCCCTAGGGGCGACGATCAACATGGATGGCACCGCAATCATGCATGGAGTGGCGACCGTTTTTCTGGCTAATGCCTATGGCATTGATCTGGGGCTAAGCGGTTATCTGACCGTGATTTCAATCTCGGTTCTGGCCTCAATCGGCACGGCAGGTGTGCCCGGTGTGGGGATAGTGATGCTGGCGATGGTTCTGAACCAGTTGGGTATGCCGCTGGAAGGCATCGGCATCATTCTGGCCGTCGACCGGATCCTCGATATGATGCGGACGGTTGTGAATGTCACTGGCGATGCGGTGGTGACCACCATTGTCGGGCAAACGGTCGGCAAGCTGGACAAGGCCACGTTCGACAATCCCAATGCCGGATTTGTCGAGACCACAGACCTTGCAATCGATCATGCCACTGAAGCGGAGTTCGAAAGGCTGACACACCCACAGCCGAATTCCTGAAAAACAAACGGAGGCCCTAATGGGCCTCCGTATTCGTCAGTCTAAGCGACAGATCAGTTCGGGATCAGGTCAGGAACGATGGTTACAATCGACGGGAAGAACCACAGGATTGCGATGCCCACAACCTGAATGATCACGAACGGTATGATGCCGCGATAGATGTGGCCAGTGGTGACCTCTTTCGGCGCAACACCCCTGAGATAGAACAGCGCAAATCCGAACGGAGGCGTCAGGAACGAGGTCTGCAGGTTCACCGCTACCATGATGGTCACCCATTTCGGATCAAACGATCCGCCATAGATCACGGGGCCCACGATCGGGATCACGATGTAGATGATCTCAAGGAAATCCAGCACAAAGCCAAGAATGAACAGCACCAGCATCACGATCAGGAAGACCGTGAATTCATTATCAAAGCTGCGCAGGAACTGCTGGATATAGTGCTCTCCACCAAAGGAAATCACCACCAGGTTCAGCAGTTGCGATCCGATCAGGATGGTGAAGACCATCGACGTCACCTTCGCTGTCTCACGCACCACCGGTGTCAGAACCCCGCTTGAGAACAGCACCCAGCAGCCGTAGATCAAGCCGAACAGCGCATAGAGGTAGGCCGAATAGGCGATGATGAACGCGATCCAGCTTTCAACCGAAACATTGCCCTGATTGATGCGCAGATCAAAGTTCACTCCCATCACCAGTGCGATGATCACTGCGAAGGTTGACCAGATGATCACTTTGCCCGACCGGTTCTGATCCTGAAGTTTCCGATAGGCCGCTAGCATGATCGCTCCACCCGCCCCCAGTGCCGCAGCCGGCGTAGGGTTGGTGACACCGCCAAGGATCGAACCCAACACCGCGATGATCAGCACCAGCGGTGGGAAGACCACACGGATCAGATCATTGGTCGCGCAACGGGCGGCAGCTTCTTTGCACCCATGCATTGCGAGCGCAAAAGGTATGGCGAGTATCAGGAACGTAGCCCCGGACGAAGTCGTTGGCGCGATCAGCAACACGTCGACCAACAGCATCAGCAACAGGCCAATCGCTCCGACGATCAGAGGCTGCGGCGCTTGCGACGGTGCGATTCCGCGACCCAGCACCAGTGTCAGACCCAGCAGTACCACAATCACGGCGACACCGTTGCCAATTGGCGCTGCAGCGGCGATCTTGGCCTCTTGCGCAGCAGCCAGTTCCTCTTCGCTCAGACGCTGCGCTTCGGACGAACCACCTGCTTCGTCAATCGCTTCCTGCTCGGCCACGGCCTGATCCCAGGCTGATTGCCCATGCAGTTCGATCATCGAAGCCTTACACTCTTCGGACACGTTCGTGCGCAGCGAGGCGCCCTGCCCGATATCCGTAAATGCCGAGACCGAGATGTTCTGGCTGCCAATCACTCCCGCGCTTCCCAAAAGCACCGCGCCAACAATCAGAGCAACCGGAGCACCCAGCAGCCAGGTCAGCCCTTCCGAGCGCGTGATGGTTTCACCCGAGCCTCCCGACAATTCAACAGCCGGGGCCTTTTCCGGGTTCAACAGCGCATAGCCAAAGGCATAGAGCGCATAGAGCAGCGCCAACATGATCCCAGGCAACAGTGCCGCCTGGAACAATGTGCCTACCGAAACAACCGCTGGTTCACCCAGATAGGTCAGCGCGTCGGTGCACCCGGCTTCAACCGCGCGCGTTTCCTGCGCGGTCGAATAGAGGTCACCAGCCAGTGTACCCAGCAGAACGATCACGATGGAGGGTGGAATGATCTGCCCCAACGTACCCGAGGCCGCGATCACACCTGTCGCCAATTCCGGCGAATAGTTGTTCCGCAGCATGGTCGGCAGGGCCAACAGTCCCATGGTAACAACGGTCGCGCCGACGATACCGGTCGAGGCAGCAAGGAACGCGCCCACGACCACAATCGAGACCGCAAGGCCACCGGGCAGCGGGCCAAAGACGCGCGCCATCGTGGTCAGCAGGTCGTTTGCAATTTTTGAACGCTCCAGCGTGATGCCCATCAGAACGAACATCAGCACCGCCAGCAGTGTCTCGATCGACTGCCCGGCCAGAACACGTTCGTTCATGCGGTTCACGATGAAGGAAACATTCCGGTCCAGCGCGGTTTCCCAGCCTTGTACAAAGACCGGCTCGGCGATCCTTGGCAAATCCGGGTATCGGAACACGGATATCACGTCAGGTTTGACGCCAGAATTCACCACGTCGCGGTAGGCTTGCGAGCCGGTGTCGATCGCCTGGTGGATCAACAGTCCGGCACTATCCAATGCAGCGATAATCCCGAACGAAATCACCCCGGCCCCACCGATGGCAAAGGCCACGGGGAAACCCGAAAGAATGCCTCCGAAGAGGCAGAAAAATACGATAATGAGGCCTATCTCGACGCCATCAAGTCCGAATAGCATTGTCTGGTTCTCCGTCCCTAATGCGCGCCTTCGTAGGCTTCTTCACCCTCGCCAAGGCTGTCCTTGTCGAGGTATTTTCCTTCACTTTCCGGCCCTTCCACGTATTCCAGATACGAGCGATACAGGAACGCAATCGCGTGCAGGAACACCATGGCGGCAAAGGCCACCAGCAGGATTTTGAACAGGAAGTAGGCGTTGAACCCGTTAGGACTAAACCCGATGGTTTCCACGTTCCAACGCAGCGCTCGGGACTTGGCCACAAGCCTATCCAGCGTGTCACTGGCCGAGGGTTTCGGCACGATCAGGTGCCGCCACATGAAGTACCATCCATACATCCAGGTCAGAACGGCCATGGGCATCATGAAAAGAACCGCCCCGCACATATCAACGACGCGCTTGGCCTTGTGACTGATGCCTGCATAAATCAGGTCAACGCGCACATGGCCGCCCTGCACGAATGTGTAGGTGCAGCAAAGGCACACAACCATGGCGTTGTAGAGTTTAAGTTCTTCGGCGAACCAACTGATATCCATTTGAAAAGGGATACCCAGCCCAAAGGACATATCCGGCCGTGTGAACACCCGCTGCATGAAGACGATAACGATCTGCTGAATTACCATCAGCAATCCCGCCCACGCAAAGAAGCGGCCAGTGGTATTGGCGAAGCCCTCGAGCCCGCGCACCATTCCCCACATGAAGTTCCGATAGTAAAGACCAATGGCCGTCAGCACCAGAAACAGCGCGAAGATCACGAAGAAGAACTCGACAGACCCGCCATAATAAACAAAGCGCATGATTGCTTCTTTGTTCGACCAGTCCAGCCAGAGCTGCGGATGCGTGATGGCGTATCCGAAATTATAGAAGGCTTCGGCAATGTTCTGAATGAACCAGACCAGTCCATTCCACAGGGCGCCGAAGAACGAGATACCGTTTTCGTCCTGCATGTTGTCCCCAGGTCGCATCGGTTGCACGTTTGGTTATGACGGCATGTCCGGGCCGCTTATGTGCAACAGGAAAGGCTCCCCCGATGACGGGGGAACCGATTGCATTGAGCGGATTGCTTAGCCGCGTACGCGGTCACGCTGCGAGGTGTAGACACCCGACGACAGGTTGTTCCATGCCGACGATGCTGCCATCGACTCCATAGCGCTGTCGTGAATGCGCTTGAACAGCTCATCACCCATGTTTTCGTCCAGAACTTCTTGGCTGGCTGCGCCAAACGCGTCCCAAACGCTGTCCGGGAATTCCATGACCTTGACACCACCGGCCTGCAGACGCTGCAGCGCTGCACCGTTGTTGGCCAGGAATTGTGCCAGGTTCCACTGGTGGCACTCGGCAGCTGCGATCTCGATGATCTTCTGCTGCGCGGCGGACAGGCTGTCATAAACCTCGCGGTTGGTGGCCAGCGACAGACCCGCACCCGGCTCATGGAAGCCCGCAGTGTAGTAGGTTTTGGTGATTTCCTGGAAGCCCGCTTTTTCGTCAGCCCAGGGACCGATCCACTCGGTTCCGTCAATAGCACCGGACGACAGCGCCTGATACACTTCCGACCCCGGAATGTTCTGAACGGATGCGCCCAGTTTGCCCAGCGCCTTGCCACCCAGACCCGGCATGCGGAATTTCAGGCCGTTAAAGTCTTCGGGGCTGTTGATCTCTTTCGAGTACCAGCCACCTGCCTGCGCGCCAGTGTTACCGGCCAGGAAGGATTTCAGGCCGAAGATTTCGCCCAGTTCATCATGCAGCTCCATGCCGCCGGCATGGTAGTACCAGTTCACCAGTTCCTGTGCGGTCATGCCGAACGGAACAGCGGTGAAGAATGCATAGCCCGGGTGCTGACCCACAAAGTAGTAGTCTGCCGCGTGGTACATATCGGCCTGACCGGACGATACCGCGTCAAACACCTCAAAGGCACCAACCAGTTCACCGGCGGCTTTGATTTCAACGTTCAGGTCGCCATCCGACATTGTGGTAATGCTGTCGGCGCAACGCTGCGCGCTGTCGAACACACCTGCGAGGCCACGGCCCCACGAGGTGACCATAGTCAGCGTGCGCTTGCCTTGCGCATAGGCGGGCGCTGCCAGCGTGGTGGCTGCAGCGGCCGAGCCGCCCAGTGCTGATGTTTTCAGAAACTTACGACGATCCATATGAGTGATCCTCCCCTTCATATTCATTCCCCGGGTGATGCCGGGTCGATCGTTTCTAGTGCGCGTTAGCCTAGTTCCACACACATGAATGTGAATACCTACTACTACGTAGCCAGTCGGGTTTTTCCACATTCAAAAGCACAAATCCGGTTGATTTTACCCGCTCACGCCCAAATCACTGTGGCCGAGCACTGTGTTCTTCCAAATTTTTTGCAATTTCCCGGCAGCTTGCGTATCGATTCGAACATGGGAGGAATCCGGAACCTAATCTCGCTAACCTATGCGCAAAAACTGTCGCTGGTTGCCGCAATCCCGCTGATCGCAGCGGTTGCGGCCATTGCAATGGTGGTCGCTTATGAATCGCGCGCGACCGCCGAGAGTGAGATACAGGCGCTCGAGCGCCGCCTGATCGAAGCCAAAAAAGAAGAGCTGCGTAATTACGTGACCCAGGCGCGGAACGGGTTTGCCTATATTTACGGTCGCGCCTCCCCGGATGACGAAATCGCAAAAAACCTCGTGACCCAGATTCTGTCGGCGATGATTTACGGCAAGGACGGGTTCTTCTTTGTCTATGACTATGACGGCAACAACCTCGTCAGCCCGCGCCAGACCGAATTCATCAATCGCAACTGGGCCGATCTGACCGACAGCGATGGCACCCCGATTGTGGATGAGTTTATCACGCTCGCCCGACAGGGTGCAGGCTGGCACAGCTTTATGTGGCAAAAACCATCGACCGGTGAAGAGGCTCAGATGATCGCCTATGTTGTTGGCCTGCAGGACTGGCGCTGGGTGGTGGGCACGGGTGTGTTCATCGATGACATCGTCGCCACCGTCGCCAATGCCCGTGCTGAGGTTGAGGCGCGCGTGCAGCGCACCTTCCTTTATATCGGAGGCATTGTTCTGGCCGCTGTTCTGATCGTCTTTGCCTCGGGCATGTTGCTGAACTTCCGCGAACGGCGGCTGGCTGATGCCAAGCTTAAAGAACTGACACAGCGGGTACTGGACGCTCAGGAAGAAGAGCGCGGGCGCGTCGCCCGCGAATTGCATGACGGCATCAGCCAGATTCTGGTTGGCGTACGCTATGCACTGGACAACGCCCGACGACGTCTGATCCGCGGGAATGACGAGTCGGCGCAGGAACCATTGCAAACAGGTATCGACAATCTGGCAACCGCCATCACCGAGGTTCGCCGCATCAGCCGCGACCTGCGTCCGGGTGTTCTGGATGATCTGGGGCTTGGGCCAGCGCTCAAGGCTTTGACCGACGATTTCAGTGAACGCACGGGTATCGAAACCGATTTCTCAACCGTGGTGTTCCGAAACCGATTGGATCAAGACAGCAAGATTGCCCTCTACCGTATTGCGCAGGAAGCCCTGACCAATATCGAGCGCCACTCGGGAGCAACCCGTGTTACCATTGACCTGCGGGGTCATAAGAAAGGCGCCACGATGCGGATTACAGACAATGGTCGCGGGTTGCGGAACGAACCAGGCCATGTCAGCACCGGGATCGGGCTACGCAACATGCAGGAACGGATCGAACAGCTTGACGGCACTCTACGCATCCTCTCATCGCGCGGCGGGCGCAGCGGCACCGTGATTGAGGTCAGCTTGCCGCTCAGTCATATGCTGCCACCACAGGAAGACCCAACGCCAAAACGAAAGGCCGGTATCTGATGTCCGACTCAATCATCCGGGTCCTTATTGTCGACGATCACCCCATGGTCGCCGAAGGCATTCAGTCTCTGCTGGAAAGCTATGATGAGATCGAAGTTGTCGGCACACTTTCCAACGGACAAGAAGCTGTCGATCGAGCAACCCACCTGCAGCCGGACGTGATCCTGATGGATCTCAATATGCCCGGCTTGAGCGGGTTGAACGCCACCGAGATCATTTTAGAGCGCCTGCCCAAAACCCGCGTTCTGATCCTGTCGATGCATGACAGTCCCGAATACATCTCAACCGCGCTCAGCCACGGCGCCAAAGGCTATATCCTCAAGGACGTTCCCACCGAAGAGATCAAGCAAGCCATCGATGCCGTGATGCGGGGCGAGCGGTATCTTTGTACCGGGGCCAGCGGCTCGCTGGAGCCCAAGGACGGCAACACGCGCGAGGCGCTGACCGGCCGGGAACAGACAATCCTGCTGGAATTGGCGCAAGGTAAATCCAACAAAGAGGTGGCACTGGCGCTGGACATTTCGGTGCGCACGGTTGAGACGCATCGCAAGAACATCAAGCGCAAACTTGGCATCTCCTCCACCGCCGGCTTGACCCGCTATGCCCTGGAGCATGGCGTCCTGCAGGGCACCAGCCCCGGGCTATGACCGCAGCGCGAAACGCGCTGCCCGGCCCAACCGAAGGAGGTGTGCCAACGGCACATTGAAGTCGGGCGGGAGCACTACCCGCTGCCGCGTTCACTGATATCTTCACCAAAGAACACCAAAGTCCCGTCTTCATCGAGGACATGAAATTCGCGCTGCTGATAGGGCTGATCGAATGGCGGGCGCACCCGCCCTTCAGGCAGCTCCTCCAACCCGGGGCGCAGGCTTTCGAACAGGCTGTCGATTCCTTTGACGTCAACATAGAACGACTGCTCATCACCCAATGCGCGCCCATCCTGACGCGGTGGACATTCCAATAATCGGATCGCCACAGGATCACGGCGCAAAAAGGCATAATTGTCCTGCCTGAATGTGCAGGAAAACCCAAGCCGCCGAGTGTAGAACTCAATCTGCGCGTCCAAAGAAGAACAAAGGACAAATGGTGTAAGTTGTAATATCTGCATCAAAACAGCCCTCTTCCAACCTCGGGCCCGAGACTAGCACAAATCAGTCAAGCAGTTGATCACCCCGCAACCCTTCACGCTCATAATGATGCGGCAGCACACGGCCATAGAGTTGACGGGTCCGCTCCACCCCACCACACATGCCTTCGGTTTCGACAAACGAAAAGATACCAACATAGCGTTTCCGTTGTCCTTCAACCGGCGCTACCCGGTGCAAGGCATAGCGCCCCTTGAATATCTGCAGGTCGCCCGGTTGCAGTTCCAGTTGGTGTACGCCCCTCCTGCTGCCATCCAAAATCGCAGCGACGCCTTTGAAATTCTCGTCTTCACTGGTCCGCAGATTGGGTGCGTATTCGAATGCACCGCCCTCCTCGCCATTCTGGATTGCCAGCGTTACGGTGTAATTATTGGTGTCAAAATGCCACGGAAAGCCGCCTCCCTTCTCGACCACATTGATGATCACATCCGCCAACGGGTCATCATATCGGAAGAACCGATCCTCCGGCTCGTTCAAAGCCATGCGGATGAAAGGCATGAAACCTTCATACTCATAAATACGCCGCAGCGGGCTTGTGACAGGGAAGTTGTCAGCCGGAACAAAGGCGTTGGATCGGTCATAAAACCGTCGGATTGGATGACCGATCCCGTAACTGGGATCATCCTGCGTAAAATAGGCATTCGTGCGATTGAACGAGCGATGCGCTTTGGGAGCGACGTGATCGGCCTCAGCGATCAGTTTCCCTAGGCCATCTTTATGCACAAAGCCGGGGAGGACCGCACATCCATCAACTTCCAGATCCCGCCTCAGGTCCGCGATCAGCTGCCTGTACCCGTATGAATCAGGCCGATCGATCGGATAGCGCCCCAGATCCACAAGATCGTGCAGCATGTCTGACCTCCCGATTTAGCGCTGTTTTCACCAGCCTGCCTCAGCATCGGGCGCTGCTCTGGTCTGTTTCAGACATGGGCCTGACGCAATCAGACCACTGTTGATCACCCGATCGCCCACCAATTTGCGGCGAATTTTCGTGGATATTTCTCGACCTGCGTCATTTTGCGCAACAAAATATCAAATCCCACAAGCCCAGACTTACAATATTTTTGTATTTGCCTGTTGACGCCCCTTCCCCTCAACCATAATGTCCCTGCACGCAAAGAAGGAGCCTCTGGCGATGAAAGCGCTAGTCGTAATCGTAGGAAACACGCGCATGGGCCGGTAACGGTAAACCATAATCGAACCCATGCGCCTCCGAAAATCTCGGGGGCTTTTTTTTGGCAACACGCAAGACACATGTCGCGAACGGAGCAAAGCAGATGACACGTGAGATGACCGGCGCAAAGATGGTGGTTCAGGCCCTCAAGGATCAGGGCGTGGACACGGTATTCGGATACCCAGGTGGCGCCGTCCTACCGATCTATGACGAGATCTTTCTGCAAAATGACATCCGTCACATTCTGGTACGGCATGAGCAAGGTGCGGTACATGCTGCCGAAGGCTATGCCCGCTCGACCGGCAAGCCGGGCGTTGCCTTGGTCACATCCGGTCCTGGTGCGACCAATGCCGTGACCGGCCTGACCGATGCGTTATTGGATTCAATCCCGATCGTCGTTCTGACCGGGCAGGTTCCGACCTTCATGATTGGCTCTGACGCCTTTCAGGAAGCAGACACTGTGGGCATTACCCGCCCCTGCACCAAGCACAATTGGCTGGTGAAGGATACGGACTCGCTGGCGGCAACTATGCACGAAGCCTTCCACGTGGCCACTTCCGGTCGCCCCGGCCCCGTGCTCGTTGACATTCCGAAGGACGTTCAGTTCGCCTCGGGTGAATACACGACGCCAAAACCGTCGACCTCTCACTATCAGCCAGTATTGAAGGGCGATCTGGAAGAAATCACGGAGCTTGTTGCAGCAATCGAGACCGCTAAGAAGCCAGTGTTCTACACCGGCGGCGGCGTCATCAACTCGGGCCCGGCTGCCAGCCAGCTGCTGCGCGAACTGGTGGACGCAACCGGCTTTCCGATCACATCGACCCTGATGGGGCTTGGGGCCTATCCGGCCTCGGGCGAAAACTGGATCGGCATGCTTGGGATGCATGGGCTCTACGAGGCCAACATGGCGATGCATGATTGCGATCTGATGATAAACATCGGCGCGCGATTTGATGACCGTATCACCGGCCGGATCGATGCGTTCTCGCCGAACTCGATCAAAGCCCATGTAGATATCGACCCTTCGTCGATCAACAAAGTTATCCGCGTCGACATCCCAATAGTTGGCGATGTTGCCCACGTGCTTGAGGATATTCTGAAAGTCTGGAAAGCACGCGGTCGAAAAACAGACGCTGCAAACATCAAACAGTGGCAAGACCAGATCAATGAATGGCGCAAGGTCAACTGCCTTGCCTTCACAAACAGCGAGAAGACCATCAAGCCGCAATACGCGCTGCAACGGCTTGAAGAGCTGACGAAAAAGTACGACCGCTATGTCACGACCGAGGTTGGGCAACACCAGATGTGGGCGGCGCAATACCTGGGCTTTGAGGACCCCAACCGCTGGATGACATCAGGCGGGCTGGGCACCATGGGTTACGGCTTCCCCGCCTCAATCGGTGTGCAAATGGCACATCCCGATGCGCTGGTCATCAACGTGGCTGGTGAGGCCTCGTGGCTGATGAACATGCAGGAAATGGGCACGGCCGCGCAGTACCGGCTGCCCGTGAAGCAGTTTATCCTAAATAACGAGCGGCTGGGAATGGTACGACAGTGGCAAGAACTGCTGCACGGCGAACGCTATTCGCATTCGTGGTCCGAGGCCTTGCCCGATTTCGTTAAACTCGCAGAAGCTTTCGGCGCAAAGGGTATTCTGTGTTCCGACCCAGCCGATCTGGACGACGCGATCATCGAGATGATCAATTACGACGGTCCGGTCATCTTCGACTGCGTGGTCGAAAAGCACGAGAATTGCTTCCCGATGATCCCGTCGGGCAAGGCCCACAATGAGATGCTGCTGGGCGAAGCCGAAACGCAGGGCGTTATCCAAGCTGGTGGAGCTGTGCTTGTTTGAGCACCGCTTTGCCACATCTAAGTCAAATGCCGGAGCTAAGGTCGCCGCACGTGACATGAAAAAGGGTTAGATCATGCGTGATCTCAGCAGTCAGTTCTCAGCCAGAGCTTCGAGCCCGGAAGAGAATTTGTCGATATTCACCGGCCGTCGCGGTTGGCAAGTGGGGCTCATGGTTCCACTCTTCGTTCTAGCGTTGATATTGTTCTGGGTCGGCACAGGCTGGTATGCCGTTGTTGATCAAGGAAAAATGGCGTTATCCGTTGATTTCAAGGTGTTCTGGGCTGCAGGTCACCTCGCGCATTTAGGCGAACCGCTTGCGGCATTTGATATCGACAGATTGTCGGAAATACACGAAGCGTCCAAGGAAGACGATTGGATGCCTTGGTCTTATCCTCCCTCATTCCTTGTCGCACTCCAACCACTCGGGGCATTGTCGTTTTCTCCGGCTTGGGCGATTTTCACAGCGATTTCAATTGTCGCGATGTTTCTTGCTGTGCGGCCATTTTCCTGCGGAATCGTACCGGTTTGGTTTGCTTTTGCACTCTCCCCCGCCATGTTGCCAAACTTGTATATGGGGCAGACCACAACCCTTTGGGCAGCAGGCCTTCTGGCCGCACTAGCGGCGCTAAAGAACGACCGCTTCGTACTAGCAGGGTTCTTTATTGGATTGCTGACGCTTAAACCCCAACTCGGCCTGCTCATACCGCTTGCGCTTTTGGCAAGCGGTGCGTGGAAGACGATCATATCAGCAACGGTCACGACGGTGGTCTTGTCCGTTCTGGCCACTCTGGTCGTTGGCGTCGAATATTGGACCGAAATGCGCAACATGATGGGCGTTCACTTTGAAGAGATACGAAGCTCAATCCATCTGAATAAGGTCATGCTTAGCCCTTATTCCTTGCTGGCCAGCATCGGTGTGCCAGAAACGCTCGCGCTTGCAATGCAATGGACTTTGACAGTGTTGTCTGGAATTGCAGTCTTCGTTGCTTGGCGCAACCCAAGGGTAGGTTTTGACTTGCGGGTAGCGGTGCTCTTTCTAGGTATTTCTATGTCCACACCATACTTCTGGTTCTATGAATCCGGGCTGCTTGCAATCGTTGCATTGTTCCTGCTTCGAGCTGGCGTGCTGACAACTTCTCCATGGCGTCTGATACTGGCCGCCGCAATGTGGATCGGTATCGGACCAGCAACACATATGGTGCTTTTCAAGATGACCGAGATATTGTCTTTGCGCCTCGTGTTTGCCCCGATCCTAATACTGGCTTGCGTAGTTTGCCTCCAAGCGCTGATCTCTGCGCTACGAAAGCCCGAAGAAACTTATGTCCAAGATGAGGTCTATCAATGACTCCGCTAAACATCGTCAAAGGCTCCACCCGCCATTCTGCATATAACCTACGCCCAACATTCTCGGACGTGCAGGAACAACACACGATCGCGGTGCTGGTTGAAAACGAACCGGGGGTTCTGGCCCGCGTAATTGGTCTGTTCTCGGGTCGTGGCTATAATATTGAAAGTCTAACGGTTGCCGAGGTTGACCATACCGGGCATCTCAGCCGAATTACCATCGTCACCACCGGCACCCCGCAAGTGATCGAGCAGATCAAGGCGCAGCTTGGACGCATCGTGTCGGTCCGTGACGTGCATGATCTGACAGTCGAAGGTGCTTCGGTCGAGCGCGAGCTGGCGATCATAAAGGTTGTCGGTGAAGGCGACAAACGGGTCGAAGCCCTGCGACTGGCCGACATTTTCCGGGCCAATGTCGTCGATAGTACGCTGAATTCGTTCATCTTCGAGATCACCGGTGCACCGGACAAGATCGATGCCTTTGCCGATCTGATGCGCCCTCTTGGCTTGATTGAAATCGCCCGTACCGGAGTTGCAGCCCTGTTGCGCGGTGACTAAGCCCCATTTCCGCCCTGGGACTGAATTCATTCTTGGGGCGGCGGCCTGCTTGGCCATTGTGCCCTGCTAATCTCAAAAAGGTATAATGCGTTCATCATATATGAGCAACAGCATGAAAAAGATCATGCAAATAGGCTGAAAGCCTATTGATTTTGCTTATCATCAGACTAGCCTGTGACGCGTAGCGAGGAGCTTAGCAGCGCCCGTTGGGGTCAACTTGACGATTTCTGAATACTGCGCAGCCGCTGTGCCGCCGCAAACCTGTTTTTGCTGAAGATACAAACGGAAATCTGGGACAGAAGTGACCGACATCAATCGCAGCCCCGCAGAATTGCGCAGCATGTTCGGAGCCAACCTCAGGCAGCTCGCAAACAGTTATCGGTCGGTTTCAGAGCTTTGCCGCCAATTGGGTATCAATCGAACTCAGTTTAATCGCTATCTGTCAGGTGAAAGTTTTCCCAGGCCGGATGTGCTGGACCGGATGTGTCGATTCTTCGATATCGACGCGCGTATCCTGCTGAAACCTTTGGATGAAATAGAACCGGTCGCCGCTCATCCCGCATCAGAAATCATCGATCGATTTCTCGTCACCGGGTCAGAAAAAACTATGGCGACCGGATTTTATCACGCCGCTGAGGCCTCACCAAACCGACGCGAACCAACACTTCACCGGCTACTGTTTATGCGCCGCATTAGGCATTGCACCTTGCTGCGCAGCTATGAACCCTTGTCGCATATGCCGAAATGCTCCGCGCCCATGCGTGAGGTTCAGGGCATCGTTTCTCACATCGGCGGACAAGTCTGCGCATTGATGTCCCGGCCCGGCGCACAGGATTGCAGAATGATGGTTCTGAACCTTCCGCCTGAATGGGCACCTCAGGAATGGTCGGGTTATGTGTATCGGTTGGCCGGTGGCAGTGGATCCGATGTAAGACGGCTTACGCTGCATCACCTTGGGCATGATTTGTCCGCAGCACTGCAATCGGCCCGAAAGGCGCACAATTCATCAGGGCCTGACTTAAACGGACAGATTTAAGAGGGTGTCGGCTGAGCAACCCCGGACGGATCGTTGTCCAAGATCAAGCGATAAAGATGCCAGCTGGCATGCCCCAGCAAAGGCAGGACGATAAACAGGCCCAGGAACCAAGGGATCATCGCCAAAAAAGTGATGATCGCGATGAAGGCCCCCCACGCCAGCATCACACCCATGTTCGCTTTGACATAGGCAAAGCTGGTGATCATCGCGGTCACAAAATCCAGCTCACGATCCAGCAGCATAGGAATCGACAGCACGGTGATCATGTACAGAATGATTGCAAATACGGCCCCGACCAGTGTGCCCAGTACCAACATGCTCAGCCCATTCGGGGTCAGGAACACCTCAAATGATGTTGAAATATTGGTCATCGTCGACAGCCCCATGAACAGCGCAAAGATCATGTGGCCCAGAAAGAACCAGAACAGAAAGATCACCACGATAATGGCGCAGATCGACGGCAGTTGCCTTCGGCTTTGCTGTATGACCACGCCGAATATCGCACCGGGATTCAACGGCTCGCCCAGTTCCAACCGGTGCGAGACCTCATATAATCCCACGGCAGCAAACGGCCCGATCAGGGGAAAGCCGATCGCGGCCAAAACCAGCCAGAACGACGTTCCCGTCTGCAGCGTGACCCACGCCATCAGCCACCCGGCCAGCACGTAGAAGCCTGCGAACAGAAGTCCGAAAAGCGGCGCGCGGCGATAATCCTGCCAAGCTCGGCGTAACGCTTCTTTCAGCATCGCGGTATCAACGGGTTTCAGCGTCGGCACACCAAAGGGTTTGTCCATTCTTGTTTTCTCCTCCCGGGCGGTTGTTCTACATGGCGGGTCGTTTCTGAGGCCAAAGCGTTGCAGAATGATATGCCGCCCCAGTCGACAAGATCCGCGCATCTGCACCACGCGGACCGAACAGCTGCATTCCCATCGGCAGCCCTTGTGCTCCAAAACCGACAGGCGCACCCAGACAGGGCAACCCCAAAAGGCTGACGGGTGTCACGACCTGCATCCAGCGATGGTAGGTATCCATCCCCTGCCCCTTGATTTCGGTTGGGTACGGCGTTTCGAGCTCGAACGGCCAGACCTGCGCTGCGGGCAACACCAAGGCGTCATAGTCTTCGAAAAGCTCCACCGCCCGCTTGTGCCAGTCAGACCGGTTCACACTGGCCCGGTGCACATCCATCGCGCTGAGCGCCAGGCCGCGCTCCAACTCCCATTGCGCGGTATCTTTGAGTGATGATTTCTTCTTGGCCAAAGGCTCCAACCCTGCGGCCACTGACCAGGAGCGCAGAGTAATCCAACTGTCCCAGATCAGGTCCGCGTCAAACGGTGGTGCAAGCGCCTCAACGCGCGCACCGCGTTCTTCGAAAACGTGCAACGCATCGCGGCATAGCGCGAGGATACCCTCTTCGCACGGAAACGCCCCGCCCCAGTCGCCCAACCAGCCTATGCGCATCCCTGTCAGATCAGCCGCTTGAACGGGCGACACGCGCTCGACCTCTGTGCTCAATGGCATCCTTGGATCGGGGCCGGATATGACGTCAAGCAATAGCCCGATGTCTTCAGGGCTGCGCGCCATAGGCCCCAGAGTTGAAAGCTGATGCAGATAACCGTCCCCCACTGGCTCAGACGGAACGCGCCCCCAACTTGGCCTGAACCCGTATACGTTGTTCCATGCGGCCGGGTTGCGCAGGCTGCCCATCATGTCCGAGCCGTCCGCCAGCGCCAGCATTCCCGTCGCCAACGCCACTGCTGCACCGCCCGACGAACCTCCACAGGTTTTCGTGGGATCATAGGGGTTGCGGGTTGCACCATAGACAGGATTGAACGTATGCGAACCCAGTCCGAATTCCGGCGTGTTGGTCTTACCGATCAGAATTGCCCCAGCAGCCCTTAGCCGGGCGGCCAGCAGATCGTCAGTTTGCGGCATATGATCCTTGAACAATGGCGAACCCTGCGTCGAAGTTATCCCTGCCACATTTACCAGATCTTTCACCGCTATCGGCAACCCGTGCAGCGCGCCGCGAGGTGACGCGGCATCCGCCGCCCGCGCCTCGGCCATCAAAGCGTCTTCATCCCGCAGCGCGACAATCGCGTTTACCTCACCGTTCACCTGGGCGATCCGATCCAGCGTCGCGCGCATCAGTTCTGCAGCTGAAAGCTGTCGGCGGGACAAGGCGTCAAGAATGTCCGTCGCGGATGCTCTGGTCAAATCCATGCGGGTTGGTCCTTTGGCTGCTCGTCATCAGCCTAGCGACGTGCTCGGACCATTTAAAGCCACTGTTTAAATGTATCTTTTTAGAATTTCGCGAAGAAGAGCGGCGCAAGAGCGCGCATCATCTGATCCTGAGGTCGATCCGCAAATTGCTGTCGCGGCCCAGCACATTCATCAGACCAAAGACGATCATCACCAGACTAAGCACCAGCCACAACCCGCCCCACATCATGGTGGTTCCGCCGAATTCTTCAGCCAGCATATATGCATCTGATCGCAATCCCGCGCGTCGGATCGTGTCATCGAAAATGTCAAACGGAACGTAGATCATGCTGGTCAGCCCGATGACCCGTAAAATCAGATCACACAGGTTGCGGTTCAGGAACCACGCGGTGGCCAGCATCACCGCTCCACAGCCCGCGCTGAACGCCATGGCAAACGGTTCCCGGATATACAGGAGCGCAACAATCAGCATGACTCCCCCAAAGAGACCAAGCGCAGCCCGATCGGCATTGGTGCGCAGGGCGATCATCAGCAGGCCCATCCCAAGCATCAAGGACCCAAGATATCCCGCTGACAGACTGACAAACCGATTGCCTCCTAGGCCAATAACCAGACCACCTTGTTGTGGAGAGACCGACAAACTTTCAACCGAACCACCGGTCAGTATAATGGCACCTGCATGCGAAAGCTCATGCAGGAACACAACCAGGATTTTCAACGGAAGCACCAGCATCGTGTTCCAGAACACAAACACCAACGCGACAATTGCGATCAATTGCCAGTGGCCCTTGATCAGGTTCACAGCCGAGGTCAGGGACTGCCGCAATTAGCCGTCGCCCTGTGCCTCGGACCGGCTTTTGCCCGAGACATTCAGGGCCAGTGTCGCCGCCATGAAACCATCCAGATCACCATCCAGCACACCCTTGGTGTCCGATGTCTCGTGATTGGTCCGCAAGTCTTTGACCATCTGATAGGGCTGCAGCACGTAAGACCGGATCTGGTTGCCCCAGCCCGCATCACCCTTGGCTTCGTGGGCAGCGTTGATCTCGGCGTTTCTGCGATCCAGCTCTTGCTGGTACAGCCGTGATTTCAGCGCTTTCATGGCAATATCGCGGTTCTGGTGCTGCGATTTCTCGGAACTGGTGACCACGATTCCGGTCGGAATATGCGTAATCCGAACCGCCGAGTCCGTCGTGTTCACGTGCTGACCACCCGCGCCCGAGGACCGGTAGGTATCAACGCGGATATCCGATGGGTTCACCTCGATCTCGATATTGTCGTCCACCACAGGATAAACCCAGACCGAACTGAACGAGGTATGCCGCTTGGCCGCCGAGTCGAACGGAGAGATACGCACCAAACGGTGCACACCGCTTTCCGATTTCAGCCAGCCATAGGCATTGTGGCCAGTGATCTTGTAGGCGGCGGACTTGATCCCCGCCTCTTCCCCCGCTGTCTCGGATTGCAGTTCGACCGTATAGCCCTTTTTCTCGGCCCAGCGGACATACATCCGCGCCAACATCGAGGCCCAGTCGCAGCTTTCCGTACCGCCCGCGCCCGAGTTGATCTCAAGGAAGGTATCATTGCCGTCCGCTTCGCCATCAAGCAGCGCCTCAAGCTCTTTCTTTGCGGCCTTGGTCTGCAGCTTTTTGATCGCTTCTTCGGCGTCGGTCACGACCTCTTCGTCCTCTTCCATCTCGCCCAGTTCGATCAGCTCAATATTGTCGCTGAGATCGGTCTTGATAGATTCGTAGGTCTCGATGGCATCGACCAGCAACTGCCGCTCGCGCATCAATTTCTGCGCGTTCTCGGGATTGTCCCACAGGTTCGGATCTTCAACACGCGCGTTGAATTCCTCCAACCGGTGCGGCGCTGTTTCATAGTCCATGCGCTGCGCCAGCAGCTCCAGCGACTTTTCGATTTCCGCCACAATATTCTGGGTTTCGGCGCGCATGGTCAGGTCCCAACTTGCTCAATCAGGTGTGCGTGATAGCAAGAGGTGCGAGGCACCACAAGACGACTGAGCCGGGAAACTTGGGCGGATCAGTAAAGCCCGCCGCCCTGCAGATCGCCCTGGCTGGCATTGGGGCCAACCGTGATCGTATCCCCGGTTGAGGTGGTCACCTGACGGCCCGAACTTGCCTCTTCAAACAACGGCAGGTCAGATCCCATCGCGAAGCCACCGTCATAGACGCGATCGATAAAACCATCCACGCCATCACGGAAATACTCGGCGACCACATATTCTCCACTCGCGTCTTCTGGCAGGCGCGCGCCGCTGAACCGGTCAATCTTGATGAAATGGCCACCCGGAGGCACCTCGAACGGGCCACCGCCGTATTTCTCGACTGCTTTTTCCATAAAGCTTTGGAACACAGGACCGCACAAGGTGCCGCCGTAGGCTCCTCGGCCCATAGGGCGCGGGCGGTCATAACCGATGTAGCAACCGGCCACGATATTTGAGGTGAAACCGATGAACCACGCATCCTTGGATTCGTTCGTGGTGCCGGTCTTGCCCGCTGTGGGCACGGGCAGGTTCACAACACGTGATGCAGTGCCGCGATCAACCACGCCCTTCATCATCGACGTCAATTGGTAGGCGGTGATGGCATCCATGACCTGGCTGCGATCGGTGAGGATCGTGGGCGATTCATCAGGCTCAAGCCAGCTAGAGTTACAATCGACGCACTGGCGATCGTCATGGCGATAGATGGTCTTGCCAAACCGGTCCTGAATACGGTCGACCAGTGTGGGTTCAACCCGCTCGCCACCATTGGCGAACATCGCATAGGCAGCGACCATTTTGTACAGCGTAGTCTCTTCAGACCCTAGCGAGTTCGCAAGGAACGCACCCATCCGGTCATAAACGCCAAACCGCTCGGCATAGCCTGCGACCACGGGCATTGTGACTTCTTGCGCCAGACGGATGGTCATCAGGTTCCGCGACTGTTCGATCCCGGTACGCAAGGGCGTTGGACCGTAAAACTTGTTCGTCGAGTTCTTGGGTCGCCACAGTCCCTGCGGTGTATTCACTTCAATCGGCGCATCCACAACGATCGTTGCGGGGCTGTATCCGCTGTCTAGCGCCGCTGCATAAACGAACGGTTTGAAGCTCGACCCGGGTTGGCGCTGTGCCTGAGTGGCGCGGTTAAACACGGTATCCTGATACGAGAACCCGCCCTGCATCGCCAGAACACGGCCCGAATTCACGTCCATCGCGACAAAGCCGCCCTGCACTTCTGGCACCTGACGGGCAGACCACTGCCCCTCTTCGCCAGCCATTACCAGAATGACATCGCCGCGTTTGAAATTGTCCTGGAAATTGCCCTGCATCCACTTGATGTCTTCGCGCGGGACGGTGCCATCTGCTGGGCCATCTTCGATCCCGACGGTCAGGGATTGGTCGGCCACGTTCAGAACAACGGCAGGATACCACTGCGTCGGCAGCACCACGTCGCGGGGGATTTCCATGATCGCCAGCGCCTCGCGCCACTGTGCTTCATCCGCCAGCTTCTCCTCGGCGATGACCTCGCCTGTGCCGCGCCACCGCCCACGAGAGCGGTCGTATTTCTGCAGCGCCGTGCGCAGGGCTTTCGCCGCTTCGACCTGCATTTCCTCATCCACCGAGGCGCGTACGGTGAAACCGCCAGTGAAAAACTCACCCTCGCCAAAATCCTCGCTCAACTGGCGACGGATTTCGTCGGTGAAATAGTCACGCGGCGGCAGTGCAGTGCGGAAGCTCTCAAAATCGCCGTTCTGAACCGAACGCAAAGGCATCTCGACTTCGGTCTCATAGGTGGCCTGATCGATATAGCCGTTCTGTTGCATCTCGCGCAGCACATAGTTGCGGCGGTTCAGCAAACGTTCTTTCTGCCGCACAGGATGGTAGTCCGATGGTGCCTTGGGCATCGCCGCCAGCATCGCGGCCTCATGCGGGGCCAGTTCCTGCAGAGTTTTGTTGAAATAGGTCTGCGCAGCAGCGGTCACACCATAAGAGTTCTGACCCAGAAAGATCTCGTTCATATACAGCTCGAGGATCTGTTCCTTGTCCAAGGTATCCTCAAGCCGGGTGGCGAGGATAATTTCCTTGATCTTGCGCTCGGCCCGGCGGTCGCCGGACAGCAGGAAGTTCTTCATCACCTGCTGTGTAATCGTTGATGCACCACGTACGGTTTCGCCCTTGGTGCGCACGGCCTCGACCCCGGCAGCAATGATACCCCGCGGGTCATAGCCCTGATGGGTATAGAAATTCTTGTCTTCCGCCGAGATAAACGCTTGTTTTACCAGATCGGGAATTTCCTCGGACGGCGTGAACAGGCGGCGCTCCTGTGCAAATTCGTCGATCAGCTGGCCCTCACCCGAGTAAATCCGGCTGATCGTCGGTGGTTTGTATTGCGCCAATGACTCGTGGCTGGGCAGGTCTCGGCCATACATCCAGAACACCGCGCCAACGACCAGCGCGGCCATAAAAATACCTAAGGTCACGAGACTGAAAATTGCCCCGAAGAACGAAAGAATGAACCGGATCACGTTACTGCCTTTTACTCGCGATGACGCCTATATAGTGTCGCCCCCGCGCAGGGTCAAAACACGAAAGGCTACAATGGCTGTTTTGCGCCGCTGCGTCATTGTCCGATCAGAGATCGCTTCACCAGATCGTCCCGACGCCAGTTCTCAAGCCCCTGCACAAGCCCATGCGCCATGGATGCGCGCCAGTTCGGATCAGAGATGTTCTTGAAATCGCGCGGGCTGGACAAAAAACCCAACTCAACCAGAACCGATGGGATATCTGCTGCCTTCAACACCGAAAACGACGAAGAACGTAGCGGACGACGATTCATCGGGCCTCCCTGCTGCGTCATTCCATCCACCAGCGAGCGCGCCAGTGCGCTACTGCGTGGCACGGTCTCTTGCCGAGCCAGATCCAGCAACACATCAGCGACCTGATCGTCCGCACCGCTGAGATCAATGCCTGCGATCAAATCACTCCGGTCATGCCGTTCGGCCAGCTTTTGACTGGCAACGTCTGAAGCTTCCTCTGAAAGAGTGTAGACGACCGACCCATGCGCCAGCCCTTCGGAAAGCGAATCCGCGTGCAGTGAGATAAACACGTCGGCCCCGGCCTGATGTGCCAGCGAGATACGGCGTTCGAGCGAGACGAATTGATCGTCAACACGCGTCATCACCACTTCGAAACCGCCGGTACGCAGCAGCGCCTCTCGCAGCTCTCGCGCGAACGTTAGCATCAGTGTTTTCTCATTTGTATCAGCGAATTCTGCCCCGGGATCAATGCCGCCATGCCCGGGATCCAGCATGACCCGTACCGCCCGCACACCGTCGCGCCGTGGCAGTGCCGGTGTCACTGCGGGTTCCGGCAAATCCCAGCCGGGCTGACGGGGGGCACCTGCGCTGGCTGCAAAACTGTCAAAATCAGTGCCTTTTAGGTGCAGCGATAGTTGAGCAGTGCCCGTCGCCTGATCAACCCGCAGATCAGCTGTTTCCACCGCCAGCGGAGCGCCCAGCTCCAACACCAGACGCGACCAACCGGGCACGTATGCCCCGAATTGAACACCGCTGATCCGGCTGGTTTGTAGGAAGGTCTCGCGGTTCAGGCCAGACCAGTCGACCTCTTGGAAATCCAGAACCACGCGGTATGGATCGCGCAGCGTGAACACGCGGTATGGCACGCCTTGAGTCAGCCCAAGTTCGACCCTTACGCCGGTATTACCATCATCGACGATGCCGCTCTGGTCCGGAAGGACGCGTGCGAGCGCGCTGAAGTCCTGCGCGACAGCGACACCGTTCAACGCCCAGATCAGGGCGATTGCGTAGAAAATCCTGCTCATGGCCTCAAGTTATCCCGAGATCGTTTGAGGCAGAGCCTATCGCATGACGCCGCCTTTGTGAACGCTTTAGGCCGATTGCGGGATCGCACCCCGCTTGGCCATAAAACGTTGTAGCCGATCCAGCCCATCCTGAATGTCTTCGGTCGATCGCGCATAGGAAAATCGCAGCGTCGTATGCCCGCGCACTGGGTCGAAATCCAGCCCCGGCGTCACGGCAACCCCGGCTTTGTCGAGAATCTCGGCTGCAAATGCCCGGCTGTCATCGGTCAAGTCTGAGACATCCGCGTAAACATAAAACGCCCCATCCGGCGGTGCGATATTGGTAAAACCGGCCTTGGGCAACCCGTCCAGCATCAACAGACGATTGCGGCGGTATACATCCAGATTTGCCTGCAATTCGTCGTTACAATCTATAGCTGCCAATGCGGCCACCTGACTGGCGTGAGGCGCGCAGATGAACATGTTCTGGGCAATCCGCTCAACCACCCGTACCTGATCCTCGGGCACAACCATCCAGCCAACGCGCCAGCCGGTCATCGAAAAATATTTGGAGAATGAGTTTATCACATAGCACTCATCCGTCAGCTCGAGCGCAGTGACGGCTTTGGCCTCGTATTCCAGCCCGTGATAAATCTCGTCACTGATGAACGATGCACCCTGCGCGTGCGCCGCATCGATCAGCGCCTGCATCGCCGCATGATCCAGCATTGTCCCAGTCGGGTTGGCAGGCGAGGCAACCATCAATCCCTGCAAATCAAGCCCCGTGAAATCGGCGGGCACCGGCTGCAGCCGGTTTTCCGGTGCTGTCGGCAAGTCTACCGGCACCAAACCCAATGCTTTCAGGATTTGCCTATATGAGGGATATCCCGGGGCACCAATCCCCACCCGATCACCGCTGTCGAACAGAGCGGTAAAGGCGAGCAAAAACCCGCCCGATGATCCCGGTGTGATGACCACCCGTTCTGGATTGAGATCAACGCCATACCATTCACCATACATCTGCGCGATCCGCTGACGAAGAGCGGGCAAACCCAAAGCCACCGTATACCCAAGCGGCCCTTGTTCCATGGCCTTCGCCAATGCTTCGGTTGCCCCTTTGGGTGCGCCGGTCCCCGGTTGACCTACTTCCATGTGAACGACATGCCGCCCGGCTTCTTCCGCCTTGCGCGCGGCCTCCATCACGTCCATCACGATGAAGGGATCGACCCCGGAACGGGTTGAGTTTCTCATGGCCATCTCCCATGTTGCAGCCATGGCTTTTGAACGCTTATCCCGGCTGGCGTCAATCCCGGCCGTGTTGCTGCTGGCAGTGACATGGTCGATCAGCGCCATGCAGGCCAGCGCGCAAAGCCTTATCCGCGATCCCGACATTGAACACGGGCTGCAAGAGCTCGCCTTTCCGATCCTGCGGGCCGCTGGCCTGAACACCAACCGGGTGCGCGTACTGATCGTCAATGATGGTACGTTCAATGCCTTCGTGATCGATTACAACACGATCTATATCAACTATGGCTTGATCCTGAGCGTCGATACGCCCGAGATGCTGCAAGCGGTGATCGCACACGAGGCCGCGCACATCGCCAACGGCCACCTGGCCAGACGCTCAGAGAACCTGCGAGCGGCACAACGTAACGCGCAGCTTGGGACGCTTTTAGCGCTTGCAGCCGCAGCCGCAGGTGGCGGAGAAGCTGCAGCAGGAATTGCAGCGGGCACACAAGCCTCGGCGCTGCGCAGCTTTCTGGGCCATACGCGGGCCGAAGAAGCCTCGGCGGATCGAAGTGCTGCCAGCTATTTGCGTTGGGCGGGAGTATCTCCGCGCGGGATGGTCAACCTGCACCGTAAGTTCGCGGGGCAAGAGCTGTTGAACCCCGTCAATCAAGACCCCTACATGCGCTCACACCCAACCAGCCGCGAACGTTTGCGCGCCGCCGAGGCCTTTCTGAACGAATTCGGCGACAAGGCAGAGCAAAACGCAAATGCCGATTACTGGTTTGCGCGGATCAAAGGTAAGTTGTCAGCCTTTCTTCGATCCCCGGCCTGGACCATGCGTCGCGCGGGCGAAGAAAAAGATCGTGACATACGCCTGATGCGCGAGGCATCGGCCCATCATCAAAATCGCGATCTCGCCCGTGCCCGCGCCGCAATCGATGGTGCGCTGGAGATTCGCCCTGACGATCCGTTTTTTTATGAATTGAAGGGCCAGATTCTATTGGAGAACCGGCGCGTGCCCGAAGCTGTGGATGCCTACGGTGCAGCCGTTGATATGGCGCCCAACAATGCCCTGATCCTCGCCGGTTACGGACGTGCTTTGCTGGCGGATGGCAAGACGAAGAAAGCCCTGCAAGTGCTTGAAAAGGCGCGCGCACGCGACTATCGCAATGCCCGGCTGATGCAGGATCTGGGTTCTGCCTATTCGCAGGTGGGCAACAACGGAATGGCGTCTGCGGTGACTGCAGAACGCTATGCGCTGCAGGGCCGACTTGATGATGCGGGCATACATGCTAAACGGGCTGTTGCACAGCTCCCCGAAGGCTCTCCGGGTTGGCAAAGGGCACAGGATGTGTTGATTGCCTCGGAGCGCGCAAAGAAGAAGAAAAAGAGGAAACGGAAATGATCCTGAGACATGCTGCACCGGCCCTATTGGGTCTTTCCCTGATCACTGGTCCTGCGCAGGCGCTGGAATTGAACGCGATGAGCGACGCCGAGAAGGCCGAGTTTGGCGCACAAGTGCGCGAATACCTTCTGGAAAACCCCGAAGTGATCCTCGAGGCGATCAACATCCTTGAGGAACGCAATGCCGTTGCCGAGGCTCAGGCTGACAAGGAGCTCGTCGCGGCCAACGCTGACGAGCTTTTTAATGACGGTTACAGCTGGGTCGGTGGCAATCCGGACGGCGATATTACTCTGGTCGAGTTCATGGACTACCGTTGCGGTTACTGCCGGCGCGCCGTGCCCGAAGTGGCCACCCTGCTGGCCGAGGACGGCAATATCCGTCTTGTGATTAAGGAATTGCCGATCCTGGGCGATGCCTCTGTAGCGTCATCCCGCTTTGCCATCGCAACAAAACAGGTAGCCGGAGACGATGCCTATAAGCAGGTCCATGACGCTCTGCTGGAATTCAGCGGCGAGCCCTCAGAGGTGACCCTGCGCCGGATTTCAGATGGGCTGGGTCTGGACAGCGACGCGATCATCGCGGCAATGAACAGCGATGAGGTCACCGAAGAAATCGCAAAAACCCGCGATCTGGCGCAAAAGCTGCGGATTTCAGGCACACCGTCCTTTGTTCTGGGCACCGAAATGATGCGCGGGTACCTGCCCGCAGACCAAATGCTCCAGATCGCAAATGGAGTTCGGGCAGAACAGGGTTAAGTCATCACTGTAGGTTTCCAGCATGGATCGACGGAACCTCTTACTCACTGGAGGCGCGCTGAGTTTTATGGGCCTGTCTAAGCAAACCCTCGCTCAGCGCACCTCAAACTTCTTTGTACCGGCGGAAGAAGCGCCCCACGAACGCACATTTATGCAATGGCCGGTCAGCCGCAAAGTTTACCGTGACCAGATCTTTCTGGATATGGTGCAACAAACCATCGCGGAAATCGCGAACGCCATTTCCGCCTTTGAACCCGTGACAATGCTTGCGGCGGCAAAGCACCATGCGGATGCGCGTCAAAAACTTTCCTCATCAGTCGAGCTCTGGGATGTTCCAACCGAAGATTTGTGGTGCCGCGACGCAGGTCCAATCTTCGTGATCGACAATCGAGGCGGGATTGCGGTCACTCGTATCCAGTTCAATGGCTGGGGCCGGAAACAGGTGCACAAACACGATGCGCAAATCGCCAGTAAGGTTGCCGATCACCTCGGCCTGCCCCTGCTTCCGTCCGGCTTGAGGGGCGAGGCCGGTGGTGTAGAACAAGACGGGCATGGGTTGATCATGGCCCATGAAAGCTCGTGGGTGAATGAGAACCGCAATCCAGACCTGTCACGCAACGAAATTGAATCCCGATTACTGGCAGCCTATGGGGCTGACCGCATGGTCTGGTCTGATGGGGTCTGGGGCGAGGATATCACCGATTACCACATCGACAGTCTGGCGCGCTTCACCGGCCCTGGGCGCGTTTTGATCAACCTGCCAGACGAGCCGGATATGGATGATCCGTTTCATGTCGCGGCCCTTGATACTCATGACCGTCTCGTCGCCGAAGGATTGCAGGTTGAGGTGATCCCTGAACCCAATAGGCGCCGAGTTAACGATCCCGAATTCGTGGCGTCTTATGCGAATTACTATGCTTGTAATGGCGGCATCGTGATGGCCCAGTTCGGAGACCGCGAAACCGATGAGATTGCACAGATGGCCCTGGCTCGTCACTACCCCGGGCGCGAGATCATTGCATTGAATGTCGACGTATTGGGCGAGCTGGGCGGCGGCATTCACTGCGCAACACAGCAAATGCCTGTTGCATAGGCCTTGTTACTCAGCAGCTTCAGCTGCCGCATCCAACTCTGCTGCCTTCTTTTCGACCTCTTCAACGATGTGATCAATCATCTGGTCGTTTGACATCTTGTGGCTGGCTTTGCCTGCCAGATAGACCATGCCCGAGCCTGCCCCGCCACCGGTGAAACCGACATCGGTCATCAGCGCCTCACCCGGACCGTTCACGACACAGCCGATGATCGACAGGCTCATGGGTGTCTTGATGTGTTCCAAGCGATGCTCCAACGCCTCAACCGTTTTGATTACGTCAAATCCCTGTCGCGCGCAGGAGGGGCATGAGATGATGTTCACGCCGCGATGGCGCAGGCCCAGAGATTTCAGGATCTCATAGCCGACCTTGACCTCTTCCACCGGATCAGCAGACAGGCTGACGCGGATCGTGTCGCCAATGCCCATCCACAGCAGATTGCCCAGACCGATGGCCGATTTGATGGTGCCGCTGACCAGCCCTCCGGCCTCGGTGATGCCCAGATGGATGGGCGCATCCGTCGCCTCGGCAATGCCCTGATAAGCCGCGGCTGACAGGAATACGTCGCTGGCTTTCACACTGATCTTGAAATTGTGAAAGTCGTTGTCTTCGAGAATACGGATATGCTCCAACCCGCTCTCGACCATCGCTTCGGGGCACGGCTCGCCGTATTTCTCAAGCAGGTGCTTTTCCAGGCTCCCTGCGTTCACCCCGATCCGGATCGAGCAATTGTGGTCTCGCGCGGCTTTGATGACCTCTTTCACCCGTTTTTCATCGCCGATATTGCCCGGATTGATCCGCAGACAGGCCGCACCGGCCTCGGCGGATTCGATTCCGCGACGGTAGTGGAAATGAATATCAGCCACGATAGGAACAGGGCTTTCGCGCACGATCTCTTTCAGCGCTTTTGACGAGGCCTCATCCGGGACCGAGACCCGCACGATATCCGCCCCCGCCTCTGCTGCCGCCTGCACCTGTGCCACGGTCGCAGCCACGTCGGTGGTCAGCGTGTTGGTCATGGTCTGCACGGCAATCGGTGCGTCACCTCCGACGGGCACATTGCCAACCATGATCTGGCGGGATTTGCGGCGATAGATATTGCGCCAGGGGCGCACGTGATTGAGCGACATGAGGATCGATCCGGATCAGCCTGAATTGACCCTTAGATAGTTCGCCATCCCTTGGGGAGCAATGCCAAGATCACTCGGCGGGCGCTTCTGCCGCCTCGGTCTGCAGCTCGGCCACCAGTTGCTTGAGTGCGCTGTTCTGATCGGCCTCAAGATCGGCAACTGCGAAGGTTTCTGCAACGGCATCTTTTGACAGAACAACACCTTTGGCCACCGTACCCGGCGCGCCCACAGGACCAAAATGTTCGCCATTCATCGAGAAATAGACCGACCCCGCGGCTCCTGCTCGCAGTTGCGGGGGTTCCTCGGTGAGCGGCACCTCGAACGTGCTGCCCTGCTCAACGGTGCCCAGAGTTCCTTCGAAAATCACGCTGCCATCGGCTGCCGTGACACGCATCCAAGCGGGGTTCACGGCCACGATCTTCAGCGTTGTATCCAGCTTTTCAACCACTTGAGGCAAGGCCGGGCGTTCAACCGTATGCACTTCGGTCACTTTGATTTGCGGAGGTTCAGGCGCGCGGAACGTTCCGACACTGCGCGGATCAAGGGTGGAAATCGGCGCATCCCGCGCCACCAGCACCGGCACATCAAGCGCCTGCGGACGATACAGACGATCCAGCGCTTCAGAGCTTGGCACCTCGGCGCTGGCCAGTTCGGTTCCCTCGGGCCGGGCCTGCGCGGCATCCAGCGGATCAAGGTCTGTAAGCACGACGGGGGCCTGCTCAACCGGGCTGACCTGCACCTGCTGAATGCGGTTCAGAACCGACCAGCCCCCATAACCGATGCCGCCAATGACGGCCAACAGCACCAGCGTCGATCCAATAGCACGCGGTTCAATCTGGCTGACTACGGATTCGCGGCCCGGAATATAAGGCGTACTGGGCGAGACAAACGGATCACGTCCCATCGGCCCGCGTGAGGGCAAACCACCTTGCGCTTTTTTGACCACCGACGCCTCGGCCGACATGCCATGCGCAACCTCGAAACCGCTTTCCTGACAGAAGGTCGCAAAAGTCTCATCGGGGTTCATGCCCAGATAGCGGGCATATGAACGCACATACCCGGCGATGAAGCCGGGTGTGTCAAAGGCATCGGGATCTGCATTTTCGATGGCGGCGATGTAGTTGGCTTTGATTCGCAGTTCACGCTGCACATCCAGAAGCGACTTGCCCATCGTTGCACGTTCGCCGCGCATGACATCGCCAAGCCGTACCTCATAGTCATCAAAACCCTTGGGTCTGACGTCCATGTCTTCTTCGGAATCGCGCTGTGATCTGCGCCCAATCATTCCTGCTGCCCCATCTTTGCCTGTCGCGTGTTACGCGCAAACGTCGAATCGCCCCTATAACGATTCGTCCGCTTCTTTTGTTAGCGTAAGCTTAACACGCAGCAAACTCGTTGCACACTTTAGCGTGAGGTTAACCAGCAAGTTCGGCGCGATTTAGCGCACAATGTGACCAAAGTTCGTCCATCGCCTGCACCAGACGGTTCATTTCGTCGGGTCCATGCACCGGAGATGGCGTAAACCGCAGACGTTCGGTGCCGCGCGGAACGGTCGGGAAATTGATTGGCTGCACATAGATACCATAGTCATCCAGCAGCATATCGCTCAACTTCTTGGTGTGGACGGGGTTGCCAACGATCACCGGCACAATGTGGCTGCCGTGATCAATCAGAGGCATGCCAAGCCCTTTCAGCCTCAGCTTAAGAATGCTGGCCTGGGTCTGGTGCTGCTCGCGCAGTTCAGGCGCGCGCTTGAGATAGGCCACCGAGGCTGCCGCCCCTGCCGCAACCGCAGGTGGCAGCGAGGTAGTGAAGATGAAGCCCGGCGCATAGGACCGGATGGCGTCACACATCTTGGCACTCGCCGCGATGTAGCCGCCCATGACACCATAGGCTTTGGCAAGCGTTCCGTTGATGATGTCAATGCGATGCGCCAACCGATCACGCTCGGTTACGCCCCCGCCGCGGGGGCCGTACATGCCAACCGCGTGAACCTCATCAATATAGGTCAAAGCACCGAATTCATCGGCCAGATCGCAAATCTCTTCAATGGGTCCGAAATCGCCATCCATCGAATAGACCGACTCAAACGCGATCAGCTTGGGGGCTGCAGGGTCATCAGCCTCCAGCAACTCACGCAGATGTGCCACGTCATTGTGGCGGAAGATGCGTTTGGCACCCCCGTTGCGGCGCACGCCTTCGATCATCGACGCATGGTTCAGTGCATCGGAATATATAATCAGGCCGGGGAACAGTTTTGGCAGAGTGCTGAGTGTCGCGTCATTGGCGATATAGGCACTGGTGAATAGCAGTGCGGCTTCTTTGCCGTGCAAGTCCGCCAATTCAGCTTCCAGCCGTTTGTGATAGACTGTCGTGCCTGAAATGTTGCGCGTCCCGCCCGAGCCTGCGCCTGCGGCCTCCACCGCCTCGTGCATGGCCTCCAAAACAACAGGATTCTGACCCATGCCCAAATAATCATTGCCACACCACACGGTGATGTTCTGCTGCGAACCATCGGGACAAGTCCGTACCGCATGCGGAAAATGACCGTTCCGACGTTCAATATCGATAAAGGTCCGATAACGTCCTTCGTCATGCAGCCTGGCAATCGCTGTATCGATCTGAGCAGTATAGTCCAACGGACCCTCCTTGGATGCCCGGTTATTATAGCCCCGGGCGACTTTTTTCGCCACTTCACAAGCCGGGCTGGAAGTATGGCGTCGCGTTCATCTGTCCAACTGGCCTACAGCCGAACAGCCGAACCCAACTTTGATTTGCATCAAATAACGCCAAACGCCTAAACCGACAAGCAAAGTTACGACCACAAGACGCGAGGAAACGCCGCAGGCCTTTTCCCCAGATCCAGCACAGAAACCTGCTGGACGGTACCGCCCATGCTGATAGGCTCTGCCCAATTTCAAGACCTTCCCAGGAGACCCCTATGTCGCTTGACGCTGTACTGAGCCGGATCGATACCGATCTGACCACCTCCATCGACCGCCTGATGGAGTTTCTGCGCATTCCCTCCATCTCGACTGACCCGGCCTTCAAGGACCAAGTCGACCAGGCTGCCGATTGGCTGGTGGCGGATCTGAAAAGTATCGGTATTGCAGCCGAAAAGCGCGAAACTCCGGGACATCCCATGGTCGTTGGCCATGTCGGTGAGGACAGCGGTGGGCCGCATGTTCTGTTCTATGGGCACTATGATGTGCAACCTGTCGATCCGCTGGAGCTGTGGACACGCGATCCTTTCGATCCGGCTTTGGAAGACACTCCACACGGACAGGTGATACGCGGGCGCGGCGCTTCTGACGACAAAGGCCAACTGATGACCTTCGTCGAGGCCTGCCGCGCCTGGAAAGCAGTGCATGGCACCCTGCCCTGCCGCATCACGTTTTTCTTCGAAGGTGAGGAAGAATCCGGGTCGCCCTCGCTCGTGCCATTTCTCAAAGCAAACAAATCCGAGCTTCAGGCGGATCTCGCGTTGGTCTGTGATACTTCGATGGTGTCGCGGGGGGTGCCTTCGATAGCGTCGCAATTGCGCGGCATGCTCAAGGATGAATTCACAATCATCGGTCCCCGCATCGACCTGCATTCGGGCCACTATGGCGGGCCGGGTCTGAACCCGCTGCGGGAACTGTCGCGCATCGTCGCATCCTTCTATGATGAAGAAACCGGCCGCGTCGCAGTCGAAGGTTTTTACGAAGGCGTACACGAAGTCCCGGCCGAGCAGTTGCGCCAATGGGAGAATTGCGGGTTCGATGAAACGGAATACCTGAATTCGGTTGGCTATACCGAGCCGCACGGTGAAACAGGCTATTCCACGCTGGAACAACAATGGGCGCGACCCACGCTCGAAGTGAATGGCCTTTGGGGAGGTTACAACGGCGCGGGCTCCAAAACCGTTATCCCGTCCGAGGCACATTGCAAGATCACCTGCCGCCTGGTCGGCGACATGGACCCGGACGCGCTCCGCAAAAGGATCCGCAAACATGTCGAAGAGCGCCTGTCTACGGATGCTAAAGTGGTCTGGGACAGTGATCTCGAAGGCTCGCCTGCTTCCGTGATGAACCTTAGCCGCCCAGAATTCGAAGCGGCCCGCGGAGCACTTTCGGACGAGTGGAATCGCGAGGCCGTTTTCACCGGGATGGGCGGATCAATCCCGGTGGTTGGATATTTCAATACAGTGTTGGGGCTGGATTCGATGCTGGTTGGGTATGCCAATGACGATGATGCCATCCACTCGCCGAACGAGAAATACGACGTCAAAAGCTTCCACAAAGGCATCCGCTCGTGGGCCCGTATATTGGAAGCAATAAATAAATGAGGATCCTTTGCGAGGCTCTGCCTCGCGCTCCGAGGTATTTTCGGCCAGATGAAGTACGGATCCCCTGCTTCATCTGGCTATAAATATCTCGGGGGAGTCGCGGCTTGCCGCGGCTGGGGCAGAGCCCCCTGGCCTTACATGTGGATCACGCGTCCATAGGCATCCAGCACGCTTTCATGCATCATTTCAGACAGCGTCGGATGCGGGAAGACGGTGTTCATCAGGTCTTCTTCAGTGGTTTCCAACTGGCGACCGACCACATAGCCCTGAATAAGCTCTGTGACTTCGGCACCGATCATGTGTGCACCCAGCAGTTCCCCAGTCTTGGCATCGAAGACGGTCTTGATCAGTCCCTCGGGCTCACCAAGCGCGATGGCCTTGCCGTTGCCGATGAACGGGAAGCGTCCGACCTTGATGTCAAAGCCCAGCTCTTTGGCCTTGGCTTCGCTATACCCAACCGAAGCGACCTGAGGCTGGCAATAAGTGCAGCCCGCGATGCTTTCAGGCTTGACCGGATGTGCGTGTTTGCCCGCGATCAGCTCAGCTACCATCACGCCTTCGTGGCTGGCTTTGTGTGCCAGCCAGGGCGCCCCGGCGATATCACCTATAGCGTAAAGCCCGTCTACCCCAGTGCGGCAGTATTCATCGGTGACCACGTGCGTGCGGTCGATCTTCACACCTAAGGCTTCAAGCCCGAGGTTTTCCACATTGCCGACGATGCCCACGGCTGAGATCACCGTGTCAAAATCGTGTTTCTCAACCTTGCCTTTCACCTCGATATGCGCAGTCACCTTGCCCTTGGCGCGGTCCAATTGTTTAACCATCGCCTTTTCCATGATGGTCATGCCCTGCTTGGTGAAAGCTTTCTTGGCAAATGCACTGATCTCGGCATCTTCGACAGGCAGCACTCGATCCATCACCTCGACCACGGTCGTGTCCGCGCCCAAAGTGTTATAGAAGCTGGCGAATTCGATCCCGATCGCACCCGAGCCGATGACCAGCAGTTTCTTGGGCATCCGCGGCGGTTGCAGCGCGTGTTTGTACGTCCAGACCAGATCGCCATCCGCTTCAAGGCCCGGCAGTTCGCGCGCCCGGGCACCGGTGGCCAGAACGATATTCTTCGCGGTTAGGTCTTCCGTGCCTTTGTCTGTTTTGACGCTGACCTTGCCCTTGGCGGGGATCGATGCCTCACCCATGACAACAGCGACTTTGTTCTTTTTCAGCAGATGACCTATGCCGCCGGACAACTGCGCGGCAACACCGCGCGAGCGCTTCACAACCGCATCCAGATCGTAGCCGACCTTGTCTGCTTTCAAGCCAAAATCCTTGGCACGCGCCATCAGGTGAAACACTTCCGATGATCGCAGTAGTGCCTTTGTCGGGATACAGCCCCAGTTCAGGCAGATACCACCCAGATGTTCGCGCTCGACGACAGCGGTCTTCAGGCCCAGTTGCGCCGCGCGAATAGCGGCTACATAGCCACCGGGGCCAGCCCCGATTACGATCAGATCATAAGATTGTGCAGCCATGTTTCCCTCTCGGCACAGGTCAGTTCAAAAAACTAGTTTACCGTTAAACTATTTTTTACAACGCATCAACATCAGAGCCCGCGACATATGTGACGCGGGGTCAAATCAGGTATTTGGAGCTGAATTCAGCCTATACCCACGTTACCGCAAAGGCTAGAACTGACGAATATGTACTACCAGTTTTTGACCTTCCCGATTTTCGAAAGGCGTATCATGGCTAAAACGCTCAAAGATTTACTGCTCGCTCTTTTGAACGCGACATTGATATTGTTGGCTTTATGCCTGTTTCTGGGGTGGAAACTTGCGCAGTCTGTCGATCAGATTCGGGTCGGGTTTGCTGAGAACCTGCAGGTCGTGGCGCCGCTACGAGATCAGGCGCAGGGAATTCGTGGGGAACTGGCCGCGTTGCGCAGCGATCTTGCAACCCTTAGCAGTCAGGGCACGCAACTCGATGCGGTCACGCGCCAACAGCTGAATGCGGCATTGCGACGTTTGGGTGATCTGGAGGGGAAGCTGGAAGCCACTCAGGCCCGATTGGCGGGCCTGGTCGAAAAACCAGAAGACTTGATCGACTATGCCATCACGACATCCGCCGACACTGTCACCGACCGCCTTCTGATCCTAAAAGGCTGTGAGCCCACGACCTAGGTCGCGGCCTGCAACTCGCGCACAGTCGAACCATATCCGCCATTACTGACATATGCGGCTTCGTGTTCAGTGGTCGCGCGTTCCAGCGCATCGTTTCGATACGGGAAACGACCGAACTTGCGGATCACTTCACGATGAGCGCGCGCATGAAGCAGATTGCTCTCGCCGCCTTCCGGCATCCGTTCGATCATAAGGCGCACACAGCGCTCCTGATCGCACAGATTTTCCGAATGCATCATCGGCAAATAAAAGAACTGCCGCGCCGGTTCGTCGATCTTAAGATCCCAGCCTTTGTCGACCGCGCATTTCGCTGCAGCCAGTGCTGCCCGATCCGATGCAAAGGCCTGTTTGCTTCCTCGGAACATGTTGCGAGGCAACTGATCCATAAGAATAATATAGGCCAGCGAACCGCTAGGATAGGTCAGCCAAAGCGAGAATTTACCCTCACACGCGGCTTCCCATGTTGAAAGAAATTTATCCCGGATCCGCGCATCCAGCGCTTCATCCTGCAGGTACCACCCCTCGGGGCCAACCTCATCTAACCAAAAACTCAATACTTCTTCAGGACTTACCATTGCCCTAGACTCCGTAATTGCCCTCCCCAGGACGTAACGTCATTAAAATCACTTTTACAGATTTGTGACAGTAACATATTGCAACACAAAAGTCACATTTCCGGCGCTCAGGCGGGTTCTTGCGTATCCTGCTCGTCCTGGGCTGCCTCAATGGCGACCTCTTGCGCAACTTCCAGAGCAACGGGCGAAGATGTCGGGTAAATCGGGGCAATCGATCCGGTTTCATCCACGGGTTTGTAGACGCGCTGGGTCATACGATAGGCCGCATAGGCGGCCATGATGAACATCAGCGCCGCGATGAACAGGAAAAAGCCTTGTGGGCCGAGCACGCCAGCCCCCATTAGCCAACCGGTGATAATTGGACCTGCGATAGCGCCCAAGCCGTTAATAAAAACCAGGCCGCCCGAAGCCGCCGACATATCGTCATACTCCAAGTAGTCATTGGTATACGCGATCAACAGAGAATAGAGCGGGCTTGTCATGCCGCCGATGATAAAGGCAGCTACGAGAAGCATGGTGAAAGTGACGCCCAGTATCATGCCTATCAAGGCGCCTACCCCACCAACAGCGGCCACCAGCATGATCAGCAGACGGCGGTCCATTCTGTCGGACATCCAGCCCAACGGATATTGCAGGACTACGGCGCCGATATAAAACACCGCTACGAAGGTCGAAATCTCGACCAGACTCAATCCAACCTGAGCGCCATAAACGGCGCTCATCCCGAATTGCGCTGAAAATATCCCGCCAAGCAAGAACATGCCGACGCAGCCCAGCGGCGATGTTTCCATCAGCTGGCGCAATGTCATCGGTTTGGTGGTATCGAACGCCGGGGTCGGAGAAATGGACAGCAGGATAGGCGCAAATGAGATCGAAACCAATATAGAAGCGATGACAAAGGTCTCATATCCTGCCGGGTCGCCGACCAGCAACAAGGCCTGGGCACTCACCACACCTGTCATCTGCACCATCATATAAAGCGACAGCGCCTGCCCTCGGTTCTCGTTGTTTGCGGCATTGTTCAGCCAGCTTTCCGCGGTCACATACACGCCCGAAAAACAGAACCCGATAATCACGCGGCCAATCGACCATGCAATTGGATCGGTCAGCATCGGATACATGATCATGACAGCCGAGATGAACGAGGCCAGCGCCGCAAACACGCGCACGTGCCCCACGCGGCGGATCATTTCAGGTGCCAGACGCGAGCCGCCAAGGAACCCAAGGAAATAGGCCGACATCACAAAGGACATCTCGAAGGTCGAGAATCCCTCGATTTCTCCACGCACCCCCAGCAACGTGCCTTGCAGGCCATTGCCGACCATCAGCAACCCCATTCCCAGAAGAAGCGCCCAAGCGCTGGAAAGAACCTGAAGCATTCTGCCTATCCAAAATTGCTGGTGTGTTTTGTCCGCTTTGCCGTCAATGACGAAGCACGTCGCGCTTGTCTACGACATTGTAAGGGCGCAGATGGCCAAGATACGACTATGGTATCAGCAGAGACGCGTCGCCGTATGAGAAAAAGCGATATTCTTCTGCGATAGCGTGGTCATAGACCGACTTGACCAGATCCTGCCCAATCAACGCCGAAACCAGCATCAGCAATGTGGATTTCGGCAGGTGGAAATTGGTCATCAGCGCATCAGTGACGTGAAATTCAAAACCTGGGTATATGAAGATATCGGTCTCGCCTTCCCACGGCGCGATCCGGCCGCGTCGTGCTGCGCTTTCGATCAGTCGAAGGGCAGTTGTGCCCACCGGGATAACGCGCCCGCCCGCTTCTTTGGTCGCCGCAATCTCGGCAGCGGCCTGCGCGCTGACCCGTCCCCATTCGGCGTGCATCTTGTGGGTGGTCACGTCTTCCACTTTGACCGGCAGAAATGTGCCTGCCCCCACATGCAGTGTGACATGCGTGAATTCGACACCGCGCTCCGATAGCGCCTGCAAAAGCGCATCATCAAAATGCAAGGACGCGGTTGGGGCCGCTACGGCTCCGGAGTTTCGCGCCCACACAGTTTGGTAGTCGGTCTTGTCCTGTTCATCCGCTGCACGTTTCGCTGCGATGTAGGGAGGCAACGGCATCGCGCCCGCCTGCTCCAACGCTTGATCGAAATCCTCTCCGGTCAGGTTGAAGCGCAGATAGGCTTGGCCATCGGCAACTCGGTCCAGGGTTGCGCTCAGATCGTCGGAGAATACGATCTCTTCGCCCGGTTTGATCTTCTTAAGCGGCTTGATCAGCGCGGCCCAACAACCATCAGATTGCGGGTCCAGCAACGTTGCCTCAATCGCGGCAGATACCGGCCCTTGCGCGCTGTCACGGTGGCGGCGACCGCTGAGGCGAGCGGGAATGACGCGGGTGTCGTTCAGCACCAGACGGTCCCCGGGCTGCAATATGTCCGGCAGATCGAACACGTGCCGGTCCTGAACAGCATCACCCTGCGCAAGCAGCAGTCGCGCTGACGAGCGCGGGCTGACGGGACGCGTGGCAATCAGGTGTTCGGGCAGGTGGAAGTCAAAGTCGCTGAGTTTCATGGCCGCGCCATACATCGGCCCGACAGATTCGGCCACAGCTCAGATCAGCGATCCTCACCACGTGTCTGGAAGGCGGGATTGGGTTCGCCAGATCGATCCGGTGTGGCATTCGGGCCATCCGAGACCGTTGGCGCAGGCTCGCGCAACAGGTTGCGCAGAAACAGAGGTGCGAGACCAGACAGAGGATTGACCGAAACTTGCGGGTCGGACAGCGGTCCGGACAGAGTGTAGTTGAAGGCAAAGATACCTTCCCCCTTTTTGGTCAGAACGCTGCCAATAGCATTGACCAGATAGATCGGTGAAATCGCGCCGCGCAGGTTCAGCATCCCGGCTACAGTGTCGACCGTACCATCAAAGGACAGCCCCATTGATGGACCTACGGCACTACCGCTCAGCACCTTCACCTCGGTCGGAGTGATACGCATTTTGCTGTCGATGGCTGCGAAGAAAATACCTTGCCCCGCCATTTCATCCAGCAACCCCACCAGACTGATCGCGTTCAATATCGCTGCCATGGCCGGGGCGTCCGTGATCCGCGTATTTTTGATTTTCAGGTCGACGTCATAATTTCCAGGCTCTGCGATCGGATCCAGTTGCAATTGCATTGTTCCACCGCGTGCCTGCGTCAGAACCCCCGCTGATCTCAGAACCGCCCCTGCATCGTCCGAGGTTAGACCAACCGCAGATCGGGACGCGCGCGGGGTGACCTGACCGCGGATCGCTGCACCGCCATTGACTTGCGACGCAAAGCTGCCGGTCAATCCGCCAGTGGTTTGAAACGAGCCAGTCAACCCGGTCAACGCAACGGATTCAGTGACTTGTAGTCGGTCCAGCTTCACATCCAGCTTTGGCCCGGGCCCAGCAGCACCACCGCTGCTACCTCCCTCACCGATGGTGGATTTTCCCAGATCAAGCACGCCGCCCAACACACGGATATCTGGCAGCGCGGCACCACGCCCAATCAATTCCGCCGGAACTGCAAGCCAGTCGCCCAGTTCGAACGTGCTGAACCGGACCCTTTCGAACCCGCCATCCCGGAACGAGATCGCTGCAGTTGTCCGCAAACCAGCAGCGTTGATCCGAAGGGAATCGACACTTAGCTGAGCGCCCAGCGTGGCCTCGGCAGTCAGAGAGCCGCCAGTGCTGGCTGATTTGCGCCATCCAAGCTCAGGGATCGCCAACGCCACGCCAACCAAATCGGACTGTGCCGACAAGCGCGGGGGCTCACCCGCACCAAGACTCAGGCTGAAATCGGCGATCCCCTCTCCGGTCAACATGCCACGCGGCAGTCCGGCATTGATTTGTTCCATCAAACGCGGGGAGAGTTCGATTTGACCTGTCAGTTCGCTTTGCTGCGGGGTTTCGCCTCCGATCGGCTGCCGCCAAAGCGCTTCAACCGGTACGACGCCAAACAGCCCCTCGCCCTGGATGGCCACCTGCGTCTGATCCCCGTTCAGGTCCAATCGGTCTGCGCTGACTTCAAATCCGGGTACCAGCTTGCTGCTGTCCAAATTCGACAACTCGCCAATGAAATGGAACCTGGTATCTTCCAGCTTCAGGCCCTTGATCAGCGGCAAGGAAAGCGTTCCACTCAGACTGACCTGACCGTCGGCCAGATCCACCGGCAGATTGGCCTTGGTCAACAGTTGCAGCGGCGGGCGGTCCAGCAATGACATGGCTGCGGTTACACTGCCGCTGGCCTTAATCCGCGCAATGGCCGGGGTGGTTTTTTTGATGCCGGTATCGGGGATGATGAACGAGGTGCCCGAGGCATCAACGGTACCTCCTTCATCCGCGATCACAATCCCCTTTTGCGCCGAGACGGTAAAGCGCCGGTTGAGCAGGCTGGCCTGCCCCTGCGCGTCTTGGATAGTTGGCAACGTCTTGGCGAACCGAATCTCGGTCTTGTCGAATTCGAAATCCGCATAGATGTCCGGCTTTTCGCCGGGCCGTAGACGCAGGGCGAAATCCAGATCGGACATTTCTCCGTGATAGAGGTTATCGGTGACCCAAAGGCGCGGTTTCGGGGCAAGTCGTTCGGGCCAGTAGTTCAACAGCTGATCAGAGCTCATCCGATCAATCTGCGCATCGATGGCTGCGACCCAGCCGTCGTTCAAACCAGCCAGAGACCCGCTGAGCCGTGCGCGATGTGCACCGTCTTCAACCGTCATTTGCCCCAGCTGTATACGGAACGGCGCAAGTTTCATCTGGAAATCAACATCGGCCCGCGTCAGATTCAGTGCTTCGGGGAACAGATTGGCCGGGTTGATCTCAATCCCGCTGAGGCGGAACTGCCCCGACATACTGTCCAACCCGCCAGCTTTGACCCCATGTAGAAAGGCCTTGCCATCTGCCTGCACCGTACCCCAGGCAGACTGGATCGAGACTTCGTTGAAATCCAGCGCCTGTTGTTTCGGGTCGTAGGTAAAATACGTCCGCGCCGCGTCGAATTTGATCGGTGTTGTTTCAGGCGTGGGCTGCACGGCGCCTGCACCCAGATTCAACGTGGCAAAGACCGGCCCCAGCGCGCCCTCAGTATCAATGCCACCCCTCAAAGCACCTGAGATCGGTGTGCGAAGTACCTGCATCCATGCCAGCGCCGGGCTGTGGCCTGCGATATCCTCGGCGGGAAGATCGGTGATCGAGATGCCGAACTGCGCAGCCGGACTGCCCAGCAAACTGGTATAGTTGGCCTCGATCGTGCTGACATAATCGCGACCGGCCAGCACCGAGAAATTGGTGGCCAGACGAATCTCACCCGCGCTGCGGTTGGCCTGAATACGCCCGCCGTCCAGCACCCAGGACCGGCCCAACCGCAGGTCCTGATAGTCCAGCGTAATTGCATCCAGTTCGACCGAGGTCAGCGCTGACAAAATAGGTGCCTGGAACACCTCGTCCGATGATTCAATCAGCTGCGCCAGGTTCCGGGCCTGACCGACCGGCGCACTTCCGGCACCGACCGTCAGCGACAGCGCTCCATCGACACCCCGTGTCAGTGCAATCTGCGCGCCTTGCAATATGATCCGCTTCGGGCGCACATGCCCGCGCAACAGCGGGCGCATCGACAGGCTGGCCCGCAGGTCGGACACTTCGGCAATCTGCCGTCCGTCCGCATCGCTGATACGAACATCGGTCAGTCGCAATCGCGGACGCCAGCCTTCATGAATGATGAAACTGACATCGCCGAACCGAACTTTGACGCCACCCAATGTCTGATCAAGGCGCGCCTCGACCCGGTCGCGCAACCAATCCGGCGCGTGCATGCGCTGGCCGACAACCATAAAGCCGGTGACCAGTGCCAGAAATCCAAGGATGAAGACACCGCGCAATGTCCACAGGCCTGCGGTCCGACGCCGCGACCGACGGCGGGGTTTCTTATCCGCCTTCGTGTCATCCTGCTGTTCTTGCTGGACCAATTTGCGTCTCACGCCTTTCAACCTGTCAACGGAGCCCTATGATATGCGGCAACCGTTAATATCTCAGCCGGAGTTTGAATATGCCCGAAGTCTCAGACATCGCACCCGACTTTACACTGCCTCGCGACGGCGGCGGCGAGGTGACCCTGTCGGAACAGCGTGGCCGCGCGGTCGTTCTGTTTTTCTATCCCCGCGATGATACGCCGGGCTGCACCAAGGAATCCATCGGTTTCTCGGAACAACTACAAGCCTTTGCGGATGCGGGTGCTAACGTTTTCGGCATCTCGCGCGATACCGTGGCAAAGCATGACAAATTTGTCGCCAAGCACGGCCTTACGACGCCGCTTTTGTCCGATGAGGGTCAGAGCGTGTGCGAAGATTATGGCGTCTGGGTCGAAAAGAACATGTACGGACGCAAATCCATGGGCATCGAACGCTCGACCTTTCTGATTGATGCGGATGGAAAAATCGCCCGCGTCTGGCGCAAGGTGAAAGTGCCGGGTCATGTGGACGAAGTGCTGGAGGCCGCACGCGCGCTCTAGCCCTCTCGACCCGCGCGGGCATCAAGGGTATGACCCGCGCGGAGTGCAGCGTAAGGGGGCAAGCGTGTCAAAAACACTGACCGAAATGGCGACCGAGATTCTGACCACATCGGTCGAGCGCGAGAAGACGGCTATGTCCAAACGCTATGCCGCCGAATGGTTTGCCGCCCGAAAAGGCGAAGCACCCGAAATCGCAGTGGGCACTGCCGAGCCTCCGATTTACCCTGCGCGTCCCGATAAACCCGAGCTGTTATCGCCCCGCGATGTACCCCGCCGCAGGCCGGGGTCAGAAGCAGGTCGTATCGCGCTGTTGCACGCCGTTGCCCATATCGAATTGAACGCCGTTGATCTGCACTGGGACATCATCGCCCGGTTCGGGGATGTGCCCATGCCCATCGGCTTCTATGACGATTGGGTGAAATGCGCCGAAGAAGAATCGCGCCATTTTGAGATGGTCTGCGACTGCCTCGAACAGATGGGCAGCCACTATGGCGCCCTGCCCGCCCATGCAGGCATGTGGCGCGCCGCCGAGGACACCTCACAGGATCTTATGGGTCGTCTTGCCGTCGTCCCAATGGTGCTTGAGGCACGTGGGTTGGACGTGACCCCCGGAATGATCGACATTTTCCGCAAGGCCAAGGCTGACGACGCAGTCGCTGCACTGGAAGTGATTTATGCCGAGGAAGTTGGTCACGTCGCCTATGGCTCGAAATGGTTCCACTTCTTGTGCGGGCGCGAGAATGCCGACCCCAAGGATGTATTCCACGCCCTCGTCCGCCGCTACTTCCACGGCGCGCTGAAACCACCATTTAACGAAGAGAAACGGGCCGAGGCCGGACTGCCGCCAGATTTCTATTGGCCCCTGACCGAAGACCTGCCACCACCCGGAGTTGTGTCGGACTGACAGCAAATGCTCGCTATCGGCAAGTTCTCGCCGATCACGTGCGGTAATTCTCCGTTCATAGCTCTTGATTGGTTAACAAACTTGCCCGAATGCCTCGACCGCTTTATGCAATCGCGTCAAGGAGCGGCTACTCACTCACGACCGGCTCCGAGATATGGGGACAATTGAGGTAGGACGCGTGCGGACACGTCTGGCAATTAAACTACACTCACTGCTCGAGCGGCACTTTCCAGAGCGCCGTGTTTTTCTGAAATCTGACAACGACACGCGGTTCATCCGACTGAGTTCTGAAACTCAGATCGCTGCAGTCGCCGGTGTGTCGGTGATGGTCGCCTGGACCGCGATTGCCACGTCAGTTCTGTTGATGGACAGCATCGGATCGGGCAATTTCCGGGAACAGGCCAAGCGCGATCAGGCTACGTATCAAGAACGTCTGAACATCCTGTCGGAACAGCGCGATGCGCGTGCGGCCGAAGCGCTGGCTGCACATGACAGGTTTAACGCAGCTCTGGAACAGATTTCGGTCATGCAGTCCGAATTGCTGGAATCCGAGAACCGCCGGCGCGAGTTGGAAACCGGCATCGAGGTGATCCAAACCACGCTGCGTGCCACTATGAAGCAGCGCGAAGACGCGCGGACCAAACTGGCCGAACTGCAACCCAGCACTGATGCGGACGCGGCTTATGCGATGGCATCGGCAAACCCGGAACAGATGGCATTTATGACCGATGCCCTGGCCCGGACCGCGGCGCAGCGCGACCAGATCGCTGCCGATGCGCAAGGCGCGTTGGACCAGCGTGACGAGCTGGAGCTTGAAATCCGCCTGATGCAGGAGCGCAGCGACGAGATTTTCCGCCAGTTGGAAGAGGCGATGCTGATCTCGGTCGAACCTCTCGACAAGATGTTCCGCAGCGCGGGCATGCCAACAGATCGTATCCTCGACGAAGTTCGGCGCGGATATAGCGGTATGGGCGGTCCGCTGACCCCTTTATCCTTCAGCACCCGCGGTGAGGAGCTGAGCCCCGACCAGATCCGCGCCAATATCCTGCTGGAACAGATGGACCAGCTGAACCTCTATCGCATCGCTGCGGAAAAGGCCCCCTTCGCCAGCCCGGTGCGCGCCGCTGTCCGTTATACCAGTGGCTACGGAACCCGCCGCGACCCAAAGACCGGCGGTCGCCGCATGCATAATGGCGCTGATTTCGCCGGCCCCTCGGGCACCGATATCTTCGCGACTGCTGATGGTGTTGTCACTCATGCCGGCTGGCAATCGGGTTTCGGACGGCTGGTAAAGATCAAGCACGCCTTTGGGATTGAGACACTTTACGCTCATAACACCAAGGTACGCGTAAAGGTTGGTCAAAGGGTCTCGCGCGGGGATCATATTGCTGATATGGGTAGCACCGGACGGTCGACCGGCACACACCTGCACTACGAGGTCCGTGTGAACGGAAAACCTGTTAACCCAATGACTTACATCAAGGCTGCGAGAAATGTTTTCTAAGAGCAAAATCAACGAACCCGGATCGAAAGAGACTGAGGCAGCGAAACCGGCCGCTCCGGCCACTCCGGCGGCCCCTGCACCGGCTGAAACCAAGGCAAGCACCCCGCCCAAGCCAAAGCCGCCCGCGTCGGTCCTATCCTCGGATCTGCACATCACCGGCAATCTGAAAACCTCAGGCGATATTCAGGTTGAGGGCACCGTCGAAGGCGACATCCGTGCCCACCTGCTGACCATCGGCGAGACGGCCACCATCAAGGGAGAAGTCACCGCTGACGACGTTGTTGTCAATGGCCGCATCGTGGGTCGCGTCCGTGGCTTGAAGGTGCGCCTGACTTCGACTGCACGCGTTGAAGGCGACATCATCCACAAGACTATCGCCATCGAAAGCGGTGCCCATTTCGAAGGGTCTGTCCAGCGTCAGGACGACCCGCTGAACCCTGGCCGCAGCGGCAAATCCGGTGCCAACCCGGCGGCGGAAGTGAAGCAGTAAGCCTCTGTCGAGAAGACAAATTGACAGCGCCGCAGGATACCCTGCGGCGTTTTTTTTGTTTTGGGTTGTTCGTCTAAATCTAACAATGACCTCAATGCGGGACGAAGCGGCCTTACACCGCGCAAGTGCCGCAATGCGCTTGGTTGATCAGGAGGGCTTGGTCTGCGTTGCCCCCGCTACTCGTACTGCACGATCATCGAAAGAAAATCATCATCGCTTGTTACAACTGTGTGGTGGCCTTTGCCGTGTTTGTCTTCCATATGCCAGACGTCACCCGGACCAATATCTCTGAATTCCCCGTCGCTCGCGGTCACGCGCACTGAGCCAGAAAGACAAATGAGCTTTTGAGCGACAGGTGTGGGATGAATTGGCTCATCCCAACCCTTCTTGAGTCTCAAGAACATGGTTTGCTTGACAGCTTCTGGCTTTGAAATCTCGATTGCTTTCGCAGGTGGTGCAAAGCTTTGCTCTTCAAGTTCGACTTCGATGTCTTTCCAATGGCTTTCGCCTTGAGCATCCGAATACAGTTTTTTGAACTTCACTTTGATACCCCCGCCACATCACAAGCCCAAAACCGATACCGGACATTGGGGCGCAAAGGAGAAAAACGCAAGTTGGGCCGAGTGTGTCGTTCTTAATCGCCAACACACCGGAATAAGCATATTCCCTAACAGCCCCCCTATCTGACGTGTCTTGAAGGAAAATTCCCCGCATTCTCACAGTTTCACAAAAAGCGTTTTTTGAATTAACCTAAAAGTCATTGATTTCTGGAGGGCTTTTCATGTCATCAAAACTCATGGCCGAATTCTTCGGTACATTCTGGCTGGTACTCGGCGGCTGCGGCAGCGCGGTACTGGCTGCAGGTGTGGCCGATGTGGGTATCGGCTGGCTGGGCGTTTCGTTCGCTTTCGGCCTAACGGTGCTGACCATGGCCTACGCGGTCGGTCATATCTCGGGCGGGCATTTCAACCCGGCGGTCAGCCTTGGGCTGATGATCGGCGGGCGGTTCGATGCCAAGGATCTGATCCCCTACTGGATCGCGCAGGTGATCGGAGCGATCGCCGCAGCAGCGGTGCTGTACCTGATCGTCAGTGGCGCGCCCGGATTCGAAGGTGTCGGAGGATTTGCTTCGAACGGGTATGGCGAGGCGTCACCCGAAGGCTATTCGATGATGTCGGCCTTGGTGATCGAAATCGTCATGACGGCGTTCTTCATCGTGATCATTCTCGGTGCGACCTCCAGCGGCGCGCCTGCCGGGTTCGCCCCGATCGCGATTGGTTTGGGATTGACGCTGATCCACCTGATTTCGATCCCGGTGACGAACACCTCCGTAAATCCTGCCCGGTCAACCGGCGTGGCGTTGTTTGCTGATGGTCCGGCACTGGCGCAGCTGTGGCTCTTCTGGGTGGCACCTTTGATCGGCGGTGCGATTGGCGCACTGATCTGGCGGGCGATGTCGGACGACGATTGACCCGGCCGCATCAAGAACCCCCGGCCCGCAGAAGCGCGCCGGGGTTTTCTTTTATTCGGTCACAGTGACCTTTTTCATCGCATCCGGTTGTCCGATCACTGCGCCATTAGGGCCATCGCCCCGCTTGATCGCATCGACCACGTCCATCCCTTCTGTCACCTGACCGACAACCGTGTACTGACCATTCAGGAACGGGCCGGGCTCGAACATAATGAAGAATTGCGAGTTCGCGCTGTCTGGATCCTGCGCCCGCGCCATGCCGACAACACCCCGGTCATAATTGAAATCCGAGAACTCGGCAGGCAGATCAGGGCGATCCGATCCACCCGTACCCGCACGACGCATGTCGCCACCGACACGGCCAAACTCAACATCGCCGGTCTGCGCCATGAACCCATCGATCACACGGTGGAACACAACCCCATCGTACTGACCAGCAGCGGCCAGAGCGGTGATCTGCTCTACATGCTTGGGTGCAATATCCTCGAATAGATCAACGGTGACGGTGCCATTGGCGCCCTCGCCCTCGATCTCGATCTCAAGCCCGGTTGCCAGCGCAGGGCTGGCCAGCAAGGCAAAAACTGCAGCCAGCTTATGCATCAGCAGCCACCTTAACGCTGATCATGCGGTCGGGGCTCGCTGGCGGCTCACCACGCACAATCGCGTCTACATGCTCCATCCCGTCGATGACGCGGCCATACACGGTGTACTGGCCGTTCAGGAAATGGTTGTCCTTGAAGTTGATGAAGAACTGCGAGTTTGCCGAATCCGGGTTGGCCGAGCGTGCCGCACCCAACGTGCCGCGATCATGAGGCAGTTTCGAGAACTCGGCAGGTACGTTCGGCAGCGACGATCCACCGGTGCCTGCCATACGAATGTTGAACCCGTCTTCCATGTCGCCATGCTGCACATCGCCGGTTTGCGCCATGAACCCGTCGATCACACGGTGGAAGGCGACGTTGTCATATTCACCACCACGCGCCAGCTCTTTCATGCGGGCCGAGTGCTGAGGGGCCACATCAGGCAGCAATTCGATGACGACATTGCCGTCTTTCAGCTCAATGATGATCGTGTTTTCGGGGTCTTTGATCTCGGCCATCTGGCCCTCCTGTCTTTGAAACTTGCGCAAATACCTATGACGCGGGCGCGCGAATGCCAAGTGACGCATTGACCTGAACGCAAAATGCAGGAAAAGAACCGCTGAAATTGGATGCAATGGGCAAGGATGAGCGCGATGGGCTGGAAATCTCTGGACGATATGGATCTTGGCGGTAAGCGGGTTCTGGTGCGCGTGGATATCAACGTACCGGTCGCGGATGGCGTGGTGACCGACGACACCCGCATTCAACGGATCGTGCCAACCGTGCGCGATATCCTCGCCGCAGGCGGTAAACCCATCCTGCTGGCCCATTTCGGACGCCCCGGTGGTCAGCATGTACCCGAGCTGTCATTGAAGCAGCTTGTGCCAGCACTTGAATACGCTTTCGGGGTTCCCGTGCGCTTTGCCGATGATTGCGTAGGCTATGAGGCTGAAACCGCAGCCTCCGCCCTGGTGGAAGGTGAGGTTCTGCTGCTGGAAAACACCCGCTTCCATGCCGAGGAGACCAAGAACAGCGTCCCACTTGCCCAAGGCATGGCAAAGCTGGGCGACATCTATTGCAACGATGCCTTCTCGGCCGCGCACCGCGCCCACAGCTCGACCGAGGCGCTGGCCCGTCTGCTGCCCGCCTGTGCCGGACGCCTGATGCAGCAGGAACTGAGCGCACTTGAGGCCGCCCTGGGCGCGCCCAAGCGGCCTGTGACAGCGGTTGTCGGGGGCGCCAAAGTGTCGACCAAGCTGGACCTGCTGGGCAACCTGATCGAGAAGGTTGACTATCTGGTCATCGGTGGCGGCATGGCGAATACATTCCTACTGGCGCAGGGGATCGATGTCGGCAAATCACTGGCCGAGCACGCCATGACCGGTACCGCCGCCGAAATCCTCGGCAAGGCCGAAGCCGCTGGCTGTACGATCGTCCTGCCGCGCGACATCGTCGTGGCCGAAGTGTTCGAGGCCAACGCGCCGCATCAGGTGCTGCCCGCTGATCAGTGCCCTTCTGACTCGATGATCCTAGACGCCGGTCCCGAAAGCGTCGCAGCCGTGTCCGAAGTGCTGGAAAAAAGCCAGACCCTGATTTGGAACGGCCCACTGGGGGCGTTTGAGCTGACCCCGTTCGATGCCGCAACCAATGCGGCGGCGCTGAAGGCCGCAGCACTAACCCGCGATGGCAAGCTGACCTCGGTCGCGGGCGGGGGCGACACGGTGGCCGCACTGAACGCCTCGGGCGCGGCAACGGATTTCGCATATATCTCTACTGCTGGTGGTGCCTTCCTTGAATGGATGGAAGGCAAGACCTTGCCGGGTGTGGCTGCGCTGGAACTATAAGCGCTCAAACCTCAGGTCTCAGCTTTTTCTACTCAGGGGATTCACAACCCGAATCACCTGTGACATAGTGCGTCGAGACATCCAAAAAGGGTGCGTTTCTGAGGCAGTATTTCACACGGCGGTTAACACAGTGTCCCGTTCCAATCGGCCCGGTTTAGGGGCTTTCATTTTCTTCACGATCGCCTTCATGCTGGGGGTGTATTTCACCTTTGCCGCCGTTCAAGGGGATTACGGTCTGTTTCGCCGGGTCGAGATTGCCGCCGAACGCGATGTTTTGTCTCGCGATCTGGCGCAGCTGAACGCCGAAATCGAGCAGATGGAGAACCTGACCCGCCGACTGTCAGACACCTATCTGGATCTCGATCTGCTGGATCAACAGGCCCGCTCAGTGCTCGGCATGATCCGCGCGGATGAGATCGTCATCCGCTGACGAAATTTTTGACTAAGAATCTCTGTACCTTAACGCACGGAAGATAAGCTGTGGCAGGCCGCAACTCGCGTATCCTGCCCTCACGTAACATTAGTACTCGCCAGAACGTGTGAAATGCTCTATGAGATAGTTTAACGCTAAACTATCTTGCCGAAAGGGGGAGATCGCCACTATGGCTGCGCGAAAAACCACAAAGAAACCAAATGTTTCTGCGGAAGAACTGACCACATATTACCGCGAGATGCTGCTGATCCGCCGATTCGAGGAAAAGGCAGGTCAACTCTACGGCATGGGTCTGATCGGGGGTTTCTGCCACCTCTACATCGGTCAGGAAGCGGTTGTTGTCGGCCTTGAGGCCGCGGCCAAAGAAGGCGACAAGCGCATCACGTCCTATCGCGATCACGGCCACATGCTGGCCTGTGGAATGGACCCGGGCGGCGTAATGGCCGAATTGACCGGTCGCGAAGGCGGGCTGTCCAAAGGCAAAGGCGGCTCGATGCACATGTTCTCGAAAGAGAAGAATTTCTATGGCGGCCATGGCATCGTCGGCGCACAGGTTCCGCTGGGTGCGGGTTTGGCCTTTGCTGACAAGTATAAAGAGAACGGCGGCGTCACCTTCACCTATTTCGGTGACGGCGCGGCCAACCAGGGTCAGGTCTATGAGACCTTCAATATGGCTGCTCTTTGGGAACTGCCGGTGGTATTCGTGATCGAGAACAACCAGTATGCCATGGGCACCGCGCAAGCACGCTCGACCTCTTCGGCCGACATATACCACCGCGGCCAAGCCTTTGGAATACCGGGCGAAATGGTGAACGGCATGGATGTGCTGGCCGTCAAAGCCGCAGGTGAAAAAGCGGTCGCCCACTGCCGTGCGGGCAAAGGTCCCTACATCCTCGAGGTGAAAACCTACCGCTATCGCGGCCACTCGATGTCTGACCCGGCCAAGTACCGTACACGCGAAGAGGTTCAGAAGGTCCGCGAACAAAGCGATCCGATCGAACATGTACGCGAGCTGCTGCTAACCGGCAAACACGCGACCGAGGATGACCTGAAGGCGATCGACAAAGAGATCAAAGAGGTCGTCAATCAGGCCGCCGAATTCTCGAAAGAAAGCCCCGAGCCGTCGCTGGACGAGCTCTGGACTGATATCTACGCCTGAGAGGACGAATAAGACATGGCAACCGAAATTCTCATGCCCGCCCTTTCGCCCACGATGGAAGAGGGCACATTGGCCAAGTGGCTGGTCAAGGAAGGCGACACCGTATCCTCGGGCGACATCATGGCCGAGATCGAAACCGACAAGGCTACGATGGAGTTCGAAGCCGTCGATGAAGGCATCGTCGGTAAGATTCTGATCAGCGAGGGCACCGAAGGGGTCAAAGTAAACACCCCTATCGCGATCCTGGTCGAAGATGGTGAAGACGCCTCCGCCCTGCCCGTGGCTGCGCCCGCAGCCGCAGCGGAGGCCGAAGCCGCCCCTGCGGCGGTTGAGGCCCCCGCTCCTGCCGCAGCAGCCCCCGCTGCTCCGGTTGTGGACCTGTCGCCCGATTGGCCTGCCGACGCCGAGATGGCGCAGCAAACCGTCCGCGAAGCCTTGCGCGACGCGATGGCCGAAGAAATGCGCGGCGACGAAGATGTCTATCTGATGGGCGAAGAAGTCGCTGAATATCAGGGCGCCTATAAAATCTCTCAAGGCCTGCTCGATGAATTCGGTGCCAAACGTGTCATCGACACCCCGATCACTGAACACGGCTTCACCGGCATCGCCGTCGGCTCGGCCTTTGGCGGGCTGAAACCGATTGTCGAGTTCATGACCTTCAACTTCGCCATGCAGGCGATTGATCAGATCATCAACTCTGCCGCCAAAACGCTTTATATGTCTGGCGGTCAGATGGGCTGTCCGATCGTATTCCGTGGCCCTAACGGTGCCGCTGCCCGCGTGGCCGCGCAACACTCGCAGGACTACGCCGCATGGTACATGCAGGTGCCCGGTCTCAAAGTGGTGATGCCCTATTCCGCAGCCGATGCTAAAGGTCTGCTGAAATCAGCCATCCGCGACCCGAACCCGGTGGTCTTCCTGGAAAACGAAATCCTCTACGGCCGGTCCTTCGACGTGCCGCAAGTGGATGACCTGACCATCCCGCTGGGCAAGGCCCGCATCTGGCGCGAAGGCTCGGATGTGACCATCGTCAGCTTCGGCATCGGCATGCAATATGCGCTGGAAGCCGCAGACAAACTGGCCGAAGACGGCATCAGCGCCGAAGTGATCGACCTGCGCACCATCCGCCCGATGGACACCGGTGCGATCATCAACTCGGTGATGAAAACCAACCGTCTTGTGACCGTCGAAGAAGGCTGGCCGCAAGGTTCCGTTGGTTGCTACATCAGCTCGGTCGTCATGCAGGAAGCGTTCGATTATCTCGACGCCCCGGTCATCACCCTCACCGGCAAAGATGTTCCGATGCCATATGCGGCGAACCTCGAAAAGCTGGCGCTGATCACCACTGATGAGGTGATCGCTGCGGTGAAACAGGTGACCTACCGGTAATGGAGATCAGGGGCCGCGATCCAGCAACCGAATGCTACCGTGTCGAGATTGACATCGACAACCGCATCGTGCGGGCGCTTGTACCCGAGCGACTGGCGGCGGATATGCGGTTGATCGGCGCGCGCCCCTCACACCAGACCGCCTATGTCTGGATGGCGGAGAACAAAGACAAAATCGAGGCTGCGATTGCGACACTCGCACGCGGCACCGGGCGCCCCAAGGCGCCCTTTGACCAAATTACTCTGATTGAGGAGCGCTGAAATGCCCACCGAAATCCTGATGCCTGCCCTGTCCCCGACGATGGAGGAAGGCACACTTGCAAAATGGCTCGTCAAGGAAGGCGACACCGTCTCCTCGGGCGATCTGCTGGCCGAAATTGAAACCGACAAGGCAACAATGGAGTTCGAGGCCGTTGACGAAGGCACCGTCGGCAAGATCCTTATTCCTGAGGGAACCGAAGGCGTTAAAGTCAACACCGCCATCGCAGTCCTGCTGGAAGATGGGGAAAGCGCTGATGATATCGGTGCAACGCCAACCGCTGCTCCCGCGGCTGCGCCAGCTGCCGCAGCGGGCAACGAGGCTGCCGCACCGGCGGCACCCGAGGCGCCCGCCCCTGCCCCAGCGGCACCGGCCAAAGCGGATGGCGGTCGTATTTTTGCCTCCCCCCTTGCTCGTCGGATTGCCGCGCAAAAGGGTCTAGATCTGGCTCAAATCTCAGGTTCTGGCCCTCATGGCCGTATCGTCAAAGCCGATGTGGAAAGCGCCACAGCCGCACCTGCAGCGGCACCTGCGCCTGCTGCTGCAGCCGCCCCAACCGCCGCCGCTCCCGCAGGTCCATCGGCGGACGCCGTGGCCAAGATGTACGAAGGCCGCGAATACGATGAGATCAAACTCGATGGCATGCGCAAGACCATCGCCGCGCGTCTGTCTGAGGCCAAACAGACCATCCCGCATTTCTACCTGCGTCGCGACATTAAGCTGGATGCGCTACTCAAGTTCCGCAGCCAGTTGAACAAGCAGCTCGAAGGCCGGGGTGTGAAGCTCAGCGTCAACGACTTCATCATCAAGGCCGTCGCCAACGCGCTGCAACAGGTGCCCGAGTGCAATGCTGTCTGGGCGGGTGACCGGGTTCTGCAACTGAAACCTTCGGATGTGGCTGTTGCCGTCGCCATCGAGGGCGGTCTGTTCACTCCGGTCCTGCAAGATGCCGACACCAAATCGCTGTCGGCGCTGTCGACCGAGATGAAAGACCTCGCTGGACGCGCCCGCGAGCGCAAGCTGGCCCCGCACGAGTACCAAGGCGGTACTTTCGCAGTCTCGAACCTCGGCATGTTCGGCATCGACAATTTCGATGCCATCGTGAACCCGCCGCATGCAGGTATCCTCGCAGTTGGTACCGGCCTCAAGAAACCCATCGTGGGCGATGACGGAGAACTGACGGTCGCAACCGTCATGTCCGTCACCATGTCGGTCGATCACCGGGTCATCGACGGCGCGCTTGGCGCTCAGCTGCTGCAAGCCATCGTCGACAACCTGGAAAATCCGATGGTCATGTTGGCCTAAGCCCAGAAGATCATGCACAAAAAAGGCCGCCTCGAACCCCGAGGCGGCCTTTTTCGTCTATTCACTCCGAATTACTGGTCTTTCCCCAGCATATGATCCATCGAGATTGACGGCTGATCGCACCCGGCCTCGCCCACGATCTTGGCGGGAATGCCAGCGACCGTCGTGCACGGTGGCACTTCCTGCAGCACCACTGATCCGGCGGCGATACGGCTGCAATGGCCAACCTCAATATTGCCCAGAACCTTAGCACCCGCGCCGATCAGAACGCCGTCACCAATGGTTGGATGGCGCTGTTCTTCTTCCTTGCCGGTTCCGCCCAGCGTCACCGAATGCAACATCGAAACATTGTCCCCGACCACAGCGGTTTCACCGATCACGATAGAATGGGCATGGTCGATCATGATGCCTTTACCGATGCGGGCAGCTGGATGGATATCAATGCCGAATATCTCGGAAGATCGCATCTGGAAGAAATACGCCAGATCATGGCGCCCCTTGTTCCAAAGCCAGTGGGCTACGCGATAAGCCTGCATCGCCTGATACCCCTTGAAATAAAGGATCGGTTGCAGCAGGCGGTGGCAGGCCGGATCGCGTTCATAAACGGCCATCAGGTCCGCGCGCGCGGCTTCAATCAACGCTTTGTCGTCAGCATAGGCCTCATCCACGATCTCACGCAGTACCATCATCGACATCTCATTCGAGCATAGCTTGGCCGAGATGCGATAGGACAATGCCCTCTCAAGACTGCGGTGATGCAAGATACAGGCGTGTACCAACCCGCCCATCAGCGGCTCTTTCTCGACGGCTGCATGGGCTTCCGAGGTGATGCGGTCCCAAACCGGGTCCACAGGTGTCACTTGGCTGCGCGTTTCGAACATGGCTTTTCATCCTTTGCTGCGCTTAGAATAGCCATCTAGTCGTAAAATTACCAAACGCAAACCCTTGATATGCACTACAACAAAAAATGAACTCAGCCGATCTGGACCATTTTCGGAAGCTTATTCACCAGCGCCTTCGCGATCTGGCCGCGCAATCCGCCGCCGGTCAGGATGCGCAATCAGTTGTGGAGCTGGATCAACAGGCAGTGGGTCGGCTCAGCCGGATGGATGCGTTGCAAAATCAAGCAATGGCCAAGGCGCAACAGGCCCGGCGCGACACCGAAACGCATCGGCTTCGGGCCGCTCTAAACCGGATGGACGAAGACGATTTCGGCTATTGCGAAGATTGCGGCGAGGAAATAGCGCACGGAAGGCTAGAGCTGGACCTAGCCGCCTCAAAATGTGTCAGTTGCGCATCTGGCTGATTTGAAACCGGATCAGTTTGCGCAGAACCATCTCGAAACATTGGCAATATTGCAGATCGTCGAAATTTGGTTCGTCTGCCAAGGGCCGGCAGCACGCGGCTGCCATCAACGAGCCATTTCCATAAACAGGATGCAACCGCCCAGTTCTGGCGACATGTCGATCCGCCAGTTCGGCCTCAGCAATCATGAGGGTAATTATCCTATCGCGGTCGGTTCGCGGCGCGGCCAGCAAAGCCCGCGCCGCCGCGCTGAGATCTCCGTGCAGGACTGGCCGCACGGCTAGCCGACCGAAAGGCGCGCAAACGCCCCGGGTCCGTAGGTAGCCGAAACCTGCGCGACTGCGATATCGTAGGGTCCGGCCAGCCCGTCATCGGCTTTCATCGCGGCAGAATACTGCCAAACCGGATCACTGGTGACAGTTTCGCGCAACAAAGCACCCTCAGTGAAGACGCGGATCAGATAGGATTCGCTTTCTTCGCCCAGAGGCACATCCAATGCGCTCCAGTCATCGCCATCAATCCGGGTGCGGCGCACCCACGAGATCTTGTCCCCGGTAGCCGACGCAGAAGCCTGCAAATGCACTGGCGCATAAGGTCTCAGCCCATTGCCATCGAACGCTTCAACCAGATGCACATATGCCGGGTCCTCGTACCCGCGCGTTGCAGGGCCGATACGGTAATGCTTGGCCACGCGGCGTTCGGTGCGCAGCAATCCGGTCTGATAAACACGTTCATCCAGTAGGACAAAGGTAGACGCTTCAGGCCATACATTCGGCATCAGGGCATCCGTACCCAGCTGACCACGCAAGCGGCCTGACAAATTGTAAACGCCAGTCTCCTGCAAGACCGCATCCGAGAACTGGAACACTTCCCAATTGCCCGGTGTTCCGTCACCGATGGCAGCCAGATTGGCACCACTCAGCAACGCCGAGCGGGGACGAGACTCCAACACGCCATCGATCAGGTTGACACGCAACGCGGCCCCTTCGTCCCAGATCCCAGCGCCTGCGCGTCGCAGGGGTGTTTCGGTGAAGCCAATCACCGCCTGCCCCGCGATCACTTGATGCAAGGTATAGTCCTCATCCTGTGCAGCCGAATAAACAGCCACGTTACCGGGCCAGGGCTCGGCCGATATCGCCAGATACGGCGCATGGGGCGCTTCGGATCCAGTGATCAGCGGCAGATCCATGAACACCGGCAGAACTGGCACCGGAGCAATGAATGGCTTGGCTGTCGCTACATCATCCAAAACATCGGACGGGGTATAAACTCCGGGTTCAATCCGCACTGCATCCGCCAATTGCATCTCGGCCTGTTCCAGCCGGTCGATCCGATATAGCGTTCCGTCCCCGCCATCCGGCAAACGCACCACATCGCCGGCTCCGACATGCAGCAGCGAGGGCGGCAGAGCAAATCGTACAGTCTCGCGCGAGATGCGGGATTCGCTTAGCCAGCGCTCGACCGTCTGACGCCCTTCGGCGCGAGTCATCGACAATGGCATTTCGTTGACGGCGACCGAATGGGTTCTGTCATCAGGCAAGACGGCCTCTTCCGCGACAACATCATGGTCCGCATCCGATTGGACAAACCGCAGACGCACACGCCCGGTCATCTCGGCCTCAGCCTCGCGGCGATGTTCCACTGGCCCGTCGATATCCGCGCTGATGGCGATCTGCTCGGGGTCAATGTCAACGGCCCGACGCCCGTCGCGGGTTCTGAACTTCAGCACCCCGTCCCGCTCGATCGCGTCGAACCCATAGCGCAGCATCAGCGGCTGCAAGGCCTGCCGAGCATTCATTACGTCCTCAACCGCGTAACCGCGTACCACGCCGTAGAGCTCGGACACATCAATCGCCGTCACCCCTGCCTCGTGGCAGATTTCTGTCACGACCGAGGCCAGAGTCCGCGACCCGGATCGCCCGTTCAGCCAATGCCCACGTGCATAGTTATCGCCGTCCGACCACTGCGACCGCAGGTTCGGGAAAGTCGGGAACGGACGCGCATCCCAAGCCCAGACAAAGGCGTTCGACAGGTCCAGCATCGGGCCGTCATAGATATCTGAAACCGGATTGATCTCAGTATCACCCCAATAGCCAAGGACGGCCCGAAGGTACTGAACCATGATAAAATCATCCCGTACTCCGTTGGAATAGCGCGGCAAATTCGATTCAGACGACTTTGGGTCCAAGAATTTGTTCGGCTGGTTCGTGCCCTTGTCGATGGCCGCGCAGCCCAGTTCGGTGAACCAGATTGGCTTGGACCCCGGCACCCAACCCGTTGGCGTTTCCTGCCGCACACCCCCGATCCGCTCATGATGTCGGTTTGCCCACCAGTTGCGCAGGTCCTTGTACCGCCAGACCCACGGCTCGCCATGATCGTCATCAGTGATCGGGCTTCGGATCTGCGCCTCAGCTTCCTCCGGTGAGGCATAGTACCAATCATACCCCTCGCCACCTTCGATATTGCCGCGCAGATAGTCCAGATCGTAGATCGACCCATTCGACACCTCAGCGTCCAGATGCGAGCCCCCATCCCGCCAGTCGGACAGCGGCATATAGTTGTCGATGCCGACAAAATCTATGTTCTCATCGGCCCAAAGCGGGTCGAGGTGGAAATACCGGTCTCCGGTGCCGTCTTGCGGCTGATACCCGAAATACTCGGTCCAGTCTGCGGCATAGCCGATCTTAGTTTCCGGCCCCAATATCGCGCGCACTTCCGCGGCCAGAGACCGCAGCCCCGCAACTGCAGCGAAGCCAGACGCGCCGCGGATTTGCGTTAGCCCGCGCATCTCGGACCCGATGCAGAAGGACTCCACGCCGCCCGCCGCCTTGCACAGGGCCGCATAGTGCAGAATGAACCGCCGTAATCCCCATTCACTTGGGCCGCGATAGGTCACTTTGCTGCCGCTGGTCGAGAAATGTGACGCGCGCGCCGTACCAAAGAACGCCGCCACCTGCGCATCCGCATCGGCAGTTTGATCCGGCGAGCCTGGCCGCCCCGGAGCAACATCCAAAGTGATCCGCCCACGCCAGGGTAAATGAGGTTGATCCGGCGCATCGGACCACGGATCAGGCAGGCCGTTGCCCTCTGATTGCTCCATCAAAATAAACGGATAAAACATAACCCGTTTGCCCGAGCTCTTCAGGTGCCGGATCGCCTGCACTACGGCCGCATCAGCCGGTGTGCCGCCATAAACCGGACGCCCATCCTGCCATTTCACCTGCCCCGCCGCAGTTCGGGACAGACCTGAAACACTCCAGGGCATGTTTGCGCCCTCGATATTCTTGCGTTCAACCTTGGGGCGGATCTGGCATTCTCCGCAGCGCAAATCATCGCCGAACCACGACACGATCAACGAAGCCGCCTCGCAGCACGGCAATTCCTGGCCGAGCGCCCGCATCGAGGTCACCAGATCGGACTTGCCCGATGGTGAATTGACATTCGCCGCCCAACTGCGCCCCCGGCCCTTGGTGTAATTAACCTGAGATGAAGCCAGTGCGTATTCACCCGTACCTGGCATCAAGGCCACCCCCTTGATGATCCGAGACAGCGCGTCCTCGGCATCCGGCATCTCGTCTTGTTCCTGCCGCACCACCTCGAACGAGAATTGCGGCACGCGGTTGCCAAAGGGGCCCAGCGCCAGATCTTCGATCACCACATAAGCCGTGCCGCGATAGGCGGGCACTGTGCCTGCCCCTTCCACCGCTTCAATCAGCGGGTCGGGCAATTGCTCGTGATCGCCGCGATATATCCGCATGTTCAGCGTTCGGCGCTCGACCTCTTCACCATCGGCCCAGACACGCGTGATATCCGCAACCTGTCCCGCGCCCACCGCAATCGCCAGAGACACCGAATAGCTGTAGCTATGCGTGGTTGTCGTTGTCGTCACTTCAACGGGCTTGGGTTTCCCCTTGCCTCCACCGCCACCGCCTGATGTTTGCGTCGTCGTCGAGGTCGATCGGGTTTCCAGAAAGTCCGAGGCCCAGATGACCTGTCCTCCAACTCGCATCCGGCCGTAGACCGTCGCGACGGTCGCACCCTCACCGGTTTCGGTGAGACGGAAACGATCCAGACGCCCGGTCTCGACCACCTCGCTGCCGCCGCCCATTACGGATTGGCTGGCCATCAACCGGTTGTCGATCACCCGCCCCAGCGTCGCTCCGACCGCGCGGCCAATCACCGCCGTGGACAGGCCCGCAACCGAGCCCCCGATCGAACCACCTATTGCCGCACCTGCAGCAGACAGAACTATTGTGGCCATCAGAAATCCTCCAGCGGGAACTCGAAACAAGCGACCACGCGGCGACGCCAAGGCTCGCTCAGCGTGTTTTCAACAACCCCATGCCCGGTATAGGCGTGGATGAATCGCATCGGGTCTTGGGCGCTGACGATGCCCAGATGCTTTGCCACTGCCGCATCCCGCATCCGAAACAGCAATACATCCCCGGGGGCCAAATCATCGGGCGATTTCTCGACTAGATGGCGACGGGCTGCGGCCCACATGCGTTCCTCACCCTGCGGCTCGGACCAATCCATGCTGTAGACCGGCACCGCCTCAGGCTCATGCCCCATCACCGCGCGCCAAACGCCCCGCAGCAAGCCCAGACAATCAGCGCCTGCACCCCGAACAGAGGCCTGATGAACATAAGGTGTGCCCAGCCATCCGCGCGCTTCGGCCACGATATCTTGTTTTGTCCGCATCACCGCCTGCTTCCCCCTTTGTGTTGACTACTGCGCTTGGGTACGGCCATGACCCAATCCTCGTGCGGCAGGTCAGGGAAGCCCTGAAAATTCAGCATGTTGTTGAACTTCAGTTGGCAAGTGGTCATGCGCTTGTCACACCCGGCGATCAGCTGGACCCGGTCCCCAACCGCCAGCCCGCCGCCAATCGCCGACCACAGCGTGACATCGCGGCCATCTCTGACCTGTTCATCCAGCTTGATCGAGGCCCACAGGCCCTGCGCAGCCCCGTCCAGCACATCCAGCCTGCCGCGTTCAAACCAACCCGCATCAGAACTCTCCGCGCCCTGCAAACGCAAAGCCGCGCCGTCCAGCGCGACAATTTCAGCCTCAGCGCGATAACCCGGCGTCTCCAGGGCAAAGCGGCACGCCTTATCCCCCAACACAGCCGTACAGGGCTTCTGATAAATCCGCCCTAAAGGCCGGTTCAGCAGATCGGTCAACCCGCGCAATTCCGCATAAAACGCCCCGCCAGCGCGACGCAACTCGCCAATCGAACCACGAAACTGCAGCATCCGCTGCTCAGGATCGGCCCAATTGACCAGCCAAGCCCGCACCTCGGCCCCATCAAAGCGCCCCGCCTCGATATCCTCTTCCCGGACCGAGGCATCAGACAGCGCGCCCATCGCCTCGGTATTATCGATCGACAGGCCGGTTGCCTGCTCGATCGCCGCAGCGGTCAGACCGGTGCTGGCTTTGAACACCAGCCCGTCAAAGCGCAACTCCATATCGTGATCCGTGAAACCATAGACCTGTGCGTCGCTGCGCGTGATCGCCCAGCAACGACAGGTGGTGGTCAGCCCGCTTTGCAAATGCGCCTGCAGCGCCTGTTTGTCCCCGCTCATCAGACCCGCACCTCGACCACCGGTACGTTCGGGACGTCACCGGCCTGAAAGCTGGCGACGCTGGTCTGGATCTTGTCGGTGTCGAACCGTACCGGAACGTCGAACTCAAACCCGGCTGTAATCTCGACCTGCTCAGGCGGCGGGGCCGAGAACATCACGCGTCCGGTCGCCAAATCGACCTCAAAGTCCACGCCTTCGCGTTGCGCGTCCTGGTCCAGCCCAAGTGTCACGGTCCCCAGTACCGGCTTCAGAATCGGCCTCACATAGCTGAATCCGCCCGAGCTGTAGGTCTTGATCAGCTGAAAATCGGTCGTCTCGCCATCCCCGCGCGCAATCACCTGATCGCCCTTGTCGACCTCTGCCGTTGCTGCGCCCGACTTGAAATCCGACCAGTCTTTCCAGCGGAACCCGAACATCTGGCCCTGCCGCGCCTCAAAAAACGAGATCAGCGTCTCGACATCGTCCAGCGACCGCATCCCCAGACCGGCATCATAGCGCCTGCGCGAATGCGCCCAGGGCGTGTTGCGTTCTTCGAACCCGTTGGCCAGCGTCACGATATCCGTGCGCCGTTCCGGCCCACCGACCGAGCCAAAGCTCAGGCTGGCGGGAAATCTCACCTCGTGGAAATTCATCGCCTGCTCCCCTTATCTGTTGCGATTGCCGCGGCCCAATGCGCGGCTCATCTGCGCCGCGATCTGGCCTTGAGAGCGGCGGAACCCCTGCACATCCGGTGTTGAGATATTCATCACCACGTTGACCGCTCGCGCGCCGCCCTGTGACCGCACACCCAGCTTGCCATCGGCGCCGCGCGCCAGTGGCATGATCGCCTCGGGACCCGCCTCACCCATCAACCCGGTGCCGCCTCGCATCGGGAACATGGTTGGACTGCTAACGACCCCACCATTGGCAAACGGCATCACACGGCCCTGAGAAAAACTGCCTCCGTCCGCGAAGGGCAGAATCCCCTGAACCAACCCACCAACCCCGTTGGCCAGCATGCCGCCAAAATGATCCGTCACAGGTTTGATCGCCGCCGAATACGCCGTGCGGATCATCGAGTTCTTCAGCACATCCAGCGCGCCTGAAAGGCTCATTCCGTCCAGCACCACGCCATCAAACGCCTTGCGCAACCCGCCGGACATGCCACGCTCGAGCGTGGCCACATCCTTGCCGGTCTCTTCAAACGCGGCCTTGATCCGCCGCATCTGGCCATCAAATGCCGAGGCCATGGTCGCCGCATCGCCCAGCGCATCACCCAGCGCCTCTCCCCGCTCCTGCAGGTCGTCAAAACCATCACGATCCGTCATTACGCTCTCCTTGTGTCTTGTCCGGATAGGCCGCCAGCAGCGCATCCAGCCCTGCCCGGTTCATCGCGGGCATCCCGGCGCCCTGCCCCAGCATCAGCCGCAGCTCAACCGGGGTCAGACGCCAGAACTGATCCGGCGTCAGGCGAAGGCCGAGGAACCCGGCCCGCATCAGTACGGCCCAGTCGAAACCGCTCACTCGGGCACCATGAAGGCCCGCGCCAGCAACTCGGCTGCCGCCTTGGCCCCCGCCATCGGCCCGCCCGCAATCTCGGCATGCAGCAGATCATCGCAGGTCACCTGAGACCCGCCGCCGCGCAGCCCGGCAACAAGCAACGCCAGCACATCGCCGCTGGAATACGCGCCACCCTCGAACCGCTGCACCAGCTCGACCAGAGACCCGGCCTGCAGCTCTTGTTCCAATTCCGCCAAAGCACCCAATGTCAGCTTGAGCACCCGCTGCTCCCCATCGATTGTCAGCGCCACCTCGCCCGTCCACGGATTGGCCATCAGAGCGCCGTAAAGCTCAGCGCGCCGGCGCTTGCCATGCTCATCTCGTAGGTCGCCTCACCGTTATGCGAGCCCGCATATTCGATGCTGCTGACCTGAAACGGGCCTTCGACAATACCGAAATCGGGGATGATCACCTGAAAGCCGGGCGTCTCACCGTCAAAAAACAGCTGGCGCGCACGCTCATCTGTGCCCGCATCCTTGAACACGCCCGAGCCCGAAATCGCGGCCGATTTGACCCCGGCCCCCGACAGCAGCTCGCGCCACCCGCCCTGACTTTCCAAGCTGGTCACATCCACACTTTCCGCGTTGAAACTGATCCGCGTGGCGCGCAGCCCCGCGATGGTCTCGAACAGGCCGGTGCCGTTCATATCCACTTTGACCAATAGGTCTTTTCCGTTCTGGGCAGCCATATGCTCTCTCCGTTGATTGCTTAGTCGTCTTCCACACGGGCGCGGAATCTCAGATCGATCTGGCGGATCGCGCCGCCGGTTCCCGTGCGCCGTGCGCTGGCGCGTTCGAACCACAAGCCCACCAGATGGCCCCGGTCCAAAGTCAGAGCCGCCCCTTCCAGCGCATCGCAGACCGCACCGGCCAGTGTCTTGGCCGCACTGAAGCCCGCCGCCTCGGACACCACCGACACCGTGAAGCGATGCACCGCACCCGAACCGGATCGGTCCGACGCCTCGCGCACCTCTTCCGGCCCTAGGGTCACATAGGTCTGCGGCAACACTCCCGAAGGCACCGCGTCATAGATTGCAGCGCCCGACAGGGTGCTGACCTGCGCATCGCCCGCCAATTGTTGAAACACCGCCGCCTGCAAAGCGGCTGCAACGCCATAGCTCATGCCGCCACCTCTTCATCTGCGAAACAGGTCAGGTACTGGCCGCGCGGGTCACGCTCGGCCACGGCGCGGATCACAAACCGGCGCGTCCCTTCGGCAAACCGCTGATCCGGCGCAGGCCGCATTTGGGACCCCTCGGGCGCGCCGCGCACCACGATCCGATAGCCAACCCGCGACACCGAGGCGCCACCGACCGCGCGTTCCGCCCCGCTACGTGCCGTCACCTCGGCCCAAAGCGCGCCCAGCGCAGCCCATGTCTCGGTATAGCCGCCCGCACCATCGGCACTACGGATCGGAGCCTCCAGCACCAGCTTGCGGTTCAATCGCGGCGCGTTCATTGCGTCACCCCTGCCCCGAAGCGCACAGTTCGATAACGCTGGATCAGACTTGTCACGCCAAAGGGCATGCACCCCGCGCCCAGCGCCGTCTCATCGCGATATTCGTAATAATGCGCCGCCAGCAGCAGCACCGCCTGCCCAAGGTCAGCGGGCAGCCCGCCCCAATCCGTGGCCATCCCGACAGTGAAGGCAATCTTCACCGAGCCGCCAGTCTGCACCCTTGGCAAACAAGCGCCAACCGGACGCAACCGAGGGCGCTGCATGTCGCGCTCCAAACGGTAAGCTTCGGCATCCACAAGCGTGTCGGTCCCCGCCGCATCCGTCAGCGTGATCGCAGCAACCGAGACCAACGGGGCCACCGGCAGCACTTCACCTGCTGGATCGCGCCAACCGTTCAGGCTCCACGAGAAATCCCGTTCGATCAGCACCTTACCGGTGCGCGCCTCAATCGCCGCAATGGCCGCACGCAGAAAGCCGGTCAACACCTCGTCCTGCACATTGCCCTCGGCAAACCCCGTGCCCAGCCGCAGATGCGCCTTGAACTGATCCACCGGCAGCGCCGCATCCGCGATGGCGGTTTCTTCGATCAACATCATCCATTCACTCCGCAATCTCGGACCCCTCCGGGGCCGTATCCTTGGAAAATGACGGGCACGCGCCGCCCCACGTTGCTCGGACGGAGGGGAGCAGCTAGACAACGCGGGGGATCTCACCCCGGCCCGCGCCCGCCGCCCGAGGGGCCTTGCAACCCCCCGGATCCGCCACCGCTTAGGCGATGCCGAATTTCAGCAGTTTGATTGCAGCAAAATCGCTCACATCACCGCCCACGCGCTTGGTCGCGTAGAACAGGACATGCGGCTTGGCGCTGAACGGATCGCGCAGCACCCGCAGATCGGGACGTTCGGCTATGGTGTAGCCCGACTGGAAATCACCGAAGGCAATCGAATAGCTGTCGGTTGCCGCATCCGGCATGTCCTCGGCAATCAGCACCGGATAGCCCATCAGACGCGCAGGCTCACCAGCGGCCAAGCCATCCGACCAAAGGAAGCGGCCATCGCTGTCCTTCAGCTTGCGGATCAGACCCGCGGTTTTCGAGTTCATCACGAAAGTGCCGTTCACCCGGTACTGCGCGCCCAGCGCGTAGACCACGTCCACAATCGCATCGGCATCGACGCCACCATCAATGCCCGACGCGACATAACCCAGGCTATCCCAGCCCCAGTTGCCGTTTTCCATCGTACGGTGGGTCAGGATACCCTTGGGCTTGTCCACACCATCACCATTGATGAACGCCGCCGCCTCGGCCCGTGCGAACTTGTCGGCGATGCGACCGGCCAACCAGCCTTCGACATCAAACGCACTGTCATCCAACAGACGCTGCGACGCCTTGGGCAGCGCGCTCAGCTCGTGCAGCGGGATCGAGATACGGTCAATCGACGGCGTACCAGTTTCCGCTGTGGCGGAGTTTTCATCAGCCCAGCCCGCACCCACATCCGTGTGGTCGATCAGAACGTCAAATGAGTTCGCCTCGACATTTACCACCGACGCAATCGAACGGATCGAAGCGGTCGAATTCAGTACCGATTTGATCGCCTCAGCGGTCTGCGGATCAACCAGAAATCCGCCATCACCGTTCACCGCCGTCGACAAAGATTTCGATTCCATCTCAAGCCCGCGCAGCCCGTCTTCCTCGCCCGAACGCACATAGGCATCAAACGCCTTCTGATGCGGGGCGCCTTCTTCGATCGATGCCGCAAGGTGCGGACGCGCCGCGATGGTTGATTTACGATCCAGCATGGTCAGTCGCTCTTCTGTCTGTTGCAGTTGGTTTTTAACTTCGGCTTTGAGACCCTTGAATTCATTCACGAAGCCAGCCATCGCCTGCTTCACCTCCTGAACCAGGGGCGCACCCTCTCCGGTCAAGGCCGGGGTCTCGGTCTTGCTCATCAGCACTTCCTTTTTGGGTGGGTATTGAGGCGCGCTAGGTCCGCGCCAGCTCCTGCCGGGCGTCGTTGAACACCTCGGCAATACTGCGCCAGGTGTTTTCGGTTTCAGGCTCAAATCCCTTCGCCGCCACCCGCGCACTGGGCAGCATCGGGAAAGTCACCAGCGACACCTCCCACAGCTCCAGTTCGGTCAGGACCCGCTGGCCCTTGTCATTCTTCACGGCCCGCTTGGTGCGATAGCCAATCGACAGACCATCCATCGCACCCGCCCGGATCAACTCGGCCGCCTCACGGCCCTTTTGCGTGGCCTCCAGCAGACGGCCTTTGACCCACAGGCCCTTGTCGTCCTCGCGCACCTCATCCCAGACGCCGATTGGCTGCGCCGGATCGTGCTGCCACAGCATCTTGACCCGCTGGCCCGCCTTGGACAGCCCGTCAAGCGAGCCCCTATACGCCCCGCGCTGCACCACATCGCTGCCCTGATCGACCTGCCCAAACAGGCTGGCATAGCCCTCGATCACCGCATCGTCGGTCACCGACAAGCTGTCTCCGAACTGTGCGAATTTATGTTCCAAATCCATGAACTTCTCCATGTAACCCACTGACATTATGGCGTTACCACAAGGAATGACTGAAACGCCTGCGCCAAAATCACCGCCGCCACGCCGTAAACCGTCAGCCACAACCGCTTCTCCAGCCGCTCCATCATCTCTTCGATCTGATCCAACCGCCGACACAGGTGGGCGTGCTGGATCTCGGCCACCCGCTCATGCGCGGCCAGACGCAAGCCCGGCGCGCAGTCGAACGGAGGATACCCGTCACCCATCGCCACGCTCCGGCAGCCCCAGCAACGCGCGCTTTTCCGCATCCGTCAGAAAATCGGCACCGTTGACCCGCGCCCATTGCGCATCCCGCTCCGCCGACAGCGCGGGCACCTGATCCAGGTCGGGCTTCAGCACCAAATCCTCACCCGAGAACCCTGCCAGCCATTCTGACACCGCCGCCGCCACCCGCGTCACCAGGGGCAGCACGGTCAGGCGATAAAACGCCCGGTTGGCCTCCTGATAGTTCGAATAGGTCGCGTCGCCTTGGATCCCCAGCAGCATTGGCGGGACTCCAAAGGCCAGTGCGATCTCGCGGGCGGCGGCTTCCTTGGTCTTTTGAAACTCCATATCGGACGGAGAGAACCCCATCGGCTTCCAATCCAAGCCCCCTTCCAGAACCATCGGACGGCCCGCATTCCGCGCCCCGCGATAGTTCTGCTCGATCTCATCGGACAGACGCCGGAACTGATCTTCGGCCATCACCCCATGGCCATCACCCTTCCACACCAGCGCCCCCGAAGGTCGCGCCGCATTGTCCAATAACGATTTTGACCACCGCGACGCGCTGTTATGCACATCAATCGCCATTGCAGCCGCCTGCATGGGCGAAAAGCCATAGTGATCGTCCTGCGGATGGAACGATTTGATATGACAGATATTTTCCGCCGCAAACCGATGCTTCTTGCCGCCTACAGCGTAATCATACGCCTTGGGCCAGCCATCGGTCCCCGGCACCACGCTCATCCGGTCGGATCGCAACACATGCAGTTCAACCGGCAGGCCCTCATCAGCCTGCACCGCTTCGACATAGGCATTGCCCGACAGCAGCAACTGCCCAAACAAGGCTTCCATCAATTCCGCCCGCCCCTGTGCCGCATTCGGGCGGCGCATCAGCGACAGGATCGGATGGGTATCAAACCGCTGCGCCTGATCCTGCAACACCAAAGGCAACGCAGCCGCCGCCTCGGCAATCAGTTTTACCGAGCGAAACCCCACCGGGTTCCCCGAAAATCCCGTCCGCGTCAGCGACACCGCATCCCGAGGGCTCCACGCCACTCGCCCGCCCGTCTGCCACGCCACCACAGGCCCCGCCGCGCTCGCCTTCGCCTCGGGCGCTGCCTCAGCCGATCCACGACGCAAGAAATCGAATACCATCTGTGCTCCTTTCTGCCGCCGCTCTGCCCGGCTTGTTGAAAGGAGTTATGAGGGAAAGAAGTTTAAGCCTCGGGAATGGGGCGTACGGGGGTTGGGCAACGGATACATGACGTGAAATCGAACTAGAGCGAATTCAGAGAGTTCACCGTAAAACCACTGCTCGCACGCATTCTATCTAGACGCGAAGATTCTGTTCGAATACTCCTGAAATATAACTTTATGGATTTCAAGAATGTAGTGAGGTTTCATGAATTTAACCAAAGCAATCGTACCGGTCTTGCTTTTAGCAGTGTCGGGATGTTTCGGACCAAATTTGGATTACGGCGCAGAACCAACGACCTTCAAGTATACCGAAGCCGGAACCTCAGGCTTAAATCCAGTCAGACCCTACCCGACACCCGAAGACGTTTGCCAAATCATCAGTGAAAATCGAGAGATCCGCGAACCCGTCAACGATGGATCTTTTTTGATTGCTTGCCCAAAGCACGAACGCGGCGCAATCAGCGACAGGCAAAGCGAAGGCGCGCAAGTGATAGCTCACGCGCGACACTGGACAATACTGTCTGTACCTGCTCGCTAGTGCCACATTTTGCTACTTAACAGCACTTAAACTGGGCAGTGAAACTGCTATAGCGCCCGCACCCAAGGCCGCCGATAGACCCCCGCAGGCTCCACAACCAACTCATGCAACGCAGAGACTAACGGGTCGACCGGGTCGGGCGAGCCCTGACCCAGACTCTAGCTTGGCTGATTGCAAGATTCAGAAGTTTGTTCAACCGATAGCCTAAATCCTTTGCAATCACCGCCAAGTTCTTGTGATTTCGTGCCACGGCAATTGTCTGCGTTTCACATGCCCCCACGTGTGCTTCAAATTGAAGAGGCCACCCGATGAATGAAAACGAACCTGTGCCGTCCGGACACTCCGATACAAACAATAACTGGACCAAGGAACCGACCGCTGCCGACAAACACGTCTATGAGGTGTTTGCCTCCAACGTAGTCGTTCTTGTGCAGCTGCTTGATGACTACAAAACAATGATGTCGCCGGATGTCCACGCAAGGCTGTTTTCTTCGCTGCTGACGTTGTCCCGGTTGCTCGGCGAATACGAGGACAGTTGGAATCAAGAGTACCCAACGTCCTGAACCTGAATTCGCCCAGCGAAAGAGCAGCCCTTAAGGCGAAATATGATTGTTTGTAGAGCAACCCTCAAAGTGCTCACAAACTCCGCACCCTGGGCCGCCGATAAACCCCCGCAGGCCCCACAACCAACTCATGCAGTGCCCAGACCAGCGCATCGACCCGGTCGGGCGAACCCTGCCCTTCGAACCCCCGCGCGGTCATCTGGCACATCTGCTCCTCTAGCGCATCCAGCCCGGCCACATGGGTCACGCGCCCCTGCTCGTACAGTGCCGCCACAGGCTCGGCCCGCGCGACCTTGCCGCGGGACGCCCGCACCGCGCGGAACGGGACCAGAGGGTCCACCTGCCGCACCACCTCTTCCACCAGTTGCCCGCCCTGATTGACCTCGGCCACCAACCGTTCGGCCCCGAACTCATGCATCGCGTCAATCGCTGTCTGCGCCCAGCCCGCCGGGCCAACGCCCTGAACCGTCCGGTCGGCCAGCACATAGGCGCGCCACTCCTCGGGCGGCCCCTGTAGCTGGGCCCCCACGACCACGATCCCGCAAGCATCTGCATCCGCCCCCGCCGTTACTGCCGGGTCCAGTGCCACGACGATGCGGTCCAGCGTAGGCACCCGCATACAGCGCGCCGCCTCCAGCATCGAACCCGTCCACAACGCGCCTTCGGCATCCGACAGCAGTACCCCGTCCAACTCCTGCCGCCCCAGCCGCGTGCCCGCGTAACGCGCGCGCACCTCCCGCAAAAACGAGTCCGCCAGATTGGCCCGGTTCGCCTCGGTCGGCGCGTGGGTCTGCACGGTCGACGGCGACGCCAGCAAATCCTTCAAAACCATCACATTGCGCGGCGTCGTGGTCACACAGACCCGCGGCCGTTCCCCCAGCCGCAGCGCAAATTGCAACATATCCCAGGTCTCGCCCGCCTTCTTCCACTTGGCCAGCTCATCCACCCAGGCCGCATCAAACTGCGGCCCCCGCAGCCCCTCGGGATCATGCGCCGAAAACGCCTGCGCCTCGGACCCGTTAGGCCAAACCAGCTTGCGTTCAGACGCCTTCCAAACAGGCCGCCGATCCGGCGGTGAACACTGCAATATCCCGCTATCCCCAAAGATCATCACATCGCGCACCTGATCAAATGTCTCACCGACCAGAGCCACACGACACGCCTGCCCCCGATCCAGAGGCAATGACCCCTCGACCACCGACCGCACCCACTCGGCCCCCGCCCGCGTTTTACCGGCCCCGCGCCCGCCCATGATCACCCACGAGCGCCAGTCACCCTCGGGCGGCAACTGATGCGGTAGTGCCCAGAACTCGAACAGGAAAGGGAGGGCACACAGCCCCCCCTCCCCGATCTCACTCAGAAATCTGTTCTGAACCGCAGCAGGCGCGGAGGCGAGCCAGCCTGCACCCGATCTCAGATCGTGCTCGATCAAGGTCGAGCGCATAGCCCCCTTGGGCAATTCCGGCTTGTCTGTGATGTTGTTCGACAAAGCTTGTCTCCACTTTCTGGCAACTGCGGATCAGCCCCTCTAGCTGACCCAGTTGCTTGCCTGTTCCGGCAAGGTCTGCATCCTCCCCGGCACCGATCTGTTTTCGCAGTTCTTCCGCCGCTTGGCGCAGATCGCGAATGGATCTTTCGAGCGACTGCAATAAATCAGCCGTCTGAGAAATCCGCTCTTCCGGGGTAATCAAAGTCATGTTTGCCTGTGACCTCATGCGTGAGTTTTTCCGCACGAGAGAAACGAAAAACGGCCGCCGGGTCGCCCCGGGGCCGTTGCCCACCTCTTCTAGCATGACACAATTCATACCAAGAAAAGCGCGCAAAGTCAATGCGTTACGCAACGCGGACGCAACACCCGGCGTCCGATCCGTTAACGATCAGCCCCGCATGACCTCAAGAAACGCAGCGCTTACGATCAAAGCCGCACCCAATGCTTCTCTCATCCCAAACGGCTCGCCCGAGAAGACCGCCGCCGAGATCAGGCCCACCACAACTTCGCTCATCAGCAGTAGACCAACGCGTGCCGGGGTCAGCTTGGTTGCGGGCCAAATCGTCAGAAAAAACATCGGCAAGGTGTACAGGACCGACAGCAACGCGACCGGGCCGATACGTATAACCATCTCGCCGACTGCCTCTGATGACGCCAAACCGCCGCCGAATGGAAGGCTCAGCAGAGACAACACCAAAGCGCCTGAAACAAAGGCAAAAACCTGCCCCGGAACAGAAATACCGGACGTCCGATAAAGCCCCAGCGATCCCATCGCCCAAGTGATACCCGAGATCAGGGCCAGCCAGTCTCCAGCATTGCGCGGCCAGGGAAACCCCTGTTCTCCGCCAAGCACGATGAACATGCCACCCAGACCGCAGAGTAAGCCCAGCACGCGCGCCGGGCCAAGACGCTCACCCAGAAACACCATTCCAAGGATCGTTCCCCAGACCGGTGTCAGATAGAACAGCAGGATTGACCGGACGACATCTGTGTAAACCAGACTGATGGTAAACAAGCTGAACGCAGCACCGGTGAACATCCCGCTCAAGATCAGCCCGCGCCAGTCTTTCAAAAGCGCTTGCCGTTCGCGCATCAGGAAAGGCGTCAGTACGATCAACGCCGAGGTGTACATCACAATACCGGGCCATGGGCCATCCAGTCCTTGGTCGACAAAGTAGCGAACCGGAATCCAGTACAGCCCCCACATCATCCCGCCGATGACAAGGGCGACGCTGGCGGTCCTCAAATCCGCTCCGTGTAAAGCTCTGAATGTCATGACCCGACTCATAAAACCTTCCGAACCGTATCTGGCAAACGCGCAACCCGCGCAAGCTTATCGCCGACACGGCGCTTGACAATCGCGACCGCAAGGCGCATGTGCCCCTCAAACAGCGCTACCGCGTGAGCACGTGGGCGACACCGCCCCCAACAGCGCCCGATTCACCCATAGTTCCCCATCACGCAGGGTTCTTGACGCGACAACCAGATGCTGCAGGGAACGCCTGCACGTCCTGAGGTTTCGCACAACCCCTGCCGGTCGCGGATGCGGCCCATCACGACTTGCCCGTGGGCCATTGCCTTGGGCTGTAAAGGATAGATATTTGTTCGACTTCGATATGCTGGGCCTTGCGCCCGCTCTAAATGATGCGCTCAAACGCGCCAACTTCACTCAACCGACCCCGATCCAGAACCAGGCGATCCCGCTGGCCCTGAATGGTCACGATATCCTTGGCCTCGCCCAGACCGGTACAGGTAAGACATTGGCCTTTGGCCTGCCGCTGATCGACCATCTGCTGGCCCAGCCCGGCAAGCCCGATCCCAAAACCGCCAAGGCGCTGATCCTTGCGCCCACCCGCGAGTTGGTCAACCAGATCGCCGACAGCCTTCGCAACTTGACCAAGAAAACCAAGATCCGCGTCGCGACCGTGGTTGGCGGTCAGTCGATCAACAAGCAGATCATGTTTCTGGCGCGCGGCACCGACATTCTTGTCGCCACCCCCGGTCGCCTGATCGACCTGATGGATCGCGGTGCGGTTAATCTGGGTTCAGTCAAGCACCTTGTGCTGGACGAGGCTGACCAGATGCTCGATATGGGCTTCATCCATGCCCTGCGTCGGATCGCGCCGGAACTGGGCACGCCGCGCCAAACCATGCTGTTCTCAGCCACCATGCCGAAGCAAATGGAAGAGCTCAGCCGTGCCTATTTGACCAACCCGCAACGGGTGCAGGTCTCGCCCCCCGGCAAAGCAGCCGACAAGATCACGCAGTCGATCCACTTTGTTGAAAAGCCTGCAAAACCCGCCAAACTGCGCGAGATCCTCTCGGCTGACATGGACGCGCTGACGTTGGTCTTCTCCCGCACAAAACACGGGGCCGAAAAGCTGATGAAGGGGCTTGTCGCCGATGGCTACAATGCAGCCTCGATCCACGGCAACAAAAGTCAGGGCCAACGCGACCGCGCCATCAAGGCGTTCCGCGCCGGTGAGGTCAATGTTCTGGTCGCTACCGACGTCGCCGCGCGCGGCATCGATATTCCGGGCGTGGCCTATGTGATCAACTACGACCTGCCCGAGGTACCGGACAACTATGTCCACCGCATCGGCCGCACCGCTCGTGCAGGCCGCGAGGGCGAGGCCATTGCCTTCTGCTCGGCGGAAGAGGTCGACCTGCTGCGTCAGATTCAGAAGCTAATGAAGATCGAAATCCCGGTCGCCAGCGGTGAGATGCCTGAAGCAATCTCACCAAAGAAAACCCCGCGCCGCCCAAGCAACCGCCGTCGCGGCCCGAAACCTCAGCACTCTGGTGCGCCCAAACCGGGCGGTCAGAAACGCCGCCGACCGCGTCGCGCGAAAGCGGCCTGAATAAGCAACGGCCCGGTCGATTGACCGGGCCGTTGCTTTATCGGGGTCAAAGCTTCGTGTTGTACAAGTCGGACAAAGTGCCGTTTCAAACCTGCACAACACGGACGATTGAATCAGTTCCCGGAATTCCGCTCAGCCTCGATCTCACGCCACTTTGCGACGTTGCGATTGTGCTCTTGCAGGGTCTCGGCAAAGGCATGACCACCGGTTCCGTCCGCAACAAAGAAGATGAAATCCGTGTTGTCAGGTGCCACCGCAGCCTCAAGGCTCGCGAGACCCGGATTGGCAATCGGGGTGGGTGGCAGCCCTTCGATGACATAGGTGTTCCAAGGCGTCGCACGGCGCAGTTCGCTTTGCCGCAAACCGCGACCCAAAGTACCCTGCCCTTTGGTTACACCATAGATCACCGTCGGGTCTGTCTGCAGCCTCATACCTTGGTTCAGACGGTTAACGAAAACGCTGGCTACCTGGCCACGCTCTTCCGGCTGACCTGTTTCTTTTTCGATGATCGAAGCCAAGATCAGCATCTCTTCGGGGCTGTTCAGAGGTAAACCATCCTGACGCCCCTCCCACGCCGCGTTGATTCTAAGCTGCTGCTTTTCCTGCATTTCAGCAAGAATTGCATTCCGATCTTCACCGGGTCTGACCTCATAACTGTCAGGGGCCAACATCCCTTCAGCTGGCAATTCGGCTACTTCGCCGGTTAGCAAATCCATCGCCTTTAGCGACTCGACAATCTGCCAACTGGTGACGCCTTCAGCTAACGAGATGCGATAACGCGTATCCGCCTCACCGCGTTTTTCTGCATAAACTTCCGGGGCGTCCTCTTCGCCGATCACAAAGGAAGCCACCTCATCAAAATCCAGAGTCGCCGGGTTCAGCTCCCGCACGCGGGTCTGCATACGGGTCACGCCAATGCGGTATTCGATCTCGGTCCCGCAAGTGCTGGCGCCGCTATGAGTTATGTCGTCGACGATTTGCTCCATCGACGCGCCTTCGCGAACCAGAAAGCTACCCGCTTTCAGCTGCTGAGATTTGTCTGTGTAATCAGCAGCTAAGCGGAAAATCAACCCACTGCTGATCGCACCTTGATCCTCGAGGTCGCGGCTGACCCGTGTCATGTTGGAGCCTGGCTTTACCTGCAGGCAGATCGCGGTTTCCAGCGGTCCTTCGGACTTGTATTGCGACTGCCCCCACAGGACGACACCGCCCATCAGGAACAGCCCAACGATCAGTATTGTCAACGCGTTCGAAGCGAGCGCTCGCCACATTTAGTTGACCTTTCCGAAGATCACACTTGCATTGGTGCCGCCGAAGCCGAACGAATTTGACAAGGCCACGTTGATCTCACGCTCGCGCTTGGCATTCGGGGCCAAATCGATCGGAGTTTCAACTGCTGGATTGTCCAGATTGATCGTCGGTGGTGCAACCTGATCGCGGATCGCAAGGATAGAGAAGATCGCCTCAATCGCGCCAGCGGCGCCCAGCAGGTGACCAGTGGCCGATTTGGTCGAAGTCATCGTCGCGTTGCTGGCGTGATCCCCCAGCAGGCGTTCTACCGCGCCCAGCTCAATCGTATCCGCCATGGTCGAGGTCCCATGCGCGTTAATATAATCCAGATCCTTCGGCTCAAGCCCCGCACTACGCAGCGCTGCTTTCATCGAGCGTTCGGCCCCGTCGCCATCCTCGGACGGCGCGGTGATGTGATAAGCGTCACCCGACATGCCATAGCCCAGAACCTCGGCGTAAATCTTGGCACCGCGCGCTTTGGCGTGTTCGTAATCCTCAAGAACTACAATGCCTGCACCTTCGCCCATGACGAAACCGTCGCGGTCGATGTCATAGGGGCGGCTCGCTTTCTTTGGATCATCGGCGTATTTGGTCGACAGCGCCTTGCAGGCGTTGAAGCCGGCGATACCGATTTCGCAAATACAGCCCTCGCCTCCACCTGCGATCATCACGTCTGCATCCCCGGCGCGGATGATGCGGCTGGCATCACCGATCGCATGAGCACCGGTCGAGCAAGCAGTCACGACCGAGTGGTTCGGCCCCTTGAACCCATGACGGATCGAAACCTGCCCCGAGGCCAGATTGATCAGCGCGCCCGGGATAAAGAACGGAGAAACCCTGCGCGGACCTTTGTCGCGGATCAGGTTGGCCGTGTTGGCAATTGATCCCAGCCCACCGATACCGGACCCAATCAGAACGCCCGTGCGCAGGCGGTCTTCTTCGTCTTCGGGCAGCCAATTGGCATCCTTGCAAGCCATCTCGGCTGCAGCGATGGAATATAGGATGAAATCCTCGATCTTGCGCTGTTCTTTCGGCGGCATCCAGTCGTCGGGGTTGAATGTCCCATTGGTGCCATCTCCGCGCGGCACTTCGCAGGCATAGGTCGTGGTGACCCCGCTTGCCTCGGCATCAAACTGCGTGATTGGTCCTGCGCCGGATTCGCCATCCAGCAGCCGTGACCATGTTTCCTCAACCCCACTGGCCAAAGGAGTGACCAATCCAAGACCGGTTACAACGACTCTGCGCATGAAGTGCCTCTTGCCTGCTTCCTGTTATGAGAACCGCTCATACCCCGGCCCGGGGTGCGGGGGCAAGAGCAACGGCATATTCTGAACCGGCATCCTTGTGCCGTAACCTGTTCAAATCCTCTGTCAATTGAGTTGAACGATGCCTGAAAGGCAAAAACCCGCCCTTCCTTCAACGGGAAAGGCGGGTCGTCTGGTACTGAAGTTTACTGGAACTCGGCGACTGGCTCGTGTGCCGATTGGGCGACCTCCAATGCTTCGGACAGATCGACGGACTTGCGGAACAGTGCCCGGCCAACGATCGCACCCGAAATATTCGAGATATAGGCGAGACGAGAGATATCGTCGCTGGTACGCACGATACCGCTGGCTATGATCGGTGTACGCGATTTTTCGGCCAGTCCTGAAATCAGACCCAGCTGCGCCTCGACATCTTCCATATCACTATCGATATCGGTCACCAAAATTGCTGCAAGAGGCGTATCCGCGAAAGCTTCGATGAAGGCTTCCGGGGTAAACGCACTTTGGCTGCGCCAACCTTCGGTCATCACTTGCCCTTGCCAAACATCGACCGCCAACACGATCTGGTCGGGATAAAGCTTGGCCAGTTCCTTAACTAACTGCGGGTCCCAGGCCGCAAGTGTGCCAATCACGATTCGACCGGCCCCTTTGTTGATCCAATGTTCAACATGCTCGCGGGTCCGCATCCCCCCTGCCAACTGCACTGACATTTCAGAGGAGCGAATGATTTCTTCGATCAGTTCGGAATTGGTATCCCGGCCTTCGATCGCATCAAAATCCGTAAGCTGCATCCATTCTGCTCCAGCCGCAGACCAGCCGCGCGCGGTCTCGACTGGATCTACATGCCAGATCATCGCTTCATCCAGACGCCCCTTGTCCAGCGTAACGCACCGACCGTTCTGCAACTCCATCGTGGGGTAAATCATCATGATTCATATCCTCCGCTGAATCATTCCGTAATTCCACGATAGCATAGAGTCTCAGTTTGCCGCTTTATTTCACAAGATCGGCAAAGCTAGTCCATTTTGCGGCATCGCACTGCCTAATGCGTTTCACACCCGTGTCGGAGGTCCGTCACGGCGAAACAGATGAACGGGGGTGTCGCGGTATTCAGCTTCGCGCAACAGCTTGTAGCCCAGCTTTTCAGCCAATCGCTGTGAGGCTGCATGGTCCGCGTCGATCAGCGCAACCAACGGGCCCGGAATGATCCGGTCGAACCAGTCGTGCGCCGCCTGCGCGGCCTCACACCCGTATCCTTGCCCCTGCATGTCCGGGGCCAGAACCCACCCGGCTTCGGGAAAACCATCGAAATCATCGCCCAGGGACCGGTTGCCATAGAAGAACCCGGCTTGCCCGATCAGAGTACGATTCGACTGCAGCATCACACCCCATTGACCGAACCCGGTCATCTGCCAATGTCCAGCGTTGCGCAGGAAAGAATCCCACGCCTCGCCGCGCGTTTTCGGGGTGCCTCCGATATGGCGTACAACTTCGGGGTCGCGCCAGATTTCGGCGAACCGGTTGAAATCCTCGGGGCGCATTGCACACAAGGTCAGACGCGCCGTATTGATCATCGGGGTGGATCTTATCATGCCCTTGCCCGCTCAGAAACTTGCCTCAGGTGTCAGAGTGCGGAGCCTCAACGCCTCAAAGCAAGCGCGAAATGTGGCAGAGCATAAAAAAACGGCGCTTCCGTTGCCCGGAAGCGCCGTTTTTGTCTCAGTCAGGTCAGCTTAGGAAGCTTCGCTGATGAATTTGACCGCGTCGCCAAAGGTCTGGATGGTCTCGGCTGCGTCGTCCGGAATCTCGATGCCGAACTCTTCTTCGAACGCCATTACCAGCTCAACGGTGTCCAGGCTGTCTGCGCCCAGATCGTCGATGAACGAGGCGTTTTCGGCAACCTTGTCCTCTTCAACACCCAGGTGCTCAACAACGATCTTCTTTACGCGATCTGCGACGTCGCTCATGTCTATTCCTCATTTCAATTTCAGGGCTGTCCGCCCGGTTCTGCCCTTGCCCGTTCGGGGTGGACTTGTTTTGCCCTTTCCGGGCGGTTTGGGTCCCGGGTCCCCGGGAAATCAGAGAACCGGCCCTTGGACCGGTTCCTGCGCATATGCGCCGCCTATAGCACAGACAACGCACAAGGCAAACGCTTTCGCGCCCACCCTGAATTGCGATTACAACATGGCCATACCGCCATTCACATGCAAGGTGCTTCCGGTAACATAACCTGCTTCAGGGCTTGCCAGATACAGCACAGCGGCTGCGATTTCCTGCGGATCACCCATACGACCGGCCGGAACCTTGAGCAGCAGCCCCTTCTTTTGCTCATCCGTCAGCTTCTCGGTCATCGCGGTTGTGATAAAGCCCGGCGCAACCGCATTAACGGTAATGCCACGGGTCGCAACCTCATGCGCCAGCGCCTTGGAAAAGCCGATCATACCCGCTTTGGAAGCAGCATAGTTCGCCTGCCCTGGGTTTCCGATCGCAGCCACAACGGACGAGACATTGACGATCCGACCCCAGCGCGCCTTCATCATGCCCCGGATCACGCCTTTGCACAGCTTCATCGTTGCGGTCATGTTCACGTCGATCACGCTCTGCCATTCTTCATCCGACATGCGCATGAACAGGTTGTCGCGTGTGATGCCTGCGTTGTTCACCAGAATATCAACCGAGCCCATCGCCTCAGCCGCTTGTTTCGGCAGGGCCTCGACGGCTTCGGGATCGCTCAGGTTACACGGCAAGACATGCGCACGATCGCCAAGGCTGTCGGCCAGAGCTTGCAGAGGCTCCACGCGCGTTCCGGAAAGGCCAACAGTTGCACCAGCGTCGTAAAGCGCGCGGGCGATATCGCCGCCAATACCACCCGAAGCACCGGTGATTAGCGCATTCTTACCTGTCAAATCAAACATCTATGTTTCCTCTCTGGCCGCCGAATCCGGCGGCTGTCCCTTGTTCATGCGCCGGGGTTAACGGCTTTTTGTATATCTTCAGGCGTCCCGACCGCTGTGCACGCCAATGCTCGATCGATCTTGCGGATCATGCCCGACAGAGCTTTGCCCGCGCCGATCTCCCACGCTTCGGTCACACCCTGCGCGACCATGTACTGTACGCTCTCACGCCACCGAACCGAGCCGGTGACCTGTTCCACCAGCAACTGACGGATCATATCTGGATCAGCCACAGCTTCGGCGCGAACATTCGCAACCAAAGGCACGGCAGGCGCTTTGATTTCGACCGAAGCCAATGCCTCTGCCATTACATCTGCCGCAGGCTGCATCAGCGCACAGTGAAATGGAGCACTTACCGGCAACATAATTGCACGCTTGGCACCTTTTTCCTTGGCGATCTCGGCTGCGCGCTCGACGGCGGCTTTTGAACCAGAAACGACTACCTGGGTTGGGTCATTGTCATTGGCAGCCTGACAGACCTCATCTTGCGCGGCCTCTTCCGCAACGGCGCGCACCGCTTCAAGATCGAGCCCCAGAATGGCGGCCATTGCGCCCTCGCCCACCGGCACTGCACTTTGCATCGCCTGCCCGCGCGTCCGCAGCAGGCGGGCAGTATCGGCAACCGTCAAGGCTCCGGCCGCAGCCAGCGCCGAGTATTCACCCAGCGAGTGACCCGCCACATAAGATGCCATTGAAATCGAAACGCCTTCGGCCTCAAGTGCGCGCATTGCGGCCATCGAGGTTGCCATCAGCGCGGGCTGTGCATTCTGAGTCAGGGTCAGCTCTGCGATATCGCCGTCCCAGATCAGATCGCTCAGTTTTTCGCCCAAGGCCTCATCGACCTCATCGAAAACGGCGCGGGCGGCTGGATATGCCTCAGCCAAGGCCTTGCCCATTCCGATGGTCTGGGCGCCCTGCCCGGGGAAAACAAACGCGCGTGTCATTGGTGCCTCTTGCGTGACGTCAGATTTCGGCGGGGTTTAAACTGACAATCGGCGCGGCACAAGCATTGCCTGCGTTCTGCATCAGGACACCTTTACTGTGCATTTCTCTGTCTTGTGTCCACACGGCATCCATTTAACTTACCCTCAATTCAGAAACTCGGAGAGCCAATCGATGCCCCTTACCAACACCCGGTCCAGCTATGGTGGTGTAACCAAAGCATTTCACTGGCTGACCGCGCTACTGATCCTGACGGCTCTGCCGCTGGGCTGGTTCGCGAACCAATTGGCCCATGCGATTTACGATCCGAGCATTCCCACGACCGAGGATGACATCGCCCGCGCCGCCCAGCTGTTTTCACTGCACAAAACCATTGGTGTTACCGTGTTCTTCGTCGCACTGGCCCGAATCCTTTGGGCTGTTACCCAGACGAAGCCGGGCTTGCTGAACGCTGAAAACAAACCCGAGGCCTTCGCCGCCGAAACTGTGCACTGGCTGCTGTACGGCTCGCTTGTTCTGGCTCCGCTCAGCGGCTGGATCCACCACGCCGCCACCGACGGCTTCGCGCCGATCCTATGGCCCCTTGGTCAGAACCTGCCGCTTATTCCGAAGTCAGCTTTCCTTGCAGACATCAGCGCCAGCCTGCATTGGCTTTTCGTCTGGGCCCTGGGTGTGGCGCTCGTGCTGCACATAGCGGGCGCGCTGAAACACCATGTCGTGGACAAAGACAGTACCCTGCGCCGTATGCTGCCCGGCCAATCGGACGCGCCGGAACCCCCGGCACAGCACCATTCCATTGTTCCCGCCTTCGCCGCCTTGGCAATCTGGGGCGCGGTGCTGGTCGGAGGTTGGTCCACCGGTGTCTTTGACGACCAGTCCAAAGCAACCGAAGACACGGCCGAACTTGCGCAAGTTCAATCGGAATGGGAGGTCGAAGACGGATCCCTGTCGATTACTATCTCGCAATTGGGCAGTCCCGTAAGCGGCGAGTTTGCTGACTGGACTGCAGCGATAGCGTTTGAGGATCCCGCCGAGCCGGGATTGGCCGGTTCCGTCGATGTAACGATTGCCATTGGCTCACTCAGCCTCGGCACAGTCACCGACCAAGCGATGGGTGCGGATTTCTTTGACAGTGCGCAGTTTCCTACGGCTCAATTTAAGGCCGACCTGTTCAAAACGGATGCGGGTTATGAGGCGCGAGGACCTCTGACAATCCGGGACAAATCTATCGATGTCGTCCTGCCATTTACACTGGAACTGGCCGACGATGCAGCGACGATGTCGGGGAATCTGGAACTCAACCGAATGGATTTCGACGTTGGAAAATCGCAACCCACCGAAGATTCGTTGGGGTTCACGGTTATCGTCGCAGTTGAATTGACGGCAGGCCGCGACGACAAATGAAAAACCGCAGGGGCGCATAACCCCGGCGGTTCCTTTTTTGGGATCATGAAGGGATTAGTCGGCCTTCTGCGCCTCGATCGAAATCTTGACCTCGACCTCGTCACCCACGAACGGAGCGAATTGGCCCAGATCAAAATCGCTGCGCACCAGCGTTGTGGTGGCGTCAAATCCGGCCCATGGCTTGCCCGCCATCGGGTGCTCACCCACCTGGTTCAGCTTGGCATCCAAAACCACGGATTTGGTGATGCCATTCATGGTCAGATCACCGGTGATGTTGGCTGTGTTCTCGCCAGTGACCTCAATACCGGTTGAAGTGAAGGTCACCAGATCACCTTCGGCTGCGCCAAAGAAATCTTCGGTCATGAAGTGATCTTCGCGAGGTTTCCAACCGGTGAACATCTCGACGACCGGCATCGACACGGTCACGCTGGAAGCGCCGGGATCTTCCTGATCGAACATGATCTCGCCCTCAAAACCCGAGAACATGCCGTAGGTGGTTGAAAAACCCAGGTGGTTATAGCTGAAAAGAACCTGGCTGTGGCTAGGGTCCAGCGTGTATTTTTCTGCGCTGGCAAAAGCAGTCGTGGCCGAAACGGCCAAAGCAGCAGCAATAAGGGTGGATTTCATAACAATCTCCGCAATGGTGTTGTTGCAAACCGGGTGGGTTGCTCACCTACGAAAATGTGCCGCCCAAGGGCGGCACACAAGTTTTTTTGATTCACAACTTCTGTTCCTTTTTGAACAGAATAAAAATCAGGCGAAAATTGTTACGTTTTGGCTGAGTTGACCTTTGAGCGCTGAGCCAACATCCGCCGATTCCAGTGGCAGCTTCATCAGCAGGCTTCCGTCTACATCGTACAGTTCGACCTGGTCGTCAGCAAAACGCGCGCCACCCAGCGAGTCGTAGCTGCGGCGCAATACCGTTTGCGGCCGACCATTTTCGTTTTTCTGGAGAATGCGAACCTCGCGGCGGATTGGGTCAAAATAAGCGTCTGGGCGCGCATCCATCACCTCGATGGTCAGCAGGCTGACACCAACAATCAGGAACATCAGCGAAGCGACCAACTTGATAGGCCAAACCTCGGCTCCCATAACCGAACCCGGCATCAACCACATCGAAAAGGCCGACACGATCAGAAAGACACCAACGGCACGCAGAAGAAACATCCGAGCCCGCCAATTCGGTGCAAACGTAATCAGAACGGGGACGGATTTATCAAATACCGCGGCAGGCGCCGATTGTTCAAAAGTGTTTGTGTTCATGACGGCCATTGTCTTGCCCTGTCTATGTTTTCCAATCTACCGGGTTCTCCCGGCTTCATGAACAACCTCGAGGCGAAAAGCGTCAGGAATTGGGCGCACCAGTGGAAATAGGGCGACTTCACAAAGGCATATGTGGCAGGGCTTGCCCCGCCCGCTCAAACGTGTATACGGGGCCATCCTTCGCAGGAGTTATGAATCGCGCAGCCTCTCGTGGCAGGGTCGCGAAGGATCATCTGGCCCCGCCTTTGAAATGCGCCTTGATATAAACAGGAGTGCACATGCCACTGTATGAGCATGTAATGATCGCGCGTCAGGATTTGTCCAACGCGCAGGCAGAAAGCCTTGTCGAACATTTCGGCACCGTTCTGGCTGACAACGGCGGCAACGTCGTCGAAAGCGAGTACTGGGGCGTCAAGACGATGGCTTACAAGATCAACAAGAACCGCAAAGGCCACTATGCCTTCCTGAAAACCGATGCCCCTTCGGGTGCGGTTCAGGAAATGGAACGCCTGATGCGCCTGCATGATGACGTGATGCGCGTTCTGACCATCAAGGTCGACGAGCATGCCGAGGGCCCCTCGGTCCAGATGCAGAAGCGCGATGAGCGCGAAGGCCGCCGCGAGCGCCGCTGATCAACGCCTGACGAAAGGACATAAACCATGGCCGCAAAACCATTTTTCCGCCGCCGCAAGGTCTGCCCGTTCTCGGGTGAGAACGCGCCGAAAATCGACTACAAAGACACTCGTCTGCTGCAGCGCTACATCTCTGAGCGTGGCAAGATCGTACCTTCGCGCATTACCGCCGTTTCGGCGAAAAAGCAGCGTGAACTGGCCCGTGCTATCAAGCGCGCCCGCTTCCTCGCCCTGCTGCCCTACGCCGTGAAGTAAGGAGAGACTGACATGCAAGTTATCCTTCTGGAACGCGTTGCGAAACTGGGTCAGATGGGCGACGTCGTTGACGTCAAGCCCGGCTACGCCCGCAACTTCCTGCTGCCCCAAGGCAAAGCGCTGAGCGCATCGAACGCCAACATCGCGTCGTTCGAAGCCCAGAAAGCCCAACTTGAGGCACGCAACCTGGAAACCAAGAAAGAAGCTGAAGCGCTGGCTGAAAAGCTGGACGGTCAGCAGTTCATCGTGATTCGCTCGGCATCGGATGCCGGCGCTCTGTACGGTTCGGTCACCCCGCGTGACGCCGCAGACGCTGCAACCGAAGCTGGTTTCACCGTCGACAAGAAACAGATTGCCCTGATCGCTCCGATTAAGGAACTGGGTCTGCACTCGGTCGCAGTCAACCTGCACCCCGAGGTAGAAGTCGAGATCAAGATGAACGTCGCACGTTCGGAAGAAGAAGCCGAACTGCAGGCATCGGGCAAATCGATCCAGGAATTGGCTGCTGAAGAAGAAGCCGCTGCCGAATTCGAAATCGCCGAACTGTTCGACGACATAGGCTCTGCCGCTTCGGAAGACGAAGATCTGGTTGCCGAAGAAGCTCCGGTCGAAGAAGACGAAGCAAAAGCCTGATCTGGCTGCATATCCAATATCAAAGGGCCGCGCTTTTACGCGGCCCTTTTTCTTTTTGTTACATCGCAAGCAAAATTCGGCCCGATTGTTCGCCTGGCCTTGCAGACCGGCGAGGGTTTCATATCATCGCCATTCGCAATCAGGAGTATTTTGATGACCCCCCTCCTTCGTCGCCGCGTCTTAACCTTGTTGCTTATGGCACCGCTTGCAGCTTGTGGCAGTCCTGGCAGCTCAGGTTCCGGCGATACGTTCGATCCCCCCCTCTACCCCAATGAAACACCCGAGCTTCGCGCCTCGATCAACAAATGGGCTGACCACTACGAGCTCCCGCGGGAGTTGGTGCACAAGCTGGCCATCCGTGAAAGTACACATCGACCGTGGGCGGTGAACCGGCCCTATTATGGGCTTCTGCAAATCCTCCCGGCCACTGCGCGATCAATGGGTTATACTGGAAATGCCGAAGGCCTGCTGGACGCCGATACCAATCTGGAGTTCGCCGGAAAATACCTGCGAGGCGCCTGGCTTTTGTCTGATGGAGATCAACAACGTGCCATCTTTCTTTATGCCAAAGGATATTGGCCCGAAGCAAAGGCCAGAGGCATGCTCGTCGAGACGGGTCTGGTTTCTGCCACAGAATAGGCATGTTTAATTCGCATTTCGATTGTAATGCACATACATAACCTTCGAAATGCCACGGCGAATCCCATGACCTACTGCACAACTCTGACGTTAAATCTTTTAAAGGTGCATAATTGTGTGCCCGAAAGGCACATTTACCTATAAAAGGCAGACATTTCCCACATCTTCTTGTCTTGACAAGCGAAATGTGGTGTCCTGCTTGACGTCAGGGAAGACAGTATCATTTTCCTGGCCAAGGGGATCCGCCCGCTCACTCGGGTCTAACTGGTCGTTACCGTATGGATATTGTTGATCTCAGCACTCTTCCCGAACAGGATACTCGGTATGACGAGTTCCTGCGTCAGGTCTGTGACAAATATGAAATGGACCACGCAGCCTATGCGGGTATGAATCCTGCTGCAGGTACGATTCACGGCCATGTGACCTATGGGGACGACTGGAAAACCCACTATCAAGAGCAAGGCCTGCACCTGATCGATCCGACGCTGCACATGAGCCAGCGCAGTATCGCTCCGGTCGACTGGAGCCGTCTGGAACGCGGTAAAGATTTCCAGCGCGTTTTTCGCGATGCACATGATTTTGGCATTCCAGATCAAGGCATTACGATTCCGGTTCGCGGGCCGTACGGAGATATCGGCTTGCTTAGCGCAGTGCGCGAGTGCAGCCGGGATGAGTGGAAGAAACTGGTGCCCAACGTGATAAGTGACCTGCAATCATTGGCCGTACACATCCATGACAATGTCATGACATCGGATACGATCAGCCGGATGCTGTACCACCCGACCCTCTCCAGCCGAGAATTGGAGATTTTGCAATGGGCCGCAGCGGGTAAATCGCAACAAGATATCGGCGATATCCTGTCGATTTCGCACCGCACGGTTGAGGTGCACTTGCGCTCTTCTCGCGAAAAGCTTAATGCACTGACGACTCCGCAGGCTGTCGGTCGGGCCATCGGAATCGGCTTAATCTACCCAGGATAAAGCCAAATTTTGCCGAAATTGGGCTAAAAAAAGCCAATATTACGGGAAACCCCCAATAGATTCGCTGTGGAAACCGGGTAACGTCTTATCCACAGACAGATCACTCGAAGGGGGTTAACATGATTTTGGTAGTTGATGGGCTGAACAGACATCTGTTCACCGAAGTTCTTGACGATATGTTCGAACTGCGCGCTCGGGTTTTTGGTGGACGACTTGGATGGGATGTCCACATCGAAGACGGCAAAGAAATCGATCAGTTCGATCACCTGGATCCTGCATACGTAATTGGTCTCGACGATGAGGGGAACGTCGTAGCCGCAGTACGTGCACTCCAGACAACCGGCCCGCACATGCTTTCAGATGTGTTCTCGGATATCTTATGCGGCGAAGCGCCAATGCGCAGCGCGACCATGTGGGAATCCACCCGCTTCTGCGTCGACACGCAGCGACTGACCCGAGGAAAAGAGAAGAACTCGGTTTCTTACGCGACCTGTGAGCTGATGATCGGATCTCTGGAATACTGCCGTAGTGCGGGTATCCAGGACATCATCACCGTGATTGACCCGGTTATGAACCGCGTTCTCAAACGCTCGAACTGTGCGCCTTACGACTATGTGGGCGAAACCGTTCCGATGGGCAAGGTACCGGCCATGGCGGCGTTGCTGGATTGCACAGAAGAGAGGATTTCGGGTCTTCGCGAATTCGCAGACATTCACCACGATGTCTTTATCGAAGAAGAAAAGGCGTTGGAGTTCTTCGAGGCCAAAAAGGCCGCCAAACTCAGCCCGGCAAATCGCGACCACAAGCCGCTCACCGATCTTGAGAAGTACTTTGTCGAACAGATGAGTGCGGCCAAGACGGAAGAAGAAAGGCAGGCAGTGCTGAAACTGATCGAAGCGCTGTCCGACACATTCACCCCAGAGCAGAAGACCGCTCTGTTACAGACCCCCCGTGCTTTTGCTCATGAGGCCTGACCCCCTCACCTCATAGTACAAAGCCACCCATGCGGAGCCGTCTAATTCGAGACGGCTCCGCTTTTTTTGACCCCTAAAGGGGGAAGGAAGAGGATTATTCCTCTTCCAGTGCCTCAACGGCTTTTTGCAGATCGTCCTTGCTGACTTCTTTGTCCGCAACCTGAGCCAGTTCGAAGACGTAGTCGACAACCTTGTCTTCAAAAATAGGCGCACGCAGCTGCTGCTGCATTTGGGCGTTCTGCTGCACAAATTCAAAGAACTGGCGCTCCTGGCCCGGGTACTGACGCGCCTGGTTCATGATCGCCTGTGTCATTTCCGAGTCGGTCACTTCAACCTCGGCCTTCTGGCCCAGTTCGGCAAGCAGCAGGCCCAGACGCACGCGGCGTTCGGCAAGCTTGTTATGCTCGTCGGCTGGTTCGATCGGATCGTGATCGTGACCTTCAACGTCAGGATTTTCCTCGTGCCACAGCTGATGCGCGATCTGCTTGGCTTCGGCTTCTACCAGTGACGGCGGCAGGTCGAACGAGACTTTCTCGTCCAGCACGTCCAACAAAGCGCGCTTCATAACTGCACGGGACGCACCAGCATATTCGGCTTCCAGACGCTCGGCGATCTGTGCTTTCAGAGCAGCCAGATCCTCAGCACCAAATTTCTTGGCCAACTCGTCGTCGACCTCAGCTGCGACCGGCTCTTTCACCTCTTTGATGGTGCAGGTGAAAACGGCGTCTTTGCCGGCCAGATGCTCGGCACCGTATTCCTCGGGGAAGGTGACGTTAACGTCTTTTTCTTCCTCGGCCTTCACACCGACCAACTGCTCTTCAAAGCCGGGGATGAAGCTGTTCGAGCCCAGAACCAGCGGGTAATCTTCAGCCGAACCGCCTTCGAACTCTTCGCCGTCAACTTTACCAACAAAGTCGAACACGATCTGGTCACCATCCTTGGCTTTCGAACCCTTACGACGCGCTTTGAAGTTCTGCGCGGTCTCGGCCAGGTTGTTCAGCGCTTCTTCCACGGCTGCGTCGTCCGCTTTGACAACCAGCTTCTCCAGTTCAACCGATTTCAGGTCAACTTCTGGAATCTCGGGCAGCGCTTCGTAGGACATCGCAACTTCTACGTCGTCGCCTTCTTTCCAGTCCTCGTTGGTCATCTTGACCTCGGGCTGCAAAGCAGGACGTTCGCCGCTGTCCTCAAAGTGCTTGTTCATCGCACCGTCGATGGTTTCTTGCATCGCTTCGCCAAGCAAGCGCTGGCCGAACTGCTTTTTCAGCAGAGCCATCGGCACCTTGCCTTTGCGGAAACCCTTCATTTCAACCTCGGGCTGCGCTTCGGTCAGTTTCTCGTTGACCTTGTCGTCCAGCTCGGCTGCGGTCACAACGATGTTGTAGCCGCGCTTCAGACCTTCGTTCAGCGTCTCGGTAACCTGCATTTTGGTAGTCCCCATAGGATTCGGGGCGCGCAAAACGGGCGCGCCGGGCAAATTTGACGCCTTCTATTTGCACAGCCGCCTGCGTGCAAGAGGCAAAGGCCCTTTCAGGCTGGTTTTACCCCTATTACAGACGAAAAAACGCCCCGGCACAGGCCGGAGCGTTCGATCATCGAAAGCTGAGAAATCAGAACCTCCAGCGGGCCCCCAGCACCCACGCCTCGTTGTTGTCGAACGAAGCGCCATCTTCGAAATCGTGATTGCGGTATTTCAGATATGCATCTGTATTGATGCTGTCGATACGCTGAACAACTGCGATGCCCCAAGCATCGGTGCTGGAACCGTCATTTACGAAGTCCGAGCCCGAGTAATAGTCGATCCCGATACCGGTTTTACCCCAGGATACCCACTGATCCTCATAGGCAATCTTGCCGTAGAAGTAGTTCGGGTCAGACGCACCATCCGCGTCATTGTCCCGCGTACCGGCGGCTACGGTGAAGCTCAGGCCGTTTTGCAGCATAACCGAGGCCGACCCGATCGTATCCTTGCGGTCCCCCGATCCATCGTCAGCCGAACGCACCGAGTATGCAACCGCCGCTGCAAATTCAACCCCGCCGCCGAAGGTGTTGTTATAGCGAAGGCCGATATCGTAATAGTCATCGTCATCGCTGCTGGACAGAATGTTCTGACCATAGGCGATGCCGGCCTTAAAACCGCTGAACTCCGGCGTGTCATACCGAACGCGGCCACGGCGCGCACCGTCAAAGTTGCTGCTGGAATCGCCAACGGTGATGTCGCTCAGCAAACCGTCAGTACCGCGATAGAAGAACCCGCCATTTTCATCGTTGGTAAAGGAATACAGCGCAGTTCCAACGTAAGACAGATCCACTTCGGCAGCGCCATCGGCCACCATGCTGCCCTGACCGGCCGAGAATTTACCCCAGTCACCGGCAAGTGCGAAATCCACGTGACGGATATCTTCACGGGTCCAGCCGCTGAAATCTGTGCCCAGCTGGTTCCACTCGCTCGAGCTCGGCAGACCAAGCCCGGTTTCAAAACGGAAGGTGAAATCGTTGTTGCCGAAGGGCTGCAACAGTTCCAAACCGACGCGGCTGTTTGACAGGTCATTGTCCAGAACGCGCGTTTCGGTCTCTTCACCGTCGTCAACCGAGATTAAGGCCGGGTGCAACTGACCATAAAGCAGGACATAACCGCCCGTGTTGTTTTCGTATTTCAGTTCGGCGGCGGCGGGGATTGCCGTTGTTGCGACAAGCGCCGCGGCTATCGAAGTCAGCTTAAAATTCACTGTCATGTCATTCACCATAGATGGGTCAGTTTTTTAGATATTGCCGATATGCGCACCTGGATTAACGGTTCCAATGATTGCTAAAGCTTATTAGCCCGGCATTGCATTTCTGCCACAGGCGGAAGCGGGGACCTTCAGGGAAAGCGTTTTATAATCAATATTTTGACCTAGTTCGAAAGCAGCACCCAGCTAACCTGCAAGACAATTCTTGCGCTGCGTGTTGCAGCTTGCAAACACCCGTTATGCGCACAGGTAAATCATAAGGCGAAACATTGCCGCTTTGACCCGCGATCGGCCAATATTTGCCTATGACCCATTGATTTCAAGCCGTGCGAATACCGCTGGCAATTGTTCCGGCAGATCTTCAGCAATCAACCCCGGCCCAAATTGCCTGGCGCATTCCACATGTAACCAAGCTGCGGTCTTGGCTGCAGCCATCGGGTTGAAGCTCCGCGCCAGTAGTCCCGTTATGAACCCGGCAAGCACATCGCCCGACCCTGCTGTCGCCAGCCAGGGCGCCGCCCGGTCAAACAGCGCCGCATTGATCGCACATTGCCCATCCGGTGCAGCAATCACCGTGTCAGGGCCCTTGTATAGTACCACACAGCCAGCCTGCTTGGCCGCCTCACGCACGGCATCCACTTTGGAATAAGCAGGCCCTCTGCCCGGCTTGATCGAGAGCTTTTCGGAGATCTCCGGGAACAATCGCGCAAACTCGCCCCCGTGCGGTGTCAGAACACATCTGTCATGGAGCATGTCCAACAGCACCTCTGGCGCATCAGCAAACGCCGTCAAAGCATCCGCGTCCAGCACTGCTGGACGCCCCGAGGCCAGCGCCGCAGGAACCAGCTCCTGCGCACGCGCCAGCCCCAAACCAGGACCGAGGCACAGTGCATTCAACCGCGCATCCATCAGGACTTCCAACAGATCATCGCCGCCCTGGACCCGCTGCAGCATCAGCGCAGTGATATGGCTTGCAACCTCCATCTGAGCCGAGGGTGGAACACCCAGCGTCACTAATCCGGCCCCGATGCGTAATGCACCACGTGCCGCCAGCCTTGCTGCGCCGGTTGCCCCCGCACCTCCGCTAATAATCAAGGCATGCCCATGCGCATATTTGTGTAAGGCAGTTGCCTTCGAAAAATCAGCATCCGGGGCGGTCACCAGTTTGACCGCACCCTGAACTCCCTCCTCCAAACCAATGTCCTTGACGACCAATCGGCCACTTCTGACCGGCCCCAGCCCCAGATAATGCCCCAGCTTTGCAGTATGAAACGATACCGTGAGCCTGGCCTGAACCGTCGCGGTCCCCGGGGCCAGCTCACGCCCACTATCGGAACACAGGCCAGACGGCATATCAACGGATACTGTCTTTTCGGCGATGGCTGGATCCGAGGCAGTCATTTCTGCCCATTTTAGAACGTCACCTTCAAGTGGTCGCTGTAAGCCCGTCCCGAATAACGCATCGACATAGAGGTCAGCCCCTTGATGCGCGGCAAACACTTCGGAAAATGGGTGAACCTCCCCCAATTCGCCCCACCTGTCATGATTCAAACGCGCATCTGGTGGTAGCTTCGCCGGATCACCAAGAAGAAATGCCGCCACCTCCCAGCCGCGCTCCCGCAGCAAGCGTGCAACAACAAATCCATCCCCCCCGTTATTTCCCGGCCCGCAAAGAATTACCGCACGCAGCGGATCCTCTTCATCTGGCCCCAAATACCTCGGGGGTGCGGGGGCTGGCCCCCGCTGCAGCTCTGGCCATTCTTCAAATATGGCTTGAAGAACACCGCGCCCGGCCCGCTCCATCAGCTCCAGTCCGCTCACGTCACCGGACTCAATCGCGGACTTTTCGATCGTCCGCATCTGTGCCGCTGTCAGCAACTCTGCCATATTGCGCCCTCACGCGATTCAATTCTGATTACATTTTGTGCACATCGATCAAAATTTAACCCGTTGCACGATTTCGCAGCACCACAAGGCGACCATATTCGCAGTTCCATTGCCGCCTGACCTTAGACGTGATCACTGCCTTCGAGACAACCATACAAGGTGAGCCGGAATGAAAAAGATCGAAGCGATCATCAAGCCGTTCAAACTGGACGAAGTGAAAGAGGCGCTGCAAGACGTGGGAGTCCAGGGCCTCAGCGTGGTCGAGGTGAAAGGCTTTGGTCGCCAGAAAGGTCACACCGAACTTTATCGCGGCGCAGAATATGTTGTCGACTTTCTACCCAAGGTAAAGGTCGAGGTCGTGCTGGATGATGATCAGGTTGACGCAGCGATCGAAGCCATCGTTAGCGCCGCAAAGACCGACAAGATCGGGGACGGAAAAATCTTTGTCTCACCTATCGAACAAGCCATTCGTATCCGCACCGGCGAAACCGGTTCGGAAGCCCTGTAACACAGCAATCTTCAAATCAGAGGAACAAATAGTATGAGCAAGGACGCAGTTCTTCAGCTGATCCGTGATGAAGACGCCGAATACGTCGACATCCGCTTTACCGACCCGCGTGGCAAACTTCAGCACGTCACCATCATGTCCGATCAGGTCGATGAGGACTTCCTGGAAGAGGGCTTTATGTTCGACGGTTCGTCCATCGCGGGCTGGAAGTCGATTGAAGCTTCCGACATGAAACTGATGCCCGACACCGACAGCGCCTATGTCGATCCGTTCTATGCGGAAAAGACCATCTGCCTGCACTGCTCGGTTGTGGAGCCTGACACTGGTGAAGCTTATGAACGTGACCCGCGAGGCACCGCTCAGAAAGCCGAAGCGTACCTGAAGGCTTCCGGTATTGGTGATGTGGCCTACATGGGTCCTGAGGCCGAATTTTTCCTCTTTGATGACGTTCGTTTCTCCAACAGTATCAACAAGGTATCCTACGAAGTTGATGCGACTGATGCATCGTGGAACACCGACACCGAATACGAGATGGGCAACATGGGCCATCGTCCGGGCGTCAAAGGTGGTTACTTCCCCGTAAACCCCGTTGACGAAGCGCAGGACCTGCGCTCGGAAATGCTGTCGACAATGAAGCGTCTGGGCATGAAGGTCGACAAGCACCACCACGAGGTTGCATCGTGTCAGCACGAACTGGGCCTGATCTTCGACAGCCTGACCAAGCAGGCCGATGAGCTGCAGAAATACAAGTATGTGATCCACAACGTTGCACATGCCTATGGTAAATCGGCGACCTTCATGCCGAAGCCAATCGCAGGTGACAACGGCACCGGCATGCACGTGAACATGTCGATCTGGAAAGACGGCAAGCCGCTGTTCGCGGGCGACAAATACGCCGACCTGTCTGATGAGGCGCTGTACTTCATCGGCGGCATCCTGAAACACGCCAAAACGCTGAACGCCTTCACCAACCCGGCAACCAACAGCTACAAGCGTCTGATCCCAGGGTTCGAAGCCCCCGTCTTGCGCGCCTATTCGGCCCGCAACCGTTCAGGCTGCGTGCGTATTCCATGGACCGAAAGCCCGAAAGCCAAGCGCGTCGAGGCCCGCTTCCCCGATCCGGCCGCAAACCCCTATCTGGCGTTCGCCGCGCTTCTGATGGCCGGTCTGGACGGCATCAAGAACAAGATCGATCCGGGCGAAGCCATGGACAAGAACCTGTACGATCTTCCTGCCGAAGAACTGGCCGACATCCCGACCGTATGCGGCTCGCTGCGCGAAGCTCTGGAAGCGCTGGCATCTGATCACGACTTCCTGCTGCAAGGCGACGTGTTCACCAAAGACCAGATCGACGGCTACATCGCGCTGAAGATGGAAGAGGTAGAAACCTACGAGCACACGCCTCACCCGGTTGAGTACGGCATGTACTACAGCTGCTGATTAAGAATTTTCGACGAAAATTCTCAGGGGGCGCCCATCGGGCGCCCCTTTTTCTGTATCTCCGCGAGATTTGACGGATCGATGATGATCTTTCAAAATTTGAGCTCAACATCAGGCGGAGAGAGCACATGCCCGCGAGCGACAATCCCTTTTCTGAGTATTCAGGACTTGTAACCTCGGAAAAAGATCTGGAACGCATTTGCGGGCAACCCTTGCCGCAGATCATTGCAAAGGAATTGCCTGCACTTGATGAGATGTGTCGAGACTTCATCGGCATGTCCTCGTTCTGCCTGATCGCTTCAGCCAATCCCGATGGGCATCTCGATATTTCGCCTCGTGGCGATCCTGCGGGGTTTGTGCAGGTGCTCTCGAACTCGATGATTGCGATCCCGGACCGGCCCGGGAACAAGCGCGTGGATACGTTTCATAATGTGCTGAAAGATCAGCGCGTCAGCGTGATATTCTTTGTCCCCGGAAAATTGGAAACTCTGCGCCTGCGGGGATCCGCGAGAATTAGCGCAGATCCCGGACTTCTTTCAAACATGGCCGTCGGTGGACGCGTGCCCAAGCTGGCCCTGTTGATCCATGTCGAAACCGTCTTTGCGCACTGTCCCAAATGCATCATTCGATCAAACCTGTGGCACCCCGATGAATGGCCGGACTCATCCAGTCTGCCAAATATGAACGCGATGATGGTCAAACATGCCAAGATCGACAAAACCCCGGATGAATGGTTCGAATCCCTGAAAGGCACAGACGAGCTTGATCTCTATTAAAGCACTTTGCGGTAGGTCGAACTCGGCTTAGGCTAAGCGTAGATTTTTTTGCACTCGGATTTCCTCTATGCCTCGTCTTCGCCTTTACGCTGCACTCGCGTTCCTTCTGCCCTCGGTGGCACTGTCCGCCCCTTGTGGGAATACCAGCAGCGGGTTTGAGGCCTGGAAAGCCGACTTTGCCAAAACCGCCAAACGAGCGGGTGTGAAAAAGAAGGGTCTGCAAGCGCTCGCACAAACGCAATATGCAACACGTACGATTGCCGCGGATCGCAATCAGAAGGGCTTTAAATACTCATTAGACAAATTCATGCAGGTGCGCGGGGCAAACACCATCGTTGCGCAAGGGCGCAAGCGCAAAGCTCGCAATCCGCAGTTTTACGCCGCGCTCGAGCGTCAATATGGCGTACCGGCGGGTGTGCTAATTGCCATTCACGGCATGGAAACCGGCTTTGGAGGTTTCATGGGAGATAGTCAGGTTGTTTCCGCAATCACGACATTAGCCTATGATTGTCGCCGATCCGAATTCTTCATCCCGCACGCTATCGGCGCCTTAAAACTGGTTGACCAAGGTACCCTTACGATGGCGACAAAAGGGGCAAAACATGGCGAGCTGGGGCATACACAGTTCCTGCCCGGCAACGCCCTGACCTATGGTGTGGACGCCACCGGTGACGGTCGGGTCGATTTTTATAACATGACCGACGCGCTCGCCTCGACCGCGAATTTTCTACGTAAGAAAGGGTGGAAGCCCGGTCGCGGCTATCAACCCGGAGAGCCGAATTTTGCGGTCATACAGCAATGGAATGCGGCCTCGGTCTACCAGCAATCCATTGCAATCATGGCGGCGCGAATCGACAACTAGGGCAGACATAGGCTTGACGTCAGAGCACCTGAATTCGGCCACATTGTTGCCACATAGATTTAAGGAAACCCCGATTTTCTTGGTTTCCAAAGCGTAATCAATCTTGGAATATTTCGACTTTTTTCCATTTTGGTCAAAATTTGCGCCATTTCGCCTGTTAATTTGTTGTGAAGATTATGACAGCAAAGGAACATGCTGTGACTGCAAAGCATAGTTACCACGGTGGCCTCCAGTTTGACGGGTCGGCAGATGGCGCGCTTGAGCGTCTGTGCGAGGTCGTCTCGACGACGCTGGGTGACTATGGCCATCTGGTCGAGCGCAAGACGCTTCTTAGCGCATCAGAGGCCAGTATCGTCAGCAGCCAATATCTCGTGCGTCTGACATTGGACTCGGAACCAACCCAAGTAGATCACAATCACCATGAGCGGATGGATCGAACCGCTGGTCTCAAAACTATGCCGCGTGCTGCGGTAACCCTGCCGGGAAACCGGCTGACGATCTCGATTTGTCCGGTGTCAAAACTGCTCGATGACAGTGAAATATCCGAGTTGATGCTTGTGGTGATCCTGTACCGAATGGTCGACATCTGCACGACTCGTCGTGTCGAATGGTTGTCGCCCAAAACGGTTCTGACCATCGAACAATTCATGAGTGCCTTTGATTCAATTGCGCCGCGCAACGCCCGGAACCGAAAGCAGATTTTCGAAGCAGTCAGCGGCCCATTTGCGGGGCTCGATCTGCCCGATCCTGATGCGGAAAATACACAGACCAAACACGCCAAGCCGCGTCCGATCAAGCTAAGTGACGACCAACTGCTCAGTATCGCCTTCCGGACCGAGGCTGATGCTCCCCTGCCCGCCGGCAACATTCACCAGTCCGAGGACGAAACGGAACGCCCAAGCGATATTCTGCGACTGACCAGCTGGGGCATGACTGGTGCTGTGGCAAGCATATCGACACCGATTGCCATATCCCTGGCAGCAGTCAATCTGATCCGGGGTGAGGATTTTCGCCTCAACACTCAAGTTCTGGCTTTTACCACAGCGATTTTTGGCCTGAACGCTACGAATGCTTTTGCCGAGGTCGCCAGCGCGATTGGCATGTAATCAAATTACCCAAGACCCTCCTTGGAGGCCCCGCCGTCAGGCGGGGTTTTCCATTTTAAGGACCTGATCAGCGGCCATTACATAAGTGTGGATCGCGAACACCACTGCGTTTGTCTCAGGTAAACGCAAGAGAGTCTGACGTTCACTACGCAGATATCGGGCCGAATTTTCGTCCCGCGGTGTGCGTCGCTGCATGAGACTGCGCGGTTGGAACAATTCGGCATCATTGTACCAAAGCGCATTGAACCGCCAGAGTGGTCGGTCGGGCTGAATGCCGTCAAACAAACGTTGAACTCTGCGGGCAATATTGGCGTCGTAGGCGTCAACCGGTTCATGGATCCCAATCAACGGGCGCATGAACTTTTCTGACAGCATCCAGCTTGCGGGAAAGCACAGGATCGCGCCAGTCAAAACATGCTCGTCATCGTGTTTCTGCAGAATGCAGAAATCCTCTTGCACCAAATGGCATAGCGTTTCCAACGGGCGTTCCCGGTCAACCTCAACCCGTACACCGTCGGGCCGCACAACGTGATCGGAGACATTCGGATAAACTTGCTGAATGACCAGTTCCAGCAACTCCTGCGCGGGTGCCAACGCCTCGGGGCTTTGCGCCAAGACATCCTGTTTTTGCTGCGCCAACAGCGCCGCGCGTCGTTGCATCTGGGCAGAAAATGCATCGTCGCGATGCAACCAGGCCCTGGGGTCCGCAGGCTTAATGCCAGGCAGCGGGTTTTGGGCGAGTGGATCATAGGGAATGGCTTGCTGTAATATCACGGTCATAGTCGAGGCATAGCACCCTGCTCTGGCGCTGTCGGTCAAAAAGCGACCAGAAGACGGTCGCAAACCTAGAAGACGCAGCGCATCTGGATTTGCAGGTTGGGCAGGCAAGCAGAAAGGTCCAACCGTGAACACACCATATCGTGACACCCGTAAGATTGACCCGACCCGGGGCGCCACCCTCGGGGACGGGACACCGAACGACAATGACAGGATCGAGATCGGACCGACACAGCTTGCCTTTGACGAATGGGCCGCTGCCGGGCTTAGCCTGCCCAATCTAGAACAGATGCGTAAATACCGCTGGAAACGCCTCACTCAGGCCATCGTGCAGCGCGATTGGGGCGGGATCCTGCTGTTTGACCCCCTGAATATCCGCTATGCGACTGACAGCACCAACATGCAGCTCTGGAATACCCATAACCCGTTCCGGGCCGTTCTGGTTTGCGCTGACGGATATATGGTGATCTGGGACTACAAGAACTCTCCGTTCTTGTCGAAATTCAACCCGCTGGTGCGCGAGCAGCGCTCGGGCGCGGATCTGTTCTATTTCGACCGGGGCGACAAGATTGACGTTGCCGCAGATGTGTTTTCAAACGAGGTGCGCGCCCTGATCGAAGAACATGGCGGCGGCAACATGCGGCTGGGTGTCGACAAGATCATGCTGCACGGCCTGCGCGCGCTTGAGGCTCAGGGGTTCGAGGTGATGGAGGGCGAAGAGCTTACCGAGAAAACCCGTGCCATCAAAGGCCCAGACGAAATCCTCGCCATGCGCTGCGCCAGCCACGCCTGCGAGACCGCTGTGGCCGAAATGGAGCGCTTCGCACGTATCAATGTCGGAGACGGGAAGACATCCGAGGATGACATTTGGGCAGTGCTACATGCTGAAAACATCCGGCGCGGTGGTGAATGGATCGAGACCCGCCTGCTTGCCTCGGGCCAGCGCACCAATCCCTGGTTTCAGGAATGCGGCCCGCGCATCACGCGGCAAAATGAAATCATCGCGTTCGATACCGACCTGATCGGGTCTTACGGCATTTGCGTCGACATCTCACGAACCTGGTGGATCGGCGATCAAAAACCGCGCCCCGACATGATCTATGCCATGCAGCACGCGCATGAGCATATCATGACCAATATGGAAATGCTGAAGCCCGGCGTCATGATCCCGGAACTAACTGCGAATGCCCATCGGCTGGATGACAAGTTTCAGGCACAGAAATACGGCTGCCTGATGCATGGAGTTGGATTGTGCGATGAATGGCCCTTGGTAGCCTATCCCGACAAGGCGGTCGAGGGATCCTATGATTATCCACTTGAACCCGGAATGGTGTTGTGCGTCGAAGCGGCAGTTGGCGAGGTTGGCGGCGATTTCTCGATCAAGCTGGAAGATCAGGTGCTGATCACCGAAGACGGCTATGAAAACCTCACGAAGTATCCGTTCGACGCACAGTTGATGGGGTCTGGCTAAGCGCTATCGCCTAGTTCGACCAGTGGGACCGTCTGACATTACCGTGCCAATCCTCAGGCGCTGTGAGAGTTGGCGTGTCCTCAGACGTATTCGTCAGCGGCCAGCTTTGTCCCAGTGCAAAACCAATTGCGCCAGTCACGAGAATTGCCAACAGAACTCCGGCGTGGAGTGTCGGGCTTAGCGGTGCAGATGTTGTATGTGCCATTTTGACCTCTGCTTTGGATAAGAAGGATGATTGCAAGTTGGGGTTCAAGTATAAATAAGTAAAATGAATGTTTATCCGAATTATCATCACATTTTTTGATTGCTCAAATACCAACCCCAACAATGCATTGATGCGACGCGCCAAGGGCTACGTGGTCCCACCCCCTCACCTTCCTGTTACGCCACTGACACAGGGGTTGAGAGAACCGCACACAGCACACAGTATTGTCGAAACCTGGACCACCAAGGATTCATCATGCCCACCGAACGCATTACTTTCGCCGGTCACGACGGCAGCCAATTGGCCGCGCGCCTTGATCTGCCGGACGGGCCGGTACTGGCAACGGCTTTGTTTGCGCATTGCTTTACCTGCTCTAAGGACATACCTGCCGCACGGCGCATTTCGGCGCGTTTGGCGGCGATGGGCATCGCCGTGCTCAGGTTTGATTTTACAGGCCTTGGCCACTCGGATGGAGAGTTTGCGAATACGACATTCACCTCAAATGTCGAAGATCTGATCGCTGCAGCGCACTACCTGTCCGGCCGCAACATGGCCCCCGCCCTGCTTATTGGCCATTCACTTGGCGGCGCTGCGGTACTGCGCGCACGCGCTGGCATACCGTCGGTCAAGGCGGTCGTCACATTGGGTGCGCCTGCTGACCCGGGCCACGTATCACACCATTTCGAGGCCGCCCTGCCCGAGATTCAGGCGCAAGGCAGCGCAGAGGTTTCGCTTGGCGGTCGCCCGTTCCGCATAGGCAAGGCTTTTGTCGATGACATCTCCGAGGCCGCGCTTAGCCCTGCCATCGCCGAACTCAAGGCGGCCCTGCTCATCCTACACGCGCCGCGCGACGAAACCGTAAGCATCGACAACGCCAGCACCATCTTTCTGGCCGCGAAACATCCCAAAAGTTTTGTCACGCTCGACGATGCCGACCATCTGATCACGCGTGCGTCAGATGCAGACTATGCGGCGGATGTCATTGCGGCTTGGGTTTCTCGATACGTCAAACTTTGCCCTCCCGCACCGCCACCCGGCGCCCCGGAGGGGGTGGTACGTGTGACCGAGGCAGACCCGGCAGGGTTCCTGCAAGACATCCAGTCCGGCCCACGCCACCATACGGTCGCTGACGAGCCCGCCTCATACGGAGGAACGGATCGAGGCATGTCGCCTTATGGATTTGTATCCTCCGGATTGGGGGCCTGTACCTCGATGACCATTCGCATGTATGCGCGGCGCAAGAAATGGCCGCTGACAGGTATCACCGTCGATGTCTGCCACGACAAGGTACACGCCCAGGACGCCGGACTGGCCAGCGATGGCAAGGTCGATCAGTTCCGTCGCAAGATACGGCTTCAAGGGCCGCTGGATGCCGCGCAACGTGCTAAGCTATTGGAGATCGCAGATAAATGTCCCGTGCACCGAACCCTTGAAGGCTCGGCCCATATCACGACTGAGCTGCTGGACTGAAAACCACCTTTGTCAGCTTATGATAATGATTGAAGGGGGCTTTTGCCCCCTTTTTCTAACGGCGCCTCGGTGAGGGTCGGTGAATTGGTGGCCGTGCCGTCGGAGGACGCGCCACCGGGGGATGCGGGCGCGACGGCGGTTTGGCGATCGGTGGCTTTGGCCGCGGTGGAGGGTTCGGACGAACCGGTCGATCGGGGCGGTCGGGCCGGTCTGGGCGGTTTATGTCAACATCTACATTCACGTTACGGTCGTGGTAGTAATCATTCCACAGCATCGAGTCGTAGAACGGGTCATACCCAACGCCATACCCTACCCCGACGGACACGCCATCGCAGGCGGACAGTGTAAACGTTGCAGTACCCAACCCCAGCGCCAGAACAGACCGTTTTAACAGTTTGCGAGTCATCCGAGCCTCCTTACTGCAAAGACCGGAACGACGCGAAAACGGCGTTCAAGGCATCAACATAAGACGGGTCGGCCCCGTCACGCAGGATCGCAACCCCTATCGCAACACGGTCACGCGGCAGGTCAATCACGGTGGCGGTAAAGTTTACGCCTCGCCCATCCCGATTGCCGGTGCCTCGAATAACGTGGGCTGGCCGCCCACCAATCCTTGTATTGCTGGTGCTGGTCACGGTCGGGTCTTTGACGAGGAATTTGTCGATATCCTCAAGATAGCTCAGCCCGCCCTGAATGCTGGAAACCCGTGATGGTGAGACGAAGCCCAACCAGACATTATCGTCGGTCACCGGTCTGATCCCCATGACGCGCGAAACCGCACGGGCATCGCCCAGATTGGTATCCTCGATTTCACGCGGGCCACCGGTACGCAATGCCCAAAAGTCGGGAACCTCAAAGCGGAACAGGGCGCGCCCTTCATCGGTGTAGGTCACCGGTGTGTCAGCTTGCACAGGCGTTACAGCCAACCAAGTCACGGCACTTGCAGCAAGCGCCAAGCTTAACAAAATACGCATATCTCAATAACCTGATCAGTTTTCTGATGTCAGGTTGCCCATGCAGTTTGACTTTGTCCAGTATCCTGTTCTGCAGACAATAAAAAACCCGCGTCCGGAAAGCTCCGAACGCGGGTGTGTCTTGCGCAAGAGCGCGCTATCAGGTGCGTGCGTCGCCCAGCAGCTTCCACAGGCCAGGGATCAGCAGAGCGGCCAGCGCCAGCTTGATTGCGTCACCCAGCAGGAACGGTGTCAGACCCCATTCCAGGATCGGCTTGTCCCAGCCATACAGCTGACCCAGCCACAGCAGGCCCGGCACATAGATCAGGACATTGGCCAGCACCAGCGCCAGCGCCAGCTTGCCGACCGAACGATCCCAGCCGCGCGCGGCCAGTGTGCCCAGCAGAATGGTCGCCATCAGGTAACCGACCAGATAGCCACCGGTGCCACCCATCATGTAGGTCAGGCCGAATTTTTCGGCCGAGGAACCCGCAAACACGTCAAAGCCCAGAGCACCAACCAGCAGGTAACCCAGCATCGTGATCAGGCCAAGGCGCGCGCCATAGGCGGTGCCGATGGTCAGAACGGCGAATGTGCCCATGGTGATCGGAACCGGCCACATCGGCACTTTGATTTTGGCTGCAACAGCCAGAGCAACGATACCCAGGGCAACCAGAGCCACCTGCTTGACGCGCAGCGCCGTCCCCTCACGCGGGCCAAAAGCATTGGCCAGTACGTTTGCGTTCATCTCATTTCTCCACATTCGGACTTATTTGCACATGCAGCAATGCCCGTTCCGGGCCGTTGCTGCAAGATGATTACGCTATCGCAGCGCGTATTTGGTCTCCATTTCATAGGATTTTCGCGGTCCTGATACAGTCCAGCGGACTGTCCAGCGCGGCCATCCCGAGAAATCATAGTCTGCATCATAGCTGTCCGGCGGGCAATCGTGATGATCCTTGACGCGGGTTTGGCCAAGTTTAAGTGCGTGAAAAAACCGATCATCATCAAAGTGAATGGCGATCCGATCACCGGCGTCGCGCCAAAGGTATCGACGCGTTCCCGTCATTGCAGGCTGCCCCGGAACACGCAGCGTGACCGTCTCATCATAGACCAACCCTTGGGTATCTTGCCGTAGCTCTGCCTTACCCTCGGCCTGAATGATCTGGCCTGCACGCTCGTCCCGGATGAGGCGGCTCAGGTCCCAAACCCCCTGGAAATCATAAATATTTCTGGGCAGGCTCACTTCAAATAGATTCCGTCAGTTGTATTACCTGAATCATCCACAAACCGGATGGTTTCACCGCTTTGCTCAACATCATAACAAGCCCAGAAATCCGAAGGCGGCCAGACCGAGCAATAGCGATCATCACGAACGGCCCATCGTCCCGAACTTGGGCGGCCTGAAAAGTACTGCGTTTGCATATTGCTATCGAAGGTCTGGGTGATCCCCTCGCCATAGTCGAGCTTCTTGCCAGCAAGCGCCATCAGAATCTCATCACCCGTCAGTTGCTGAAACTCGTCGGCGGCCACAAATCCGGGCCAAAGCAATAAAATCAGGGCAAACCGTCTCATCCCAGCACTCGCGCCTTGTTCCTTGGTCAATGCGCGGCTAAACCCCGCGCCAACGCCTCATCCCAATCATAAAAAGGTGCTGCCGCCAATGATTCCCCGCTATTCACGCCCCGACATGGTCGCCATCTGGTCACCCGAGAGCAAGTTCCGCATTTGGTACGAGATCGAGGCGCACGCCTGCGACGCCATGGCCGATCTAGGCGTGATCCCGCGTGAAAACGCCGAGGTCGTGTGGAAAGCCAAGGATGTGGAGTTTGATGTCGCCCGTATCGACGAGATCGAAGCCGTCACCAAACACGACGTCATCGCCTTCCTGACCCATCTGGCCGAACATGTGGGTAGCGAGGAAGCCCGCTTCGTGCATCAGGGCATGACCTCCTCGGACGTGCTGGACACTTGCTTCAATGTGCAACTGACCCGCGCCGCCGACCTGCTGATTGCAGACCTCGAAGGTCTGTTGGCTGCCCTGAAACGCCGCGCGATCGAGCACAAAGACACCGTTCGCATCGGTCGCAGCCACGGTATCCATGCCGAACCCACCACGATGGGCCTGACCTTTGCCCGCTTCTATGCCGAGATGGACCGCAACTTGTCCCGGATGCGCGATGCCCGCGCGGAAATCGCCACCGGAGCGATCAGCGGCGCGGTCGGGACGTTTGCGAATATCGACCCGCAGGTTGAAGAGCATGTCTGCGACAAGCTGGGTCTGGTGCCTGAACCGATCAGCACACAGGTCATTCCCCGCGACCGTCACGCAGCATTCTTCGCCACACTGGGTGTTATCGCCAGCAGCATCGAAAACATCGCTATCGAAATCCGCCACATGCAGCGTACCGAAGTGCTGGAGGGGGCCGAGTTCTTCTCGATGGGGCAGAAAGGCTCATCCGCGATGCCGCACAAGAAGAACCCGGTGCTGACCGAGAACCTGACCGGTCTTGCGCGCATGGTGCGTGCTGCCGTGATCCCGGCGATGGAGAACGTGGCGCTGTGGCACGAGCGCGATATCTCGCATTCCTCGGTCGAACGCATGATCGGGCCGGATGCCACTATCACGCTGGACTTTGCACTCGCGCGATTGACCGGTGTAATCGACAAGATGCTGATCTTCCCCGAGAACATGATCGAGAACATGAACAAGTTCCCTGGTCTTGTCATGAGCCAACGAGTGCTGTTGGCGTTGACCCAAGCCGGTGTAAGCCGCGAGGATGCCTATGCCATGGTTCAGCGCAACGCGCTGAAAGTCTGGGAGCATCGCACCGACTTCAAAGAGGAACTGTTGGCCGACGCCGATGTCACCGCCGCGCTGAGCCCGAAAGAAATCGAAGAGAAATTCGATCTCGGCTACCATACCAAACATGTAGATACGATTTTCGCCCGCGTATTCGGCGAATAATTCAAACTCAAACAGTGCTAAAAACTTGGCCCGGCTTGCTCAATGCAGCCGGGCCTTGTGTCTTTGCCAGATTGGCAAAAATCGGTTAATCTGTTGGCACAGTTTCCGCGAAAGGAAAACTCGATGCTACGAACTGCTCTATGCGCAATTGCTCTTATCTGTGCGGGCACCGCCGGATTTGCCTGTAACGGTAACACCAAGCAAACCCAGTCCTGTGCTGAAGGCACAAGTTGGGACAGCGAAAGCCAAAGCTGCATGAAAATCGTCAATAGCTGACATTTTTATTTCCTGCTTGTGAATAAAAGCGATCAGTCAATCGTTAGCTTTTTTGAAGATCAAGCTATGATTGTAACAAGTCTCTTTGACAACGGAGTAGGAAAATGCGTCTTGTACTAGCCTCGGCCATCGCTCTTCAGGCCTTTACCTTCGCGCCCATGGCCATTGCTGCGGGTGGTGGGGACAGCAGCCCGCCCAAGCCCACCAACACCACAAAGAAATGCCTGTTTGGCCGCGTCTATGACGAGGCAGCCGGGCGCTGCGTCAAACCCAACAAGACAAATTTCACCGAAGACCAACTGTATGATGCCTTGCGCGAGTTGGCTTACGACGGGCAGTACGAAAATGCTCAGGGCATTCTGCGTATCATGGATCAAGATGATGATCGGGTGCAGACCTATTGGGGGTTCACCTATCGCAAGATGGGTGAGCTGAAACTGGCTGACGCGTTTTACCAGAAAGCAATTGAATCCAACCCCGACAACATCCTCGCCCGCAGCTACATGGGTCAGGGATTTGTTACCCAGGGCAAGACCGAGTTGGCCATCGCACAATGGCGCGAGATCAAGGCGCGTGGTGGCGAAGGCACATGGGCTGAGACATCGCTGCGCGAAGCGATCAGAACAGGGCTGACATATAGCTACTGAGTTTCAGGGTTTCTTTACCCGACTCTCTATATTCTGCCTGCAACGCGAATGAGGCATTGCAGGCAGATGCAGGACACGAACCTAATGGTGCAGATGACGCCGGGCACGCAAACCCCGGTCGTTGAACAAGACGATGATGCGCCACGTGTTGTGCCGCGCGCCCTCAGCAACCGAGAGAAAGCCGCGGTTGTGGTTCGGCTGCTGCTGAACGAGGGGGCGGATATCCCGTTGGAAGAGCTTCCCGATTCACTGCAGGAACAACTTACCCACCAACTTGGACAGATGGGGTTGGTTGACCGGGTAACGCTGGCCGCCGTCGCGCAGGAATTTGCCGATGCGCTGGATGGCGTAGGGCTTGCATTTCCCCATGGGCTTGCCGGTGCTTTGGACGCGGTGAACGGCAAGATCGCCCCCGCCACCGCCGCCCGGCTGCGCAAGGTAGCTGGCGTGAGGCAGATCGGTGACCCATGGCAGCGTTTGCGCGAAGTACCCTCAGAAGATCTGGCCGAAATGGCCAAAGCTGAAAGCACCGAAGTCGCCGCCGTCATGCTGTCGAAACTCGAAACCGCAAAGGCCGCCCAGTTGTTGGGCCACCTGCCTGGCCCCACAGCGCGACGGATAACCTATGCTGTATCGAAAACCGCCAACGTGACGCCCGAGGCGGTTGAGCGGATCGGATGGTCCTTGGCCGCTCAGCTGGATCAACGCCCCGAGCCCGCCTTTCGGGATGGGCCGGGTGAGCGTGTGGGCGCAATCCTCAACCAGTCGGCTGCTACGACGCGTGATGGCTTACTGACCGCGCTGGATGAGGAAGACGCCGATTTTGCCAATACAGTCCGGCAATCGATCTTTATCTTTTCGCACGTGCCCTCCCGCATCCAGCCCCGCGATATTCCTGCGATCCTGCGTGGCCTGGACCAGCCTGTTCTTGTCACCGCACTTGCCGGGGCCAGTACCGACGAAGACCTCGCTACGGTCGAGTTCTTTTTGGCAAACATGTCCTCTCGCATGGCAGACAATTTGCGTGAAGAAATGACCGAACGAGGCAAGGTCAAACAATCCGATACCGAGGATGCGATGTCACAGATCGTCGCCGCCATTCGCGCCCTTCTGGACGAAGGCGCGATTACACTTGTTGAAACGGATGAGGCTGAAGACTAATCTGACCCGGCGCGCCTACTTGTGATCGCACGATGAGGACTGTATGTCTGAGCGCGCAATTCACAACACTCAGGTGTCCTTCCCCATGCCCGTCGAAAAGTCGGAACTGAGCCGATTTGAGCTTGGAAAATACTACGTCGCCAACCTGTTTCTGACCGGCGTAATCCGCGGCATGCGCCTGCTGCCATATGAGCGCCGCATCGGAGCGATGGGCGCGATTGTGCGCTGGCTTGCCCCCATTGTCGGGTTTCGAACCCGCGTGCGCCGCAACCTGAAACTCACCTGCCCAGATCTGCCCGAGGCCGAGGTCAAACGCATCTGCCGCGCCGTGCCTGACAATGCCGGGCGCGCGATCATGGAGCATTTTTCAGCCGACGGTTTCATCGAGCGACAAAGCAAGGCCAAGGTATCAGGTTCTGGGGTCGAAGCATTTGATGACGCCGTGGCGGAAGGGCGTCCAGTGATGATGATCACTGCGCATTTCGGGCACTATCTGGCCGCGCGGGTCGCGCTGCAGGCGCGCAGCGGTAAACCCATCGGCAGCCTCTATCGCCGCATGGCAAATCCATATTTCAACGACATGTATGTCGAGGCATTCTATCAGACCGGGTCGCCCATGTTCGAACAGGGCCGCCGAGGTATGGTCGAAATGGTCCGTTCACTGAAAAGCGGAGGCATCATTGCCATTGTATCCGACCTGCATGCGCATGGTGGTGAGGAGCTGACCTTTTTCGGCAAACCCGCCGTCACCTCGGTGCTGAACGCGGAACTTGCGATCAAATACAAGGCTGTGCTGATCCCCTGCTATGCAGTGCGCCAACCCAACGGGATCGATTTTGAGATCGTCCTGCACGACCCGGTCCCGCATACTGATGCCAAAACCATGACCCAGTTCACCAATGACGACCTGGAAGTGATGGTGCGTCAGCACATGGGACAATGGTTCTGGATTCATCGGCGCTGGAAGTCCTGGAGGGGACTGGGGGTCCAGCCAAAGGATATGCCCTGATCACTTAACCCGCGCTGCGGCCACGATCGGACCATGGCCACTGCGCTGGATCAGTACAACGGCAGGCAATTCCGATGACAATGTTGCGGTGAAACCCTGCGGTGTTTGGCCATCCCAGCGACCGGCAATCTGCCAATTCTCGACCACGTTTGCATAATCCAGATCATGTCCGGCCAATTCGCCACGCCGGATCGAGGTGCGACGCATCGGCGAATACTGCACAATCCGAACATCATAGGTTTCGTCGTCTGGTAACTCGATCGGAACGACATTCATGGATACTTCGTTCGCGATACGCGTGGCACTGACCTCGGCCTCCGGCGGCGCAGTCAGGTGTGCATCGATTAGCCGGTTCAGTTCAATTGACTTGGCCCCAACCACATCCTGCTGCCCATTCACAACCATCTGCGGCGTATAGATCATCGTCCGCCCGCCTTCACGTGCATAGGCGCGCTGTCGATCGGTATGGTCGGGATTGGCGTATTCATCTTTCCAGCCAATGTAGTCCCAATAATCCACATGCAACGCCAGACCGATTACATCATACCGCTTGGCCAATTCATGCATGATCCGGTCTGCTGGCGGGCAGGACGAGCACCCCTGCGAGGTGAACAGTTCGACCACCACCGGGTCATCCTGCGCCTGAGCCGGGGCAGCAAGAAAGAGTGAAACAAACGCGGTCGCAGCGACTGATCTGAGCATGTTTTCTCTCGATAGAGGAAGATTGCCTGAAAGGTTTAAGTCGGAACCGAATAAACTGCCAATCAAGGTTTCTTGAGACCTCAGACACAAGCTTTCGACAAAATGTGTGCAATGGTATACAAAAAACCACCCAAACTGCCCGTTGCACCTTGAAACAACTGGTGCGGTAATGCAGATAACCCTTAGCGAAGCCCGTATTCCAAGTCATTTGAGAGGGAGGCCACAGATGCCCATCAAGGTCGGACAGGACACCGCCAAGACACGCCGCAGCCTGAACGTGAATGGCAAATCCATTTCCTATTATTCGATTCCAGCCGCGCAAGAAGCAGGCTTAGGCGATTTTTCGAATCTGCCTGCCGCGCTGAAAGTGGTTCTGGAAAACATGCTGCGGTTCGAAGATGACGGGTTCTCGGTTTCCGTCGATGACATCAAAGCCTTTGCCGAATGGGGTGCCAACGGTGGCAAGAACCCACGTGAGATTGCCTATCGCCCTGCCCGGGTTCTGATGCAAGACTTTACCGGAGTTCCGGCCGTGGTGGATCTGGCAGCGATGCGCGACGGCATCAAGGGCCTTGGTGGGGACGCGCAAAAGATCAACCCGCTGAACCCGGTCGATCTGGTCATCGACCACTCGGTCATGATTGATGAGTTCGGCAACCCACGCGCGTTTCAGATGAACGTGGACCGCGAATATGAGCGCAACATGGAACGCTATCAGTTCCTGAAATGGGGTCAGAACGCGTTCAACAATTTCCGCGTCGTGCCTCCCGGCACCGGTATCTGCCACCAAGTAAACCTGGAATATCTGGCGCAGACCGTCTGGACGGACACGGACCAAAGCGGCGAAGAAGTCGCTTATCCCGATACACTTGTTGGTACTGACAGCCACACCACCATGGTCAACGGCATGGCCGTTCTGGGCTGGGGCGTTGGCGGGATCGAGGCCGAGGCAGCGATGCTGGGTCAACCGATCTCGATGCTGATCCCCGAGGTTGTGGGCTTTGAACTGACCGGTTCGATGGTCGAAGGCACAACGGGAACTGACCTTGTCCTGAAAGTCGTCGAGATGCTGCGCGAGAAAGGCGTGGTTGGTAAATTCGTTGAATTCTACGGCGAAGGTCTGGACCGCTTGCCCTTGGCCGATCGCGCAACCATCGCCAACATGGCCCCCGAATACGGCGCGACCTGTGGTTTCTTCCCGATTGACGGCGAGACCTTGCGCTATATGCGCAATACTGGACGCGACGAAGACCGCATCGCATTGGTCGAGGCCTACGCCAAGGAAAACGGCTTCTGGCGCGATGCCGATTACGCGCCGATCTACACCGACACTCTGTCGCTGGATATGGGCACAATTGTTCCTGCGATCTCGGGCCCGAAACGGCCGCAGGATTATGTCGCACTAACCGACGCCAAGGCCGCATTCACCAAGGAAATGGCCGAGACCTTCAAACGCCCGATGGGCAAACAAATAGAGGTCAAAGGCGAAAACTACGGCATGGAATCGGGCAAAGTCGTGATCGCCTCGATCACCTCCTGCACCAACACGTCGAACCCGTATGTAATGATCGGCGCGGGCCTCGTCGCACGCAAAGCCGCCGCGCTGGGATTGGATCGCAAACCGTGGGTAAAGACCTCATTGGCGCCCGGCTCGCAGGTTGTGTCCGCCTACTTGGAGGCTGCGGGTCTGCAGGAAGATCTGGACAAGATCGGCTTCAACCTTGTTGGCTATGGCTGCACCACCTGTATTGGCAACTCGGGTCCGATCCAAAGGGAAATCAGCGAAGCGATTGCCGAAGGCGATCTTGTTGCCACTTCGGTTCTTTCAGGCAACCGCAACTTCGAAGGCCGCATCTCGCCCGACGTGCGCGCCAACTATCTGGCTTCACCGCCGCTGGTAGTGGTTTATGCCTTGGCTGGTACGTTGGACATCGACCTGACCTCGGAACCGATTGGACAGGATCAGGCTGGCAACGATGTCTACATGAAAGACATCTGGCCGACCCAAAGCGAAATCGCCGAATTGGTTGAGGCAACCGTGACCCGCGAGGCGTTCCAGTCGAAATATGCCGATGTCTTCAAAGGCGACGAGAAATGGCAGGAGGTCGAGGTTCCGCAACAGGAAACCTATGATTGGCCACCGACGTCAACCTACATTCAAAACCCTCCCTATTTCCAAGGCATGGGGCCTGAGCCGGGCACGATCTCGAATATCGATGGTGCAAAGGTTCTGCTGATCCTGGGTGACATGATCACCACCGACCATATCTCGCCCGCCGGTTCGTTTGCGACAACGACACCTGCCGGGAAGTATCTGACCGATCGTCAGGTTCAGCCGCGCGAATTCAACTCGTATGGCTCACGCCGTGGCAACCACGAGATCATGATGCGCGGCACCTTCGCTAATATCCGCGTCAAGAACGAGATGCTGGATGGCGTCGAAGGCGGTTATACAAAAGGCCCGGATGGTGAACAAACCTCGGTCTACGAAGCATCGATGGCCTATCAGGAGCAAGGCACCCCGCTGGTCGTCTTTGGCGGCGAACAGTACGGTGCAGGTTCGTCACGCGACTGGGCGGCCAAGGGTACAGCTCTGCTTGGCGTCAAGGCAGTGATCGCCGAGAGTTTTGAGCGCATCCACCGTTCAAACCTGGTAGGCATGGGCGTCATACCGTTCGAATTCACCGATGGTGATACCCGCAAGACACTGGGTCTGAAGGGTGATGAGACCGTATCGATCCACGGGTTGGATTCGGTTGAGCCCCTGCAGGAAGTGCCCTGCACCATCATTTACGGAGATGGTACCGAAAAGACGATCACCCTGAAGTGCCGCATCGATACCGCGCCCGAGATCGAATACATTGAAAACGGCGGTGTGCTGCAATACGTGCTGCGCAATCTCGCAAAAGCGTCATAAATCAGCAGGTTGATATCCAACCTCAGCCCCCGGCCCTGCGCCGGGGGTTTTGTTTTCTGGCCATTTATTCAAAAATCTGAAACTGTTGAGCAAGACAGTCTTCGGAATTTCATCACCATGAAAAAGCCCAACGCCCTATTGGTTTGCTCGCTTAGCGTCATCGCCGTGATCGGGATCTGGGGCGTCGTCGATATCGAAAGCTTGGTGACTTGGGCCAATAGCATCGTGCAACAAACCTTCCACAGTCGCGGTTGGTTCGTGATGCTCGCGGCCTCAGGCATGTTGATCGGGTGTTTGGTTCTGGCCTTTTCGCCATATGGCAAAATCCGTCTGGGCCGAGATGATGAAGAGCCCGAGTTCTCGACCGCCACCTGGATCTCAATGCTGTTCTCCGCAGGAATGGGCGTTGGACTGCTGTTCTGGGCGGTCGCCGAGCCCCTTACCCATTTCAACTTCATCTCGGGCATGGCACCCGACTATGTCGCCGCGCAGCAGGCCATGCTGGCAACAAACTTCCATTGGGGCCTGCACGCATGGGCGATTTACGGTTCGACCGCGCTGACCATTGCTTATTTCAGCTTTCGGCGCGGGACAGGCATGATGGTCAGTGCACCGATCAAAAGCCTGTTCCCAGGAGAACGCTGGGCCGAGCGGGTCGGGTGGCTGTCGGATTTCATGGCCATTGTTGCAATCTCTATCGGTGTTGGCGGTTCAATGGCCATGGGCGTGTTCCAGGTTGCGGACGGGATTGCGGTTCTGGGTGGCCGGGAAACGGTTGGTGCCCTTCTGATCGGCGTTGTTTTCCTGGCGATGGTCGCAGCCTACATCCCTGCTCTGTTAATCGACCTTGGCCAAGGCATGGCGCGCTTGTCGAATGCGGCAATGCTGATCGCGATCTGCCTTGTGGCCTACACAGTGGTCCTCGGGCCTACAGAGTATCTGTTGAACACTGTGGTTCAAGGGTTCGGCGATTACGTCACCAATGTCATCCCTCGGGGCTTTCAGACCTTCACCTTCTTCGGCGATGACGTCACCAAATGGTTCAGCGACTGGACCCTCACCTATATGGTCTGGTGGATCGCCTGGGGACCTTTTGTTGGTGTGTTTGTCGCGCGTATCTCTCGCGGTCGCACGATCCGGGTATTCGTGATCGGAGTACTCTTTGCGCCCACGCTGTTCTCGATCCTTTGGTTCGGTGCCTTCGGCGGCATCGGTCTGTTCGAGGCGCTCAACGGAGCCGGAGAACTGCTGGCCTATACGCAAACAAACATCGAGCGTGTGACCTTCGCCCTGCTCGACCGTTTGCCCTTATCGCAGATCACAATACTTGCAACCGTAGCAGCGGCGTTTCTGTTCATCGTAACCAGCGTTGTAAGCGCGGCCTTTGTGCTGGGTACATTCTCGTCCCAGGGGGACGAAAACCCGCCCCCGCGCGTGCGGCTGATCTGGGGTGCATTGCTGGGCTTGTTGAGTGTCGCGATGATCCTGTCGGGCTCGGTGGAATCGGTCAAAGTCCTGATCTCACTCGGGGCGCTGCCCTTTGTGTTCATCTCGGTTCTGCTGATGGTCTGCCTGTTCCGAGGGCTACGAGAAGAGGGGCTGAGCCATGCTGATCGGTGATCTGACGGATACGCTTATGAATCTGACCACCTTTGCATTCGTCGGCGCGATGATCTGGATTTTGGTCCGTAAGTAACGGCTTGAATCCCGGCCATTTTACCGATTTCCTACGATTATGGACAAAGTCGCATTGATAACCGGCGGTGCACGCGGAATTGGGCGTGCAATCGTCGAAGACCTCAGCCGTGATCACCGCGTCGCGTTTACTTGGTTGTCGAGCAAACCCACGCCCGAGCTACTGGGTGGGGATGTTCTGGCCATACGTTCCGATCTATCTGCGCCCGACCAGCCGGCTAGCGTGATTTCGCAGGTGATCGAGAGGTTTGGAAGGCTGGATGTGATCGTCAACAATGCCGGCCTTGTGAAATCTACCCCCAAAGAGGAATTTCGGGCCGAGGACCACCGCGCCATTCTGGATTTGAACCTGCTGGCCCCCGCCGCATTGTTGGCTGCTGCGCTACCACATCTGAAACGCGACGCCTCAATCGTCAATATCTCATCCATGAACGCGGTCTTGCCGCCTCGGGATGCGGTGACCTATGGGGCAAGCAAGGCCGCCCTGAATCTATGGACCCACGCCATGGCAAAGGAGCTTGGGCCAAAGGGGATACGCGTTAATGCAGTCGCGCCGGGTGCGATCAACATCCCCGAAGCGCCCCGGTCTGAGGAGTTGACCGCGCTGTTTGTCAAAGAAACCGCTTTAGGTCGCGCGGGAAAGCCCGAGGATATCGCCAAAGTCGTCAGGTTTCTGGCGTCCGATGCCGCATCCTTCATCACTGGTGAGGTTCTGGGCGTCACCGGTGGCTATCGCTTATGAGCCACCTGCGGCTTTCTCAAGTGCTGGGCGGATCGTGCTTTCGATCACCCGCTGAGTGACCGGACCAGCCCAGCGCAGGATGATCGTGCCCTCACCGTCGATCACATAGGTTTCGGGCACACCGTAGACGCCCCAGTCCAGCCCCATGCGGCCCTGTTCATCCCGACCGATACCGGCATAGGGATCGCCCAGTTCGGCAAGAAATCCTTCGGCGTTGTCCAGTTGATCTTTGTAGTTGATACCATAGACCGGGATACCCTCGTCAGACAGAGCCTGCAGATTGGGGTGTTCGACGCGGCATGGTGCACACCAACTGGCCCAGTAGTTGACCAGCTTGACCTCGCCATCACGCAGTGTGGCATCATCGAAGCCCGGTTTGCCCGCGAACTCGGTCAGTACAACCGGCGGTGCTGGCTGACCCTCGCGCGCCGAGGGCAAGGCGTTGGGATCGTCGCGGAACATACCGATGCCCGCGAGTACAGCGAAGGCGCCGAAAATCAGCGGAGGCGCGATCATCAGGGGCGAAATCTTAGCCATTGCGTGACATTCTTTGTTCAACCTTCTCCATCTCGGCCCGTACCTTACGGCCCCGGATCACGCTGAAACCCACCAATGCGATCAGAAGTCCGATTGATACGACATAGGACCACAAGACGGTATCGGCATATTTTCCAAGATCAGGCATCATCCGCTCACCCTTTCACGCGCCATAAGCGCCTTGGTCCGGCGGGCGCGAATTTCTGTGACCGTACGATAGAAGACCAGCGCAATGAACAGCAGTACAAAGCCGATGATGCAAAGCAGCAGTGGATAGAAGTAGATATTGCTTACCTTCTCCTCAGTATCCGTGCCTGTGATCGCCCCGGCGCGCATCACCGAAGCCCCCTGATGCAGCCCCTGATTCCAGAAATTCACGGCATACCGGCTGAGGAACGCAAAGACCGAGCCCACGAGGCAAAGGACCGAGGTCAGGTCCGCCGCTGTATCCGGATCTTCGATCGCTTCCCAAAGCGCGACATAACCTAGATAGAACAGGAACAGGATCAGGAACGATGTAAGGCGTGGGTCCCAGGCCCACCATGTCCCCCACATGGGCTGCCCCCAGATCGCTCCGGTGGCCAATGCGATCAGCGTCATCACGATGCCAATGGGCGCAGCGGCGCGGGCAGCCAGCGCACTGACATGGTGGCGACGCACCAACCAGACCAGCGAAGTTGCCAGCATCATCAGCCAGCAATTGATCGCCATCAACGCGGCAGGTACATGCAGGTAGATGATCTTTACGGTCGAGCCTTGCTTGTAGTCATCCGGGGTGAAGAAAAAGCCCCAGATCAATCCGGCGACCAGACAAAGACCTGAGCTGATCCAGAAGAACGGAAGGACCCGTTCGCTGGTCGCGAGGAACTTACGCGGGTTGGCGTATTCCCAAAGGGCATTGGCTTTGGCTGCGATTGTCATGGGCTCTATCTAGTCCGAGTCGGCGTGGTTCTCAATTGACCTCAGTCAAGCTTTGTGGCCATCACCTAAGATTGATGCGCAGTACCGCTGCGCTGGCAAAGGGTAAAAGTGCGACCGTTGCGGCGGTAATCCCTGCCAGCATTAGCAGGGGCGTTTGCGTCTCCATGCCTGTCGCACCGCGTCGGGCGACCTCGGCTCCGAAGATCAAAGTCGGCACGTAGAGCGGCAAAACCAGAAGCGACAGTAGCAGACCGCCCCGTTTTAGACCAACAGTAAGGGCCGCGCCAAAGGTGCCGATAACGCTCATCGCCGGAGTACCGAGGAGCAGTGAGATCACTAGCCACGAAAACCCGGGTACAGGCAGGTTTAGCAACACGCCTAGGAACGGCGCGGCCAGAACCAGCGGCAATCCGGTGGTTAGCCAATGGGCTAGCGCTTTGACGGTAACAACTGATTCCAACGGAAGTGGCGCGGTCGCGAGCAGATCAAGCGAGCCGTCTTCCCAATCCAGCGCCAGAAGGCGATCAAGTGACAGCAGACACGCCAAAAGCGCGCCCAGCCAAAGAACGCCCGGTGCGATGGTCGAAAGCAGCGAAGATTGCGGGCCAACCGAGAATGGCACCAGAACGGTGACGATCAGGAAGAAAGCAAGACCGAGACCAAAGCCACCCCCCGCACGGAAGGCCAATTTCAGATCACGCAGCAATAAGGCGATCACAAGAAACCTCCGTCGAAATCGTCGATGGGCTTGGGCTTGGCCTTGTTGGGGCCAACGTCCAGAACCTCTCCGTCCAAGCCAAGATCAATATGGGTCGCGATCAGGGCCGAACCACCCTGCCCCAGATGCGCGCGCACCGCATCCGCAAACATCTGCACGGCGTGACGATCCAGCGAGACCGTCGGCTCGTCCAGCATCCAGATCGGGCGGCCAGTAACCAACATACGCGCCAATCCCAGACGCCGTTTCTGCCCCGCCGAAAGGTTGCCCGCATGGCGGTCAGCCAACTCGTTCAGCTCAAACGCATCAAGGGCGTGCTGGATATCACGGGTGCCAAAGACCGACGCCCAGAAGTTGAGGTTTTCGACAACGGTCAGGGTCGGTTTTAACCCGTCGGAATGGGACGCGTATGCGATCTGGTCTTCCGCCCCGACGATTTGCCCTGCCAGCGGCGGTTGCAGGCCCGCAAGCGTACGCAGTAATGTTGTCTTTCCGATTCCATTCGGCCCCCGCAGGATCAGCGCCCTTCCTGCCTCAAGCGAGAAGCTCAGCCCTTCGAGCACGGGAACTCCGCCGCGTGCGATGGCCAGATCGGTTACCTTTAAAGTCATGAAGCCCGCTTAGCGGATTGTGCGTGTGGGCAAAAGGTCGGAATTGCCGCAGAGCGGCTGGTCGGGTCGCAGTGAGGGGCCAGCCCCTCACACTCCCCAGGATATTTTTAGCCAGAGCAAGAACAGATCCTCAGACCGGGATCAGCGCAAGCGCAACGCGGCGGCCTTCGGAAAGCAGCACGTTGTAGGTGCGGCAGGCCGCCGGAGAGTTCATGATTTCGACACCTAGACCTGCCTCTTCCAATGTGGTGCGCAAGTCGGCTGGGATGTGGGTCAGTTCTTTGCCCGTACCGATGAACAGAACATCGACATGTTCGGACAAGGCCAGCAGGGTCTGGGCGTCGGAGTAACCCGCCCAAGCCGATTTACCGGTGGGGCCGATCAGGACTGCCCCATCATGAACTTCCCCGCCTATCCGAAAGAACCCGGGGCCATAGCCATCAACCGGCTGAGCGTTTGTATATGTGATCTCGTTCAGGCGCATGTGCAGGGTTCTAGCCCCAAAGCGGCAGGCCGGACAAGGCCGCCGTTGCAATCACCAGATAGGCTGCGGCGCGGTAGAGGTTCTCGTACTCGGGTCGGAACATCCAGCCCCCCAGCCAGTTGCCCGCGATGTTGGGAACCGCAAGCGCAAGGCCCAATCCGATGCTCGCGATCGAAAGACGCCCCATCCCGCCAAGATATCCAAGGATCAGCAAATCGAAAGCAAATAGGAACAGCAGGATCGTCGCGCGGATGATCGCAACCGGTAACGGCCTTGACATGTAAAACAGGATGACGGCAGGCCCCGGTATCCCGGCTACCCCGCCAAGTAGCCCTGCAGCCCCGCCGATCGCAGCAACCATGCCACGCGATACCGCTCCCCGGTAGCGCAGACCAAAAACCAGAACGGCCAGCATCGACAATGAAATCAGGCTGACGACATAGCGAAACACTTCGGGATCGGTCCGGGTCAGCAGCCATAAGCCAACCGGTAGAAGTAGCGCGCACCCGACCAAAAGGCGCATCAGATCTGCCTTGTCAACAACCGTCCATGCGCGGCGCAGGTTCGGGATCGGGCCAAATATGTCCATGACCGTCAGCGCGATGATGGCACCGAAGGGGCCAAGATACGGGCTGGCGATGGGCAGGAAGATCAGGGCCGTCCCAAAGCCGGAGAACCCGCGCACGATGCCCCCAACGAAGGCGGCGAAAATAATAACGGCCAGACCGGTTGGAGTCTGGCCGAAATACTCAGGCATCAATGTTGGCAAACTGGTTGCCCGCCGTATTCGACGGCTTCGACCAGTCGCGCTTGACCCCCAGCCACAGCAGGATGGTCGAGGCCACGAAGACCGACGAATAGGTCCCGACGATCACGCCCCAGATCATCGCGAAGACAAAGCCTCGGATCACGTCTCCGCCCAGTACATAGAGCGAGATCAGCGCCAGCAGCGTGGTCACAGAGGTCATCACCGTCCGGCTGAGCGTTTCGTTGATCGAGATGTTCAGCACCTCTTTGAGGTCTTTCTTCTTGTACTTCCGCAGGTTTTCGCGAACCCGGTCGAAGACGACCACGGTGTCGTTCAGCGAATAGCCGACGATAGTCAGTAGAGCGGCGATGATCGCCAGGTCAAAACGGATTTGTAGTTCCGAGAAGATGCCGATGGTCAGGATCACGTCATGCACCAACGCGGCGACCGCCCCGAGTGCGAACTGCCATTCGAACCTAAGCCAGATATAGACAAGCACTGCGCCAATCGCCAAGGCGACCGCAATGACCGCGGTCTGGATCAACTCACCCGAAACCTTGGGGCCAACCGATTCTACCGAGACGAACTGGATATCCGGCGCGGCAACGGTCAGCGCTTCTTCGACGGCTGTGACGGTTGCGGCCGCCACAGCTTCGGCCCCGTCCTGTGCCTGAATGCGGATCATCGCGACGTTTTCATCCTCGCCAAAGGTGGGATCAAAAATCTCGGTGATAGTCACATCGCCAAGCTCAAGCGGCGCGATGGCGTCGCGATAGGCGCCGACGTCGATCTCTTGCGCGCTTTGGGTCCGGATCGTGGTGCCGCCGCGAAAGTCGATGCCGAAGTTCAGCCCTTGCAGCAGGAATGACGTGAATGCGATCACCATCATCAAACCCGAGATGCCCAGCCAGACCTTCCAACGGCTAAAGAAATCGAACGAGGTGTTTTGGGGTACGAGTTTCAGTCTCATGTCAAACCTCGATCGTTTTCGGACGGCGGCGTTCGAACCACATCACGATCATCAGACGCGTCACAAAGATCGCGGTGAAGACCGAGGTCAGAATACCCAGACCAAGCGTAATGGAGAAGCCGCGCACGGGACCACTGCCCATGGCAAAAAGGATGGTTGCGGTAATGAATGTGGTCACGTTAGCGTCCAGAATGGCCGAAAGCGCTTTTTCGTATCCCAGCTCGATGGCACGCGCCGGACCTTTGGCAGATTTCAGTTCCTCGCGGATACGCTCGAAGATCAGCACGTTGGCGTCAACTGCCATGCCCACCGTCAGCACGATACCCGCGATCCCGGGCAAGGTCAGCGTGGCGCCGATCAGTGAGAGCAGGCCAAACAAAAGCCCCACGTTCAGGATCAGCGCAATATTGGCGAAGATGCCGAACAGGCCGTAGCTGAGAGCCATGAATACCAACACGGCGACAAAGGCCACGATTGTCGCGACTTTACCTGCGTCGATACTGTCCTGACCCAGCTCAGGGCCGATGGTGCGCTCTTCCAGGAAATCCAGACCTGCAGGCAAGGCACCTGCGCGCAGCAGAACGGCCAAATTGGTGCTTTCTTCAACTGTGAAGTTGCCAGTGATGATGCCCGAACCACCTGGGATATGGCTTTGGATTACAGGGGCCGAGATCACCTCGTCATCCAGGACGATAGCAAAGGGTGCGCCAATGTTTTCCAGCGTGTAGTCGCCGAATTTGCGCGCACCAGAGGTGTTGAACCGGAAGCTGACCGCAGGGCGGCCGTTCTGGTCGAAGGATGGCTGCGCGTCGACCAATTCTTCACCGGTCACGACGGGTGCGGCGTCCAGAGTGTAATACACACCATCTTCATCGATCGATGGCACAAGCTTCTCGCCAACTCCCGGAATGGCATCCGGGTCAGTCCCGCGTCCAACGACAGGATTGAACGTCAACTGTGCCGTCGTGCCGATAATCTCTTTGAGCTCCCCGGCGCTGCCGATGCCGGGCACCTGAATCAGGATACGATCAGCGCCCTGACGCTGGATCGTTGGTTCGCGTGTGCCAACCTCGTCGATCCGACGGCGGATGATCTCAAGGGACTGGCGCACGGTGCGGTCATCCGAAGCAAGCTTTTCGGCCTCGGACAGTTGGACAACGATAGTGTCCCCCTCGGCGCGAGCCTCTATATCTGTTGCCCCTGCCCCGGTCAGCGTCTGTACCTGTCGGGCCAGACCGCGCACAACCTCTAATGCGCGGGACATGCCCTCGGGTTGGCTGATGCGCACACGAATCTCGTCAGGCGCCGAATCCTGACGACGGATCGTGCCGACCGTCGCGCGTTCATCACGCAGCGCGTCGCGGATTTCGGGCCACATCGCCTCCATCCGGGATTCGTAGACATCATCAACCTTGACCTCGGCCAGCAAATGCGCGCCGCCGCGCAAGTCGAGCCCGAGATTGACCAGAGACGACGGCAGCCAATTCGGCCATTGCGCGGCCTCGGCCTGCATTTCAGGTGTATCAATGCCAAGCTCAATCGCAGCCTTGGCATCGTTAGATTGTTCGACGCGCGTATAAAACGCATTCGGCAGGGCAAGGAACAGACCGATCACACAGACCGACCAGATCAGAACCCGCTTCCAGGAATCAATTTGCAGCATTACCCTGCCTTTTCAAGGAATTGTCGCGCGAAGTTACTTCGCAGGTTCGGTCTTGTTCAGAACCTGAGCGATGGTCGATTTGACCACGCGAACCTTAACGCCCTCGGCGATCTCGACTTCGATCTCGTTGTCGCCTTCCTTGACCTTCGACACCTTGCCGATCAGCCCGCCTTGGGTGACAACCTGATCGCCCCGGCGCACGGCTTCGACCATGGCCTGATGTTCCTTCATCTTTTTCTGCTGCGGACGGATCAGCAGAAAATACATAATCGCGAAGATCAGGATCAGCGGGAGAAACTGGGCGATTGCGCCACCTTCCATGGGATATTCCTTTGTTCTGATGATGCAGAGAGCTCTCTGCAAAGTTTGCGGGAACCTATGCTTTGAAACATGGGTTTGCAAGCAAACCTGGCCCCATTTCGACCATCGGGTTCAAAGGTTTGCTGCCGGACGTTGCAGATATGTTCTAGGCAGACCCTTCCAGTCAGATATAGTCCTGTGGCAGGAGGCCTAATGATTCAATCAATCCAGACCCTTGGCGCGTTTGTTCGCCTGATGCTCGTGACAACCTGTATAGGTCTTCTGGCGTCGCCCGTATGGGCACAGAACGCCACTAGCGAAGAGCCTGCGATAGAAGACACTGAATCAGAGATTTTTCAGGCTCCGGTTATCGTTGACGGCGACACCTTGTTTCACCTGCGCGGCTCCAGCGCGCTGCCCGCTCCGGAACGGGCCGCGAGTGTACAGAACAAGATCATCGAAATCGCCGAGGCCTCAGACGCCGAGCAGGTCTCCATAACCTTCGAGGACTCAGAGTTCGGCATTCGAATCTTTGCCGATGGTGTTCAAGTTTCGATCGTGACCGATGCCGATTCCGAGCTTGAGCAGATGGACTTGAACGTTCTCAGTTTGTTGCACGGCGACGCTATTAAACAATCCATTGAAAGCTATCGCGCAAACCGCACCGAACAGGCGCGTGTTTCGGGTGCCATCGAAGCCTTAGCATGGACAGCTGGATTCGCGCTTTTTGTCGTCGTTATCCTGTGGCTGCACCGGCGCATTCGCCGCCGTACGCTGAAACTGGTCAAGCGTTACCTCAAGGATGTCGAAACCGCGACCGCCAAAAGTGTTCAGGCCGAGGCCCTCGCCGCGTTGATCCGGTATGCTCTGAATTTTGTCCTGCTGGTGATCTTTTTCCTCGGCTTCTACTACTACCTCTCCTTCGTTCTGCTTGCCTTTGCCGAGACGCGCTATTTCGCGCAACTCCTGCTGACCTACTTGACCGAGCCGGTCCTGCTGATCTTCAAAGGCATCCTCAGCTACATCCCAAACCTGATCATGTTGATACTGATCGCATGGATAACGCTGTATATTATCCGGGGCATGCGTGTGTTCTTTGACGCCGTCGAGGCGGGAACCTTTGACATGGGCGATTTTGAAAGCCACTGGGTGAACCCGACCTTCAACATCGCCCGCGTCGTCGTTATCCTGATCGCTCTGGTCTTTGCTGTCCCTTACATCCCCGGATCAGATTCGGCGGCGTTTCAGGGGCTGACGATTCTGGTTGGTGCCATGCTGTCGCTGGGCGCAAACTCGGTCGTCTCGAACATGCTGGCGGGGCTCTTCGTGATCTATCGCCGCTCGACCTCTATCGGGGATCGGATCCAGATCGGGGACCATATCGGCGATGTGGTACAGATCAAGTTGATGGAGACGCATCTGAAGTCCATCAAGAATGAACTGATCTCGATCCCGAACGCCCAATTGATGAATTCGGACGTGGTGAATTTCTCGAAGAGAACCGACGGTAGCGGGTTGCTGCTGCACACGACCGTAGGCATCGGGTACGAAGAGCCACCCGAGAAAGTTGAGGCAATGCTGATAGAAGCCGCCCATCGCACCAGGGGGATCAAGGCAAAGCCCGAACCCTTTGTTTTATGGACCGCATTGGCCGATTACGCGATAAACTATCAGATCAACGGTTATACCACGCGGGGCAGTATCATCCCGAAAATCCGCTCGGACCTGCATCGCAACATCGTGGCCGTGTTCAATGAGAATAACGTGCAGATCATGACACCTTCGTACATGGCCGACCCGCCCGAGCCGAAAATCCCAACCGAAGAGTGGGATGGCCATCTAGCGCATGAATCCCACGAGGAATCGGATAAGTCGTAACCGGTGCTACACCCTGCCATTCAGATGGTGCATAAGCGGATTCAGTGATTCACGCAGTTAAGGATCTGAACCATGCACGACATCCGCGCCATACGCGAAAACCCAGCCGCCTTCGACGCCGCCCTTGCGCGCCGTGGGGACGCGCCGGTGTCGTCAGACCTGCTGAGGCTGGACGAAAGCCGCCGCGCCAAGATTCTGGCTGCTGAGACAGCTCAGGCCGAGCAGAACAAGGCCTCCAAAGAGGTTGGCGCTGCCAAAGGGCGCGGGGATGAAGCTGAATTCGAACGCCTGCGCGCTCTGGTCGCCGAGAAAAAGGCCGAAGTGGCCCGGATGCAGACCGAGGCCAAGGATCTGGACGCTCTGCTGGCCGACCAGCTGATCCGCATCGCGAACCTGCCCGCCGAGGATGTGCCCGAAGGCGCGGATGAGAACGACAATGTCGAAATCAACCGCTGGGGCACACCACGCGAATTGGATTTCGCGCCGAAAGAGCATTTTGAAATCGATGCCGTTCAGAATGGCATGGATTTTGAGACGGCTGCCAAACTCTCCGGCTCGCGCTTTGTGCTGCTGTCGGGCGGCGTCGCGCGTATCCACCGCGCTTTGGCGCAGTTCATGCTGGACACCCATATCAACGAGAATGATCTGACCGAGGTCAACGGCCCGGTTCTGGTTCTCTCGGAAATGATGCAGGGCACCGGCCAGTTGCCGAAGTTTGGAGAAGACAGCTATCAGACCCGCGAAGGCTGGTGGTTGATTCCAACCTCCGAAGTGTCGCTGACCAACATCGTCAACGACACGATGATCGAGGAGAGTTACCTGCCTCGCCGCTATACCGCGCATTCGCTGTGCTTCCGGTCCGAGGCTGGTAGTGCGGGCAAGGACACACGCGGGATGCTGCGGCAGCACCAGTTCGAAAAGGTCGAGATGGTCTCGGTCACCCATCCGGACAAGTCGGATGATGAACAGAAACGTATGCTGCGCTGCGCCGAAGGCATTCTTGAAAAGCTGGGCATTCCCTATCGCACCGTGATCTTGTGCACCGGTGACATGGGCTTTGGTGCACGACGCACTTACGACATCGAGGCGTGGCTGCCGGGCCAAAATACTTTTCGCGAGATCAGCTCGGTCTCGACATGCGGGGATTTTCAGGCGCGCCGCATGAATGCGCGCTTCCGGCCAGAGGCCGGGGGCAAGCCAGAATATGTCCATACCCTGAATGGTTCGGGCTTGGCCGTAGGGCGCTGCCTGATAGCTGTTTTGGAAAATGGTCAGAATGCGGATGGGACGGTCACCCTGCCCGAGGTTCTGGCACCCTATCTGGGCGGCAAGCTAACCCTTCAGACCAACGGCACGCTGACATAAAAAAACCGGCGCATTTAGGCGCCGGTTTCCGATCAGACAAGGCGGAGAAGTATCACTTCTTCGCCTTTTTCTTATCTTTCTTCTTTCCGGGCTTCTTGTCGGACTTCTTCTTATCGTCCTTCTTTTTGGCGTCCTTTTTCTTAACGTCTTTTTTGGGCTTCTTGTTTTTCTTACCCTTCTTGGTCTTTTCCTTGACCTTTTCCTTGGCTTTGGAAAACACCGCCTCCATTTCAGACTTCTTCTTGGCCGCCTTTTCAGCCTTGGCCTTGGCTTTCGCCTTTTTCTTTGCCTTGGCCTCGGCAGCGGCCTGTTCTGCCGCCGCGCGCTCGTTTGCCGCCTTACGCTCGGCCTCGGCCTTGTTCGCAGCCGCATTGCTTTTGGCTGTCGCGCGCTGCACAGCCGATTTCCGCTCGGCAGGCTTACGGGTGGCAGCGCGGGGCGCGGGCTTGGGCTTGGCACCAACGACTTCTTTCGCAGCCGCGATCAGCTTAGCTGCGCGAGTGGAACCGACCCGCGGGGTGCCGGACAGATCTTCCGGTTTGGCCTTGGCAATGGCTTCTGCTGTTTTGTAGCCCTTTGCATTAAAGGCCTTTGCCAGCGCTGGCCCTACGCCACGCACCTCAGTAACTGCGGTCATTTCGTTTCCTTTCGTTAACTCCCCCAGATTGTAAACGCACAGCACATACGTTCCTGAGAGAGCGCCAATTCAAGAATTAGATAGGAGGTTACCCGCTTTCGGCCAGGCGATGGCCTGCAGTTCGGCTGGGAAATGGGACAAGTCTTTTGGCGTCTTCATCCCATAGTTTCAGATTCAGCGCCGCCACTGCCTCGGGAAACTTGATCCGTCGCGGTGTGTATTCTGGCGGCAGGTTATAGTGGCACGCGCGCAGCCGGTAAGATGGGATGCGCGCATTGAAATGGTGGATGTCATGCAATGTGATGCAGGCCACCGCATTATCGAACCACCAGCCGAAATCCAGCGCCGAGGACCCCTCCAACGCAGCCAGCTTCGGATCCAGTTCGGGGCGGCGATCCCAGTAGGTGTCTTCGAAATTGTGCTGCAAATACACCAGGAACACCCCAAGCATCCCGCCCAGCAGCGAAAACACCAGCCAGACCAGAATGCCGGTGGCACCGGCGATCAAATACAGCAGCCCCAAAAACACAACAATCGAGAGGTTGTGCAGCACCACGCCCATCACGCCGAACCGCACAGTGTTCTTGGGCCAGCGATAGCGGATGAAGTATGTGAATAGCGCGCCAACCGGCACCAGAATGAAGGGATTCCGATACAGTCGGTAAAACAAACGCTTTTTCCAATCCGCCTCGTTCCATTCACGCAGCGTCATGGTGTGGATTTCACCGGTCTCGCGATGCTCGAGGTTGCCGATTCCGGCGTGATGCAGATTGTGGTTCTGCTTCATCACCTCGAACGGGGCAAATGTGAAGGGCGATAACCCATGGCCAGCCCATTCGTTCTGCTCGCGCGTTTCAAACAACGAATGGTGCCCGCAATCATGCTGCAGGACATAGAGACGCACGGCAGAGAAGGCAAAAACGATCCCGGCCGGGATCATGATGTACCAGCGGTCGACATAGGTGATCGCCAATGTAAGCGATGCGAAATACACCGCGAATGTTCCGAAATAACTTAGCGCGGCAAGCTTGTTGTCCTGTACCGCGTATTGTCTTGTATATTCTCTCAGATCCATCACGCCCGCTCCCCACGGAGGTCCGACCAATCACAAATTCAAAATTAAGTGCGGAGATCCCGCAAACAAGCAGCACGTGCAAAACAAATGCACGTGCTTGAATGCTAACGCGCAGAAACGGGGCTGTCACGCCCCCTCTCTGAAAATGCTTGAAATTAGCGCAGTTACGCTCGTCCCTTGAGATGCTTGGCCAGTGCGCCTGCGTTTTTCTTGCGCCGCCCTTTGTAGGGGTTCTTGTCCCCTTGCCCGCGCAAAGTCAGGCGGATCGGAGTGCCCGGCATATCAAAATCCTCGCGCAGGCCATTGACCAGATAACGCGAATAGCTGTCAGGCATCTTGTCAGGGTGCGAGCACATGACCACAAACCCCGGCGGACGGGTCTTGGTCTGCGTCATGTAACGCAGCTTGATCCGGCGCCCCTGCGGCGCGGGCGGCGGGTGCTGTTCCAGCATGGCGGTCAGCCAACGGTTCAGCGCTGCGGTCGGCACCCGGCGGTTCCAAACATCATGGGCACGCAGGATCGCGGCGCGCAGACGTTCCAGACCGCGGCCTGTTTTTGCCGACACGGTGATCAAAGGAGCACCACGCAACTGCGGCAGCAGACGTTCGAAGGATTCTTTTAGGTCGCGCAGCTTTTCCTGTTTGTCTTCTTCGATGTCCCATTTGTTGACGGCGACGACCACAGCACGACCCTCACGTTCGGCCAGATCGGCAATGCGCAGGTCCTGTTGCTCGAATGGGATAGCCGCATCCAGCAACACGACGACGACCTCGGCAAACTTGACTGCGCGCAGCCCGTCAGAAACCGAGAGTTTCTCAAGCTTCTCCTGCACCTTGGCCTTCTTCCGCATCCCGGCGGTATCAAAAATCCGCATCGGGGTGCTGTCCCCATCAGGGTCGGCCCAGTCGATCCGCAAGCTGATCGCGTCGCGCGTGATCCCGGCCTCGGGGCCGGTCAGCAGTCGATCCTCGCCGATGATCTTGTTGATCAGGGTGGATTTACCGGCATTCGGACGACCAACTACAGCGACTTGCAGGGGTTTGTCAGCGGTGATCAGCGGGGCTTCGCCTTCCCCGTCTTCGTCCAGCTCGATATCGGTTTGCGGCGTCTCTTCTATGCGCGCCTCTTCAGCCGCGTCAGCCAGTGGCATCAATTGCGCATAGAGGTCCGTCATCCCCTCGCCATGTTCGCCCGACAGACGCACCGGCTCGCCAAGGCCTAGGTTGTATGCTTCAAGCACGCCCGCATCAGCCGCGTTCCCTTCGGCCTTGTTCGCTGCCAGGATCACGTGTTTGGAGCGCTTACGCAGAATCTCGGCGAACATTTCGTCCGTGGGCGTCAAGCCCACCCGCGCGTCAATCATGAACAGGCAGACATCGGCCATGTCCACTGCACGCTCGGTAAGGCGGCGCATCCGACCTTGCAAGCTGTCATCGGTTGCGTCCTCAAGACCCGCCGTGTCGATCACGGTAAAACGCAGATCGCCCAGCCGCCCTTCACCTTCGCGCAGGTCACGCGTCACGCCGGGCTGGTCGTCGACCAAAGCCAGGCGTTTGCCCACAAGGCGATTGAACAGAGTGGATTTGCCCACATTCGGGCGCCCCACGATGGCGAGGGTCAGCGACATGATACTCAACTTTCAAGACTCAAGATGCGCCCTTTAACGCATCTTGTCGTCAACGGAAAGCGTGCAGTTCGCCCTTGGTCGACACAACATACAGCGTCTGACCCGCCACAACCGGTGCCGTGGTCGCGCCACCCGGCACTTCGACCTGATGCACCAGCGCTCCGTCGACGGGATTGAAGAAGCGCAGATAGCCGTCGTTCGAAGCCACGACAAGGCGTCCACCGGCCATGATCGGGCCGTAATGCGCAAAGATCGGCCCCCGGCGGCCCGGCTTGTTCTTGACGAAGCCCGGCAGATCGATGGCCCAGACGGTCGAGCCATCGGCTGCATCCAACCGCACCAACTGGCTGCGATCACTGATCAGGAAAACACTGTTCCCCGCTGGCCAGACCGTATCAACGGCGCCTTCCGGTGCGGTCCAGTTCCGCTCACCCGAATTCCCGTCGAATGAAACGGTGCGCCCCGAGTGGTTGCCGATGATTACCGAGCTACCCGACACCATGGGCCCGGCGGTGACGTCCACGATCTGAGCCGCCGCACGGCCCCGACGCCCGCCTGCAACGGAGGCATTCCAGCGCAGAATGCCGCCCCGGCGGAACGTGGCCGCGATATCCCCCGAACCAAAGGCAAAGACTGACAGGTCCGAGGCAATCACGGGTGCAGGTGCACCCAGAACGTTGCCGACACTCGGCGTGCCTTCGATCTGCCAGATGATCCGGCCATCCTTGGTATTCACAGCCCAACCGGTTTCATCCCCGGCCACCAGATAGAGTATGCCGCCGCTGACCAAAGGCGCACCGCTGCCGGTCGCGTTCAGACGTTTCTGCCACCTTTGGGTCCCGGATTTCGCATCCAGTGCGGTCAACCTGCCGAAACCCGACGAGACATAGAGCACGCCATCGGCATAGGCGAGCCCGCCACCTGTGGCATCCCCGTCCTTTTCATTCGGCGGGATCAGATTTGTGCTCCAAGCGACCTGGCCTTGGGGCGTAACAGCCGAGACAATTGCCCCGGAATCGAGCGTATATATCAGGCCACCAGCAACAACAGGGTCTGCGGTGATCCGCTGTTTTCGGCTATCGCCGGACCCAATGTTAGCAGACCAAATACGCTGCGGTGTGGCACTCAGCGCTGCGTTTGTAGTGCGGAAGGCGGGTGTTCCCGCGCTTTGCGACCAGTTGGCGTTGCGGCTTTGAGCCGGAATGCTGATCGGTTTGGCGCCACGGGTTTCCACGGCCTCGTTGTCGATGGCGGCGCGAATATCCTCACGCTCACCCGGCAGAATAACCTCGGGCTCCTGACAGGCACTGAGAGCGGTGAGCGCAGCTGCCGCAACGGGCAATCCAAAGCCTGAGAAATAACGTGATAGCATAATCGACAAACTCGCCTGTGATGTTCCGTTTCGCTGCCGGTTAACCCTGCTGGGTCGCCACGGGCTCGGGTTCGCCCCCAAGTGCCACGATCAGTTGCGCCGCGCGCTGTTGCAGATCAACGCTGGCCTCAGCGTCCTGACGCAACGCCTGCAGCCGGTCCAAAGCGGCTTGCGTGTTGCCTTCGGCCACATCAATCAGGGCCAATTGTTCTTCGGCGAGCAGACGCAGCGGAGCACCGGGTATGGCCAGCGCTTCGAATTGCTGACGACGATCCGCAACCGGCATCGTGTCAGTTTGCAGCAACAGCGCCTTGAAACTTGCAATCGCACGGTAGATCTCGGGCAGATCGCCCTGCGTGGCGATGGCGTTCAGGCTGTTCACGGCATCCTGCGCGGATCCGGCCTCGGCCTGAGAGGCGGACAGCAACATGTTCAGAACCGCGTCTCCGCCGGCAGACGCAGCATCGACTGATTGCAGGCTTTCTGCCCGCTCGGCCGATCCGTTTTCGGCCAGCGCTGACAGAATCGCATCACCCAAAGCTTCGGCCTGATTGGTGTCGCGCGCCTTGCGGTATTCGTTGAACGCAGCACCGCCAACAATCGCGACAACGGCAACTACACCCACCCAGCCCCAACGGCGCAAAAGCAGATACATGCGATCACGGCGCACCTCTTCGGTGACCTCATCAATAAAACTGTCGGCGTCGCTCATCCCTGCCCCCAGGCTTAAGTGTCCGGTTTTCTAGCGCCATGTCATACCCCGGCGATCAGGCCAAGCCAAGTGCCCGATTTCACACATTTGCCTGCGTCCGCCTGACCCTTGCGTAAAAAACTAAACCGAACTATTCAGTTCAGTATGGAAAAGCCGTGCCAATTGCCCCATTTCTAAGGGTATGAGCTAAAGCCAACCGCGCGAACAGATCTGGAGATTCTACCGCATGCGATTGATTTCATTCGTTAACGCCGTTTTGGTAATTGTTGCATTGTATTTTCTTGTGTTCGAGCGCGACGCGCTGTTTGCGTTTGCCGGTCGCGGTGATGAGCCGTCCGAGACCGCAACCGAAGCCTCGGAATCAGTGCAATCGCCGGATTCGATCGGCGTTGTCGTATTGCGCTCGACCGCGCGCGAGATCGGCAGTGCTGTTCAATTGCGGGGTCAGACCAAGGCAAACCGCCAAGTCGAAGTCCTTGCCGAGACCATTTCTACCGTCGTGTCCGAGCCCAAGCGCAAGGGTGCTTTTGTCGAGGCGGGTGATCTGCTGTGCGAGCTTGATCCCGGAACCCGGCCCGCAAGCCTGGCCGAAGCCATGGCAGCAAAACTTGAGGCCGAAAGCCGCGTTCCCGAAGCCGAAGCGCGCTTGGAAGAAGCCCACGCCCGCCTGGCCGAGGCTGAGATCAACCTTAAAGCCGCCCGCAAGCTGTCGGAAACCGGATTCGGATCGGAAACGCGCCGTATCTCAAGCGAAGCCGAGATGAGCACCGCCGAGGCCGGAATCAAATCTGCCGAGGCCGGTCTGGAAGCAACGCAAGCCGGGATCGAGGCCGCCACCGCAGCAGTTGCAGCCGCACAACGCGAGATCGATCGCTTGACCATCGAAGCCCCATTCAAGGGCCTGCTTGAAAGCGATACCGCGGAATTGGGCAGCCTGATGCAGCCCGGTTCGCTGTGTGCAACCGTTATCCAGCTCGACCCAATCAAGCTGGTTGCCTTTGTGCCTGAGACCGAAGTGAACCGGATTATCGTCGGTTCGATGGCGTCTGCACAACTGGTCACCGGTTTACAGGTCGAAGGGCGCGTCACCTTCCTGAGCCGCTCGGCCGATGAAACCACACGGACGTTCGAAGTAGAAATCACCGTTCCCAACCCGGAACTTCTGATCCGTGATGGCCAGACCGCCAACATTCAGATCGCTGCCGAGGGCGTCAAAGCACATCTGCTGCCGCAATCCGCGTTGACCCTGAACAACGAAGGCGAACTTGGTGTACGCACCGTTGTCGCTGACAACGTGGTCGATTTCGTCCCGATCCGCCTGCTGCGCGACAGCGCCGAAGGCGTTTGGATTGGCGGCCTTCCGGAAACTGCTGATATTATCGTGATCGGTCAGGAATTCGTCACGCGTGGTGTGACGGTTGCGCCGACCTACAGGGAAGCATCGCAATGACGGGTATCGTCAGTTGGGCCGCAAGCCGCGCCAGAATGGTTCTGGCTTTCATCGCGATATCGCTGGTTATCGGCGGCTATGCTTATGTCGGGCTCCCGAAAGAGGGTGAGCCGGATATCGATATCCCGATGCTGTTCGTTTCGGTCCAGTTTCCGGGCATCTCGGCGGAGGATAGTGAGAGCCTCCTGATCAAGCCGATGGAAACCGAGATGGCCGATCTCGACGGGCTGGATTCGATGACCGCCACCGCTGCTGAAAGCTACGCAGGCGTTCTGCTAGAGTTCGAGTTTGGTTGGGACAAATCCGCCACCATTGCCGATGTGCGCGACGCCATGAATAGTGCGCAGGCCGATTTCCCCGATGGGGCCGAGCAATATACGATCACCGAGGTCAACTTCTCTGAGTTTCCCATCGTCATTGTCAACCTAACCGGTCCGGTCCCTGAACGCACGATGGCGCGCGTTGCCAAGGACCTGCAGGACGAGCTTGAGGCGTTGGATGCGGTGCTTGAGGCCGGTATAGCAGGAAACCGCGATGAAATGCTTGAGGTCGTGATCGACCCGCTGCGGCTTGAGGCCTACAACGTCACGGCCGCTGAACTAATCAATGTTGTGCAGAACAACAACCAGTTGATCGCGGCGGGCGAGGTAGAGACCGAACAGGGCACGTTCTCGGTCAAGATCCCTTCGTCATTCAAGACCGCACAAGACGTCTATGGCCTGCCCGTCAAAGTCAATGGCGACCGCGTGGTCACCTTGGGCGAGCTGGCCGAGATTAACTATACCTTTGAAGACCGCGCAGGCACGGCCCGGTTTAACGGAGAATCCACCGTCGCGCTGCAGGTCGTCAAGCGCAAGGGCTTCAATCTGATCGACACCGTGGCGCTGATCAAATCCACAGTGGCCGAAGAACAGATCAAGTGGCCAGCCGAGCTGCAGGCCGCTGTTGATGTGGGCACCTCGAACGACCAAAGCCGCATCGTCGATTCAATGGTGCGCCAGCTTGAAGGATCGGTTCTGACCGCCGTCGCGCTCGTGATGATCGTGGTGCTGGCTTCGTTGGGAACACGCGCCGCGTTGTTGGTGGGTTTTGCCATTCCAACCTCGTTTCTGTTGTGCTTCGCCTTCCTCGCGATGATCGGGGTCACCATCTCGAATATGGTGATGTTTGGCCTGATCCTTGCCGTGGGCATGCTGGTCGATGGCGCCATCGTTGTTGTGGAATATGCCGACAAGCGCATTAAAGAAGGCGTTGGTCCGATGCACGCCTATGTCGAGGCGGCGCAACGGATGTTCTGGCCGATTGTTTCATCGACGGCCACTACACTGTGTGCATTTCTTCCGATGTTGTTCTGGCCCGGTATCCCCGGCGAGTTCATGAAGATGCTGCCCATCACGCTGATCTTCGTTCTGTCGGCCTCGCTGATTGTGGCACTGATCTACCTGCCGGTCGTGGGCGGTGTCTCGGGCCGTATGAGCCGCAGTTTCGAGCGCAGCTCGAACTGGCTGCGAGCCCGCACGCCTTGGTGGCTGCGAGTGCTTCTGGTACCGCCTTCACTATATATGATCTTCCTCGGCGCGATGCAGGTTTTGAACCCCAACTATCTGCTGCCCGGCGGTTCAATTGCTGGCGTGCTGCTGTTTCTGTTCGGCGCCTTTGCTGGGTCGGTCACGCTGAGTGCTGCCAAGATCGAACGCGCCCCGGATGAACATGTTCATACCGCTAAAGAGCACACGCCCTTCGGTTATGTGATCAAGTTCTTGGTCGGCAATCCGGTCATGCCGGTGGTGTCCATCGCAGTCGTCTTTGCGGCGGTGTTCTGGGTCGCATTCATCATATTCCCGCAAAACTCTCGCGGTGTTGAATTCTTCGTGGAAAGCGAACCGGAACAGGCCACGGCCTATGTCCGGGCACGCGGCAACCTGTCTCTGGCTGAAAAGGACGAAATGGTTCTTGAGGCCGAGCGCGTAATCAGCGAACACCCGGCGGTGATCAACGTATTTGCCTTTGCGGGCGAAGGTGGGCTCAATCAGAACAATGGCGGTGCAGAAGCCCCCGCCGACACAATTGGTCGCGTCCAGTTCGAGCTCATTCCTTGGGAAGATCGACCAATCAGCTCTGAACAGATTACCGGTTGGTTCTGGGGACCGATTGCAGGTCTACTTGGCTTTGCAAAGGAAGAAGTCGCGGCGGAATATGACGGCAATTTTGTTCTGGACGAACTAACCGCAGAGCTGGCAACCCTTCCTGGCTTTATCGTTGATCTTCAGGCGCTGGAACAAGGTCCCGCTTCCGCCAAGCCCGTTCATCTGCGCATCAAAGGCGATAGCTGGGAGGATCTGACGGCCGCGACCCTCACAGCACGAGAAGCCTTTGACACCACACCCGGCCTGATCAAGATCGAGGACACCCTGCCCCTGCCCGGCATCGACTGGCAGATCGACGTGGACGTGGCCAAGGCGGGTCGATTCGGCGCGGACGTCGCAACCGTTGGCGCGATGGTACAGCTTGTGACGCGTGGCATCTTGCTGGGTGAAATGCGACCGGATTCAACCGATGAAGAGGTAGAAATCCGCGTCCGCCTACCTGATCAGGATCGCGTCCTGTCGACGCTGGATACGCTGAAAGTTCGCACACCGGACGGGTTGGTCCCCCTGTCGAACTTCGTCACCCGCAAACCCGTGGCTAAGCTCGCCGAGATCAATCGCGCGGATCAACAGCGCTACTATGACGTTAAAGCGGATGTCGAGCCTGGGCTGAGCAAGATCGTGACCACCGGTCCTGACGGTGCAGAGCTGCGTTTGGCAACCGTGCGCGCGATTGGCGAAGGTGCCACACCAACTGGCACCACGATTACCAGCGCGGACGGAGCAGAGTTCGAACTCGTTCAACTAACGGGTGCCGAGAACGTGGGTGAAGTGCGGTCCGCCATCGAAAGCGGTGACGCTCGGTTTGCCCTGATCAATCCGAACGAACGGATTGCCGTGCTGACCGAGTGGCTGGAAACCGACCCTTTTGGTCGCACCATCACTTGGGAATGGACCGGCGATCAGGAGGATCAGGCTGAAAGCCAGGCGTTCCTGTCCAGCGCATTCCTGGCAGCACTGGGTCTAATGTTCGTGATCCTGCTGGCGCAGTTCAACTCGTTCTACAACTCGGTGCTGGTGCTGCTGGCTGTGGTTCTGTCTACGACCGGCGTGTTGCTGGGCATGATGGTAATGCAACAACCGTTCTCGATCATCATGACCGGGACCGGGATCGTGGCGTTGGCCGGGATCGTGGTGAACAACAACATTGTTCTGATCGACACCTATCAGGAATATAGCGGCTACATGTCTCGCATTGATGCAATTGTCCGCACGGCTGAGGCGCGCATCCGTCCGGTTCTGCTGACTACGCTGACAACAATGGCGGGTCTGACCCCGATGATGTTCGGCCTGTCGCTGGATTTTATCGGCGGAGGGTATTCGATCGACAGCCCCACGGCACTGTGGTGGAAACAGTTGGCCACGGCGGTGGTCTTTGGCTTGGGTACGGCCACGGTGTTGACACTGATCGTGACGCCGTCATTCCTGGCGCTGCGAGTGTGGGTCACAACCTACGCGGTATGGCTGGGTAAGGCGCTGGCACGCGCCACGGCGGGTCGATCCAGCCAAATCGCGCAGGACATGGCAATCGGCCAAAGCGCGCGAGATGTGCAAGCAGCCGAAATGATCTGGACCGATGAACAGGACAAAGCTGCCCCTGATCAGAGCGTTCAGGACGACCGCCCCGATCATCCCCCGACAACACCGCTGAAGGCGGCGGAATAAAAAAAGGCGAGCCTTCGGGCTCGCCTTTTCAATTCTGGCAGACGCGTTACTCGACGAACGCGTATTCGCCCAGATCACACAGGTTCAGACCATAGTCTTCAATCGATTCTCCGTCGCTGAAAACACCGCGGATGTCATAGACACACGTGGTCAGCCCGTCCGCGATGAGGACGCCCACTTCGTAATCCGCGCCCAAATATCCACCCTCAAGAAGGTTGCCTTCCCAGCTGCCGGATGAGGCCGGAGACACGTTGAACTCGACCAGATCATAGCTGGTTTCATTGATAATCAAGAATTCCAGATCCTCGGCTGCCGCCGAAGTCGCCATCAACAGTGTTGCAGTCAACGCTGCTGCTGCTCGCATTTTCATGAAGTTTCTTCCTTGTCTGTGTTTCGGCCCGCACAGTGTCGCGGTGGCGGGTCCGCGTCAAACGGAAAACCGTATCGCAGCGGCCGATTTTTATCGAACCGATCCACGCAATCATCAGTTGTAAGGACCGTTGGGCTCACGCCGCTTCACTGTCGGCCTGTTGACGGTTCCACAGCTGGGCATATCGCCCTTCGCGGCGGAGCAGCTCATCATGCGTGCCCTGCTCAATGATCTCACCACGTTCCAGCACGACGATCCGGTCGGCCTCGGCAATGGTGCTAAGGCGGTGTGCGATGGTGATCACCGTCCGCCCCTCACCCGCTCGGGCCAAAGCATCTTTGATGTCCTGCTCGGTATCCGTATCCAAGGCTGACGTCGCTTCGTCCAACAACAGGATCGGCGGGTTTTTTAGCAAGGTTCGGGCGATGCCGACGCGTTGCTTTTCACCGCCTGATAGTTTCAGGCCGCGTTCGCCGACCTTGGTATCGTACCCTTCTGGCAGGCTGACGATGAAATCATGAATCTGCGCGGATTTGGCGGCGGTCTCTACATCCTGCTGGGTCGCGCCTTCACGCCCATAAGCGATATTGTATCGGATCGTGTCATTGAACAGGACCGTATCCTGCGGAACGACACCGATCGAGGCATGCAGGCTTGACTGGCTAACATCGCGCACATCCTGCCCGTCGATTTTCAGCGACCCGCCGGTGACATCGTAAAACCTAAATAGCAGCCGCCCGATTGTGGACTTCCCAGACCCGGTGGCGCCGACAATCGCAACGGTCTGACCGGCTGGTACGGTCAAAGAAACGCCCTTGAGGATTTCGCGATCAGGCTCGTACCCAAAGCGGACATCTTCAAGCGTGACCTCCCCACCATTTACCTTCAGGTTCGGGGCGCAGGGTTTGTCCATCACTTCTGCTGGCTGTTCCAACAGATCAAACATCTGCCCCATATCCACCAGTGATTGACGAATTTCGCGGTACACCGTGCCAAGAAAATTCAGCGGAACGGTTATCTGGATCATGTAAGCATTAACCATCACGAAATCGCCGACGGTCAGCGCCCCCTTCTGCACGCCCATTGCAGCCAGAACCATCACGCCAATCAGGCCACATGTGATCAGGAACGACTGACCAAAATTCAGGAATGCCAGCGAATAGGCCGTCTTCAGCGCAGCCTTCGCGTAACCTTTCATCGAAACATCATACCGTTCGGCTTCGCGGGTTTCGGCATTGAAATACTTGACTGTTTCGAAGTTCAGCAGGCTGTCGATGGCGCGCTGGTTGGCCTCGGTATCCTGATCGTTCATCTCGCGCCGCAGCTTCACGCGCCACTCGGTCACCGCAAAGGTGAACCATATGTAAAGCGCAATTGTCACCGCAACGACGACCAGATACCAGACGTCGAATAACCATAGCAGGATGATCGACACCAGAAGCAATTCCAGGATCAGCGGCCCGATTGAAAACAGCAGAAACCGCAACAGAAACTCTACGCCTTTCACGCCCCGCTCGATTATCCGGCTGAGACCACCCGTGCGCCGGGTCACGTGATAGCGCATCGAGAGCTGGTGAATGTGCTGGAACGTCTCAAGCGCCAGCGCTCGCAGCGCGCGTTGCCCAACCGGTGCAAAGAACGCATCCCGCAATTGCTGGAAGCCAACAGTCATCATGCGGGCCACACCATAGGCAACGGTCAATCCAATCGCACCCAACGCAAGCGGCGGTACACCTTCGCCCGCCAAACCATCCACGGCACCTTTGTACAGGATGGGAGTATACACAGCGATCAGCTTGGCCAGCACCAGCATCGCCATCGCCAAAATGACACGCCGTTTCACCCATGGCTCGTCCTCGGGCCAAAGATAGGGCGAAACCTTGCGGATGGTTCGCCAGCCCGAACGATGCTCGTCCGTGTCGGTTTTGATCGCGGATGGTTGTCTCATCACGTACCTTAACTGCGGTCAGAGAAAAGCCCTGGCCCGGGTTGGGCCAGTGGTCATGTTTATTCAGGAATGGTGAAAATCTGCCCTGGATAGATCAGGTCAGGATCACGGATCGAATCTTTGTTAGCCTCGAAAAGTTTGACATACAGCACACCGTCACCAAACCGGTCGCGCGAGATCGCCCAAAGCGTATCACCCTTTTGAACCGTGACCGAGCGGATCGCCGGAGCGTCGGTTGAGGCCTCACCCGGATTGGTGGTTTCGGTCGCGCGCAGGACCTCGACGGGTTCGCGTTTGAACGGCGTCTCAAGCCTGCTGACCACAGTGCCATCTGGGGCAACCTCATCCACCCTCAGAGTGTAAACTCCGGGGTCAATGCCCTCGACCTCGCCGCGCCATTGCCCGTCAGTCGCTGGTGCAATGTCGGCCACAAGCTGGTTGTCCAGATACAAGCGTACGGCCGATCCATCCTGTGCCCGCCCGGTCAATTCCACATCACCCGCGTCCGAATAGCCAATCGTGTCCAGGGCAATCTGCTCTGGCGGCGTATCCTGAACAGTGGGTGCTTGCAAAAGTTCAACCCCTTCTTCGCCCGAGCGCAGGATCGCAACCTGCTGGTCAGGCGCGTCGCCTGATTCCGGCTGAGTTTCAGTCGCGGGCGCGGTCTCATTCACAGGTGGCGTTGCGGCACCTGCAACTTCTGGTTCATTCTCTTCGGTTTCAGCTTGGTTGGCTGCTTGCTGATCGGTTGTTTCCGTATCCGTCGTCTGTGCCTCGGCAACCTCTTCGACCGGATCATCGGCAGCGGGCTCCGACACGGCCGGTGGGGCCGGTTCGGGCAGCGCCGCGATCAGATAATCATCTGAACGGCTGGTGTCTTCGCCTTTCCGGGTCTCAAGAACAAGCCCGCGAGCGTCGTCTGCAAACGGGATCGATACAAATTCGGCGAACTGGCCGCTGTCATCGACGGTAAAGCTGTGAACGGTCTCACCGTCCAGCAGAACACTGACCTCGGACCCCGGTTCGGCATTGCCGGACAGTACCGCGTTTCCATCGGACTCAACGAATATCTGATCCAGAACCGGCGCGGCCAAAACCGGAACATCCGCTTCTTCGCTATCCGGAGTTTGATCGGAAATCTCGGGCGGTGTGTCTTCAGCAACAGATTCGCCGGCTTCCGCCGCCTGGCTTTCGGGCTGCGCCTCCGCTGGCTGGGTTTCCGGCTCAGCGACCTCCGCAATCGGCTCGGATGTTTCGGTTGCTTCCTGCTCAGCCTGCTGTTCCGGCCCGCCGAACAGACCGGACAGGTACAACCCGCCCGCAACGAGCACCACAACGATCCCGGCAACCAGCCCCCATATGAAGGTACCAGAACCTCCGCTTCCCGATTTGGCGTTCATTCTTTTCCTTTCACTCCGCCCGGGAAATGCCCAGTTTGGCGCGCATTTCATGGAGCGGTTGAGCCAACCTATCAATCCCGCTATCAGGGGTCAAAACCCCTAACACAAGAGCAGAGAGCCCTACCTATGTCCCAGAAATCCGTCTGTGTGTATTGCGGGTCACGCAATGGTGTGAATCCTGCCTACTCCGCCGCTGCCCACAGCTTTGGAACCTTGTTGGCCAACGAAGGCTGGCGGCTGGTCTACGGGGCCGGAGATGTGGGTCTTATGGGCGAGGTCGCGCGTGCAGCGCAATCGTCGGGCGGCGATACATTTGGGGTGATCCCGGTGCACTTACTTCAGCGCGAGGTCGGCAAGACCGACCTTACCCGGTTCATCGTGACCGAGACGATGCACGAGCGTAAAAAAGTGATGATCATGAACGCGGATGCCGTAGTTGTCCTGCCCGGCGGCCCCGGATCATTGGACGAACTTTTCGAAGCACTGACATGGCGGCAACTGGGGCTTCATGACAAACCCATTCTGGTGATGAATGTTGACGGGTACTGGGACACGCTGCACACGCTGCTGAATCAACTGATCGGTCAGGGGTTTGCAGATGGTTCTCTGGCAGAATTCATCACCTGGGTCGACACACCGGATGCGACCATGTCCGCGCTTCGCAAATTACTGAACTAAGAAAAACTGGCAATCGGGCGGCGCAAACCGCCCGAGTCTCAGTATTCGTTTAGGCAGGTTTCGCCAACCGAGTCTTCAGTATCCGTTCGACCTTGTGCAACGGGTGGTTTGTGAGTGTTTTGTCGACTTCGGCCACAACCTTTGCCAGCACTTCACTATGCAGCCGACGGCGCAACAGGCCCAGAACATGCGGACTGGCAACCAACACCAATCGTTTATAGGCCCCTTTCAGCCCCTTGCGATTCAGAAGGTTCGCCACATCCTGAACGAACAGAGATTTTGCGTGGGACTTCCATGTCTCCTCTTCAACTGCAGATTTCTGGTTCGGTCCCGTATCGGGTCGCCGCCCTGCCCTGTCACTTGGCTTGGTCGGTGCTGCGTCCTGTTCTTCGACCGACACAACGACCAAGTTGGGGTCCTGTGCGTCCGTGATATTCTCCATCACCAGCGCTTTTTCCCCATCGGCGATGATAACCCATGTTCCCTGTTCAAGTGCAGCCATTCGTGATCTCCTGTATCGCTTAGGTTGGCCTTCGCCTGTCCCTTAGACACACCTGTTTAACGATGCGGCGTTGGTGTTTCGCTCGCATTTTGATAGGTTTTTGGTTGATTGGCGGTTCTCTCCCTCCGCCTACTTTACGTAGGTGCAGAAAGGCCGTGCACAATAGGTGGGATAATGAAAGTTGACGTACCGGCAGGTTTTTACCGGCCACCCATCAATTCATAACAAAAAGCCCGCCAGCATCACTGCCAGCGGGCCATTCATTAAGTTCTACCAAGTGGAAATCACATCCGCGAGGCTACGTTTTCCCAGTTCACCAGGTTGTCGAGGAAGTTCGACAGGTAGGCCGGACGCTTGTTGCGGAAATCGATGTAATACGAGTGCTCCCACACATCACAACCAAGCAGTGCGGTTTGACCGAAGCACAGCGGGTTCACGCCGTTTTCAGTTTTCGTCACTGCCAACGAACCGTCGGCATTCTTGACCAGCCACGCCCAGCCGGAACCAAACTGACCGGCACCGGCAGCGCTGAACTGCGACTTGAATTCGTCAACCGAACCAAAGCTCTCGGTCAGAGCCTTCTCCAGCTCACCGGGCATCGCGTTGCCACCGGGGCCCATCATCTCCCAGAACTGGTTGTGGTTCCACAGCTGGCTGATGTTGTTGAAGATACCGTTCTGCGCGACAGCATTTGCGTCGTATGTGCCAACGATGATCTCTTCCAGTGACTTGCCGTCCCACTCGGTGCTGGCGATCAGCTTGTTGCCGTTGTCGACATAGGCCTTGTGGTGCAGGTCATGGTGATATTCCAGCGTTTCCGCGGACATACCCTTGGCTGCCAGCGCGTCATGTGCATAAGGAAGATCAGGAAGTTCAAAAGCCATCTCGGCCCCCTGTTGAAAATGAATGTTGCGGTTCCAAAGGTTAAATGCTTTGACAGCCGCCGCAGGTCAAGGGCCGCAACACAAAAACCCGGAGGTCCGCGATGCTGACACAGGCGCGCAAAATGTTCTATCGCGCCCGCGGATACTATGCGGGCAACTTGAACGGTGAACCCTTTCGCCTGGACCCCTATCACTCGAAATTCTGGCGCAAGGCATCAGCCGGGGAGTGGGAACCCGAGACATTTTCGGTGCTGGACCACTATCTGTCGCCCGAAAAGGACTATCTTGATATCGGTGCATGGATCGGCCCCACGGTCCTCTATGCCGCGCGCCGCGCTCGCCATGTGTGGTGTTTTGAGCCTGACCCAGTGGCTTACCGCCATTTGGTCTGGAACCTAGAGCTGAACGACATCCGAAACGTATCAGCCTTCAGCATCGCCTTGTCAGATGGGTTTGGAGTGACACGAATGGCTTCAGCGCACGGAGAGGCAGGCGATTCAACGTCATCATTGCTCCACGAAGGAAGCCATGGCACCGACGCACTTACCATCGGTTGGGATCAATTTTCTGAATCCGTCGACCTGACTGATGTCTCTTTGGTCAAAATGGATATCGAAGGCGCTGAATTTTCGGTCCTGCCTTCTATGCTGCCTTGGTTAGAAAAAGATAACCCTGCGCTGTTTCTCTCAACGCACGCACCTTATCTGAGCGCAGACAACCGCAGCGCGGCCATGAAAAAACTATCAGAAGACCTGGCTTTCTATAGCCATTGCCACGACCCACACACAGGCGAAACCGGCAAGTCAGCCCTCACGGGCAAGCGTGCACTCACTCAATTCCCGACATTCCTGTTCAGCGCGAACCCCTGACACCCGAACCAGAGATTCGGCCTTCATCTCGACAGAAATACCTTGGGAGTGAGGCCGCAGGCCGAGGGGGCAAAGCCCCCTCACCCACATATCATCAGGCGATCAGGGCTTAATAAACCCCGACCTCGCTGCCGGGCTGCGCCGCAACCTTCAGCAATTTGAACGCATAGTCCGCCGCAGAGCGGAAGCAGACGATGCGGAAAGTCTCAGCGTCGTCCATCCAGAAGGCACCTGCCACCTGCGCCAAACGCGAACGGCGGATCTGGCCGGGTTGGAATGCCTCGGCCGACAGCTCAACCGGAGCCAGCTTGCCCAATACCTCGCGCGCGTTCGCGCCCGAAACGCGGAATACGGCCCGCGCGTCGGAGACGTTGACCGCCAGCGCGTGCGTACCACTTAGCGCGTTGGTCATCGCGGCCAGTTTGGCCTCGACCTCGGCATAAGGCACAAGCACCAGCAATTCGTCGGTGGACATCCAGCAAACACCGGTGTCGCCATTCACAAACGCTTCACGCTGACCGGGCACTTTCTGCCCGGTGGCGTCTTTGACAGCCTTAGCCAGTACCTTATCCGACAGATCACCGCGCAGTGTGATCATGCCCTGTAGGCCGCATTCCTCGATCTTGGCGATGCCATTATATGAGGCGTGGTTCAGTGCGCTGATGGGTTCAGACATTCTGCTTCTCCCCGTCCTTGTCATAGAAGATCGGGTCCACGATCTTGGCCTTGTAGGTTTTGCCGTCAGTGCCCGGGAACTCGACCACTTCGCCCATCCGGTCGGGGCCGTGTTTGATCAGGCCCATGGCGATGCCTTTGCCCAGATTGGCCGAGTAGTAGGTCGAAGTTACGCGACCGATCATGTTGCGCTGACCGTTCGCATTCACGCCCTCGCCCACCGCATAGGCACCGTCCGGCAGAACCGATCCATCCACAGTCTCAAGACCAACCAGTTTCCAACGCTCAGGATCGGCCATATGGGTCCGCGAATGTGCGCGTTTTCCGAGGTAATCCTCTTTCTTTTTGGACAGCGCCCAGTGCAGCCCCAGATCCTGCGGGATCACGGTGCCGTCGGTCTCATCGCCGATCATGATAAAGCCTTTCTCGGCACGCAGAATATGCAGACATTCGGTGCCGTATGGCATCACTCCGAACTCCTGCCCTGCCTCGATCAGAGCGTCCCAGAACGCCTGACCTTGGCTTGCAGGGACCGCGATCTCATAGGACAGCTCACCCGAGAACGAGATACGGTAGGCCCGCGCGTCGAACGCACCGATCTTACCGTCACGCCATTCCATGAAGGGCAGCGCCTCTTTCGACAGGTCCATGCCGCCGAGCTTCTCCAGCACCTTGCGGGCGTTCGGGCCCACAACGGCAACCTGAGCATATTGCTCGGTCACGTTCGCGACGTAGACTTTCCAGTCCCACCACTCCGTCTGCAGCCATTCTTCCATGTGGCCATGGATACGCTCGGCCCCGCCTGTGGTGGTGTGGCACAGCCATGTGTCCTCATCGATGCGGGCAACAACGCCGTCGTCGATCAGGAAGCCATTCTCGGAACACATCAGGCCATAGCGGCATTTGCCGACCTTCAGCGTGGACATCATGTTGGTGTACATCATGTCCAGGAACTTGCCTGCGTCGGGGCCTTTGACGATCAGCTTGCCGAGTGTCGAAGCATCCAACAGCCCGAGGTTTTCGCGGGTGTTTTTCACCTCTCGGTTAACCGCGTCATGCACGGATTCACCGGGACGGACATAGGCATAGGTCCGGCGCCAGTGGCCGACCGGCTCCCAATCGGCTCCGTTCTTATCGTGCCAGTTATGAATCGGCGTTTGACGGATCGGCTGGAACACCTCACCACGCGCTTCACCACCAATCGAAGCCATCGAGATGGGAGTATAGGGCGGGCGGAAGGTGGTGGTGCCGACCTTCGGGATCTCTGAATCCAGCGCATCAGCAAGGATTGCCAGACCGTTGATATTACTCAACTTACCCTGATCCGTTGCCATGCCCAGCGTGGTGTAGCGCTTGGTATGCTCGACACTTTCATAGCCCTCGCGCGCAGCCAGTTGCACGTCCGAGACCTTGACGTCGTTCTGGAAGTCCAGCCACGATTTCATGCGCAGATCAATCTCGGCATTAGAAGGCATCAGCCAGACAGCGGCCATTGGGGCCTCGGCCGTAGTCTCACCAACTGGCGCTTTGGTGCGCTTCGCAGCGAACCCGGCCGCCTTCGCTGCCGCTTTGCCGGCAGTATCTGCATCCTTCAGGACATCTCCCAAGGCCAGCGGGCCGTTCGAAGCCCCTGCCGCCAGAACAAAACCTGCACCGTCGGCCCCCAGCGGAGGACGCGAAGGATCGGGGCGGAAATGCGCGTTCGCCTCATCCCAGATCAGCTTGCCGCCGCAATGCGACCACATATGCACGACCGGAGACCAGCCACCTGACATGGCAATCGCATCGCATTCGACCTCTTCCCGGGCGCCTCCGATACCCTCTTGATTGCAGATCGCAACTTTCTTGACCCGCTTGCCGCCTTTGACCTTTGCGATCGCCTTGCCCGGATCGACGCGGATACCCAGCTGACGCGCCTCTTCGGCCAGAGGTCCGGCGGTGTCGCGCGCATCAACCACGCGCAGGACATCGACACCGGCCTGCTTCAAGATAATTGCAGTCCGGTAGGCGTCATCATTGTTGGTGGCGATGATGACACGGTCACCCGGCGTCACGCCCCAGTTGACCACATAGTCGCGCATGGCAGAGGCCAGCATGACGCCAGGCACATCATTGCCTGCGAATGACAGCGGACGCTCAATCGCACCAGTCGCGGTCACGACCTGCTTCGCACGAATGCGCCACAGGCGGTGACGCGGGCCCTGAACACCCGGCTTGTGGTCTGTCAGGCGCTCATAACCCAGCACATAACCGTGGTCATAGACACCAGCGCCCATGCAGCGATTGCGCATGGTGACGTTGTCCATTGTTTCGAGTTCGGAAACCAATTGTTCCACGAACTTATCCACAGGCTCACCATTGATGGTACCGCCATCAACCGGAGCGCGACCGCCCCAATGTGCGGTTTGTTCAATCAACATTACCCTGGCACCGGACTGGGCTGCCGTTTTGGCGGCCTGCAGACCTGCAACGCCACCGCCAATCACCAAGACATCGGTGAAGGCGTAAAAGTGCTCGTATGTGTCCGCGTCACGGTTGTCCTTGTCGGGCGCTTTGCCCAAACCCGCCGACTGGCGAATAAACGGCTCGTAAACATGTTTCCAGAACGGTTTCGGATGGATGAACATCTTGTAATAGAAACCGGCGGGCAGAAACCGCGACAGATGCGTATTGATCGCGCCGATGTCGAACTCGAGGTTCGGCCAGTGGTTCTGTGATGCGGATGTCAGACCATTGAACAGCTCTGTCGTGGTGGCGCGCTGGTTCGGCTCAAACCGGTTGCCCTCACCCAGACCGACCAGAGCGTTTGGCTCTTCCGCGCCACTAGCGACCACGCCGCGCGGGCGGTGATACTTGAACGACCGGCCCATCATCATCTGATCATTGGCCAGCAAGGCAGACGCGAGCGTATCGCCCTCGTAGCCCTGCATCGAGGTGCCGTTGAAGGTGAAGTTGACCTTTTTCGACCGATCAATCAAACGGCCATGTTTTGCGAGACGGGTGCTCATGATGCGGACCTTTCGCAGGCGGTATTTCGGATGGCTGTACGGATCATTTGTACTCTCTCCACGTCCAGCCGGGACGCTTGGCGGTGATGGCATCCTTGATCTCTTGCGGCGGCTCTGTTGTCTGCGCCGGATAGGTGCCAAAGACCTCAAGCGTGTTCGTACAGCGCGCGGCGTGGAACCACTTGCCGCACCCATTGGCATGGCGCCAGCGTTCGAAATGAACGCCCTTGGGGTTTTCGCGCATGAACAGGTAGTCGTGGAACTCATCATCTGACGAGCCCGGGCCATAACGCTTCAAATGCGCCTCGCCACCTGCAGCCAGTTCAGTTTCTTCGGCTTCGACGCCGCAATAGGGGCATTTCAAGATCAGCATGTGATCATCCTCTTGGCAGCAGGCGAGACGTATCTGCCTGCAGATTCTGCGTGACGGGCGTGCGAGATTTTTCGACGAAAAATCTTCATCAGTGCGCCACCCCGGCCGCGACGCTTTCGTCGATGAAGCGGCCTTCTTTGAAACGATCCAGCGAGAAGGCTTCGGTCAGTGGTGAATGCCCCGTGGCCATCAGCTGTGCCATGCCCCAGCCCGATCCCGGAATGGCCTTGAAGCCGCCGGTGCCCCAGCCTGCGTTGATAAAGCAGCCATTAAGCGGTGTTTTCGACAGGATGGGTGAACGGTCGCCGGTCATATCCACAATACCGCCCCACTGGCGCAGCATTTTCAGGCGCGAGATCATCGGGAAAGTTTCGACCAATGCGCGTACCGTTTCCTCGATATGATGGAAGCTGCCGCGCTGGGTATAGTTGTTGAACCCGTCCGTGCCACCACCAATCACCATCTCGCCCTTGTCGGACTGAGACATGTAGCCGTGTACGGTGTTCGCCATCACAACGACATCCATGCAGGGTTTGATCGGCTCGGATACCAGCGCCTGCAGCGCGACGGCCTCAAGCGGCAGACGGAAGCCCGCCATCTCAGCCAACTGGCCGGAATGCCCCGCAACCACGATGCCCAGCTTGTCACAATCGATGGCACCTTTTGTGGTATCGACCCCGACAACACGACCGTTTTCGGACCGGACGCCGGTGACTTCGCATCTCTGGATAATGTCCATACCCATGGCCGAGCATGCACGGGCATAGCCCCATGCTACCGCATCATGGCGCGCGGTCCCACCACGTTCCTGCCAAAGCCCGCCCAGAACCGGATAGCGCGGACCTTCCAGATTAATGATCGGCACCAGTTCTTTCACACGCTCGGGCCCAATCCATTCGGTCTGAACACCCTGCAGCGCATTCGCATGCGCAGTACGCTGATAGCCGCGAATCTCGTGCTGGGTCTGCGCCAGCATGATTACGCCACGCGGGCTGAACATGATGTTATAGTTCAGCTCCTGGCTCAGATCTTCGTAGAGACCGCGCGCCTTTTCGTAAATCGCCGCTGACGGATCCTGCAGATAGTTCGATCGGATGATGGTCGTGTTCCGACCGGTGTTGCCACCGCCCAACCAGCCTTTTTCTATTACGGCAACGTTCTGGATGCCGTAGTTCTTGCCAAGATAGTAAGCTGTTGCCAGGCCGTGACCGCCGGCCCCGACGATAATGACGTCATAGCGCTTCTTAGGCTCCGGCGAACGCCATGCGCGCTCCCATCCGGTGTGATAGCGCAGCGCTTCGCGCGCTACAGCAAAGGCTGAGTAGTGTTTCATGTGCGAATCCGTCCGGTCTTCGATGATTGGGCGCAGGTATGCCGTGCCCGTACATTTTAACCCTGCCGCGCAACGCCGCAATAATGCACTATTGCGACATGAGCGCCCTTCGCGGCTATTTGTCCCTTTTTTCCATGCGCCGACAGGTCTAAGTCAGGGCAACCATTTTGGAGGGACCATGCCGTTCTGGGTTCTCATCTTCTTGATCGCGCTGCTGATCGCGATTTTCCTGGGTTACACGATGCTGCGCGGTCGTCGCGGCACCGGCCCGACAGCTGCTTATGATCTGCGGGTCTATCGTGAACAGCTAGCAGGCGTTGACAAAGACTTGGCGCGCGGCGTGATCGCGAAAGCTGATGCCGAGCGTGTACGCACGGAAATCTCGCGCCGTATCCTGGCCGCAGACGCGCAGATGCGCAATGAAGACAAAGGCACCGGGCCATCACGCTTGGTTACCATAATTGCGTTCCTCGCCATGGCCGCCGTTCTGGTTGGTGGCGGGTTGGCGATGTATCGCCAGTTGGGTGCTGCCGGTTTCCCTGACATGCCCCTTTCAATTCGTCTGGAAATGGCAGAAGACCTGCGCGAAAATCGACCCAGCCAGGCTGAGGCCGAGGGCATTGCCACACCGGTCCAGACGCCTCCGCTGGACGAAAGCTATGCAACTTTGCTGAACCGGCTGCGCGAAACAGTGGCCGAACGCCCCGATGATCTGCAAGGCCATACCCTGCTGGCACAGCATGAAACCAACGCGGGGAACTTCAAAGCAGGGTATGAGGCACAAACCCGTGTGATCGAACTGTCGGGTGACAACGCGTCGGCTCAGGCCTATTCGGATCAGGCAGAGATGATGATTTTGGCCGCTGGCGGCTACGTCTCACCGGAAGCGGAAGCCGCCTTGCGACAGGCGCTTGAGCGCAATCAGCGCTTGGGTCCTGCCCGGTATTATTGGGGGCAGATGCTGGCACAGACCGGGCGGCCTGATATGGCCTATCGCGTTTGGGTCGAAACCCTTAACGACGCCCCGGCTGGCGCCCCATGGGCGAATGCCATCCGGTCACAGATCGATGAATTGGCATTCCGCGCAGGCGTGTTTAACACACCCGACTTTTCTGCTGCATCCGGCCCTAGCCAGGACGATGTAAATGCCGCTGCCGAGATGTCGCCAGAAGAACGACAAGAAATGATCCGCGGCATGGTCGATGGCCTTTCGGACCGCCTTGCGACCGAGGGCGGGACACCCGAGGAGTGGGCACGCCTGATTGCCGCCCTGGGCGTGCTGGGCGAAGGCCAACGCGCCATCAAAATCAGGAACGAAGCCAAGGAAGTATTTGCGGGTAACGCTGAAGCGTTGGAGATGATCGACGCTGCCGCGCTGCAGGCCGGAATCGCTCAATGATCCACGACGCGTTCGAAGACTTCGCAGCATCCCTGCCCCCAATGTCAGCCCTGATGGGGCTGGATCTGGGAGAAAAGACCATCGGCGTTTCCGTCTCGGACCGGATGCGCGGCGTGGCCACCCCGCTTGAGACGGTACGACGCAAGAAATTCACACTGGATTCCGCGCGTTTGATCGAGATTGTGACCGAGCGTGAGATCGGCGGCATTATCCTCGGACTGCCGCGCAACATGGATGGCAGCGAAGGGCCGCGCTGCCAGTCAACCCGCGCCTTCGCACGAAACATGACCCGCTTGACCGATCTGCCCATCGGTTTCTGGGACGAACGACTAAGCACCGTTGCGGCAGAAAAAGCACTGCTTGAGGCGGATACGACACGAAAACGTCGCGGACAGGTTATTGATCACGTAGCGGCAGGTTATATTCTGCAAGGCGCGCTGGACAGACTGCGCTTTCTTTGACGGATCGGAAAACGCCCATGACGAATATGGTTTGGAAACGGGACGAGGTCGAAAGCCCTTGCATCCAAATCTGCGTCGTTCATCCGACCGAACGTATCTGCACCGGCTGCTACCGCACCATTGACGAGATCACGCGCTGGTCAAAGATGGACAGCACCGAACGGGCCGAAATCATGCAGGATCTGCCGGAACGCAAACCCCGTCTGGCAAAGCGCCGTGGTGGCCGTGCCGCCCGGCTGCATGGGTCCTGATCCGCAAGCCTAGTATTTTGGTCTCCGCGTAGGCTTAAGATCACTCAGAGATTCGTGATCCCTCAATTCAGAACCGAACAGTTTAACCAGCTCGTTCTGGGTTGTCGTCTTGGCAGGTCGCGGGCGCAACTCAGCTTCCAACTCATGGCTTTCAGCCTGTTCGGGAGTGTCCTTCGAAAGAATGCGCTTTAGTACTGAGCGAAAAATCATTGCTCTTCCAATATGTAATAAACGACGCGCCACTGCGGGACCGTTCCGAACACCGAGGGGGAAGAGTCCGGAAGCTGTGTTTGAGTGAGTGGTGGCCCACAGCGACGCGAAACAGCTTGTTGCCTCTCCCTCTAAATCCGGGACAGGTAAGGACTTTTTAAGTTATTTGACCGACCAGTCAATAATAGCGCTAACTTAAAGTTGCATTCCGTAACGTCAACGCAAAAAAGAACAATGCCTATGATTACAAGGCATTGTTTCTGAACCATTTTTAGAGCATTTAGCCAGTCGCAAGCCAGGTTTTTGCATTCTCGTATTCCTCAGCCGGGAAATACTGGGTCCGCGTTCCCAGAACATGGCTGGCCATGCGTTGCGCCATTTTTTGCCATGTCTTGTCACCGACAATCGCTGCACGATCCAGCATCCCAATATGACCAGCCGCCAGTCTGAAATGGGCTGCCATTGCAGTCAGACCCTGCCAACCATCGAACTCGCGCAGATCGATCAACAAGCGAAACCCGTCACGTTCGCGCAACAGCGCATCAAGATCGGTTTGAGCCTGACCGTATTCCTGCGAATCCAGTTTGCCCATCAGGCTGATCTGCACGCAAGGTCCGCCCAGATCCGTCACGTGGATCGCCCCGAGAGATTCGCGCATCCAGCGACGCGCTTCCTCCACCTCATCCATTCCAAAAACGTGCACCGGGCAAGGCAGGATCGGGGCAGCCAGGCGGACGCTTGTTTGCACCCATCCCTGGTCCGCCACAACGCCAATCCGGTCGAATCCGCGCCAATGGCTGAGCCCCAACTTGGTATCAGACCATGCGGCACCCAGATCATATCCCTTGAACTCGGACCCAACGATCGCCAGCAGTCGTATTGCGTCGTGCTCTTCCAATGCGGCCTCAATAGCGGGAACAAGCGTGCTCGCGTAATCTGCGCTAGTGACCTCGCCCGAAAGCTCGACCTCAATAAGGGCACCATCTGCATTCGTGTGAACCGTAATCATCGAACCAACTCTCCAAAGCCAAACAATGGCAGGAGGTTACGGGGATTCGAGCCATTGCGCTACACCACCAGGCAACTGAGGGCGGAAATAGGCGATCATCCGTCCATCCGGTCCAGCGCTGGCATTCGGACCCCATGGTGCAACACCATGCAGACAGTGGCGGTGCAACAGATAGGCTTCGCCCGGGCGCGCCGGTAGCTCGAGGCGCGGACAGGTCTCGAACACTTCGCGACGCGCAGCCTGATAGACATCTGTGATATCGGCCTCGCTCAATTCATGCCGCGGCACCTTCTTCATCGCGGCCCGAAAAGCATCGCCGAGGATTTTGTGGCTTCCCTCCCACAGCACCATTGGTGCTGCGTCCACACTGGCCTCGGTAAGTGGGATACCCAATATCCAGGCATGAGGTTCATCCACCCGCCGTCGTCGATCAGGGCCAGCTGGCTTGAGCCCGTCCACATGCGCCGCATCTCGCCGCGCACGATACCGCGCCGCAGCCTCGCTTTCGCCACGCCGGGGTTGAGGGTAGCCCGGATATATTACCGACACCTGCCCTTTGTGCAGATCAATCGATCCAAACTGCTGGTGTGCCAGTTCGATGGCCGCGCCCGCCAGTGCAGGCGAACCCGCGACCCTGCCCTGCGCATCATTGTCCAGTGCATCAACGCCAATGAACCACGTGCCATCGCAATCGTGCCAAGCTGCATGAGCCGGATCGCTGACGGACGCACGCGCAGTGGGAAGAGCGTGCGCCACCCAATCCGCCAACGCTCCATCATAAGGAAACTTTACCCAACCTAGCTCGTAAAACGACGCTACCACCCCAACGCCTTTCTCAGCATATTCAGAGCAACCAGGGTAAGGAATACCGCGAAGACCCGCCTGAGCGGCTTCGGATCTATCGCATGCGCCAGCTTAACGCCCCACGGGGCGGTGATCATAGTCATCGCAACGACGATACCGAAAGCCACCAGATTGACCGCGCCAATGGTCAGCGGCGGGCGATGCTCCGGAGCGATGTTGAGAAACAAAAAACCAAGCACCGACGGTACAGCGATGATCACGCCAAAGCCCGCTGCGGTCGCAACCGCCCGGTGGATCGGAGTGTTATAAAGGCTCATCAATGGAACGCCGAAACTGCCCCCGCCAATTCCCATCAGTACCGACAGAAACCCTACCGAAGGGGAAAGCGCGGCGCGGCGCAATCCTTTGGGCATCGCATCCCCCAACCGCCACTCGGATTTACCCAATCCAAGATAGATGCCGATAACCATACCAAGCATGCCGAACAGCGCCTGCAAAAACTCTGTCCTCAGAGCTGAAGCCACCAGAACACCGATCACCGCACCCACCGCTATGCCTGGCCCCCAGCCGCGCAGGATGCCCCAATCCACCGCGCCTTTCTTGTTATGGCTAAGAACCGATCGGATCGACGTTACAATGATCGTCGCCAGCGAAGTTGCGAGGCATAGCTGCATCAGCTGAGGCCCGCCATATCCAAGTGTCTGAAACGCATAGAAAAACGCGGGCACCAGAACGATTCCACCGCCAACGCCCAAAAGTCCAGCCAACACCCCGGCCAAAGCGCCGATCACAAGCAAAAGGCCCAGCATCTGGGCCAGCAACATCGTCTCGGGCATCATTCCCCCATAGCGGCTCGAAGCCGTCTTAGCCTACCTGTTCCACCTGCGATAGCGCAGCAACAGAGTCCAGAGCCTGCAGGATCACTTCTGGGCCGGCATTCTCGCGCACAGCACCTTCGGAGAGCATCCGCCGCCATCCCCGCGCACCCGGACGCCCCGCGAACAGGCCCAGCATATGCCGCGTGATCTGGTGCAATCGACCACCGTCGACAAGATGCGCCTCGACATAGGGCAGCATATTTTGCACCACTTCAATGGGATCCGCGACGCTGCCCGTTCCAAAGATCAACGGGTCCGCAGCCGCCAAAATATCTGTCGGTTGGTGATAGGCGGCACGACCGATCATGACACCATCAAGCCCATCCTCCAGATGCTGTTGCGCCTGAGCAAGCGACGTAATGCCACCATTGATCGAGATGTGCATGTCCGAAAAATCAGCCTTCACCCGGTGCACAAGACCATAGTCCAACGGTGGAATATCCCTGTTTTCTTTGGGGCTTAACCCCTGCAACCAAGCTTTGCGCGCATGGATCGTCACCCGCTGACAACCGGCCTTGCGAATCTGGTCGAGGAAAGCAGGTAGCACTTCTGAAGGTTCCTGTTCGTCAACACCGATACGGCATTTCACCGTGACTTCGAGCTTCACCGCCTCGCGCATCGCCGCAACGCATTCCGCGACCTTTTCTGGTGCGCGCATCAATACCGCACCGAATGTCCCTGATTGCACACGGTCAGACGGACACCCACAATTCAAGTTGATCTCGTCATATCCGGCTTCCGCGCCCAGCTTGGCCGCCTGCGCCAATTCCTGCGGGTCAGAACCCCCTAGCTGCAACGCAACCGGGTGCTCCTGAGGATTAAAGTCCAGCAGATGCAGTGCGCCGCCGCGCACCAAAGCAGGCGCTGTGACCATTTCAGTATAAAGCAAGGTCTCAGAACTCAGCAAACGATGCAGAAACCGGCAATTCTTGTCGGTCCAATCCATCATCGGTGCAACAGACAGTCTCGCACTTCTACGGATGTCTACAGGTTTCTTATCCGGCATATCTTGCTCATGTCATCGGAACGCAGCTTTCGCCAAGTACCGGGTATACAGAAAGACCTGCAACCGGCAAACCGTTCTTGGGTTTTGGGAGATGGTACCGCCTCCCTGGCTTGAACAGGGGACCTCTGGATCCACAATCCAGCGCTCTAACCAACTGAGCTAAGGCGGCACTTGTGAGGGGCGATTTAGCGAAGGCGTACGGGGATTGCAAGGGGATTAAAGCTGAATTCGCCAGCTTTGTTCGACCAGATCGACACCGAAGGAATGCACCGGCTTGCTGTCGACAAGCTCCCACCCAAACGCACGATACAGCCCGCAAGCGGCGGCGTGACTCTCATGGGTCCACAGCACCATCTGGCGATATCCTGCGTCGCGGGCGAAACCCATGCAGGCGGTCAGTAGCCGCTTGCCCAGCCCCTGTCCACGAGCCTCGGGCAGCAGCAGAAACAACCGCAGCTTGGCGGTTTGATCATCCAGCCTGACACAGAAAATACTACCCAAACGATCCCCGTCGCACTCGGCGATCCAGCCTTGTTCGCAAGTTGGATCATGATCCGCGATGAATCCCGTCAGAATGCGGGCAACCAGTGGGCCGAAACTGTCATCAAACCCTTCGTCACGGGAATAGAGCACGTCATGCTGTTCTACCAGCCACGGCGCATCCTCGGCGCGGAAAGGTCTGAGCGTTGCCGTCTCCATGCCCTATCTGAACCCATAGTCGGCTTGATTCTCAACCCATCGCGCGTTAGCACCAAAGCGCATTTCCCGGAGGCGAACATGAGCATCAATACCGAACGCGATATCGAAGCGAACCTGCAGATCGGCCCCACCGATCATGGTATGGTGCGGCTGTTCATTGAAGGTGCCGGTATTGAGATTCCAATGGATTTCGACCCCGAAGAGGCCGAAGAAATCGCCGAGGAAATCCGCGCCGCAGCCCAAGCCGCGCGCGCCATCAAAAGCTAAACCCTGGGGTCGCGCAAGGCCTGCAACCGACGTGCAGAGTCCATCGCGAATTTCTGAACCATCTTCTTACGCCGCGCCGGGGCCAGCTTGCTTTCTGGCCCCATACGGATGATTTCGGCATCATAGGCATCAGCGATGATCAAGCCTGTTTCCGCAGGTAGAAGCTCGGTCGGGAAATCCGTATCAACCGCCCAAAAGAATCGGTCACACCAGTCAAGATAGCCCTGCCATTTGGAATCCGACTGATAATCGGCGCGGCTGGATTTACACTCGACGACCCATATCTCACCCTTAGGGCCCAGCCCCATCACATCGACACGCAACCCTCGGGTGGGGACAAATTCTTCAATCGAAACATAGCCGTGGGTCAACAAGTGACGCGAAACACCACGGGCCAGCTTCTGTCCAGGCTGCATAATTAGTGTCATTCCGAGAATGTGAACAATTCATGAACAAAAATCAAGCAGCTTGACATAGTACCATTTGGTATCGCAACAATATGAAACCAAATGGTATCTAATAAGAGGTGCCCGATGAATACACAGACCCAAAACGCATTTCGCGCCCTGGCGGACCCGACCCGCCGCGACATCGTTCAGATGCTGGCAGCGCAGGATATGACGATCGCTCAACTAACCGAGCGTTTCGACATGACCCGTGCCGCCGTCAAAAAGCATCTGACCGTTTTGTCCGACGGAGGATTGATCACGGTCGAAGCTCGTGGACGCGAACGCATCAATCGCCTTGAACCCAAAGGAATGGCTCCGGTTCTGGACTGGCTCAGCTACTTCGACCGGTTCTGGGATGATCGCCTCGCAAATCTGAAGAAAGCTATCGAAGGGAATAAGAAATGACAGACGCAGTTTTGCAGAAAACAATCTTTCTCCGCGCTACACCAGAAATCGTTTGGGACTATTTGACTGATCCCGACCGGCTGGCCGAGTGGTTTCACAAACCCGAACGTCCCCTTGCTGCTGGACAAAAGCTTGAGATGTTCGGGACGACCAGTGGCGACCTTCTGATTTGGGGTGAAGTGCGTGTAGCGAGACGTCCAGAGTATCTTGAATATACATTCACCATTAAACCGATGGGCGGCGCCGAAAGTGTGGTTAAGTGGACGCTGGAACCCGTCACCGGCGGCACACGCCTTGGACTGCTGCACGAGGGCTTACCTCAAGGGGCCGACGCCTTTGGCCTGATCCTTTCGCTGGATGACGGATGGGATGAACATTTCGGCAAGATGCGCACCGCATTGCACGAAACTGTTGATGCTTAACCCCTTGTGCGAACCTGCTTCAGGCCCTACTTAGGCCCGTGGCGGGTTCTGCCCTTCTTGTGACAGGTAGCATTCTGGTGGCCTTAAGCAATTCCGAGGGGGCTGGCTCTGTTCAGGTCCTGGCCTGATTACCTGGCGCCCACCTGTACATACAGGTCCTCGGGAATCAAACCGCACGGTTGACTGGTGGTCCCGCCACATATTTACCTAATAAATCAGCGCCCTGCGCGCACTTCCTGTTTGATCGGCGCAGGCTTCAAACCATGAGCAATCGGTGTTCCACCACGTGGTTTGTTCGGCTTCTCAGCCATGCTCATGATCGCATAGGCGAACTGCACACCCGCAAAGACGATCCCGTTCATGAACCAGATCATCACCAAGGCGATCAGACCAATTTCCGAACTGGTGATTAGATGCCGTAGATTGGCCACGTTGAGCGCCAGCAGCACCCCGACAAAGACGGCCGAGATCACAAAGCCCCAGATGACTTGCGTAATGTAGAGACGGACCAGTTTGGGCATGGCGAACCTCCTTGCGCTGTGATGGTGAGTCTAGCGCATGCTGGGTCGCGGTAAAGGCGTCAGAACGCCTCGGGCTGGGCTTCGCGCGCCATGTGATCCAGCACAGCGTTCACGAATTTGGGCTCTTTGCCTTCCGGGAAGAACGCACGTGCGACATCGACGAATTCGGTGATCACGACCTTTGGCGGCGTGTCGCTCTGGGTCAACTCAGCCCCGGCCGCGCGAAACACAGCGCGCAGGGTCGGATCGATGCGCGCAATGGGCCATTTGGCGACCAATGCACGATCGGTCATCTGGTCGATGGTGGCCTGATAGTTCACGGCGTCATCCACCAACTTACGGAAGACACTGATATCGCCATCCAGCATCTCATCCCCCTCGTAGACCGCGCCAAACCGATGATCCAGAAACTCATTCACAACCTGTTCAGTCGTCTGGCCCGACTGCTCCATCTGGAACAGCGCCTGCACGGCATAAAGCCGGGCGGCGGATTTCATCAGGCGTTTCTGGTTGGCCGGTTTCGGCGCGTCTGTCTGGGTCATGCTGTCGTGGGTCCGTTGCTGTCGCCCGCCACAAGGATGGACTCGGACGGTGGCTTGAAGCCCACGCCCTTTTTGGAAGAGCCCCACTTACGGCTGAGCGCGATCAGATGCAAGGCCGCAGCCGCCGCTCCACCGCCTTTATTCATCTTTTCGGGGTTTGCACGTACCTCGGCCTGTTCGTCGTTTTCGACAGTCAAGATGCCATTGCCGATCAGCAGGCCCTGCAGGCCCATCAACTGGATTGCACGGCTAGAATCGTTGCAGACGGTTTCATAATGCGTCGTCTCGCCCCGAATGACACAGCCCAACGCGACATAGCCGTCGTAGTTGCACTGACGGTCGGCCATGGCGATTGTGGTCGGGATTTCCAGCGCACCGGGCACTTCGACCACGTCGCAGGTTCCGCCTGCGGCCTCGATCTCGGCCTTGGCACCAGCGACCATGTTGTCAGCGATGGCACGGTAGAACGGAGCCACCACCAGCAGCAGTTTCACCGGCTTGTCGAAGCTGGGAGTCGGCAGAATGCCATGTTTGTCTTTTTCAGCCATTATCAATCTTCCTTGAGGATCGAGCGGGTGCCGACGATTGACAGTCCAAACGCGTCGAGCCCCAGATATACGGTTTCAGGCGAGTCTGTCAGCAACACCAGTTCCTGAATACCCATCTTGGACAGGATCTGCGCACCCAGACCGGTTTGCTTGATCGTGCGCGGGCCTTCGTCGTCTGCGGCATACAGCGAATTTCGCGGCTGACGGAAAAGGCAAACGACGCCGCGCCCCTCTTCGGCGATCTTTTCCATCGCGCGGGGCAGCTCTCGTGACGATTTCGGGCCGAGACCCAGAATATCGGGCGCTTCATGCAGGGCGTGGGTCCGCGTCAGGACTGGTTCGGGTGTAGTGATGTCGCCCTTGATCATGACAACGTGTTCAATACCGTGGGTCTGGTCGGTGAAAATCCGCATCTCCCATTCGCCACCGTATTCGGAATTCACTATCTCGCGCGAAGTTTCGACCACCAGATTGTCGTTACGCGAGCGATAGGCGATCAGATCACTGATCGTGCCGATCTTCATTTCATGCTCTTTGGCGAAGGCGACCAGATCAGGCAGGCGCGCCATTGTGCCATCGGGCTTCATGATCTCGCAGATCACGCCCGAGGGGTTCAGCCCGGCCAGACGCGAGATATCAACGGCGGCCTCGGTGTGCCCTGCACGCACCAATACACCGCCCCTTTTGGCGCGCAGGGGGAAGACATGGCCTGGGGTCGCTATGTGAGCCATAGTGTTTTGCTCATTGATTGCCGTCGCCACAGTCAGCGCGCGATCAGCGGCCGATATTCCCGTCGAAACTCCCTCGCGGGCTTCTATCGACACGGTGAAGGCTGTCTCATGACGCGACGAGTTGTTCACCGCCATCATCGGCAGGCCCAGACTGTCGATCCGTTCCGCCGTCATCGGCAGGCAGATCAACCCGCGCCCATGGGTCGCCATGAAATTGATCGCCTCCGCGTCAGCGAACTCGGCCGCGATCACCAGATCACCCTCATTCTCGCGGTCCTCATGATCCACAAGAATGTACATCCGGCCCTTTCGGGCCTCGTCGATGATTTCCTCGATCGGACTGATCGCCTCGCGCAATTGGGCCTCTACCGGTCCGGGGGTTTCAAAACTCATAGGGCAGCCTCTCGCACAACGGGTTTGAATGGCGGGATAGACCAGAGTGGACGCAAAGACCAGACCTCTGAGCCAACTGAGCGTGGGGCGATCTGATATTATTGCAAGTCTTGTTGTGTTGAAATGTTGCGATGGATTGGCTCATGATGTGACCCAAAGTTTTGCTCCAAAACTCAGCGCGTGTGCATCTCTTTTATTGTCTGCAATTCTCGAACGTTCGGATCATTTCTGGGCACTTTGTCTATAAATTGCCTCATTCAGGCCTCGGGATCGCCCAAGCTTTATCTCAGTGAGAATGCAGCATTGCATTGAACGCATGAGATACAATGGCCTTGTTATACTCGACTGATTTACCCCAACAAACTTCCTTTTTTACAGGTGTCCTGCGACGGAATAGGCTGCTTCTTTCTATCGTGGCACTACACGTCGCTGCTGGGTTCGCCGTAAGCTTCTACACTGGAAATTCTTTCTGGGCTTCCACAGCACCAAGAATCCTAAGTGTGTTCACCACGTTGTCGGCATTTATTGCGGCAAACTACTTTTTGTGGCGATTGTCCGTGGCAATTTTCAAGGTCAAGCCCGATAAGCCAATTCACTGGATGCTTTCAGACATGCGCTCGACACTTTCAGATCGGATCAAAACCTCTGATGCGATCATTGGTTTTCTTAGCATCATGCCCCTGATTGTCACATTTACATATCTTAAAGGCGAGATACCGAACGTTGCCTCCTACTCGTGGGATCCGATTTTTGTCGAGTTAGACAGAGCGCTCCATGGCGGCCAAGATGTATGGACGCTGCTCTGGCCAGTATTGGGATCGCCCTATGTCACCACTGCAATCAATGCGGCATACAATGCATGGTTTGTCTTTATCTATATGGCAGTTTGCCTTGCCTGTATCGACCGCCGAGACCCGGTTCGCAGCACCGTTTTTTTGGTAGCCTTCGCGCTATGCTGGGCAATTGGCGGCAATCTCCTTGCGATGGCATTCGCTTCGGTAGGGCCAGTCTATTACGAAGTTTTCGGATTCGGGGACACATTTACCGAGCAGGTCGCGCTGCTTAATCAATCACATCAAATTAGTCCTGTCTGGGCGCTGGAATGGCATCAACTCTTGCTCGACGGTCATTTCAATAATGGACCCGTTCGTGGTATATCGGCGATGCCCAGCATGCATGTCGGCACCAGCGTATTGCTGGCGTTGTATGGTTTCACTTACTCACGCTGGCTGGGTTGGGCCATGACGGCCTTTACCGCGATCATCATGCTTGGGTCGATCCATCTTGCCTGGCATTATGCGGTCGACGGCTATGCTTCGATCATACTTGCGCTTGCCCTGTGGTGGCTGTCCAAGAGGCTGACGGCCAAATTTGGACCTTCCACCTGAAAGTCAGGACATCTCGGCCAGTCGCGCGACGTATCGGGCCAGAGTATCGATCTCAAGGTTCACGCGATCACCATCCGAGACGTCACCCCATGTGGTGACCTCTTTGGTGTGAGGAATGAAGTTGATACCAAAGTCACACCCGTCCACATCATTAACCGTCAGCGATGTGCCGTTCAGTGCAACGGACCCTTTCGGAGCGATAAACCGGGCCAGATTGGCAGGCGCCCGCAATGTCACCCGCGTGCTGTCACCCTCGTCTATCACAGAGACCACCTCTGCCACGCCATCCACGTGGCCCGAGACGATGTGCCCTCCCAATTCATCCCCGACTTTCAAGGCACGTTCCAGATTGACGCGCTTGCCCACCTGCCAACTGTCCAGATTGGTTTTCGAAACCGTCTCAGCGCTGATCTGCACATCATACCAATCATCGCCCAACGCGATGACGGTTAGGCAGACGCCGTCACTTGCGATTGAAGCGCCAATATCAATGCCCGCCGTTTCATAGCTTGTCTTGATCCGTGCCCGCAGGTCTCCCTGCTGGTCCAGTTCGGTAACGGTGCCAATATCGGTGACGATCCCTGTGAACATGTCATTAACCCTCTGAACCTAGCTTCAATAGCCGAGGTAAAGGCACGCAGCTCTACCGGCAAGCCCTGCCTTGCCGTGAAAACGACAAAGAGGCATAATTTTATACAAACGCACCAAAAGTCACCACACGAGCAGACCGCATGATCCCTTTGGCCAACAGCCCTAACCGGCGTGTGTTCCTGTTTCTACAAGGACCGCATGGTCCGTTCTTTAACGCGCTTGGTCGGATGCTGCGGGCTGCGGGTGCTCAGGTCTGGCGGGTCGGCTTCAACGCGGGCGATCAGGCTTTCTGGGGCGACAAATCCAGCTATATTCCGTATCGCGGTGCGCCCGACGACTGGCCGGAAACCTTCAGCGACTTGCTCGCCCACCATGGTGTGACCGATATCGTGCTCTATGGCGACACCCGGCCCGTGCATGCACGCGCAGTTGAGATTGCCAAAGCACGCGGGACCACTGTTCATGTGTTTGAAGAAGGCTACCTGCGCCCTTGGTGGGTGACCTATGAACGAAACGGGTCGAACGGAAACTCACGCCTGATGGAACTGGATGTGGCGCAGATGCAGACGGCGCTGGAACAGTCCGAAGGGCACGCCCCCCCACCGCCTTCCCATTGGGGCGATATGCGCCAGCACATCTTTTACGGTGCCCTCTATCACTGGTTCGTGCTGTTTCTGAATCGCAGATACCGGAATTTCCGACCCCATCGAGAGCTGCCGGTCTCGAAAGAGTTTCGTCTATACTTCAAACGCCTAACACTGATGCCCATTCACAGGTTACAGCGAGTCTGGGCCACGGCTCAGGTCAGGTGGAGCGGTTTTCCCTATCACCTTGTGCTGTTGCAATTGGGGCATGACAGCTCGGTCCAATATCACTCGGATTTTTCCGGTATGTCCGATTTTCTCGAACAAGTGATCGCCGGATTCGCCAAAGGCGCCCCTGCGCATCACCACCTTGTCATCAAGGAACATCCGCTTGAGAACCACCGTGAACCGCTGCGGCTGCGGGCGCGCCAGCTTGCAGCACAGCACGGCATCACAAACCGAATTCACTATGTGCCCGGTGGTAAGCTGGCCAGGCTGCTAGACGATGCAAAATCCGCCGTGACGGTGAATTCCACGGCAGGCCAGCAGGTTCTGTGGCGCGGCATTCCTTTGCGGATTTTTGGGCAGTCGATTTATGACAAGCCCGAATTCGTATCTCGGCAATCGATTGAGGCATTCTTTGCCCAGCCAGATGCCCCGGGCGGCAAGGCCTATCGGGCTTATCGCCAATTTCTTCTGGAAACCTGCCAAGTCCCCGGGGGGTTCTATTCTCGCCAAGGGCGTCGTCAATTGCTGCGGCGAGCGGCTGATATGATGCTATCGGCTCAGGACCCCTATCAAGGGTTGCTCTCCGATAAAGAGGCCACAGCGCCACAGTTGCGCGTTGTTGAATGATCGCGGGCAACCTGCTGCTGGATGTTTCGAAGCGATGCGGGTAACCTTCCCAAAACAAAGATGATTGAGGTAAATCGGCTGTGCAGCGCTTTCCTACCCGATGGATCCGGGGGGTTTCCCTTGTGGCGGCCCTTGGCCTGCTGGCAGCATGCCAGCTTCCCAAATCCGGACCGAACAAAAACGAAATTCTAGCCGGGTCGGTCGAAAACGGGGGTAACGCCTTTGTGGTTGAGGTCGACGACCGTGTTGCGCGGGCCACATCGGTGATTCCGCAATACGGGTTCTCGAAATCCTTCCGCAGCGCGCAAAGCGTCGCATCCGATACCGTACGCCCCGGCGATATTCTGAGCCTCAGCATCTGGGAAAATGTCGAGGATGGGTTGCTAAGTTCCGCAGTCGGTGGCGCCACCGTTCTGGATCAGGTGCAGGTCGACAGCGAAGGTTACATATTTGTCCCTTATGCCGGGCGGCTGCGTGCGGCGGGCAATACGCCCGAACAGCTCCGCACGTTGATTTCCTCGAAGCTGGAAGAACAGACTCCGGATCCGCAAGTCCAAGTGTCGCGTACCCCGGGCGATGGGTCGACCGTTTCTCTGACCGGAACTATCGGCGCGCCGGGAATCTATCCGATTGAGCGACCGACTGGCTCGTTGTCGACCATGCTCGCGCAAGCAGGCGGGGTGGCAGTTGCATCCGATATCGCATTGGTCACTGTGATCAGGGGCAAGCAAAGAGGAACCATCTGGTACGACGATCTGTTCCGCAACCCGGAAACCGATATCGCCCTGCGCGGCGGCGATCGCATTCTGGTCGAACAGGACAGCCGCTCATACATCGCGCTGGGTTCGACCGGCGGGCAATCCCGCGTGGCCTTTGAAAGTCAGGACCTATCCGCCCTTGAGGCGCTGGCACAGGTCGGAGGCCTACAGCCGCTATCCTCAGACCCGACCGGTATTTTTGTTCTGCGTGAGGAACGGCAGGATGTGGCGCGCAATGTCATGGGACGTCCCGAGCTACAGGGTGATCAGCGCATGATCTATCTGCTGAACCTGACCGCGCCCAATGGCCTGTTCATCGCCCGCGATTTCGTGATCCGAGACGATGACACGATATACGTCACCGAGGCCCCATATGCACAGTGGAGCAAATCTGTCTCACTGATTGCCGGAGGTCTGACGCCATTTGCGAATGTGGCGACGCTTACGGGTAACTGATGAATGCTCTCTGAACCGGAGAACACGGCCGGGGGCGAACGCTCCCGGCTTTTTGTTTACAACGGTGGGTTCCTGACACAGTCGCGGCTGCGTCGTATATTGTCTCTGGCCGGGTATGACATCCGGCTTGGTCTGCCACAGCCAGACGATCTGGTCGGGGTCTGGGGCAACAGCCCGACAGCCCATCGGGGCATGGGTATCGCGCAGAAACGCGATGTGCCCGTCCTGAGGGTCGAAGACGCGTTCCTGCGGTCTCTGCACCCTGGACGAAGCGGTGAGGCACCCATGGGTCTGTTGTTGGATCGATCGGGTCTGCATTTTGATCCGAGTGTGCCTTCGGATCTGGAAACTCTGTTAGCCACGCATCCGCTGGATGACACCGCCCTGCTGGATCGCGCGCGAGGCGCAATCGCGCGCATCCGAGAGCTGCATCTGAGCAAATACTCGGCCTTTGACCTTGATCTGACGCCTCCCGATCCTGGCTACGTTCTAGTGATCGACCAGACGCAGGGAGATGCTGCCGTCACCGCAAGCAACGGCGACTATGCACGGTTCCGCGAGATGCTGGTAATCGCGCAAGAGGAAAACCCCGGCGCGCGCATCCTCATCAAAGGCCACCCCGAAACCACGGCAGGCCACCGCAAGGGATACTTTTCCGATCAGGATCTGAGTGACAGAATATCGATCCTCAACAGCCCCATCAGTCCATGGTCGCTGCTTGAAGGGGCCATCGGGGTTTACACGCTGTCCTCGCAGATGGGATTTGAGGCGATATTGGCCGGGCACAAACCTCGCGTGTTCGGGCAACCATTCTACGCTGGGTGGGGGCTGACGCAAGATGATGCACCCCTGCTCCGTCGCCAACGGAATCTTACGCGGGCGCAGCTTTTTGCAGCTGCGATGATCTTGTATCCGCGTTGGTATGATCCCTACCATGATCGCCTGTGCGAATTGGAATGCGTGCTCGATACGCTTGAGGCGCAAACCCGGGCCTGGCGGCAGGACCACAAAGGCTGGACCGCCTCCGGGATGCGGGTATGGAAACGCCGCCACCTGCAACGCATTTTCGGCCAGCACCATAAGGTGCGTTTCGTGGCCGAGCAGCCAGAGAACACCAAACAACCCCATATGGTCTGGGCCAGCCGGGCCGGTGAGACGCTGAATGCAACCCGGATTGAGGATGGCTTTTTACGATCCCGTGGGTTGGGCGCGGAGCTGGTTCCACCGCTGTCGCTGGTGACCGATGATATCGGCATCTACTACGATCCAACGCATCCCAGCCGCCTGGAAGAATGGATCACCACGCGCGAAACCTTGCGCCCTGATCAGAGGCTCCGCGCCGAGCGGCTGACAGCCCGGCTGCTGACCGAGGGCCTAAGCAAGTACAACATCGGCCACCCCGCCCCGGACCTACCGATGGGGCATCGTATTCTGGTGCCAGGTCAGGTAGAAGATGACGCCTCGATCCGGCTGGGAGCAAGCAATATCCGCACCAATCTGGACCTGCTGCGCGCGGCGCGCGAGGCCAATCCCTACGCGGTTTTGATCTATAAACCGCACCCGGATGTCGAAGCTGGTCTGCGCGACGGCAAGATCGAAACCGATCTGGCCGATGTCATTGTAGAAGGCACCGATCCTGCCACCCTGCTTGGACAGGTGGATGAGGTCTGGACTATGACCTCTCTGCTGGGGTTCGAGGCTTTGCTGCGTGGCGTCCGGGTCACCACTCTCGGTGCGCCGTTCTATGCCGGTTGGGGGCTGACGAATGATCTGGGGGCGGTGCCTGCGCGACGTGGCGCGCGGCCTTCGTTGATGGGATTGGTGCACGCAACGCTGATCGACTACCCGCGCTATCTCGATCCGGTGACAGGACAGAACTGCCCCGTCGAAATCGCGGTCGAACGGCTTGCGCAAGGTACGCCATCCCCTACCGGACCCGTAAATCGCATCTTGTCCAAATTTCAGGGCGCACTGGCGACGCATGCGCATTGGTGGCGCTGAAGGCTAGTGCGTCACGCGCGCCCAGCGATGTAGGATATCGCCGCCAACGACCTGTGTTTCGATCAGATCAAATCGGGGGGCAGTATCCAGAGTATCAAGCCTCAGTGCGCCGATCGCGGACAGACCTTCGGCCCCGATGGTCAGCCCCGCTGTAAAACCGACCAACTCATCGACCAGATCGCCCTTTAGCAAAGATGCAGCCAATGCTGATCCGCCTTCGCAAAAGACACGCGTCAATCCGGCCTGCCCAAGCTGTTGCAACAGATCAGCCGCATCCACGTGATGACCATCCAGCGCACAAGGGATCAGACGGGCACCCAACCCCTCCCACGCACGCGCACGCTCGGGGTCTGGGTGGGGGCCGTGACAGAGCCAGACAGGGATATCGGACGCGGTTCGCGCAAGTTGCCCCATCAAGGGCAAATCCAGATGGCGCGAGACCACCACGCGCACCGGCTGATGCTGCACGCCGAGATCACGAACCGTCAGCGACGGGTCATCGGCGCGCGCTGTCCCTGCCCCAACCATCACCGCATCGTGGCGCGCACGCATCGCATGCACCGCGCGGCGAGCATTTAGACCTGTGATCCACTGACTGTGCCCGGTTTCCGTGGCAATCCGTCCATCAAAGCTGCTGGCCATTTTCAAAGTCACAAACGGGCGGCCTTGCTCGGTTTTCAGAAAAAACCCTGCGTGATCGCGGGCCGCCTGTTCCGCCAGAACGCCGGTGGTGACCTCAATCCCGGCCTCGCGCAACATGGCAAACCCTTGCCCAGCGACCCGAGGATCGCTGTCTTCGATCGCCGAGACCACACGGGTAACACCGGCCGCAATCAACGCTTCGGCACAGGGCGGCGTCTTTCCGTAGTGTGAACAGGGTTCAAGCGAGACATAAGCGGTGGCACCTCGCGCGGCCTTACCCGCCTGCGTCAGAGCCATAGGTTCTGCATGCGGACGACCCCCGGGCTGCGTCCAGCCGCGACCAACGATGCGTCCATCGCGCACGACGACACACCCGACGGACGGATTCGGCCAGCAGGTGCCTTGGCCGCGCCGCCCCAATGATAGGGCCAGCGCCATATATCGCTTATCTGTATCGCTCACTCATCCGTCGAAGGTTGCGGCGGGCGCAACTCGTGGACAAACTCCTCGAAATCATCGGCCGCCTGGAAATTCTTGTACACACTCGCAAAGCGAACATATGCGACCGTATCAATCCGGGCCAGCGCTTCCATTACAATTTCACCGATTTTATTCGAAGGGATATCGGTTTCCCCCATACTTTCAAGACGGCGCACGATACCGGAGATCATCTGATCAATCCGATCGGGATCAATGGGCCGCTTCTGCATCGAAATACGGATCGAGCGTTCCAGCTTGTCGCGGTCGAAGTCTTCGCGCTTACCGTTGGTTTTGATGACGACCAGATCACGCAGTTGCACGCGTTCATAGGTGGTGAACCGTCCGCCGCAGGCCGGGCAGAACCGCCGTCTACGGATCGCGACGTGATCCTCTGCCGGGCGTGAATCTTTGACCTGAGTATCGATATTTCCGCAAAACGGGCAGCGCATCCGCCGTCTCCTCGTCCCTAGCTGGCCACTTTTTGTAAGCGCTGCGGCTTACTTATCCACAACTATAGGACAGCCTCTAGAGTTTGGGTAGTCGGAATTTTCCACCCCAATATAAAGCGTCACCCAAAATGCGCAGCGACCTTTCTTTCATGCGGCGCGTTGCGGTGTTCAAACAGATATATCCCCTGCCATGTGCCCAGCGCAGGTACCCCATCTGACACCGGTATCGACAGCGAAACAGGCATCATCGCGGCCTTGATATGGGCTGGCAAGTCGTCCGGCCCCTCATAGGTGTGGCGCAGATAAGCCATCGACGGATGATCCGATTGCGGCACCAGCCGATCAAAGAATGCGCGCAGATCAGTCTGCACCTCGGGGTCGGCGTTTTCCTGAATAAGCAGCGAACAAGAAGTGTGGCGCACAAAGAGCGTCAGCAAACCGTCCGAAACCGGCCTCAGCCAACTGCGCACAGGGGCGGTAATCTCATAGAGCCCCACGCCCTGTGTCTGGATCGAGAATTCTGTCTGCATCGCAGGTCAATTGATAAACGGACGGACGCCGCACCGTGCATTTGCGCCCTGTACCGACATGCTGTCACCCGGCTGGAACCCGGCTGTGACCGAAAAGCTGCCTTTCTGCGGGACATTGGCGGGTTGTTTCAGTGTGAACTGTACCGCCGTCCGGCGTCCCGTTGTCACGCTGGGGCCATAGCCGCGCAGAACGTAGATTTGTTGCTGCCACCCAGCACCCAATTTCCGGCGGGCAAAATCAGCAGCGGCGCACCAATATCCATCAGTATCCTGACGTGTCCTTGGAATGACCTCGAAGTCTGTGCCGCTCATCGGTTCTGTTCGATAACCGTTCGGCGCTGCATCGACAACGCCCGCAGAGCTGGTCATAAGCAGTGCTGCAAATGCGCAAAGTATTGTCTGTTTCATCGTGACCATCTTCCTGTTTCCATGTGAAATATAGACTAGTGCGTCGCCATCGTCAGCAAAGCGAACTAACGATCATGTCAGCTTGACCCACGTGGTTCGTGAACAGGCTCTAACCATCCCTGATAGCGGATCAGGTGTCCCAATCCCGGTGCTGTCGCCGAAATGTCAAAGCGAAACCTCAATTGTGCGTCCTCAGCCTCGGTCGATCCGGAACGTGGCAAAAGAAACCCCGGACACGGAATGCCAAATAAAGCGAGGCGGCGGATCTCAATGGTCAGCCCCTTATCAGTTCGCACCGGCTGCAACCATATTGTCAGCCCGCCGATCTGTTCCCGCACCATGCCACACAGCGGACCAAAAGTGATCCGTGAACGCGTTTTGTGGCCTGCGAAATCCCGTTCCCATTGCCAATATGCGCCGGGCTTTCGGATCGTAAGGGTGACCGGCAAATCTTCGCCCGCAGGTGGAAATCGCCCGATGCGAAGTGCCAGAGCGACCAAAACGCCTCGGCCACGCTGAATGCTGCATCGACCAGAGTAGCGACCTTCCCCGCTGTGCAAATCCCTGACCAATCCAGGCACAGCTTCATCTATACCCAGCGCCTGCAGGAATGGATCACGATCAGAATCCATCTTGGGCAAACCGCGATCGGAGAGAAGGATCAGGAACTAGGCACTCATCCCGCCGCCCAAATAGCGCATATCTGTTACGGGCAATCATCCGGTACAGCGGGTTCTTCAGAAACCTCGGCAGGTATCGACACAAGGACAATACCCGCCACGGAACATATAATGCATGCATCGCAGCGGCAAATGCGTCGAGATTTTGGTGCACCTTTCCTTTGACGATCACCAAATTGGTTTCAAATTCGTCTGTCGGCAGGTTCAGGAGAGTATAAAGCTGCTGCCCAAGCGGTGACTGCGCAGTTGCAAATAGAAATTTCTGATCTCGATCATGGCGCAACATGAAGTGAAAAAACCCTGAACACAGCACGCATTCACCGTCGAAGACGATCAAATCTGTATCGATGGAAAGATCATCAGCCACGAGAGATCAAGAAATAACAAAAGGTTCCCCGTGATGCTGTCACGTCGAATGCGCCGCAGCAATGCGACATGACTGACCAGAAGAATGAGAGGGGCGTGCCGGGGAACCCGTTGAAACGGCTTGGTGGACCGCTCGCTCAGGCTCTGACCTTTTCCCCAAAAGGCGCTGACCCGACAACACCGGTCATGTAGCTATTGGCCAAGGCTACGGACATGGCCATTTCTGCCATATCTTTGTGAGTTGCGGTCAATTCCTGGGTATCAGCACCGAGGCTGGCGCATTGCCACGGTTTGCCGCTAGGGTAACGGTATTACAGTAACGCGTTTTTTGGGCTGGGTGATGGACGTCGACATTTCACGCATTCAATTGCTGACACGGACCCTTGAGGATCACGCAAGCGCGACCGTGGTGGAACAGGTCCTGAGTGACTGCGCATTGACCCGCAGCGATATTGAACCGCCTGCCAAAAGGTACAGCGCCCACAAAGAAGCGCTGTTTGTCCGACACGCCTGCGATGCACTTGGCGATATCACCTTTGGGGCACGGGCGGGTCTGGAATTCAGTTCTTCTTCCAGCATTACGGCCTATATCAGCAAGTACTCTCGTGATCTGAAGCAGGTGATCGAGAATACGGCGCGGTTTCATGGCATTATCGACCCGGCCCTGGCCTTCAATCTGCGCCTTTCAGGTAACGCTGCCTCGCTTGAGGCCGATTGGAAAGACCCGAGCTTTTCCCGCTATCATCGGCGGACCGAGTTCCTGCTGTTTGGCGCGATCGCCCGGATGCGGGCGTTGACTCAGTTGAATCTGAATCCGATTGAGATACGGTTTCAGCACACAGTTGGGCAACACCAAGCCACCTACCAGAAGATCGGAGGTTTCCCAGTTACCTTCGGGGCCGAACGCTTGGAAATCATCTTGTCGCTGCCCTCGCTGGAAACACCGATCCCAACTTACGACCCTAGCCTGCGCGCGCATTTGGTTGAATTTGGCGAACGCCTGCTGGCCGAAAGACAGTCGCCAAGACAGAAAACCCGAACACAGATCGAAGGGTTGATCACAGATGCGATGCCGGGGGGAATCGTACAGGTGGACGACGCCGCCTCCCAGCTCGGCCTAAGCCCTCGAACATTGACTCGCCGCCTAGCTGATGAAGGCACTTCATATCGTGAGATTGTTGAAGATTTACGATGTGACCTGGCGCAGACCTTTATCAAGAACGGTATGCATCTGTCCGAAATCTCGTATTCGCTCGGTTATTCCGATCAGGCTGCGTTTTCCACCGCCTTCAAACGTTGGACGGGTCAGGCCCCGACTGCTTTTCGCAAACGTGTCTCTCATCCGCTTTCATGAAGCTACAACGTGGCCGGGGGTCATCAGCCCAATCACCTCGCCCCGGCCTGTCCATGAGTGGACAGCGGCGATATAAAGATGGCATCGCCGGACTCCTTGCGAATTCCCGCCAATTTGATTTGAAGTTCAGTCATTGTGAGCGGGCGAAAGAAAAAAGCGCCTCGGGATGAGGCGCCTTTCGATTTACTGATCTAGGAAGGACCGCAATTTACGCGACCTACTCGGGTGTTTCAGCTTACGCAGCGCCTTCGCCTCGATCTGGCGGATACGTTCGCGCGTCACGCTGAACTGCTGACCGACCTCTTCCAGCGTGTGGTCGGTGTTCATGCCGATGCCAAAGCGCATCCGCAGAACCCGCTCTTCACGCGGGGTGAGAGAGGCCAGAACCCGTGTGGTGGTTTCCTTGAGGTTTTCCTGAATGGCGCTGTCCAGTGGCAGCACGGCATTCTTGTCTTCGATGAAATCGCCCAGCTGGCTGTCTTCCTCGTCACCGATTGGTGTCTCAAGGCTGATCGGCTCCTTGGCGATTTTCATCACCTTGCGCACCTTCTCAAGCGGCATTTGCAGCTTTTCGGCCAGTTCTTCCGGCGTTGGCTCGCGGCCGATTTCGTGCAGCATCTGACGACCTGTCCGGACCAGCTTGTTGATCGTTTCGATCATATGCACCGGGATACGGATCGTGCGCGCCTGATCCGCGATCGAACGCGTGATCGCCTGACGGATCCACCAGGTCGCATAGGTCGAGAACTTATAGCCCCGGCGGTATTCGAACTTGTCCACCGCCTTCATCAGGCCGATGTTACCTTCCTGAATAAGATCAAGGAATTGCAGGCCGCGGTTCGTGTACTTTTTGGCAATCGAGATCACCAGACGCAGGTTGGCCTCGACCATTTCCTTCTTGGCTTGCCGCGCCTCTTTCTCACCCTTCTGAACCTGCTGCACGATGCGGCGGAATTCAGGGATATCGAGACCGACATATTGCCCGACTTGGGCCATGTCGTTGCGCAGTTCCTCAACCTTTTCGGTCGAGCGTTCGATGAACATCTGCCAGCCCCGGCCCGGCTTCTCAGCCATTTCAGCCAACCAGTTCGGATCCAGCTCGCGCCCACGATAAGCATCAATGAACTCGCGACGGTTGATGCGAGCCTGGTCAGCCAGTTTCACCATCGAGCTGTCCAGTGACATAATCCGGCGATTGATGCCATAAAGCTGGTCGATCAGAGCTTCGATCCGGTTGTTGTGCAGGTGAAGACCATTCACCAGTTCAACAATCTCAGCGCGCAGCTTCTGATAGGTTTCTTCGTCCTTCGCGCTGAAAGTGCCATCCTCATTCAGCGTCGCAGAAATCCGGCTGTCCTGCATTTCGGACAGCATAGCGAAGTCGGTCGAGATGCGTTCCAGCGTGGTAAGAACCTGATCCTTCAGCGCTGCTTCCATCGCGGCCAGGGACATGTTGGCCTGATCGTCGTCATCATCGTCATCATCATTGGCAATCGGGTTGCCGTCAGCGTCAAGCTCCGGCCCCTCATCCTTGGCAGGCTTGGCCGCCTGCACCGATGAGGTATCGACAACCGGCTCTTCAACCTCGCCGTCTTCATCCATCTGGTTGCCGAAAGTGGTTTCCAGATCGATGACGTCCCGCAGCAGAATGTCTTCGGACAAAAGTTCGTCATGCCAGATGGTGATCGCTTGGAAGGTCAGCGGGCTTTCGCACAGACCAGCGATCATGGTGTTCCGACCGGCTTCGATCCGCTTGGCGATAGCAATCTCGCCCTCGCGGCTCAGCAGTTCGACTGAACCCATCTCGCGCAGATACATGCGTACGGGGTCATCGGTGCGATCCAGCTTTTCGGTTGCAGCACCAGCCAGCGCAACCTCGCGCGGACCTTCGGTGGTGACCAGTTCGGTCGAGCCTTTGTTTTCTTCTTCTTCGGCTTCTTCATCTTCGATGATGTTGATGCCCATCTCGGACAGCATCGACATAACATCTTCGATCTGTTCCGAGCTGACCTGATCAGGCGGCAGAACCTGATTGAGCTGGTCGTAGGTGATGTAACCTTTCTCGCGAGCCTCGGCGATCATCTTCTTGACCTGGGCCTGGCTCATGTCCAGCGAGATTTCCTGTTCCTGCTCGTCGGATTTGCGGTCTTCGTTCGTATCCTTGGCGGCCATTCAATGCTCCTGCAGGGATGGGTGATTCGTTTGAACCGAATCATTAGCGCGTAGAAGTGATTCGGCCACCCGTTTACCCGTTTTTCTTTTCCAGTGCCTTACGAAAACACCACTTCATCGATGTTTCCGTTCGAATTTGATGCCAGACGTGATGGCCTCAAACGCGTCTTTCTCATCGCGGTTGATTCGCGCACCATTGTCGGCGATGTCGAAAACGGCCCTGTCTTCGTTCTGGCTGCGGCTTGTACGGTTGCGCTCTTCGGCGGCTTGCGCCAGCCGATATGTCAGCGCCTCATCGGCCAGATCAGACAATTCCTCTGCCGCTTCGGCAATCTCAGCATCCAACCCCTGGAGCGCTTTGATCTTTGCGAGTTCCTCGGCCAGCGTCATCTCGGCCTTTTCAACGTCGCCCGGTTTGTACACACAGGGGATCACTGCGACATGGCGAAGGGCCAGCAGGTTTTCAAGGGGTTCCGGTCCCAAAGTTTGCATGATGTGATCCTGCAGATTGTCCGGATCGTCGATGGCATGGCGCAGGATTGCTCCCCGCAAGGCCGCATGATCAGGGTCGTGGCAATCCATTTCTTCCAGCTGAGTTTCGAATTGCACGACAACTTGTGGATTCAGGATGGCAATCGCGAGAATTGCCGCTTCGCGCAGTTGAATATCCGCATTCTCAGCCGAGGCCAGAAATGACGCCCGTGCGCCTGGCGTGGCAGGCTGTGCCTGCGGCTGCCATTTTCCGCGCGGTTGCCACGGGCGATTTTGCGATTGTCGCTGTGGGCGAAACAATTGCCAGCGCAGGTCCTTAATTTCCTGCCCGTAGTGCGATCGGATCGAGGGGTCGCGGATCAGCTTGATCTTCTCTCGCAGGGATTTATCCAGCGCCGCTTTGCGTTCGGGGCTGTCAAAGACCTTGCCTTCCGTCTCGCGTTGCCAGAGCAGTTTGACCATCGGGATTGCAGCATCCAGCACACCCTGCACCGCCCCCGAACCTTCGGCGCGCAGCAAATCGTCGGGATCCTTGCCTTCGGGCATCAAGGCAAAACGCAAGGATTTGCCCGCTTCCAGCAACGGCAGTGCCAAATCGACCGCTCGCATCGCCGCACGCAGCCCTGCCGTATCGCCATCCAAAGCGATGATCGGCTCGTCAGAGATGCGCCAAAGTAGTTGCAACTGATGCTCGGTAATCGCAGTCCCCAATGGCGCAACCGACGCGCCAAACCCGGCCTCAGCCAAAGCGATCACGTCCATATAGCCCTCGGCCACAACCAAAGGCTGCCCCTTGCCTGCCGCCTGTCGTGCGGGGCCATGGTTGTAGAGGCTGCGGCCTTTGTCGAACAGATCGGTCTCGGGCGAGTTCAGGTATTTGGCGTTGTCATTGGGATCCATCGCCCGGCCACCAAACGCAATGCACCGCCCGCGCGGGTCGCGGATCGGGTACATGATGCGGTTGCGGAACGTATCATAGGGTTTCTTACCTTTGTTCGACGGCTTGGCCAGCCCGGCCCCAAGGATCAGGTCCTCGGAGACACTCTTACCGGTTAGATGATCCCACAGAGCCTGCCAGCCCTCGGGTGCGAAACCGATTTCCCAACGGTCCAGCGCCTTCGCGTCAAGACCGCGACGTGTCAAATAATCACGTGCCGCCGCCCCTGCCCCAGTCTTGAGTTGCAAACGAAAGAACTGCACAGCCTGTTCCATCACCTCGGCCAGCTGTGAACGGCGGTCCTGCTTTTCCTGCGCCTTGGGATCACGCGCGGGCATCGGCATCCCGGCCTCGCGCGCCAGAATTTCCACGGCTTCTATGAAAGAGACATTCTCGGTCTCTTTCACAAAACTGATCGCGTCCCCTTTGGCGTGGCAGCCAAAGCAATAATAGAATCCCTTTTGGTCATCGACGTGGAACGAGGCGGTCTTTTCGTGATGAAAGGGGCAAGGCGCCCACATATCCCCCTTGCCCTGATTGGATTTGCGCTGGTCCCACATGACCTTACGCCCAACAACCTGAGACAGGCTGAGGCGCGTGCGCAGTTCATCCAGAAATCCGGGGGGCAAAGACATGGGTCAAACCTGCCAGAAATGAAAACGCGCGCCAAGGGGATGGCGCGCGGTTGTCCACAGAGAAATGATCTGACTGTGGATTATTGTTGTAAACACAACTCCAGCCACGCAGCTCCGAGATCCTTCTTACGCACGTCGCGCATCTTCTGCTCATATACCCAAGGCGTGATCAGCGGAACAGCGGCATTGTAGTTCTCGGGCCAGGTAGGACCACTGTCGGCCACCGCCTGCGCCACATCGCGTTCCTTGACCCGGTCAAGTCGTGCTTTCTGTATCGCTGCAACAACGTCGGCCTGATACTTGCAGCTCTGTTCCTTGGTTTCCTGTGCAACCACTGGCGTGGCCAGCACGGCCGCAACGATAGCGATACGCAACATGGGGATCTCCCGGGATTCGTTTCTTTCAGCGCAGCTTACCCGCGCGCGGCGGTGCCTTCCATCGCCCTTTTCAAATCGTGAACCAATGTCTCAGCCATTGAACGGAAGACCATGATCTGAAACGCGTTCTCTCCAACGCGCGTGATCGAAGCAGTCATGTGGAAGAGCAGGGTGCGGGCGGTATGGCCGCGCTTGAAATGCACCTTGCGCAGATCAACCGGCACTACGCGCGCCAGTACGTCTTCGACATCAGCACCCTCTAACCGGACCACAGCCCAGGCATCTGATTGGTCCACAATGGCAGCATTCTCGGTCAGGGTCGCATCAGGAGACGGTCCGATCAGCATCGCATGCGCCGGGCCGAACCAGATCGCCCGCGCGCCAGCCTTACCCGTTGCGCGGTTGGCCGATGGATAGGCCATCCCGTGCGCTGCTTTCAAAGCTTCGGATAGCGCCTTTTGCTTACCCTTGAAAGGTGAGATCGAATGGATCGCGCCCGCATCCTCTTCGCTGAGCGTTACAGAGCCGAAGGTCAAAGGCAGCAACCCGTCGCAGGGTGTTTTGGCGGTCAGATTATCCACGGACGCGCCCTCCTTCGGGGTCAAAGAAAACCGGGTTCACCACTTCACACAGGGTTGTCACGCCGCGCAGATGATCGACCATTTTCACGATTTCTCCATACCTCTCAGGCCCGTCCGCCAAGAAGCCCAAGCCCAACATCGTTTCCAGCGTCGGGGAATAACACACGGAGGTCAGATAGCCCTGATCATTGATGCGCACCGGCTCGGCCTCTTCCCGGTAAAGATGCGCACCCGCCAGCAATTCCTTGCTTTCGCCAATGGGTTTGAGCCCGACCAACCGCTCGCGCCCCGGCTCTTCAAGGCCCGGACGTTGCGACATCGTTTTGCCGATGCAATCCTTCTTCTGCGACACCATCCGACCCATGCCGATATCATAGGCAGTTGTCCGTCCGTGGATCTCGGAATGCGTAATAAAGCCCTTTTCGATCCGAAGAACGTTCAGTGCCTCCATCCCATACAGACCACCGCCCAGTGTCTCAGCCCGGTCGGTCAAAACATCGAACAGGCTCGCGCCATAGCGCGCAGGCACGGCGATTTCATATGCATGCTCGCCCGAGAACGAGATCCGGAACAAACGCCCCTGCACACCCAGCACCGAGATCGATCCGCAAGCCATGAAGGGCCAGCTTTCTTCATCAAGAGGTGTGTCCAGCAGATCGTTCAACAGTTCACGCGATTTTGGTCCGGCCACGGCAAACTGTGCCCACTGTTCAGTGACCGAGATGAACGAGACATCCAGATCAGGGCGCAGTCCCTGATGAACGAACTCCAGATGCTTCATTACATCGCCAGCACCTGCTGTGGTGGTGGTCATCAGGTAATGCGTCTCTCCCAGCCGCGCGGTGGTGCCATCATCCATGACGAATCCATCCTCACGCAACATCAGACCATATCGCGTTCGGCCAACTTTGAGGGTCGAGAACATGTTCGTATAAACGAAGTCCAGAAACGCCCCCGCATCCGGCCCCTGTATGTCAATCTTGCCAAGCGTCGAGACATCGCACACCCCGACGGCCTGACGCACCATGTTGACCTCACGGTCACAGGATTGCCGCCACGTGGTTTCTTCACCCTTTGGGAAATAGCTGGGGCGATACCACAGCCCGGCCTCAACCAACGGAGCTTTCCGCGCTACGGTCGCTTTGTGCGAAGTGATAAAACGTTGCGGTTTGAAACCCTTGCCTTCAGCCCCAGCGCCCAGCGCGGCAATGGCGATAGGAGAATACGGAGGGCGGAACGTCGTGGTTCCGGTTTCGGGTATCGCGCGCCCGGTGACGTCCGCAAGAATGGCCAACGCCGCCACGTTCGAATTCTTGCCCTGATCCGTCGCCATACCTTGCGTCGTATAGCGCTTCATGTGCTCGACTGACCGGAAGTTCTCAGTCGCGGCCTGTTTGACATCTTTCACTGTAACATCGTTCTGGAAATCCAGCCACGCGCGCCCTTTGCCGGGAACGGCCCAAAGCTGCGTGATCTCGTATGGCGTATCCTCGGCCTGCGGTGGCACAGTCTTCGAGGCCTTGTAGCCAAGATCGCCAAGCACGCATTTGGCTGCCTCAATCCCTTCACGAAGGCAGGCTGTAGTTGAGAAAGATCCGTTGCACGCACCCGCTGTCACCATGCCCGGCACGGCCCCCGGCGTTGGCACAAAGGCTTCGATCTCACGCTTCCAGATCGGGCGGCTATTCATGTGACAGGTTAGATGAACCGAAGGATTCCAGCCCCCTGTCATGGCAAGGCAATCCGTGTGTATCCGTTCTTCTCCACTGGCGCGGCGCACTGTAATCGCCTCCAGCCCCTTACGGCCCGAACTGTTACAAACTTGCGCCCCGCGTAGAACCTCGTAGTCGTCAGACAAGGGCGCGTCATGGCGGCTATCGATCACAGCCGCCACATGGACACCAGCATCCAACAAATCACGAGCAGTGCGATGGATATCGTCAGTATTTCCGAAGATCGTCACATTGCGGCCCGGGCTGACACCCCATCGGTTTAGATACGCCCGCACCGCGCCAGCGGTCATGATCCCCGGGCGATCATTGTTGCGGAATGCGACCGGGCGCTCCAGCGCGCCTGCCGCCAGAACTGACCGCTTGGCCACGATCCGCCAATAGGTTTCCAACGGCGCCCCGTTGGGGCGGTGATCCGTGTGGTGAAAAACGCGTTCCAACGCCGCAAAGGTACCTTGGTCATAGGCGCCTGCGATAGTGGTCCGGGTCATGATGCGGACATTGTCCATCGCGGCTAACTCGGCCAGCACTTCGTCAACCCAAACGGGACCCGGTTTTCCGTCGACCTCATAGGTCTCGGCCAGCAGACGCCCACCCACGCGACTGTTTTCGTCGGCCAGAATGACGTCCGCGCCGGCACGACCAGCGACCAGTGCGGCCATCAGCCCCGCAGGCCCTGCCCCGATAATCAGCAGATCGCAAAAGGCATAAGCGCTTTCGTACTTGTCGGCATTGTCTTCGCCCGACAGTGCACCCAATCCGGCGGCACGTCGAATGATCGGCTCGTATAGCTTTTCCCAGAAGCTTTTCGGCCACATGAAGGTTTTGTAGTAAAAACCCGCGCCCAAAAACGGGGAAGCCAGATCGTTGATCCCCATCAAATCGACACTCAGGCTGGGCCAGCGATTCTGGCTGCGCGCTTCAAGTCCCGGATAGATCTCTTGCATCGTGGCGCGAATATTTGGTTCTTGACCTGCGCCTGCCCCCACGGTCATCAGCGCATTCGGCTCTTCGCTGCCTGCGCTCAGCACACCCCTAGGCCGGTGGTACTTGAACGAACGCCCCATCAGTCGTACGCCATTCGCCAAAAGCGCTGAGGTCAGGGTGTCGCCCGCATAGCCGCTATAGCTGGCACCATCGAAAACAAACGGAATCGACTGCGTACGATCGATAAGACCCTTTCCATCGATCCTCATGCCCGCTCCTCCGATGCCGGCTGCGCGTCGATCATCTCATGCGTGACCGTGTTTCGTGTGACCACGATCCATGCACCGCACCCGCCTTCGTGATACCAAAGCTCTCGTGTCGGCCCTGCCGGGTTTTCCCGTTGGTAGACAAAATCATCCCAAGCCGCCTCACCGGCATCCGGGGCCGGTCGGTCCAGATCCACTGCCGCCCCGCGATAGTAGAATTCGCGCCGATCCCGTTCGCCGCAATATGGACAGGTGATCCTCATAGCCGCGCGCCCTTCTTGATCTTTTCAATAATACCCAAATCCAACATCGCGCCCCTCAATGCAGATTGTGCTGAGAGCCCTTGCCCTCTTCATCGATAATCCCGCGCCCGGTGCGGAAACGATCCAGTCGGAAGCCGGTGGCATTCTCGTGATACCGATCCGTCGCAATCAGATGCGCAAACACATTCCCCGAACCTGGAACCGCCTTGAAGCCACCATAGTTCCAGCCGCAATTGAGATAGAGCCCATCAATATCCGTTCGGTCTATGATCGGAGAGCCATCGGGCGACATATCCATGATCCCGCCCCAGGATCGCAGCACCCGTGCCTTGCCGATCATCGGCATCAGCGCCATCCCGGCCTCCATCACGCTTTCGACGGTGGGCAAATTACCTCGCGCCGCATAGGAGGTGTAAAAATCCAGATCACCGCCAAAGACCAGACCGCCCTTATCTGACTGGCTGATATAGAAATGCCCCATGCCAAACGTCACCACATGATCGATGCAGGGCTTCAGACCCTCGGTCACGAAGGCCTGCAAGACATGGCTTTCAATCGGCAGCCTCATTCCAGCCATCGCCGCCACCTGACCTGAACGCCCGGCAGCAACCATCGCCACCTTCTTGGCCCGGATCGGCCCGCGCGAGGTCTGAACACCGCGCACCACGCCATTCTCGATATCAATACCGGTCACTTCGCAGTTCTGGATCAGATCCACGCCGCGCTGGTCCGCTCCGCGCGCATAGCCCCAGGCCACTGCATCGTGTCGCGCTGTACCTCCGCGCGGGTGGTAGAGACCGCCATACAGAGGGAACCTAAGGTCATCGAAATTCAGAAAGGGCACCATCCGCCTCAATTCATCGCGATTGAGCAGGATAGCATCGTCACCCTGACTGATCATCATGTTGCCCCGGCGCGCAGCGGCATCACGCTGCCCGTCCGAATGGAACAGGTTGATGATCCCGCGTTGCGAATGCATGACATTGTAGTTCAGATCCAGCTCAAGACCTTCCCACAGCTTCAATGAGTGCGAGTAGAACTCGGAATTGCCCTGCAAAAAATAGTTCGCGCGCACAATGGTGGTGTTGCGCCCGACATTGCCCCCACCGATATAGCCCTTTTCCAGAACAGCGATATTGGTCAGACCATGTTCCTTGGCCAGATAATAGGCCGTGCTCAACCCATGGCCTCCGCCGCCGATAATGACGATGTCATATTCGGATTTCGGTTCAGGCTCGCGCCAGTGCGGCGTCCAGCCTTTGTTGCCGGTCAGGCCCTCTTTCAGGACACGTAAGCCGGAGAAACGCATTCAGAACTCCCTACAGGTGTGTCGGCATCAAACCAACTTCACCCAGCAGTAACAACGCCGGAATCTGGTTCCACTCCTGTTTTCGACGAAAACTTGTCGCTGGGCGACCAATCCACACACTCTGACGACTTCGACCTAAATGAAAAATGGCCAACCCGATGGTTGGCCACTCAAGAATCTTCTGTTGTCTGTGCGCTCAGAGGCCCTTGGCGCGATAGCTTTTTGAGACGCGGTCGATCGCAACGATATAGGCCGCCGTGCGCAGATCGTCGACATCCGCGCGATCATGCCAGACTTCGCTCATCGACTGATAGGCAATGCGCATCGTGTCATCGAGCCCCGAACGCACCAGCTCCAACTCGCCAGCGCCCTTTAGGTACTTGGCCTTGAAATCCGGAGACATCGACCAAGCGTCACCCAGATACCGATCCAACCGTTCCAGTTCGCTGACGATCAACTCATGCCGAGCTTCTTCCTGACGCCGCTGCATCCGGCCAAAACGGATGTGGCTGAGGTTTTTGACCCATTCGAAATAGGACACGGTCACACCACCCGCGTTTGCATACATGTCAGGAATGATCACCGTGCCTTTCTTGCGCATGATCTCATCAGCACCCGCCGTGACAGGCCCGTTGGCGGCCTCGATGATCAGTGGTGCCTTAATACGTTCGGCGTTGGATAGGTTTATTACCCCCTCCAGCGCCGCCGGAATCAGGATGTCACACTCGGCTTCAAGTACCGCGCCGCCCTCGGCGGAATGCGTGGCGTCGGGATAGTCCTTCACGCCGCCATGCTTGACGATCCACTGCCGCACGGCTTCTACGTCGATGCCATCGGGATTGTACAGAGCGCCATCCCATTCGATGATGCCGACCACACGCGACCCGTCTTCCTCGCTGAGGAACTTGGCTGCGTGATAGCCCACGTTACCCAATCCCTGCACGACGACGCGCTTTCCGTCCAGCGTGCCTGACAAGTTCGCCTTCTTGACGTCTTCCGGGTTTCGGAAGAATTCGCGCAACGCGTATTGGATGCCGCGCCCGGTTGCTTCGACCCTGCCCGCGATGCCCCCCGCGTTCAGCGGTTTACCTGTCACACAGGCTCGCGCGTTGATATCGGTCGTATTCATCCGCGCATATTGGTCAGCCATCCACGCCATTTCGCGCTCGCCTGTTCCCATATCGGGCGCAGGCACGTTCTGTGAGGGGTTGATCAGATCGCGCTTTGCCAGCTCATAGGCAAAACGACGCGTGATCTGTTCCATCTCATGTTCTTCATACTGGCGAGGATCAATGCAAAGGCCCCCTTTCGAGCCACCAAAGGGCGCTTCGACCAGTGCACACTTGTAAGTCATGAGCGCAGCGAGCGCTTCGACCTCATCCTGGTTCACCGCCAAGGCATAGCGAATGCCACCCTTTACCGGCTCCATATGTTCCGAATGAACCGAACGATATCCGGTAAAGGTGTGGATCTGCCCCCGCAGACGCACCCCGAACCGAACGGTGTAGGTGGCATTACAAACCCGTATCTTCTCTTCTAGCCCGGGCGGCAAATCCATCAGAGACGCCGCTCTGTTGAACATCAAATCAACACTCTCACGAAAGCTGGGTTCTTTAATGCCGGTCATAAAATCCTCCGTGCCGGTAGACGAGATACGTCACGACTTTTTGTCGCACTGCTTGCCCAATACCGCAATCAGTAACTGCACGTATTTTCATCAGTTTGTGAACTTTACTTTTGAGCTCCATTGGTGAGTCGGGCGTTAACGAAAGCCGCGCGATTGTCCAAAGGCGCGAAACAAAACCACCAATAACACCGGGAATAAAGCTGAATCTCGTTAAAAACGAGCAGCATAGTGTCCACTGCGCCCAAATCTCGCCACGATCCGTGGGTAAATTATTAAAGTTGCGAAGTGCTGGCATCAGTGTGTCTGATCGACCGAGGAACCAATTATGCGCAAGTTTGATTTGAAGGCCCAATTCAACCGTCTCTGCCGCGAAAACAGTTGTTCGCGGCACTTGCGGCACTTTGTTTCTTCGACAGAAGGCACGATGACGATCCTTGCGCTTTTCCTGATCATGATTGTCTTCACCGTGGCCGGGTTCGCGGTCGACGTCATGAGGTATGATCGCGAAAGGGTAAGGCTACAATACGCACTGGACCGCGCGGTCCTTGCCGCAGCTGACCTGGACCAAGAGCTTTGCCCACGGGTCGTTGTGAATGATTACATTCGCAAAGAAGGTTTCGATACGAACATCATCAAAAATATCAAGGTTGAGCCCGAGACATGCACGACAAACGACGACGGAACCGTGACTCAGGTTGCAGAACTTGAAGGAAAACGGAAAGTCGAAGCCAGCGCCGACATGAGCATTGAGACACACTTCATGAAATGGAGTGGCGTCGATTACATTGATACAACCGCCACCAGCATCGCCGAAGAATCGATTGGTAACGTCGAAATTTCATTGGTTCTGGACGTCTCGGGTTCGATGCGCGGGACAAAGCTGACCAACCTCAAAAGTGCCGCTGAGGACTTTATCGATGAGATGATCCTGAAATCTGAGGATGGTAGATTGTCGATCTCAATCGTGCCCTACTCGGAACAGGTGTCGGTGCCTGACTATCTTATGAATGCTTTGAACACGATCGGGGCTAACGAAAGGGCCAATTGCATCGATTTCCAGGCTTCGGACTACACAACGACCGATTTCAACTATTACGACATCGTGGACGACGAAGGAAACATCATCACAAAAGGGGATTATGTCCCGCAAACTCTTCATTTCAAGGATAATGGCTCCAGCGACAAAAGGTTCAACGACACGTTGGTAACCAGCAATACGTGCCGTCTTGAAACCACCACAGATCGGCGAGAGATGACGGTAATCCAGAATGATCCTGACATTCTGAAAGGTCAGATCCAGAATCTTGTGGCAAGCGGCTGGACTTCGATCGATGTGGGCCTCAAGTGGGGTCTAACTTTGCTTGACGATAGTATCCAACCGCTGATCGCTCAGATTGCGGACAGTTCAGAAATTCCGGACTCGTTCGCAATTCGGCCAGCCCCTAACAAGACCACGGACACCCTCAAGGTTCTGGTGCTGATGACGGATGGTGAAAACACTTATCAGCACAAAGTGAATCCGCCTTATAATGACGGCCCCTCGGACATCTATTGGAATGAAGATGCCGAAACTTATTCTATCTACGATGAAGAGTATGACCGCTGGGCTTGGCCTAATGTCGCCACAACTGTACGGGACAGTTCGTACAGGCGCTGGACCCGCGACAAATACCAAGATCATGCCCATGGCAATGGGACTTATATGCGCTACCGCTGTACGGATTACTACGACGGCACCTGCTATTCGATGGATCGATCGCAAACACGCGAGGACTCCGAAGGGCTTTCAACAGATTCCGATCCGGTAGAACTGGAATGGCCCGATGTCTGGGCGCATACTGAAAAATACGCAATTCGGAATATGTTGCGTCACGCTTATGGCTGGGATCGCGGCGAAGAATTTGCAGCTGACTCCACGACCGAAATTGGTCCTTCGACCAAAAATCCAAATGTTGTAGATCTCTGCGAAGAAGCTGAAGAAGATAATGTCATCATCTTCTCGATCGCTTTTGAGGCACCCTACGGTGTTAAGCAGATGCTGAAAGACTGCGCGATCAAACCTGCCCGTTACTATGAAGCGACCGGCAATCAGATTGAACGCGTCTTCGATTCAATCAGCACCTCCATTCAAAACCTGAGGCTGACCCAATGACAAAGACACTGCGGAATCGGCTTCGGAGATTTCGAAAGAATGAGGATGGAAACTCGTCTATCGAGTTTATCTTCTGGTTTCCATTCTTCCTGTATGTCGCTTATTCAGGCATGGATCTGGGATTGCAGTCCTTCCACCATGCCGATCTTGAACGATCTCTGGATATGACAATTCGGGAGGTTCGGCTTAATCGCCTTCCTGACGGGGAAGATGAATGGGATCACGCGCTGCTGAAGAAAATGATCTGTGACGAAGCGCTGATAACCAATTGCTCGGAAAACCTCGCGCTCGAGATGAAGTCCATTGATCCGCGGGTCGGCAATCAGTTGGATCCAACCCCCTACTGCGTCGACACTCCGGAGACAATTCGTAAGCCGGACGAAGTTGTTTTTGAACAAGGGACTTCAAATGAGCTTATGATTATCCGCGCCTGTCTTGAGGTTTCACCTGTTTTTGGGCTTTCGATGCTGAGCGGCATTGCGAAGCAGGACAACGACGGCCAATGGGAACTGCAGGCGACGACCGTATTTGTTCATGAACCATTTGGTGGTTCATCAGCTGATCCTGACGATTCATCTGACACAACAGTGGATGTGGCCGATGCCTCGAATTAACAAAGAGAATCGCAACCTTCCCAAGGCACTGCTGAACCGCTTTCTCAAACGAGAAGACGGCGCCTTATCGGTCGAGGCAATGCTGATATTGCCGCTGCTGTTCTGGTCAATGTTTGCGTCTTACACCTATTATGACAGCTATCGCCAAAGCGCGATCAACATCAAAGGAGCCTACGCAGTTGCGGATGTGCTCTCACGCGAAGCTGAAGATGTTAACGCCGCGTATATCAACACCATGTACGACCTTCTGGAAAACATGGTTGATACCAGAGCACCAGTCTCGATGCGTGTGACCTATCTGACCTATGATGGTGATAACGATCTCCACGATGTTCTATGGTCCTGCGTGCGGGGCACTGGATATCAGAAATGGACCGACGCAGAGATCGTGAAAATCAAACAACGGCTTCCGGTAATGCCTGATAACGGCTCAATGATACTGGTCGAAACCAACAATACATACAAAGCGCCATTCCAGATGGCATTCAAATTTGCTGACTTTGAAATGGATAATCTGGTCTTCACACACCCGCGTGTTTTCGACCAGATCGTCAATACCGACCCTGCTTGCTTGGGTGTCTAACTCTTTTCAGCAAGCATCGCCGACAGCATTTCCGACATGTATTTGGTCTCGGCGGCGGCTGTCATGCCGCCTATGCCAATCCTTCGTCCGACACGCCACCAAAGACCGGGCGCCCACTGGTTTGAGCTTCGTGCATGAGTGATTACCAAGAAGCCATTTGATGGCTTAAATGCGAACACGCCCCGGTCTACGCCTTCGACATCCTCGATATTGCAGATCACCTGCCCCGAGCCTGTGCGCAATTGGGACTGGGTCAGCTCGATCCTGTCTTCGGTCGCGTACCACATGCGACGGGCTAACCAGAACGCAGCTGCCCCGGAAACCAGTAAGAAGACCTGCCAGCCAAACTCAGGCGGCGATGCCAACGCGACGTAAATGACCAACGCCCCGACCGTGACCAGCATCCCTACCCCAGTCCAGCGCCGCGGTGCCGAGGCCGCGACCGTAGCCAGCACTTCTTCTTGCATATTGTTCTCCTGATTGTCCGCCCGCTTTAACCGCTTTGATACGCAAAGGACAGCACCGCGTCACCTGTCTGAGCATCTTCGCACAGCTTCAGTGTTCCTGCGCAAATTGACTGCCTCAGGCCGACGCATAAGTTCCGGTCAAAGGATCAGGAGGCTTTTATGTCACTCAGACCAACTTTGGAATTCCGCAAGGCGGTCCCGACGATGGAAGGCGCGGGCGTCAAACTGCACCGGGCGTTCGGGTTTCAGGACCCGTCGGAACTGGACCCGTTTCTGCTGTTCGATGATTTCCGGAATGACAACCCATTGGACTATATGGCCGGTTTTCCGTGGCATCCGCATCGGGGCATCGAAACGATCACTTATGTCCTGTCCGGCACAGTCGAACACAGCGACTCGCTGGGCAATAGCGGCACGCTGGGTGCCGGAGATGTCCAGTGGATGACCGCCGGGTCGGGTATCCTACATCAGGAAATGCCCAAGGGGTCGGCCAGCGGTCAGATGCATGGGTTCCAGCTGTGGGGCAATCTGCCATCAGATCAGAAAATGGCCACCCCGCGCTATCAGGACGTTCAAAGCACTGATATTCCGGAAATCATCGATGATGATGGGACAAAGGTCCGTGTGATTGTCGGTACATTCTGGGGACGTACGGGCCCAGTGGACGGTATCGCTGCCGATCCGCAATACCTGGATATCAGCATACCGGCAGGGGTGAAAAAAACCATTCCGATCGACACATACCGCCGGGCCTTCGCCTATATCTTTGAAGGCAGTGCTGCCTTTGCTGATGCGTCTCAGCCAACCGGTGTTCTTTTGGAAAAAGAAGTTGCCGGGCAAGAGGTCAACATCCGCGACATGTCAGGCGACAGGACGTTGGTTCGGTTCGGAACCGGAGATGAAATCACGGTTCAGGCCGGGCCCGAAGGTGTACGGTTTCTTTTGATCTCGGGCGCTCCGATCGATGAACCCGTTGCGTGGCATGGCCCGATCGTAATGAACACGCAGGCAGAATTGCAGCAAGCGTTTCGGGAATTGCGGAACGGAACGTTCATCCGCCCGGCCCACTAAGGGCTGGTCAGGCGGTAACCGCTTTGCGGACCATGTCCCAGTACACCTGCTCGACCTCATCCAGCGACAGGCGGCCACCGCTGCGATACCAAGTGATCACACCATTCAGCATGGCAATCACCGCTAATGTGGCGATCTTAGTATCGGTGACCGAAAATTGACCCGATTGCTGCCCGTTACGCAGAATATGCTCTAACGAGTCCTCGTAACGGCGGCGCAGGGCCTCGATTTCGGCAAAATTTTCGGGGTTCAGATTGCGCAGCTCCATGTAAGCGATGAACACCTCGTCGGGACGCTGCAGGTGAAAACGGATGTGGAACCCGACAAACTGACGCAACGCATCTTGTGGATTATCAAACCGGTCGAGATCGTCATAGGCGGCCATCAGATCCTGCATGTGATCGCGCATCAGCCGAAACAGCAGGCTCTGCTTGTCGGGCGTGTAATTATAGAGTGCCCCAGCCTGCACCCCCACCTCGCCTGCGATCTGCCGCATTGAAACCGCAGCATAGCCATGACGGGCAAACAGCCCCAGTGCGGCCTCGCGAATACGGGGGCCGGTGATATCGGAATGAGAACCTTGTGTACGCGCCATGCTTCGATCGTATCTGAACAGACGTTCAGATAGAACCCCGCTTGAACCATTCCGACAAAACGTGCATCACGGGATACACGCTGCGACCCGAAGGACTACGATGAAGCTTTTGCTGCCCATTCTCTTTGTGCTGGCCACCGCCGGCTGCGCAAATATCCCTGAGTTGGAAGGCAGCGAAACCGCCGCATTGCGCAAGGCACCCTACCCCAAGCTTATTGCTTTAGATCCCGCCCTCGGCCCTCCGACCGATCCAATCAGCGAAGCGGAAGAGGTAGAAGAAGACCTGACAGCACGCAGCGAAGCGTTGGCGGAAAAGGCCGAAGCGCTGCAGAATGCCGAGATTAACTAGGATTTCGGCCACGCCACTAGCTCCAAAAGATTAGACGGATTGCACCCCTGCCTCGAACCCGCTAAGGCAGCCCGCAAAGGACACTTCGCCATCGCGGGCGGTATTGCGAGCAGAAAGGACCCAAGGGAATGACACAGGCGCTGAGGCTTGGAATTGCCGGATTGGGAACCGTTGGCGTGGGTGTGGTCAAAATTGTGCGTCGTCATGCCGATTTGTTGCACGCCCGCACCGGGCATCGCATCGAGATCACCGCAGTTTCGGCCCGTGATGCCAGCAAGGACCGTGGCGTAAACCTCTCGGATTATGCATGGGAAACCGATCCCGTTGCATTAGCCAAACGCGAAGACATCGATGTTTTTGTCGAACTGATGGGCGGGGAGAACGGCCCCGCGAAAGCTTCGGTCGAGGCGGCGCTGACCAGTGGCAAGGATGTCGTCACCGCAAACAAGGCGCTGCTGGCGATTCACGGGCAGGAATTGGCGGAATTGGCCGAAGCCGCAGGGCGTGTAATTCGCTTCGAAGCGGCTGTCGCGGGTGGTATCCCGGTAATCAAATCTCTGACCGAAGGACTGGCGGGTAACGAGATCACGCGTGTCATGGGCGTCATGAACGGTACCTGCAACTATATTCTGACCCGGATGCAATCGCAGGAGTTGGGCTATAACGCCCTGTTCGAGGAATGCGCGCAGCTTGGCTATCTTGAAGCCGATCCGAATCTGGATGTTGGCGGCATCGACGCGGCGCACAAACTGGCGCTGCTGTCTTCGATTGCCTTTGGCACCAAGCCGAATTTCGATGGGATCGAGATCGAGGGCATTCAGCATATTAGCCTCGATGACATCCATCAGGCCCACGACATGGGGTATCGCATCAAGCTGTTGGGTGTAGCACAGCGAACGGCGCGCGGACTGGAACAGCGGATGCAACCCTGTCTAGTGCCGAGCAATTCTCCGCTAGGTCAGTTGGAAGGCGGGACCAACATGGTTGTGCTGGATGGGGACGCAGTTGAACAAATCGTTCTGCGTGGCCCCGGTGCCGGTGAAGGTCCCACTGCCAGCGCAGTGATGGGCGACGTTTGCGATCTGGCGCGAGGCTTGCATATGCCGACATTTGGCCGCCCCGCGACGACCCTGCAAGACGCAGCCTCCGCCGTTACTGGCCTCCCTGCACCTTACTATCTGCGGCTAGGCCTTCTGGACAAGCCCGGCGCGCTGGCAAAGGTCGCGGCGATTCTGGGCGATGCTGGCGTCTCGATCGACCGGATGCGGCAGTATGGGCACACAGAAAGCACAGCGCCCGTGCTGATCGTGACCCACAAAACCACGCGGGCGACGCTGGACCATGCACTGGATGGCCTGCGCGCCACCGATGTGGTGGCCGGAGAACCCGTCGCCCTGCGTATCGAACAAGTCTGACCCCTTGCGGCCTATGCTGCGCGCAGGCTATGCCGGATAAAACGCCTTAGCTGACCAAAGGATATGCGAAGATGAACGCTGCCAAGATCGATTTCAACGACCGCCTGCTGTCTCTGGGCCTTGCACGGGTGGCAGAACAGGCCGCGCTGGCGTCCGCCTCTCTGGTTGGCCGGGGTGATGAGAAAGCTGCCGATCAGGCTGCCGTCAACGCTATGCGTGAACAACTGAACCTTCTGGACATTGAGGGTGTCGTTGTCATTGGTGAGGGCGAGCGTGATGAAGCGCCAATGCTCTATATCGGCGAAGAGGTTGGCACTGGTAACGGCCCGGGCGTAGACATTGCGCTGGACCCGCTTGAAGGCACAACCCTGACCGCCAAGGATATGCCCAACGCGCTGACCGTCATTGCCATGGGCCCGCGCGGCTCAATGCTACACGCTCCGGACGTATACATGGACAAACTGGCCATTGGTCCGGGCTTTCCCGAAGGTGTCGTAAGCTTGGACATGAGCCCGCGCGAGCGAGTTGAAGCGCTGGCCAAGGCCAAAGGCTGTGAACCTGCGGATATTACCGTATGCATATTGGAGCGTCCCCGCCACGAAGCGATGATTGCTGAAGTCCGCGATACCGGTGCGTCGATCCGCCTGATCACAGATGGCGACGTCGCAGGTGTGATGCATTGCGCCGAAAGCGAAGTGACCGGCATCGACATGTATATGGGTCAAGGTGGTGCGCCCGAGGGTGTGCTTGCCGCAGCCGCGCTGAAATGCATGGGTGGACAAATCTATGGCCGCCTGTTGTTCCGTAATGACGACGAACGTGGCCGGGCGGCCAAGGCGGGCATCACCGATCTGGACCGTGTTTATGCGCGCGACGAGATGGTAACGGCGGATGTCATCTTTGCCGCTACTGGGGTCACCGGAGGCTCACTGCTGCCGCGCATCAAGCGGGAACCGGGTTGGGTTGAAACAACGACGCTGCTCATGCGATCAAAAACGGGCTCGGTGCGGCGGATGTCCTACCGCACGCCGATGTGGCCACACAACGAAGCATAGCGGCTTGCGCCAGCGCCTTCAGCAAGAGTATTCATAAAAGACCAAGAGGCCGGATCCGCAGGGGTCCGGCCTTAGTGCATGAGGTGAGATGTGGCATTTCTGGGCGTAGAGCAATCTCTGACGGGGCGACGCTGGATCGGACCGGGGATTGAGGTCGAGCGGTCAGCAGAAATGATGGCGCAGCAGACAGATCTGCCTCGCGCCGTCTGTCAGGTTTTGGCACGGCGTGGTGTTCCGGTGATGGAGGCCGCCGGTTTCCTGGAGCCTAAGTTGAAGGAACTGCTGCCCGACCCGCGATCGATGAAAGATATGGAAGTCGCTGCGGCCCGGTTTCTACAATCTGTGCGCAAGCGCCAAAAGATCGCAGTTTTTGCTGACTATGATGTGGACGGGGGCAGTTCGGCTGCGTTGTTGTTGGTGTGGCTGCGCCAGATGGGGCTTACCGCGACGCTTTATGTGCCCGACCGGATTGATGAAGGCTATGGGCCAAATGTGCCTGCAATGCAGGAACTTGCGGCTAGCCATGACCTGATCATCTGCGTGGATTGCGGAACGCTGAGCCACGAACCTATCGCGGCGGCGAAGGGTGCGGATGTGATCGTTTTGGATCACCATTTGGGAGCAGAAACCCTGCCGGATTGCGTCGCCGTGGTGAACCCGAACCGACAGGACGAAAGCGGCGATCTGGGCTATCTCTGCGCTGCTGCGGTGGTGTTCCTGATGCTGGTCGAGGCGGGTCGTCAGTTGCGTGAGGCCGGGGCCAAGGGGCCGGATCTGATGGCAATGCTCGATCTGGTGGCGCTGGCCACGGTGGCGGACGTTGCGCCGTTGATCGACGCCAACCGGGCGCTGGTTCGACAGGGCCTGAAAGTGATGACCCAAAGGCAAAGGCCCGGCTTGGTCGCGTTGTCAGACGTGGCGCGCATGGATACCGCGCCCAACAGCTATCATCTGGGGTTTCTGCTGGGGCCGCGCGTCAATGCTGGCGGTCGCATTGGTCAGGCTGATCTTGGCGCGCGGCTGCTGAGCACGGACTCGATCACTGAGGCCGAAGCCTTATCCGAGCGGCTGGATGCCCTGAATTCGGAACGGCGCGAGATCGAAAACGCGGTCCGCGCGGCGGCTTTGGCGCAAGCCGAGGACCGTGGGTTGGATGCGCCGCTGGTCTGGGCCGCAGGCGACGGTTGGCATCCCGGGGTGGTAGGTATCGTTGCTTCGCGGCTGAAAGAGTCGGCAAACCGGCCCGCTATCGTGATCGGGTTCGACGGGGATGAGGGCAAAGGTTCAGGCAGGTCGATCTCGTGCGTTGATCTGGGCGCGTCGATCCAGCGACTGGCTGCCGAAGGGCTGCTGGTCAAGGGTGGTGGCCACAAGATGGCGGCCGGTCTCACGGTGATGCGTGATCAGTTGGAGCCTGCAATGTCGCGCCTGTCCGAGCTTCTGGCCAAGCAGGGTGCAGGCCAAGGCGGTCCCGCCGACTTGAAACTGGACGGGGCGCTGATGCCCGGGGCCGCGACAGTCGATCTGATCGAACAGGTAGAGAAAGCGGGTCCTTTCGGGGCCGGTGCCCCTGCCCCGCGCTATGCGCTGCCTGATCTGCAAGTGCGCTTTGCTAAACGCGTGGGCGAAACACATTTGAAGCTGTCACTTTCAGATGGAATGTCTGGCGGACTGGATGCCATCGCCTTTGGCGCGTTCGACGGCCCGTTGGGGGATCGCCTGTCTAATCACGGCGGCGCGCGGTTCCATTTCGCGGGTCGGCTTGAGGTGAATACCTGGGGCGGACGACAGAGCGTGCAGCTGCGGCTGGAAGACGCGGCAGAAGCTGTCTGACAACCGTTTCAACGCCGCTCAGGAACGGCCAAAAAAGTTTCACAGCCTTGCGTTTTTCGTCTTGCGGGGGGGGAAGGTAAACCGTAAAAGGCCCTCCACAAGCCAGCGTGGCCCGTTCGTCTATCGGTTAGGACGCCAGGTTTTCAACCTGGAAAGAGGGGTTCGATTCCCCTACGGGCTACCACTTGTGCTTGTCTGGTCTAAATGGCCCGTTCGTCTATCGGTTAGGACGCCAGGTTTTCAACCTGGAAAGAGGGGTTCGATTCCCCTACGGGCTACCATTTTCTTCAATGCTACAATCGTTCCCGGCGACGTATTCTTACGGCATCGTGTTTAGCACGAAACCTGCGCGCCCCGTTTTGAAGACGCGAAATGCGGTTGAAGGCACGCCTGTCAATGGCGGCCCCGGACCGAGTTCACCAGCATTTGGTATTTGCCATTCCATCACCAAGCCTGCACAGTTTTGGCCAACAACAGATATGATTTGGATTCCCAATGGATTACCTCAAAGAACGCAAAGACTTCGCGATCGCGATCTGCAAGGAAGCTGGCACAATCGCCTCCAGATATTTCTCCGACCGGGGCGGTTTGATCGTCGATCAAAAAGGCGCACAGGATTGGGTCAGCGAGGCAGACCGGAATGTCGAAACCTTCATCCGCCAGAGGATCGCCGAGGCTTGGCCCAACGATGGCATATTTGGCGAAGAGCATGGTGAAACACAAGGTTCAAGCGGATTTGACTGGGTGATCGATCCAATTGATGGCACCACGAATTTCGTCAATGGCATTCCGGCCTGGACCATCGTTCTGGCGGGCGTCGCTGAGGAAAATACCGAGATCGGTGTAATCCATGACCCAAATATCAATGAGACCTTCGTAGCCTCGCGCGGAGGCGGGGCAACACTGAATGATGCGCCAATGAGGGTCTCTTCGGGTGTTGCGCTGCATCAAGGAACGGTGGCAGTGGGTTATTCGAACCGGGTGGATAACCGTAACATTGTTCCAATCGTCGCGAACCTGATCGAGCGTGGGGCCATGTTTCACAGAAACGCCAGTGGCGCGCTGTCACTGGCCTATGTCGCAGCGGGCCGGCTGCTTGGCTATGTCGAAGAACATATGAACGCCTGGGATTGTCTGGCTGGTCAATTGATGATTGCGGAAGCAGGCGGCGTGGTCGAAGATCAGGACGCAGGCGCAATGACCCGCAACGGCGGTCGGGTGATCGCTGGTACTCCGGATGTGTTTGATACTTTGCGTGAAATCTCGGAGAACGCGTGGCAGGCCTGACAATCTAGTCGATTGAGCGCCATCCGCTCAGCGGTTTAAGGTCCGTTAGATCGGCTTGCCAATAATGGCCTTGCCCGGGCTGATCATACCTCCGATCAATGGGGCGGCCCGACAAGGAGCACCACAGAAGGGTCCCGACGGCCCCATGGGTAACGATGGCGAGGTCACTGCCATCATGCGTTTCGATAATTGAAGTTACTGCTTGGTTTATACGCCGCCGGGCGGCAACGGCAGTTTCCCAGCCGCGAAAACTGGTGTTGGGGTGGGCAAAGAATGCGTCAGCGGCAGCTTCGAACCGGTCACGCGGCAGAAAACCGGTGGCGCTTCGATCATTCTCGCCAAGTGCGGCATCTTGTTTTATCCGCAGGCTTCGGGGCGCGGCCAGGATGTCGGCCGTCTCGCGGGCCTTTTGCTCGGTGCTGGCCCATAGGTGGGTAACTTCTGCAAAAATTCCGCTGGTTGCGAAGGCCGCAGCGCGGCGGCGGCCTTCCGCGCTAAGCCCCCAGTCCTGAATGGGGGTGTTCGGGTCAATGATGACCTCGGGGTGCGTGATGATTAGAAGACAGGGCATCTATTCGGGCAAAAGCACCGGACCTTTCTCGGCGAAGGCCATCTGTACTTCTGTACCCGGCTCTAGCGGCGCATCAACATCGTCATGGACTGCAAAGACCTGGCCGAACGCACCGGTCAGAGTGTACTCCATTCGGACACCCACATAGGTGGCTTTGGAGACGGTCGCCGCAACTCCTTGCGCGGCCCCGATCACAAGTCGAGAAGGCCGGATGGCGACGGTCGCAGGCCCTTCGGTCAAGCCACGGGATGCCAAGGTATGGCGGTAGCCTTCGATCTCGATGGTGGCCATGTCGCCGTCGACCGAGATGATCTGGCAGGCAAGCAGATTTGCCTCACCAATAAAATCAGCAACAAAGCGATCATTTGGGGCGTCGTAAAGCTGGCGGGGCGTGCCAATCTGGGCAATCGCGGCATTCCGCATCACGACGATTTCGTCGGACACCGCCAGAGCCTCTTCCTGATCGTGTGTTACGTAGACGACGGTCAGGCCAAGGTCTTGCTGAATGGCCCGGATGTCCTCACGCACCTGGCGGCGTAGTTTCGCGTCGAGGTTCGAGAGCGGTTCATCAAACAACAGCACCTGTGGTTCCAACACCAAAGCCCGCGCTACAGCGACGCGCTGCTGTTGGCCACCAGACAGTTCTGACGGGAGACGGCCGTCAAAACCTTTCAGGCCAACCAGCTCTAAACCGTCCAATGCGCGGCGGCGGGCCTCGTCTTTAGCAAAGCCCGAGAACGTGAGGCCATACATCACGTTCTCAAGCACGCTCATATGAGGAAACAGCGCGTAGGACTGGAACACCATGGATACGTCGCGGTCCGTCGCGGGCAGTTTGGTCACATCGCGATCCCCGATGGTGATCTTTCCCGAGGTGGCCATTTCGAGCCCCGCGATCATCCTCAACGTCGTCGTCTTGCCGCAGCCCGACGGGCCCAACAGCGTGACCAGCTTTCCGGCTTCGACATGCAGGTTAATGTTGTCTACGGCAACGACATCCTTGCCAAACATCTTTGTCACGGACTCGAACCGAACCGGCGCGGCTTTGGACTGCAGGCTCATGTCAAACTCTCCTAAACATTGGTCCGCGACTGCGTCATTCGTCGCCCGATCTTGGTCCGGCCCACGATCAACTGCATCAGGGCAACCACTGACAGCATCACAAAGATCAGTGTGGTGGAATAGGCGATGGCGAGACCATAGTCGTTATTCTCGACCCGCCCGATGATATAGCTGGTCGCCATGTCATATTCCGCGCTGACCAGAAAAATCACCGCCGAAATCGCCGTCATGGCCCGCACGAAACTGTAGACAAGGGCGGCAAGAATTGCCGGGCGTAGCAGAGGCAGGATGATCCGGCGGAAAGTCTGCCAGGAATTTGCGCCCAGCGTCAGCGAGGATTCGTCCAGGCTGCGATCCAGTTGCGACATGCTGGCGATGCCGGCCCGGACACCGACCGGCATGTTGCGGAAGATGAAGCTGACAACAAGGATGACACCCGTGCCCGTGATCTCGATCGGTGGCACGTTGAAGGCGAGAATGTAGCTGACACCGATCACGGTACCGGGGATGGCAAAGGACAGCATGGTGCCGAACTCAAAGGCATCTTTACCCGCGAAACTCTGTCGGGTCAGAAGGTAGGCCGTCACGAGCCCCACGGCAGCCGTCAGTGGAGCAGCAATTGCGGCGATGGTGATAGTCGTCCAGAAACTGTCCCATGCGGCTCCTGTCCAGCGAATACCCTCTGCTTCAAACCGAACCGAGAACGCAGTGACGTAGTGCTTGAACGTCAGGGAATTGTTGACCCCCCACAGCTCGACCACACTGCCGTAGACGATCATGGCGTAGACGACGATGGTAAACACGGCCCAGCCAAGGGCGACGGTTAGCACCGGGATGGAAAGGCCGGTTGGCATCAATGGATGTACGCCAGCGTCACCTTTGCCCGTGACTGTGGTGTAGCTTTTCTTACCCAGCCAGGCTCGCTGCGCGTAGAAGGCTGAAAGCGTGAAGAACAGAAGCACCATGGCCAGAACCGCAGCGCGGCCTTGATCATATTGCGCACCAACAATTGCAAAGAAAATCTCGGTCGACAGCACATCGAAATTGCCACCTAGCACAAGTGGGTTGCCGAAATCGGCCATGCTTTCGATGAAGCCCAGAAGGAAAGCATTAGCAAGGCCCGGGCGCATCAACGGCAGGGACACAGTTTTGAACGTCTGCCACCTGCTGGCGCGCAGTGTCTGTGCCGCTTCTTCCATCGAGGGAGACACCCCTTCAACGACGCCAATCAGTACAAGGAAGGCGATGGGTGTAAATGCCAACGTCTGCGCAATCAGAACACCCGGCATGCCATACAGCCAGCGAGTGGGTTGGGTGCCGAACAATTCGGCAAAGAACTGCGTTACTGAACCCGACAATCCAAACAGCAGGATCAGCGCTAGGCCGATCACGAACGGTGGCGTGATAATCGGCAGAACCGTCAGTGCGCGCAACGCGCGCTTGTACCGAAAGCCCGAGCGGGTCACGACAAGCGCAAAGCACAAGCCGAGCGCAGTGGTGATGAAGCCGACGAGGATGGCCAGAAACAGTGAGTTCCATGCCGCCCCGCATCGTGCGCCCCAGAAACAACCCAACCCCCATAGCCGGTCGTCAAAGAATTTCGAGAAGAACACTGCGATGGAGTACGCGCCCTCTTCCGTCACAAAGGCAGCGAACAGCATCTTGGCGATAGGAAAGAATACAAACGCGGTGACGATGGTGATCACACCACCGATGGCGCTGACCACGAAGACGTCTCCGTTAATCGCCCCACGTGCGGCGACACCCTGGGTCAGAAGGAACAGAAAACTCGACGCGCAGATCATCGCGCCATAGCCCATGCCGAACTGCCGATCACCGAGCTCTCCGAACAAGGCTTCCAGCCAATCGAAGTTGAAGCCTCGGATACCGATGCTGAACCCTTGTGCGATCAGCCAGCCGAAGCCCAGCGCCCCTGACAGGATCAAAATTCGGGCATAAAGCGGATCTGATTTGGCTCGCCTCAATACCAAAAACGGCAGCAGAAGAGCGATAAGAAGCGGCGCAAGCCACAGCTTTTCACCCTGCCCGATCAGTAAGGCAGCTGGCGCATAATCTTCGTCGAACGGGTAGCCGTCCAAAAGCCACTCGAACGACCACAGCCCACCGTCAACCATGTACCACGGCAGCAGGCAGAATCCGACCCACCCGGCGATGACCCAGAAGATCAGAACCGGATGGGTCGTTTTTGTCGTGTCGTCAGTCATTTACTGCGGCAGTACCGAAACCTCTTCGTCCCATTTCTGCAGCAAGCGCTTGCGCTCATCCGACGAGCCGTATTTCTTGAAGTCATAGTCGATCAACTTGATCTGGCTCATGTCAGGCGCGCTTTCCGAAGTTTCAGCACCTTTGTTTGACGGCACCTGAAATGCGTTGACCTGAAGGGCAAGGTTCTGTGCCTCGGGCGACAATGCCCAGTCATAGAACTTTTTGGCCTCATCTTCGTTGCGCGCGCCTTCGATGATCGACATCGAACCGATTTCGTAACCAGTACCTTCACATGGCGCGACGACTTTGATCGGGAAACCCGATACCGCCTGCTTTACTGCGTCATGCATGAAAACGATACCAATTGTATTCTCGCCTCGACCAGCAGCCTTGATCGGTGCCGAGCCCGACTTGGTGTATTGGTTGATGTTCGAATGTAGCCCCTTCATGAACTCAAATCCTTCGTCCTCGCCGAAGATTTGCACCATCGAGGCCAGAGTCGTGTAGGCCGTACCTGATGAGTTCGGGTTCGCCATCTGAACGTGCCCCTTGTACTCGGGCTTCAGAAGGTCCTTCCAGCAAGCAGGTTCGGGAAGGTTGTTCGCGGCGACAAGATCGGCATTGTAGCCGTAACCAAGCGCACCTGAATAGATGCCGATGGTCTTGTTACCAGCGCTTTCCGCCTGAGAAATCGCCCAATCATGAAGCTGGTCACGCATCGGCGACATGTATTCCATCGTCAGGCCCTCTTCTGCGGCCTGTAGATGTGGATCACCGGTACCACCCCACCAGACATCACCCTTGGGGTTGGAGCTTTCTGCACGGATCTGAGCAAATGTCTCACCTGAGGATTTACGGGTCATGTTGACGTCGATGCCGGTCGCGTCCTCAAAACTGCGCGCCATAAGCTGGCACCAATCCTCTTGCGCAGAACAATAAAGTGTCAACTTGTCAGCCTGTGCCGCTGACATCGATGCGGCAAGGGCAATAAGCGATCCCAACGTTGTGGATGTAAATTTCTTCATTGATTTCTCTCCCTTTAAGTTCACTGCGTCCGGATTTCCCGGCTCTTATATGCCCTTCCTCATGCGGCCTTTCGCAATTTCTCGATAACAGCCAACGTCTCTTGATTATCTGACAGGCTCTTTAATAAACGCGCCAGTTCTTTCTCTTCGACAAGCTTTGCGGCCTTGGCAGGTGAGAACCAGTGGCGCTTGCGTTCGTCGCGTTCCTTCCAACGGCGTTTGAGCCGTTCCACAATCAACGGATAAAGCGTTACGCGGCAAGGCACGCTGCTTTTACCCTCGTATCGCTTGTCATAGTGAAAGCACCCGATCGATTTCTTGGAGATAAAGCCAACCGCTCCGGCCTCTTCCAAAGCTTCGATTTCAGCGGCATGCCAAGGCTTCTTACCATCCATCATCCAACCTTTGGGGATGACCCACCGCCCCCGGTCACGCGAAGTGACCATGAGAACCCGCAGCTTGTCGGATTTGTCCCATCGCACCGGAAGCGCACCGATCTGATCTGTGAATTCGGTCTTGCTCATGCGCGCGCTCTTGGCTCTGGCACTACGCAAAGGGCAATGGCAACACATACGTGCTGTTGAACAAGGTGGCTACATCCAGAACGCCGGTGCACTTCGATTGCTACGCCTCGAAATAGAAACAGTTCTTTGAAGTCTCACAATGAATCGTGGGCTTTGCAACAGAAATTGTTGCAAAACGACTGAAACGCCACAAAAGTGAGATTGAAACCGAGTCGGATTGCCAGATGCCCAAAGCGGAAACGCGCGATAAGAAAACCAACAAGGGCCAGAGTCGGTTCAAGAAATCCGACCGCCGCCGTGAGATATTGTTGGAGTTGAAGCTTCGCCCGCACGTCCGGATCAGCGAATTGGCGCAGCGTTTCAATGTTTCGGCGGAAACGGTGCGCAGGGATTTTGATGCCCTGGCCGATGATGGGCTGATCTCGCGGGCGCATGGCGGTGCCTCTGCCCCGATACAAGGACGTTATCCAAGTCTGGATGAGCGCACCCACGCCCGCCTTGATGAGCGTGAAAAGATCGGCAAATGCGCAGCTGACCTGATTCAGGAAGGCGAGACGGTGATGATCGATTCCGGCTCAACCACGATCGAGATGGCCCGTATGTTGGCGTATCGGGGCATTCACTGCACGGCAATTACGAATTCGATACCGGTGGCCATGACCCTTGGTCACGCACCCGTTGAAGTCATTCTATGCCCAGGCGAATATCTGACCGCCGAGTCCGCCACGATCGGGACAGATACACTGGATTTCCTGTCTCGTTTCAACGTCGATCGCTGCATGATTGGCGCGTCCGGCCTGTCAGAAGAAGGGCCGTCAGAAACCGTGCGCGGTTTCGCAACCGTCAAACGGATGATGCTGGCACGCGCCGCGACGCGACATCTTCTGATCGGGTCCGAGAAATTCGACCGCAAAGGTTTGACCCGTGTGGGCGACCTTGACGGGCTGAATTCAATCGTAACTGATACCAAACCAACAGGGGATTTGCTTGGCGCGATCAACGACGCCGGGGTGAAGATTCTTGTCGCTGAGCAGTCCTTGCAAAGAACGACAAACCGTGGACAGAAAAGCCACGCATGACTGGGAGGAAGAAATGAAATTTGATATCAAACTACTGATCGGAGCTTCCGCAATCGCGCTCTTGTCACTGTCGGGCACGGCTTCGGCGCAAGACTGCCCGCGCGGTGATCTGGATGCGCGGTTCTGCGATGCCGATGGCGATCTGATCGCGGATATCCCCGCTGATCCTGCCGATCAGATTGATCCTGATACTCTGATCTTTGCCTACACCCCGGTTGAAGACCCTGCCGTATACAAAACTGCTTGGTCGGACTTTCTTGATCATCTGAAAGCGGAAACTGGCAAAGACGTTGTTTTCTTTCCAGTTCAGAACAACGCGGCCCAGATTGAGGCCATGCGTTCGGGGCGTCTGCATATTGCGGGCTTCAATACCGGTTCAAACCCGTTGGCCGTGAACTGTGCTGGTTTCCGACCCTTCACGATCATGGCGTCGAAAGACGGAAACTTCGGATACGAGATGGAGATCATCACCTATCCCGGTTCAGGCATCGAAAAGGTTGAGGATATCAAGGGCAAGCAATTGGCCTTTACTTCTCCTACTTCGAACTCGGGCTTCAAAGCGCCGTCAGCGATCCTGAAAAGCGACTTTGATCTGCTACCCGAACGCGATTTTGAGCCGGTTTATTCGGGCAAGCACGACAACTCGATCTTGGGTGTCGCCAATAAGGACTATCTGGCTGCCTCGATCGCTAATTCGGTCAAATCGCGGATGATCTCGCGCGATGTGATCAACGAAGACGACGTCATCACGATCTACAAGTCGCAGACCTTCCCGACGACAGGCTTTGGAACCGTGTACAACCTGACGCCGGAACTGCAGGAGAAAATCCGCAATGCCTTCTTCAGCTTCGACTGGGAGGGAACGACGCTTGAGGCTGAGTTCTCGAAGTCGAACGAAGGTCAGTTCCTTGAGATGACATATCAGGAGTTCTGGGACGTCATCCGCAAGATTGACGCGGCTAACGGCGTTTCCTACGCCTGCCAGTAATCGATACTACATCCAACGGGCCCTGCGGGGCCCGTTACCACCCGAACCGGGGGCATAAATGCTGCGGCTTCAAAAGCTTACAAAAACTTATAAAACCGGCGATCAGGCCCTGAAGGCGATCGATCTAGATGTGCCAAAGGGCCAGGTTCTGGCGCTGATCGGGCCTTCTGGTGCTGGCAAATCCACCATGATCCGCTGCATTAACCGTTTGGTTGAACCCACAAGTGGCGAGGTTCTGCTGGACGACGTGGACCTGGTCAAACTCGGCTCGGGCGCGCTGCGGAAAGCACGTCGTGAAATGGGGATGATCTTTCAGGAATACGCACTGGTTGAACGCCTGACCGTCATGGAAAATGTACTGTCGGGACGGCTGGGATATGTTGGGTTTTGGCGGAGCTTCCTGCGACGTTACCCCCAGTCTGACGTGGATGATGCATTCCGCCTGCTGGATCGCGTGGGTCTGTTGCATATGGCCGACAAACGCGCGGACGAACTGTCAGGTGGTCAGCGTCAGCGGGTTGGAATATGCCGGGCGCTAATCCAAAATCCCAAGCTTCTGCTGGTCGATGAACCGACCGCCTCACTGGACCCAAAAACCAGCCGTCAGATCATGCGCTTGATTACCGAGCTGTGTCAGGAACGCGGATTAGCCGCGATAATCAACATTCATGACGTGGCCCTTGCGCAAATGTTCGTACCGCGCGTCGTTGGCCTACGCTTTGGTGAAATCGTATTTGACGGCCTCCCCTCTGGGCTTACGCCTGACAAGTTGACCGAAATCTATGGCGAAGAAGACTGGGAAGCGACCATAGAGAAAGTTGAAGACGACGAAGAGATCGAGGCCGCGGAATGAGCCATCCCGAACTTGATGACCTGCTGGGCAAAGGCTGGCGGAAACCGGCCTTCGTCAAAAACGCCTTACTGCGCTGGACCTTGATCGTTGGATTCGTCGCCTATCTGATTGCGGCATTTATGACCATCGAGGTGGATTGGGGCCGGGTTTATGAAGGCTTGGATCGCGGTTGGGCTTTTGTCCTTGCTTTCACAAGCCCGGATTTCATATCGCGCTGGAGCGATATCTGGAGCGGTCTTCTTGAGAGCATCGTGATGACGGTTGCAGCGTCGGTGGTGGGCATCCTGATATCGATCCCGATCGGACTGGGCGCTGCACGCAATATTGCGCCTCTCCCGGTCTATGTGATCTGCCGAGGCATTGTTGCGATCAGCCGCGCCCTGCAAGAGATCATCGTCGCCATTCTTCTGGTTGCCATCTTTGGGTTCGGACCTTTGGCCGGCTTCATGACACTGTCCTTCGCCACTATCGGTTTCCTGTCCAAGCTCTTGGCCGAAGACATCGAGGCCATGGACAAAGTGCAGGCCGAGGCGATCAAAGCCTCGGGCGCGCGATGGACGCAATGGATCAACTACGGCGTGCAGCCACAGGTCATGCCGCGACTGGTCGGGCTGTCGATGTACAGGATCGATATCAACTTTCGCGAAAGTGCAATTCTTGGGCTTGTGGGGGCCGGCGGCATTGGGGCCACGCTGAATACGGCGTTTGACCGTTATGAGTATGACACTGCGGCAGCCATTCTGATCCTGATCATCGGGATCGTCATGGCGCTCGAATACCTCTCGGGTATCATCCGCGCGAGGGTCCAGTAATGCCAGTGCTTGAACATGAAGGTACGCAAATCTGGCGCAGACGCACGACCGGTCAAAGCCTTGTGCGTTGGTTTTGCTGGCTGTTGGGTGTGGCGGTCTTTGTCTACTGCTGGCAGATCATCTCGGCCTCGACGACATGGTTCTTTGTGTGGGACGCACCCCGGATCGCGAACGATATCTGGACCCGCGCGACACCACCAAAGTGGGACTACATCACGCAGTTAGGCCGCCCGATCTGGGACACGCTGAACATCGCCACACTTGGTACGATCATTGCGCTGTTCCTTGCCGTACCGGTCGCCTTTCTGGCCGCCCGCAACACCACGCCGTCGGCCGTGTTCATCCGCCCCATCGCGTTACTGATCATCGTCTCAACCCGCTCGATCAACTCGCTAATCTGGGCGCTTTTGTTAATCGCAATCATTGGACCCGGAGTATTCGCAGGTGTTATCGCCATAGCCATTCGTTCGATCGGCTTCTGCGCCAAGCTTCTCTATGAAGCCATCGAGGAAATTGATCACACCCAAGTCGAAGCCATCACCGCCACCGGCGCATCCCGCTGGCAGGTCATGGCCTATGGAATCGTCCCGCAAATATTGCCCGCCTTTGCCGGGATCGCCGTATTCCGCTGGGACATCAATATTCGCGAGTCTACGGTTCTTGGCCTTGTGGGCGCAGGCGGCATCGGGCTGCAATTGTCGGCGTCGCTGAACGTTCTGGCATGGCCGCAGGTCAGCCTTATCCTGATCGTCATTCTGATTGCCGTCATGATCAGCGAATGGGTGTCTGCCAAAGTACGAGGGGCAATTATTTGAGCCGCTTCACGACCCAAGAGGCTTTCGACGCCTACGAGGCCGTTCGGCATCGACTTCCAGCTGCTGAACCGGCTGTTCAATCCTATCAGCATGCGAACACTTTGATGGATATTGCTGAAGGCTTCGATGTATTCCTTCTGGATGCGTTCGGTGTCCTCAATATCGGCGAGACTGCGATTCCCGGTACAGCCGCGCGGATTGATCAGCTCAAAGCCATGGGTAAACGTGTTCTGGTCGTCTCGAATGCAGCCGGTCACCCTCATGCGGCGCTCGTCGAGAAATACGCCCGGCTGGGATATGATTTTGCGTCAGAGGATGTCATCACAAGCCGCGCAACACTGCTGGCTGAGCTAGGCGGTCAACGCGCGCTGCATTGGGGTTTGATGGCAACACCCAGCACCGGCCTTCGCGATCTGGAAGATTTGAACCTGACTTATCTCGATGACGATCCCGAGCCTTATGACTCGGTTGAGGGTTTTCTGATGATCGGCTCAGCCGTCTGGTCCGAGGCACGTCAGGCCCATTTGGAAGCAGCCCTGCTAAAACGCCCGCGTCCGGTATTGGTCGGAAATCCGGACATAGTCGCACCACGCGAGCACGGATTTTCAGACGAACCCGGTCTGTTCGCGCACCGTCTTGCCGATCGAACCGGCGTTGTACCCGAATTCTTCGGCAAACCATTTGAGAAAATTTTTGACTTGGCTTTTAAGCGACTTGGCCGGGTCGATAAAACTCGCGTGCTTATGGTTGGTGACAGCTTGCATACCGACATATTGGGGGCCCATGCTGCCGGAATCGCCTCGGCCCTGATTTCGGGGTACGGTTTTTTCGCAGGGCATGACGTCGATGACGCAATCACACAGGCGCAAATCATGCCCGATTTCGTTGTGAACCGACCATAATCTGATCACGCCTGCTTAGTTCCGCTTCAAATCCAAGCGCCCGCCCGTGCTTTTCAATACTCGCCATGTGATCAATTCGCAAAGGCATCACAGGTCGTTGTTGGCTCATCGCTTCCCAAATACTGAACCCTGCGCCCTTCATCGAAGGTTGGACTGCCCAACGCACATGCGATCTCTAAGCTCAACCTGTCCCAAACCCGAACATCACCGGCTTCGCTGGTTGTCGCAAAAGAATTTCCGTCTGGTGCCAGCGCGATACGCCAGGTCGGGCCTGCATGGATCTTTTCGACAGGCATGAGCCGACGGTGCGTCGCGGTATCCCACCAATGCAGTTCCCCAGATCGGTCGATCGCCACCAAGGTTGCCTCATCCGCCAAAAAGGCAACATCCGTCGCCCCACCCTTATGGCCACCATAAGCGGCAAGCTCTTCGCCGGTTTCAACATCCCACACCTTGACTACCTCATCGCTGGAAGCAGTTGCAGCCTGTGTGCCATCACGACTGAAAGCAACACTCCAAAGCGTGTTGTCATCAGCTTCAATCACTCTGATCAACTGACCGTCGCCAATCGACCAAATATAGACCTTACCATCCACCGAGGCCGCTGCCAGCATGCCGCCATCTTCAGAGACGGCGACACGATTTGCCTGAATGTCAGCTGGCGCAAAGCTCTTGACCAAATCAGCCTCTGAGATATCGATTTGCAGCACTCCATCTCCTGTCGCCACAAAGACCTCGGGACCTGACCCCGGCATGATCGACCAGACGGGAGCCTGCCCCAGATCGAGTTGATTTTTCAGCCGCATGGCAGCCATGTCCCAGATTTTCAAGCCGCCTTCGCGATCACCAGTCACCATGGTTTTGCCATCCAGCGAGAGAGAGATCGCCCACACCTGGCTTTCATGCCCCTTCAGCTGCATGGGTTTCATGGAAGCCCCCATCTTCCAGACCCAGATATTCCCCTCACTGTCACCGATGGCTATAGACTTTGCATCCGGCGTATAAGCGATGCCCAGCGCCTTTGCCCCGTTCTGCAAAACAAGCGTGTCTTTGCCGCCGGGGTCGATCCCAATCCGCCAGAGACGTACCTGCTGATCCCGGCCCAAAGTCGCCAGCAACGGGGCATTTTGGGCGACTTCAAGGTCCACAACCCTCTGACTGTGCGCTTGCACCACGTCGCCAACACTTTCCATGTTTGAATTTTCCAATCGCAGCGTTCCGTCTGCCCCTGCCCCTACCAGCAGATTGTCCGGCGCGGTAAATGCTGCTGCTACGATATCGGTACTATCTGAAAAACGATCAACAATTGGAGAACCATCCGGAAAACCAATCGTCGTGACCTTCCCATTCGTATGGGATACCGCGAATGTTCTCCCGTCGCGGCTGAAGGACAGGTGATCGGGGTCAGGCCCCAGCGGACCGCCCGGTATCGGCGGAAATGCAGGCGTAGCCTTTGCGTCGACCCAGCCGAATATGCCACCATCGACATTTCCGGCTACAAGTCCTTCTGAAACGGGCGAAAACGCGACCTTTTTGAAGCCCAGCGGCATTTTCGCCAATGGCTCTCCAATTTGCATTCCATTGGAAACGTTCCAGAGGCGAACGGTCCCGTCACCGGTCGCCGACGCGATACGCTTGCCGGTGGAATCAAAGGCCACGCCAAATGCGACGTCATTGCCAGAGAACAGTGTCGTGATCGGGCCGTATCTGGCCGAACCAACATTCCAAAGGCGGACATCCCCATCCGTTGCCGCTGAAACCAACAACTCTCCATCGGGAGAGAATGCAACATCCCTTATCCCGCCGGAATGCCCCACCAGTTCAGCAATAACCGCTCCGCCGGATTCAGCCCTATGAACCACGATGCGCCCATCACGCAATCCAACCGCAACACGCGTACCGGATGCATCAATAGCCATCGTCTGCGCGTCACCAACCGTAAACGGGCTGCCCAGTGGGACAAGCCCACCCTCACCCAGATTTTGCCGAGCCATCAGCATCGCCGCCCTCGCTTCTGATGTCGAACCAGCAGTTTCGGCTCGGACAATCGCTTCGGCGCTGAGTGACAGGGCAAGCAAGGGATCTGTATCCGATAACCCGTTCGCCGCAGCGCCTAGCGCCCTTGCGAACCTTTCATTGGCTTCAGCTGTTGCGGCAACGGCCATCTGTCTGTTGCTTTCGGCAAGGTTGGACGCGCGGATAGCCAAGAAAGACGAAACCGTTGCGCCAATGGCCAGCAAGGCAAGGGCAGCAACGGCAACTTGATTGATACGTCGACGCCGACGCCGGCGCATCTTGGATGCAGCCTGCGCTTGGTCACGCGCGTCTCGTGCAGCGCCCAGAAATTCCCGCTCTAACGCACCGAGGATATTCTGGTTCTTCACCGACCATTCTTCAGCCGACAACAACCTTGTGCCGCGATAAAGTAAATCGGGCTCGCGATTTTCAACATCCCACTCTGCAGCGTCATGCTGAATACGCTGACGCATGCGCAGATCATCGCGGCTTTCTTCGATCCATGAATTAAGTCGCGGCCATGTACGCAGCAGCGCCTCATGCGCAATCTGAACATTTTTGTCATCCAGCGTCAGCAACCGCGCATCTGTCAAAGCTTCAACGACCCGCCGCGTTGTATCCGGGTCCGAGTCGCGCTCGATCTCATCGATCGGCAACAACCGCCGTGTGTCCGGAGTCCCCTCGCCGGGCGTAACCAGACGCAAGAATAGCCGCCGGGTTGCCTCTTGCTGAACTTTGTCAAAAACGTCTGTAAAAAGTGTCTCTGCTGTCTGGCTGATTGCCCCTGTGACACCACCGGACTGACGGTAGCCGTCCAGAGACATGACCGCACCTTTACGTCGGCTCCATGTTTCATACAGAGAATGCGCCACCAGCGGGAGCGAACCCGCTTCGCGCCCGGCCTCATCAACGATCGCATCAATAAGGGACCTGTCCATGTGCAAACCAGCTGCATGTGCCGGTTCGCTGATTGCGCGGCGCAGCTCGGGCCGTGTCATCGGCCCGACCAAAAACTGGTTTTCCGAGATTCGATCCGCAAGCCACGGTATCTCTGCACAGGATGCATAAAAGTCCGCACGGATTGTCAGCACGATACGAACACGGCTATCTGCGGGGTCTGTCATAGCTGACAAAGCTTCGATGAACTTGCTTCTGCGTTCCTGTTTGACCAGCGTGAACAATTCTTCGAACTGATCAATGCAGATCAACAACTCTCCTTCATTCGCGGTGGCCAAACGGCGCGCCGCACTCGGATAGGCGATGAAGTCGTTGAGCGAGACCTGAGCCGTAAGGTGAGAATTGTCGCCGATGAGTTGAAAGTACAAATCGGTCATTGGATCGCGCCCGGGAGTAAAAACACAAACGCGCCAGTTTTCGCTACCGGATATCGCGTTGGCAGCGATCGCTGGCAGCAGCCCTGCTCGCAGAACGGATGATTTACCACTACCGGATGAGCCACCCAGAACCAATATCCGGCTCTGTTGAAGCCGGGTCACAAGTTCCTCAACAAGATCCTCGCGTCCAAAGAAATAGTCGGAATCCTCTGGCTGGAACGCGGCGAGCCCTTTGTAGGGGCATTCCACCCTACTTTCCGATATCTGCGTCACCGCTTCGGATGCGGCCTCTCGCCGGTCACGATCCAACGCATCATTCATTGCACTGCGCCAGGACACCATATCCAAAAAACGCGCCTGCGGGTCCATTGCCATCCCGTGCTCAATGCAATCACGCCACATTTCTGGCAGGCTGGAAAGATACTCGGTAACGCGATGGAATGGCGGCGGCGCCTTTCCCGTCAGGACATGCCACATCAGCGCGCTGGCCGAATAAATGTCGGTCATCGGCGTCACGGGTTGCCCGTGCTCAGCTTGTTCTGGCGCTTGGTAGAGCGGTGTCCCAGCCATCATGGTCGCGCCGGTCACACCGATCGCTAAATCCTTTGCAATACCGAGATCCGCCAGAAAAACCCTCTCGTCTAGGCCGACCAAAGCATCAGAAACCGTCGTGCTGTTATCGTCTTTGGACCGCTTCACTCGTTGCAGAAGGACATTTGCGGGTTTGACGTCCCGATGCACGACATTCGCGTCGTGAACCGCAGACAAGCCATCTGCCATTGCATCAATCAGTATTTCCACACCTTCGCGTTTGGCCAAAGCAGCGGGGCTTAGACGCTTTAGTCGGTCGGCCAATGTGCCGCGATCCGCGTAGTCCATGACAAAATAGGGCCGCCCGTCCTCCAAACGCCCCACGTCATGCACGGAGACAACGCGCGGAGATCGAATGCGCCGCAACAGACGGGCTTCTTCGAGAAAATGGGTGATGACTTTGTCATTTGTCGCAAGGTTGGCGTGCAGAATCTTGAGGGTTACCGGAACCTCCAACTCGTCATCCCGCGCAAGGACAACCGCCGCGAACCCACCGCTCGCGATTTCACGGTCAACAGCGTAACGGCCGATGAACGCAGGAAAAGTCATGATATTCTTGGCGCTTCAGAGGTGCTCTTGCACATCCACGCAATGATACTTGGTCGCATCCAATATGTTGTGGTCCCTATCGGCAGCAGTAACGCACAGTGTCGTCCCTCCCTCTCGCGCCGATGTCGAGGCCGCCTCCTTCGTCACATAGCTTGGGTAATCATCGTGCCGATGCCACCTGCCCTGAACGGCATTGAATTCGCTTTGGGCATTTCTGCCGACTTGCTCAACGGAATAGCTTTCGCCCCACCATGTATGGAAATGGTTCTTCGATACGTCCGGAGTGAAATTCGCATCGTAGTTTACAAGCAGTTCGTCGCCCTCTTTGGCGACCGATACAATCTGCACCTCACACCCATCCACAGGGCAGGCATTGGGCATCGCTGACTGGGCAGTTGCATCAGCACCAAACAAGAGTGTAGCTGCACCCAGGATCAGGGCGCCCTGACGAAGCTGGTTTCCTGAAGTATTCAATGACATCATTTCCTCCCAATCTTGGTTGAAATACGCAATTGGTGCCGATTCTAGCACAATCGCGAGTTTCTTTCTGAGACTTTCACCACAGAAGCCAGAATTCAGGCGTGCCACGTCGTTTATCGGCGGACGACCTCAAACTCTAATGGGCGCGCATCAGAGTGCAAAATTGATAGTGCAGGCGATATCAGCCCGCTATCGGCCAGCATTATGTTCTCGCGCTTAAGCTGGATTTCACGCGCATTCTCGAATTGTACATAAGTTCCCGACGAACTGCGATCCGCCAGCATCAGCTTCCCACCTTTCATGCTGAGTACCGCATGCAGTCGCGAAACCCACGGCTCAGGCAGGATGACATCGCATTGACTGGATCTGCCGATCGTTAGCTCCCCGCCTTCCCGACACCGCCAGGTATGATCGTCGTGATAAAGAATGAGCGCAAAGCTTTCATTCTGTTGCATGCCCTCAGATCCGCTGGCCGTCTGCGTCGGCAGATGCATCACGGTGCTTAACCCGTCCGTTGAGGCCAGGACTGAATAAGCTTTGACCGGTTCACTCACACCTTTCAGGCGAAGCGATCCGATTGGGGTGAGCATCTGGAGACTTTCGGGGCTTAGATCCTTCGCGACGCTTTCGCTGACACAAGCTTCACCCGGATTGGCCGCGGCCGCCAAACGAGCGGTCAGATTTACTGTTTCGCCAAATACCCCATTATCGCCAATAACAACAGGACCTTGATGAACACCCGCGTGGACCGACAGTAATGTTCCAGGCGGTTTCTGAATCATCTCTACAACCGCGTTTACGGCGGCGTCGGGTTCCTTGAAATAGGACAAGACGTCATCGCCTTTCTGCCCCACAGGAACTCCGCCAAACCCAAGTAGAACCTCACGCAATCGATCGATTTCAAACTGAATCAACTGCTGCGCCTGATCGTCCCCCATTTCTTCGTAGAACGGGGTGCTGTCAGAAATGTCAGCAATTATGGTCGTGACGAGCTTGGTTTCCACGGTGCTTCTCGCAATGTGTTCGTCCGGAACGGCAAACCCTATTTGGGATCATAGACATAACCTATACCGCGCACGGTTCTGATGATTTCCGGCTTTTCCGGGTTGGTTTCAAGCTTCCGGCGCAGTCTGGATATTCGGATATCAATGCTGCGATCGAACGGGTCCCAGGACCGGTCATGCGCTTGTTCTAGCAACTGATCACGGTTCAAAACACGCCCTTTGTTTTCAGCAAACACCTTGAGCAGACTATACTCCATCGCCGTTAGCGGGACCTCGGATCCATCCGGCGCAAGAAGTTTGGCTGCCTCTTTATCCAGCGTGTAGTCGCCAAAAAGGGCCAAATTGCCTTCGGAGGCATCTGCAGGCAGACTTTCGTTGATGGCCCCTCGGCGCAATAGGGCCTTGATCCGCGCTTCCAGTTCCCGAAGATCAACCGGCTTTCCAAGATAGTCATCTGCCCCCATCTCAAGCCCGATGATCCGGTCCACTACATCGCCTGCTGCAGTCAACATGATCACGGGCGTCGTGTTTTCAGGACGAAGCGATCTGAGGATCGAAAGACCGTCTTCCTTTGGCATATTGATATCCATGATCATGACATCAACAGCACGAGAGGAGATGACAGACCGGAGCTCTTCTCCGCCAGCGGCTGCAGAAACCTCGTACCCGCGTTTGCTCAGATATTCCTGAAGCATCTCGCGCACGTCGATCTCGTCATCGCAAACCAGGATATGGGTTTTCTGGTCATTCATCCGTTTGATCCTTCTGATCGGCGAGCAGCTTTCCGACAAGTATTCTCAGTTCCGAAGGCGAGACGGGTTTTTCCAGATAGGGCAGACCGGATTCCTTCAGCAGTCCCAATGAGCTTTCACCCATGGTGTCCCCGGTGATGTAAGCTGTCCGGGTCAGCATTTTCGGAAAACGCGCCACCAGCGCCTCATAAATCTTGCGTCCGTCAACACCGGGCATGTTCATATCACTTAGGAATACATCGTAGTTGGCGGACTGCAGTTGCCTGAGCGCCTCTTCCCCTGAGGTAACGAAATCAACGTGAAAGCCGTCCTTCCGCAGTATCTCGGCATTGATCTCACCCACTTCGACCTCATCATCCACGACCAATGCACGGTGCTTGGCAAAATTCGCGGCGGGTTCGGGTTTTTCTTCAGCCACATCATTTTGCATCTTTGCGACGGGCAGAGTTATCCGGAAGCAGGTACCGGACGCTGCCGCCTGATCAAGCCTGATCTGACCGCCATGGGACAGAATGATCCTGTGACAGAAGGCAAGCCCGATCCCGGTGCCGTCACCCACCTCCTTTGTGGTGAAGAACGGCTCGAAGATACGTGCGCGTATGGCTTTAGGGATACCGGGGCCATTGTCCTGAACCGTGATCTCAACCATTCCGATGGCAGGCTTGACCTCGGCAGACAGCATGATCTGGTCGCCGATGCCGGAGGCGGTCATGGCCTGCTCGGCATTGATGATAAGATTCAAGACGACTTGCGTAAGCTGGTCCGCATCCCCGGCAACTGCGGGCAGGTCTTCTGGCACACTTTGCTCAATGCGAATTTCGCCTGATGAGCTACCGTACCCGGCGACATCCGCAGCTGTTTCGATCATGCTGGGAACATCAACCTGCTCGATCTTGCTGGGCTGCTGACGCGCCATCGCCAGAAAGGTCTTAACAATCTTCGCGCAGCGTTCTGCGGCATTGCCGATTTTTTCAATCCTGACACCGAGATCGGGGTCGGAAATTTCTTCCTTCAACATCAACGAATGACCCACAACAACCGACAACGGATTGTTAAGCTCGTGCGCCACACCCGCGAGTAGTTCGCCAAGCGCAGACATCTTTTCGTTCTGGAACAGCAGCTCTCGTTGCTTTTCAAGCTCAGCCTCAATGGCCAATTCATCGGTCAGATCGCGGGTATTGGAAACGATTACTTCTTCACCATTGAACTCGATCAGCCGTGAAGAATCCGCCCCCCAGAACTTTCGCCCGCTTGCATCGACGAACTCCATACGCCGATCCTTAAGCGCCCCCGCTTGCCGGAGGTCTTTCAGGTACCGCTCGCGCTCATTCGGGTCCGCATAGTAGGATTTCGAACTTTCTGCTTCACCAAACAGCGCCTTTATCTCGGGCGTAGCAAACAGCACCTCGCCGGTGTCGGCATGCGTCATGTTGATGGCTGCTGGATACGCCTCCATGACCTGACGGATCAAGGCATCAGCCTCTTTCTGGACGGTTAGATCGATCACGCTGGTCACGATGACTTCTTCGCCTTTGTAATCGATCAATTGAGACGAAATCGACGCAGGGAAGGTTTTGCCAGCCGCATTAATCAAGTCGAGCTTGTAGTCATCGACACGACCATCGGCCAAAAGCTGGGTTACAAAATCCGCGCGCTCTTCCGGCTTTTGATAATGCTGTTTTGCGGATTTGGAAGGTCCGAACATCTGCAGCGCAGCAGGCGTGCGATACAGTATCTGACCATCACCAATCCGCGCCATAGTTACGATTGCCGAACTGGCATCCAGCACCTTTCGGATCAATAGATCGCCGTCGCGCTCTTCGACCTCGGCTTGTTTGCGTTCGGTGATATCCTCACGCGTGACGACAAATCCGCCGAACTTGGTGGGATGAACAGAAACCAGATAGGTGCGCCCATCCGTTTCCGTCAGCTCAAAGTCTTGGATGAACTCGACCCCATTAGCCAAACGGTCCGAAACCCACTGCTGTTCATTGCCAATCGCATCAGCGTAAATTCCCCGGCGCGCCGTCTCACGCATCAGGATTTCCCAGTCCAGTCCGGGTTGCAGCAGGTCGGCAACCCCCTTGTTCATCTCGGCATATCGTTGATTGAACAGGACAAGGCGGCGATCATCATCATAGAGGGCAAACCCTTCTTTGAGAGATTCGATCGCATCACGAAGAAGGTCCCTCGCCTTCTCGATTTCTTCAAATTCGTTCGCCATGCCCATCGTCATCCTGAATTTTTAGGATACCATTGTTTCAATGCCATTTCAAAATTAGCATCGTGTGTTTCAATTGTTTCAATAGGTGCCAACTCAGCCAAGTACCGGCCGATAAACCTGTTTGTTTTTGAGCCGGATAGCAAGTTGTGTGACCTGCTTCACAGAGCAACAACTGAAACACTTGGCACCGCTTCCAGACATCACAATGAAACATAGAAAGGTCAGTTATTGCCCATCTTAAGTGCGATTGGGTAAGAAAGATGACTATTTCTTTTAGAACTACTGAAATGATTAACGCACCTATTTTTGCGTTGCATTCTTCGGCGTCCAATAGTGGGCAATGGAACCAACTGGCGGCGGATCTGGAAGGTCGCTTTAGTGTTCACGCTGTTGATCTTCCCGGGTACGGTCGTAGCCCGTTGACTGGAGATAACTCTCAAAACGGTGCGGCGTTTTCTGCCATACCGGTAATCCGCGAAATCGAAGCGCTGGGACGCCCCGTGCATCTGGTTGGGCATTCCAACGGCGGAGGCGTCGCCATCAAGGTCGCGTTGATGCGTCCTGATCTTGTCAAAAGCCTGACGGTATATGAGCCTGCAGCCTTTCATTTTCTGCAGGCTGGCAATGATGTCAGCAAGAAACTGTTCGGGCAAATCCAGCTTCTCGCGGGTGTGGTGAGCGCCGCAGCAGCGGATGGCGATGCCGCTGCTGGTATGCATCACTTTTTGGATTTCTGGAACGAGAAGGGGTTTTGGATCTCGCTGCCCGCGCAGGCCCGAGACCGGTTCATTGGGATGATCCCATCAGTCATGTCTGATTTTGCAAAAGGTTTTGCTGAAACCTGGCAACTGAAGGACCTGTCCAAGCTTGATATACCGACGTTGGTAATGACTGGATTGGAGTCACCTGAGATTGCGCAGCACGTCTCGGTTGAGATCGCGAAGGCTTTGCCCAATGCGCGGATCGCGTTGCTGCCCGAGCTGGGCCATATGGCGCCGGTCTTCCAGCCCGAATGGATCAACTCAAGGATTTTCGAACACGTGGCCAATGTGGAGCGGCCCGTTGAAACTGTCAGCTGGCCAGAACGTCAAGCTGCCTGACCGGGGCCGCATTTAGCAATGCGGCCTTCATCAAACCACTGCTACATCAAAAGGAGCAATATCATGGGTATTCAAACATCGATCAACGCCACCACAGACTTTGCGGCAATCAAAGCAAAGCAAAACGTCGCCTGGGGCTCCGGCGACTACAGCAAAGTGGGTGTCACGCTGCAAATCACGGGCGAGGAACTGGCTGAAAGCATGGATCTGATGCCCGGTTCCAAGGTACTGGATGTCGCCGCCGGGAATGGTAATGCCACCCTGGCCTTCGCCCGGCGCTTTTGTGATGTTACATCGACCGACTATGTAGAAGCCCTGCTGGACGCCAGCAGCCAGCGCGCCAAAGCGGAAGGTCTGTTCGTGACCTACAAGGTTGCCGACGCCGAAAACCTGCCTTTCGATGATCAATCCTGCGACGCGGTGGTTTCGACGTTCGGCGTGATGTTCACACCGAACCAACAACAATCAGCAGCAGAGCTGCAACGGGTCGTCAAAAGCGGCGGCAAGATTGGTCTGGCCAACTGGACGCCTGACAGCTTCATCGGCCTTCTGTTCAAAACGATCGGTAAACATGTGCCTCCACCTGCTGGCGTAAGCTCTCCGGCTATGTGGGGCAGCCGGGACTGGATTGAAGAAGCCTTCGGATCGCACAGCACCATCGTTTCGTTCCGACGCAAGAACTTCATGTTCCGCTACCGTTCAGCCGAACACTTCCTAGAGTACTTTCGGACTTTCTATGGCCCGATGCAAAAGGCCTTCGATGCACTGGACGCATCGGGACAAGAGGCGCTGCAGCGCGATATCATGGCCCTGATCGAGAAGTTCGATATCTCAGGCAATGACACACTTTGCATCTCATCCGAGTACGCTGAAATTGTCATGCAGCGCGGTTGAGATCGTGAACCACTGGCTCATCGTTCTTTGACCCAACCGTCAGAGAACGATGAAGATCACCCGGTGTAGTCGATCCACCATTTTCTTGGTATTAGTTTGTTTAAGGGGGATTTTGTTATGGCCGAGCGCACACTTTATGAAAAGTACGGTGGGTTTTCACAGATCAGCAAGATCGTGTTCTCGTTCTATGACATCCTGCTGGACAATGACGAGGTTGGGCCATTCTTCGACAACGTGGATATGAGCCGCATGGTCGACCATCAGACCAAGTTCATAGCGTCGCTCCTTGGTGGTCCGGCCTCCTACACCGACAATCAACTGCGCCAGTTACACTCTCATCTCGAAATTACCGACGACCATTTCGACGAATTGGAGGTCGTGCTCCGTGACGCTTTGCAAAGACACGGCGTGGATGCCGAGGACATCGATATCGTTGTCGCGGAATTCAGTAAACGTCGTCCCTTGATTGTTGGATAAATCATGACCATCGAAGCCATCAATGAACAGCTCCTTCGCGCGATTGGTGTGGGCGTTGCCCTACTGGACCGTCAATCGCTGAAGTTTGGGTTCCGCAATGATACGTTTGACGAGTGGTTCAGTGCCGATGGCCCTTCAGACCAATTGCAGCAGCTCTTTCCTGATCTGGATATCGACACAGTGCAAACAAGCCTGTCCGGCACCGGGCGACATACATCAGAAATCACGTTCAAAAAGAAACGCCGCACACTGGTGATCGCACTCGATTTCACGGTCGCGCATGACGATGTGCTGGTTCTGGTATGTCAGAACATCACCCGCATCAAAGAGCTGGAGTCCATGATCGACTCCTATTCGATGATGGTGGAACGGAACACCCGCGAGTTGAAGCGGGAAAAGGAGCAGGTTGAAAAACTGCTGCTAAATCTGATGCCCCGGTCGGTCTACGAAGAGTACAAGACTTTCGGCGTGGTCACGCCACAACTCTATGACCCCGTCTCCGTCCTGATGCTCGATTTCGTGGGGTTCACGGATATGGTCGCCTCGCAGGACCCAAGCGTCACCGTCACTGAGCTGAACGATATTTACAGCGCGTTTGATCGCATAGGTGAGCAATTCGGTTGCGAACGGATCAAGACGATCGGAGACGCATATATCACCGTCGCTGGTCTGCCCGATCCGACTCCGGATCACGCCAAGGCAATCGCAAACACAGCCATTCGTTTCGTACGCTATTTGACCCGCCGAAACCTGAGCCATCCGCATCAGTGGCGGTGCAGAATTGGACTGGCCACGGGATCGGTAGTCGGGTCGGTCGTTGGCATCCAGAAGTATGTGTACGATATCTTTGGTCCGGCTGTGAATCTGGCCTCCAGACTTCAGGAATTCTCTGACCCGATGCAGATTTCAGTCCAGGACGAAGTCGCGCAGGTCCTCAAAGATCAGTTTGACCTTGAGAATGTCGGCGCGCGAACAATCCGTGGGTTTGGAGAGCAAGACATCTGGCGCTTGTCCGACGATAGCTAAGCGTCAATGCCCGCTGTAATCCTTTGTTCGCACTAAATGGTGACTGATCGCTGCAGTGAATACAGTAGGCTGTTTACCCAGTCCCAAAACCACTGATCTTGATCCCGAAATAAGCGGCTACTCGTTTCGGCGTTTGGTGACAACGGTTTCCAGCACCTCGCCTTCGTGATCAACAACCCGCCAGAGGCAATGTCTCTTACCATTCACCTTCACAAAATCTCGTCGGCGTGCCACTTCCATATCGAGAGTGCGCGCAGTTGTTGCACCCGCATTCTTCGGATATCAAAGGCAAACATCGGACCGAACCTGTCCCAACAGTAGCAGTCGGTTTCTTGACTCAGGTCGATGCCTCGCTCGTGCAACAGATCTACGGCATTCCGAAGCAAGAGCGGGAATCGGATGTACAGCATCACAGTCAAGCGGATGATCTCAGAACCGGTTATTATAGTATTTGAAAGATGCAGATCTGGTCATGGGCAAAAGCTACGCAACACCCCTACCCCGCCCAAGCAAAGTTCTTCTGACAAGACTCTTTTGACAGTTCCCCGATTGCAGTTTTCCTTGGTCACACAAACCTGTTCACATAATTCTCCAGAATCTCCTGACGCCCAGATTGTGGTTTCGGGTTGGTATTTTCCTGCAGAACCCGGGCAGAAATCTCTTCCAGACTGCTACCCAACATAGACACTGCTTCCGGCGTGTTCCAACCGGAATACCGTTCCGTCAGCGCGTCCTCCAAGCCACCGTCTTCAATCATAGCAGCCGCAGCTTTCAAGCCCCGTGCACAAATGTCCATTCCACCGACATGGGCTGCAACAAGATCTTTTGCATCAAGCGATTGCCGACGTATTTTGGCGTCAAAATTTGTGCCCCCAGTTGTAAAGCCACCAGCTTTCAGGATGTGGTAATATGCCAAAGCAACCTCTGGCGTGTTATTCGGGAACTGGTCCGTATCCCATCCGGATTGGTAATCGTTTCGGTTCATGTCGATCGAGCCAAGCATCCCTTCGGCAGCGGCGACCGCAATTTCATGCTCGAAACTGTGTCCGGCCAGGATCGCATGCCCCTGCTCGAGGTTCAACTTGACCTCGTCCTCCAACCCGTACTTCCTGAGAAATCCAATACAAGTCGCGGCGTCGTAGTCGTATTGGTGTTTGGACGGCTCCTGAGGCTTGGGCTCAACGAGAATAGTTCCTTTGAACCCAATCTTGTGTTTGTATTCAACGACCATGTTCAAGAAACGGCCCATGTGGTCCAACTCGGTTTTCAAATCCGTGTTCAACAGGGTTTCATAGCCTTCTCGGCCACCCCATAGAACGTAGTTTTCTCCGCCGAGCTTGTGGGTCGCATCCATGCAGGATTTCACTGTCGCAGCTGCAAACGCAAAAACGTCGGGATCAGGATTGGTACTGGCACCAGACATCCAGCGACGATGGCTGAACATATTGGCCGTGCCCCAAAGCAGCTTGGTACCAGACACCTGCATCTTTTCACTGATATAATCGGTGATATCTTCCAATGTGCGCAGGTTATCGGCAAAATTTCCTTGTTCGGGCCGGATGTCAGCGTCGTGCCAGCAAAAGAATGGCTGCCCCAAAAGCTCAAACAATTCGAATGCATTATCTGCCTTCTGACGGGCCCGGCCCATATCGTCCTGAGGATACCATGGGCGTTCGAACGTAGGTCCACCAAAGGGGTCTCCGCCCTCCCACGCGAATGAATGCCACCAGGCCACTGCAAACCGCAGATGGTCCTCCATACGCTTGCCCATGATTATTTCATCCGGGTCGTAGTGACGAAAGGCCAACGGGTTCTTGCTGTCCACGCCTTCAAACTGGACCTTCTCGATCCCTTCAAAAAATCCACTTGGCATTTCTGCCCCCTACTCTGCTTTTTGTGCTGGCTGCTTGCCTAGAATGATCATCGACAAAAGATCGTCGTCAGTGACATCTGCAATATCGACCGTCCCAACCAGTTTTCCGTTCTTCATGACCGAGGCGCGGTCGCACAGTTCCATGACGGCGTGCACATCGTGATCGATCAGAAATATCCCAATTCCTTGCGCCTTCAGCTGGTGGATCAGATCCGCCACCATCTGGGTTTCATGCGGCCCAAGCGCCGCAGTGGGTTCATCCATGATCAGAATGCGGGCATTGAAATAGACGGCCCGAGCAATCGCCACTGATTGTCTTTGCCCACCCGACAAGGCGGAGACCGGGTCATTGAACTTCTGAAAGTTCGGGTTGAGCTGCGCCATGATCTTTCGGCACTCGGCCTCCATGGCTGCGTCGTTGACCAAGCCAAAAGGCGTCGTCATCTCGCGCCCCAGGAACAGGTTTGATGTCGCGTCCAGATTGTCGGCCAAGGCGAGCGTCTGATATATCGTTTCGATATTGTTCGCCCGGGCGTCACGAGGATTGCCAATCTCGACCGGCTTGCCATCGATCAGAATCTCGCCGTGGTCCATCTGATAGGCGCCGGACAATACCTTGATCAACGTGGACTTTCCGGCCCCGTTGTGGCCAAGCAGGCCAACGACTTCACCCGGATAGAGATCGACCGACACATGGTCGACGGCCTTGATCCCACCGAAGGAAATCGAGATGTCGCGCATCTCGACCAATGGCGGCGCGCCTGAACCGCGCCCAGTGCCAGAAGGTTTTTTCTGCGTATCCTGAGCTTGCATCACTTTGCCCCCAGTCGCTTGCGGTAAACGATGTCGATATAGACGGCCAACACGAGGACGCTGCCGACGACGATGTTCTGAAACGGCGCGTCAACGCCAACCATTGCCATGCCCGATTGCAGCGCCTGCATGATCAATGCACCCAGGATCGCGCCATAGATAGTGCCGATGCCGCCCGACAATGCGGTTCCTCCGATCACTGCAGCTGCTATGACCCGAAGTTCGTCGAGCGTACCAATGTCGTTCGAATGGTTCGCCAAGCGGGCCGAGGCGACCACCGCGGACACGGCGCACAAGAAACCCATCAAAGCAAAGATTTTCACGGTTAGCAGTCGAGTGTTGATACCCGAAAGCTCTGCCGCATCCGGGTTGCCGCCAGTGGCAAAGATGTACCGACCAAACCGGGTTTTTCGCGCCACAATTGTCAGCGTGACAGCCACGATGATTAGGATGAGTACAGAAATCGGTATGCCGTATCCGACGACCAGCCCCTCTGGCATTGTCTCTCCGCGCGCTTCGAACATACGTTGCAGCCGCCGCGTTGGTATGGCGTAACTGTTTACGATGTAAACGTACCCAAGGATGGCGATTGCGATTATCCCGGCCAGAGTGGCTTCGGCCCAGACAGGTTTGACGGGGAATCCATGTGCCGCCTTTGCGCGACGACTGCTCCACAAAGCCCAGATCGCGATTGCGGTAGCAAACAAGCCGAACAGCCAGCTTGTCGTCGTTCCCAATGTCCCGTTGGTCCCGCCAAACATCAGGAATGTACTATCCAAAGGACCAATCGTCTGACCGCTGGTCAAATACCACGCCACATTTCTCCAAACCAGAAATCCACCAAGCGTGACTATGAAGGCTGGTATCGTCAGGTATCCGACCATCCAGCCATGAAACGCACCAATCAGCGTGCCGACAAACAGCCCGACAACAATGGTGATCGCCCAGGTTGCTGGATTGTTCAAACCCATCCCAAGGACTTGTGGCAAAAGCTCGGTTTGCGTCATCGCCATCACGGCCGAGGTTGTTGCCAGCAGTGCACCAACCGACAAGTCGATGTGCCGTGTGACGATAATAAATACCATCCCGCATGCCATAATGGCGACCGAAACCGTTTGGATGGACAGGTTGAACAGGTTACGAGGGGTCAGGAAGCGCCCATCTGTGAAGATGTTGAACCCGATGCACAGGATGACAAACGCGCCGATCATTCCCAAAAGCCGCATATCCAGTTCCAGTTGCTGGAACAGGCTGGGTTTCGCTTTTTCAGGTACCGGCTGAGACGAAGTTTCGGTCATTTCCGATCTTTCATATTCAGCATTTGCCCCAGGCCCGGACTAAAGGGCCCAGGGCTGAGTGGTTTAGTTACAAGGGGCAGGTCCGTTTTCAACGCCTTGGCAAAGATCTTCCAGCGGGATCCATCCGGCATCAACAACCACAGACAAGTTGTCCTTAGTGATTGGAACAGGCGCTAGGAAAACCGAGTTCATCTCGGTCCCACCCGGTGATGTCCAGCTCACTGCGCCTTCGACATCAGCAGGGCTTGTCCCACCGCTCAATGCGACAGCAATTTCACCAGCCGCCTTTCCAAGTTCGCGAGCATCCTTCCAAACCGAAACCGTCTGCGTTCCCAGTGCGACACGATTCAATGCCGCGTGGTCGCCGTCCTGACCGGAAACAGGAATGCCTTCCATGCCCTGTGCGGTCAGCGCAGCAACAACACCACCTGCAGTACCGTCATTCGACGCAACGACTGCATCCACGTTGTTCTCGTTCGCGGTCAGGATTTGTTCCATGTTCCGCTGCGCGTTTGCGGGCAGCCAGCCATCCGTGTAAGCCTCACCAACGATTACGATGTCACCGCTGTCGACGGCTGCTCCGATGATCTCTTGCTGACCACCGCGCAGGAAATCTGCGTTCGGATCAGTAGGAGAGCCTTTGATCATCACGTAGTTGCCTTTGGGCATGGCCTCAAAGACAGCCCGAGCCTGCATTCTGCCGACTTCCACGTTGTCGAAGGTCAGATAAAATGCTCGGTCGTCCTCGATCAGACGGTCATAGGCAATCACAGGAATACCTTCGTCCGCCGCGGCCTGAACCGCGGGACCAATGGCCTGCGCGTCCTGCGCTAGGATGATAAGCGCGTCCACGCCTTGCGCAATCAGGCTTTCGATATCCGAAAGCTGTTTGGCCGAGGATGATTGCGCATCGGCCGAGATATACTCGGCACCGCCGGCTTCTAGCGCCGATTTGATCGCGGCTTCGTCTGTCTTCCAGCGCTCTTCCTGAAAGTTGGACCAGCTTACGCCGACTACCGGCTCTGCGAACGCAGTCGAGGCCAGCAGCGTGGCCACAGCTGAGAAGCTGAGAATTTTTTTCATGATTTCCTCCCATATGCAGAGCCATCTCAACTCGATTCGCGGCTCTCACAATTTTAAATAACACATTTATTTCAGTCGGTAAAATATTTAGTCTATAAGACACATCAAAATTCAAATAGATTGAACCAAAAGTAAGATTCGCGAGGGCAAGATGCTGAAAAGCAAAGCGTCTGTAGTTTCTTTGGACCAACGAAACGCGACCCGCCTGCGGGTGTTGGAACAGATCAGAAGCAATGGATCCGTATCGCGGATTGATATCGCATCCGCCTTGGAGACCAGTCCTGCCACGATCACTTCAGCGACGGCTGATCTGATCTCGGCAGGGCTGATTAAGGAAACCGAAGGCGAAGCTCAGTCAAAGTCTGGAAAAAGAGGGCGGCCCAGAGTTTTGCTGCAATTGGATGGCCAATCCATCCTTGTTGCGGGCCTGAAGATTGCTCGTCAGGTGATCTCTGTCATTTTGGTGGATTTTGAAGGCAACGAGGTGACGTCGCACAACGTCCCGCTTGAAGACGCCCGAATGTCGCCGACGAACCTTATATCGACTATTCGCGAAGCCCTTGAAGATACGTGCCAACGGGTCGGTCTTTCAATCGGACACTTGGCTGGCGTTTCAATCGGATTGGCCGGGCAGATTGATGCGGCAAAGAACTTTGTCCACTGGTCATCCTCGGTAACTGAAAGAAACATTGACTTCAGCCCTTTACTTGCGAAAGAACTCCCCTGCCCTGCATTCGTGGAAAACGACGCGAACCTTGTCGCAAAGGCTGAACAGCTTTCTGGGCTAGGCAACGGGTTGAAGAATTTCCTTGTCGTCACGATTGAACATGGTGTTGGGCTTGGCATCGTTCTGGACGGCCGACTTTATCGCGGGGAAAGAGGGTGCGGGGCCGAATTTGGGCATACTAAGGTGCAACTCGATGGCGCATTATGCCAATGTGGACAACGGGGGTGTCTGGAAGCCTATGTGGGGGACTACGCCCTGATCCGGGAAATGACTGTCACAGGTCACGCCGATAATATGCAAACGGTCTCGGATATCCACGCTCGCGCCAATTCCGGTGATGATAGAGCCGCCTCGGTTCTAGCGCGTGCAGGACAGATGTTCGGGCTTGGAGTATCCAATCTGATTAATCTTTTCGATCCCCAGTGCATTATTGTATCGGGCGCGCAAATGAGTTTTGAACACCTTTGCTCAGCCGAGGTTATGACGCGCATTCGAAATGGTGTTGTGAATGTCGACGCACCCTTGCCTGAAATCAAAGTGCATCACTGGGGTGATCTGATGTGGGCCAAAGGTGCGGCCGCCTATGGGATCGAACAAGTTTCGATCCTGAAGGTGAAGGAGCTTGCGGCGAATGCGTCCTGAACTTGCGGCATTACTCTTTCTTGCCACGGCTGCCGAAGCGGGCACTCAACCGCAATTCAAAGTAATAGATGTACCTGCACATATCTACGACGGCGGTTGGGAGCATTTTGTGGGTGGTGGCGTAGCAGTTTTCGACTGTGACGGCGACACGTTTCCCGAATTGTTCGTCGCGGGCGGATCCAATCGATCTCAGCTGTTCAAAAACACCTCTCAGGGCGAGATTTCTTTTCGGATTGAAACGCCGGATCCACTGTTCTTGACGGGAGTAACCGGTGCTTACCCATTAGACATTAACGGCGACGGCTTGACTGACCTGGCCATTTTGCGCGTTGGTGAAGATGTGCTGCTTCAAGGGCAGTCGGATTGTCAGTTCCGTCCCTTCGATAACATCGAGTTCCAATCCGAAGATCACTGGACCACAGGGTTTTCAGCCACTTGGGAAGAAGGCCAGTCTATGCCGACTCTGGCGTTTGGAACTTACGTGGATCGCTTCGATCCAGAAGGTCCGTTTGAATCCTGCGGGCCAACCCTGCTCTATCGCCCGAACGGGAACAGTTATGGCCAACCCCAGCATCTGAAACCGGGATATTGCTCGCTTTCCACTTTGTTTTCAGACTGGGCGCGAACCGGACGTGCTGACCTCCGTATCAGCAACGACCGCCACTATTATGTTCGTGGTGGGCAAGAGCAACTATGGGCCATGGAGCCAGAGCCCCGATTGTATTCGCCCGAAGACGGATGGCTGCCCTATTCGATCTGGGGCATGGGAATAGCCTCTCGCGATCTGACCGGAGACGGCTTTCCTGAGGTTTACTTGACTTCGATGGGTGACCAAAAACTCCAAATTTTTGACCCCGATACCGGCGGCCCGACGTGGCGCGATGCAACTTATGAAAAAGGCACGACTGCCCACAGGCCGCATGTCGGCAACGACGGAAGGCCGTCGACCGGTTGGCACGCGCAGTTTGGAGACGTCAACAATGACGGCAGAGACGACATCTTCGTCGCCAAAGGCAATGTCGAGCAAATGCCCGATGCAGCACAGAACGACCCGAACAACCTTTTGGTTCAGGATTCGGAAGGTCAGTTTATCGAAGCTTCGGCAGAGGCTGGTGTTGCGTCGATAGCGAAGTCTCGCGGCGCAGCGCTTGCGGATCTGAACAACGATGGGCGGCTCGATCTGGTGGTCGTAAACCGTGGATCAAAACTTGAGGTCAACCAGAATATATCAGCAGGTGGCAATTGGCTGTTGGTAGAAGTTACTCAGGACAAATTCAATTGGGCAGCGGTAGGCGGATTTGTCGAGGTTCGAACCAGGCGGGGATTACAGACCCGCGAAATAACCATTGGCGGCGGACATTTAGGAGGCACGGCTGGCTATCATCATTTCGGCTTGGGGGCTGAAACTCAAGTACAGTTACGGGTAATATGGCCGGACGGAGAAGTCGGTGCGTGGCAGGAGGTCGTGCCGAACCAGATCGTTGAAATGCATAGGTGACTATTGATCTACCGGCAGACCGCTTGGAACATAGGCAGGAACGCCCAACCTCTGCGCAGGGTCTTCAAGGCTTGCCAGAAAGCTCAATAACGCGTCGACCTCATTATCTGTTAGAACAACCTTCGGTAACCTATTGCTTTTGGCTATGGCATCTAGATGTTGCTGATCCAGCAGCGGAGTTTCGTCTTCAGAACCCGGAAAATCTGGCAAATAAGCCATTTTAATAGTGTAGCTTCGCAAAGAAGAAACCGAGTCCAGATGGTGGCGTACGATATCCTCAAGCCGTGCAAATGCTCCATTGTGCCCGTAAGGAGCGGTTAGCGTCACATTGCGGAGCGATGGCGTACGAAAGGCAAACGCGTCCTCGGGGTTACCCGTGACGCGAAGACGACCATCATCTCTGACATGGTTCTCAAATCGAGCGGCCTTTCCGGGCCCGATTTGCGGAAGGGCGATCGAATGAAACTTGTGATCTGTTTGGAACCATCCCACGTGGCATGCGCTACACCCCGCCTCTCCATAAAACAGGTTCATGCCAAGTTCGGCGTCTTCGGATAGTGTGCCCTCGCCTCGCATCGCGCGATCAAAAGGACTGTTATCTGCGCGCCATTCGAACGCGATGAATTCTGCGATCACATTTGCTATGGCCGTAAAAGATATCTCACCACCCGGCGTAATGGCTTCAAACCGCTGCTTGTATTCTGGGATAGCGGCAACACGTGCTGCAATCAGATCCCACGCGCCGCCTTGCTGTGTCAAAAGCCCGAGTCGAACTGCCTTGCTGACGTCATTTTCCGAGTAATGACCAGCCATTTCGTCTGGTGAAAGAACCGGGAACATCGCCTGCGCCGCTAATGCCGATTGAAAACCGGACCGCATATGTGTCCCCAAAGGTGTTCTAATCCCGTTGGGTTGTGATGGATCGGCCTCAAGGCGCCCATCATGAAAAAACGTCGTAAACTCTGTCGCACCAAGATTCCAAAGCGCTGGTGAATTACGGGGGATGCGTTGCTCCGGCGTATTCTGGGGATCCAGCCTGCGTTCAGCAGCCAGGCCAATCCCGCCTTCCCCGATTCCTAACGAAAGGCCGTCCGAAGTGCCAAACCTCGGGTGATGGCATGTCGCGCAACTGATGTTCTTGTTGCCGGACAAAATCGGGTCGTAGAATAGCAACTGTCCTAGTTCAACGCGGTCGAAATCAGGTTCTAGGAAAGTTGGAGGTGGCCCAAGCTCCTGAGCATTGGCGCCATTGCCGGAAATCAAAAAGCCAATGGTGGAAATGACTAACCTAGCTCTCATTGCCATCTTCCGAAATCTCGAGCGTGAGCACCTGCCTGTACGGTTTCTCGTAGGTGCATATGATCGAAGGAAACGAGGGTATGTTAGGCGCATTCGGATATCCGGAGGGTTCGATGCACAAACCAGCCGAACCGCTTAGCGGCTTCGCCAATTGGGCACCCGAATAGACCTGTACTCCGGGTTGGTCAGAATAAGCAGTCAGAGAAAGACCAGACGGTGCGGTGAACTTCGCGACCGGACCAGTTGGATCGCGATTCAGGTCAAAGCAGAAATAGTGGTCGATGGCCTTTGGAACATGCCCGATCGATCTGGGCGCAGAGAAATCAAGTTCGCAGTTCTTGGTCGAACACATCGCACCGGACGGAACTCCTTGTTCGTCTAGTTCCAAGTAGCGGACAGAGGCCAGTTCCAGCTTGTGTGCGTCGACACCTTTTGAGCTGCCCAACGAATAATAGTTATGCTGCGTTAGGCTGATCGGCGTAGGACGGTCAGGATAACCTTTTAATATATAGGTCAACCGTGGGTACCGCAGCGTGACGCTGACCTCGAACCGGACATTCGCAGGAAAACCGCTTTCCCCGTCGTGTGAAAGGTAGTGCAATACCACTTCGTTCGGTGCGGTCTGTCTAAGGCTCCAGAATTGTTTGGAAAGCCCCTCAGCCCCGCCATGCAGAGTATTTTTACCCTCATTGGCGCTAAGCCCAAAACGTGTGCCTGCCAACTCGAACCGCGCGCCGCCGATCCGGTTCGCAACACGACCTACAACTGCGCCCACATAACTTGTATCGAGTAAGTACTTGATTGGATCATCAAACCCCAAAATAAGCGGTATATCCTTGAACCACCAACTTTGAGTGATTGCCCCGTAGTTCAGTACCGATGCCCGCATATCGCCATCGGTCAGCATAACCTTCTCGATCCGAGAAGAATATTCCATTGCAGGCGTCATCCTGCCGCCAAGGGCGCCAGCGCCATGTAATACTGTCGATATCGCCCATATTCCTTTTCATAGTGTTCGGCCAGATCGTTACGTGGATCGATAACTTCCTGAATTTTGGGCGGTGTCATGATGTCCCCAAGGTTTGCGTTGTTGGCCGCGCAGATAGCGAGGCGCGCTGCGCCCATCGCCGCTCCGAAATCACTGCCTTTTGGCAAGCCCAACGGCACTTGCAATACGGTCGCCATTGTTTCCAACCAGAACCTGGATCGTGCACCTCCTCCAACAGCCATCAAGTTGGTCGGTACGGTTCCTGTGCTTTTTAAGGCTTCAAGACAGTCCCGCATCGCAAAGGCGACGCCTTCCATCACAGATTGTGTCAGTTCAGCGGGGCCCGACGCGACATCTATGCCTAAGAAAGCTGCTCGGATACGGCTATTGTTATGCGGCGTTCGCTCGCCTGAAAGGTACGGTAGGAACGCAATCGAGGAGGGTCCGGTTATACTGTCGGGTACCATCGACGCCAGTTTTTCCACAGATTGACTTAGATTGCGAGACAACCAATTCATACTGTTTGTTGCCGAGAGTATGACCCCCATTTGTATCCACATTTCGGGAACAGCGTGGCAAAAGCAATGTACTGCAGTTTCAGGTGCCGGAGCATATGCTTCCCGAGCAACAAGAAGAACTCCGGACGTTCCCAAAGATACAAAACCCGCGCCGTCCCGAATGCTCCCGATGCCACACGCGGCGGCCGCATTGTCACCTGCGCCACCTGCCACAACGACAGGATTGGAAAGCCCCCACGCCCGCCGCAGCTCAGTTTTCAACTCGCCAGCCGGTTCGTTCCCTTCGACAAGACGCGGCATCTGCGAGGCATGCATGTGACCCAAACCCAAAGCCGTTTCCGACCACTGACGATTGTCTACGTCCAACCATGACGTGCCGGCACTGTCTGACATGTCCGATATGTACTCACCCGTCAGCCAAAACCGCAGATAGTCTTTAGGCAATAGAACCTTGGCTGTTTTTGAGAACACCTCGGGCTCGTGCGATCGCACCCATTCCAGTTTCGGGGCCGTGAAGCCAGGAAAAACGATGTTTCCTGATATGGTGCGCATCTGTGGAATCTGGTCGAGTGTACTTGCCTCGTCCGCCGAGCGTGTATCATTCCATAGAATGCAGGGCCTAAGAACCCTTCCACTGGTATCCAATAAAGTGGCACCATGCATGTGTCCGCTCAGACCAATGCCGCGAAGTTTTGCGAATGCCGGTTCGTTGTCCGCACGGAGATTCGCGACAACTTCTAAGCAAGCGCTAATCCAATCTGACGGATTCTGCTCGGACCAGCCGGGTTTTGGCGTCGATGTAGAAATGCCAGCTTCTGCGTCGCTGACGACGAGACCGGATTCATCGATCAGAATGCCTCTGAGTCCCGACGTTCCCAAATCCAATCCAAGATACATTCGGCGCCATCCTTTGAGTTTTATTTTAGTTGATAAAATTAATCATGGAAGACGCAGTGTCAAGGCGACTGTCGCGCTACTCCAACTTTACCCAAGCCGCATTTCTTTCAGAGCTTTGTACGCAAGCTGCAACGAACCTGACACCATTCAATCCATCCTGAACAGTGGGATAGATCACCGATGGATCAGCTGAATTACCACTTCGAAACGCTGTTATGGCGTCCGCAGCTTCACAATAGACATTTGCAAAACCTTCCAGATACCCTTCCGGATGGCCCGGAGGCACCCTGCTCAGACGGTTGGCGGCGTCCCCGGCTCCGGCCCCATTTCGGGTGATCAGTCGTTTCGGCTCACCATAGGGCGTAAACCAAAGATAGTTTGGATCTTCCTGCGCCCACTCGATCCCACCTTTTTCACCATAGACACGCAATCGCAGTGCGTTTTCGTTGCCGGGGGCAACTTGGGACGACCACAGCATCCCGCGCGCGCCACCGTCGAACCGCAGCAGGACATGTGCGTTATCGTCGACCCTGCGCCCCGGAACAAAGGCCTGCAAGTCAGCCGCAAGGCTTTCCGCCTTCAAGCCTGTCACAAAGCAGGCGATATTGTAGGCGTGGGTTCCGATGTCACCCGTCGATCCCCCTGCTCCGGAACGCTCAGGATCGGTTCGCCATTCGGCTTGCTTAAAGTCTTGCTGCTCGGTCAACCAGTCCTGCGGATATTCAACCTGAACCACGCGGATATTGCCAATCTCTCCGTTGGCGACCATCTCACGCGCCTGCCTGACCATTGGATAACCGGTGTAGTTATGGGTTAGAATGAACAGCGCGCCTGAACTCTCTGCCGCCTTCACGAGCTTCTTGGCATCCGCAAGGGTCGAAGTGAGGGGCTTGTCGCAAATCACGTGAATACCGCGCTTCAAGAACTCTCGCGCTGCGGCGTAATGAACGTGATTAGGCGTGACGATCGAGACTGCTTCGATCCCCGATTTCAAACGCGCTTCTCTGATCGCCATCTGCTTAAAGTCGTCATAGACCCGTTCGAGCCCTAACGCTTCTCCGCTTTCTCGAGATTTTTCTGGCGTTGAAGACAAGGCACCTGCGACCAACTCGAACTTGTCATCCAAGCGCGCCGCAATTCGATGCACACCGCCTATGAAAGCATCAGTGCCGCCGCCAACCATGCCAAGGCGAATGCGGCCTGATTTCACTTCACTGCGTCCAGTTACCATTAGTCTATCCCCAGCATTTTTCGATTGGCCGCCATATCGGTGCCGCCATCCGCAAAGTCGTCGAATGCTTTCTCTGTGACACGGATAATGTGGTCAGAAACGAATTGCGCGCCTTCGCGCGCTCCGTCTTCTGGGTGTTTCAAGCAGCACTCCCACTCGACCACGGCCCAGCCGTCAAAATCGTTTGCAGCCATTTTCGAAAAAACGGCCCCAAAGTCGACCTGACCATCACCAAGCGAGCGGAAACGCCCTGCCCGGTTAACCCAGCTTTGATAACCAGAATAGACGCCCTGCCGACCGGTCGGGTTGAACTCGGCGTCTTTGACATGGAACATCCGGATTCGGTCTTTGTAGATGTCGATATTATCCAGGTAGTCGAGACACTGCAGAACGTAATGCGACGGGTCGTATAGCATACAAGCCCGAGCATGATTGCCCGCCCGTTCGAGGAACATCTCATAGGTCACGCCATCATGCAGATCCTCGCCTGGATGGATTTCATAACAAACATCGACTCCACAATCTTCTGCGTGATCCAGGATCGGGACCCAACGGCTGGCAAGCTCATCAAATGCTGTTTCGATAAGGCCAGCAGGACGTTGCGGCCAAGGGTAAACATAAGGCCATGCGAGCGCGCCAGAGAATGTCGCGTGCGCTGATATCCCTAAATTTTTGGAAGCTGACAGCGCCTTCTTAACCTGATCAACGGCCCACTCCTGCCGGGCTTTTGGGTTTCCCCTGACGCTTTCGGCGGCGAAGCCGTCGAATGCTGCGTCGTATGTGGGATGCACGGCAACAAGTTGGCCCTGAAGATGCGTGGACAACTCCGTCACTTCGACGCCGTTCTCTTTGGCCTTGCCCTTGAATTCATCGCAGTAATCCGTGCTTGAGGCAGCGGTTTCAAGATCAAACAACCGGCCGTCCCAACTGGGCACCTGAACGCCTCTGTACCCACAATCCGCCGCCCATTTGGTAATGGTGTCCCACGAGTTGAAAGGCGCTTCATCTCCGGCGAACTGTGCCAGAAACAACGCCGGGCCTTTGATCGTTTCCATAATGTCTCCTCCCCAAAAACCGATGCCTCTATGGCGGTAAATTTTCCTTCAGATAGATATCGATGCGAATACGTTCTTGTGCCTTGTTGAACGGAACCTTGTCTGATGTTGCGCGCAACAGACGGACCGCGGATCGGACCAAGTGACCTGAATCCTGCGAGATTAACGCATCAAATGTTCCACGGCTTAGTGCGTCACGGCTGAGCGGCGTGAGTTCATGGGCTATGATCACCAGATCTTTGCTGATTTTGCTGTCGGACAGAAACTGGATCAAACCGGCGTTGCCAGCAGCGGAAGAATAGATACCGACAAGATCTGGATAGGTCTCAAAAATCTCGGGCATCATCTTGTAAATCAGCTCAGGGTCATCGCGACCTTCGACCGACGCCACAACTTCGAGATGCGGAAAATCTTCGGCAATCACCAGATCGAAACCCTGCCGTCGTTCCAAATGATCCCGTGCCAAGCGCGAGCCTGTCAAGACCAACAACTTTCCCTTGCGATGCACAAAGCGCCCCATCAACTGTGCCGCAGTCCGACCAGCCGACACGTTGTCAACTCCGACGAAGTGGTCGCGCTCCGAGCTGGGGAGGTCGGACACCAACGCGACGACTGGAACGCCTTTGTCCCGGACCCGTTTCACTGCATCACGTACCGACGGTGTTTCCGGACCGAAGACAGCGACGCCATCGACTTCCCGAATGTCCAAGGCGTCTAGGATTTCGACAATTTCCTGGGGATCAAATGGAGCGACACGTTGGATTTTCATACGAGTCCGCTCGATGAACTGATCGCGCGACTGTTCTACGATTTGCTTGCTAAGCGCTTCGACAAACTCGTTGTCGCTATCGGGCAGCACAAACAAGAAGTTATAGACACGCTTTCTCGCAAGGTTGGCTGCAGCGGTGTCGCGGACATAGCCAAGCTCATTAATTGCCTGTTGAACCTTTTGTACAGTCACTGCACGAACGCCCGGCCGTCTGTTCAGGACACGATCAACGGTTGCCAGACTGACACCCGCAACACGCGCAATGTCATTCACAGTTGGTTTGTTCACCAATTCTAGTTTGTGTTTTTGCTCTTTCACGTGTCGTTCAGCCTTTAATCTCCTGCGCCAACCCCTCGAACAGCAAGGCGACGGCTTCAGCGCCAGGGTCGTTGTTTCCCATCAGGTTTTCCTCGGGAACATAAGCGGCCCGACCGGCCTTGGCACGGTGAATATTTGCAGTGCTGTCCGCGCCTTCGCGCGCTGCATGTGCAGCTTGGACCAATCCCAAAGGCAGAGCGTCCAAAGCGGGTGCCAACGCGTCGATCATTGTCCTGTCGCCGACCTTCGCGCCCCCAACCTGGCTGACGCGGTTCAAACCTTCCACCAAAGACTTCGGGATCGATGCGCCACTGGCGCAGGCGTCTCCTGCTGCATTGAAAAAGATGGCAAGAATGACCCCTGAAGAACCACCCATTGTTTGGCTGAGTTCGTTGCCCAAAGCCGGAAAAAGTTGCGTCAGATCCGCAAGTGGCATTCGGTCCAGACTACCCTGCAGAGCCCTGGCCGCAGTTGCCAATGTGCTGCCGGTATCTCCATCGCCGGACTTGGCATCTAACTCATTCAGGTCCTTCTCAGCATTTATCATCAATTCGGACAATCGCGTGATCGTTTCCTTCGTCGCAGGATTGTTGGATGGAATAGGATCAATCGGTGTCAAGCCATCAGGCAAAGGCGCGACTTGAATTGGATCAATAGAATTGACGCCTGGCCATGCCACGAGAGCTACCGGAGCTTCAAGCGCCGACAGTTCGCCTTCGCTCACGGGCAAGACAGAAACAGAGAATCCGTGCATGTCCAGAGATGTCATCATTGGCGAAGGACCGATAATGTGACGCGCCATCCCTGTTTCGGATAACGCGTGCGTCAACACGGACATTTCCAGTGGGGTTGTAGACCCGAGGTTGTTAACCAACGCAACACATTCCCCCGAGCTAATCCGTTGTTTTAACTTTCCTACGACGGTGGACATAGCCGTGACCGCGTTGGCAAAATCCACCTGCTCAACACCCGGTTCGCCATGGATTCCCAAGCCCAACTCGGCTTTGCCCGGTGCAATCCTGTCCTCTTTCGGAGATCCCGGAACGGTACAGGTATCGAGGCTCATCCCGATACTGACCACTTTACCGATGACGCTTTTTGCAGCCTTGGTCACTGTGTCCAGGTCAGCGCCATCTTCCGCAAGCGCGCCTGCAATTTTGTGTACGAACAAGGTCCCGGCCACACCACGCGGCTGCGGCAGATCCGGCAAGGCGATGTCATCATCGACTACCACCATCTCAACCTTGCGCCCCAAGGCGCGGGCGCGTTCTGCCGCAAGCCCAAAGTTCAACCGATCACCAGTGTAATTTTTCACAATTAGCAAACACCCCGCCTCACCGGTCACGGCCAGAATGCCCGCAAGAACCGCCTCAACTGAAGGCGATGCAAACACCTCTCCACACACAGCCGCAGTCAGCATGCCAGCCCCGACAAACCCAGCATGAGCAGGTTCGTGACCAGACCCGCCACCAGACACCAATGCCACCTTGGATTTGTCCCAATCAGAGCGGTAAACCACCTTGATATGCGGGTAGCCGTCCAATCGGGTCAATGCGCCGCCAGAAGCGGCCAAAAGACCGTCAATCGCCTCTGTTACAAGGGTTTCTTTGGTGTTGAGGAACTGGGCCATGCTTTTGCTCCTTAAGTCACGCGTGCGCCAGAGGCGTCAAAATACAATGGGTTGTGCGGGCTTATTTTTATCGTTTGCCCAGCGGGGTAATCCTGATGAACATCGATCAAGGTCACGACCGAGTGGCCGTTCAAATCTAGATGCAATCGCGTTTGGTCACCCAGATGTTCGGCCCGGATGACACGAGCATCACTGCCCTCGCCTTCCACGATATGCTCGGGACGTAAGCCAATCTGAGGGCCTTTATGGTTCCCGCCAAACAAGTGAGATGGCAGAATATTGATCCGCGGCAATCCCAAACGGCTGGCGACATAGACGCTGCGCGGGTTTTCATAGATGTCCCGAGGCGTACCGTACTGAACCAATCTGCCCTCTTCCAGCACGCCGATATGCGTTGCCATGGTCATCGCTTCAACCTGGTCGTGGGTCACGTACAGAAGCGTGGACCCCAAATCCGCCTGAATTCTCTTCAACTCAACTCGCAAGTCCGCACGCAGCTTGGCATCTAACGAACTGAGCGGCTCGTCCATCAAAAAAATCTGTGGATCGCGCACCAGCGCTCGCCCAATCGACACCCGTTGCATTTCGCCGCCGGACAGTTCGGTAGCTTTGTTGTCCAGCTTATGCGGGATTTGAAGTATCTCTGCGACTTCATTCACTTTCTTTGTGATTTCGTCTTCTGGTGTCTTTAGGATCGGAGATCGTAGCGGAAAAGACAGGTTTTCGCGCACCGTCATATGCGGGTAAAGTGAGTACTGCTGGAAAACCATCGCAACATCACGTTGAGCGGGCGTTTCAAACCCCACATCCCGACCAGCTATGTGAATTGAGCCGGAATCGAGTTTTTCAAGCCCGGAAATCAACCTTAGTGTAGTCGTCTTTCCGGCGCCAGTCGGGCCCAGCAGCACGACAAAAGCGCCGTCGGGGATCGTAACCGAGATATCATCGACTGCCTTCAGGCTGCCGAAGGACTTTGAGATGCTTTCCAGAACGACTTCAGCCATGACCCAATACCTCATCGTTCAGAACCGACCTGAGAGCTTTGCCCGTGGACTCTTTGAACAGCGTGATGGTCGGAGACCTAAACTCCAGACCCACAGTTTCGCCGGGATTTACCGTCTCGCGCGCATCAATACGGGCTTTCAGCTCTCCATTCGGACTCTGTAGCGTTACGATTTGAGTTGTCCCAAGGTATTCTGCCGCCAGAACTTTGGCCCTATAGTCGCTTGTGTCGGACAGAAACACGTGCTCGGGACGAACACCAAACACCAGATCTCCCTCGGCCCCTTCCATCAGTTTGGGAACAGCCTCATCGTGTCCGTTCAACCGGACCAACTCAGAGCCGGGTGCGACCTTGCCCCGAAACGGCAAAAAATTCATTGACGGAGACCCAATGAAGTCTGCGACGAACATTGTCGAGGGCTTGTCGTAGATTTCCTGAGGCGTGCCAAATTGCTCTATTTCGGCGTTGTTCATCACGACGATCTTGTCGCCCATCTGCATGGCTTCCAGCTGATCGTGCGTGACATACACCGTGGTCGCACCCATGCGATCATGAAGTGCACGCAGTTCCTCAGCCATATGCTCGCGAAACTCAGCATCCAATGCGCCTAGAGGCTCGTCCATCATGAATGCTTTGGGTTCACGCACAATCGCGCGTCCAAGCGCGACGCGCTGTCTGTCCCCACCAGAAAGCCCGCCGACAGGGTTGTCCAGAATGTCTGTTATCCCCAGAATTTCGGAAACTTCTTCCACTTTGGCTTTAACAGCCGAGCGCGGCATCCCCTGCGATATCAACGGATAGCTGATATTTTTGCGCACGTTCATGTGGGGATACAGCGCAAACATCTGGAACACGAATGCAATGTCTCGCTCTGATGGGGGTCGCTGGCTGATTTCTTCGCCGTCGAGATAGATCTCACCCGATGTTGGAAGCTCCAAGCCTGCGATCATCCTCAGCGTCGTTGTTTTGCCACAGCCCGATGGACCAAGCAGCATGAAGAATTCACCATCTTCAATCGTGAACGAGCTTTCCCGCACAGCGGTGAAATCGCCGAACATCTTCTTTACGTTTTTGACAACGATCTGGGCCATTTCTACTCCGGAAAATGGCTGACGATGATGAACATGACAGTTCCGATCAGCGTAACGATGAAGGAATAAGTGAACGCCCAAAGGACGAACGGTTGCATCAGCATAAATACGCCGACCGCGATGAGGATGGTCGCGACCATCTCCCATGGGCCTCGGCGAAAACGCATTAATCCTGATAGAAACTCGCTCATTTGCGCACCGCTCCGAATGTGATCCCGCGCAGCAGGTGTTTGCGCATCAGGATGGTGAAAATCATGACCGGAATCAGGAATATCGTGGCACCAGCCGCAACTGCAGGCCAATCCAGCCCACCGATCCCGATGATGGTGGGAATAAAGGGCGGCGCGGTCTGCGCATTCGCGGATGTCAGCAACACGGCAAACGCATACTCGTTCCATGCAAAGATAAGGCAGAAGATCGCTGTCGAAGCGATACCCGTCGCAGCCTGCGGCAGTACAACTTTGTAAAACGCCTGAAACCGGGTGTAGCCGTCTATTAGTGCCGCTTCCTCGTACTCTCGCGGGATTTCGTCGATGAACCCTTTCAGCAGCCAAACAGCCAACGAGATGTTCACACCCGTATAGAGAAGGATCATCCCCAAATGCGTGTCGCTTAGACCGAGGTTTCTGAACATCAGGAAGATTGGGATCGCAACGGCAACCGGGGGCATCATTCTCGTACTGAGGATGAAGAACAGAAGGTCATCCTTGAGCGGCACCTTGAAACGGCTGAATGCATAAGCAGCCAAGGTGCCAAGGAAGATGCTTAGGAACGTCGATCCAAACCCGATGATCACCGAATTCATAAAACGCTCGCCAAACTTGGATGGCCCGACAATCACCATGTCGTATTGGCGGACGATCTCATCGGCCCAGTTCTGTGGCGGGTTTGCTTCCAGGAACTCCTGCGTCTGCCGTGTGCGAGTGGTGAAGAGATTAACATAGCCTTCAAGCGTTGGGTCAAAGACAACCTTGGGCGGATAGCTGATCGCGTCGGCTGGAGACTTGAAGCCAGTTAGCAAAATCCAAACCAGCGGGATCATCGTGATCAGCGCATAGGTGATAACCAGAAACCCGGCGATCCACTTTGAACGGTTCGAAGGTTCGGTGACGGAAAAACTGCTCATCTCTGTTTCACCTTGTTCAGAGCTTTGACGTAGATCGACGCAAGGCCGAACACGGTGACGAAAAGGATAATCGCATAGGCCGAGGCATAGCCCGTGCGCCATTTCTCAAAGGCTTCGCGTTTCAGGTTGATCGAAGTGAGTTCCGTAACAGACCCCGGCCCACCGCCGGTTAGCTGTACCACCAGGTCGAACATCTTGAAGTTCTCGATCCCTCTAAACAGCACCGCCAACATGAGGAATGGCAGGACCATCGGGATGGTAATCGTAAAGAACTGGCGCAGCTTGCTGGCCCTGTCGATCTCAGCTGCCTCGTAGATGTAATCGGGAATACTGCGCAGCCCGGCCAGACAGATAAGCATCACGAAGGGGGTCCACATCCAGGTGTCGACAATCACGATTGCCCACGGAGCCAACGTCACGGATCCCAGCATTTCAAAGCTCGACGGGTCCTTGCCGGTAAACCAGGACACGATGTAGTTAAACAGTCCGATTTGAGGTTGATACAGGAACTTCCAGAAGTTCCCGACAACCGCCGGGGACAGCATCATTGGCAGCACGATAATCGTGGTCCAAAGATCGTTGCCCTTGAATTTCTTGTTGATCAACCACGCCAGAGTAAATCCGATCAGCACCTGAAAAAAGATCGTCCAGAACAGGAAATGCGCCGTCGCCTGCATGTTCAGCCAGGTGTCCGAGTCCGTCAGGATACGCTCGTAATTCCTGAGCCCGACATCTTTGACTTCACGGCCGATCCGGTTGGCCTTGTAGTTGGTAAAGCTCAGTTGGATGGTCCAGATCAAAGGGAAGATATTGATCGCCAGCAGTAGAAATATCGTTGGGGAGATGAATACCCAGGCGATCGCGCGGTCGGATAACCCCCGAATTTTTCGCGCAACTCGCTCGGGCGTTGCCTGCGCAACGCGATCTACGGTCCTGTCAGACATCTCTTTGCCAGTTCTTGTTGGTTTAGGACTCACGGGTGAAGGTAGAGCGGGTTTGCACCCGCTCCTGCCTGTGTCCGGACTAAAGCTTGCCTTCGTCTTCGAAGACTTCCGTCCAATCTTCGATCAGAAGATCAAGCGCTTCTTGAGCTGTGCCTTGGTCGGCAACCACGTAGTCGTGGATGCGCTTCTGCATTGCCAGCAGCAGTTCCGCGTAGGCAGGCTCTTGCCAGAAATCCTGCACCCCGGCCATTGCTTCCAGGAAGTCACCGGCGAACGGTTGGCTGTCTACGAAACCAGGATCTTCCAGCACCGAATTATGTGCTGAGTAGCCGCCTAGTTCCCACCATTTGGCCTGAACTTCTGGCTGCGCGAACCACTTAATGTACTCAAGCGCGGCGTCCTGTTTGTCAGAGTAGCTGACAACAGAGATACCTTGTCCGCCCAGTGTCGAGCCTGCCTGATTTTGTGGTGGGTTCACGAAGAAGTCGATCTTGTCACCACCGGTATTGGGATCGGCATAGAGACCTGGGAAGAACGCGAACCAGTTCATAGCCATGGCGACTTGACCGGACTTAAAGGCGTCCAAGCTCTCTCCCATGTAGGAGTTTGTGTATCCTGGGGGTGTCGCTGTTTTGTAGAATTCTTTGTAAAACTCTAGCGCTTCGACTGCTTCGGGCGAGTTTACGGCACCCTCCATATCGTAGGATCCTGGTGTGTTTTCATATTTGAAGCCCCACGGATAGAGCGCTCCGGTCACACCCATGGTGATCCCTTCCGACCCACGCTCAGTAAAGATCGCCGCACCGTAGACCGTCTTTCCATCGATCTCACGACCCTGGAAAAACTGCGCGATTTGCAGCAATTCTTTCTGAGACTGAGGTTCACGCAAATCTTGCCCTGTTGCTTCCTTGTACGCATCTTGGATGTCCGGATTCTCGAACCAGTCCTTGCGATAGAACCAGCCGTTTGCATCCCCCATTGCGGGCAATGCGTAGTAGTTCGGAGTACCTTTGGGCCATGTCGAATAGGCGTAAACCGTTGCCGGCGCGAAATCGTCCATGCTGATGCTCTCGGCATCGAAGAAATCATTCAGTTTTACATAATGGCCGTTTTCAGCGCCCCCGCCGATCCACTGACTATCTCCGATCAACAGGTCACAGAGCTTACCCCCAGAGTTCAGCTCATTCAGCATCCGGTCCGCAAAATTTGGCCACGGCACAAACTCGAAGTTCATAGTATGGCCGGACTCAGCTTCGAATTCTTTTGAAAGCTCAACTAGAGCGTTGGCCGGGTCCCATGCTGCCCAACACAGTGTCAGGTCTTCGGCATATGCCCTTGTAGAAAGAGTAGTAGCGGCAAGGACTATTGCGCTGGCCGAGGCCAGTTTTGAGTAAGTCATCCATTCCTCCCTTTTTTTGCGCCGTCATTCGAGGATGTGCGAATCGCGGCATGTCTATAAGGCTATTTGAGGTACGCACCTCAAGTCCAGAAAATTTTGAGGTTCGTACCTCAAAATCACCGCCAACACATCAACGTATCCCAGTAATAATATGCTTTTACTATATTTTTCTTCCTCTCGATCACTCAGGACCATCAAGCGCAAAGGAAGAAGGAATTCGAAATCAAACGCGCCAATTCTTCAAATCAAGGCACCGACGGTATTGCATTGCCAACCCGAGTCTATCCATGATTGTGCCGAAGCCCAATTCTTGCCGTTCGACCAAGATTCCAATGTAGGATCGCTAGGAGGGCGCTTGCTAGCCCCACCACCCGGATATCTCGACAAGCCAGGACCCCAATTATGAGTAAACTCACCATTGTCCGGATGAACCGCTACCCGATCAAAGGTTTGAGCCCGGAACCACTAAGCACCATAAACCTGCGAGCGGGTGAAGGCATTCCTGGTGACCGCCTATTCGGCTTTGCCCGCTACAACTCCGGTTTCGACCCTCGAGATCCAAAACCATTGAGAAAAGACCGCTTTGTTGTGCTTTTGAACGAAGCAAGACTGGCTGGACTGCAAACCAAATTCGACGCTCAAACTCAATTGCTGGAAATTAAGCACGGAAGGAAAACTCTCCACTTCGATATGAGTGAGCCAAACGGGCAATTGGACGCGGCGAGTTTCCTCAATACCACACTCGACTTAAGAGACCCCGAACCGCCAGTGTTTGTCTCTTCCCATCCGCATCGATTCACAGACGTTTCGGTCGTGTCGCCAAAAATGATGAACGCAATTTCCGTTCTCAACCTAGCGTCTGTTGATGCACTTAGTAGAGAGCTCAATGTGGAAATACACCCGGCAAGGTTTCGTGCAAATATTGAATTGGACGGACCACCTCCATTTTCCGAGTTAGACTCTGTCGGCTCAACCTTGGCCTTTGGCGATGTGAAGCTAAAGATAATTTCGCGAACAAAAAGATGTGCCGCTACCGAAGTTAACCCTCAAACAGCCGAACGAGACCTGAAAATCCCGTTCCTTATTCGAAAACACTTGGGCCACATGGATATGGGCGTGTACGCAGAGGTGCAGGAGAAGGGAACCCTAAACGTGGGCCAACATGGAAAGATAACGCAGTAGAACAAATATGAACCAATCTCAGCTAGGCTCTGGACCCATTGATTTGGATGCAGGTGCTGTCAGACGAATTTTAACCAGTCTCAATTTGACGCAAAATCGTGAACCTATCCGGAACAAAGTTGACGCCACTCGTCAAGAGCGGCGGTTCGCGTCAGCTTGAAGGAGTCTCGGCTGGTGAGGGATCTTTCCTGGTTAAAGTGGTTGTATACGGAGGAATGGTCGGAAGCGAAATTCTGTAAACTTCGAATGCGCCTTAAACCCTGCATCGCGCGCTCGCATTGTTGATACGGCAGGTGCGAGTTCTCGACCCGGTTGTTGAGCCATCTACCCGTCGGTTGTTTTTCGAGCGTGCCCAGCTCTCTGACCGCGACTCTGTATCCGGCGAAGCGATCCGTGACGACGGCTTCCGCTTGGCCGTGTCGATTCATCAATTTCTTTAGAAATTTCAATGCTGCAGCTTTGCTTCGACGTTTGGTGACAACGGCTTCCAGCACTTCGCCCTCATGATCTACGGCCCGCCAGAGGTAATGTTTCTTGCCAATCACCTTCACGAAAACCTCGTCCACCTGCCACCTCCAATTCGAGAATTCACGCAGTTGTTGCACCCGCTTTTGTCTGATCTCAGAGGCGAAGATCGGACCGAACCTGTTCCACCCATATCGGACAGTTTCGTGGCTCACGTCGATGCCTCGCTCGTGCAGCAGATCTTCGACATTCCGAAGCGAGAGCGGGAATCGGATGTATAGCATCACCGCAAGGCGGATGATCTCTGGGCTGGTTTTGAAGTACTTGAAGAGGCAGGTCTGGTCATGCGCAAAAGCTACGCAACACCCCTACCCCGCTTAAGCAAACTTCTTCTGACAAGACCAAACAGAATGCCTTATGAGCTAGCGATGAATAGTCTAATTTCGAGCTTGCCGTAGACTACCTCTTCAGCTTTTTACCCGATGGAAGAAAAGCTGAGCGACGATGATAACACTTGTAAGTCCACCAGTTTTCGCGCTTCAGGTCGGCTTTTGGGTCGAAATAAAATTGGTTCTGAGCTTGCGAAGGGAACCATTACACTCCGGCGAAGAGTATTTGTTTCTTGCGGTCTGCATCCCTTTGACACAAAACGAAATCGTGCTCATGCAAAAAGCCCTGAGGGGAGGACGCAAGTAAAAAATGCCCAAAATCATCTCGCCCTGCGACTAGCGCAACCAAAGTTTTCACGCCATTCTGCTGTTTCATTGAAGGCTTTATGAAACGCAACGCCGCACCAATGCGTCTATCGTCTGTGTTATTGGGCCCGGATGCGTGAAAGAGATGCCCGTGATGCATGGATGCCTGCCCCGCACGCAATTCGGCAGCAACTGCATCTTTTTCGTTCACATCGACTGCGATTTCCTGCCCACGTGATAACAGATTGTTTTCGCTGAAAGTGTCCACGTGAGGCACGATACGGCTTTTGTGGCTGCCAGGAACAAACTTCATACACCCGCTTTGCTCAGACGCTTCTGAAATCGCAACCCAACAGGTAACCTCTTCAGCATCATCCAATCCCCAATAGGTCAAGTCTTGGTGCCACGAGACTATCTTCGATGATCGCGCTTCTTTTACGAAAAGTGCACCGCTCCAAACCATGAGGTCCGGCCCTAACACCGTTGAAGCAGCCTCAATCAGCTTCGGATGGCGAAGTAGTGCATCGAATGATGGTATCAGCCTGTCCGGATAAGAATATAGAAGCTTGAGTTTATCTGGGTCGTCTCTGAGAATGCGCTCGGCTTTCTCAAAATCATTGCGCAGCGCTTGGACCTCAGAAGCTGTCAGGATATCCAGCGGAGCTACGAAACCGTCTCTTTCATAAGTCTTTGCAATATCACTCATTCGTCTATCCATCGTCATTTTCTGGAAACGTTAACTGCACCTTCATTGATTGGGTTCGATCAGACGCGACCTCGAAAGCAGTGATGGCCTCGCCTACCTCGAAGGAATGCGTCACCAACTGGTCGACGTTTATTAGTCCGCTTCGCATCATCTCGACCGCGACTGAGAACTCGGAATGGAAACGGAAAGACCCGCGAAGCACTATCTCTTTTGCAGTCAACGCCTGCATCGGCACAGTCATATCTCCGCCCAGACCAAGCTGAACCAATGTTCCACCCGGTCGCAAGCATGCGACGCCAGAAGCCAGAGCCGATTGAGCCCCGGAACACTCCAGTTGTACATCAACCTGACCCTTGTCGTTTTCAAACTGCTCCAGTTTTTGCGGATCGGTGTAGGTGTTGATGACATCGTCTGCCCCGCATTCACGCGCCAGAGCGAGGGTCTGGTCCGAGATATCCGTCGCCACTATTCTGGCCGCCCCAGAACGACGCGCCGCCAAGATCGTGAGGCAGCCGATTGGACCGCATCCCGTGATAAGTACCGTTTTACCTAAGAGGCTCCCGGCTTGTTTAATCGCGTGCAAACAGACCGCCAAAGGTTCGGCCATAGCGGCCTGCGCAGGACTTAACCCATCTGCTGGAACGCATTGACTGGCTTTCGCTACGAGTTTGCTTTGAAAAGCGCCTTGGATATGCGGGAACGGCATCGCGCTGCCATAGAACTTCATATCAAGACAGTGGTTTTGCTGCCCGTTCAGACAATAAATGCAGGCTTGGCAAGGTCGGGATGGAGAAACTGCAACCAGTTGACCTAAATACAACCCCTGCACACTTGACCCAACTCTCACTATTTCCCCGGCGATTTCGTGTCCAAGCACCATCGGTTGACGCAACTTGATCGCGCCAAAACCACCGTGGTTATAATAATGCAGGTCAGAGCCGCAAATCCCTCCCGCGCGCATGGCAATCAAGACTTCGTCTGGCCCCACGTCGTGCACATCCCGGTTTTCCAACCTCAGATCTTTTGCGGCATGGATAACAACAGCAACACTGGCCGAAGACATTGCACGGACTCCCTATACAGATTGCCAAAAGATACGGATAGTCGGTGCTGACAACCAAGGGATTTTTGCATGACGCTTGAAATGTTTAGCCTAGAGGGAACACGCGCGCTCGTAACAGGCTCTAGCCAAGGCATTGGATTTGCGTTGGCTCGTGGTTTGGCTGCTGCCGGTGCGGAGGTCGTTTTGAACGGACGCGATGCCACTAAACTAGCGGCAGCAGCATCCGAGCTGAGCGAAACAGGTGCCTCGGTACGCGAACTTTCGTTCGATGCAACCGATCATGAAGGTGTCCGATCTGCTGTGGACGACTTTGAAGAAAAAGTCGGCCCAATAGACATCCTGATAAACAACGCCGGAATGCAACACAGGACGGAGTTACAGGATTTCCCCGCTGATGCCTTCGAGCGCCTGCTACAGACAAATGTAGCGTCCGTCTTTCACGTCGGTCAGGCTGTGGCACGGCACATGATTGAAAGAAAGTCTGGTAAGATCATTAACATTGCGTCGGTTCAATCCGCATTAGCAAGACCGGGTATTGCGCCTTACACGGCGACAAAAGGCGCCGTGACCAATCTTACAAAAGGAATGGCAACTGATTGGGCTAAGTATGGTCTAAACTGCAATGCCATTGCGCCTGGATATTTCGATACACCTTTGAACGCCGCCTTGGTTGCCGACCCAGAGTTTAGCTCATGGCTTGAGAAACGTACCCCGGCCGGTCGCTGGGGCAATGTAGAAGAACTTGTCGGCGCCGCCATTTTCCTTGCTTCCCCTGCATCCAGTTTCGTCAATGGTCATACTCTCTATGTCGATGGTGGAATAACGGCGTCACTTTGATCTGCAGCTTCCAATCGCCTGCTAAGTAAGACCGACTTAGATATCGTTCATAGCGCCGACCCCAAGGCAATCACCACAACCACCATTAATGAAGCGGCCATCGCAATATTGATCCTTTGATGCGATCTCTCGCTTAAATCAAGGCTACCCAGCTTTGCGCCAGCACCCAGCCAGATCATGTGCACTGGAACCCAAATCATATTGAATACTACGATTTTTATGACGACCTCCCAAACGGGCGCATCGGGCAAAAAGGCAAACCCTGAAAACAATGCAGTGCCGACCACGTAAGCCTTGGGATTGATGAACTGAAGTGTCAGACCGTTCGCAAAACCAAGCGGCGAAACCGCAGGAGAAAATCCGACCTTTGAGCCGGCGCTGGCAATACGCCAGGCGAGAAATACCAGATACCCGACAGAGGCGAATAGCAACAAAGTTCTAAGCACCGGTACAGCCAAAGCAACCGCAGCGACTCCAGAGACAACTAACATCATGTTGATGAAACCGCCCAGCATCAGACCAGCCACAAAGGCGAGTCCAGCTCGAAAACCAAATGCTGATCCAATACCCGCGGTTGTTAGAACACCCGGGCCCGGCGTAATCAGCAGAAAGAAAACCGCGACAGCAAACTCAAACACTTTTCAGATTGGCCTATTACAGATCTCTGCATTCCGGCACAGCTGTGATCACCGATCCGTCCTTATGGTGTTGCAGCAGATTGTCGACAGTCAGGTCACCCATTGCTGCACGCGTCTCAAAAGTCGCGCTACCAGCGTGAGGGAGCAGAACGACATTGGACAACTCGCGCAATGCTTTTGGAACGCGCGGTTCGTCCTCGAAGACATCAAGCCCTGCCCACCCGAGCTCACCATTTTGCAATGCAGTAATTAAGGCAGTTTCGTCGACAACCGAACCTCGACTAACGTTTATCAGAGTGCCGCCTGCCCCCAACGCGCGCAACACCTCAGCGTTGACCAGCCTATTGGTCGACGGGCCGCCAGGCGTGATGCATATGAGAACGTTCACATGCTCTGCCATTTCAACCAAATTGTCGAAATATCGGTACGGGACATCCTTTTGATTGCGGGTGTGATATGAGATTTCGGGTGCCCACGGCTCCAACTTATCAACAATCGCCTGACCAATGCGACCAAGACCAAGAATGCCTATTTTTTGATTGTCCGCTGATCGCGTCAAAGGGGCATTACCTTCAACTTCCCATCGCCCGGACCGGACGTAATCATCGTCACGTATGAGCTCTCGATAACATGACAGCAACAGCAGAACGGCGGTGGTTGCGACTTCTTTGTTCAACACATTGGGCGTGTGCGTCACAACAATCCCACGCTCAGCCGCAGCATTAGCGTCGACGGCGTCGTAGCCGACTCCATAGACGCTGATCATCTTCAGATTACTGAGTGAAATCATTAGGTCATGCGGAACGCCATCATGCCCGTTCGTTACGATATGCGTAATACTTTCCGCGTTGAAATCGTCCAATTGTTGAATATTGAACACTGAGGACAGGCGTTCTCGCATCCGTTCAGTGATCCCTCCGATTTGCAACAATTCAGTCATCTTGGCCGACCTTTTGCCGCTGAACACCAAGCCCATCGATACGAAGCTCCATGACGTCGCCCTTTTTCAGATAAACTGGTTCCGGTTTGATCCCCATTCCAACACCGGGCGGTGTTCCGGTTGAAATGACGTCACCGGGGTGCAGCGTAAAAAGTTGGCTTAGATGCTCAATGATCTCGGCAACGGAAAAGATCATCGTGGCAGTATTCCCGGTTTGCATGCGCTGACCGTTTACATCCAGCAACATACCAAGACTCTGAGGATCCGGCACCTCTTCCCGGGTCACTAGCCACGGGCCGGTAGGGCCAAATGTGTCGCAGGATTTTCCTTTGGTCCATTGACCGGTCAGTTGCGTTTGAAAATGCCTTTCCGACACGTCATTTACGATGCAATAGCCCGCAACATAATCGAGCGCGTCGGCCTTGGAAACGTATTTGGCCGTCTTACCAATGACGACCCCCAGTTCGCATTCCCAGTCGGTATGTGTAGACCCCCGCGGCATAACAACATCGTCATAGGCACCTATGACAGCCGAATTCGCCTTGAAAAAAAGTATCGGATGCTCGGGAATATCTGCGCCGGTTTCTGCAGCATGGTCCGAGTAGTTCAAACCGATGCAAAGAAATTTACCGATGTCACCGACACACGGCGCGATACGAGGGTCACCCTCTACAATTGGCAGGTTGTTCGGATCCAATGACCGCAGGTTATCAAGCGTTCCGTCATCCAACATATCCCCCGTGATATCATTGATATGAGCGGACAGATCCCGCAATTGACCCTCAGAGTCGACCAAGGCTGGCTTTTCCGAGCCCTTGGCTCCGTAACGAACAAGTTTCATTTCTGTTCCTTTTAGTGGTTATCGCGTGGCATGAAGCCTCGCGCGATATCGCGGTAGTTTTCTGCACCCTTGAGCGTCATACCGCGATCCAACTGATCTACTTTTTCGCGGAATAATTCCTGCCACGGGGATTGGTTGGGCGGGGTTGAATAACCACCCTTTGCCTCCAGATCGCGGGCGCGTTGATGCAGTTCTTCGAGCGAAACCAGCATATCTGCTGTGCCTTTGCCAAGATCGATGCGCAGTCGGTCACCATTTCGCACCAAAGCCAATCCACCACCCTCTGCAGCTTCGGGTGAGGCATTCAGGATAGACGGACTTCCTGATGTACCGGATTGCCGTCCATCACCGATGCAAGGAAGGGCTTCGATGCCCTGTTTCAACAAATATGAGGGCGGCCGCATGTTCACGACCTCTGCAGCACCAGGGTATCCTTTTGGTCCCGCTCCGCGCATAATCAGAATACAGTTTGCGTCGATGTTTTCTGCAGGATCATCAATCCGATGGTGAAAGTCCTCAGGCCCATCAAACACAACCGCCCTGCCCTCAAATGCATCCGGATCATCCGGGTTCGACAGGTAGGTCTCTCGAAATGCCTGTGAGATCACAGACGTCTTCATAATCGCACTCTCGAACAGGTTGCCCGAGAGATTGATGAACCCCGCCTGTTGCTTAACCGGGTTACTGACGGGCTTGATTACGTCGCTATTCTGAGACCGGCGTGCCGAGCAATTGTCGCCCATTGTCTTGCCGTTCACCGTTATCGCATCGGGATGCGGCAGCAATCCAGCATCAAGAAGCTCTCCGACAACGGCGGGTACACCTCCGGCCTGTTGGTAGTCTTCGCCCAGATACTTACCCGCTGGCTGCATGTTAACCAACAGTGGAACGTCGTGGCCAAGTTTCTGCCAGTCATCGTTGGTCAACGGAACACCAAGATGCCGGGCGATTGCATTCAGGTGGATCGGCGCGTTCGTCGATCCGCCAATCGCAGAGTTGATAACAATCGCATTCTCAAAAGCCTGACGTGTCATCACATCGCTCGGGCGTAGATCCTCCCAGACCATGTCCACAATGCGTTTACCCGTTTCATAACTGATTTGACCGCGCTCTCTATACGGGGCTGGAATGGCTGCTGATCCGGGCAATTGCATACCCAAGGCCTCAGCAAGCGAATTCATGGTCGTTGCTGTTCCCATCGTATTGCAATAACCCACGGAAGGTGCTGCGGCGGCTGCGATTTCCATGAACTCATCGGTGTCAATTTCGTCAGCCGCAAGGTCTTCGCGCGCTTTCCAAATAACCGTTCCCGATCCGGCGCGTTCACCTTTCCACCAACCGTTGAGCATGGGGCCGACCGACAGGGCAATCGCTGGGATGTTGACGGTCGCAGCGGCCATAAGAAGCGCGGGCGTGGTCTTGTCGCAACCAATGTTCAGAACAACGCCATCAATCGGATACCCGAATAGACTCTCAACCAAGGACAGATAAGCCAGGTTGCGATCGAGTGACGCCGTTGGCCGTTTACCGGTCTCTTGTATCGGATGGACCGGTATTTCGATGCACGTTCCCCCGGCGGCGATGATTCCATCGCGAACACGTTTGGACAATTCGATATGATGCCGATTACAGGGGCTCAAATCACTGCCGGTCTGAGCAATGCCAATGATCGGTTTGCCTGATTGCAGTTCCTCACGGGTCAATCCGTAATTCAGGTATCTTTCCAGATACAATGCCGTCATCTCAAGGTTCTCAGAATTCATGAACCACTTGCGAGATCGCAAATCGTTTTTTGATACTTTTGTCATTGGCCTGACCAACCCCCGTCAATTATGTGCGTGTGTCCTGTGGTGAATGCACTTTCATCGCTCGCCAGATAGACGACCAATGCAGCAATCTCTTCTGCTTTCGCTACACGCCCCATAGGCTGACGCGCCACAAATTGTGCAAGGGCCTCTTCTCTGCTGCCCAGTTGCTCGCCCAACGCATCTACGCGGTCACGCCAACTGGGACTGTCGACTGTTCCCGGACAAATGCAATTGCACCGGATTCCTTTTGTTATGAAGTCCACGGCTACCGATTTCGTCAGCCCAACAACAGCGGCTTTTGTCGTTCCATATACAAAACGATTTGGCGCACCGATTATGGAACCCAGCGCGGAAGACATATTGATTATCGAGCCTCCTCCGCGCTCTAGCATTCCCGGCAATACAGCCTTTGTCGTGCGCACCATTGAGCGCACATTAAGGTCCATGGCAAAATCCCACTCTTCATCGGTTGCATCCAGAATAGTTCCGTGATGCACGAACCCTGCGCAGTTGAACAAAACGTCCGGCTTCGCTCGCGCGACCCCATGATGAATGCTGTCATTATTCGTAACATCCATCTCGAAAATTTCGAGATTTTCGAGATTCTGACCGCGAATCAAATTCAGTTGTTCAGGGTTAATATCCGTCGCATAGACCTTTGCACCCTCTCTTGCCATTGCAATTGCGCTTGCAAGTCCGATCCCCTGTGCGGCGGCTGTGACCAGGACGCTTTTTCCCTTAAGTCTTTCTGACATATAAATATTCCGACCTCAAAAGTGGCGACTGGACAAGTGTTACGTCGTCCCACAGATCAACCGAGAAGCAAAGAAACCTTGGCGGATATGCAACGACTTCTGGCATGTGGGCACAGAGCCGTTAGCGTATGACAGAGATTTTGGTTTGGCCATAACCATGCGTGGCGCACCTTCGGAAGGACAGTAGATGATGAGCAAGCAGTTCAAAGTGGCTCTGTTGGGAACCGGCCTGATGGGAGCTCCTATGGCGCGGAATATTTTGCGCGCCGAGTTTCCGCTCTCTGTATGGAACCGCAGCTTGAAAAAGGCAAAACCGTTGACAGCAGAAGGCGCGACATTGGTGGAAACTGCCCCGCTGGCGGTTTCGGGTGCAGACGTAATAATAACCATGCTCTCGGATGGATACGCGACCGGCGCGCTACTTGCTGACGAGGCTTTCCGCGAGCAACTCAAACCGGGGATGATCTGGATTGATATGTCGAGCGCCAAACCCGAACACGCAAGAGAGCAATCCGCGCAGCTTTCCTCGATGGGGGTACTGCATCTGGACGCCCCGGTTTCCGGTGGCACCAAAGGTGCCGAAGCTGGCACCCTTGCGATCATGGTCGGTGGCGATCAGGACGTTATGGAGCGCGTGCGACCGGTTCTGACAGCAATGGGCGAGCCTGTGCATGTTGGCCCAAGTGGTTCTGGTCAATTGTGCAAATTGGCCAATCAAACAATTGTCGCTGTAACAATATCGGCTGTCGCCGAAGCGACTCTGCTGGCTCAGCAAGGTGGTGCGGACCCCTCCGCGTTGAGGGCCGCACTGAAGGGGGGCTTTGCGGATAGTATTATCTTGCAACAACATGGCGAACGCATGTCTGATGGAAATTTTACACCTGGGGGTTTGTCTAAGTTTCAACTAAAGGATTTGGACAACACGCTGGAGGAAGCGGGAAGCCTTGGCGTTGAGCTACCTAGCACCCGATCTGTGCGCGACCGTTTCGAATATCTGATAGACGAAATGGATGGGGCCGAACTGGATCATTCGGCTTTGTATCTAGAACTCAAAAAACGGAACGGAATGCTGTGACGCGGATCCTGATTATAGGCGGCGGAGGAATGCTGGGTCAGAAACTGGCCCATCGCGTGTCGACCCAAGAAACCTTCGGAGCCGATGCCCAAGTCTCACTGTTCGATCTCTCGTTCCCGCCCGACAGTGCGGCAGGTAATCAAATTGTGGGGAACTTGACTGCGTCAGGCATAGCTAAGTCTTTTGCTACGCAGCGGCCAGACGTCATTTTTCATCTTGCAGCTATCGTTTCAGGCCAAGCTGAAACAGACTTTGCGTTGGGTTGGGATGTAAACCTTATGGCAACGTGGGCACTGCTGAACGCACTTAAGGATGAACACGAGGCATCAGGAAACGAGTACACACCTCGTCTGGTTTTTGCCTCGTCCATAGCAGTTTTCGGGTCACCATTCCCCGAAAAGATAAGCGATGAGTTCCTCTCGGCACCTTTGACAAGTTACGGAGCGCAGAAAGCGGCCGCTGAATTGATGATCACGGATTTCAGCAGGAAAGGGTACATCGACGGTATTTCCTTGCGCTTGCCCACTTTGTGTGTGCGCCCGGGCAAAGCCAACGCTGCCGCTTCGTCCTTCTTTTCGGGTATAATCCGAGAGCCATTGAATGGGGATGAGGCTGTCTTGCCAGTTGCCGAAACCGTTCGCCACTGGCACGCCAGCCCCCGCGCCGCTGCGACTTTTTTGACCCACGCAGCAACAATGGACACACAGCTTTTGAATGACAGACGCGCATTGAACATGCCTGGCGTAAGTTGCACCGTCGCCGAACAAATCGAAGCTCTGCGCAAAGTGGCAGGTCAAGAAGCGGTTGGCCTAATCAGGCGAGAACCCGACGAGGCAATCGAACGAATAGTCAAGAATTGGCCGCGCGACTTTCAAACAGATCGCGCTCTGGAGTTGGGGTTCGAAGCGGAATCAAGCTTCGACGAAATCATTCGCGTGTATTTAGAAGACGATTTTCGGCTTTAGTCGCCCATCGTCTTTCCAGTTAGGTGGCGTTCCAGATGATCGTGAATTTTCTCTCGTGTTAACTGCTCATCCCCTGACAATGCTGCTTCAAGTATATCGGCATGGTGTCTTATGTTCTGAGAAATGAATTCAAAGTTCCGGTCTGCAACCATCAACTGCTGCCTGAACTGCGCGTAAACTCGGCTATGCATTTGTTTTAAAGTTTCCGAGCCACAGGCAGAAATAAGTGTTTGGTGAAACTCCTTTTCCGAGGCAAACCATATCTCGATAAGGCCGCTCGGGTCGTCTGTGGCGTGAATGCGTTTTTCGATATGGCTGAGTTTGTGATGTGCGGCCGTCAATCTTGCTTCCCAATCCACCCCGCCATTACGGATCGACATTGCGGTGCCTTCGGCCTCCAACAGAACACGGACGTGCGTCAATTCGATTAGCTTCTGCGGCGATCGCATTGGCACGCGGAAACCTTTTTGTTCCTGAAAGTCCACCAAACCAACAGCGGCCAAACGAAAAAGGACTTCACGAACGGCGCTCGCAGAACAGCCATACACTTTACGAAGTTCTTCAGCCCGCACCTTCGCTCCATGCTCGAATCCATTAGAGATCAGGCGCATCTTAAGATCTTGATAAATATCTATTTCGTCGTTCATTCCAGTATGCACCTTCAAGTTTTGTCCAAGTAGCGTCCTAACCTTATTTTCGAATTATCGCAAGAATCTCGAAATTTTTAGAAATTTCAATTTTTTCTTGTTGCATTCGATTCTTCGGCTTAACGTTTACCTGCGCGACAGCAAAGGAGGCGGCAAGATCTTCCACACCGCGCACGCTCAACGTCTGGGAGGACAATATGAAAATAGTCAAGACAGCGGCCCTGGCGGCCGTAGCCACGACAATGGCAGCCGGTTTCGCGATGGCTGAAACAACGAAGCTTAGAATTCAAACCCATTTTTCGCCCGAAACTCTGTCAGGCCAGATGGCTGCAAAATTCGTTGAAGACATTCAGGAAATGTCGAACGGCGAAATCGAAGTTGAAATGTTCTATTCCTCTTCGGTGGTCAAATCAGTTGAAACCTTCGATGCCGCAGCTACAGGAATTCTGGATTGCGACATGACGGGCGGCGGCTATCAGACCGGTAAAAACCCGGCCTTCCAGTTTGCGGGCGACCTGCTCGGCGGATATCAGAACCCATATCAGCAAATGGCTTGGCTTCTTCATGGCGGCGGAAGAGAAGCTGTAAATGATCTATACAACGGCTACGACATGGAATTCATCGGATGGTGGATTCCCGGGCCAGAGTCGTTGTCTTCGACCAAGCCGATTGCAAAAGTGGAAGACTTCAAAGATTGGAAGTTCCGCTCGCCTCCAGGCCTTGCAACCAAGGTGTTCGCGGAACTTGGTGCTTCTCCGATCGTGATGGATTTCAACGAAATTTTCACGGCTTTGGAAACCGGCATCATTGATGGTGCGGATGCTGCGAACCTGACGAACAATGTGGGCCTCGGTCTGTACGAAATCGCAGGTCACACAAACTATCCCGGTTTCCACTCGATGCCTGCAGATCACCTAGCTTGTCGCAAAGACGTCTGGGAAGCGATGCCCGCGCATCACAAGAAGATCATGGAAGTCGCAATGGATAGCCTGGCATTGCACAATGCCACAATCAATGAGGTGCAGAACGCTCAGACTGCAAAAGACCTGAAGGCAAAAGGCGTTCAGTTGTACGAATGGTCGCCTGAAGACCTGGCAGCGTATCGCGCGGCCGTTCAGGTCGGTTGGACTGAGTTCGCAACGACACCTGAAGCACAGGCGCTTTTGGAAAGCCACATCAACTTCCTGCGTGACCTGGGCGCAATGCAATAATCAGGCTTCGATCGAACTACGACACACGGAAAGGCCGCGCTTGCGGCCTCTCCGGATCGGCGCCGGGATCCAGAACTTCATGAAAATCACCAGAATAATAAGTCATGTACTGCAGTACGACATGCCGGAAGTTCTGGGCTACTCGCAACAGTATTATGACAAGCGTACAACCCATCTGGTCGAGATTCAGACAGATGAAGGGGTAACCGGTTGGGGGGAGTGCTTTGGTCCCGGAAACATAGCCATTGCGAACAAATCCATCGTGGAAAAAGTAATCCAACCAATGGTCCTTGGCATGGACCCTTTGGACAAAGACGTGATCTGGCACAAGGTGTACAATCTTTTGCGAGACCATGGCCAATGCGGAATGCCAATACAGGCTTTGTCCGGGGTGGACATCGCACTTTGGGACATCTCCGGCAAAATCTCTGGCCTCCCCCTCCATAAGCTTGTCGGCGGGGCTCATCGCGCAAGCGTTCCTTGCTACGGCTACGGCATGATGCTCCGGGATGAACCGATTTCTAGTCTTGCAAGCCGTTTTGAGGATGAAGCCGCAAAGATCAAGTCAATGGGATTTACCGCCACCAAAATGAAAACGGGCTTTGGCCCGAAGCCTGATGTGAAACTGTGCGAAGCAGTTAGACGCGGAGTTGGTGACGACTTTCCTTTTATGGTCGATGCAAACCATGCCTATACGACTTCAGACGCGTTCTTTGTCGGTCGGGCGCTGGAAGAACTGGACGCATATTGGTTCGAAGAACCGGTCGCGCCAGAAGACATTGACGGATACCGCGAACTGCGCACTTCGCTTAAAGTAAACATCTCGGGCGGAGAGGCGGTATTCAATCGCTGGGCATGGCGCAATCTTCTTGAAAACCGTGGCATCGATATCGCGCAGCCAGAGGTTTGTGCTTTGGGCGGTGTTTCAGAGTATCTCAGGGTACTGTCACTATGCCACGCACATTTCACGCCGGTCGTAAATCACGTCTGGGGTAGCGCCATCGCCGTCGCAACTAATCTGCATTTACTAGCGGCCATGCCCGCAATTCCAGGCGGCTTGCATCCATGGGAGCCGATGCTGGAGTTCGACACAACGGACAACAAGTTTCGGGACGATCTGCTGACCGAACCGCTGGAAATTCAAAATCAGGTCAAGGCCAACAACGGCCGAGTCATGATCCCGACTGGCCCCGGATTGGGTGTCGAGCCGGACCGAGACTTTATCGATCACTACAGGATCGAAGGATAGGGACGAGGGTTACGCGATGCACAAGAACTCAGGCGGACTAATTGAATGGCTCATACCGTTGGCCTTCGTCGCAACAGCCAGCTGGCTTGTTTGGCATCTTCCCGCATTCCTATTGGACTGGCTGCCTTACACCTCTGAATCCCTCAAAAGTCAGGTAACTGAAATATATCTGCGCAGCGACGTTACGCCCGAATTGTCTGGCGTATTCGGGGGGTATGTCGACATCATCGACATGGCCGCGCTCGTCCTTCTACCGTTTCTTGCAGTGATTGGTACCAAGACCGTGCGCCCGGCGACGATGGAGTTCGAAGGCTCGACGGTAATGGACCGTTTCGCCCTGTTCATAGGTCGAGTGACGATGATGATGATCGCAATCATGACTGTCGTCATGCTCTACGAAGTCTTCATGCGCTACATACTGGAGAAGCCGACCGAGTGGGCGAACGAAATGACACTCTGGTTCGCCAGCTTTGTGTTTTTAATGTCTGGCTACTACGCCATGCAGCAACGCAGTCACATTCGAATATTCCTGATGTACGACGCAGTTCCACGTTGGCTTCAGCGCGTTTTTGATACGGTTTCGACTATACTGATCGTGCTATTTGCCTTCTTTCTTGTCTACGGCAGCTACAAACAGGTGTTCGTCAACAAGCTCTACAAATGGGAGCTTTATGGCTCTGCCTTCAATCCGCCGATCCCGGCGACGTTGCAGCCGATGGTGCTGATCGTGATTACGCTCGTCGCAATGCAAGCAATTTTGAACCTGGTCGCGGATTGGAACAAAGAACCGGAAATCCACACAGATGAACCGGACGAAGACGAAATTGAAATGATCAAACGGGCGGTGGGACAAGACTGATGGACATTGGAACAATCTCACTCATCCTGATGGTCGCCCTGATTGTGCTTCTGGCGATCGGGATGCCCTTGGGTCTGGCCTCGGCTTCGCTTGCGGTTCTGGTTCTTGTGCTCAAGTTCGAACCGACACTGCTTTTAAACCCGTTTTCATTCGGCGACGGGATTCTCACAGGTCGGCCTGGGACTGGGCCGCTCTATATCCTGGCGCAGAAGATATACGGGCTCTTAACGGACTACGTGCTCATATCCGTGCCATTGTTTATCTTCATGGCGTCGCTGCTAGAGCGGTCCGGGATCGCGCGCGACATGTATTCGTCGCTGAATGTCTGGCTGTCCAGAACACGCGGCGGCATCGCGATCGTGACCTCGATCATGGCGGTGATCATGGCGGCCATGTCCGGCATCATCGGCGGTGAGGTTGTCCTGCTGGGCCTTATCGCCCTGCCCCAAATGCTGCGCCTGGGCTACGATCAGAATCTCGCGATCGGCGTCATCTGCGCCTCTGGGTCGCTGGGCACCATGATCCCTCCTTCGATCGTTCTGATCATCTACGGGCTGATCACCGAAACCTCGATCAAGTCACTGTTCACCGCGTCTTTCATTCCCGGCTTCATGCTGGCCTCGATGATCATCCTGTACATCATCATCCGCACGCGGTTGAATCCTCATCACGCTCCGCTGCCGGAACCAGACCCGAACGACCCCGAACCAGCCGAGAAACGCAAACTGTTTGGTGCCTTCATGAGCATCGTCATCGCCGGATTTTCCACCGTTCTGTTTATCCGGGCCGCTTTTTTCGAGCTGTCAGGCTCAAACGCTGCCAGCCAGGGCGAACCAGCGCGATTGGGGACAGCTGACTACCTGCCCTGGTTTGCCGGTATCACGATCGTCGCCCTTCTGCTGATTTTCTTCGTCTTTGGCAGACAGCGCGCAAAAATCGGTTGGGAAATGGGCAAGGGTCTCGTCGCGCCGCTGGTTGTAATCGGCGTCGTGCTCGGCTCGATCTATGGCGGGATCACAGGGATCACTGAGGCTGCTGGCATGGGCGCCTTCGCCGTCCTGATCATCGCCATCCTACGGGGCGAAGGATCGTTCGAGCTGGTTTGGGACAGCTTGATGCGGACACTAAAATCCACAGGCACCATCATCTGGGTTACGATCGGGGCCGCCGCGCTGGCGGGTGCCTACACCATTGCTGGAGGGCCCCAATACGTGGCCGACCTGATCGTCGGCCAGGAGCTGCCGACCATGTTGGTCATTCTGGTAATGATGCTGATCTTGCTGTTCATGGGCGCATTCATGGATTGGGTCGGCATCGTACTGTTGATCATTCCGGTCTTTCTGCCGATCGTCCTGCGCCTTCCTATCGAGGAAATCGGAGTCTTTGGCCAGTTGGAGCCGAGTCATGTCGCCATCTGGTTCGGCGTCGTGTTCTGTATGAACATGCAGGTCAGCTTCCTCTCGCCCCCTTTCGGCCCGGCCGCGTTCTACCTGAAGTCAGTGGCTCCGCCGCATATCAGCCTGACGGATATCTTCCGCGGCTTCCTGCCATTCATCGGGATCCAGTTGCTGGCGCTTTCCGTTCTTCTGATCTGGCCGGGTATCATCGCGCTGCTGTTGTGAGGTTGCACCCATGCTGACACAAGATGCGATTGGCAAGTTCCAGACCGATGGATACCTCGTGGTTGAGGATGTAATTCCCCGCGATGTCCTGGGTCGGGTGCAAGCGGAATACTCAGATGTCCTGAACCGGCTCTATGACTGTTGGTACAAAAAAGGACTGGTCAAGGACGAGCCGTCCGGAATGACCTTCTGGGACAAACTTCTGTCCGCCTATCAGGCCGGATGCGACTATTTCCAGCCGCTGGACATCTCGCTGCCCGGCGATCGGATCATGGCGGACACACCGTTCCATATTGGGCCCGCAGTGTTCGACTTGCTGACGGCCCGTCCCATGCTTGACATTGTCGAGCAGCTGATCGGGCCAGAGTTGGTGAGCAATCCAATCCAGCACGTTCGGCTGAAGCCCCCTGCCCTGAAGCTGTCCAAGGACGAGGTGCGCGCGCACATCACCGCAACGGACTGGCATCAGGACCGAGCGGTTGCGCTGGAGGATGCTGATCAGACCGACATGGTCACGGTGTGGATTGCCGTCAACGATGCAACCGTCGAAAACGGCTGCCTGCAAGTGCTGCCAATGGCACCGGACCAAACCATCCTGCCGCATTGTTCCCGGACGCAGACAGGCATTGCTTACGGGTTCATTGATGAAGGCCGCGCCGTACCCCTTCCTGTCAAGGCCGGCGGGATAATCCTGTTTCACCCTTTGACGCCACACGCTTCGCTGATCAATAAAACGGACCGGTTCCGCTGGTCGTTCGACATCCGCTTTAGTGCAGCAGGTCAACCGACCGGTCGAGATCATTTCCCCAGCTTCATCGCGAGGTCCAGATCGCGCCCCGAAACCGAGCTGCGAGATTGGCGCGTCTGCAAGTCCAATTGGGAGGCGGCACGAGCAAGACTGTCTGGCAAGCCGCATATAGATATTCACCGGTGGTCATCGGACTCACCGTTCTGCGCCTAGCTGCTGCCGCCAGGAAAGCTGATTATGACTTTTGTACGTTTAGATCGAACGGATAGCGTGGTGGTTGCAACTCGGCACCTGGAGGCCGGCAGTATGGTCGAGGATGTCACGACCAATGCGCGCATCCCCTCGGGGCACAAGGTCGCCACGCGGAATCTTGCACTCGGCGATCCGGTCAGAAAGTACGCCCAGATCATCGGCTACGCCACCCAACCGATTGAACCCGGCGACCATGTGCACACCCACAATGTCGAGTTCCGCAACACCAGCGTGAACTACGAGTTTGCGACGGATCACAGACCCACGAAACCCGCCAACTCGGTCGATACGTTTATGGGCTACCACCGGGATAGCGGTCGGGTCGGCACGCGCAACTACATCGCGGTTCTGACCACCGTGAACTGTTCGGCAACTGCGGCCCGCATGATCGCCAATCACTTCACGCCGGACAAGCTGGCCGAGTTTCCGAACGTCGACGGCGTGGTGGCCTTTGTCCACGGAACGGGCTGCGGAATGGCCGATTCCGGCGACGGTTTTGAAGCCCTTCAACGGGTCATGTGGGGGTTTGCAAAACACCCCAACCACGCTGCCGTTCTGATGGTCGGTCTAGGCTGCGAGATGAACCAGATCGACTGGCTGCTGGACGCGTATGGGCTGAAGCAAAGTCCCACCTTCCAGACGATGAACATCCAGAACGTCGCCGGATTGCGTCGGACCGTGGAAATGGGCATCAACAAGATCAAAAAGATGCTTCCCATTGCCAATGAGGCGAGGCGCAGCGAAGCCCCGGCGTCCGAACTGATGGTTGCGCTGCAATGCGGTGGCTCGGACGCTTGGTCCGGCGTGACCGCGAACCCGGCGCTCGGACATGCCTGCGACCTGTTGGTTGCGCAAGGCGGCACAGGTGTACTTGCGGAAACACCCGAAATTTACGGAGCCGAACACCTTTTGACCCGCCGCGCCCTTAGTCGCACAACTGGGGAAAAACTGATCGGACTGATCGATTGGTGGCAGGACTATACCGCTCGCAATCACGGTTCGATGGACAACAACCCAAGCCCCGGCAACAAGCAAGGGGGTCTGACGACCATCCTAGAGAAGTCGCTGGGGGCCGCGGCGAAGGGCGGAACCACCCCTTTGACCGGTGTATTCAAATACGCCGAACCCATCACCGCCAAAGGCTTCACCTTCATGGACAGCCCCGGATATGACCCGGCCTCGGTGACCGGGCAGATCGCGGCTGGGTGCAACCTTGTGTGTTTCACCACGGGACGCGGCTCTGCATTTGGGTCCAAGCCGGCACCCACGCTGAAAATCGCTACCAACTCTGAATTGGCAGCACGCATGCCCGAAGACATGGACGTGGATGCGGGCGACATTCTGACCAAAGGCGCCAGCGTCGAAGAAAAAGGACAGGAAATATACCGACGGCTGCTCCAAGTCGCCTCTGGCGCGCGGACCAAGTCCGAGGCGCAGGGCTTGGGTGACTACGAATTTGTTCCCTGGCAAATCGGAGCGGTGATGTGAAACGGATTCTTGTAGCCGGCGGCGGATTAATCGGTATCCGCCACGTCCGCGCCGTGATTGAGCATCCCGGTTGCCAGTTGGTCGGGTTGGCCGATCCAGATGGCTCGATCCAGATCGACGCGCCGCGTTTTGCCAGTATGGACGAGGTGCAAGACCCGGTAGATGGCGTCATCATCGCCACTCCGACCCGCCTGCATGCCGAACATGGCATTCTGGCCGCATCCCGCGGTTGGCACATGCTGATCGAAAAGCCGGTTGCCGCGTCGGTCGATGATGCCCTGCGCCTGAAGACGGCCGTTCGCCAGGCCAATGTCCGCAGCCTTGTAGGCCATCATCGGCGGTATCATAAAATCTTGCAACACCTGAAGGAGGTGATCGCGCAAGGTACGATCGGACAAGTCATCAATGTCTCGTTGCTGTGGGCCATGCGCAAACCCGACAGCTATTTTGAACAGAACTGGCGGACTTCCGATGGCAGCCCAGTCATGATCAATCTGGTGCATGATATCGATGTCCTGCGCTTTGTGATCGGAGAAATCTCGGATGTCGTCGCCCTGCCCGGAGCGCCCATCCGCGGATCGGAACGGATAGAAAGCGGGGCTGTCGCGATCGCATTCGAAAACGGCGCGACGGGCACTATCAGCTTTGCCGATACCGCACCCAGCCCCTGGGGGTTTGAGGCCGGAACCGGCGAAAACCCGAACATCGGCACGACCCATCAGGACATGATCTGGATCACGGGAACCAGTGGCGCTGTGAGTTTTCCTTCCATGACCCTGTGGCGCGGACAGGATTGGGGCACTGCGGCCCAAAAAGACCAACTTACACGACCGGAACAACAACGCGCACCGCTAGAGGTGCAGCTGGATCACTTCCTTGACGTGATCGATGGAGCTCCTCCACTGATTGACGTCGAGGATGCAGCCCGAACGCTCGAGGTCACATCACGGATTGAACAGGGGCTAAAGGCGCGAACGACTCGAGCGCGGGCGCCGGCCTGATGGACATGCGGCCCAGCCAAATGCCGGACCACCCAAAAACCAATGATTATCCACCGAGCAATATGAGCATTAAAAAAGCAAAGCCGCCCGCAACAAACACAAGAATAAAAACCAGACACATTCACGGAAAGGGAAACCAATGAGCAAACCATCAATCGGGTTTATCGGCTTGGGACTAATGGGCGGAGCCATGGTTAGCCGACTGTTGGACCAAGGATATTCGGTCGCTGTATTGGGAAACCGCGACCGCACGTACCTGGACGCCGCGATTGACCGAAGCGCCCGCGAGATGCGAAACGCCCAAGAACTGGCTCAGGCCAGCGACATCGTGATGCTGTGCATGGGCACCTCCGAACAAGTCGAGGGTCGTATGCGCGGTGCAGATGGAGTGATTGCGGGATTGAAGTCCGGCGCGATTGTCATCGACTTTGGCACCTCGCTTCCTGGCAGCACACGCGCCTTGGCCGAGGAGGTTGCCGCAGCCGACGGAAGCTATCTTGACGCACCGCTTGGCCGGACACCTTCACACGCGCTGGAAGGCAAGCTCAACATTATGACGTCTGGCGACAAGGCTGCCTTTGACAAGGCCGAGCCGACACTGAAAGATTTGGGCGAAAACGTTTTTTACCTTGGCCCCGTTGGGTCCGGACACACGATCAAGCTGATCAACAACTTCTTCGGAATGACCGTTGCGAACGCGATGGCCGAAGCCTTTGCCATGGCTGACATCACCGGTGTTGACCGCAAGCAGCTGTATGATGTGATGGCCGCAGGGCCGCTGCATTCCGGAATGATGGATTTCGTCAAAGCCTATGGCGTTGAGAGCGACCCAAATCAGCTGGCCTTTGCGATCAAGAACGCGGCAAAAGACCTTGGGTATTATGACCGTATGGCACGCGAGGCAGGCGTTATCAGCTTGATGTCGCAGGGCGCGCTTTCGGCGCTGAATGACGCCCGCGACCACGGTCAGGCGGATGACATGGTAAGCCAGATGGTTGACTACTACGTCAAGCGTTTCAACACCTGATCGATGGCCGTCTCCGCCAACCCCACCGCTGACCTGCCGCGCCTTGGCATTGTGCTGATGCTGATGGCGTGGCTGTTCTTTTCGTTGGTTGACCTTGGGGCCAAGTGGTTGGCGTTGGCCGGAGTGCCAGCATTTCAGTTGGCGTTCATGCGCTATGCGGGGCACTTCGTGATCTCAGTGGGCGTGATCGCCAAGGGCGGGATAGAGGCCGGTCGGTTCAAGACTGACCATCCATGGCAGGTGATAAGCCGGGCCTTGCTGCTGATCTCGGCGACCGTTTTCAATTTTTATGCCCTACGGTTTTTGCCACTGACCGTTGTGTCGGCAATCATGTTCTCCAGCCCGGTCATCGTGTGCTTTCTGTCCGTCTTTGTATTGAAAGAAAGCGTGGGCCCATGGCGTTGGGCGGCTATAATCCTGGGCTTTCTGGGGGTGTTGGTTGTCGTACGGCCGTTTGGTTCGGCCTTTCATCCGACCATGCTGCTGATCGTATACAATGCCACCGCTTTGGCTTTGTACTCGATTATGACGCGCAGGCTGTCCGGGGTCGTTGCCGTGGACACTATGCAATTCTACCTCGGGCTTACCGGTACGGTGGTCCTGTTGCCGTTCGCCATCTGGTTTTGGGTCCAGCCAGAAAACACGTGGAGCCTGATTGTACTGATCGGCCTTGGTGTGTTTGGCTGGTGCGGGCATCAGCTGCTGACGAACGCGCATCGGTTTGGAACGGCGAGCCAGTTGATGCCATTCACCTATTCGTTCCTAATCTACGTGGCAATCTGGGGTTATCTGTTCTTTGACACAGTACCGGACGCATTCACGTTGGCGGGGGCTGCGCTGATCATGGCTGCCGGTCTCATCATCTGGAAAAGAGAAAAGAAATGACGCGAATTGCCTGCATCGGCGAAGCAATGATCGAATTGTCCATGCTGGAAACCGGCGCGAAGGTGGGCGTCGCGGGGGATACGCTGAACACGGCCATCTACATGCACCGTGCCGCGCCTGACCTGCAGGTGGAGTATGTGACATGTCTAGGCGACGATCCGTTCTCAAGGCGTATCGTGGACTTCATCGCCAGTCATGACATCGGAACATCCGGCATCCGCATCATTCCGGACGCCTCTCCGGGACTATACGCGATCACTACATCTGCGGACGGTGAACGCAGCTTTACCTATTGGCGCAGCGAGGCGGCCGCCCGTCAGCTTTTTGCCGATCACGACTTCAGCCCGCTGAACGGTTACGACGTGCTGTACTTGTCAGGGATTTCCGTGGCCATTCTTCCGCATGCAGTCAGGCTTGCGCTTCTGGACTGGCTCGAAGGCTCTTCCGTCCGGTTGGTATATGACAGCAACTTTCGTCCGCGTCTTTGGGACAGCGTCCAACACGCTCGGCAGATTAACCAACGGCTTTGGCAACGTGCAGACATTGCCCTGCCGTCCATTGACGACGAGATGGCATTGTTCGGGGAAAGCGCGGACCAGGTGGCTGCACGCTTTGCCGATCATCACGGTGTTGGTGCGTTGAAACGCGGAGAGAATGGCCCTTTGTCCATCGGTCAGAACACTGACCAAACCTATGAACCTGCCAAAAACGTGCTGGATACGACAGCGGCGGGCGACAGTTTCAACGGTGGGTACCTCGCGGCCTTGCTGATGGGGAAATCACAGGCCGACGCCCTGATGGCTGGACACAATTTGGCTTCCACCGTTGTTCAATTCCGCGGCGCGATCATTCCCGGATAAGTGGCGCGAGATCCTCAGCGCCAACGAGACCCAAAAGCGGCGCTACCGGGTCCGGCTGCTTGACAGCCGAGGCAATTTCCAACGCGCAAGGATCGTTCAGCGCCCTGCCCTTGGCGGTCTGGGACATGCAATAGGAGATCCAGGCCCGCATCCCTGCAATCACCGCCTGAGAGCCGGTCTCACGGAGTGTGGGAACAAACCGATACGGCAGCTTCTGGCTGCCATCCATCGCGATTTGGTCCAGACGATGCGCCAGCTCGGGGTTTTCAAAGCGGCGCAACAAAGCCCCGGCATAATCCGGAACCTGTGCTTGCAGTGCAGCGGGCAGCGTTGCGCCCGCATCCTTCATCAACTCAGAAACCAGCGGGCGCAAAACCGGGTCTCGAACCGCTTCGTGGACGTAGGTCATGCCCCGCTCCAACCCGGCATAAGCCAACAGGGAATGGGCACCGTTCAACATGCGCAGCTTTCGCATCTCGTGCGGGGCTACGTCATCGACCAGTTGCACTCCCGGCCAATCCGGGTGCGGACCGGAGAAACTGTCTTCGATCACCCACTCCGAGAACGCCTCGGTCGGAACAGCCATAGGATCGCCGCTGATTGCGCGAACGGCGTCCGTGGTAGCCGGGGTGATCCGGTCGACCATCGCGTTGGGAAAGCGAACAGAGTCCCAATTCACGTCCAGACCGGCTGCTTCCGCAAAATCGGCAACTGCCGTTTCGAGCGTCTTGCCGTTTTCCATGCGATTGTCACAACTTAGTACCGTTACTGGCTTGCGCCGTTCCGCAAGGCCATAAGCTAAAAACCCGATCAGCGTCGCAGGCCCTTGCCCTGCCAGATCGGCGGCAATCGCTGGATCCTGAAGGTTCAGCTTGCCCGCGGCGTCCAAGTGATAACCTTTCTCGGTAACGGTTGCCGAAATGATCTCGGCATCCGCCATCACATCGAATATCTCTGCGCGATCCTTGGGCGCGACCAGAACGTCACGCAGAGCCTTGATGCGCCGGACTCCCTGCCCCTGTACGCACAAATCGTACTCGAATCCCTGTCGGGCCAATCCATCCCGAACCGAGGATGAACGCAGGCTGACGCCGACAACGTCCCATTCGCCCGCTTGATCGGTGTAATCCAGCAAGTGCGCCCGGGCAAAGTTTCCAAGGCCGAAATGAAGAATTGTACCCATCTAGCTTTGCAACCTGTAAACCTGTTTCGCCAGATCGACCGCCAGCAATCGCGCCAGATGCTCGGCACTGTCCCGATCGAAATAGCCGCGCGCAACCTGCTCCGCCAGATGAATCGCCACACCCCTTCGCCACAGGTCGTGACGTGCAGGAATGGACAGGAAAGCCCGCGTGTCGTCATTGAATCCGGCCAGATTGTAATATCCGGCCGTTTCAACGACCTGATCGAAATACCGCGCAATCCCGGCTGGGCTGTCGTGGAACCACCAAGGCGGCCCGATCCTAAGGCACGGCCAATGTCCCGCCATCGGGGCCAATTCACGGGCATAGGTGCTTTCGTCCAATGTGAAAAGTATGATGCGCAGTTCCGCCGAGTTGCCGACCCGGTTCAACAGCGCCTCAAGGCTCGTGACCCAATCCATCGCGATTGGAATGTCGGCCCCCTTGTCCCGTCCGAAGTCCCGCAGTACCGCGTGGTTCGTGTTGCGCTTGCTGCCAGCATGTATCTGCATTGTCAGACCATCATCGACAGACATCTGCGCCATTTCGATCAGCATATGCCCATAGAACCGGCGAGCATCCTGTTCGGTACCTTCCCGCCGTCTCAGCCGCTGGTACAGCGCATCCGGGTCGTCCAGCCACTCGGTCTGTACGCGTTCGATACCGTGGTCGGTGGCAGTACATCCCAGCTGGATGAAGTAAGCCCGCCGCATTCGCAGCGCGTTGAGGTAGCCATCATAGCTGCTCAGATCGCAGCCTGTCAGCTCGGCCAACTTGTTCAGGTTCTGTACGAACTCCGGGTCCGCCCCATCCAAAACCCCGTCTGGGCGGAACGTCGGAACAACCCGCCCGCCCCAACCGCTTGTACGGATCTCCCGATGCTCCACGAGTGCGTCAAGAGCGGAATCCGTGGTGGCCAGAACCTCGATCCCAAACCTGTCGAACAAAGCCCTCGGACGAAATTCGGGTCGCGCCAGCTTTTCTGAGATCTTATCATAAATCAGGTCAGCCGTGCGCAAAGACAACTCTTCAGACACGCCCAGCGTTTCGTGCAGCACGTAGCTAATCCAGATCCGGGATGGCGTTCCCAGAAACAGATGCCAGTGTTCGGCAAAGGTGCGAAAAACGGCGCGGGGATCCTTCTTTCGCCCCTCTTCCCCAACGCCAAGTTCGGACAAAGGAACGCCCTGCGAATAGAGCATACGGAATACGTAATGGTCGGGAACCACAAGCAGCTCTGCCGGGTTGGGAAACGGCTCATCGGTTGCAAACCACCCCGGATCGCAGTGACCATGCGGAGACACGATTGGCAGGTCCTTGATGCCCAAGTACAGGTTTTCTGCCATGCCATTCAAATTGCCAGTCAATTCTGCCTCCGATACTGCTGCCCGCAATTGTTAACACAGTTTTTAATGGTTGCATCTTTCCCGTTCGAACCCGCAGACTGACCGTGTGATCCGGGGGAATGAATGAATATTGCGCTGATTGGTTTGGGGATGGTTTCGGGCACGCATGTCGCTGCCATTCGAGCATCGGATCAAGGCCTCAGTCTTGCCGGCGTCCTCGGGCGCAACTCTGAAAAAGCAGCTGAGTTCGCGCGGCGAAACGGCACCCGCGCATTCGGCTCGATCGAGGAAATCGCAGACGACCCAAACGTCGACTTTGCGATCATCGCAACACCGCCCGATCAGCGCTCAGAGTTGGTTCGGGTTCTTTCGAGCGCTTCGAAACCGATCCTGTTGGAAAAGCCCATCGAGAGAACGCTGGGCGCCGCGACAGCCATCGTCGAGCAGTGCGAGGTATCCGGTGTGCCGCTGGGCATCGTCTTTCAGCACCGCGCCCGCGCCGCCTCGCAGGCGCTGAAATCAGCCATTGAACAAGGTGAGCTGGGCGCGATCGCCACGGTGGAGATCCGTGTCCCCTGGTGGCGCGATCAGAGCTACTATGACGAGCCGGGTCGCGGCACTTATGCGCGCGACGGAGGCGGTGTCATGATCTCGCAGGCAATCCACACGCTTGATCTTGCGATGTGGCTGCTGGGGCCGATCTCGGGCATTCAAGCCATGATGAGAAAAACTCCGTTACACGTTCTCGAAGCTGAGGATTGGGCAGGTGCAGTCTTTGAAACGGATAGAGGCGCCGTGGGCACTATGATGGCGACTACTGCCGAATATCCCGGGGCCGCTGAGTCCATTACCATCCAAGGCACACGCGCCAAAGCGCATCTGGAGTCAGGTGTCCTGACCTTAACGACTTTCGATGGTCATAAATCCACGGTTGGCGAAACGTCCGCCACAGGCGGAGGGGCCGATCCCATGGCGTTCACCCATGCTTGGCATCAGGCGGTCATCGAGGATTTCGCCAAGGCTGTTGCCGATGGCACGCTGCCCATGGCCACCGGACGCAGTGCCCTTTTGACCCACGCCGTCATAGACGCGATGCAGATCGCCAATCGAACCGGCCAGAAAACACGAGTCATCTCATGAGCCTGACCTGCGTCGCCCTTGGCCTGGACCACCGCCATATCTATGGCATGACGGAAAACATGCGTAAAATCGGCGTGGACTGCGTTGGCTACTGGACACAAGGCGATCCGGAATCGCTACCGGGCTACGTCAAAAGGTTTCCCGATATTCCGCGGCTGGCCCGACTGGAAGACGCCCTAACCAGTGGGGCGGATCTGGCGCTGATTTCGGCAATACCGGCAGATAGGGCCGCGTTGACGATCCGCGCCATGCAAAACGGCATGGATGTCATGAGCGACAAGCCGGGCTGCACGACGTTCGAGCAACTCGACCAGATCAAGCGAGCGGTCGCCGACACCGGTCGAATCTGGTCGGTGAATTTTTCCGAACGATTCGAAACGCCCGTCAGCACCCGGGCGACCGAGTTGGTCGAGTCCGGTGCCATCGGGCGCGTGATCCAGACGGTTGGGCTTGGCCCGCACCGATTGAACCGGGCAACCCGGCCGGATTGGTTTTTTCAGCGTGACCGCTATGGCGGTATTCTGACCGACATCGCCTCGCATCAAATCGATCAGTTCTTGCATTACACAGGTTCGAAAACCGCAGAAATCACGAACGCTTATGTGGCGAACTACGCAAACCCCAAAGATCCCGGATTGCAGGATTTCGGAGAACTCAATCTAAGAAGCGAGAATGGCACCGGGTACATCCGGGTTGACTGGTTCACGCCGGATGCCTTGCCAAACTGGGGGGATGGTCGTCTGACGATCCTCGGAACCGAAGGATATATCGAGTTGCGGAAATACGTCGATGTGGGTGGGGCCTCAGGGACAGACCATCTGATCCTCGTCAATGGTGAAACCTGCCAAAAGATCGACGCAGCCGACGCCGGCCTTCCCTACTTCGCGCGCCTGGCCGATGACATCCGCAACCGGACCGAAACCGCGATGACACAGACCCACTGCTTTACGGTCATGGAACTGGCACTGCACGCGCAGGAAATGGCGCAACGCAGATGATCAACGTTGCGATCCTTGGCGCAGGTATCGGTGCGCAACATCTGGACGCTCTGGAACGGCTTGACCGCACCTTTCGCGTAGCCGCCGTGGTCGACCAGAATACGGACCGGATCGAACAGATACGGCAGAACTCGGATTTTCGAGCACTAACCAACATTCAGGACGCTCTTGATGATCCGGCGATTGATGTCATCGACATCTGCCTGCCGCCCCATCTGCATGTACCGACCACCCTTGCAGCACTGGCCGCAGGAAAACACGTTGTCTGCGAAAAGCCTCTTGCGACCTCGATGCAAGATGTGGATCGGATCACGGCAGCCACACGCAGCGCGGGCAAGCAGGTGTTTCCGGTGTTTCAATACCGGTGGGGGCCGTCACTGGCCCAACTGCGCCACCTGCAACGCGCAGGCCTGACCGGAGCGGTCCAAACTGCCGCGCTTGAGACCCATTGGTCCCGCGGGGCAGACTATTACGCTGTGCCGTGGCGGGGAACATGGGCTGGTGAACGCGGCGGCGCAGTGCTGGGCCATGCCATCCACAACCATGATCTGCTGGCTCATATCGCGGGTGAAATCGCCTGGGTGTCTGCAATGGCCACAACGCGGGTCAACCCGATCGAGACCGAAGACTGCGCCGCGATCTGCTTTGGCATGACTTCCGGAGCTTTGTGTACAAGCAATATCACCCTGGGCGCCGCCACGGACGAAACCCGCCTGCGGTTCGTCTTTGAAAAGGTGACCGCCACCTCTGGCACGGAACCCTATGCCCCGGGTCAAACGCCCTGGACATTCGTCGCGCGGGACCCGGTGGACCAAGCCGCTATCGACGACGCCCTTGCAGCCTCCGCTGCCGAGCCAACGGGGTTCGAAGGGTTCTTTACCGAAGTCGGCAGGGCGCTGCGGTCCGAGGCAAATTCGGCCGTTACGCTGAAGGATGGCGCTGCATCCATCGGCCTTGTGACAGCGATTTATCACGCGGCGCGCACCGGGCAGCGCGTTGCTCTTCCCATCAGGTCCGATCACCCGCTGTATGAAGGATGGCTGCCATGAAACAATGCTGGCGTTGGTTCGGACCCGATGATCCGATCGCCCTTGCCGCTCTCCATCAAGTCGGGGTTCAGGGCATCGTCACCGCGCTGCATCACATCCCGCCGGGACAGCCCTGGGACGAACCAAGCATCGCCGATCGGCAAGCAGTTCTGGCTACTGCCGGGTACAGTTGGGACGTTGTCGAAAGCCTGCCCGTTTCCGAGGCGATCAAAACACAGTCCGCAGACATGGCTGAACATCTGCAGGCGTATAAGTCCAGCCTCAGGTCCCTGTCCGCCCGTGGCATCAAAATCGTTTGCTACAACTTCATGCCAATCCTGGATTGGACGCGCACCGCCCTTCGCGCACCGCAGCCGCACGGCGGAACGGCCATGCTGTTCGACCTGACCGATTTTGCTGTTTTCGACATACATATTCTTGAACGTCCGGGCGCGTCCGAAGACTATTCCAGCGACGTCCAGCAAACGGCCAAGGATCGCTTCTTGCGCATGTCGGATAAATCCAAGGCCCAGTTGCAGCATAATGTCACAGCGGGGTTGCCCGGCGCCAACGATCAGTGGAGCGTGCAGGACGTGCGCGCTTTGTTGCAGACCTATGCACATATCGACCGTGACCGGCTTCGCGCAAACCTGATCGACTTCCTGTCAGAAGTCGCCCCAGTCGCCCAAGAACTGGAACTACGCTTGTGCTGTCATCCGGATGATCCGCCGTTCTCGTTGCTTGGTCTGCCGCGGATCATGTCCAGTACCGATGACTACGGCGCCGTTCTGGATGCGGTTGATTTGTTGGCGAACGGCGCAACGTTGTGTACCGGATCGCTGGGAGTGTCTCCCGAATTTGATGGGCCGGACTTCGTGCGCAGGCATGGCGACCGAATTCACTTTGTCCATCTGCGGAATACCAAACGCATCGCCGGATTAGACAGCCAGAAACCGGACTTCTTTGAGGCCCCGCATCTGGAGGGCGACACCGACATGGTCGGCACCATTCGCGAACTGATGAACGAACAGCGCCGCCGCAAATCCCAAGGGCGTTGCGACTGGCAAATTCCGATGCGACCCGACCACGGACAAGAACTGCTGAGCGATCTGGGCGGACACAGTACTCCCGGCTATCCGTTGATCGGGCGTATGCGCGGGCTTGCGGAACTGCGCGGCATCATGGCGGCGTTCTCGTAACGCGTCGGATCAGGCGGTTTCTTTTCGCCCGCAACACTTCTTTGCTTGCCTGAGCGCCGCATTCTTCGTTTAATTGCTATACGTAAACGGGCAGCGGGGTGTCTTCCGGACTCGCCCGACGTCTGTACAAGACGCGTGAAACTCCCGCGAAAACCGATGCGATTGGGCATCATTTTTCGAAACGTCTGCCATACGGCAATGGCGAAATATCGGGAGGAGTCCAAATGAAAACTGCAGGCGTAATAGGTCTTGGCGACATGGGCAGCGGCCTTGCCAAGAACCTGATCAAGAATGGCTTCGAAACATCAGGTTTCGACCTGAGCGAGACGCGCATGACGGCATTTGCTGACATGGGCGGCCGGCACAAGGACAGCGTGGGACAGGTCGGTCGACACGCCTCCAGTGTGTTTGTCATGGTGATGAACGGAGATCAGGCCCGCGATGTCATTCTGGGTGAAAACGGGCTGGTTGCGAACATGGCCAAAGGCGGAACGGTCATCCTGTCGGCGACCATTACCCCGACCGAAGCCCGCGCCATCGGGCAGGATATGGAAGGCTCGGGCATTAACTTAATCGACACGCCGGTCTCAGGTGGGTTTCCCGGCGCGCAGAACGGCACATTGACGATGATGGCTGCCGGTGCTGCGGATGTGCTGGACCGAAATGCAGAAGTCATGAAGGCAGTGTCGGCAACAATTCATCGGGTCGGCGAAAGCGCTGGCGACGGGCAAACCGTGAAAGCCTGCCTGCAATCCCTGATCGGATCGATCTTTTCCGCCACATTCGAGGCTGCGGCCCTGGCGGCCAAAGCCGGTGTCAGCGGTCAGGCATTACTTGATGTGTTCTCCTCATCCAGCGCGGGGTGCGGCGTCGTGAATTCCGCCCTTGAAAACATCATTGATCGCAAGTTCGAGGCCACCGGTAGCCATATCGCAACCATGCACAAGGACCTGACGATCTCGCTAGCACTGGCCGGTGCGTTGGGCGTTCCAATGCACACAGCTTCATCCGCTATGCAGATCTTTCACGCAGGAAAAACCAAATACCCAAATGGCGACAACTGGGTGTGTACTCGCGTCATCGAAGAGATCGTTGGCGCAGAATTGCATCGCTGAGGGGACCGGACATGAAATTAGGTGTAATTTGCGACGGCATTTCCCGCGATCTGCGGCATGCCGTGGACGTGATGGACGAGTTCAGCCTGGACTATGCAGAGCTTCAATTCGTTGGCGATGCGGAGGTCGGGGATCATTCCCCGCAGGAAGTTGCCGAGATCAACGCGCTCTTGCGCGACCGAGGCAAGCCTGTGTCATGTCTGTCGCGCCATATCTTTGCTGGGATGACAGCTGCCAATAGGCCCGGCGACGACCTGCACACTCGGCATATGGACGCCTTGAAACGCGTAGTCGACATGGCGCATGTTGTTGGGTCTCCGCTGGTTCGGATCATGACTCAACGAAAAGAGCAGATACTGTGGGGAAAAAACGGCGCCGAGAAGTGGAACGTAGCGCATGGGGTATGGGACTCGATGCCGCCGCTGATCGCGCCGGCGGTTGAACTGGCAAGAGCTGAGGGCGTGACGCTTGTCGTGGAAACCGGAAACGGCACGCTGGTCAATTCCAGCTATACGGCCCGCAAGCTGATTGACGAGTTGGACGCAAAAGACTCTTTGAAAGTGCTGTGGGACCCCGGAAACAACTGCTGGTGCCATGAACTGGCATACCCAGACGGTTATGAAGAACTGCGCGGCGGCTATCTGGGTCACATTCACATCAAGGACGTAAAGGTCGACACGCCGCGGGCAACGCTGGAAGTGCGCCGCATGGGGGAAGGTCAGCTTGCGCCTTTGTTCCAACCCATCGCGGACGCGCTCAGATCCGACGCCTATGATGGCGTCATTTCCTTCGAGAGTGTTTATCACCCCGGCAACGGGAATTTCGAAGATGGTTTTCGTCTGTGTGTGGACAGGTTCAAAAGCCTGTTTGCATGAACTTACAGTCAATATACCCTATAAATCAGATATTTGAGCCCCGCAGCTGAATGCCGAATGGGGTATACGAGACTGGTCGCGATCGCGTGAAATCAAGGAAAGGGCCTGCTGGATGAAGCAACAGTTTTTTGACCTGTCCATTGAAACGCCGGGCAAATCCCTCATCGACATCAGCGGGATCGTTCAGCGTGCGGTGTCCGAACACGAATTTGTCTCGGGCCTGCTGACCCTTTGGTGCGTCCACACCGGCGCCGCGCTGTTGGTGCAGGCCAATGCCGATCCCGAAGTGCTCAAGGATATCGAGACGTTCTTCGAGAAACTCGTACCCAAGTCACCAGGCAAGTATCACCACCGCCCGACCGAGAACGACAACGCTCCATCGCATCTGCGGGCGCTGTTGACGCAAACTCAGATATCGATCCCGGTCGAACAGGGGCAGCTTCCGCTGGGGCGCGTACAAAGCCTGTACCTGTTCGAACATCGGGAAGCACCCAAGGCACGCCGATTGAAGGTGCACTACATCGGGACGTGATGCCTTGGATCACATGGGGCGTTGGCAGTGCTAACGCCCCATCCAGCCCCCGTCGACTACAAGGATTTCACCGTTGACGAAGTCCGACGCAGCAGAGGCCAGAAAGACCACCGGTCCGGCAAAATCAACAGGCGTACCCCAACGGCCTTGGGGTGTTCGTTCCAGGATCGACTTCGACCGGACCGGATCATCCCGCAGGGCTTGGGTGTTGTCGGTCGCGATGTAGCCAGGCGCGATCGCATTCACGTTTACGCCCTGCCCGGCCCATTCGTTGGCCAAGGCTTTGGTCAGCTGTCCAATCCCGCCTTTCGAGGCCGCATAGCCCGGAACGGTGATGCCACCCTGAAATGTCAGCAGCGATGCAGTGAAGATGATCTTCCCCGAGCCGCGCGCCAGCATGTCCTTGCCGATCTCGCGTGACAGAACGAACTGCGAGGACAGGTTCACCTCCATCACTTCGTCCCACCAGTCGTCCGGGTGTTCGGCGGCGGGTTTGCGTTTGATCGTGCCGGCATTGTTGACAAGTATATCAGGGGCTTGTCCGTCGGCCCTCAACTGATCAATGAACCCATGCAGCGCGGCGCGATCCGAGAAGTCGCATTGGTAGGCCCGGAAATTGCGTCCCATCGCCGTCACGGCTTTTTCGACATCCGAGCCAGACAGCTCGAGCGAGGCGGACACTCCGATGATATTGGCTCCGGCCGATGCCAATGCTTCGGCCATACCGCGCCCGATACCGCGTTTGCACCCGGTCACAAGGGCCGTCTTTCCCGTCAGGTCGAAACTTTGCAAAACACTCATGAACGCGGTCCTACTTCGATCAGGCTTTTCATTGCGGTTGGGCTGCGATCCAGTGCTTCGAACGCGGCCTGGATGTCTGCCAGAGGGCTGACGTCCGTGATCACAACATCCGCGTCCACTCCGCCCGAGGCGACAACTGCAATGGCTTTCTCGTAATCCTCTGGCTCATAGACCCGAGCACCGATCAGTTGCAGCTCTCGCCAGAAGAACTGGAACAGGTCGATCTGGGGCTTTTGAGCATGGATCGCGACCATTACGATCCGGGCCCGAGTCGCTGCAACAGCGGTCATCGCATCAACACCGGGCTGCGTTCCCGACACTTCGAAAACCACATCTGCCCCTTTGTCGCCCGTGCGCGCGTTGATTGTGGACACCAGATCGGTTTCGATTGGGTTGATCGTGTCAAAGCCAAGTTTTTCAGCTATCGCAAGACGGTTCGGATTCACTTCGGAAATTACGACATTTCCACCCGCGTCCCGCGCAACCATGGCAACCAGGATGCCAATCGGGCCGCCGCCGATAACGACAACGTCATCTCCAGGTTGCAGGTCAGACAGCCGCACATCGTGGCAGGCAACGGCAACCGGCTCGATCAGCGCCGCGTGATCCATGCGCAAGTCATCCGGCAGAACGTGCAACGTGTGGGTCGGAACAGTCCAGATCTCTTGCATCGCGCCATCGGTGTCGAGGCCGAGAAACTTGAGATTCTGACAGATATGCTGATGCCCCCGCTTGCAAGCTGGGCATTCTCCGCAATGATCAAGCGGTCGGACAACGACCTTCTGGCCGGGTTCGACCGTATCGACGCCCTCGCCCACCGCTTCGACCACACCTGACATCTCATGCCCAATCACCCGGTTCAGGCCGACGCGGGCATCCATGTTGCCGTGGTAGACGTGCATATCCGTCCCGCAAATCCCACAATAGGCAACACGAATGGCAGCCTCGCCGGGACCCGGATCTGTCGCTTGGGCTTGCTCTACTGCAAAGCTCTTATCGCCCCTGTAGTATGCGGCAGTGATCGTCTGGGTCGTCATCTATGCATCTCCTTGTGTTCCGCATTCAATTTATCCCAGTCGAATTCCACTCCGGTTCCCGGGGTATCCGGGGCCACGGCCAGACAGTCTTCGACAACTAGTGGATGGGTCGTGTACTGGTCTATCGGGAATGAGTGTACTTCTAGCCAGCCTGCGTTGGGTTGCGCAGAAACAAGGCTGACGTGCAGCTCCTGCATCCCATGACTGCAAACCGGAATGCCGTGCTGTGCGCTTAGCGCGGCCACGCGCAGCCAGCCGGTGATTCCACCGCAGTTTGAGGCATCGGGCTGGATAAAACTCAGTTTCGCGTCATCAAAGGCGTATTCAAATTCGTGTATGGTGTGCAGGTTTTCACCCATGGCAAGGGGAACGCCCGTCGCTTCGACAATCCGACCATAACCTTTGTAATCGTCTGGAATAGTCGGTTCCTCGAACCACAGAATATCGCAATCGGCGAACCCTCTGGCAGCCACAATGGACTGTTCAACGCTCATAGAGTAATTCGCATCGACCATGAAGAACCGGTCCGGCCCCAGCATCTCGCGCACCGCCCGGGCACGTGCAAGATCGTCGGCCAGGTCTGGTTGACCGACCTTGATCTTGACTGCGTTGAACCCACGCGCAAGGTACCCTTCGGTCTGACGCAGCAGTTTCTCCAACGAGAAATTCAGGTCGATCCCGCCGGCATAGGCCTTGCACCTTTTCGACGCTCCACCGGCCATCTGCCACAAAGGCGCATTCTGCGTTCTGCCGCGAATATCCCACAGTGCAATATCTACGGCCGAGATGGCAAACGAGGCGATCCCGCCCCGTGCGACGTAGTGCACGTGCCACTGCATGGTATCGTACAGGCTTTCGATCTGTTCGGCGTCTTGTCCAACAAGGAACGGTGCCAGGTCATGCTGGATCATCGCCAAGATGGCATGGCCACCCTTGCCCCCGGTATAGGTATACCCGACCCCCTCGACCCCATCCGAGGTTTGAATGGTGACAGTGATCAATTGAAAAAACGTGTGATCCCCATGTTTGGCATCGACTAGGACTTCGGCGAGCGGAACGTTGAACAGCCGCGCTGATACACTTTCTATGCGATTCATTAACCTAAGACCTTCTGCTGCCTGGCAATAACCCGAGACTGTAGAAGGATGACCGCAAATAGAAAGCCTCCACGTATGACCATTTGCCAATAGGCACTGAAACTGATGGTGCCCTGACCGTTTTCAAAGTTTAGAACGTTGAAGACCAGCCCCAGCAACAGCGCGCCAGCGACCGTCGCAGGGATCGATCCCATCCCACCCGTCAACAAAGTGCCGCCTACAACCACAGAAGCGATGGCTGACAATTCCCATCCGATGCCTTCAAGGGGTTGCCCAGCTCCAAAACCCGAGGCCAGAAAGACTCCAGCTAGCCCCGCACAGCCACCCGACAGCAGGTAGACAAAAGCCTTGGCGCGATTGACCTTCAGACCCATGAGGTTCGAGGCATCCTCGCTGCCACCGATCGCCAAGACGGTCCGCCCGATGGTTGTTCTTTCCAGCACCAGCCAAAGTGCCAGAGTCAGTCCGGCCACGATGACGATCGCCCATGGAAACAGACCAAAGGCCTGCCCCATGCCAAGCTTGGTGAAGTTCGACCCCCAATCGACCGAAATTGTCTGGGCGCCCGAAATCACCAATGCGCCGCCTTTTGCGGCCAGCATGGTGGCCAGCGTGGCGATGAAGGGCGGGATCCGAAGGATGATTATGCAAAAGGCGTTGATCGCCCCGAAACCAACCCCGGCAAGAACGGCCCCCGGCAACGCAACCTGAATCCCATACGGGCTGAGATAGGCCGCAACAACCGAGGTAAACGCCGCCACGGATCCGACCGACAGATCAATCCCGCCGGTCATGATCACAAAACACATGCCCAGCGCAATCGCGATGAACATCGCGTTGTAATTCAGGAAAGACGAGAAATTGTAGGCGCTGCCAAAGTTGTCATAGCGCATCAGCCCGAACAGAATCAAAGCCAGCAGTGCGATCCACACCGTCACCGAGGCCGAATTACGTCGAAGGTATTTTCGCAGGTCAAAAGCCGTTTCATCCAACATCGATTAAACCCTCCGAAACTGCTGGACCCAAACGGCCAGGATAATGATGACGGCCTTGGCGATCAGTGCAACTTCGTCCTCTACCCCGTTGGCCAACAATGTATATTTGACCAACTGGATGATGACGGCACCCAGTATGGCACCAAAGATCGGCGCTCGCCCGCCTTGCAAAAGAGCCCCGCCAACAACCGCGGCCGCGATGGCATCAAGCTCCATCAGATTGCCGTTGCGCGCGGCGTCCGAGGCCGAGTTGATTGCAACCACGATCAAACCGGCTAGGCCCGCAAGCACCGCGCAGATGACATAGGCCCCGATCTTGACCCGTCGGACGGGACCACCCGACAGATAGGCCGCACGTTCATTGCCCCCTATGGCCAACAGGTAACGGCCCCATGTGGTTCTGGTGATCACCCAAAACAGCACACAGGCAATGGCCAGCGCCAGCCAGCCCTGGAACGGCAAACCAAGCACTTTACCAGTTCCAAGATAACTGAATGAAGGGTTTGAAAACGTCTGCAGGTTCCCGTTCGTCAAGACTTGGGCAATACCGCGACCAGAGATGAAGAGAATGAGCGTCGCAACAATGGGCTGCACGTTCAACACGGCAACCATCACGCCGTTGAATACCCCGCATAGCCCCGCAATGAACAGCGGCAGGACAATGGCCAAAGTGACGCCTAGCATCGGATTGGCAGCGCCCAGATCCGACAGAAAGATCAGCGGAGCAAGCGCCCCCGCCAGCGCCATGACCGCCCCAACCGACAGATCGATCCCACCCGTGGCGATTACCAGCGTCATCCCCATGGCCACGATGGCGATCGTAGCGACCTGGCTGATATTTACGAACAGGGTTTGCAGTTGCAGGAAATTAGGTGTGAAAAACGCGTTGAACACTAATAGGGCGACCAACGCGGCGATGCCGCCGTGAAAGCGGAAGGGCATTGATGCGACCCGTTGCGGCAACTTCATTGCGCGGTCCATGAACCAGTTCCTTCTTCATGATGCGCAAGCGCGCGCACCAGTATGTTCTCGGTGACCCCGGGGTTGGTCAGTTCCTTGACCGAGCGTCCCTCGTGCATGACAACGATGCGGTCAGCGCCTTCCACCAGTTCTTCGAATTCCGAACTGATGAGGACGACACCAAACCCCTTCTCGACATAAGACCGAATGAACGATTGGATCTCTCGCTTGGCGCCAACATCCACGCCTCGGGTCGGCTCGTCGAGTATCAGGATGTCGGGCTGCGTCGCCAGCCAGCGGGCAAGCAACACCTTTTGCTGGTTGCCGCCGGACAACTCGCGAATGGGCTGGTCCATATGCGCCGCCTTGATGCCCAGATCGTCGATGAACGCCTGAACGATTTCGCGCTCGCGGGCAAAGTCGATTTGACCACGGCTGGCCAGTTTCGGCAGCAGGGCCAGCGTCATGTTCTCGCGCACGGACATGTCTGGAATGATCCCTTCGGCCTTGCGATCTTCGGTCAGAAAGCCGACGCCGTTCGCGATCGCGTCACCCGGTCCGGACGGTTGACCGACCGTGCCATGCAACTCGATTGCGCCGCTGCGTTTCCCGTCCACTCCGAACAAAGCGCGCGCCGCCTCGGTCCGGCCAGAGCCCAGCAATCCGCCCAGCCCAACGATTTCCCCGCGGTGGAGCGTGAGGTCGAAATGCGTCAGCCGCGGGCCTGTTGAAACAGAGTCCGCCCGCAAAACGATATCGCCTTTCTTGGCCTTGGCACCTGCGAAGTCCGTCAGACCGTCTGCCGCGATCTCATCCTTGTTGCGGCCCAGCATGTCCGCGATCATTTCCAGTTTGGTCGTGTCCTGGACGTTACGCCTGCTGACGGTGCGCCCATCTCGCATCGTTGTGACTCGATCGCATATTTGGAACAGCTCATCGAGGAAATGCGAAACATAAAGAACAGACACGCCCTGTTTCTTCAACTCGCGCACAACACCGAACAGCACCTCGACTTCGCTGGCATCCAGCGACGACGTAGGTTCATCCATGATGACAAGTTTCGCATCCAGCGATACAGCCCGCGCAATTGCAACCAACTGCTGGATCGCTGTCGAGAAATTTCCTAACGGCTCGGTCACGTCGATATCTATGCCAAAGCGCGTAAGCACCTCGCGTGCGCGCCTGTTGCCCTCGCGCCAGTCGACCAGAAAGCCGAGACGTTTGGGCTCGTACCCCATGATGATGTTCTCGGTCACTGACCGCAGCGGTACCAGGTTGAGCTCTTGATAGATGGTGGCAATTCCGGATTCCTGCGCTTCGCGCGGAGTGGAGATGCGGCTCGGCACACCCGCCAGATGAACGTCGCCGGCATCCCGATCGTAAACTCCGGTCAGAACCTTGATCATCGTCGATTTTCCGGCACCGTTCTGGCCGATCAGCGCATGAACCTCGCCGGGCGCGATTTCCAGGTTGGCCTGGCTCAGTGCCGGTACGCCGGCAAACGACTTTTCAATTCCCGACATCGAGACGAGCGCATTCATGAGATGTCTTCCTCCGATTGCTTGCAGGCGGCGCCGACCACAGGCCAGCACCACCCACCAGGGAGAATCAATAGGCTTCGTCGATGTGATCGGCCGCATTGTCCTTGGTAAAGATGCGATCTTCGACTTTCACCCATTCCGGGATCGCCTCGCCAGCTGCGTATTTTTTCATGACTTCACAAGCCAGAGGGCCGAAGAAGGGTGAGCTTTCCACCGTCACCCCCATCTTGCCATCGATAATAGCCTGAAGTGCATCGCGTGTCCCGTCGATCGAAACGATTGTCACGTCCTCGCCGGGCTTGCGGCCGGCCAGTTCCAGAGCCTGGATCGCACCGATTGCCATCTCGTCATTGTGGGCGTAGACCACGTTCACATCGGGGTGCGCCTGCAGCAGGGTTTCCATCACCTGACGACCCAGGTCGCGCGCAAAGTCACCGGTCTGAGAAGCCACGATCTCAAAGCGGTCATCCGCTGCAATCGCGTCGTCGAAACCTTTTTTGCGGTCATTTGCAGGTGAAGAACCAGTCGTGCCCTCCAACTGGACGATGACGCCATTGTCGCCGTCGAAATTCTCCATCAGCCACTGTGCGGCCCGGTTGCCCTGATCAATAAAATCCGACCCAAGGAACGCCACAAAATGCTCGCCCGGCTTGGCAACGGCCGGATCAACCGAGCGGTCCACCAAAAAGGTCGGGATTCCCGCTGCACGGGCCTTCATAACGGCTGGGATCAACGGCTTTTCTTCCCGCGGGGGCAGGAACAGAACGTCGATGCCTTGGGCGATCATGCTGTCCACATCCGCAACCTGCTTGGCCGCAGATCCGGCCGCATCCGTCGCGATCAGATCCCAGCCACAGGCCTCGGCTGTGTCATGGAAAGATTTCGTTTCGGCAATGCGCCACGGGTTGTTCGATTCCATCTGCGCAAAGCCGACCTTGTAGCGATCCTTCTGCTCAAGCGGTGGCAGATCCTGCGCGATCACCGTGGTGCCCAACAGCGCACCCGCGACAACCGTCGAGATCAAAAGAGTTCTGCGTTTCATGGTTATTCCTCCTCCATTGGTGCGGTCGCCTCCGTTTTGACCGCGAGTTCTCAGGTCATGCCCAATTCATGTATGTCGTCTGTTTCCTCAGATAGCCATCGAAGCCATACGCGCCGTCTTCGCCCCCAACCCCGGACAAACCCCAACCGGTGTGAAATCCCTGTACGGCCTCACCATTGGAGCGGTTCAGGTACAATTCGCCGAACTTCAAACGGCTCGGGGCCTCCATCAATCGCCGGTGCGATCCCGTAAAGAGATAGGCAGACAGCCCGAATGATGTGTCATTCGCAAATTCTATCGCCTGATCAAAATCTTCGACTCGCATGGCTGTCGCCACAGGGCCAAAGACCTCCTCTTGCATCGCGGCATTGCCGTTGTCTGAGACCTCAAGAACCGTCGGGGACATCCAGTGTCCTTTGCGGTGCGCACTGTCCAACAGGGGCCCGCCTTCCAGATGGACCGTGGCACCTTCCGTGATGCTGCGCTTGATGATTTCGTCGACCTTGGACACCTCGGCCTTGCTGACTTTGGGACCCAGATCGCAGTCCTCCATCGGATCCCCGATCGACAAAGCACGGGCCGCAGACACGAATTTTTCAAGAAACTGATCCGCAATGCCGCGATGTAGATACATACGCTCGTTGCAGGTGCAAATCTGGCCGCAATTGGCAAACCGGGCGGCAATCGCGGCCGAAACGGCGGCGTCAATATCCGCATCCTCCATCACGATGAACGGAGCCTTGCCGCCAAGCTCGAGCCGGACAACCTTGATCCGGTCGGCCGCGGCGCGAAAAATCTCTTTACCGGCTCGTGTGCTGCCGGTCATTGTGATCAGTGAGGTATCGGGGTGTTCGACCAACCGCTGCCCTACCACCGGCCCCTTGCCTGTCAGAACATTCAGAACACCGGCCGGAAACCCGACCTTTTCGGCAAGCTCGGCGATCGCGAGACCGGACAGCGGCGTGATTTCGTGCCCCAACAGAACAACAGTATTGCCCGCGACCAGCGCAGGCCCGACTTTCCTGGCGGCCAATGCCAGCGGATAGTTCCAGGCCGTCAACGCAACAACAACGCCATAAGGATGACGCCGGATCTGGATTTCCTCGGACTTGTTGTCCGATGCCACTATGTCACCCGAAATCCTCCGGGCCTCTTCAGCCGCATGGCAAAGAAAGGTAACAGCGGCATCAACTTCACTTCGGGCCTGCGTGATCGGCTTGCCCTGCTCGACCGTGATCAGAGCGGCCAGACGCCCGGCGTCAATCCGGATGGCCTCGGCCAACCGCTGAACCAGTCGCGCCCGCTCGATCGCCGGGCGCGAGGACCACGAGCCAAAAGCACGATGGGCCGCCTCGACGGCCGCATCCGCATGAGCGGCACCGCCATCTGGAACTTGCGCAAAGATCTCTTCATTTGCAGGGTTCTCGACACCAACCGTGTCCGCGTCAGAGTCGGTAAAGCGGCCATCGATGAACATCGAATGCCGAACCACCTGACCCAACTCCCCCACAACAGACCGCAATTTCGCCTCCCGCGTTTGCTCGGTCAGACCACATTGGCGACCGCACTGCCGATCAAAACACTAATAATATTATTTCGTCAACACTAATATTAATTACTATTCACTAATATTAGTTGCGTGTCCTCCGCATAGTCGATAAAAAGGAAGCGAACAAAAAGGTTGAGCGATGAACGATCAAGCGAACAAGACCGGGCAGCACAGGGGCGTGGGACGAGTCGCGGGCCGGCAGCGCATAACGATGCATGATATTGCACGCGTCGCCGGGTGCTCACAGACGACAGTATCGCTCGTTCTAAACAAGAACGATTCCGTCAAAATCTCCGAGGACACAAAGCAAAGAGTCCTGGATGCCGCCAACACGCTTGGATACGCCATGCCCTCTCAACTCAGGAAACCCCAGGACAGCGCGCCTCGACCCTCGGCGTTAGACGGCACCATCGCTTTTGTCGTGGACGATCTGGCGTCGAGCCCCGAAATGGTAAACGCGTTTAATGGCGTGAAACAGGCCGTTCGGGACACGGGAAATCTTGTATTGCTGGCAGAAACCCAAAACGACCCCGAGGTCGAACCCAGAACGCTTAGGTATTTCCTCGACCAACAGGTTGCGGGCATCATTTACGCAACCGTTTTCACCCGGCGGGTGGTCGTTCCGGAAATACTCAGGCAGACCGCAACCCCGGTTCTGCTGCTGAACTGCTTTTGCGACGACCTCTCTTTTCCTGCGGTGATCCCCGGCGAAGTCGCTGCTGGACATACGGCGACCAACGCCCTGATCAAGGCGGGGCACAAACGAATCGCCACCATCACCGGCGAGCCGTTCATGGAATGCGCCGCAGGGCGAACGACCGGGTACAGAAACGCCCTTGCTTCCGCCGACATCCCATTTGACGAGGATTTGGTCATCGAGGGCAACTGGCTGCCCAGCGCAGGCTATGCTGCCACGCGCGAATTGATGGACCTGCCCTCTCCGCCAACCGCCATTTTCTGTCAGAATGACCGAATGGCAATCGGCTGCTATGAGGCGCTCAAGGAACTTGGCCTATCCATCCCCGAAGACATCTCGGTCATCGGATTTGACGATGACGAAACCGCGCGACACCTGTCGCCCCCCCTGACCTCGATGATCCTTCCAACTAGGGCGATGGGACGCTGGGTCATCGAACAGTTGTTCCACGGTCCGACGGATGGTCAGCGACACCCTCTCGTGAAGCTTGAATGCGAACTGGTGGAGCGCGACTCGATCAGCGAACCCAAACGCCGGGCCTGAAGGCGAACTCATGACGGAAACCTTCGATCATATCGTCATCGGCGGCGGCTCTGCCGGCGCAGCCGCTGCAGCGCGACTGGTCAACCAGGGCAAGTGCAGGGTTCTGGTGCTGGAGGCCGGGCATTCGCACCGCCATCCGTTGCTGGACATGCCGCCGGGTATCTTCAAGATGATCAACGGGTCCAAGTTCATGACCTACCACCAGACCGAACCGCAGGACCACCTGGACGGTCGCGTGCATGACATTCCGCAGGCCAACGTGCTGGGTGGCGGGTCGTCTGTGAATGCCCAGGTCTATATGCGCGGCCGCCCTTCTGATTATGACGCGTGGGACGACCTGCTACGACAGACCAACGACGGGGTCGGCTGGGGATGGGATGATGTGCTGCCCTACTTCCGTAGAATGGAAGACAATAACAGGCTTCACAATGACCTGCATGGCAGCAACGGTCCGGTGCAGGTCTCGGATCCGGGGCATATCGACGACATGTCACGTTGGTTCGTTCAGTCGGTCCAGGCCCTTGGCGAACCATTCAACACGGATTTCAACGGCGCAACGCAGCGCGGTGTCGGGTTCTATCAGTTCACCAATCGCGCCGGTAAGCGCAGTTCGTCGGCCTATGCTTTTCTCGCCCCTCTCGAGACGAACCCGAACTTGACCATCCAGCTTGGCGCAACGGTCAGCAAAGTCATCATCGAAAACGATAAGGCCGTCGGCGTGCAGTATCGAGACAAACGCGGAGCCCACACGGTCCGGTGCGATGGTGAAGTTGTCGTTGCGGCGGGCGCTCTGGTGACGCCAAAAATCCTAATGCTATCAGGCATCGGACCTGATGCACATCTTGCCGATCACGGTATTCCCGTGATCTGCCCATTGCCTGGGGTTGGCCAGAACCTGATCGACCACCCCGAAGTTCCAATTACCGCCTTTGCCAACGGTCCCTACGGATACTTCAAACAAGGTGAGGGCTGGCGGATGCTTCGCAACGGCATCCAGTTCAAACTGTTCGGCAGCGGACCGGTGACTTCCGCCGGAGTCGAAGCCGGCGCGTTTGTCAATCCGTCGATTCCTGATGGAGAACCAACCATTCAAGCTTTTTGCGTGCCAATTGTTTATCTGGATCGCGACGCTCTGGACGAGGTGCAGGATGACTTTGGCCTGACCGTTACGACCGTCGTGGTCAAACCGAAATCACGCGGAGAGGTCCGGCTTCGCTCGGCCGATCCTCACACCATGCCAGTGGTCTCGCCCAACCTTCTGAAGCATGAAGACGACATGCAGGAGATGATCCGGGGGCAGCGGTTCTTTCGCCGGGCATTCACGTCGGGCCCGCTTGCTCAAAGGGTTCGCGAAATCGTCATTCCCACAGCGGACGACGACCAGACGCTACGAGCACATTGTAAGCGATTCGTAAAAACCAACTATCACCCGGCGGGCACTGCCAAAATGGGCCGGGACGGCGACGGAATGGCCGTGCTGGACGCCAGGATGCGCGTGCGCGGAATTGAGAGCTTGCGGGTGTGCGACATGTCAGCCGTGCCCGACATCAACGCCGGCAACACAAACGCACCTGCCATGATGCTGGGCGAACGATGCGCCGACCTGATTCTCGGCATCGGATCAGCCCGCAAGATACGCAATTCCTAACCTGAGCTGCGGCGTCGCCCGTCATTGATCCGATTTCTAACGCAGAATATGGCGTCGCCCTGCCCGACCCACCGAAAATAGACTACCCTGCCTCAATGCGCAGAACGTGGCCAAAGGTCATGGCGCGGACGGAAAACGCCTTACAGAAAATTGTCCCGCCTGGGCGTGAAGCAGTCGATCAACTCTCCGGCAGCCAGGCAAACAAAACCATGGCTTACACCGGACGGAATGATCAGGCTGTCACCGGGCTCCAACGCTCGCTCCTGATCTCCGATGACAAAGTTGAACCGCCCGGATCGCACAAATGTCGACTGCACATGCGGATGGGCTCACCGGAAAGGTGGCCAAATGAGCCCGCGCCGCAAAATCCGATGCGCGATTTACACGCGCAAGTCATCTGACGAGGGGCTGGATCAGGACTTCAATTCCTTGGACGCGCAACATGAGGCCTGCGCGGCCTATGTCGCCAGCCAGCGACACGAAGGCTGGATCCTATTGGCCAAGCATTACGATGACGGCGGCCTGTCGGGCGGCACACTCGAGCGACCCGCCCTGAAGCGCCATATTGAAGAGATCGATGCAGGGCGTATCGACATGGTTGTGGTCTACAAGATCGACCGGCTGACCCGGTCGCTCGCCGACTTCTCGAAGCTGGTCGAACGGCTGGAACAGGCGAACTGTTCCTTTGTCTCGGTTACATAGGCCTTCAATACCTCCTCATCCAAGGGCCGACTGACCCTGAACGTGCTGTTGTCCTTTGCTCAGTTTGAACGGGAAGTCACCGCCGAACGTATCCGCGACAAAATCGCGGCGTCCAAGAAAAAGGGACTTTGGATGGGTGGCAACCTGCCCCTCGGCTATGACCGCCACCCCGATCCGAAGGCAAGAACGCTGGTGGTGAATGAGGAGGAGGCCAGAACGGTCCGGCATCTGTTTGGGCTTTAAGGCGAGCTGGGTTGCCTGCGCAAAGTAGAAGAACGGGCAACGGCAGAAGGGCTGCGGTCAAAACGGGTTGTTCTGGCCGACGGAAGCGTGAAGGGGAATCGTCCGCTGTCACGCGGCCAAATCTATTACCTGCTGCGCAACCCGGTTTATCTCGGAAAAATTCGCCACAAGAATAAGATCTGGGACGGACAACATACGGCGATCATCGACCAAGGCGTTTGGGACCGGGTACAGGAAAAAATGCGACAGGCCTCCAATCGCTCCCGTGCACGCGGCGGCTCCGATACGCGCCAACACTCCAATGACCCCGGCGCCTGGCTCACCGGTCTGCTGCAGGACGAAACAGGTAATCGGTTGACGCCAACCCACACCACGCGCAAAGGCCGACGGTTGCGCTATTACGTCTCCAATCGACTGATCTCGGGTGGCAAGGATATCTCCGGCTGGCGACTGCCCGGCCCGGCGCTGGAACACGCAGTCATTGATGTCATCGTCAGACATCTGCAAGACGCCGCCGCCGCGCACCAGGTGCTGGCGCAACCGGAGGCCGGGTCAACGGAGGCAGTTCAGACTTCAGCTGCGGATTTAGTAACTCGGCTTCGAGGCCAAGGCGCTCAGGTCGGTGCTGATATTCTGGCCAACGGCAGAATTGCACGCGGACAGATCGACCTCGAATTGAACCCTAAAACTCTGGCAAGCGCACTTGGCATCGCGGCCGATCATCTGAACCCGGATCTCACACACATCACCTCATCCTTCGATCTGCGACGACGCGGCGTCGAGGCCAAGGTCATCGCTGGAGACATGGCACCCCAACCCGATCCCCACCTCCGGTCCATGCTGATCCGCGCTCATGGCTGGGCGCGTGATCTAAAAGCCGGCGTTCAACTGATGGAAATTGCCCGCCGCGAAAACCTCCCCGGCGCCTTCATCCGTACCCGTGCTCAGCTCGCGTTTCTTTCACCGAAGATTCAGGTCGCGATTCTCGACGGCGCTCAGCCGACCGAATTCACACTCAAGCGTCTTGTCAGCATGACCCACCCACTAGACTGGTCTGAACAGGAACGCCTGTTCGGCTTCTGACATCTCCAAGTCCTTCGTCCCTGTTACAGGGTTTGCCCTCCCTGATCCGTAGGCACAATTCCCTGTTCCCACGAGAAAATTCCCTGTTCCACCTTTTAGGGAATTTGCAACATAAACCTCTGGAAAACATGCAGTTCCGATAGGAGAAATGACGGAACTCAGACCTGTTTCACGAAAATTCCCTGTAAATTGCCGGGTATCAGGGAAATCCCGCCCAAAGCGACCCCGCCAAAATGCGCCACAGAGACTGCGGCCGGAATTGCGCTCTGAGTGTGCGATCTGCTCCGTCTCTGATTGAAAGCGCATGCGCCAACTCGCGGGAATTGCGGCACAATTCCGGGTCAGAAAACACAACTGAAGTGAGACAGGTATGAGTGGCGGGGAGACAGGGATTCGAACCAGTCTCAGCTAGGCCAGTATAGCTGTCCTTCATTCGTCACAAAGACCCCGCCACTCGGCGAGAGCGGAGGTGAGTATCAGCTTGAAGGTGCCTCGGCTGGCAAGCGCTCTTTCTCGTTGAAGTGGTTGTAGACAGAGGAGTTGACGGCGGTGAGCTTCTGCAAACTTCGCATCCGCCTGAAACGTTGCATGGCGCGTTCGAGTCGTCGGAAAGGCAGGTGCGAATTCTCGACGCAGTTGTTGAGCCACCTGCCCGTTTTCTGTTTTTTTCAGCACCAAGCTCTCTGAAAGCGGTTCTGTATGGGGCGAAGCGATCTGTGACAACGTTTTCCGCTTTACCGTGTCGCTCCATCAATTTCTTGAGGAATTTCAGCGCTGCAGCTTTGTTTCGGCGTTTGGTGACAACGGCTCCCAGCACCTTGCCCTCATGATCTACGGCCCGCCAGAGGTAATGCTTCTTGCCATTAACCTTCACAAAACCTCATCCACATGCCACTTCCATTTCGAGAATGCACGCAGTTGTTGCTCCCGCTTTTGTCTGATCTCAGAGGCGAAGATCGGACCGAACCTGTTCCACCCATATCGGACAGTTTCGTGGCTCACGTCGATGCCTCGCTCGTGCAGCAGATCTTCGACATTCCGAAGCGAGAGCGGGAACCGGATGTATAGCATCACCGCAAGGCGGATGATCTCAGGACTAGTTTCGAAGTACTTGAAGGATGCAGGTCCGGTAATGGGCAATAGCTACGCAACACCCCTGCCCCACTCAAACAAAGTTCTTCTGACAAGACCATCAGAGCAATTCAATCTGAAGAGACGTAATAAAGGCTTGCAATGCATTCTACCTATAGATAGGTAGATTTGAGCACTGCAAGCCCCGACGGAGGTACTCAGATGAAGATTTATGATGTAGAAGGGTTCCCGAACCCTGCCCGTGTTCGTATTGCGCTGGCTGAGAAAGGCGCGTCAGACAAAGTTGAATTCATCCCTGTGGATGTGATGGGCGGCGAACATCGTACGCCTGAGTTCAAAGCCAAAAACCCCGATGCCGCGGTGCCTTGTTTGGAACTGGAAGATGGATCGCACATCGCTCAATGCAACGCGATCACTGAATATATCGACGCAACCTTCGATGGCCCATCATTGACCGGCGTGACTGCGCAAGAGCGCGCCCGAATCTCGATGATGAACCTGCGCGCGGAAAACGGTCTGTTGAATGCGGTCGGCACCTACTTCCACCATGCCACACCTGGCCTCGGCCCGGACCTGGAAACCTATCAATGCGCCGAATGGGGCAACAAACAGAAAGAGGTTGCCGGAAACACCATGGCCTATCTGGATGCGGTATTGGCCGAAAACGAATACTTGGCCGGGGACACATTCTCGGTGGCTGATATCACCGCCTTTGCAGGATTGGCGTTCGCCGATTTTGCCAAAGTTGAAATTCCTGAAACCCTGACCAACCTGCAAGCTTGGCGTGCTAAGATGGCGGCCCGTCCATCTATCGCCGGCTAAGCGAGAACTGCCATTTAAGTTGAAAGGACCCCTCCCATGGAACTCAACTCGGACTTCTCTTCGCGTGTCGTTGTTCACTCTGATCAGCTTGAGTGGCAGGCCTCGCCCATGAAGGGTGTGGACCGGCGCATGCTGGACCGAATTGGTGGCGAAGTCGCCCGCGCCACCACCATTGTGCGCTATGCACCAGGCAGCAAGTTTTCGGCCCACACCCATACAGGCGGTGAAGAGTTCATCGTTCTGGACGGCGTCTTTCAGGATGAGCATGGCGATTTCCCGGAAGGCACCTATGTGCGCAATCCCCCAACGACCGAGCACACGCCCGGCTCAGAACCCGGCTGCACGATCTTCGTCAAACTCTGGCAATTCGACATGGATGATCGCAATCAGTTCCGCAAAACCATGGCCGACGAACTGGCCGCACCCGTGAACGGGGTCGCCACTGCGACGCTGCACAAGGATGACCGCGAGGTTGTCACTTACAGCCATGTTGATGCAGGCACCGAGATTACTTCGAATGCGCCGGGTGGTATCGAGCTGTTAATGATTGGCGGATCGCTGACCTCAGGCGGTGACGTGCTGAAAAAGAACGACTGGCTACGCCTGCCTGAGGGTGAAGCGCTGTCGGCTATGGCTGGCCCAGACGGGGCGAAGGTCTGGATGAAGACTGGCCACCTGCCCTTTGCACAGCCACCGGTGGTTTAATTCATGAGTAGCAAGAAACCTCTGGCGATTGTCGCCGGTGCGGGGACTGGCCTTGGCCAGTCCCTTCTCGCGCGGTTTCAGGCAGGTGGCATGACGGCCATTGGTCTTGGACGGACGCAGCCGCAGGAAACGATCGCGCCGTTTCATCAGGTCGATCTGTCCGATCCGAGTGCGGTTGCGCCAGTGATTTCTGAATTGATCGCTACGCATGGCCCGCCGAAGTTCGTGGTACACAATACGGCTGAGCTGGTGATCGCGCCATTCCCCGAAACCGCATTGGAAGACTATCAGAGAACGTGGACATCAATGGTGCAATCTTTGGTCCTGCTGGGGCAATGTGTTCTGCAACCGATGGTGCGCGGCGGTGGTGGCGCGCTGATCGTTTCGGGGGCCACAGCGTCGCTGCGCGGCGGCCCACGGTTTTCCGCTTTTGCGTCGGCTAAGTTCGCCCTGCGCGGGCTGACACAATCGCTGGCACGTGAATATCAACCGGCTGGCGTACATATCTCGCACGTCGTTTTGGACGGGATCATCGATACACCCCGCTCGCGGGATTTGCACTCGCTGGATCCGTCGAAGATGATGAAACCGGACGAGATTGCCGAGGCCTACTGGCAGTTAGCCCATCAACCGCAATCCACCTGGACCCATGAGCTGGACCTGCGCCCGGCATCTGAGGGGTTCTGAGCGATGCAGACGCAAACTCTGATCATTGGCGCAGGCCTTTCTGGCCTCTGCCTTGCGCGACAGCTACAGGCACGAAACCATGACTACCTGCTGGTCGAAGCGCGGGGTCGTCCGGGCGGACGTATCTTGACGGAAAGGCTGGAGGGTGGGTACTTCGACATGGGTCCCGCCTGGTTCTGGCCCGGGCAGCCGCGTATTGCAGCGTTAATAAAGCGGCTCGGACTGGAGTGGTTCGAGCAATATTCAACAGGCGCTCTCAGCTTTGAAAACGAGATCGGCCAGGTCGAGCGCGATCGCGGGTTTGCCTCGATGCAAGGATCTTATCGCTTGAAAGGTGGTCTGGGCGCCCTCACTGATGCGCTTGCCGCTGAGATACCGTCGAAGCGGCTCATCTTATCCGCGCCAATCGTCGGGTTAGAGAAGTCTGCGTCTGGGATCACCACGAACGCTCAAACTGGGCAAGTCATCCATGCTCAGGAAGTCGTACTGGCCCTCCCTCCTCGCGTGGCGAGCAAGATCGCGTTCTCACCTGCTTTACCAGATGAAGCTTTAGCGGCAATGACCGGGATCGCGACTTGGATGGCCGGACAGGCCAAAGTCATCGCTGTCTATGATACCCCGTTCTGGCGCACGGCCGGGCTGTCCGGTGACGCGATGAGCCGCAGGGGGCCGATGGTGGAAATACACGACGCCTCCCCTGCCGAGGGCGGACCTTACGCGTTGTTCGGCTTTATCGGCTTACCCCCGCGCACCCGCAGCAACGAAGAACGGCTGAGGCAGTTGCTCAAAGAGCAACTGTCCCGGCTGTTCGGCGCCGAAGCTGCGGAGCCAAAGACACTCTTTGTCAAAGATTGGGCCTTTGACCCGTTCACCTCTATCGAAGCGGATCAACAGCCGTTATACGCTCATCCGCAATACGGGCTGCCCCATGCGATGACCCGTCTGTGGGATGGCCGACTAATCTTTGGCGGGACCGAAGTTGCACCACAGTTCGGGGGCTATATCGAAGGCGCCCTGGAGTCTGCGGAAAACGCGCTGGCCCTGATCATGACGGAAAAGGTTTGAGCACGTATGACGAGTGATACCAAGACGGCCCTTCTGGATGTTGCCGAACACGCTGCGCGCGCGAGGGGGTTTGACGGGTTCAGCTATGCCGATCTGGCAGAGGCGGTGGGTATTCGCAAGGCGTCAATCCACTATCATTTCCCGACCAAAGCGGCGCTGTCGGCGGCACTCATGGGTCGCTATCATGAGACCCTGCAGGCAAAGTGCAACCGCATCCGGGTAGAACACAAAACCGGGGCCGAGCAATTGCTGGCCCTGATCGACCTCTACCGGGATGCACTCAATGACGGGAAAACCTTGTGTCTCTGCGTGTCGCTCATCAGCAGCCGTGAAAGCCTTTCGGATGACGTGATCCAAAAGATCAGAAAATTCCGCGCCATGATGGTTACCCAAATTGAAGAGATCCTGAAGCTTGGCCAAGAGGACAAATCAATCACCGGCGCCACCGATCCTACCTCGGAGTCCCGCGCGGTACTGGCCCTTTTGGAAGGCGCGCATCTGACCGCACGCGCAGAAGAGAATGTGAATATCTTCGATGAGGCTTTGGGCGTTTTGAAGTCCCGCTGTTGACCTTCGCCCCGACACATCGGATCGTTGCCGCAAGCAATTCATTTGATATTCGGAGCTTCCATTATGCCCAAAGTCATTCTGATCACCGGCACGTCAACCGGCCTTGGTGTTCAAATCGCCGTACAAGCAGCCCAAGCGGGCCATACTGTCTACGCGACTATGCGAAACCTCGCCAAGCGCGGCATCTTGGATACGGCCGCCTCTGACGCTGGCGTCAATTTCAACGTGCTTGAGCTGGACGTACAGGACAGCGCCAGCGTAAACGCCGCAGTCGATCAGATCATCGCGAACGAGGGGAGGATCGATAAGCTGATCAACAATGCAGGCGCTGGATTTGTCCGCACAACCGAACAAGCCAGCGAAGAAGACGTCGCCTGGGTCATGGATGTGAATTTCATGGGAGTCGTGCGCTGCACAAAAGCGGTGATGCCACACATGCGCGCAGCACGCTCGGGTCACGTCATCACAATCTCATCCGTAGGCGGCCTAGTGGGTCAGCCGTTCAACGAGATCTACTGCGCCGCAAAGTTCGCCGTTGAGGGATACACTGAGGCTCTGGCCAGCTATGTCACGCCCAATTTCGGTATCCATTTCTCGACAGTTGAACCGGGCGGTATTCAATCCGAGTTTGCGACCAATGTGCTTAAACATGTCGAGGCCACGGGCGGGATGCTTGAGGATGAGTATCTACCTATTCTCCAGAAGTATATAGGCGGCGCTCAGGCGCGAATGGATGGCAGCGATATCTATCAAACTTCGGAACAAGTGGCATCAGTTGTCTTGGGCGTGATTGAAGCCTCTGACCCGCCGATCCGCGTTCGCACCTCAAACTGGGGTGAGGCGTTTACTCGCCTGAAAACCGAAGCAGACCCGGATGGAAAAAAGCAACAAGCAGCCGTGATTGAGCAGTTCCTACGCTAAAACCTTACTGGTGTAAGTCTGCTCTGAATGCAGCAGCCTTGCTGCAATTGCCACAGGTTTCCATGCTGCACCATCGGCGACGTCCGCTTTTTGCGATGTCGAGGAACACCAGCACGCGTCGATCATGCGTACAATCCCTGATCCTTTTCGGATCGGTTTCTGTCGGCAATGTCGTAAAGCTTTTCGCGACCAGCGCCATGAAAACCATTGCACGCGTCACGTCATTTCACTCTGTGATAGACCATTCAGCATCATCCAAATGTCGCCGTTTCTCGAATTGGTCTGGGGTATAAGCCAGACCGCTTAGAGAAAAGGTGCCTGTAGGCAATCGCGGCGTCCGACAATCCAATGATAACACCCCGCGGTGGGAGCTTTGCCTGATCCAACGCAGGGCCTTCGATCCGGTCGCCCGACAGACTCACCGTCGAACCCAACAATTTCGCACAGAATCATAAAAAAGCACTCGCTCGTTTATCTGGCACTCGCGGCACTCGTAAACGTGGGTAGACGCACTAAAGCGCGTTCGACAATCGGAAGCGCGAGCCAACTGGATTGCATTCAACGGCCCATACCAGGCCTTTGACCGACCTTGAGGGCGCTGCGGCGCGGCCCGTCAGACCGGACTATCGGCGCAATCGCAAGGCGGGATGGCAGACTTCGTACGATTTGCGGGTCAAAGCGCCAATTCGCTGCATTTGCCTATGAATTCTCCGCGTGACAAAGTGAATGCGCCGACCCTTGAAGTTCACGTTCCCGCCACCCAACGATTCTGATAGCAAAACAGAGAATTCTCGTTCCGGGGGCAGCGTTGATCGACAGACTAACAGCGATTTTTGCTTTGAAGGTCATTGCAGTTTCTATGTGCATTGGCGCGCTCACGCCTCTCATATTCGTAGACGGATACGAGAAACCAGTGGATGCAATTGTCGGCAGTTTGACCGGGTTAATCATTGGTGCAGGATGCCTAACGGTTGAGCTCACCTTTCTCTCTAATCAATCGATCCGATGGCTGCGGCAGACCCCGCTTATCGTAATAATCGGCTTTAGGGCCGTCATTTATAGTCTGATTATCGTTATCGGGATCATACTTCCCGCGCGCGTACTGCTTGATCAGAAACTCTGGCAGGAACCTGAGTTTGCATTCAACTTTGCTCTATCCGCTGCGATCGCTTCTGTCATTTCCACGTCAGTTGAACTGCTAAGACTGTTAGGCCGGGAGGCAACTTTGGCAATCTTCACCGGACAATATCGACGCCCCCGGCTAGAAAACCGAATTGTTCTTTTTGCCGACCTGGTAGGGTCGACCTCGCTCGCGGAGCGGATTGGCGATTTGAGATTCCACGAGTTCCTTTCTGACGTGTCCTACGATCTGTCCCAGCCCATAGAAAGCAGTGGGGGCAAAGTGCATCGATACGTGGGAGACGCAGTCATCGTGACATGGCCGACAGCAAGCCCGAAGAGTTACGAAAGGAGTTTTGCGTGCGCGAAGGAAATGCCCCGCACGTTAGAGAGTAAGACCGAAGAATACGTCGCCAGATTTGGGCAAGAGGCAAAGATCAGGGTGGCTCTACATTGTGGGCCGGTTGCGGCAGGTGAGATCGGGACATGGAAAAAGGAGGTAGCCTTGCTGGGCGACACAATGAACACCGTCGCCCGGATAGAAAGTGCTGCCAGAGACTTCGGAGTAGAAGTGGTGATCTCGGATGCTGTCAGGGAACAACTGTCCGATGAAGTTAACAAAATGCTATCCCAACTTCCCGCCTACAATGCCCGCGGAAAAACCGATCAAATGGCGCTTTGGACCATCGCTAAGTGATTTGCCATTGCAGAAGCTATCGAAATCTAAACACTTGGGCCGTTCGTGTGGACGGCTCAGACCTTCTATTGGCAAACAGTTCTCAACGCTGAATCGCGGCCCGACAGACCTTACTTTCGCCGCGGCCGCAACATCTGGTTCTTATAAACTCATGGTTTTCGGGCAACGCCGCCAATCGCAATAGCTTTCTAAAGGTGGAAACAAACCTGAATGCAGTCCATTCATTCACGAATGTACTGTTACTGGTGATGTGACACAGATAGCGTTTCCACTTGCAAAGCTGAATGAACTAGAGCTTCAAGGTTTTTGCGCGACAACATAACGACTCTGGAGCATCGAGGCTTGATCGGAAGTATACAGGATTTCAAAGCCTGCACGCTCAATTTTCCTATCAAGCATCGACATAGAAACGAAATTCACAAACGGGGCTTTCCCAAAAAACTGCATGATAGGGATCGCGACACGACTGATCATCGCATACTTGAACCCACCATTCTCAGGCGCACACACCGTTTTGGATATGAAAACCCCACCGGATTTTGTCAATTTGGCAATATGCTCTAGCGCTTGATCCAAATCAGGCAGGAGATGAAGCAGGTTATGCGCCAGAACCGCATCGTAACCACCTTCAACAGGATCGTGCTCGAGAACTTCGGCCACCTTGAAAGTGACATTCTCCAATCCTTCTTTAGCACGCTTCTCGTTGGCAATCTCGATCATGCCCGGAGCGAGATCCGAGGCGGTGATATGGTTGACATGCGGTGCAAGCAACAGCGCGGTTGAACCCGTCCCGCAACCGATTTCCAGTACACTGTCTTCTGCTTTTAGGTGCGACTTCGTACGTTCGAGTGTGTTCAGATACCCTTCCATGTTCCGGATTGGGTCCGCCGCATACTTTCGCGAGATTCTGCTCCAGAACGCGGCATCTTTGGACAAAGCAGCCATTTTATTACTCTCTTTCAAATTTGTTGTCGCATCCCATACATCCATACACACATTTACTAAATTGCCATAATTCGCAGAAGTGTTATGCATAAATGCATGAACTGGAATGCCATCAATTTCGACTGGAATCAGGTACGGACCTTTCTTGCGACGGCTGAAGAAGGCTCGTTTTCCGCAGCGGCGCGCGTTCTCGAGCAAACTCAACCTACTGTCGGTCGTCAGGTTGCGGCGCTGGAATTGGCGCTTGGGATCACCCTGTTTGAAAGAGTTGGTAAATCGCTTAGTTTAACGACCGCTGGCGCCGAGCTTTTGTTGCATGTCAGAGAAATGGCGGATGTCGCGCACAGGATCTCCCTTACTGCTACAAGCCAGTCGCAAACTGTCGAAGGGCAAGTCAGGATCACCGCGTCAGATGTGATGTCTGCCTATCAGCTGCCGCCCATACTGAAAAAGATCCGACTTGCAGCACCGCGTCTTGAGATCGACGTCGTAGCTGCCAATGACTTACGAGACATACAGAGACGTGAGGCTGATATCGCCATCCGACATGTACGCCCGACGCAACCAGATCTGACCGCAAAGCTTGTTGCCGAGGCGACGGCACATTTTTACGCAGCACCTGCGTACCTTGATCAGTTGGGAAGGCCGAAAAATGAAAACGAGCTCGCAAAGTTGGATTTCGTGGGGTTTGGCGACATTGACACGATGATCGGTTTTCTCGATCCGGCGGGCGTTAAGGTCACTCGAAAGAGTTTCCGGATTGGCTCGCAAAGCGGAATTGTATCCTGGGAGCTGGTGCGCCAAGGGTTTGGCATCAGTGTAATGTCGGATGACGTGGCTGCCTTGACACCAGGTGTGGAGCGCGTGCTACCCGACCGAGAGCCGTTTAAGTTCCCGATTTGGCTGGCGACGCACTCGGAATTACATACTGCGCGAAGGATCAGGTTGGTGTTTGATCAACTTGCAGATCAACTGAGCACAGGGGCCATTAGGTAGTCCGGGAGTTCACCCTATGTCACAGGTCCAACCAACGCTTCACTTGCTTTGTGGTAAAGTCGCCTCAGGAAAATCAAGTCTGGCGGCGAAACTTGCGAATAGCGGCGGGGCGGTGCTCATTTCAGAAGATGAATGGCTTAGCGTCCTATTCGGCGACCAGATGAACTCCCTGCAGGATTATGTAAATTGCGCTTTGAAATTGCGGCCGGTCATGGGGCGGCACATCGCATCGTTGCTGAAGGCCGGGGTTTCTGTCATTCTCGACTTTCCGGCGAACACAATTGAAAACAGAGCCTGGATGCGCAAGCTGCTGGAAGAAACTGCTGCGACGCACCAGCTTCACTTTTTAGACTTACCGGATGAGGTTTGTCTGCGCCGGCTGCACAAGCGCAACAGTGAAGGTGCGCATGCCTTTGCAGCAACGGAAGATCAATATTGGCGTTTGGCGAGGTATTTCGAGGCACCATCACCCGAAGAAGGTTTTAATGTCATAACTCACAATCGGTAGCGCCAGCCATTCAGTATTTCGCGGAGTCACTCAGATATTTTGGCCACCCACTCTGTATCGGTGAATGGCCAAATGCACTCAGGCAGCTTTCACTGTGTCTCAAATCCGAAGTTTACGCGACGACATGAGGTGCATGCCAGCTTTCGTTAGCCGCCCTTTGCTCGCGGCCCACAAACACAGCAGTCCAAGTACCATCTCTATCCCAAGAGCAGAAAGGATGCTGTCCGATGGTCGTCCATCAAGCATAATGCTGACCACGCGCCCCGCGGCAAAGGCGAAGAACACAGTGGCTCCAAGCCAAGCTGATGTCTGGGCCATCTTTTGGTATAGCGCTCCCGACAGAATGATCAGGCCAAGTGCAGCCAGATTGGCAGCAGGTGCGCGCAATTCGCTCATCAAGTTCGGTTGCGGCGAAATATCAATGCCGTAGCTGGAGTAAAAGGCCAGTGGGGCCAGCGTGATGATCAGCCCCAGGGTGGCTGCAACAAGACCCGCCAACCCCAGGACAAGCCTGCGTTTTACGTCAAACGTCATGATTGTGTTCCTTTGTCGTCAGACCGACTCATGCAGCTTGTGCCCAAGCGCCAGACTTTGCGGCTTCATCAGCAAAATCAGAGAAATCGCGCGGAACTCTCCCCAAGGCACGTTGAACACCGTCCGCAGTGTTCGCATTGCGACCATCAAGCGTTTCCCTCGCTATGTCAGTAATCACGTCAGCAATCATCTCTCCGCTCGCGTTGATGATTTCCGCATGGAAGTCTTCAAACGAAATCGGCACATATTGCACGGTTCTGCCCATTGCGCGCGAAAGTTCGGCAGCCATTTCGGCAAATGTCATGAGACGCGGCCCTGTAACTTCATACAGCTCACCAGTGTGTCCTTCCTCGGTCAAGGCGGCGACGGCAACGTCGGCAATGTCGTCCACGTCGATAATCGGTTCACGCACGTCACCTGCGGGCATGGGCAACACACCGGCCATTACCGGCTCCAGCAATGCACCTTCAGAGTAGTTTTGCGCAAACCACGCCGCACGGACGATCGTAAAGGGCACACCGGAGTTCCGAACAACCCCTTCAGCACGTTCGGCATGAAATTCTCCGCGACCTGTTAACAGCACAAGTCGCTGCAGTCCTTTTTCTCGAGCCAATGCCGTGAAGGCCGCAACTTGCTCGACCGCGCCCGGAAAGGCGATGTCAGGAAAATAGGAAATATAGGCGGCAGAAACACCGTCCAGGATTGCGGGCCATGTCTGCGGTTTTTCCCAATCAAATGGGGTTTTGCTATTCCGCGATCCACGCCGAACTGCATGACCCCTGTCTTCAAGGCGCGTCACGATACGTGATCCGGTTTTACCTGTTGCGCCAAGTACGAGAATGGTTTGCTGTGTCATCGGTCATCTCCTTAAAATCAGTCAATGACCCCAAAATAGGTAAGCACGAAGGACGAAAAAGTCTGCATTGTCCTAACTTTTTATCCATTCATCCAAATACTGTAGACAATTGGGAAGATATCGAACAGTCTGGTGCAGTGAGCCAGATCAACCCCCATATTCCCGACCCCCATGCACTGGCGCAGCCAATCGGTGATCCGCTCGGGGAAATTCTTCATCTTCTGAAACTGACGGGTACATTCTATTGCCAGTCGCGCATGTCTGCGCCTTGGGGCGTTTCTATACCGGGTTTCCCCGAAATACTGAGCTTTGCGGTCATTACGCACGGGCGTTGCTTTATGAGGGTCGGAGAAGATGTACCGTTTGAAGTCGAGAAAGGCGACTTGGTTCTGATGACAAATGGCGCGCCAGTTGGGTTCTCCAGCTCAAAAGACACCCCACTTTTGAAACTGGAAGAACTGCCCATACGCAAGGTGACCGAGCTCTACGAAACGCTAGAGCACGGCGGTGGTGGAGCCGAGACCGGAATCATGTACGGGCTCGTCAGGATAGATCACGCGGCCAGCGGCATGTTGATGGCCTTGCTTCCCGACGTACTCAAAATCGATCCGTGGGAAGAGGATGCAGGGAGCTGGCTACAAGCAACTTTGCAATTCATTGCAAGAGAGGCGCGTGAATTACGACCGGGCGGCGAAACAGTGATTACACGCTTGGCCGATGTGGTTGTCATCGAGGCTATTCGCCGATGGTTGAACAGTGCGCCCGACGCCAATCGAGGTTGGCTGAAAGCCGCCAGAGACCAACAGATTGGCCGCACTATTGTTTCCATTCATCGCGCACCCGCAGCAAACTGGACAGTCGAGTCTCTTGCACAGGTTGCAGGTATGTCCAGATCGGCATTTTCCGCACGGTTTACCGAGCTCGTCGGTGTGCCGGCAATACAATACCTTGCGACCTGGCGGATGCATCTGGCGCGAGAACGATTAATTGCTACCGATCAACCAATCTCGCAAATCGTGGCTGAGATCGGGTACCTATCTGAACCTTCTTTTAACAAAGCATTCAAACGGGTTTTTAACATGCCTCCAGGGAAAGTCCGCAAGCTGCAACATCAGTCACAAGGCGCTGTTTAGTCGAAAATAGACACGTCTTGCGAAAAGCGTATTTGCTTTGAGTCTAAACAGGTCGGCTTCAGGCTCGTTGCAGACTTCGGTGCAGACGCAGCGCAAGCGCCTTCCCCGTTCTCCACGATACATCCAACGGCCTAAACCGGGCCTTGCGCGGAGCGATCAGTTTCCGCGAGTGCAGCCCACATAGCGGTCATCGATCCGGGATAGCACTGAGGAAACCGGTATCGTTTCGACTTGGTGAAAACCTTTCCAACACTCAATCATAGAGTTGATTATGCTGCCCGGAGACGTCATGGGCAGGCTTTTTATCCCCCTATCAAAACACAAACGTCTCACGGTGAAGCCTTGCTTCCTCGAGGCCCAAATCGTTAAGCGCCGCTTCAGAACTGGTCATCAAAGTTTCAGGGCCGCACATATATACATCTCGCATTCCGAGATGCGCGACCGATTGAATGTCTTTGCTATGCATGCGTCGCTCCTGAAGCTGCAGCGGCTGATCGGTGAATGCTGCGTTCAGATCATCGCGTGCGGATTTCGCAGCCAATGCGTTTTCGCCTGCGCTTTGAAACGCGACAATACGCAGTGTCACCTGGTCCGAAACAGAGCTGTTTTTTTTCGCAAAGTGCTGCAGAACTGCAATGTCATCGTCCCGACCGGAAAACAGAAACACGATATCGATGGGCTGGTCCTGCGGGTAAGTCTCTACCACTTGTTTGACTCCGTCCCACATCACCATGAACGGGGTGATGCCAACGCCACCCGCGATCCAAAGCATCTTTGCTGGGAACTTTGGGGGGCTGCCCTCAGCCACTTCGGAAAAACAGGAAAAGCCCGCTCCGGTTCCCTTGAATTTAACTGGAAGATTGTACGTGATCAGCTTCTCCGCATAGTTGTGCAGGAGGTTGGACATCAGACCGCCTGGTTTGCGTTTGACCGTAACACTGATCCGATTGGTCGTGCGAAACGCGTTGTTCTCTTCGTCAAACTTTGGCGCTCCGGAAAGCGTCCATGTGCGGACGTAGTCCTCGTTCACAAGCTGAGGGTTTGTCTCGTTCATGTGGCTGTATCCGGCGTCCACCAGGTCGGAGAAGTCAAAGACGCCAAAGCCACCAGGCAATGGGGCATTGATTGCCTCAGACAACTCGAATTCGAAAGTACTGATTGTGCTGGACAGGGGTTTTGTAGCGATAAGCTTGGCGGTCAGCGGGATAGCGGCGTCGTGCGCCTTGATTGCATGCCCCATCTTCTCCAACTCTGCGCGCAAATATTTGACCGGCGGATTGTAGGGGGAGAGTTGCTCTTTTGATGCCAGCTTGAGGTTTAGGCCTCCACGCACAAAAACCGCGCCCGTTACCTTGATACGTGTCAGCAGGCTCACGCGCGGCATCAGCGCATCTGCGTCATCCCCAAGCAGATTTTCAGCATCCCCCGTAATGTAGAGGATCTCACCGGTTTCAAAGTCTGGAAAGACCAGCCCAACCTTCGGGTCCGTTTCGATATTGCCCAGCGACTGGTAGAAGCGATTGCCAGAATGATCGGGCAGAACCAAATAGGTCGTAACCCGCGCCCCGTCGTTCTCCTCGTAGAGCCGGGTAAAGCCGGGCGCGCCGCCGCGATGATTGACGCCCATATCGGTCTGAGCGCCTGCAGTGGTGGCATCGCTTGTATGTTTTGTCGCCAAGAACAAGGTGCTGGCGCGCGCCACGACGGATTTGGCCTCATTCGACAGCACAGATGAGTGCACATCGAAGCCGTCATGGATAATTTCAGGGTTGCGTCGCGTGTGCCCTAAGGAACGGACTGTAATGTACTTTGGACAGTTCCCCAAGTGCTGATCGGACAACAGTTGTAACCTGATCTTCTCCTCGCCCTCGACATCTGCGGTACGTATGGAGCCCGCAATTTTGTTTCGTCGGCGGTTACCGAAATCGATCCCAACCCCGGCAAAGAGCCGCGCTTCAAGGCCCGATGCGGGATCCTGGCTCACAGCACGCACAAAGGGATCATGCGGATTGGTTTCCGCGACCACATGCGTGGTGTTCTGGCCCGCAACCTGAATGCCAACAGAAGGGTCGCTGTCTGATTGTGTAACCAGAAGGCTGACCCACGGACGCCCATTACGATCAAGCGTTGCGAGCGGCAAATAGGACAGACCCGCAAAGAAATCCGCATGCTGTTTCGGCATGTCGCTTTCGATGTAGTGCGGAATCGCATCGCTCACCTCTTTGGGAGTGTGACGCCGCTCTTGCAGCATCAACTCACCTCTGTGCGATTTATGTATCTGTGCCATCGCTTGATCCTTTCACCTGAGCCACACTAGAGCCCGAGATCGCTCAGACCGGGGTGGTCATCCGGACGGCGCCCCGGCGGCCAGCGGAACTTTCGATCCGCCTCTTGGATGGGGTGTTCATTGATGCTGGCAAACCGGCGTTCCATGTAGCCATCCTTGTCGAACTCCCAATTTTCATTGCCATAGGCCCGGAACCAGTTTCCGCCGTCATCGTGGTACTCATAGGCGTAGCGGACCGCGATGCGATTGCCGTAATGTGCCCAAAGCTCTTTGATCAGACGGTAGTCCAGTTCCTTGGCCCATTTCCGGGTCAAGAACTCCTCAATCTGATCGCGCCCTTGGGGAAACTCGATCCGGTTGCGCCACTTGCTGTCCGGCGTGTAGGCCAGCGCGACCTTGGCCGGATCCCGGCCGTTCCAGCCGTCCTCAGCCAGGCGCACCTTTTGAATGGCGGTTTCTTTTGAGAACGGTGGCAAAGGATGCCGTTGGGCTTCGGTCGTCATGGGTTTGCCCTTTCACTCTGCAACAAGACCAACAGCCGTCGCCGGCATCGCTTCAAAACCGGGTATGGCCTCAAACCGAGCGAGCCAGGCGCGGACGTTCGGGTATGGCTCGAGAGAGACATTCCCCTCCGGCGCGTGTGCCGTATAGGAGTAGCTAGCCACATCAGCGATGGTGGGCTGCTCGCCAACGAGCCAGTCGCGACCCGTGAGCCCACGCTCCAGTTTCTGCATCGCTTTTCGGCAGTCGCGGCTGCAAAGTTCGGGTCCAGCGGCGCGCCAAAGACGGTGATCAACCGCGCAGCGCAAGAACCAAACGCAATCTCTCCAGCCGCTAAAGTGAGCCAACGCTGCACGTTTGCTTCTCCGACCGCATCACTTGGTATCCAATCAGGCGCATATTTCCGCGCAAGATAGACAAGAATCGCGTTCGAGTCGGACACAACAACCTCGCCATCCTCAAGAACGGGCACTTGCCCATTTGGGTTCATGGCAAGAAATTCAGGCGACTTATGCGCGCCAGCTGCCAGATCGACGGGAACAACCTCATGTGCAATCCCGGCAAGTTTCGCAAAGACCAAAGCGCGGTGTGCATGGCCAGATTTGGCGAAATGGTGAATACGAACAGCGTTGGACATGGGTTTCACCGGTTGGTTGCAGGTGTTGAACAAGCAATACACATTGCGCTTCTTGATGATAATCTCCTATATTTGACGAACTTTAAGCCCTCAGAAGGCGCAATGAGATGGACAAGATAGACCGCATGCGGGCCTTTGCGCTGGTTGCAAAGAACACGTCGTTCACCGTCGCTGCGCAGCGCATGGGGCGGTCTGCGCGTTTGGTCAGTAAGTACGTAGCTGATCTGGAAAACGCGCTTGGTGTACAGCTGCTCAATCGCACGACCCGCAGCGTGTCGTTGACAGATGCGGGTGCAACATACCTGATGTTGTGCGAGCCGCTTCTCGACGGATTCGACGAACTCGAAGACAGGGTCAGAAATGAGCAGGCGTCCCTTCGCGGTGTGATCCATATCTCGGCGCCAACGGGGTTTGGCGCATTGCGGTTGGTACCTTCGCTCGCAAAATTCGCTGAGAAACACCCCCATGTAGAGCTCGATCTGAAGTTTTCTGATCGCAGAGCGTCGATTGTTGAAGAAGGCCTCGACCTTGCTGTCAGGATTGGCCCAATGCGGGACAGCTCGCTCAAGGTTCGGCAGTTGGGCCGCATGCCCTTGGTTGTGTGTGCCTCACCCACCTATTTGGAACGCGCAGGGCGCCCGGACCATCCCCGGGCACTGGCCAAACATGAGTGCATCCTCGATGGCAACATGACAGAGCCTACAGTGTGGAGGTTCGACTTCGGCGGCCAAGAAGAGGCTGTCCAAGTGACCGGACGCTTCCGAATGAATGCTCCCGCTGCGTCAGCTCGCCTTGCTCAACAAGGCGCCGCCATCGCACGGTGCCCGGCATATACAGTCGCAGATGCCTTACGGTCCGGCGATCTGGTCGAGCTGTTTCCCGAGAACCGGGTGTCGCCATATGTCGTCGCTGCATTGTTTCCACAGAACAGGCGCATTACAACTCGGGTGCGCGCGCTTCTGGATCACCTAGCAGGCGACACGACTTTATGTCCTGATGGAAAGCGTTGACGGCCCGTTGCAGACATTCGACACGTATCCGAAGTTTTGCGCTAAGAGCGCTCAGCAGAAATTCGAGTGGGCACGAGTTCTAAACCCGTTTGGCATTCATGCAGACAGATGGAGGTTATTTGAATAATTCTATCATTCCACCGGATCCAAGTAGGGAGCTGCCGCTGGCCGGTTTTTTCAGAGCATGCATGTGATCAAATTGCATCATACAAAAGACCAGTCAGAAATTCGTTAATATATCGTTAATCGGAACATCAAAAAGCCATCTTTTTTTTTGCTGCTAACAAATACGCGGAGGTTTTCGCGCAAAAAAGTTGCGGTGGTTTCCAGACCACTCTTAAGGGGTGAACAAGATGTTACGAGTAAGCGGTTTGAACCGCAAAGCGCGCCGTCGTACAGCGGCACTTTCCAAAGCGCAGACGAGCAAATACCATCAAGGAAAATCCGCTGCATATCGCGCTTTCGCTGCTCCAGTTGCTGCCGGTGCGATAGGTTTGGGTGCATCGATTGGAGTGGCAACTCCTTCGATCGCGCAAACGGTTGTTCCTCCATCAAACGGTCCGTGCAGTGTTGCGGGTGACCTCGCCACCTGTACGGGAGATGTTTCAACGGGTGTTCAGGCAAACGGGCCAGCAATCGAAACGCTCAATATCAATAACGTGACTGCTCCGGGAATTGCACCAAGCGGTGGAACAGACGGAGTGGCTTTCAGCACACCAACAGGTAACGTAACCCTTAACATCCAGACGAATGGAACCGACGGCATTGTCACGACGGGGAACGGCGCGGATGGGATTGTTGTGGATGCGGACGGCGACGGGGATGTTTCGATCACATCGACGGGCGGAATTGCAACCGACGGACGTCGATCCTTTGGCATTCGATCCGATCTTGAGGGTGACGGTGCCATTTCGGTTAACTCGACCGGCAATATCACGACATCCGGACCCAGCAGAAGCGCCGGTATCAGCGCTACTCAACAAGGTGGTGATGGCGATGTGTCAGTGGTTTCAGCGGGTCGTATAAGCACATCGGGCAGCCGTTCAGACGGAATTTACGCCAATCAGGACGGTGGAGACGGCACGGTATCGGTCAACTCAGCGGGCGATATCAGCACAATTCGAAATCGATCAACAGGCATCACCGCACTTCAGAGTGGCGGCGAAGGGGATGTCTCGGTGGTGTCGAATGGCAATATCTCAACGGCTGGAAACAACTCTGGCGGTATACTTGGACAGCAAAGCGATGACGATGGCGATGTCGCGATCCTATCAACCGGAAACATCACAACAGAAGGAAACAACGCGAACGCCGTCTTGGCGCGTCAAAATGGCGGCGATGGGGATATCTCCATTGAATCCGAGGGCAACCTCTCGACTTCTGGAAATAACGCCCGCGGGATCTTTGCACGGCAAGACGACGGTGACGGCGATATCACGATCCGCTCGACCGGAAATATCACGACAGAAGGAAACAACGCTGACGGCATCTTTGCCCGCCAAAGGGGCGGAGACGGAGATATCAGCATCACTTCGTCGGGCAATATTTCGTCCGCAAGGGACGGCATCCGCGCGCTTCTGACCAATGATGGCGACATTACAATTTCGAACCGGGGCGATGTCAGCGGCGCAGCAGCGGGCGACGGTATCAACGCCACGGTGAATGGCGCTGGTGATGTCGTCGTCGACAGCATCGGGGATATTACTGGCAGAGAATACGGGATTTACGGCGTAGCAAATGGAACAGGCAACGTAACGGTCAATTCTAACGGCAACATTTCTGCTGAAGAAGAACATGCGATCTTTGCTGACGCGGAGGACGGGAATGTGACCGTCAATGTGACGGGCGACGTCCAATCCCTCGATAGCGATGCAATTGATGTGGAAACCGGCAGCCCCGGAGGCGTGATTGACGTGACTGTGGTGGGCAATATCACTGGCGATGCGATCGGCATTGACGCTGATGCCGAGGATTCCGGTGATATCAACATTCAGGTCACAGGTGATATCCGCGCCGGTTCGGATGACGGCATCGAAGCCGAAGTTGATGGTGACGGCGACATCTCGATCACGATTAACGGTGATATCGAAACAAGCGAACACGGGATCCGCAGCTTTGTTGCTGGCGACGGAAACATCTCGGTTGAAGCGTCGGGTGAAATTGCGGCGGAAAATATTGATGGCATTAACGCTGAAATAGACGGAAACGGCGATGTTACTATTTCGGCATCCGGTACCATCGATGCCGAAGTTGACGGAATCTTCGCCCATGTGACCGAGAACGGCAACATAAGCATTACAAACGCTGCATCCATAACCGCCAGAAACGACGAGGGAATTGACGCCGAAATCTTCGGAGATGGCGATGTCTTCATTAGAAACTCTGGGCGGATAACCTCTCGCGAAGACGATGCGATCGAAGTGGATGTCGAGGGAAGCGGCGATGTCAGCATTGTGAACTCTGCCCGGCTTACCGCCGATTCCGACGCGATCGATATCGAACTAAACGGTGACGGCGATGCCCGTGTGACCAACAGCGGGGCGTTGCGTTCGCTGGACAATAACGGGATCGAAGTGGACGTGGACGGAGCCGGTTCAATTACCATTGTGAACACCGGAAATATTGATGCGTTCGAATACGGTATCGAGATCGAAGATCGCGACAACAACGCCGCTGCAATAATCACAAACTCCGCCCGCATCACCGGTCGAGAAGGCTTTTCCATCGTATATGGCGGCGATGGGAACGACACGTTGAATCTCGAGCCCGGCTCGATTCTGAACGGATCGGTCGATTTCGGCAATGGCAACGATGGCATGGGGGGCACGAACCCGAATGACATTGACACGTTGAACTTTGCGCGCGGCATGAATTCGGTTGTAAATTTTGCTGATGCATCGGGTGACGATAATGACCTCGCATCCGCCCCCGAAGTCGTCAATTTTGAAGGGGCCGGCGTTGTGGCCAACAATGGCCTCACTGCGGTTTCGGTGGATACGACGGGATTCGTGGCCCAAGGTACTTTTATCAGCGATCTCACCGACGCGGTGTTCAATACGATTGACACCGCCAGCCCCTATGCGTCCGGCTCGTCCGGTGGCCAGGTTAGCAGAAACCTGGGTCCTTTCGGGTATGTTGAACAGGATAACGGCCCATATGTCTGGGGTTCAGCCTTCGGAGGAGATCGCGATGTTGAAGAAGACGGTTCAAATCTTGGATTCAGCCATCGTATGTACGGTTTCGTAGTTGGTGCCGAGACGAGTGAATTTATCGATAACAGCGATTTTGGTGTTCTTGTCGGATATGACGACAGCCATGTCTCGCTGGATCAAGACGCAGGAGATACCGATATCACGTCATATTTTGGGGGCGTTTACCTCGAAAGGGACTACGGACGATACAGCCTCAACGCAGCGCTTCTTGCTGGCGTAACCGACAATGAAGCGACCCGAAACGTTGATGGCGGCGAAGCGAAAGGCGATTTTGACGGCACGTTCGTTTCGCCATCGCTCTCGATCTCGGCACCCATCAACGCCTTGCCAATTCCTGCCTTCTTCAGTGCACGCGCAAGCTATGTCTTTCTGAAACTTGATGAATATACCGAAACAGGAACCGCGTATCCGCTGACTGTCGAAGATCGGAACGTTTCGCTGTTCAACACGCGGGCTCAATTGAACTTGCCCCGCCTCTACGAGGCCGCAAATGGATCGAGTACCTACCTGAACTGGGCCGTTGGAGTAGATGCAACTTTTGATGCAGGATCCGACGATGTGGACGCAATCGTAGCAGCGACACCCTTTTCTTTCGTAGCTTCAACAGAAGATGAAGCTGCAGGGTTTCTTGGCTTTACGCTTGAACATACCTCTGCAGATGGAAACCGATCGATAGGCTTCAGCGGCGAGTTTCAATCAACCTTTGGTGGTGGATCCAGTGTTGTCGGAGAACTCACAGCTTCCATAAGGTTCTAAACCAACGAATTGCCGTATTGTTTGGTCAAATGTTGGTTCTTAACAGCTTCTTCAAACTGACCGCCTGAACGTGGGAGCGTCTGTTTAGTTTCGTCACGCATGTCCAAGCCATCTACGCCTACGAAATCACACGGACTTTTTTGTATTTTCGAATCTAGCCGTAGGCGTCGACCGCGAAGGTCGGATTTCACCTCCGCTACCGGATAGGTTTACAACTGCAAAGAATGTCAGCTTCCCGCCCTTCGGGCCCAATGGTCAAGGTTTCGCTGGGCGGATCAAGGTCGACGATTGGCGCTTAACCTAGCTTTCTGCTCTAGCGCCACCGGGACCGCTCGCGATTGCGCTCCCGACGTTCAATGTTGATCTGATGATTGCGACCCAGCGCCCGATAGAAGCCCAGCTCCTTGGACCAATTAAGAAAATGGGCAAAGCTGTTGACCTGGTCGTCTTTGCGCCCGCGTGGAAAGGACTGCAATTCCCGTTTGAATGTCCGCAGCCAGGGCGCGTCTACGGGCAGATACACTTTGCCCTCTTCGACAGGACCGCAAGCGGACTGGAGATTGCTGTCAGACGAATTCGAACCAGTCTCAGTGTGCCGCGGAAACCGTGAACTTGTCCGGAACAAAGTTGACGCCACTCGCTAATTGCGGCGGCGCGGGTCAGCTTGAAGGTGTCTCGGCTGGTCAGTGATCTTTCCTGGTCGAAGTGGTTGTAGACGGAGGAATGGACGGAGGCGAATTTCTGTAGACTTCGCATGCGCCTGAAACGCTGCATCGCGCGTTCGCGTCGTCGAAACGGCAGGTGCGAATTCTCGACGCGGTTGTTGAGCCACCTGCCCGTCTGTTGTTTTTCAAGCGCGCCCAGCTCACTGAGCGCAGCTCTGTATGAGGCGAAGCAATCCGTGACGACGTTTTCCGCTTTACCGTGTCGCTTCATTAACTTCTCGAGGAATTTCAGTGCTGCAGCCTTGTTTCGGCGTTTGGTGACAACGGCTTCCAGCACCTCGCCTTCATGATCAACAGCCCGTCAAAGATAATGCCGCTTGCCATTCACCTTCACGAAAACCTCGTCCACATGCCACTTCCATTTGGAGAACGCGAGCAGTTGCTGAACACGCTTCCGCCTTATCTCAGCAGCAAACATCGGGCCAAACCTGTTCCACCAATACCGGACAGTTTCGTGACTCACGTCGATGCCTCGCTCATGCAGCAGATCTTCGACATTCCGAAGCGAGAGCGGGAAACGGATGTACAGCATCACTGTAAGGCGGATGATCTCAGGGCTGGTTTTGAAATACTTGAAAGAGGCAGGATTGGTCATGTGCAAAAGCTACGTAACCGCCCTGCCCGCCTCAAGACAAGTTCTTCTGACAAGACCGTTTTGCGAAGTAAACCACGAGAGGGATCAGGCGCTGAAGCTTATAGGCGCCTTAACGGATGTTCTGAACTGAGTTCCTTTTGTTCCGCTTGCGTCAGCAGGATTTGAAATTCACTGGACTTGCGAGGCCTCATACCTAAGCTTGTCGCATTTTCCGAAAGAGGGTTCGGGATGTTGACCAAAACCGCTTCACTTGTTTTCGCGGCATGGGTTTGGCTGTGTTTCACGGTTTTGTCTTCCAAAGCCGACGTGTTGCATAGTTGGGTCCAACTCGGACCCAATGATCAAATCATTGTAAGAGCAGTCTCTGCCTCACCTGACTGCCCTTTGTCGCAAATCGATGGTCAGGTTGTTGCGACGAATAAGCGAGCAATGCCAGAGGACCAGTTTCCTCATCTGGTTTGCGAATACCGCGCGCCAAAACTGGCGCAAAAAATAATGCTTGATGAAAACGCGCTGCCAACCCTCAATCCAAACGTGCAACGCATTGCGGTGATCGGTGATCGGTGATCGGTGATCGGTGATCGGTGATAACGGGTGCCGAATTCGCGGCACTAGAGTAAAGAATTGCAATGACCCGTCCGCCTGGCCCTTGAATTCCATCCTGGAGGAAATCGCATTCAGGTCACCGGATCTAGTTATCCATGTTGGCGACTACCTGTATCGGGCATCGGAATGCCCGGACCCAGAAAAATGCGGCGGATCTCCTTATGGTGACACCTTCAAATCCTGGTCCGCGGATTGGCTGGACCCAGCGGGTAGTCTGCTCGGGCGCATCCCGTTTATCTACTTGAGGGGCAATCACGAAACCTGAGGACGCGGCGACAAAGGGTGGTTCCGGTATTTAGAAGCCGGGTCCGTTCCCTTGAGTTGTCCTACTGTGACCCTGCCGTGGGTCGCTTCCGTTGACGGTCTTGATCTGATTTCGTTTGATTCCTCTGCCGGCCCGGCACCGCAAAGCAGCCCTGGCTTATCAAACGTCTACGGTCGAATGGCCAGAGACTTGTTTGGAAATACCGGCAGCGAAGCTTGGTTTCTCACACACCGACCGCTTTGGGTGAACATGCACGCATTTGGAGAGTTGATTGATGGTGACGACACACAGCGGGCGGCGTTCAGCGGGGTCATACCAGAAACAGTCAACCTTGTTTTGTCAGGCCATATCCACGCCTTTCAGGCCATCGATTTAATGGACGGGCCAGTGCAGGGGATAAGCGGCAATGGAGGAACGCAGCTTGATCCGATGCCCACCGAAATCGCTACCAACGTTGAAGTTGCTGGCAGCCTTGCAAGTATAGTAGTCAGCAACAGCGATTTCGGCTTCTTAATGTTGACCCGGGAGTCGAATGTTAGCTGGTCGATGGATGCAATAAATGCAAAGGGGAAAACTCGAAATCAATGCCGTCTTATCGGGCGCTCGCTTTCTTGTAAGTGACGCAAACCTGACTGTGGTTTGAAAGGTTTCGTAGCCGTCACTCGCGGCCCATTCCGGACACTGAGCACCCAGGCAAGATTCTGCGGTCGCAGCCCGCTTTGCGGTCATTCGCTGCAAGCGCAAAATCTGGTCTGGTTCGAATTCACAGATCGCAGGACGAAGCCGAAGTTCAACCCACGGACGGAAATGACTGCTCTCAGCCCCAAAACGGTCGTTCACAGTCCGACGCGGGATCGTTGGTGAGCGGACAAAGCCGCATATCGTTTGAAAACCACAAAGGTCAGTACTGCGACGCTATGCGGGCATTCAAGGCTAATCTCACAGGCCGTGTATATCTATATTGCTTTATCCCTATCAAGGCGCGCATGTCACCCACATCCTCCAAGCTCCTGACGAAGGATTTTCAGAGTTGGAAAGCCTTTCAGGGGACTGAATCGACGTCGAAGCTTTTCCATCAGTGCGTTGTTTGAATTCAAGTGTTTTGGTCAATTTTGCGCCGAACTTAAAGTCATCTTCCTTTGGAACGCTGAAAGCTATCAGCGGTAATTGTTCGCAACCGAAAATGAAGAACAGCGCGCAGCACCGATTTTGCCTGATCACGCTAGCATCATCACCGCATCGTATATGAACTGCAGTGACAAGGCGAGTTGCAACACACCGAAGACGGCACCAAAGAGTTGCAGAGGCACAGGTCCTATTGCACGCAAAATTGCTTTGGACCGCAACATCAGCATGTAGTTTAGCGCAATCATACCGAGCCCCATGGCGAGGATGCCAAGCTTGTTCTCAATCCCTGGAAAAGCTGTCGCAAAGATGAGCGGCACGACGACAGCAATGGGCGGAAAGATCCCAGGAAAAGCGATAGCCGATGCGTCGACCTGAGACGGATCAATTTGACGCGCCGGGGCGGGCTGGCTCAAAAGGTCCCGCAGCGACAGGGCAAACAACGCCACTCCGCCTGCGCCAATCAAGATCGGGAAGCTTACGCCCCAGGCTCCTAGCGCCCCGAAACCAATCACGACCGCGACGACGAATGCGCCCGCAACCAATGCACTGGCGCGCCGGGCGATTGCATTGACTGATGGATCTGCATCATCCGATCCGACGCGCGAGAACACTGCGATGGCACGAATTGGTCCCATCGTCATGAACAGCAGCCCAAACAGCTGTCCCCAAGGGACCTGCGCGAGTGTGTCGGAGCTCATGCCTGATCCTCGACAACAGCGGTGATCGTCATGTAATTCACTATGGCAGCGACCAGACCTGCGACGAGAGCAAGAAGCACAACTGCGGCTCCGAGACCCACCTCTACCGAGCCCATGGCGCGTTGCCAGACAACAGCCAGCGCAACCACGGCACCAAATGCGAACAGACCGTGCTTGATGACGAGCCACAGGGTCGTGGGCACGAATGGCTTTTTTGTACCTTTCACTGTGAAATGCGCCACTGCCGTCAAAATCATCGCCAATGAAACAGCCAACGGCACAGATGACCCGAGGACCGTATGTGCCTCAGTTCCGATCGAATCCACGGTGAGGGGCATCGGCATGGAATTTCGTAGCAGGAAGTACTGGATTGCCCCGTTGATCACGGCATTGATCACGCCGGAGATCACTGCGCCCTGAAGGATTTGGTGCTTCGTCAAGGTTAGGCCCGTAGCCGGCAATGAATTTGTGGTGGTCATGGTTTGCTCCTGTCACCGGCCTGCCGTAGCGACGTCGTCAAAACTGGGAAAGAACACCTCACGACACCGATCAAGCCGTTCGAACCGGCGTTCGAAATTTACGGTGGCGATGCGGAGGTCGGCTTCGCGGGCAAGCACGGTTTCCTCGGACAGGCTGCCACGTGCCTGCAACTGCCGGGAGCGTTCCAGCGACTTTTCGGCATAGGCCATCCACGCTTCGTTGGCGCGCGCCTCAATGGGGCCCTTGTCGCAGCCCGCTTCCCAACCGCGCAGGTAGATGGCGTAAAGCTCGCCCAAATCGACGGGAGTCCCCGCGAAATGCTCGTTCAGCATGCTGATCGCCGTCACCTGCGCCGCGACGGCAGCCAGGTTCCTTTCCGCGACTTGCAGTTGCAGCCTGTTCCACGCGTCCTTGAGTTGCGAAACCTCCAGCTCTAAAAGGGAAACGGCGTTGCGCTCATAAAGGGCGCGGTTGCGTTCCAGGATGGCAGCGTCTCGGTCAAGCTGCGCCTTGATGGTCTCCAGATGAATGCCGGACAACATGCTTTGATAGCCAACGGTTCGCCCTTGATCGGCAAACATCAACAGCATGACCTGATCCATGGTGGCGGGGCCTGTTGTCGGTATAACGCCGGAGTCTTCTGCGCTGGCTCCCGCACCGCCAAGAGCGACGAGGGCCAGCGAAAGCACAATACCGTGCAGGCGGGCAGATATGCGCATCGCCGGCCCCTTCATCAGCTGCCAAAGAGGCGCACAACAGCACCGCCGCCGTGCACGTTGATCGTCTGACCGCTGACCCAGCCCGCGGCAGGCGAGCAAAGAAACAGCATCGCATTGGCAATGTCCTGGGGCCGGCCCGGGCGGCCGGTCAGGTTATCGGGATGTGCCAGTTTCTCCTGCATCTCGGGCGAGATGCCGGCATCGCCGTATCCCGCCGTCATCACAGTGCCGATCAGGATGGAGTTCACTCGAACCCGTTTGTTCAACATGTGTGCCATGGACACCATCATCTGGTTCAGCGCGGCTTTCGCCGTGCCGTAGGGCAGAATGTCATAGGCTGGCACCGCTGAAGAGAACGAACCCGAGTTGGTAATCGAAGCGTTCTCGGCCTTCTCAAGATAGGGAAGACAGGCCATGCTCATCCGGTATGCGCTGATCGTATTCAGCTTGTAGGAGTTGATGAATTCCTCGTCCGGAATTGCGGTCGTGTCTGGCTGGCGCCCGCCCCAGCCAACATTGTTGACGAGCGTGGAGATGCCGCCAAACGCATCGACCGTGGCCTGCACCAAACCGTTTATGTCATCCTGCGAGGTTACGTTGCACGCCATACCCCGGCAATCATTGCCGGTCTCCTTGGCGATCTCGGCGGCTGTCTCGGCAGCCATATCACCGTTCAGATCGCCGATCATCACCTTTGCGCCGGCGCCCGAAAGCGTCTTTGCGATACCGGCACCAATGTTCTGCGCACCGCCTGTGATTATCACATTGTGGCCGTCTAGCCGAAATTCTGCAAAAGCATCAAAGCTCATGGTTATCTCCGTAATTTCATATGTGGTAGGCAACACAATGCGCGGTCGGCCTGAATGCGTTTCGGGTGTCAGTCCAGTTCCTGCACACCGCCGCCTGACACAGTAAGGATCTGACCGCTGACCCAAGCCGCCGCAGGCGAGCTGAGATATAGCGCGGCACCCGCGATATCTGATGGCTCACCAAGACGCTTGATTGGCGTATGCATGAGCATGGCCTGCTCAACCTCTGGCGTGAGAACCGTGGCCAGCGCTGCCGTCCGGATCGCGCCGGGCGCGATCCCGTTCACCCGGATCTTCCGGGATCCAAGGTCATGGGCGATGTTGCGGGTCAAATGGCTGATCGCGGCCTTGGAAGAGCCGTAAGACGCCATGCGCACGTTCTTGTTCTCGGCTGACATGGAAGAGATGTTAAGCACCGATCCCCCGCCGGCGGCTTCGATGTGCGGCGCTGCAAGTTGCGTTAGGCGGAAGGCAGAAAAGACGTTGATTTCATACGCCCAGCGGAAGTCATCCATCGGCATGTCAAAGGGCTTTGGCCCACCGCCACCAGCGTTGTTCACAAGGATAGTCAGCTTGCCGAAATTATCGATTGCCGTCTGAACTGCGGTCTCAAGGTCGCTTTCCTTGGTCACGTTGCACGCAATGCCCACGGCCTTGCCACCAGCTTCCACAATGCCCTTGGCCACGTCGTCAGCCGTCTCCTGCTTGAGGTCGCTCACGACGACCGCCGCTCCCGCGCCGGCGAACATCTCTGCAATGCCCCTGCCGATACCAGCGCCCGCGCCGGTGACGAGGGCCACCTGATTTTCCAATTGAAATGCCTTTGGATCGAACATGCATGTCTCCGTTTCACCTTTGGAATGCGAACTAGGCGTGCGGGAATGGTTGACAATAGAAGGGGTGCTCATTTTGAGCACCATAGTGCGACCTACTGCTATCTGCTCTTGGCGATCAGGTGCTGATGCTTTTCGACGATGGTCTCGAGATCGGCGACCAGCCGTGCAACGCGATCGATTGCCCGGCGATCCGTCTCTGCAAGATCGCGGCGGGCAGTGGATTGGCCCCCATTGGACACCAGCCGATACGCCCCGGCGTCATCCCGCTCGATCCAGCCGCGCGCCTCGAGTGACGCCAGCTTGCGTCGGACTGTTTGGCGCGGGATATTGGTGATGTCTGCGATCCTGGACGCGTTGGTGCTTTCTTTGGCAGCCTCGATGTCCGGCAGAGTCGAGCCCGGGCTGGAAGCAGTACGCACGGCGCCCAGCCGGGCTTGCCCAATAACCGCCAACACCAGCATCTCCTGATAATCCCCGTCGAAAGCACCCGCCGCGTCAACCAAATGAGCGATCAAAAACTCGACAAAAATGTATTGGTAGTCGGAATAAAAACTGTCAAACGCTGAAGCGACCGCATCCGCCCGACAGGATCCCTTTGGCGAACCGCCCGTGCGTGTTGCGCTTAAAGACAAAGTGACTTCCTTTTTCGACTTGACTGAATGATCCGACCATATCCGCCCGTCCAACTCGCTTCAGCAAGCAAATTTATTGGCTCTGTGGACGAAAACGCAGTTTGCTCATGTTCCGACAGGTGGCGCGGGGCGTTAGAGACCAATTTCAGCCTGGATCGCCGCCATCCTTCACAGGACAAACTCACATGTCGCTTGGAACGGCAGGTATGCTCGGTTTAGCAGCTGTCGGGGCACAAAACAGCATTAGGTACCTTGGGCTCATCGCGGACCTTGGAGGCAGCGCGGCATGCTGTGATAAAATTTTCCAGTCAACGTCGGGTTGTCGTTGTGGGCGGGCATGGCGGATCGGAGGATCAACCATGGAAACACCAAACTTACCTGCCATTCGTGCTCTTCGCCCAGCCTGGAACAAAGGACGCATCGTCGGCCAGAAGCGACCGCTGAAACCAAAACATGTCTGGGCAATCCGAGTTCGCCTCGAGCTTGCCGAAAATCATCGCGATCTTGCGCTCTTCAACATGGCAATCGACAGTAAGCTTCGCGGCTGCGATCTGGTGAAGATGAAGGTCGCCGATGTCATGTCATCGGGTCAGATTAAGGAACGGGCTTCGGTCCTTCAAAGCAAGACGCAGAAACCCGTGCGCTTTGAGATATCAGAGGGCACACGTGCCTCTGTTGAGAAGTGGATGGAAGATGAGCTGATGGTCGGTTCGGAGTACCTTTGGCCCGGCCGATTTCATGAACGCCTGTACATCTCGACACGCCAATATGCACGGATTGTCCGCGATTGGGTCACGTCGATCGGCCTCGAAGCAAGCGCCTACGGCACCCATTCCATGAGGAGAACCAAGGTCACTCAGATCTACAAGAAGACCGGAAACCTACGCGCTGTTCAGCTTCTGCTTGGCCATACTAAGATGGACAGTACAGTCCGGTATCTCGGCGTCGAACTCGAGGATGCCCTAGCAATCGCCGAAGCGATAGAGATCTAAAATCAACGGGCCGCTCTCGCGGGCGGCCCAAACCAGCCGTTCATCGCGAGATAAGTTGCCGCATTGCAGCTTCCCCAAAGCGGAAGTTGATCGATTGCGCAGCATTTCCAACATTAACGTACACTCATCGGACAAAACGAACTCGTGCAAGCGCAGCTTCAACTATTGCCACGCGACCTTACTTGCTCCGGGTTCGGCGCTTTTGCACCTGTTAATCGCCACCACTTCGGCGCTTCGCAACGTCTGACAGACCCCGGGCCAGCAGGTCGAATACGATCCGGATACGACGGCTGGTCTGTAACTCCCGATGGGTGACCAGCCAAATTGGAAACTCAAGCGAAGGGAAATCCGGCAAGACCTTCTCTACGCCAGATTCAGCCTCGCCCAACGTTTCGGGCTGCATAGAGACGCCGTAGCCCGCTTTCACCAATTCCCATGCGACGACACCGCTCTCGCTCGACATCACGAAGCTCTCTGCGCGAACGGGCACGCCCATGTTGTGCAGTGGGGCCATTAGCCTCTCGGGGTCGGCATTGCCGACGAAATCGAGTGCAGCCACATCGCGCGGTGTCCGTGGGCGGCTTGCACGATCGAGATAGTCGGTCGCGGCATAGAGAGTGGCGCGAAAGTCGCCCAAGTGCCGTGCGATCAGGTCCGGCTGATCTGGGCGGACGTGGCGTATCGCGATGTCTGCCTCGCGCTGCGTCAAATTCTGCATCTCACTCGACGCGAGAATGCGGACGCGGATGCCCGGCGCCATCTGTCTCAACGGCTTGAGCACGCCCGGCAGAATCGCTGCTGACAAGAGGTCCGTTCCCGTGACCGTGACCTCTCCGGTGACATCCTGAGATTTACCGTCGGCCACCATCGAGATGAGCGTCGCAGCCTCGCCCATCGTGCGCATGTGATCAATCAGGTCGCGCCCTGCTTCCGTCAAGGTAAGACCACGGACGCTGCGTTCTACCAACGTGACGCCAAGTGCCTCCTCCAACGCACCGATCTGCCGCCCTATCGTCGGCTGCGTTGTCTTCAGCACGCGCGCCGCACCGCTGAACGAGCCTTCCTCCGCTGTCGCGAGGAAGGCGCGTACCTGGTTCCAATCGAAGGAAACGGCCTGCCAGTTCATTCATGAGCGTATAGCAGGTGGACGAATTTAAGCAATCGACCTTTTATGAGCGCATGGATGATACCGGATGCGAAACGAGATCGGCCCGGTCTCTGCAATCGAAAGCGACACAATGCATTCCGCAGTTTCTTACGACTGGCGCATCCGCGCCGCTTCAAACCTGAAGTGCAACGCGCAAAGGAAACCGACATGACTGCCCAAGCCTTCTGGGACCGGCATGCGCCCAAGTACGCCAAGAAACCTATTGCCGATGTCACCGCCTACGAAGAAAAGCTGGAATGCGTCACTGCGCTTCTTCGATCGACCGATCGCGTTCTTGAAATCGGCTGCGGCACAGGCGGCACAGCCAGGAAGATCGCGCCTGTCGTCGCTCATGTGACCGCAACCGACCTCTCTGCCGAGATGATCCGGATCGCCCGGTCACGATCAGGTGGCGATGCCGCGGGAACACCAGAATTTCTTCAGGCGGAGGCGGCGCAACACATTCCTAGCCAACCGTTCGACGCCATTTGCGCGTTCAGCTTGCTTCACCTGGTGGACGACATACCCACCGTACTGGATGCAGCATTCCACCAAATGAAACCCGGCGGTCACTTCATATCAAAGACGGTTTGTCTGAAGGACGCGCCGCGCTGGATGCGAGCCATGGTTCGCGTGCTCATGGCCGTGCGGATCGCGCCTAATGTGATCATCTTGAGTCGCGCTGAATTGACCCGACACCTGATCCGCGCCGGGTTCGAAATCGAGCAGACGCGGTACTTCGGAAAGAACCGACTGAGCCCCTTTATCGTCGCGCGCAAGCCCGCCTGAGGCAGACCGACGCCTTATTCTGAGAGACCGAAGCATGCACTTTATCAGCCGTCGCGAATGGGCGTTCCTTGCCCTCGTGTTCCTCTACTCTTTCATTCCGGCAGTCGTAGGGCTGGTCCGGCTTCCGGAACTTCTCGGCGCTCGGGCGATCATCCCGCCGAACCCGCGTGCGGTGTTCGATCCCCTCCCGATCACATTGCATATCCTCGGCAGTTCAGTTTTCTGCCTTGTGGGGGCTGTGCAATTCCTGCCGAGCCTGAGGCGCTACCGCTCGGCCCTGCACAGGACCCTCGGGCGGATTGTGGCGGCAGCGGGATGCATCAGCGCACTAACCGGGCTCTGGATGACCGTGTTCTACGCATTTCCCGATGCCCTGCAGGGACCAGTACTTTACGGGGCAAGGGTCACGCTCGGCCTCGCGATGGTCACCCTCATCGCATGGGCCATCGTCGCGATCCGGTCGCGAAACGTCGCCGCGCACCGCGCCGCGATGCTGCGCGCCTATGCCATCGGCCAAGGGGCCTCAACGCAAACCGCGCTCTTTCTGGTCGCAATGGCCCTCTTTGACACCGAACTGCAGGGGTTTTCGCGAGACCTCCTGATGGTTGGGGCGTGGGCCATCAACCTTGCGATTGCGGAACTCCTTATCCGCCGCGCCTTTGCGACGCGTACATCCGGCGCGGTGATCTGAACCCGGTCGTGCTCTCGACCTGATACCGGCAAACTCCAGAAACACAGAAAGAAGACACCAAAATGAGACGGCTCGATCCCCGTATTCTTCTGTCGGCCCTGTGGCTGTTCATACTGCTCAACATCATCTTTCGCGATATTCACCAGTTTGTCCTCGCGTCCCATATCGAGATGCTGCTGACAGGCCATTACAACGGCATCGAGATCACCGAAGGGCTGATGCTTTTGGGCGGTTTCCTCGTCCAAGTGCCGATTGCGATGGTGCTCTTTTCGCTCCTGCTAACCCGCAGGATTGGTCGCCCTGTCACCTTTCTTGCAGCGATCGTCACAACCGGTACGCTCCTTTCCTCGGCCCCCACCGACATGGATGACACCTTCCACCTCGTCATCGAGATCGTGGCTCTAATCGCAATTCTCTGGACCGCATGGACGTGGCCCGAGAACGAACACACCGCGCCGCAATCCGACGCAAGTTCTCCGTAAAAAACGTGCGCGCACCGCGGACACGATGAATGAATAATAGGACCAAATAGATGTTGGAAGAAACGCCTTTAGACGATGCGTTTGATCTTTATGACAAGCTCGCACCTCGCTACGACAAACTTCATCATCGATGGCTGCGTCACGCAGGCGGCGAGGCGCAGGCCGCCCTGGAAGGTCTGGTGCGTGCACTTGCGACGCCGAATTCGAGGCTTTTGGATGCTGGCTGCGGCACCGGCAACCTGGCACGTAGACTGATCGCCGAGGGCATGCCGCCGAATTTGATGACCCTTCTCGACCCGTCCGCAGCGATGCTTGCACGCTGCGCCGACATTCCTGTGCCGAAGATACAAGGACGGTTGGAGTCCCTGCCGTTTGAAGATGGCACGTTCGATCTTGTGACGTGTGCTTGGGCTTTGGAAACCGTCCCCGATCCCCACCTGGCTTTGAGTGAGCTTTGCAGGGTTGTTCGAGCCGGCGGCGCGCTTTGTCTCGCGTTTTGCGCGGATGAGCCTGCCCGTGGTCTTGCCGGCAGCCTCATGCGCCAGGCGCTTTTGTTTCGCGGGACCGGCCGATTTATGTCCCGCTCCCGATTGATGCAGGCAATCGAGCGTTTCGAAAATTTTGAAGTGAGGGCAATTCCGAGCCATGGTCCGGCCTCGACCTTACTTGCTAGGCGGTCTGGCGCAGCAACCCAGGGGTCTTTGTAGCCGGGCTTAAAGTTGAAAATGACGACCACAGAACTACGGAGATCAAGCATGATCGGATATGTTACCCTCGGAACCAACAACTTCGAGGCCGCGCTGAAATTCTACGACGCCTTGTTTTCGAGCGTGGGCGCAAACCGTCTTTGGAAACACGGCGATATGGCCGCATGGGGCCGCTCAAGGGCCGAGCCTGCGTTATGCCTTGCTTGTCCATTCAATGGGGCACCGGCAAGCGTTGGAAACGGGGTGATGGTCGCTTTGAAAATGACCAACAGAAAAGCCGCCGATACGCTTCACGCCAAGTGCCTCGAACTTGGCGGAACAGATGAGGGACCCCCCGGCACACGCGGAGATCATGGTTTCTACGGAGGGTATTTCCGGGATCTGGATGGCAACAAACTGAATGCGTATGTCCCAGCGTGACAGCAGGCAAAGAGTTGGCTGTTGAAATATCGCGTCCAGCGGACAATGAGAGACGAGCACATCGAAAGACGCCGCAATGAGATCTGAAATAAAATTCGTCCGATTGTCGGAAATCGACCCAACCGAAATCTTAGCGCACATGTCCGACCCTCGTGTCGCCGAGCATATGCCGCTTCTGAGATTTACTTGGAATGCCGAGACAGTGGCGCGGTTTGTCGCCAAAAAGGAAGAGTGTTGGCACCGTGACGGACTTGGACATTGGGCATTCTTGTCCGATGACCGATATGTCGGCTGGGGTGGATTTCAAAAAGAAGGAGCCGAGTGGGATTTCGGATTGGTCTTGCGGCCCGACACGTTTGGCCTCGGGCCGCGCATCTCGCGAAAGGCGATCGACTTTGCAATTTCCGATGAACGCATCCCGTATGTGACCTTCCTTTTACCACCGTCACGCACGAACCTGCGGGCACTCGACAGACTTGGTGCTTGGCGGGTTGGCGAAGTCGACTATGACGGGGCGACCTTCCTCAAATTTCAACTTGCGACAGAGTGACAGCATTGTCCGATTTCTGGTACATCGCCAGCTCCAGAGTGTGTTGTAACTCGCGGCCCTGAACTGCCGTTCACCGACACATGTCGCCGCTGCGGTGCGGCCCGTAGAACCGGCCATTCGCTGCAGGCGCAAATTCTCAGGACGCACGGACTCACAGTCAGCGGACAAAGCTGACTCCGCAGGTCTGGCTACGAGTTCCCTTCCTAGCAATAAATTCCGTAGGCTCTATCATGCTGGCTTTGCCCCACTGTCGAAGGAAACAACATGTTGCGTTCAATGCTAATCCCCGCAGTTCTTATTGCACCTCATTGTCTGACTGCTGCAGAGAAAGTGTCGGTAACGAACTTCTATGTCGTCAACCAAGAGCAAATTTCCGCGGGCGAGGACGTGTTCTGGAAAGAGGACAACTATGGGACTTATACCGTTGACGAGGGACCAATCGATCCTGGGTTTGTCCGGTGCGTTGGCTCGGGTTTCGGCGGACCCAGCGGTGTCAGTGGCGGTGGCGTCTGCGTTTATGGTGAAGAAGAAGACACGTTCACCATGAGATGGGAGGTTGTTGCCTTCGGCGTCAACAACTGGCGGATCGTTTCCTCGACCGGCAAATACTCGGGGATGACTGGAAGTGGAACGACCAAAACACATGTGGCGTCAAAATTCCTGGCGCTACCGCACCGTATTTCTGACTGGGAAGGCGAGGTTGCCTTGCCCGCTAGGGATTGAAACTCGAACTGAAAAGGTCGGGGATGATGGTGATTTGAAAGGTTGGCAAAGCCCGCATTGGGCTCTCGCCGGACCTACACCGCCAGACGTTTGGGAGGACGTAGCGCAGCGCTTTTCGACAGTTTGTCAAAGCTCCGCATTTGGAGCACTGGTGATAGTTTGATGTCTCAACTGCTTTCACCATCTTTGTGGCAGACAACCTCGAGCTTAATGCCGTGTGGGTCGAGCCAATAGGCCGCATAGTGGATCCCGTATTGAGGAAACTCCTGGGGTTCGTCCAGAATATGTGACTTCCGCGAGAGTGCCCAATTGTACGCCTCATGCACGATCTCACGCTTTTCCACCGAGAATGCCAGGTGCTGTAGCCCGGTAGCGTGGCGCAAATAGTGCCCATCGTCCCTCGCCTGGTAGAAGAACAGCTGCGTCCCGAGTTTCCCATCCGGTCCGTAGTTGAATGCCGGTTCGGTTTTGAACCACTCCTTGAGGCCAAGGATCGGCATTAGCTCATCATAGTAGGCCTTCGCCGCCGCAAGATCCGGCACCGCGATGCCGATATGATCTATGAATCCCGTTCTGGGCATGACTGCTCTCCAGTTCTTAGAGCCTCATGGCCCCTACCTTAGCTGTGATCAGCCAGCTGATTTGTGCTCTTGGTTTCGACATCGAGGCTACAATGATTACTCTCTACGATGCAAAATTCGAAAAGCTTGTGCTCGTTCCCGACCCTGGTTGCGTGGCTGACATCGTGTTGCACTCCGTTTATTACGCCAGCCTGTTGCTTACCTCGACCAAATTGTCATCTGGATCGCGGAAGTACACGGACATAAGCCTGCCGACGGCGCCCAGTTTCTCAGAAGGACCTTCCACGATAGTGACGTCATGCGCGCGAAGCGTCGCGGTGATTTCCTCAATTGGTGTGTCGGTCAGTAGGCAGAAATTACCGCTTCCCGGAACGGTTTTATTCGCCAGATCCGGTGCTGTGCCCACACGTTGAAGACTGATTTTGTTTGAACCGAAGTGTAGGGACCATTTGCCGGGGCGTTCCTCTCGCGGGGTCATGCCTAACACTTGTTGATAGAACTCAAGCGTTACGTCGACATTATGAACGCAGAGAACGATGTGATCGAAGCAGTGGATGTTCATGGACAAAGCATACCTTTGGTCAGTTTCCCTGCAAGAGGTGAGCACCGTGATGTCGATCAGACCAAGCTGTCCGACCAAGCGGTTTTGAATTTGCTCGTTTGTCAGAGTTTCAATTGTCTTGCTCAGTATCCAAACATTTCCGAAAGGATCGCGGACGCGGCCCTCTCGCTTACCAGGAGGTCGGTCCTCGATTTCGATGACAACTTCCCCGCCGAGGTCCGTCATCGCCATGGTGATTTCATCCCGGATTTGCGAAACTCGGAGCTGACGCAGCATAAGCCCCTGCCCTGTTTTTCGAGACATTTTCAACGGCCCATTGCCGACTTTGAGCGAGGCCATCAGGTGTTGCAGCAGCAGCCCGCTTTGCCGACATTCGCTGCGGCAGCAAAATCTGGGCGAGCCTGAATTCACAGATCGCGGAAAAAACCGACTTTTGCAGCCACGACTTTTGCTCATGCTGAAAGTGCTCGCATCCGCAGCGGTAGATTTTTCGGTCGTGCAGTGATTTCCCGTTTGCGGCCATTCTACTGGGCGAATCCAGCCCGAGTTCAAGCTATGCTTTCGCTGGATTCAGCGCTTAAAATTGAACGCCAGCGAAGCGGGTTCCCAAAAAGAAAAAACGAAATTCAGTTATGGAATTTTTGTAACTTACACGATTAGCAAAAACGACATCGGGTCGCTGCCAGGAGAGAAAAAATGAGGAAACAGGTTTGACTGATTCCCAGTCCATTGAGCACTTCTCATGCATGAACGCCGAATACCAGAATGGCTTCGCCATGCGCCAGCACCCAGTGTGCCGGGATTCGCCATTCTGGCGGGATCAGAGGCGATTGCCAGGGGTATTTTGATCTCTGTTTTTCCGGTAGCGATATACAACGCGCTGAAGGATGCGCGATTTGTATCCGAAATTTATTTCGCCATTGGCACAGTTTCACTCTTGATCGGTCTTCTGGTTCCCTACCTGATCCGGTTTGTCCCAAGGAGATGGGTCTATGTATTCGGCACTCTTTCGTACGTCGCGGGTGCGGTTGTGACGACCGTTGCGACCCCTGCTGCCGTTATTGCGGGGCTCGCACTCACGACTTTCGCCGTTGTGACGACATTTGTGTGCTTCAACGCCTATGTACTCGACCATGTTGCCAGGATTGAACTGGGACGTTTTGAGACATCTCGGCTTTTCTACAGTGCGCTGGGTTGGACGGCTGGCCCTGCACTTGGCGCGATATTGTACGAGTGGTGGCAACCTGCACCGTTCCTGATTGCAGCCGGTGCAGCGATTGTCATGCTTCTCATCTTTCTTGTTATGCGCCTCGGAAACGGCAGGCTCATCACCAGAAGCCAATGCGCTCCCGCAAATCCGTTCGCCTATTTCGGGAGGTTTTTTGCGCAACCGCGATTGGTTGCCGGATGGGTATTCGCAGTCGTTCGTTCCTGCGGGTGGTGGATTTATGTCGTATATCTGCCCATCTATGCGGTTCAGAACGGGCTAGGCAGCCAGCTTGGAGGGATTGCTTTATCGATTTCCAATGCCGCCCTGTTTTGCACCCCGCTGATGCTTAGGTTTATGCAGCGCAGTTCGGTGCGCGCAGCAGTCAGAACCGGATTCCTCATGTCCGGGCTGCTATTTCTTTTTGCTGGAGTTCCATTCGGAATCCCTGAAGTCACAATCGCGTTCTTGATGATGGGCTCGATTTTCCTGATCTTACTTGATGTTTCCGCAGGTTTGCCTTTCCTTCTCGCAGTCAAACCTTCCGAACGAACTGAGATGTCAGCAATTTACGCGAGCTTTCGCGATGTTTCGGGTATTATTACACCTGGTGCCGCCTGGCTGGTTCTTCTCGTGGCACCGCTCTCTGGCGTGTTCGCCGCGGGTGGCGCGGGTTTGCTTTGGACGTGGGTTCTGGCTCGTAAGCTGCACCCCCGGTTGGGTCAGACACGCATATCTGTCGAAAGTACTTCAAAGGCAGCTGGCAAAGTTGCTTCTGATATGGTGAGCCTGCCAAACTTAGTCCATGAGAAATCAGTCGCCAGTCGCTTACCGACGGATACATAATAGAGGCCAGCCATTGAGTGACCAAAGCAACTCAGGCGTCAGTACCGTGCGGATTCCAGGATTTAGCAGATACGTTGGACTACAGGAAATGCCATTTCAGCGAATATGTTAAAGGCAAGCCTAACTCTTTCGACTCTGTTTCCTACATGAAAGGAATCGTTAGCCTTGTAGTCTCGGACTCTTAATCAAGCGAGTTCGGAAATCATCACCGAAACGCCGGGCCATGCGCCCAGACCGTCAACGAATACCGATCACCATTCTCGACCGGTGTCACCTGATGCAACAAGAAGCTGGGAAAGATGGTTGCGCTGCCCTGATGCCGGCTGGCCGTTACAGCATAAGCGCCCGGCATTATCTCCAAGTCTCCGCCGTCGTACATTCCGGGTTTGCTGAGTTGAACAACCAGCGACAGCTTTCTTTTTCGGGCAACGGGCCCGTCGCCAATATCGGAATGCCACGCAAAATGACCACCATCTGATGCTTTATAGCAGGCAATCTGCGGACTTTCGGCGAACTCGCTCAGATCGAAGCCAAACTTGTCGGTGTTGGAGCGACGGACCACATCAATCAGGCGTGACATCACCCAATCAGAGCCGTCGACGTCGTCCAGCCAAGTCACATCCGCTCTGCGCAGATTATGATCCTTGTTCTGCCCAACAAGCAGGGCCTCGTTTGCCGGGGCTTTTTGTGATTCAGCAACAATTTGCTCACATTCCCGCGCGGTAAAAGCGCCGGGAATCGAATGAACTTCCAGCATTCTGTACACCGTTTTTGATTGGTACTGGATTTTGCCAAAACACACAGAAGGCGCTGCGCTGTTTTCGACCTAAGAGGCCGAAAGCGACGTAATTTTTTTCCATAATCTCAAATGTATTCGGTCATGCTATCCGGAGTGGGAATTCATCTTCGGTGCGCTCGGATCCCAAACGGTATGCGATGCGGGATCAGGGGACGCGAGTATTGCGTCACCTGAGACTGTAATAACCAATGTTCAGGCCTTGGATTTCCCTCAACCTCCTTTGAATCGGTGATTGTGCCCGCGCCAAGGAAGTTCGCCGGTTGCTTCCCATTCGTAATCGCTCGGGCGCAAACGTCGTTCCCGGTTTTCTTTTTCCGGGTCGAATTCGGACGGGTCCCATATCTCGGCGGCATCGTCCCAATCTTGTGGGCTTTGCAAATCCTGCTGTTTTGCTGCCGAATGCTTCACGATCCCGAACCGTTGTGACGCAATGAAACGCCTTATGTGTTCGGTAACGCGATTAATCCAACGCCTATCCATCGAAACCTCCTTTCCCTCTGCTTCGATATTTTAGGGGATCAATCTTCGTTTTCGGAGTGCCAAACCTTATGATTTTTTCTCAACTGTGCTATCGATGATCTGAATAGATGTTTGTTTTCAGTATATTGCCTCTTTGAGGGTCAGTCCCCACGATTTGGCAGATTTCTATCCCTCCTTATACTGTTCTGGTCTCGATGGACGACCGTGGAGAGAAAAATGCGTTTGCACAGGTCTTTTGGTTGGAGGTACTGGGCCATCATGGGCGGCGTTTTGATGGTCGGGATTACTGCAGGTCTAATGTTCGAGTCTGGCAAAATGCAACCCGCAGCAACCGAAGCCCTGGAGGCTTCCGAAAACTGACCATTCGCCTTCTACATGGTAAGCCGTGAGTAGTCCGCCATCTCAGGCCGTGACGGGAAACTGTTCTTTTGCAAAGGCACTCAATAGCTGGGCGGCCTTGCAGGGGAGGCTTTCAGGATCATCGTCTGCAAAAACAGCATAGGCGGCATAAGCAAACCGAGGAGCATCCTCAATCACCTTCAACCAACCGGTTTCGACTTCCTGCGCTACTACCCGCCAGGGGAAAAATCCGGCTCCCGGCTGGGCTTTCAAGTAGTTCAGGCCAAGAGTGCCAATTCCAAGCTGCAACATTGGCGTCGGAATTTCCGGAAAGTTCAGCAGGTGATCGGCACGGAACTCCGGCCCCCAGTCGATTAGAACATAGTTTTCTTCAAATGGGCTTCGCGAGGTATCAAAATCGCTGCTTACGAGTACGAAATCATCTTCGAACAACTGCATTGCGGTCAGCCCGACAGTGTTTCGCGGATCATACATCACAGCCAAATCCAGCGCGCCCGCAGTCGTTTGGCTTAGCAGTGTTTCAGTTGAAACCGTAGACCCGTGAACCGCCACATTCGGAAACGCTTGCATAAACTCTGGCATCGCGTCGATCAGGAACCCGTCCCACAAACTGGGCACAGCACCGATTTCCAGAGCAGCTTCCACCGCATCAGGCAGGGAGGCGTCGATCCGGGCCTGTGTCCAGCACCTGACAAGTGCCTGCGCGTGTTTATGAAAGCGGTGCCCGGCCGGAGTAAGTGTAGCACCCGATTTTCCGCGCTCGAACACTGGTCGTCCAAGCTGTTGTTCGAGTGACCGAATACGCATGCTCACTGTTGATTGCGTGACGTAAACCTTGTTGGCAGCCTCCAGAAAACTGCCCGTTTCGACAATCGCCAGAAATGTTCGCGCGAGTTCAATATCCATGGGGTATCTATTCGATTTTCAAATATAATGCATGAAGCAATTTCGCTATTCAACTAAAACAGTATGTGGCAGATTTGGCTCGTAGCATGAAACTGCTGCCGCTGTTCGGTTGCGACCCCAGGGTCTCAGAGTCCCCCATCTCGAAGTGAGTGTCGAAGAACGGCTCCCGGCAGCGCGAAGCATCTTTCATGCTACACGACCTGCCTCAGCTGATCGGGTACGCGTTGGCCTGCGTTCCCGATCCATAACAAGGAATACAATGTTTAGACCCTAGCTAAGCGCAGAACTGATACAATTCTGAGCTATCTCTGTTGACGGTAACAGTCAGCGGGAGTTTCGCCCCAGTGGCTGCTACCGGATTTCCTCCAGAAGCACTTTGAGGTGCGATACAGGAACACCGATGTTGGAGCCGCCAAATTCAGGTAAGATCGCGGCATTGATAGCCACCACCTCGCCATTTCGGTTCAGGGCAGGTCCGCCGCTTCCGCCGGTTGTGGTTTCAGCATCATAAACGACTGCACCGGGACTGGTCTGGGCGACGATTCCCCGGCTGGCCAGAGGCCTGATCTTGTTCTGCTCTGAAAGATTTTTTGCAATCGTCCAGAAGTCGACGGCGCCATCGCTCTCCAGCGTTTTCAGAAAATCCGGCCCGGCCTGCACAATCAAGGCCTTTAGGCCAGTTGGAAATCCAAGCAGGAAAACTTCTTCACCTGCACGCGGCGGGTCAGGTGCCAGTGTAAGCCCAAGCCCTTGAACACGGTTCGCATCAACGGACAGAAGCGCCAGATCGGCCGTTTTGCTTGCCCTAAGCAATACCGCTTCCATTGGCTCGGATTGTTCTGGCAGATAAGCCAGCAGACTAAGTATCTCGGCTTCAAGCCCTGCTGCCTTCAGGGCCTGTGCCCGATCCCCGGTCGTCCAGGGCAAGGCGACATGACGGTTGGTCACCAACAGAGAGGTGTCCTGCAAAAGAAACCCGGTCCCGGTGAACTGAAACTCTGCCGGCGCGCCTGCCGCATCTGGCTCAATCCACGGTTTCCCGAATGGAGTTTTTAGTTTCTCCCCGTCTGGGCCAAGCACATGCCGCAGTAATTTGCCGCTTTCGGTTTGACGCAATCCGTAGGCCCCTTGGATAAAGGCAATGGATCGCGTCGAGCCCGTTATTACCCGCCTGGATGCACCAGCACGCTCTTCCAATGTCCCAAGGCGCTGTTCGGTGGAAAGCACCTGATTGTCAAACGCTTCTCTGAGCGCGACCAGATCATCCGCCGTCAATGCATCTTCTCGCGTCTGCGTAAGCATGACAGCAACCGCCTCGATCTTGAGAGATTCCTGTTTCAGGCTATCCGCCAGCTTCCGATCGTTCTGAAAAAGCAAATAGCCAAAGGCTGTAATCAGTAGAAGTAGACCGATAACGGTAAACCGGAACAAAACCGTGGTTTGTGATGTCAGTCGACGTCCGCCTTCGCGCAGCGCACTGGATATTTTGCTGGCGAAGGGTCGTCGGCTGGAGCGCGCATACACATAAGCGTCACCTATTATGTCTTCGACCGTGTGATGTGCAGGGAATGAGTGGTCACACATCCTGTAGCGCGACATGGGACCCTTTTCACCAAACTCGATCATGTCGCCATGCCTAAGAACTGCCGAAGCAGTCTTTTGACCATTGACCCAGATTTCCCGGCCGGGCAGCGCGTTTAGCGTGTAACCGCCTTGCGACCATTGAAAGGTCGCCACATCTTCGTCATGTGGGGGTACATCCTCTTTCCGCCTTATCTTCAGGATACGGTCTTGACCTAGTGAAGCGGACAAAGCGGTGCCGACAAGCCAGGTTACGGTTCCGCGAGACGGACCGGTCAAGCTTTCCAGAAATGCCCGGACATTGCCCGCTCCATATTCCGTATCGCTTTCATCCGGTAACCGCATGGTTCATCTCTGATCTTATGCGTTGCAAGCAGTTTATCATGCGCAATTGTGAAGCCGCCACAGCTTCCACGGAAAATGTTTGGATCGCGAGAACGGATCGTCAAGTTATAGATGACAACCCCATTTGTCCGGCTCAACTCCGGCTTGATAGACGTTCCCTCTACACGAGCAGCAGTGACCATACTTAACGTTTGCAACACTTCTGGTACTGCGGCTGCACCAAGCGAGAAATTCGAATTCACAGGCTAGGCTCACAGTTGACCTAGGGTGCATCACAGTATCAGCGACAGGGCCAGCAGACGGCCCAGAGCCAACTTTGAACACCACATCGAATTTCTGCGGTCGCAGCCCGCTTTGCGGTCATTCGCTGCAAGAGCAGCGTTTTGACAAGGCCGAGCTCACAGTTTGCAGGACAAAGCAGACATTGGAAGATTGCTCTCGCGACCCACAAGTCAACTATTGTCGGAGTTCATCTTGCGATAGTCAGAGGGCGTCAGTCCCGTCACCTTCCTAAATGCGCGGCTGAAATTATTTGCGGTTTCATATCCTAGCATGGAGGAGATACTGGAGACTGTCTCGCGCGTATCTGTGAGGAGTTCCTCGGCCCTTGCTACCCTGACATCGTTGACGATTTCGCGAAAATGAACCCCTTCGGTTGCTAACTTCCGTTGTAGTGTGCGAACGCCAAGATCGAGCGAACGCGCGGTGGCATCAATCGACATTTCCTCCCGATGAAGTTGTTGCCAAACCACTTCCTCGACTTGTCCTCTAAGTGTTTGAGGTGGGCCGCCCAATCGTTCGCGAGAAATATCTCCGACGGTTGTCGAGCCGCCGGTAAGTTTTTTGGGCGTGGTTTCGGCTCGCAAAGCCGATGCATCAAAATCAACCCCAAGCCGGGAGGCGTTCCAGATTACAGGACAAGCGTAGGTGTCTTCTGCCTCGACAAATCCAGGAACCTTCGGGAAGTCCAAGAGCACGGCAGATGGCTTCCAGTCGCTTCCTAAATACGCGCGGAATATGCTCAAAAAAACCCCAACGGCCGAGAAGCCGATGTCCGGATACGCGAAATGCGAGCGAAGTCCAAAACGATAACAGTAGCGCGCGCTTGTGCCCGAAGTTTCAAGCCACGCGCGATCCGTAGACGAATGAAATGGCATGACGGCAGAAGCTCGTATTAGCGCTGCCCCCAGCGTTGGAGCAGAAAGAACGTAACTCCCCCAGGCGCCGTAGTCAGCGACAGTGAGATACGGTGACCACAACAATCCGATGTTTTGTTGTCCCGTGGATCGTGCGGCTTCGTGCACAAAGGTCGCCAAGGCATGCTCCGAGATGTAACCGCCTCTTTCCTCAATGAAGTGAACAGGAAGATCGGCAGAGTCAAAAGCACGCAACAAGCGTCTTTCCCCAGCGGCCTCAAGCACAAACTGGGGCATCGCGCCCAAGGCCTTAGCCGAAATCATCGGTGGTAGGTTCAATCCGTCAACCCGCTTGTTCGCCCGCGTGTCGTGAAATGATACGCATCGGCTGAACGGATGTGCAAGCTTTCCCTAAACAGCAGGGAGCATTGCAATATGAAAATACTTCGGCCATTACACGGCGGTTTTTCGATGCATTTTTTGGGAATGGTGCTCGGCGCAGGTATTTCTGCTTCACCAGTTTTCTCCCAGTCCTTCAACGACACGGGCGACATCCTTGCACGATCAGCCGAGGTCGAGGACATCGAGTACAAGATTATGGTGCAGCGTGCCACCCAGACGGCCATCTGGGGAATGCCTGCCGCCGGTATGATCGATTTCCTCAAGGGCATTCGCCGCGACCTCGGTGGCGACTACAATGACATCATTTATCTCAACAAGCCGTTCGACTCCAAACATGGGTTTCTTACGGCCAACGATGTTACGGCCTATGCTTGGGCTTCAATGACCTCCGAACCCGGTCCCCTTGTCATTGAAGTGCCCGCTGCCACCGACAAGGTGAACTACTTCGGTACAATCGTGAATGCTTGGGATGTTCCTATTGTGGACGTAGGTCCCGATGGTTTCGATGAAGGTGCCGGCGGCAAGTACCTCATGCTACCCCCAGGCTACGAAGGGGAAATGTCGCTGGAGGAATTGACTGAAGCGGGATACCTTCCCTTTGAAACAGATACCTACGAATATGGTTTTTCGTTCCGGCCAAAACTGACGAATGGCGGAACGGACACCGATGCGGCCGAGTACGCTCAGACGATCAAAGTGTACTACCTGTCTGAGGCTGACAATCCACCACCCAACAACTATCTCGAAGCGTCAGAAGTGCCGTACGACTCGCTTCCATACTACAACGAGACCTTCTTTCAGGACTTGAATGATTACGTTCAAAACAACCCCGTCAGACAACAAGACAAGGTCATGGTAAATTTCCTGAAGGATCTCGGGATCGAAAAGGGAAAACCTTTCGAACCATCGGAAATTCAGTTGAAAGCAATGAATGAGGGTTTGTTGTTGGCGTATGCCTCTATGCAGAACTACTTTGTTACGCCCGGCAAAGCCATGATACCGCTCTGGGTCGACGATAGCGGCGAGATGAAAAGCCAGTGGCTGATATGGGACTTTGCCGAAGGTCAACCCGAGGCAGGCTTCCCGTATGAGACTGAGACAGAGGTACTTGTGGATGCGCGTGCGGGCGGCAGCTACTTCTGGATCACGTACCTGCCGAAACAACTCGGTGGCGGTACCTTTTATCTGACGGGCCTTCGCGACAGCGACGGCGACATGTACGACCACAATCAGACTTACAGACTTAACGTGCCAGCAGACACACCTGCCGACGATTTCTGGTCCGTGATTGTTTATTCGATGGAGACCAAGAGCTTCATCCGGAACGTTGATCCAGTGGGTCTGTCCGAGCGCGACACAGACTCTATGCAAGCCGATGAAGACGGTTCTTACGACATCTTTTTTGGACCGGAGGCACCGGAAGGCAAGGAAAGCAACTGGATACCAACCACAGAGCCGTACTTCCTTTTGTTCCGTCTATATGGGCCGCAAGACGGATGGTTGGAAAGTGGCTGGATGCTGGGCGATCTAGAAAAAGTAAACTGATCAAAACAAACAAAAATTCCCAATGGAGTGAACAATGAAAACAAAGTCGTTAGCCGTGCTGACCGCCCTGGTACTCGCATCGCAATCTCCAGCCCAAGAGTACAAGGCTGAAGTTCCGGATAGCATAATCGTACCGGATCAGGTGGAGACACGATTTGGAACGTTGGAATATTTTGACGGCTTGCCGACGCCGGATACAGCTAAGCTGTCGTATAACGCATTAAATTTCATGCGTGGCATGCAGGTATTCATGGATGGAATGCCTGCAGCCTCAACATATGCAATGTGTCACGGGCTCGAAGAGGGCGCTGGCGTTGATCCGATGAAGATCGGGATCTTTGAAGACCTGTATAACGCCCGTTCGCTTCTTCTCACGCCGAACACCACGACAATCTACATTCTTAACTGTACGGACCTGTCCGAAGGGCCAGTGGTTTACGACGTGCCGCCGGGCATGCTGGGGTTCGTGAACGATGCCTATATGCGTTATGTCACTGACATCGGGAACGCTGGGCCTGACGCTGGCGAGGGTGGGAAGTTCTTGATCGTTCCGCCCGACTATGAAGGTGAGTTGCCGGACGACGGTTACTATATTGTGAAGCCGCCAAGCTATCGGAACTGGTTTCTGTTGCGTGCGTTTTATGGGGAAGACGGCGTTGGAGCCGCAGTGGATCGTGTGAAGGAAACTCTTCGTGTTTACCGGTGGGAAGACCGCGACGCGCCGCCCGATCAGGAATTTGTGAACCTGACTGATCTTCAGTTCAACACGATACACGCCAATGACTTTTCCTTCTTTGAAGAGATGAAGGCCGTTGTAGACAACGAAGCGGAAGGAGCACTTCCCGATGAATTGATGGGAGCAATGTTCTCGCTGGGTATCCGAAAAGGTGAACCATTTGAACCCGATGACGAACTGAGGCTGCTGCTCACAGAGGCAGTCGCATTGGGCACGGCGGCGGCTAAGTCGTTGAATTTTGCTCCTCGCTCGCGTGCGCCATTCTACTATGACGAAGGGTATTGGAAGACGGCGTTCGTCGGTGGCAATCATGAGTTCCAGGCGGGGGACGTGAAAATCCTCGATGCGCGGACCCTGTTCCACTACTACGCGACTGGCATTACGCCTGCCATGGTTGCACAAAAGGTTGGTGTCGGGTCGCAATATGCGCTGGCAAACCGGGACAGTGACGGGAACTACTTCGATGGGAGCAACACCTATTCCGTCACCATCCCGCCAAATCCGCCCGCGCAGGATTACTGGTCTTTCGTCGTTTACGACACCCAAACCCGTTCACTGCTCGAAACTGATCAGAAACTCGCAGGGGTCGACAGCAACCAAGCTACATTGGAAGCGAATGAAGACGGAAGTTACACTGTCTGGTTCGCGCCTGAAGCGCCTGAAGGCAAAGAGGGCAACTGGATACAGACGATGCCGGGCAAATCTTGGTCGACCGTACTGCGATTGTATGGCCCTCTCGAGCCTTGGTTCGACGGATCGTGGCGCCCGGGCGAGATCGAACTTATGGAGTGATAGACTGTCAATTTAGCGCCCTAACAGTTCGCTATCGAGAACGAGATGTCGTGCCATGTGAGTGCGCATCCCGAACAACGCGACAACAACCAGGGGAGGGCGGCAACTACCTCGTAGTGCCGCCCTTCTGTTTGTCTGCTATCGCGCTAAATTGTAGCGTGTCATCGACATTGTGGTTGCATCGATCATGCTCATGAATCGTTCAGCAGCGGGTGCTGATGCAAAGCTATCCATGGACGCTTGGGCGTCTTCGGCACTTTCCCAGTTAACTACCACTGCCCATTTGCCATCTGTGAATGCAGCTTGGCGCGAGACAAAGCCTGGTTGTTTGCTGACATGCTCATCTTCGATGACTTTATCAACAGGTTCGAACTCTTGCGGTGTAACGCCTTCAGCAAGGTCCATCGTCACAATTTCAATGACGCCGACGTCTTGTGCCATTGCGTTACCTCCTACGAGCATTATCAGGGTGATCAAGAACGCTTTCATGATGGCACCCGATCAAAACTTTCCATTGTCGTGGGCCATCTCGGACGGGATGTCCGCGATTACGTCCCAATGCTCAACGATCTTGCCGTCTTCGACGCGGAACAGGTCATAGAAGGCAGTCGGCTTGTCGGCAAACGTGCCCTCGGAGGCGGTGAAGACAAAGTTGCCCTCGGCCACAACAATGTGGACGTCCGTGTAGATCATCTGGATGCCTTGCTCGGCCATGCCTGCAAGAGCCGCACCCAAACCGTCCAGACCGTCGGCAATGTTGCTGTTGTGCTGTATGTAGGTCTCCGTCGACAGAAATTCGGTTATCCGGTCAACGTCGCCATCCTTCAGGATGGTGTGCACAAAGTCTGTGACCAGCGCCTTGTTCTCAGCGGTCTTATCCAGATCGGTTATCTCAGTTGGACCATCGGTCTGAGTATGACCCGACGGGTTCGGCGGTGTGATTGGTGTCAGGTTGTCCCAGTGTTCTGCAACCTTTCCGTCCTCGACGCGGAAGACATCAAAGCCAACCAAGGTGTCTGCACCAAACGCCTGGGCGTTGTTGTAGGTGGTATGCAGGACGACGATATCGCCCTCCGTGATGACCCGGTGGATGTCCACCTCGATCCCGCTTTCCTTAAGACCGGGGATAAACCCCAGGATTGGAGCGGCACCTGTGGGTACAGCAGGGTTGTGCTGAATGTAGTCATTTGCCAGCAGTTGTTCGGCTGCGGTTGCGTCGAAGTTGACGAAAATGGCGGCTACAGCCTCCAATACGAGCTCTTTAGGTGTCATTGTTGTTGTCCTCTCTTGGTTTGATTTGACGATATTCACGCGGCGCAGGCTTGCGCCGAGTTGATCGTGAATTCAGTGCCCCACGGGTCGACCTTGCGGCCGGGCGTGAGAGTTTTGGGGTCTGCCAACAGCTCAACACTTGTGAGACCAGCGGCCCCAGCAGAGCGCGAGCCTGCTCCCTTGGATTGCCAAGCGTTTGTAGCTAGGTGGTGATGGTAGCCACCGGACCCGAACCAGCGGGCTGAGGGCAGCTCAAAGGTCTGAACCATACTCAGTTCGTCAGTAACGAATTTCGCTGCTTTGCTGACATCACCGACACGTAAATGAACGTGTCCGATGACTGTGCCTTGTGGTGCGCCTTGCCACTGTGTGGCATCTTCTGTGAGTGATTTCAGATCGAGCGGGTGCGTTGTCATGTGGACGGTGTCGCCCTCGCGTTTCCACATTTTGCGAGGCAGGTCACGATAGATTTCGATGCCGTTTCCTTCGGGATCGTTCAGATAAAGCGCCTCGCTGACACCGTGGTGGGATGCCCCGTCCAGGCGAACACCGCGCTCATCCGCGTAGATCAGCCATGCGCCGAGGTCTTGTTTGGAAGGCAACAGAAATGCCGTGTGAAACAGCCCCGCCTCTTTAGGAAAGGGTTTGGCGTTTCGGTCCTGGCGCAGCTCGATCAGCGTTCCAGCCTCGGTGCCGAGGTAGGCGCTTTCACCGTCGCGTTCGATCAGGCCGAGGCCAATCACGTCTTCATAGAAGGTGGCGGTCTTATCCAGATCGCGCACCGTCAGGGCGACCTGACCTATTGAGATGGGGGCGTCTGACGCTGCCATGTTCTTTTCTCCTGCGATTAAGCTTGAGAGGAACTTAGCGATGGTCTTTTCTCCATAAAATGGCGATAAGAGCGAGTGTGTATCGCGCAAATGGAGACAATTCTATGGACCGGATCGACGGGATGCAGAGCTTCGTGGCTGTTGTGGAATCCGGTTCTTTTGCCGCCGCCGGACAACGGCTTGGCATTTCAAACAAGCTGGTCAGCAAGCGTGTCGCACAGCTCGAAAACATGGTTGGGCTGAATCTTCTCCATCGCACCACCAGGTCTATGTCGCTGACCCACGAGGGGGAGCGATATCTGGAAGGAGCGCGACGAGTGCTGGCTGAGATGGAGCAGTTGGAGACTGAGTTTGACGCTTCAGAGGGCTTGAAGGGCATCGTTCGTGTGGCCGCGCCCCTTACCTATGGCGACACGGCGGTGGCTAAAGCAGCAAGCCGCTTCGTAGAGCAACACCCGAACGTCACGGTCGAATTGGACTTGTCGGATCATTATGCCGATCTGGCCAAGGGCGGTTTCGATATCGCAATACGGATCGGCGCGCTCAGTGACTCCAGTTTGGTCGTTCGCAAGCTTGGTGAAACGCATATGAAAGTCGTCGCGACCCCTTCCTACCTTGAAGAACATGGCGCACCTTCACATCCTGCGGAACTCTCGGACCACATTTGCATTCGAGATGCGAACAACCCGGATCCAAACCGCTGGCCCTTCCAGATCGAAGGGCAAACCGTGCAGGTGCCTGTCTCTGGCCCATTTCTCGCAAACAGTCCTCCCGCCTGCCTCGTTCCGACGCGCGCAGGGAGCGGCATCTTCATATGCCCAGATGTGTTTTTGGGGGACGACCTTGAAACCGGACGTCTTGTGCAACTCTTTCCGGAGTTCCATTCCCGCACTTTGCCGATCCAAAGCGTGCAGTTGCCTTCGGCCTTTCGAAAGCCGCGTGTTAAGTCCTTTGTCGAGTTTATGCGTGAAGAGATTCGAGCGTAGGAAGTCCAAAGCAGTCACTCGCGCTATGCGCAGCATTTGGTAGGTATGGGCTCATTCCGGACCTCGAAGCAGGTGCAGCAAGTCCCCTGCCCCGCAGTCAGTTGATCGCGTAGAACGGCCCATTCCAGCCATTCATCGTGTAAGCTCACGCTGCAATGCAGCTTCACCGAACCGGACTTTCGCTTCGGGAGCGATGTCCGTCGGTAGTCGAACTCACGGCCTAGCGGACCAAGCTGACATTTGTGAAGACCGAGCGAGATGTTAGTCTGATGCCAATGAGGCGTTTTGGGCAGCACATATTTCTGTCAAGATTTCTTGTCGTGGAGGACACCAAATGAAAAGGCTTTTCCCGTCACTTTCCGACGGCGCTACGCTCGGCGACGTATTTCAGATGTTTCCAAAAAAGTTGGCTCCATGGTGTGAGTATGAAAGCCTAGTAATGCGGGGAGAGAGCGAACTTTCTGCTTCTGAGCGGGAGCTTATTGCCGCCTATGTTTCTGGTTTGAATGCATGCTCATATTGCTACGACGCCCATACAGTCTTTGCCCGTGCTTATGGCATTGATCCAAAGGTGATTGAGGCACTGATGGAGGATCCAAACTCTGCCTCGGTGGATACTCGGATCCGGCCCATTCTCGCCTACGTCGCAAAACTCACACTCTCACCTGCCCGTATGACAGAAGAGGACTCACAGGCGGTCTACGATGCTGGATGGTCAGAAGAAGCATTGTTCGATGCTATTCAGGTTTGCGGCGTGTTCAATTTGGTGAACCGTATCATTGAAGGCTCTGGTATCAGCAAAATTGTGCACGACTCCGGAGCACTCGATGAGCAAACGCGCACAAAACTAACCAGCGATTCCTTCTACACCGATTTTGGCCGAGCCAACGGTCTCAATGTCTGAATTTGGGACGAAGCTGGCATATGGTTGCGCCGTTGTTATACTGCCCGTCTCAAAGAGAGGGACTTTCCATGTCTTGGCGACTTCTCCGAAAAGCTGACTGGGCTTCTAGCGACGGTTGGAACGGAAAGTTCGAAGGGGCGGATGCCGGCGTGGGCGTGTCATTTCTTTTCAATGAAGTCAGCGATGCGGGCAAAGGTCCCCCACTTCACAAGCATCCATACGATGAAGTCTATATCGTCAGGCAAGGCCAGGCACATGTAATTGTTGGAGACGACACAACGGAAGTGACCGTTGGTGATATTCTGATAATCCCGGCCGGCACCGCACACAAAGTCCTGACGGCGGGGTCAGGTCCGACCGAAATAATTAGCGTTCAATTGTCCGGAAAACTCGAGGTGCAATTCCTGGAGTAACGCCGTGCGTTTGAATCTTATTTGGCCTGACATGCTAAAGGCCCGCACCGGGATAATTGCTGCCATCAGTGTAATGGCAGTATCTTAAACCTGGCACTGTCTCGCTCTGTCGAGGACAGCCCGAACTGGACATTGAACATCGCCTCCGAATGCTGCTATTGCAGCCCACGCTCGCGGCATTCGCTGTGACTGCGAAAGTTAGCATCAGTAAAAATTGCCACTTTCCAGGGTTAAGAAATTTTCGCTGAACAAATCGTCATCGACGTCCGCATTGCGAATTGAGCGCTTTCACTGCTTGCAAATCCAAATTTAGGTTTAGGATTGTGAGCACGTCTCGTGGAGTTGGAAACCGATCATCGCATCCAACTCAAATTGCACACGACACTGTCTCGGGCGAACTTCTATTCAGGCAGCCCCACCGCGCGAAGCCCATCTAGGATTGCGTCCCACCGTGTGGGATCCTGAAAATGGAAACTGCGCACGCCGCTAATCCGGAAGTCCGGATCTGATGCCAAAAGGGCCTCCCGCGCCCTTTCTCCCTGAGCATTTAGACCGGCCTGACCCGCTGCGCTGGCAAGATACAATTGCGCGACCGGCAGCCCCGGCGAGTTTTGTAGAGCCCGGTTGGCATTGGCGATGGCATTCTCGAAGTCGCCCATAACCAGATATGTCTGGGCCAACGCTTGTGGGACACGGTGATATATCCGGTTCTTGGCCAGAGAAAATGAGCCCTTTTTGATGGAGTTCAGCGCTAACTCTGGTTGGCCCATCAGGTTCTGAATCCAGCCCAGTACCATATGTCCCTGGGCAAACTGCGGACTGATTTCGAACCCACGTTCAACACACCGCACCGCCGCATCCAAATCGCCGGTAATGCCGTAGTGAAAAATCCCCCGGATCAGGTGCACGTAGTCGCTTTGATCATTCAACGACACCGCCTTGCTCAGCCCGGCGTCGGCGGCTTCAATATCCTCCGGGCTTATCGGACGGTAACCCCATACCAATTCGCCGATCAACGTGTTCGCCTTCATCCCAACGGCCATGAAATTGCGTGGCTGGACCGTCAGGATCCTGTCCAACAGACGACCCGCCGCCTCCCATTCTTCGGGCTGCGATCCCATCATGTAATGCCCCGCAAGATTCAGCATTACCTCGGGGTCGCTTGTCTCAGTCTCGGCCGCGTGCTCAGCAATTCGTTGCAGAATTCCGTATCGGATCGTTGTCGCGATTTCCCCTGACAACAGATCTTCTGCCACGAAAGGGTCGGAAAGATCACCGTTCATCCGCTGGGTCAGATAGGTTGCTGACGTGCTCGTCTCGCGTAGCTTTAGGGTGGTACGGACCTGGTTGCCGGACGCCTGAAACACCGCCGTGGCGATATGATCCGGGTCCGCGTCGGGGGCGATCAGATCCAAACCCGTCAGATTGGCCAGCGCCGCCTCCACGGTGTGATTGCAGGCTTCTGCCAGCATCTTGGCATCATCATTGCTGCCAAGGGCTTCGAATGCCGCGAGGGCTATGGTCGGTTTCCTGGATGTACCACCGATGGGTGGTGTGCTGACACTGTCCTGCGCACCATCTTGGTCCGGGGGCCAAACAAAGGCGCGGATCGGGCGCGAGATGTTTTTTAATGTCAATTCACCGACATCCGCAAATAGCTCGTCCATTACGCCAACGATCTGGTCACGAACGGCAGCGGAGATGCAAATCCCGCCCGTCGGGGCTGCGCCCTCTAAGCGAACTGCGAGATTCACACCGTCACCATAGATATCGCCGTCATCAACAACCACATCGCCTATGTGAAGTCCCATGCGGTAACTGATCTGCCGATTTTGAGGAGCGGATTCTTCCTCTGAGCGAACTGCTTCTTGCGCCGCTATCGCAAACCGTACCGCTTCCACTACGCTTGAAAACTCGGCCAGAAATCCGTCGCCCGTTGACTTGATAATCTTACCACCTGCCTGCTTGATGCCGGGATCAAACACGGACACGCGCAGTTCTTTCTGACGCGCCAGCGTGGCTTCCTCGGCGGCTTCCACAAGCCGCGAGAAGCCGACAATGTCGGCAGCCAAGATCGAGGTGAGTTTGCGTTTCACCCTTCGGCTCGTGTGTTCAAGGAAATCCAACCGGTTTTATCCGGTTCAGCCACAGCAACCCCATCCCCACCGAACGATATTGGGACCGTCTGCCATTTCGGCAGGCCATCGGCCATGTCGAAAACACGCTCGCCGTAGAAGATGTGAAAGGCCGGCTCGAAGCTCAAACCAGATTCAGCCAGCGACATTGCGTAGACCGCGACGATGTCCTTTCCGGGTTTGATATTCACCAATGCACCCCCACATTTACCACAGGAAACACGATGGCTTTCATCATTCTTGTCCGAGTGAACCGTCGGTCCTGACAACGAGACATTGTCTGCCGACCAGAGGCACCAGGCATTGACCGGCGCCGAATGCCATTTTCTACAAGAGTGGCAATGACAATAAGCCATAACCATCGGCTCACCGACAGTAGAAACTCTACATGCGCCGCAGTAGCAGATTCCTTGGTAGGTTTCAGAATCGCCGCTCATCATCTTTTCCCAAATCGATCAAGGGCGCTCTTTGTAACACACTAAGGACACCCGGCTTCCGCAATACATTTCTAAACATACAACCCAATTTTGCTGCCCCAAAGTAGCTTCTTCATCTCCGCTGCTGAACTTCGAACGATATCCTGAAAAAGCCTTTGTCCGGTGTCCATGGCAATCACTCGATTTCGGGGTTTCAGCCAGTTTAATATGTCACCATGCCAAAGGTAACGACAACAACGGAAGCTCTTGCAACCCGGATCACTGCTGCATTTGACGGCCTTGATCCACCTGCTGATGATGAACTTCTTCACCCCGAAAGTATGGATGACGTGGATATTCTTGAATTCTATGGAGGGGTCAAATGGCATGAGATGACCGATCAAATGATCGTATACGGGTACGCAGCCCCCACTGCCTTCAGCGCCAAGGCCTTTCAGTATTATTTGCCCGCGTATCTGCTTTGGACTCTGCGAAATTCAGACAGTCCGGAATATGCCAGTGAAAGCATCCTACTTGCACTCGACCCCGGCACATCGAAAGAACTGCTGCATGAGTTCAGGAAGTCCAAGTTCAACCAATTGACGCCTGCACAGAACGAGGCCGTGTTGAGGTTTCTGTACTATTTTAGCGACCATCCTGATCTCGGTGAGTTAGCGGAAACTGCATTGGTCAACTACTGGATTGACCAAGGCGTGCGGTCACCGGGTTGATTATTTCTACCTATCTGATGTGGCTCTTCGCAGCGCTTTTTTGTCCTAACCGGTTTACTGCTGTCAGTGACTGAGAATGAGCAATGGCAACGGCTATGGGGCGGTTCCAGTGCGCTGTCACTTGGCCTTTTTGCAATATCCATGGCAGCGGGTGGTTTACTCAGAGGCCAGATAAGAATTCATTTTTCGATTATCCGCCGCTCCAGCCAGCCGCGTTTGTTCTTCAGCGCTATCGCATTGGTGTCCGCCGCCTGCGCCGGTGTCATCATTGCTGCTATCTGGGCAATTTCCTTTAAGGGTAAGTGAAGTTCACCCGACACGGTGTGCCTCGGAGCAAATGGGCTAGTTTTGGCTGAGCGATCACCCGACCGCTGTGATTTCGTGGTTCGTCAGTTTTCCAGGCTTTCGAACCAGTCGAGCGCCATCGTTCCCCATTCTTTTGGATAGCCGTGCCCACCGTCGTGCAAAAAGAGTTCAAGACTACCGTGTTCGCATTCCCACCGTTTGCGCCAAAGATTGGCCGTTACTTCGTTTTCTGTCGCGTTGTGTTGGCATTCGTTTCTTCGCCGCCATAACGCAAGACCCTCCCAGACATCGGCCTGGGTAATGTTGATATCGAACTCTTCATTGTGTATTGATCTGCCCTCAAGCGGCACAACCTTGTCAGTGAAACCGTGCGTATGAAGCATATGTACCGGGCCAAAACACTCCTCAGTCATGGGAAGCCAGAAGCCACCGGACGCAGGGGCATAGCCACGCGCCAGGTCAGGCGCGAGGCACGCAACTTCCCACACCATGGAACCACCTCGTGAGAACCCTGTCAGCAGCACCTGGTCCGGGTTTACGTCTGCACGGATCACGAGATCCGCCAGCACGTCACGGAGAAACCTGACATCAGAGCGGGGATAGGTAATCCACCCATCCCTAACCGACCAGTCAGCAGGTTTTCCTTCCAGCCATGGCAATGCGGTCGGTGCCACAAACGCATAACCCCGCGCAGTGAATGTTTCGACGAACTGCTTGTTTTTAAGTACCTTTGCTCCGGACCCGCCATAACCATGCAAGTGCATCACGACCGGCCCGCCCCGCCATTCATCTGGCAGGGCGATGTGGTATTCACCGGTGTCTATTTTGCAGGGATTGGATACATCTCCACAATCAAGCGCAAAGGCCTGCCCCGAAATCAGAAACATGGACAATGCGATTGTTACCTTTTCGAGCATATCTGGATCCCTCCCGATGTCTGACCGTACCATATTACGGAAAGGGCTTTTTTGAGACGGCGGTGGTGCAGAATTCCACTTTGCTGAGCAGCCTCACCTGACTGATCCAAAATGATCGTTAGTGCATCAGCGGCTTTTGCTCCATGGGTATGATGGTTTGAGGTGCTGGCGGACGATACACGAACTCACATTTCGTGGGACTAAGCGGACGTACGCCGCACTAATGCAAGTTATCCCGGAAGGATTGAGGCCAAGCCGCAAAAGCCACTTAAGACCGAATTAGTTCGAGACCAATCGAAACTGGACAGATACTAGATCCGCTGCCGTCCTAGTCCGGGATTTCCACGGTTCCGACAATATGAGTTCGCCTCAGGGGCAGCGCTTGGTATGCTGAGGCGATATCTGTTGTCGCTATGCCGCTGCCAGTCATTCCTTCGTAGCGCCCCGTCCCGGTGACGATTTCCCAAGTGTTTGCCTCGCCTTTTTCCCCGGCCTTCCATCGCATGATAAAAGTGTCATCACCTTCACCGAAAACGCATATTCCATTGATTGAGTTGGTGCCGTCTTCAAATCCAAATCCAGAACCCAAACATCTGGCAGGCCCATCATCCATTGGACCCTCAATTACTTCGAAACCACCCCGATTGTCTGTTAGGTGAAAAATGTGATCCCCAAGGTCAAAGTTCTCTTGATTTAGAGGGTAGACATTGTTGATTTCGATGCGTTGCTCGTCAGCACTGGCGGGAACACCGAGTGTCGCCAAAAGCAGGCTAATCCGTAGGACTCTCATCTGGTCCTCCAAAGATTGCCACTCATCTTAAGGGCCTTCAAAGCATTTACAATCAGCAATAACTCTGCGGACCCACCACTAATGGTGTACGGGGTTACGCGGTTCCAGCCAATTGATGGCGGCCCAGATCGGGCATCGGCAAGGGCTTGATGACGCTGCGGTGCAGTCCGCCGAAGGGGACACTCGCTGCAGTAGCGAGTTGCCCGGGAAGATGAGGTCATGCTCGCGGAAGACACTCTGTCGCCGCCCTAAGGTTCACAGGAGATCCGAGACAATGTAGATTTCTATGAAGATTTGACAGCAATAGGCGTGGATCAGAATGGCGCGACAGTTCCCACTCGAAGGTGACAAGACCTTTCTGGTTTATGCCGGCACTGGCACAGACCTGATATTCAATCATGGAGTCGAGCTACCCGGTTTCGCGTCGTTTCCATTGCTGGAAGAACCTGACACCAGGGCAATACTGGCTGGTCAAATGCAGGCACTTGTCGATCTCGCCGGTGAAATGAGTGTCGGATGCATCCTTGATGCGCCCACATGGATGGCGAACGCCGACCGGGCAGCGCCTTTGGGGTACGATGCAGAACGGCTCGTTGAGGTGAACAAAGACGCGGTCAGTCTAATGGAAGACGTGCGCCAAGCTTCCGCTCGCAATGATATACTGGTGTCGGCCTGTATCGGCCCGCGCTATGATCCTTACGCCGACATCCCTCCGGTGACGGTCGAAGATGCACGCCAATACCACGCCGCACAAATGCACAGCCTGAAAGACACAAGCGTCGACCTGGTCACCGCTTATACGTTCAACCGTTCAAGTGAGGCTGCGGGATGCATCCTCGCCGCCGGAGACGCAGATCTGCCGATCATCATGTCTCTGGTTGTCGAAACGGACGGGTGTCTGGCGGACGGGACCAAACTTGTGGACGGAATTGATCAGATCGACGAGGCAACCGACTCGGCGGCGCTGTTTTTTATGGTCAACTGCGCTCATCCGACCCATTTCGCCGGAGCGCTTGGCAACCACCCCCGGCTGAGAGGCATGGTGGCGAACGCTTCGAGTTGCTCGCATGCGGAACTTGACGAAGCAGATGAGCTGGACGAAGGCGATCCAATTGAACTTGGTAAGCAGATTGCCGCGATTGCGAGGCAGAATCCGTCGATCCAAGTATTTGGAGGATGCTGCGGTACCGACATGCGCCATCTGAAGTCGATTGTCAGCGAATTGGCGTAGCCAACTTGGTACAATCTGAGCGATAGCACTGATATATAAGGTGATACCGTGATTTTTTCCACAACTTGTTAGGAGACGGCCCAAAGGCGACATCCATCCCGCTCAGCATTGCTGCGTTGCAGCTTCCCTAAAGCGGACCTCTAGAGCGCCCCATCAGATTTGGGCCATTGTTTTGTTTGAGCGTCGGAGGGCACCCCAATCCAGACTTTCGCAACTAGGTTCTACGAATCTCGATCATAAGACCAGACCGACGTCTGCTCATGCAACAAATGCCGAAGATGCACTTTGCAGCTCGCGCCAATTCCAATTTTGCGTCGCGACCACTAGTCGGGAAGACCAAGCGCGATCGCAGCCTCTTCAGTTAAGGCGCGAAATTCGGTGTGACTATTCGGAACCAGAGCCTTTGCTTTTGCTTTGCTGAACCCCGGGTTACGGCGTTTCGTTTCTTTTAACCACCGCGACACACCGTCATCATTGCCAATCAATCGGTTTGTCATCGCCGCAAACATCGCGTGGCCCGCATGCGCACCAGGCGTCAGCGCGGTTTGCTGTGCCCACTGAACGGCAGCATCATAGTCCTTCGCGGCAAGCGCGATCCACATCTTGTTGCAGAGCATGCCGCCTCGAAGCGGGTCAAGCGGGCTAAGAGCAATTGCGAGGTCAGTCATTTCGTTTCCACCTTCGTAGTCCGATGTGAAGACCTTTGCCCAACTGGAAGCGTAACGGCCAAATGCGTAATTCGGACTTTCAAGGACTGCCCGATCAAACCAAGGTTTACTCGCTTCTGTATCTCCTGTCAGCCATAGGCTTCTGCCCATCACAACATTCGAAAACGGGTCACGCGGTTGAAGTAGAACACTTTCCTCGGCGCTGCGCCTGGCAGCCAGTCGGTCCGCGGCGAGGTCGGACGAATACCCCAGAAACACGCGTTGAAAAGTGGTGAACGAAATTCCAGCATGCGCGCGTGCCAATGTTGGTTCCAGTGTTACAGCACGTTCGAACATCTTTCGGGCTATTTCTGTATCTGACTTGTTGAACCGATACATATGACGAATTCCCAGATGCAAAGATGACCATGCATCCAGGTTTTCCGCATCATCCACTTCCAGAAGTCGCGCCTCGTGTTCGGGAAGCTCAAATTCAGAGATATTGAGCACGGCCCCGGCTATTTCGGTTCGCAATCGTTGCACCTCGTCAATCGGGGCTTCTTTTCGAATTGCCCAGACGACCTCACTGGTACGGGTATCGGCCATTTCTACTTCCACATAGAGACGGCCAGCCAACGCCTCCACCATTCCCGAGATGCAGTACTGTGCACCCAGTAGGGACTTTACGTCTTCAAACTCAATCGTCTGTCCTCGGAACCTGAATGACGATCCGTGTGCAATGACACGCAACCAACGCACACTGGAAAGCGATCTGATCAATTCGCGCGGGACTGCATCCGCCAGTGATCTTCCGATCTCCAGGTCGCCGATCGCCGAAAACGGCAATACCGCGATACATGGTGGCGCCCCGACTGTTTTCTGCTCGGCTGTTTCAGACGCTTCCAGTGCCGTGGCACTTTCTACCGATACCAATTTGGCGGGTGCCACAAAGCGAAACCCTTGCCCGCGCAACGTACGAACGTATTTCTGAGCGCTCCCATCATCGCCCAATGCCTGACGTAGCGATTTTACGCGGCCGAGGATGGTCCAGTCCGAAACCACGCGTCCAAACCATACGCGTTGGACAATCTCATCCTTGGAAACCACCCGATGGCGATTTTCAAGCAAAAGAACTAACAGATCAAAGACTTGCGGCTCAAGCGCGACAGCGGTCGCACCATGGCGAAGCTCGCGGGTGTCAGTGTCTAACGTAAAGGCATCAAACTCGTATCGCATTCTCGTACTGCTCCCTCGGTCTTGCCATTTTATCCCAAGTGAAGTCTCAAATACAGATTTCCAATGATCTCCCAAAAATCTCCCAGTTGGCTTCAAGCAGAGCAGGCGGCGGCGCGGTAGAGCCATCGCATTCGGGCAATCCGCCCAGTCAATAAAGAGTTTGGAGAATGACATGTCCCATCAAGAAACGAGATTGTCCGGAAACTGGCCTGCTGCGGGCTCAAAAGAAGTCGCCGCAGACTATTTCAACGCCGCCATGCGCGCGTTCAACATCTACAGGGGCGATCCCGTGGCGCTCGTCGACCAGGCGATTGAGGCCGCTCCGGACTATGCGATGCCGTATATTCTGAAAGCCTATCTGTTCGGATTGGCAACCGAGCCTGATGCCGCGGTCGAGGCACGGAACATTTTGGCGACAGTCCGCCCACTTGCCAAATCCGACCTGGAACAATCGCATGTCGATGCCCTGAATGCGCTTCTTGCCAACAATTGGACAGAAGCTGCCGTCAAGCTGGATCGTCACAACATGTCGTTTCCACACGACATTCTGGGCTTGCAAGCTGGTCACCTGATGGACTTTTACCGCGCCAATGCTCGCGACATGCGGGACCGAATTGCACGGGTCCTACCGAAGTGGTCGGAAGACCAGCCGGGCTATTCCATCCTCCTGGGCATGTACTCCTTTGGGCTGGAAGAGACTGGTGATTATGGCCGTGCTGAAGCCGTCGGTCGGGAAGCGATTGAACGCGATCCCTTAGACTGCTGGGCGCAGCACGCTGTCGCGCATGTGCTGGAAATGCAGGGGCGTGCTGAGGACGGCATCGAATGGATGGCGTCGCGCGAACTGAATTGGTCGGGTGATGACAACTTCTTTAAAGTCCACAACTGGTGGCACAAGGCGCTTTATCACCTCGACCTTGGTCAGGCCAATGAGGCGATCAAGCTGTACGATGCGCGGATCCGCGAAGGAAAAAGCGACGTGGCACTGGATTTGGTCGATGCCTCGGCCTTGCTGTGGCGCTTGCATCTGGAAGATCACGACATTTCCGACCGCTGGGCCGATGTTGCAGCGTGCTGGGACAACCACGCCGATGGCAAGCTGTACCCGTTCAATGATTGGCACGCAGCCATGGCCTATCTGGGATCCGGTCGCGATGAAGAGGTCGATCGTATCGTTGATCAATATCGCAATGCACCCGCCGGTGGCGGCGAGACATCGCTGTGGGCCGCGGCAACAGGGCTGCCCTTGATCGAAGGGTTCCGGGCATTTTGGCAGGGCCGCTACGAAGATGCGACCGAAGCGCTTCATGGTGCGCGGTTTATCGCGAACTCGTTTGGCGGCAGTCACGCGCAACGCGACATCATCGATTGGACGTTGACCGAAGCTGCGCTGCGTTCTGGTAATCGAAATGCGGCAGAAGCGCTGGCAAACGAGCGGATTGCTGTCAAACCACACAGCCCCATCAACAAACGCTTTTTGGGTCGTGCGAATGCGCAGCCCCAAGGTTCCATGATCGTGGCCTAGAAGCCGACGTCGCAAAGAATCTGGCGCGGGCAAATATTCGCGCGCGCCAGATGACCTGATTGAGAGGACAAAATATGAGAATTGAAATCCGCCATGTCGAAGCACAGGACGTATCGGACATCAAACGCATATTAACTGATGATTCCGTGATGTTGGGCACAATGCGCCTGCCACATGTTGCAAACGCCAATGTCGAAGCGCGTATCAACACGGGACCGGGCGACTACAAACTGGTGGCTGAAGTAGACGGTAGTGTCGTTGGCATCTGCTTTATGTCGTCGACGCCGGACGTGCCACGCCACAATCACGCAGGCGAAATTGATCTGGTCGCGGTCCGCAGCGACTTTCAGGGCAAGGGAATAGCCAAAGCGTTGTTGGGCGCGATGCTGGATCTCTGTGATAACTGGTTGCAGCTGGAACGAACCGGCCTCTTGGTGTGGTCGGACAACACTCACGCCATCGAGCTTTACGAAGCATTTGGATTTGAGCGGGAAGGCGTCATTCGCAAATACGCCCGTCGTCCGGGCGGCTTTGTCGATGCGGTGATGATGGGCCGATTGTCGGATCATCATGCGGCGACTGATTTGCGTGTCGGCCACCAGGCAAACCATTCCAATTAACCAGCGAACCCAAAGCTGCTGCGTTTCAATCGAACGTGGCGAGAGGCGTCAGCTTGCGAAGGGAAAAGACATGACTCTCAAATATTGCGCCAAGCGCTCGGCGAAGCTGATCATCTCGATAGTATGCCTGACAATGGTGATAGCCTGCAGGGCTGCGCGGGCTGACGTTCAACACCTGCCCCCGCCTCTGATGGATACAGATTTTCTGTGGGATGGAAATCCTGACCAGGCGCTCGTCACTCTTGGACAAAATCTCTTCTTTGACCCCATTCTTTCGGGCAATCGCAACATTTCCTGCGGAACTTGTCACGACCCGTCGCTAGGTACTGGGGACGGATTGGCACTGGGTATTGGCGAGGGCGGCCAAGGCGCTGGTCAGAAGCGCGAGACGAAGGACGGCGTTATCGGACGCGTACCACGCAATGCCCAGCCGCTCTACAATATTGGCGCGAAAAGTTACACGCGTATGTTCCACGATGGCAGGCTGGAGCCCGATGATCAAAAGACCTTCCCAAGCGGTTTCTGGAGCCCCGCGCGCGAACACTTGCCCGCCGGACTGCCCAACGCGCTGACCGCGCAGGCAATGTTCCCTGTTCTGTCGCCCATCGAAATGGCAGGCCAAAAGGGTGAAAACCCGATCGCGACCGCAGTAGCCGAAGATCGGGTAACTGATGCTTGGGACCTGATCGCTGAGCGACTGGGCGGTATTCCCGGATATCAGCACCTTTTTGAGGAGGCTTTCGGACCGGGTCAGATAACTTTCAGTCAGGCTGCCGAAGCCCTGGCGGCGTTTCAAAGCGTGGTGTTCCGGTCAGTGGACAGCCCCTTTCATTGGGCTTTGGCATCCTCTGATTCTTCAAGTCTATCGGACAGCTCTCAAAGGGGGATGGATCTGTTTTATGGCTCTGCAGGATGTGCGGAATGCCATGAAGGGCCGCTTCTTACGGATCATGAGTTTCACGCAATTGCGATGCCGCAGATCGGCCCGGGCAAAGGTCACGGAAAGGATACAGGCTACTGGCGGGCCTCTGGTTTTATGGACCGGCTCGAGGATGAGGGGCGCTATCGCGTAACCTACGAGGTTGAGGATCTTTTTCGGTTTCGCACGCCGTCACTGGTCAACGTCGCTTTGACAGGGCCATGGGGACACAGTGGAGCATATGACACGCTTGAAGATGTGGTTCGGCATCACACTAATCCTTTGGAAAGCCTTGAATCCTATGACGCGCCGCCTTTGCAGCGGATCAACGACGTAATCGAGCAGACTGGAAGAGGCTCAGTTCTGATCTTTCAACCGCTGAATCCTGCGCGGCGGCACGCGTTCGATGCGCGGGACGGGTTTGTTCAAGGCTCAGAACGATTGCGAGGTCGCATCGCCGAAGCCAACGATCTTATGCCCAAACCAATGACGGACAAAGAGATCGCCGACATTGTCGCATTTCTCAACGCCTTGACCGACCCAACGATGACTGACTTGTCCGCGCTGGTTCCTGACAGCGTGCCGTCGGGGCTTCCACCACAACCAAAGCGTTGAACCAATAGCAAGTTTCCGATGACACATTGCGCAAAACCCTACTTTTTCTGGTTGGTCAAATCCGAAAGCAATCCGTGCCGCTTAGCTTCCGTTCGTCGTGTGAATGTGACGCGGTGCAAGTATTGCGACCATCTATCCGGCTTTCTGATGCGTGACGCGGGCCTGCCCCACAACGCGCATAGAAAACTACTCAGCCCGCGCTCCCTAGGCGCATTTTGAGAAGTTCATCTGCGAAAATTGAAAAGGAGATTCCCATGCTTCGCATTTTGAAAACCACAACTGTTCTGTTTTCGATGACCCTTACGGGCATCGCTGCGGCAGATGATTTCAGCCACACAGAATACGACTCGGGAGGTGCCGTTGGGCCGATTGAACACGCGCCCGAGGTCAACATCATGATGGCCGCCTATGAAGCAAAGCGGACAATGTCGCTCAGCTTCATGTTCCACATAGACGAAGGGCTGACCGAGCAGGATGTTTTCTTCGAAAAAGTCCCTGGCTCAGGCGAGGTGTTCCGCCCGACGGCCGCAACACGCGATATGAATGCGCCGCTCTTTGCTCCAGCGAATCCAGTGCCACACACACCGCTACAAACGGAAAACACTGGACCGTGGCCGAAAGGCAAGCCGCTTGGTATCACGCTTGGTGAATGGTTCGCCGCCAAAGGTGAGGGTACGTACCGGTGCGAGGACGGCACAGGTGAGGTGGATTTGCGATTTGAGAATCTCGTGCCAAACGGTCTTTACACGATGTGGCACGACTTTGCCGTCTGGCCGCCAACCGATCCGTTCAAAGGGTTTTATGACCTGCCTTTTGGCGCCCTCGATGGTTCGGAAAACGCGTTCAGGGCCGATGCTGACGGGTTCGCACATTTCCAACGCACGATAACGCCTTGCCTTCAGCTTACCGGTGAACAGCTAATTTCAGAACTTGCCATTGCCTGGCACAGTGATGGGCAGACCTGGGGACCGGACACAGGTGAATTTTCGACCAAAACACACGTCCAACTCTATGTTCCGTTACCAAAGCGGCACGGACTTTGATCCTCTGGTGAGTCACTCCTTCAATGCACTCTGCGTAATGCCATTCAAACGCAGAGTGTTCTCTCTCTCAATCCATACACCTCATCCCGCAACCTCGAGTGTCCAGCGGGAAAACCGAAGCTGACTTTGAAAAAGGAATTTACGATGAAGAAATTACAGAATGGATCAAAAGGCTCTGACGTCAAATCCCTTCAGAAAGCCTTGAACACTTCAAAAATTAAGGCGCGCTTAAAGGTCGACGGAAAGTTCGGCGCCAAAACGGAAGACGCGGTTCGAAAATGGCAAAAACACAGTCGTCTGAAAGTGACTGGAGTTGTGGATAAAACAACACTTGCCTCGCTTGGTCTTGGTGGCAGCACATCGCGGCGATCAAGACAAGAATATCCTTTTGTGGCCCCAGACTCGATAGTCATTGATGCCAAGAAACGCCGAAACGAAGGCCGTGCACGAATGCAAAAGGTCATGCGCCTTGCCGCCAAAAGCAAGGTTCCCAAAATGTCATACAGGCAAAAACTCATGCCCAAAGTCTGGAAAACGGCAGAAGCGCGATGGCGTGAGGTCGAAACGCCAACAATTGCATTGGTCTTTGCCGAAGGCGTCTTCATTTCCGCAGATGGTCAAGACCCTCGGACGAAATCCAAACTTCTCAAAGATGGCAAAGCCAACCTGGCTAGGGCGCTGAGGGCTTTGAAGTCCTACAACAAAGCGATGGACGAAGTGGAACGCATCATGGGCGATATGGAGCAAATCGCGCAAGACGAAGTGCTTTACACACCAATTCTGTTGACCGCCCGCAGTTTGCTACGTGACATGAAGAAATGGCGAAAGGACCAGCAAGACAGCGTTCTGCAGAAAATGAAAGTCTGCAACACCTATCGCAGGCCTGAGTTCGAGGCAATCCGTCGGCGCTACTTGCAGATTGAATCGTTGCTGGACAAGAAATTCAAAGCAGTTTGGACTCATCAGGAGATCCTCGCCAACCAAGAGGACATGTATAACAAATACATCAATTCAAAACCCCGCCAATCGCTGATCGATCTCAAGAAACGGATGGAACGACAGAAAAAGAAGGTCGATTCCGTCGTTGCTTCATGGGACGCGGTCAGCCAGCAAAAATACGCTTTGGATGACGAATTGTCAGCTTTGGCGCGAGCGGCGGCGTAAACTTCCACCTCATCGTGAACTGACAAGGGCTGCTTTGGCTGAGTTGGACCAACAACAGACGTGGAAAGCAATGCAACATCCACTCGCAATTCCACCAATACGCCATCACTAACGGCCCAGAGCCGCCGTCCCTGCGAAAGTTGAATGCTGCATTGCGGCTTCCCAGAAGCGGACATTGAAAGACGCCTGTTCAAAACTGAACAGCTCGAGGCGCAGCAAAGAGTGGATTATACTCAGGCGCAGCCGCAGCCTCATCCGAGCAACCTACGCATCTCACCGTTTTCGAGGACAGCGGTACGACGTGGATCGTGAATCGCAGTATGAAGCATGGCTTGAGCCAATTCATCGGAAGTTACACCGATGGACGGCATCAGCCTTTGGAGCGGTTTGAAAAGATAATCAGCCATCTTCCATGTGTTCTTCAGGCCTGACGGCGCAATATAGCCTGGACGAAAGGCGAATTTCCGTTCGAGGTCAGATGCAAACAATTTGCTCTCCGCTTCGCCCTTAGTCTTCAACGCAAAGGACATGCCACCGCCATCTGGCCGAGCACCTTGAGCGGAAAACAAGCAGAACGTCGCATTGGGCGCTGACCTCTCGCAAGCCGCCAGCAAAGCGCGCAACCAATCGACTGTGATCTCCTCATATTCCACTCGGCTGACTCGCGCGGAATAGGTGGCAAGGCAATGGAAAACAGTGTTGATACCATCGAGGTGGGGCTCAATGGATTGAGTTTCGTCGAATGCTACAAACTTCACATCGATCAGCATTGGGTGATCTAAACCGGACGGCCTGCGCCCAAGCGACACGACCTCACACACAGTTTCTTCGCTCAGCAATGCCGCAAGTACCGATGAACCCACCATCCCCGTCGCACCGGTCAGCAGGACACGTCCAAGTGGTCGAGATGTCTTGTCAGGCAGACTGGGCACGGCGCTCTGCCTCGGCTTTCAAGCCGCGATTGAAAGCTTGGTAACCTTCGACATACATTTTTGCCAAGCGCCCGCCCATCAGGAATGTGATGCCCCCCATGATTTCATCGGATTGTACGAAGCGGGTTTTGCCACCCTCCAACGGCTCAACACAAAAGTGGTGGTTATCGCGAATGCCACCCGGCCCCTTTTCAGCCCAGAAAAACTCCGTCCCCTCCACGACTGAAATCGTGTGATCCAAGGTGGTCAGTTTCTCCTTTGATGAATCAAGCTGAAAGTCGACAGTAATTGTCGATCCATCCTTGATTTCTCCCTTGATACCCACAAGGAACACAGCCCAGTCCTTGTAGTTTGCCGTGTCGGTCAGAACCGACCAGACCAAGTCCGCCGACGCATCGATCAAAATGTCTGTGTGGATTTTGTGATGTGAGAGGTTCACTTTTTCCGATGATCCGGTTTCCATGACTGTCCTTCCGTTGCGGTCTCAAGCGTTCTGTGGCGAGACGCGATCCCCGCCCTGAATTGTGATCCGCCCAAAACGATCCCGCATGCGCTTGGATCGAAAAAGGTAGGTCGAGATGATGATGTAATTGACGCGGTGCTGTCAGACGAATTCGAACCAGTCTCAGTTTGCCGCGGGAACCGTGAACCTATCCGGAACAAAGTTGACGCCACTCGGCAAGAGCGGCGCTGCGTGTCAACTTGAAGGTGTCTCGGCTGGTGAGCGATCGTTCCTGATTGAAGTGATTGTAGACGGAGGAATGAATGGAGGCGAATTTCTGTAAACTTCGCATGCGCCTGAAACGTTGCATCGCGCGTTCGCGTCGTCGGAAAGGCAGGTGCGAGTTCTCGACGCGGTTGTTGAGCCACCTGCCCGTCCTTTGTTTTTCGAGCGCACCCAGTTCTCTGAGCGCGGCTCTGTATGAGGCAAAGCGATCCGTGACGACGGTTTCCGCTTTGCCGTGTCGCTTCATTAACTTCTTGAGGAATTTCAGTGCTGCAGCTTTGTTTCGGCGTTTGGTGACAACGGCTTCCAGCACCTCGCCTTCGTGATCAACAGCCCGCCAAAGACAATGCCGCTTGCCATTTACCTTCACGAAAACTTCGTCCACGTGCCACTTCCATTTGGAGAACGCGCGCAGTTGCTGAACACGCTTCCGTCTGATCTCAGCAGCAAACATCGGCCCGAACCTGTTCCACCAATATCGGACAGTTTCGTGGCTCACGTCGATACCTCGCTCGTGCAACAGATCTTCGACATTCCGAAGCGAGAGCGGGAAACGGACGTACAGCATCACCGCAAGGCGGATGATCTCTGGGCTGGTTTTAAAGTACTTGAAAGAGGCAGGCTTGGTCATGGACAAAAGCTACGCAACCGCCCTGCCCCGCTCAAGCAATGTTAATCTGACAAGACCCTTGAAAGAGGCCAGATTGGTCATGGGCAAAAGCTACGCAACAACCCTAACTCGCTCAACCAAAGTTCTTCTGACAAGACCTTTTCAGTTTCATTGACTCCGATTTTTGGGATCAACGAAAGAGCGCACGCTAAAGAACTGACAGACAGTTTTTCCCCGCAAATCTCGAACTCCGTAGACAAGCAGTCCGATGCTGGCGTTCACGACTTGGCCTTTTGCTTGGTCGGCTGACCACATGTGGGACAGTGATCGACCTGTGATATTGTTTCGGCATGCACGCGGTTTCGGATATGATCGGCAGCTCGGCGCGAGAGACCCAATTGCTTGCGAACTGCGTTTATCTCTTTCTCATCGGCCTCGCAGATATCGCCGTCTTCCAAGGCCTTTCGAAATTCACGTTCCAGGCTGGCCCGTCGGCGGTGCAACTGGTCGTTCAGGCCGCTGGCAATGATCCCTGCAGGCAACGCAGCCATACCGATGCCAATCACGGTGATCGCAGCGCCGAAGATCTTACCGGCAACTGTCACGGGCGTCACGTCGCCATAACCAACGGTCGTCAGCGTTGCCATCGCCCACCACATCGCTGCGGGGATCGAACCGAAGGCATCCGGTTGCGCTTCGTGCTCGGCCAGCCAAGCACCACTGGCCGCAAAAATCAGCATCACCATCAGGATGAAGAAACCTGCAAAAAAGGCGCCAGCCTCTTCCTCAAACACAGCAAGCAGCATGCCGAGCGCGGGGGAATACCGCGTGAGTTTAAGCAGTCGCAACATGCGGAAGGTACGCAGCAGACGCAGGTCAACCGGGAAGATCAAGTAGAGCAGCGCAGGTAAAATCGCTAGTAAATCGATGATGGCGATCGGGGAGACGGCCCATGCAGCGCGCGTTTTGTAACTTGGATTTTCAGTGGCGACCCACAGCCTTGCCGCGTATTCGACCACGAAGACAAACAGAGAAAGACCCTCAAAGAGGTTCAGAGCCAGGCCCCAACGGAAATATATGGAGTCAACCGTTTCCAGGATAACGGCGGCCACGTTCAGCGTGATTAGGGCAATTAGAGCTATTTCAAGCAACCAGGGACCGGTGGCCGCCCGGTCCGGGCGCTCGAGCCACCAATAGACTTTTCTTTTTAGATAGCCTGAACTTGTAAGTGCCTCACTCATGTCGAAACTGCGTCCAGGCGCGCGTCAGGGGGATCGCGATTTGCGATAGCAAAGCTGTCCCCCAGATCAGATTGCCTAACAAAGAGGGGACATGTGGGACGACAAAGAAACAGATGATTGCCAGCACTATCCCGAATACACGCACGTCCCATCGCCCGAAATCCGACGCCAAACGATGTTCTATGACGTTTTGAAGCACCCAAAGCATGGCAATGTAACCGGCAAGACCGAAACAGCCTATGGCGGCATATTCGGTTGGATATGGCTCCCAAAATCCGACTTTGACCTCGGCAGCAAGAGCCACGCCGACCATGACGCCGCAAAGCATCAAAATCAGGTGCGCAAGCCACCAGATGACCAACGTCGACACCTTTTTGTCTTTTGGTTTGGCATTGCCGACAAAGTCGAAATAGATCCAACACATCACGAACATCGAAACGCCACCGATGACGAAGTTGACGAGTACGTCCGGTGATACTTTGTAAATTCCTTTTTCGGACAGGGTGACGACCAGTTTGAAGAACCCTTCGCCTAATACGATCAACGTTAAAAGAGCAAACCGTTCAGCCATATGGCCAAGACGCGGGACAAACCTCTCGAAACGCAGGACTGTGACACCGGGGATCATATACATTGCCTGCGTGGCCACCATCGCGACGGCAAACACCCAGTAAGCAAGAGGAGCAGGCAAAAAGGCTGCAATCGCAAAGATCACCGCAAAGACCGAGAAATTGCGGATCTGGGCCGTCGACATCGACTCGCCTGATGAATTGGCCCGCCGGGCTCGATAGTACAGCGCCGCGATCATGGCCCTGTTCGCAGCAAATCCTAACGCGAAGAAAACCCAACCCTTTCCGTCAATAGCCGGGATCGCCGCTGCCATGAACATCACCGTGCAGATCATCACGGCCATAATCAGCCGATGCCAAAAGTCGGTACTGACGTAGATCGAGTTGAATATGCTGAGTTCGCCCCAAGCGTACCAGAGCGTTATGAAGACTCCGGCGAACACAAGAAACCCATGCAGATCGAGATGATGCGACAGGTAATTGCCCAATAGAAAGATCGTCACGACGTGGATCAGGTCGTAGAACAGCTCGGCCCAGTGGACATGGTCGTGCGCGTGGTCGAGGTCTTGGTGATGTTGCGGCTTCCGCCAGATGGGGTGATCATGCAGTGCCATAAATTAGGAACTCTTCCAAGTTGAAGGGCTGTAGCGGCCGGCATGCGGCCACTCCGACTGAGTTTTTAATTTAAGAGGAAGGTTGTCGCGGAGACTTACGTCATGCAACCCCCACAATGGTTGTTCAGCGATGGCAGGCCGGGCGACACCTGTCCGATCGTGGTTTTTTTTGCGCCGGAAGTGCCTGGTATTCACTGGTGTCACGCGGCCCTGTCGTCTCGTAGATGCAGCAGGATGCGGGCGTAGTTTTCCTCGCCCTGCGCACCGGTCACGAGGTGACGTTGATCGAACACCATTGCAGGCACGCCCCGAACACCTTGGCTGATCCAGAATTGCTCTTTTTGGCGCAAGTGATTGGCCCGATCTTGGCTTTGCAACATGTCTAGCGCATCCACGCGGTTCAGCCCGATGCCTGCGGCCGCGTCGGCGAGAACCTGCATGTCCGAGACGTCCTCGCGACGGGTGAAGAAGGCCGCAAAAAGTGCCTGCTTCATCTCGTGGCCTTTTCCTAGTTCCGTTGCCCAGTCAATCAACTGATGCGCTCGGAAGGTGTTATACATCCGCATGTCATCAGCGTAGTTGAACTTGAACCCAAGTGCTGCGCCCATCTCGCTGAGGCGGGCACGCGCCTTGATCGATCCTTCCAAAGTGGTCCCGTATTTTGCCGCCAGATGTTCGCGTAGGTTCTCGCCACCCTCGGCCATCTGCGGGTTCAGCTCGAATGGATGCCAATGGATATCTAGTTCGGTCTGGGTGTCGCGCGCAGCTTTGGCAAGTTGGTGGTAGCCGATCACACACCAAGGGCAAACAACGTCTGACACGATATCGACGCGAATGGGCAGAGCAGCTTGCACGGTTCAGGTTCCTTTTACATCGCTGGAAAAGCGCGACGCGTTTTCCTTAGCAAAGGCGCTGGCATCTGCGTTGGTATCCCAGAATTGGGGGTTGGCCTTTGGGATGGTCAACGCCCGTTGCACGGCCGGCCGGGCGTCAATACGGTCGAACCAGGCGTTCAGATGCGACAGGTCCGACACATCTACCCTTGCCCAGACATATGCACGCGCCCATGGGAACAGCATCATGTCAGCTATGGTGTATTCGTCTGCAGCAATCCATTCGCGCCCGTCCAGACGAGAGTTCATCACCTCCATCAAGCGGCGGCTTTCGTCCACGTAGCGACGGATTGAAAAGGGCTCTTCATGGCCATTAGGCGCAGCGATGTGCTGGAAATACATCGCCTGTCCCATCATCGGTCCTACGTGCCCAACCTGAAACAGCATCCATTGCATGACCTCGGACCGTTTGACCGGGTCCGATGGCAGAAATTTTCCGTATTTCTCGGCCAGATACCACAGGATCGCGCCGGATTCGAAAATCGCGCGCCCTTCCGAACGGTCTTCGATGGTCGGGATCTTTCCGTTCGGGTTCAGCGCCAGATAATCCGGCGCTTTTTGTTCCTGTTTGGAAAAGTTGATGTGAGTCAGGTCGTATGGGACACCTGCCTCTTCCAGAAAGATGACCGGCTTGTAACCGTTCATCGTACCGGCGGTGTAGAGATGGATATCAGGCTGGGACATGTTCAACCTCGGCAAACGTGGTTTTCAGATGCGCGTCAAAACGAGCGAAATCGGTGTCGATTTCTGGGTTCTTCATTACATCAAATGCCGCAAAGGTCGGAAGCGGCTGCATCGCAAAGAACTTTGCGTTCAGGTGCATCGGGCGCAGCAAATCATCGACGCTACCACCGGCAAAGAACGGTTCGGCCTCATTGTTAAACGCTTCTTTCGGGGCGTTGAACGTCACTGAAAGCATGTAAGTCTTATCGCTCAGCGCGCCTCCCATCCCATAATTGGCCTTCGGTGCTTCTGCCGTCCGACCGTCACCGGTACTTAGCCGCCCATCCATTCCAGCGGTGTAAACTTCATCCATGTACTTCTTGAAAACCCACGGAACGCCCATCCAATTCACCGGAAACTGCATGATGACCGTATCGGCCCACATGTGCGCCTCAACCTCAGCATTCGCGTCATAGCCGTCGGCGACAGTTGCCACGCGTACCTCGTGACCCATTGCGGTAAGCATGTCGCGCGCGCGCTCCGTTAGGCTGGCGTTCAACTGCCCGGGGGCGAATTCGTAGGGCTGAGTACCGTTCACGATCAGGATTTTTCTCATGTCCATATCCTATTTGTGTAATCTTGAACCCTTGACTTTCTTCGGGCTCAGAGAGCATTTGATGGTACAGGTGTTGGAAATCAACTAGTATACTTTTGGTAACCTAGTTGCCTAAGCTAAAGGATGACGATGCGAGCGCGGATTGACGAAGATGCCAAAGGGCGCCGACTGGTCTCGGAGGCCTGTGTGGAGCCATGTGCAATAGAACGAGGTATGCGGATCATTGGCGGAAAATGGACCGGGTCTATCTTATGGCACCTCAAAGATGGTCCTGTGCGTTTCAACGATCTGTCGCGCATGATCGGCGGGGCAAGCAAGAAGATGATCACCGAGCGATTGCGTCAACTTGAGGAGCAGGGCTTGGTTGCGAGGCAAGTAATGGATACTGCCCCTATTTCCGTTCAATATTCCATTACCAAGTTTGGCAGAACGGCGCTTGGATTTCTCGATGAACTGCGAAAGTGGAGTGAGGAGTTACCCAACGGTTTGAATCGATAGCATCGGTGTGTGTTATTGTTTCTTCTGATCGCCGTTTGTCAAAATGCAACGACTCGATTTTGATGTGTACAGTTCCCTTCAGACGTCTTGGTTGCGTCAGAGATTTCTTCCGTCATAGATTATCTCAGGAAGGCGAAGTGCGTCCAACTCATCTATGCATCCCAGGTTAACTCGATAGTGGCCAGGGTTCAGCCGCGTCTCGACGAATGTATGAATTCCACAGCGATTGCAAAAATAGTGCCGCGCCGATTCTGTGCCAAATTGGTAGGTTGAGAGAGCGCCCTGCTCACTTCTGATTTTAATTTCTTCAGGCGGGATAACCGTTGCACTCATCACCATGCCTTTGCGGGAACATAGTGAACAATCGCATCGCATTGCATGATCGATGTCGGGTATCGAAAACGTGAATTTTATAGAACCGCAATGACAGCTGCCTTCGAATTTTTTCACCTTTCACTCCACCGGTTGAGTGCGGAAAGAGCGCCCACAAACGATCTGTAGTCACTCAAGGATTGTTCACACTTTTATTCGGCACAATTGGGTCCGTATCCGGAACTGTAGAGGTAAGACCAACTGCGTTCCGGCGGCTACCGTTGATGATTGCCTTGATCAGAGCAAGGCCGATCAGCGGCATTGCCAGCCTCCCGGTCTTCTGGACCGGAAGGCCTAAGGGTATCAGACACTTAAGCCGAATTCACTTCCAAGCTTGGAATTCGTTACCGCCTAAAGCATTCTTGGAAACGTATGTCACTACGGGAACCAACTGTCGACAACAGCCGAGTTGTCTTCAACCCATTGCTTTGCAAATGCTTCGGGGTCCTTTTTCTCGACCGCCAAGGCAAAGGACATTTCCGAGAGCATCTCGGTCTCCAACTTGACATTGCTTAGCATTGCGACGGCATCAGGCTGCGCGCTTTCCAAACTGGTCGCATAACTGACATGAAGATCGTCAGTATCCCAGGCAACGCTGGCGGTCGATTTCTCCAACCAGCCCGGGATCGAGTTGGGCGGCACGATAATCCACTTTGAACTTACGTGCGCTGGCTCGCTCAGAACGACAAGTTCGTGCACTTCGAACATGTAGTGCGGCTGATAACAATAGAATACGACATTCTCGTTCTGTCCGGCAGCAGCCCCCAGTTCTGCCAAGGCGTCGGCTTCATCCATGATCCTGAGGCTCATAGTCTTGTGATAGCCGTAGGAACGTGCACGGACTTGTTCGATGGAAGTGGAAGTCCAACCTTCAGCGCCGATCCAGACTTCACCTTTTCCGTCTCCGTTACTATCAAATTTCTGAGCCATTTCCGGATCGGAAAGCTGCTTGATATCCGTGATACCAGTGCGTTCCGCCGTGCCCTTTGTCACGCACATTCCTTGCGCCCCCTTGGGGCCACTGGACTTTACCTGAACCGTTTTTCGGCCGTCGACATATTCCCGTCGAAGGTAGTCGAGACTGGGCAGCCAGACCTCAGGATGCACATGCAGGGTTCCGGCATCCATAGCCGCAAACATGGCTGCATTGGTGCTGTCCTGCAGTTCGACGTCCAAGTCCAGCCGACTTTCCAAGGCAACCTTCAGAATATGTGCGGTGGCTTCCCCCGATGGCCAGTTCGGGACGCCAATGACCATGTCGGCCGCCGAGACTGTAGAAGCGGCAGTTACCGCGGACGCCACACTGATAGCTGCAAAAGATTTACGCGTTTTCATCTCGAAGTCCTTTCATCACTATCAAGCTTCATTCCGCAGCAGATGCCGGGGCGGTGGTCGGAACACCTTCGGCAATTCTTCGACTATCGTTGTAGATCGCCTTAATCAGTGCAAAGCCCATCAGAACCATCGCCAAACTGAATGGCAAAGCCGCAATAACCATCGCGGTTTGAATGGCTCCCAGACCCCCAATGACAAGCAGGGCTCCGACCACCAGTGCCAGGGCGACACCCCAGAAATAGATGTGCGGCTTGGCTTTCGGGCCGTCATCGCCTGCGGCGTTGATTGTATTTACGATCAAAACAGCGGAGTCTGCCGTGGTCACAAGATATGTCAAAAGAAGTACCACAACGATAACTGAGAACACCCATGTCAGATTGTCGTTGAGAATAACGGCCAGTGTCGCAAACAGCTGGTCTGAGATTCCTGCGCCCAGAATCGAGCCCCCAGCCTCACCTGTAAGTTCAAGGTGGATGGCCGTACCGCCAACAAAGGCGAACCAGATGAAACACATCATTGCCGGGACAAGCATTGCACCCAACACAAACTCGCGCACTGTGCGCCCACGCGAAACTCTGGCAAGAAACAGACCAACGAACGGGGTCACTGCGATCCACCAGGCCCAGTAGAACACCGTCCAGCCGCCTTGCCAGCCGGCAAGTGCGGCGCCCGTTTCGGTTCCATCATCTGACCAGACGGTAAAGCTGATTCCCGGCAGCGCCAGCAGGTAATCCCAGATACCGACGAACATGGCCGTCAGACTGAAGAATGTTGCACCGAAAATCAGGAAGAACGCCAACAAGAAAAAGCTCAGCCCCATATTGATATTGGACAGCCACTTGATCCCCTTGCCGACACCGGAGAGTGCGGACAAGGTCGAGGCACCCATGATAACCACAAGAGCGAAGATGATGGCGGCAAAGGACGCTTTTTGTGTTCCTCCCTCGCCGGTCACCAGCAACCAGTCACCGAAACCAATCCGATTAAGGCCGGCTACAAACTGCTCGACACCAAATCCAAGGGTCTGGGCAACGCCCAGGATAGTTGCCACCACGGCCACGATATCGATGACATGACCGATTGGGCCCGAAAGCGATTTGCCGAAAAGCGGGATGAGCGCGGTGCGCACCGTAAGTGGCAGGCCCCTTCGGTATGAGAAATACGCGAACCCCAGTCCGGCAATTGCATAGCATGCCCAGGCCGATAGCCCCCAATGCGCAAATGACCAGATATAGGCTGACCTTACGGTTTCAGCTGTCTGAGCGGGCACGTCTCCCATAATCACGTGGGGGTTGTTCTGAAAATGGTAAATCGGTTCAGCCGTCGCAAAAGTCAGCATCCCAATGCCGATCCCGGCGCTGAACATCATTGAAAACCATGAGAAATTCGAAAATTCAGGCCTTTCATCGTCCTGGCCCAGCCGAAGCCTGCCAGAAGCCGGCAATGCTGCGAGAACAAGGCAAAGTATCAGGAAAAACGCTACCGCGTAGATGTACCAAGAGTTAAAGCTTGCCAGAATGAAGCCATTCAATGCTCCTAGTGTCTCCGCGGCACTCTCCGGAAAGGCTACGGCCCACACGATGAGCAAACCCACGAGGATTTTCGCGGACACGGCAACGTTCTTTGAGAACCCTTCATAAAAGCCGCTCTCGGAAACTGGAATGTCCAATTCGCCTAAAGGTGGTTTCATACTTTCCTCCATTGTATGCTGATTTTGAACCGTCAGCGGACCGTGTCATGGGTTTGCTGGCGGGCTTTGGATATTGTGAATGCCAGCTAGGCCGTTTCTCCCATCAGGCGCTTATCGAGCGGGTAGGTCGAAATCGTTTCGAACCCGCTTTCAGTCACAACTCCCTGATCCTCCAGCTTGACCATGTGGTCGCCGCCGACCTCACCCACCAGCGCTTCGACACACAGCGTCAGCCCAGGTTCGAGAATGGCGTCGAAGGCGCCGTCCACCAGTCGGTCGGGATAGGCGATCAATGGCCATTCGTCGCACAGGCCCACACCATGCATCGGAGAGGAATATTTCAGCGCCTGATACTTGTCCTGCAGCACATGCAATGAGCGTGTCAGCTCCTCCATGTGGAGGCCGGGGCGCAGGAGCGCCGTGTTGTAGCGGATGTGCTCGACGGCCTCGGCGTAGCTCTCGCGCATATGCTTCGGCGCCAGTTCGTCACCGATCCACCATGTACGGCTGAGGTCCGCGCAAATGCCATATGGCCCGATCAGATCAGTGTCGAAGGCGAGGATCTCGTTCTCGGCGATGACCCGAGGTCCACATTCCTGAAACCACGGGTTCGTGCGTGGCCCCGAGGTGAGCAGCCGTGTCTCGATCCATTCGCCGCCACGCTTGATGTTCTCGGCATGGAGCACGGCCCAGACATCGTCCTCGGTCACCCCGCCCTTTGGAATTTCTGCGCGCGCGAACTCTTCCATGGCGGCCATCGAACGCTCGCAGGAATGTATGGCGCAGCGCATGGCGCGTAACTCGTGCTCGGTCTTGATGCCCCGTGTGCGTTCGGTGACTTCCTCGCCGTCGCGATACTCCAGCCCCGCTCGGCGGATCGCGTCCAGTCCCGCAGGCTGGATCTTGTCTATCCCGATCTGTGTATAGCCCGGCGCATGGGTGGCCAGCAGGTCCGCCACCTCGGCAGCGAAGGTGTCGGCCGCTGGCCCAATCCGGTCGCCACGGGCGAAGTAGAACATGTCAGCGCCAGATCGGCTCTCGCGGACAAGCGGATTATACTCGGCGAGGAACGGCGCATTCTTGTAGTCCCAAAGCACCATGTATCCGTCGGCACATAGCAGGCAGGCTCGGAACGGGTTGTGGGTGTTCCACAATTGCATGTTTGTCGTGTCGGTCGCATAGCGGATGTTCAGGGGATCGAACATCAGCAACCCCCCATAGCCGCGGGCCACAATAGCGTCGGTCAGGCGCTGATGCCGGGCCTTGCGCATCTCGGTCAGATCGGGCAACGCCAACCTCGCCTCGCGCCATTCAGCATGTGCAAGTGCGGTCGGCCCAATCTCGACCCGGTCGCCGTCATTTGCCGTCCCATCGCCAAGACGAACGCCCTGGCTAGGGTCAATCTTGCGCCGATGACTGTAATGGGTGTTCATACTATGGCTTCCTTTCAGGCGCTTGATGGCAAGCAAAAAAAGGCCGCGTCCTGACGTGCGCGGCCTTTCATTCAAGCTGCGTTGATAGCTTGATCTGCGAATTCCCCCATTGACGTATCCGGGGTGCGATCTTTTGCAGTGTTGTTGATCGGAACACCGAAGGCACAAGGGATCATTCTGCGCTCTGCTTCGCCGTAGGCACAGTTCAATTTCGTTGTGATCAGTGTTGTCTGAGTCGATTGCATTGCCGTTCTCCGAAGCTAGTGCGCAAGCACAACCTTTTCGTCACGAGGCAGTATCCCGAAGTGTCTTTTGTAGTGTTTGGAAAACAGGCCTTGTGTTGAGAACCCGCAGGCCGTGGCAACGTCGATCACGCGCATCTGAGTTTGCTGCAGCAATGCCCTCGCCCTCTCGAGCCTCAGAACCATCATGTAGGTCTTAGGACTCATCCCCAGATATCGACTAAACAGCCTTTCAAGTTGTCGTGTCGATATTCCGACCTGGCGAGCGACTACCGACGGTGAAACAGGCTCTTCCCAGGTTTCCTGCATATAGCTCAGCGCTTTGGATAGCTTTTCGTTCCGGTGTTTCGGACCATAAAGACTGGAGATACTCTGACGGCAATTTCCGTCACGCATAGACCCACAAAGGAGCTGGTCAGCAACCTGACTAGAGGCTTCCGGACCTGCTTTTTGGCGGATCAACGCAGAAAAAAGGTCCAGAGTGGCGGCACCTCCCCCGCAGGAGACGATATTTGAAGCCTCTTCAAAAATTGTGCAGGTAGGCTCCAGATCCAGATAGCCTTCCTCAAAGACAGGCTTCATTCTCCAGTGTGCGCTGATGGGCCCTTCGATCGCTATGCCGATCCGGGCGAGAAACAGTGCACCACCTCCTAGACCGCATAGTCGTGCTCCTAGTCTTGCGGCTTGCCGTAGCCAAGCCGCAGTCCTTCCAGACTTAGAATAGTTTTGGGAATTGAAGGCGCAGCAAACAACGATGCAATCTCCACGGTGCACATCAGGCAGGGCACTATCGACTGCTACTTTCAGCCCTGAAGAAGATTTTATGCTATCGCCCGTTTCGCTGGCTGTTTTCCACTGAAAGAAGGCCTTACCCATTGCTTCGTTGGCGGCGGCCAGAGAGTCGATGCCGGATCCCAGTTCCAATGCCGAGAACCCGGGCATCAATAAGAATACGAAGCGGTTCACCTCAACAAGTTCACTTAGAACCACATCTATGTCTTTCTCTGGCCGCCCCATGGTTTTTCTCCTGATCAAGAACGCATGTTTGCGCCGTTGGCGTCGTAGATTGGTCCTGCCAGAACCAGCGCGTCGTAGAAGTTGCCCAGAATTTCCACCTGAAGCGTCGTTCCCGGCAGTGCGAACTCGGCTGCGACGTAACCCATCGCCATCGACTTGCCGACATGGTGCGCATAGCCGCCCGAGCTGACGTAGCCGACCGGTTCACCATCTTTCAGGATCGCCTCGTCATGGGCCACGTCGATCCCCTCGACGTCGATGGTCATTGTCACCAACTTCTGCGAGACCCCTTCATCGCGGGCTTTCAGCGTTGCTTCTTTGCCGACGAAGTCCTTCTTCCAGTTGATGAAGACATCCATGCCGGATTCGACAGCGTCGAAGTCGGGACGGTATTCCATCGTCCAGACACCCCAGCCCTTCTCGAGTCGCATCGACAGCAACGCACGCGCGCCGTACCAGCGATAGCCCAGATCGGCGCCGGCCTCTTCGATGGCGTCTGCCAGGCGCATCAGGTATTGCGGTTTGCAATAGATTTCGTAGCCCAATTCGCCAGAGAAGCTGATCCGGTTGATGATCACCGGCACGCCGCCGACAAAGGTCTGGCGCAGGTCGCGGAACTTGAAGGCTTCGGCTGAAACATCGTCCCGCGTGATCCGGGCCAGCAGGTCTCGCGATTTCGGGCCAGACAATGCAATGCCGTGCCAGTCGTCTGAAACGTTGGCATAAGAAATGCCCGCAGGCAGGTCTTTTTCGAACCAGCGGCGGTGTGCCTCTTGCATCGCGCCCGAGCCGAACAGCATAAAGTGATCCTCGGCCAGGCAAGCAACCGTCAGGTCGCCGTAAAGCTTGCCCTTGGGCGTCAGCATCGGCGTCAGCGCCAGGCGTCCGGGCTTGGGAACGAACCCGGCAAGGATTTGGTTCAGGTATTCGCGAACACGCTCACCCTTGAACTCATGCTTGGCAAAGTTGGCAATCTCAATGCCACCTACGGCCTCGCGCACGGCCTTGATCTCCCGTCCGACATAATCGTGAGACCGGTTGCGCTCGAACGAGGGAACCTCATGCGCATCTTCCGGGCCGTCGGCATACCAGAGTACGTTTTCGAGGCCGAAACCCTGATCCATCACCGCACCTTTGGCGATCATGCGATCATAAAGCGCGGTGGTCTTCTGCTTGCGGCCCTTGGGCAGGGTTTCATTCGGGAAGGTCATCACGAACCGGCGTTCGTAGTTTTCCGACGACTTGACTGTACCCCAATCCGGTGTCGCGAACTCTCCAAAACGCGCCACGTCCATCGCCCAGACATCGATGGATGGCTCGCCGTCGATCATCCATTCCGCAAGGGTCAGGCCCACGCCGCCGCCCTGGCAGAAGCCCGCCATGACACCAACCGCCACCCAGTAGTTCTTCATGCCCGGAACAGGGCCGATCAGCGGGTTTCCATCAGGGCCAAAAGTGAACGGACCGTTGATCACATCCTTGATCCCGGCATTGGCCATGGCCGGAAGGCGTTCAAATGCGGTTTCCAGACGATCTGCCACGCGATCCAGATCCGGCGGCAGCAGTTCATGACCAAAATCCCAGGGCGTTCCGCCGACTTTCCACGGGGTCGCCTGGGCTTCATAAGTACCCAGCAACATGCCCTGCCCTTCCTGACGGCAGTACACGTTGGCCTCGAAGTCGATGCCGTGCGGTAGCTGCTGACCGAAGTTCACGACTTCGTCCATGCGCTCGGTGATCAGGTAGTGGTGCTCCATCGGCTGAACCGGCAGATGAAGGCCCGCCATATGGCCCACCTCACGCGCCCACAGACCGCCGCAGTTCACGACATGTTCTGCATTGATCGTGCCTTTGGGGGTGACAATGTCCCAGCTGCCATCGGGGCGCTGTGTCATATCGGTGGCGCCACAGTGGGTGAAATACTGGGCGCCATGCGCCTTGGCCGCCTTGGCAAAAGCGTAGGTCGTGCCGGACGGGTCCAGATGGCCGTCCTGTGCGTCCCACAGAACCGCGTGATAGTGGTCCGGATCGATCAGCGGATGACGCTCGGCCAGTTCCTTGGGCGAGATGAATTCCTGATCCAGCCCCATGTAGCGCGCTTTCGAACGCTCGCCCTTCAGGTAATCATACCATTCCTTGGTCGAGGCGGCATAAAAGCCACCAGTTTGATGTAGACCAACGGATTGCCCGGACAGTTCTTCGATCTCTTTATAAAGATTGATCGTGTATGATTGCAGGCGCGAGATATTCGGATCCGAGCTGATGGTGTGGATACCGCCGGCCGCGTGCCAGGATGAGCCGGATGTCAGCTCGTCACGTTCAAGCAGGACCGCATCCTTCCAACCGAACTTGGCCAGGTGGAACAGGATCGAGCAACCAACAACGCCGCCGCCAATAACAACGACTTTGGCGTGCGACGGCAGTTTCTTTCCGCCTGTGGACTCGTCGGTCTGAATAGTAGGCATATTTCGTTTTTCCTCAGGAATTCAGCTTTCACTCTGACTGCATTTGGGTGCGCGCTCCTCGTTTTGACCCAAAGCATCTATCTCGGAGAAAAGGGGTTCTCTTCTTTGCAGTGGATTGCTGGTAAGCGGAACGATCCCGGTTGTCGCGACCGTCCTGGCGAACCTGCAAGTGTCAGAAATCCGTGGCAGCACCGCCCTCGGCCTTGCGCTTGACGACAAAGGCGTCAAGCTCGTCCCTGATCGCCGGGTCCAAGGCCGGGGCCTCATAGGTGGCAAGGCGGTTTTTCCACTCTGCGTTGGCACGCCCAATCGCAATCGGCGATCCCGCCTCCTGCCAAGTCTCAAAGTTGCGCCAGTCACTCAGGATTGGCGAATAGAAGGCATCGCGGTAACGCGCCTGGGTGTGTTCAGTGCCAAAGAAGTGACCCGCTGGCCCGACCTCATTGATGGCTTCCAGCGCCAGGTTTTCCGGGCTGGTCGAAACAGGTTGAAGGAATTCCGTGACCATCTGCAGCAGGTCGATATCAAGCATCACCTTCTCATACGAGCAGCACAGCCCTCCTTCGAGCCACCCTGCCCCGTGCATGAGCATGTTGGCGCCGCCATTGATCGCACCCCAAAGCGAGAAGACCGCCTCATACGCCGCTTGCGAGTCAACCGTATTGGCCGCGCACACATTCGAAGAGCGATACGGTATGCCGTAGCGCCGCGCCAGCTGTCCACCGATATGCTGCGCCTTCATGTATTCCGGTGTGCCAAATGCTGGCGAGCCGGTCTTCATATCCACGTTGGACGTGAAGCCGCCATACATCACCGGCGCACCTGGCCGCACAATTTGGGTAAAGGCCACACCCGCCAGAGCTTCGGCGTTTTGCAGCGTGACGGCACCCGCAATCGTAACGGGCGCCATCGCCCCTGCCAGCGTGAAGGGTGTGATCACAACAGGCTGGCCCATCTCGGACAACGCCATCACGCCCTGCATCATCGGAATATCGAGCTGGAGAGGAGAGTTCGTGTTGATGATCGAGAACATACAGGCCTGATCACGCATCTGGTCGTGCGTCAGACCATGGGCAATCCGCGTCATCTCGATTGCATCGGAGACACGCTCCTCACCAAGTGAGTAGATGCAATAGGCCTTGTCGGTCAGCGTGATGTAATCCTGAATACAGTCAAGATGGCGGATAGATGCGTGAATATCGACAGGCTCCACCGGATACCCACCCGTCACGTGTAGAACGTTGTGCATCTGGGCCAATCGGAGGAAGTTGCGAAAATCTTCCTGATTGCCTGCGCGCCGGCCCCGATCCGTATCCGAACAATTCGGCGCGCTTGCCATCATGTTGAATACAATGTTGTTTCCGCCCATGGTCACGTTGTGCTGGGCGTTTCGCGCGTGGAGCGTGAATTCAGACGGCACGCTTGCAATGGCTTCGTTGATCAGATCAGGATCGAAGCGCACACGTTCTTCACCGTCCCGGACATCAGCCCCCGCTTTTTTCATCGCTGCACGCGCGTCGTCATGCAAGACATCCAGGCCGGTTTCTGAAAGCAGTTTCAGGGATGCCTGGTGAATGTGTTCAACCTGATCATCCGAAATCAGCTCAACGGCAGGATAGGAACGCTTAAGCTGCGCGAACGGGCGCTGCACGATTGCCGGGGCTGGTACCCCGCCATCACGGCGACGCCCACGGCGCCCGCGCGCTTTCTGGGCCAGTTGTTCAGTTGTCATCCGATAGTACCTTCATTGCCGGAGTTAAGCCTGAGAACGAGTGGATTGGGCGTTACGCCTCAAGTCATTTGCTGCTTACGGCGGCAGGCAAAGAAACCTGACCGCGATTCGTCGCTCAATCCTGCGTGGGCCCGCGAACGGAAAAGTCCGCTATTACTTGGAGGTACCAGTCGCTGTTTCATTTTTAATTTTCCAATATGCCGCACGAGATACGGTATATTGGATAAATACCATATTTCAGTCAATAGGTTTTATAGGCCCTCTCAGACTGACGCTGTAGGTTCCTGATATTGAGTCGGCTGAGCCACAAGAAGGATGGCCTCCGTTTCTCCATCCGCCTCGTTGTTAATGCGATGATTGCAGTCACTGCGGTATCGCAATGTATCGCCCGCCTCAGCCCGAACAGTTCGTCCAGCGACCGTTACCGACAGTGAGCCGGACAGGCAGGTCAGGTGCTCGAAGGTTCCAGGCGCATGGGGCTTTGAATCAAGCTCTGCTCCGACCTTCATTAGAAGCCTGTGCCACTCTACGGGAAGAACAGTGCGTCGCGGGCTCAGCATATAAATCTCGCATTTACCGTCCGCACTTCGCTGCATCGGCGTGGAATAGTGATGAAGATGCTCGATTGGATCCTCGCCACCAGGCGTGCCCTCAAGCAAGCTAAGGTCAACGCCAAGTGCCTGAGAAAGGGCCCAGACTATGGAAAAGGTCGGGTTGGTGGCACCCCTCTCAATGGCGGATAGCATCGATCGGGACACCCCTGTACGCTCAGAGAGTCGCTCAAGGGTCAGGCCCAGCGATTTCCTGGCTTCCTTCATAATTTTCCCGATTTCAGGTGTAGGTAAAGGTGTGTTCATTCCGTAATTCCACTATATTAGATTTTTGTTTACGAACGATAGAGGTCTTGCTAAATCCACAATATTAGAAATCTTGGAAAATGCCATGCTCTACTCAAGTACTCGCGGGAACGCACCCGCTCGATCTCTCCGAGAGTTGCTAAGCCGTGGAACTGCCGAAGATGGCGGTCTTTACGTGCCTGAGGCCTGGCCCGAACTTACATCCAGCGAATTGGCCACGCTGAGCGGGCGGGCCTACGACCAGATTGCATCGGATGTTCTGGCACTGTTTGGCGGAGCTGAGTGGCAACAGTGCGACTTCACCGCAGGCATAAGAAAAGCGCTGGCCGGTTTCGAACGCAATGATGGCCCACCTCTGTCTCGCCTGGATGACCAGATGTGGAGCATGGAGCTTTTCCATGGCCCCACGCTCGCTTTCAAGGATTACGCCCTCGCCCCTTTGGCGGAAGCGATCGATCGGGAACTCACAATCACTGACAAGCGCGCGACCGTACTCTGCGCAACGTCGGGAGATACTGGCGCAGCCACCGCAAATGCCTTTGCGGGACGTTCGCGAGCCAATGCAGTAATTCTGTTTCCGGAGGGCCGCGTCTCTGATGTTCAACGCAAACAGATGACCTGCCTGGGAGCCGCAAACGTTCAGGCAATTTCCGTTCGAGGCGACTTTGATGACTGCCAAAGCCTAGTCAAAAACCTGTATCAAAGCGAAGTTGCCAAAGAATATAGCTATACGGCTGTGAATTCGATCAACCTGGCCCGGATCCTCCTTCAGACGTCCTACTACATTTACGCTTCGGTCAAAATCCACAACGATTGCGGCCAACCCGTGAACTTTGCTGTCCCCAGCGGGAATTTTGGAAATGTCTTTGCGGGCTATATCGCGAAGCAAATGGGCGCTCCCATTGGGAAGTTGATCGTCACATCGAACGAAAATGATGCCCTCCCCCGGCTGTTCGAGACCGGTATGATGTCGAAGGCAGAGACAATACCGACGATCTCGCCAAGCATGGATATTCAGGTTTCCAGCAACTTTGAGCGTATGCTGTGGATCCTGAAAGGACGCGACGGGAACGCAACGCGCGACATGCAAAAGCAGCTCGCTGAGAAGTCTATTTACGAACTTTCGCAATCCGAACGTTCCCGACTGACCAAAGACTTCGACGCGTTAAAGTGCGGCAAACACGATGCCTTAAACACCATGCGCCAGATCCATAAGCAGTTCGGCAAGATCATTTGCCCACATTCGGCAACCGGCTACTTCGCGGCGGATCAGCTGAGGGCAACGCTTAACGGACCCATTGTTGTCGCTGAAACAGCCCATCCGGCAAAATTCCCGACGGCAGTTGAAGAAGCGCTTGGAACACTCCCAGAAACTCCGGCGCGGCTGGAAGACTTGTTAGCCCGCGAAGAAGAGTTCGCAACCGTCGATCCGACGGTTGAAGCGGTGCAAAGTGTGATTGATGGAATATTCGCAACACCATGAAGCTGACGTGTGTAACCCCGGAAGTTCTATCTCTTCTGAGTGAACCGCGTGACATCCTTCTGATCGGGATGTCGGGAATTGGAAAGACGCTCCTTTCGAGCTTTTTGAACCAATCCGGGGCGTGGCGCTATGTGTCGATAGACGCCCAAATCCAAGGGCAGTATTTGCGCAAGCAGATACTTGACGCATTCAATGCCGAGGTCAGCAAGGGAGCTATGCTTTCCAGGCTGCAGGAACTGGGCATTCTCAACTTGGACGACGAATTGTGCAAAGACACGCTTGCGCCATTGACTTCCTATTTGGGGATGCCTGGAGACCCAGACAGAGGCGGGATTGAATTCAACGAATATGTGAAACGGCAGAACTTTCATAGGCAGGCTGAACTTACCGCAGTCGAAGACCTTCTTAGCCTGGAATCCGATCAGCCAGTTCTGGCTGATTCAAGCGGGTCGTTCTGCGAATTGTTTGCGGCCGGTGATCCCACATTTTCTGCTTTGAAAGACAGGTTCCTCATCGTTTCGCTTAGGGAGAACGATGAACTCGTCCAGAACCTGATAGTCAGGTACGTTGAGAACCCAAAACCAATTTACTATCCTCCAGACCTGCTTTCTGAATATTGGAGCGAGTATTCAGAAATGGCCGGAGACCGAGACGGTGACATCGATCCAACGATGTTCGCGCTTTGGTCGTATCAGAAGCTAATTTCGGTCAGGCGAGATAAATTTGCGGCACTAGCTAGGCACAGCGACATATCTATTAGTGCCGCAGATTTGCGATACGCCTGAGTCTTCATCGACCAACGAGCCAGGCCATGTTGAGAACGATCATTCTTCGAACACTATTATGTCTTGCGTCAAGTTGACCTCCATCACAGATACCAGCTTGTTTCATGTCGGAAAGTAGATGTGAGCCCCTTTTGTGAACACGGCCTAATCGGAAACAACTTCTATCAGTTGATTGATTAGCCAGATGTGTAGAGGACTATTGGCGTCTCGAATATGACGAACTGCATGGAGTTTGAATATTCCCCCTGCGATCGGTAGGGGTCGGTGGGATATATCGAACCTCCGAATGTTGTTATTTGCGGCCCGCTTAGGCAATGTCATCACAAGGTCGGAGCTTTCCACAATCGAAAGAGCGGAAAAAAGTGAAGGCACAATCGTCTGAATGTTTCTTCTAAACCCTTGAAGTTGCAGAGCTTGGTCGACCAAGTTTCTAGTAGGACCATGCGGTGAAATGAGCAGGTGGTTCGCCCTGGCTATTCGTTCAAATGTCAAATCTTCCTCCAAAAGAGGATGACCCTTGCGACCTACCAGCACGTAATCTTCTGAAAAGAGCTCTTCTGAAACAAAGTGATTTTCACTTTTTGCCGGAAAGTCGAAATATCCTATCGCGAGATCAATGCGCCCCTGCGTCAGGGCCTCAAGAGCTTCGTCGTTGAATAATGAAAATGCGTGGATATTGATGCCCGGACTCACCTTGCGCAGCTTCGCAACCAGCGGCGGAATTACCCCGGTAAGCTCGTAGTCAAATGCACCTATCTTCAAGTCGGTGGAAGTAGAACTCGGTTCGAATTCATCGGCACCTTCTAATGTTTGTGAAATGAGTCGAACAATTCTGCGAACTTTCGGTTCCAATTCGTGCGCTAAAGCAGTTGGTTCTAGCCCATGCGCGCGCCTTAGAAACAGCGGGTCATCATAGAGTTTTCGAAGACGCTTTAAGGCATGGCTGACGGCAGGTTGGGTCAGCCCCATCTCGCGCGCGACGGCTGTGGCCTGCCTGTGGCGCATGGCCCCGAGAAACACCAGGAGTATGGTGGTGTCGACAAGTCTGAGATCAATTTGATTTATATCACTCATAGAATGAATTCATTATTCTGAAAGTGGCTGACCGTCTAGCCTTATCTGAATCGTATGCAAGGCGATTCCGGGAGGGATAGATGGCGGAAATCCAACTTCGCAACATTGGCAAGCGTTGGGGCAGCTTCATTGGGGTGGACAATTTCGACCTTACGATTGCGGACAAGGAGTTCTTAGTCCTTCTGGGCCCTTCGGGCTGCGGCAAAACCACAACCATGCGGATGATTGCAGGGCTCGAAGACGCCAGCGAAGGCGACATTTTGATCGACGGCCTGCGGGTTAATGAAATGGAACCAAAGGATCGCGATGTGGCAATGGTGTTCCAGAGTTACGCGCTTTACCCGAACATGAACGTTTATGAGAACATTCGCTTTCCGCTGAAAGTGCGCGGCGTCGATCCAAATATCCATGACGAAAAGGTGCGGCGAGCCAGCGCGATGGTTGAGTTGGATGACTTCCTACATCGGAAGCCTGCTGAACTATCGGGCGGACAGCGGCAGCGTGTGGCGTTGGCTCGGGCAATTGTACGTGAACCAAACGTTTTCCTGATGGACGAACCGCTTTCGAATCTGGATGCGAAGCTTCGGGTTTCGACGCGGGCGCAGATCAAAAACCTGAGCCACGAACTGGCGGTGACCACCATTTATGTAACCCACGACCAGATTGAGGCGATGACCTTGGCGGATCGGGTTGTGATCATGAAACAGGGTGTTGTGCAGCAAGTGGGTACACCTGTTGAGATCTACGACAGCCCCGCCAACGCTTTCGTCGCCAGCTTTATCGGCAACCCTGCAATGAACCTGATGGATGGCGATATGTCAGGTGGAACTTTCCGCGCACAACATGTCGACGTGCCGGGATTGAGTGCACCAGATGGCAAGGTCACCCTTGGCTTCCGGGCCGAGGACGCCAACGTCGTCGAAATCGGCGGCCAGATCAACGCTCCAATCTACACGATGGAACTCCTGGGTGACGCGACCATGGTTTCGGTTCGCATCGGCGGCGCGCTTGTCTCGGTAAAAGCAGACAAATCTTACCGCGCCGAGATCGGTGAAATTGTTTCGATCAACGTCGCCCCTGAACACTTCCATCTGTTTGATCAGAAATCTGGAGCACGCATCGGAAGCTGACACATAGCACATTCCGAAACAGCCGAGAAACCGGGTGCAAAGTTACAAGATGCGCCCAACATCAAAGGGAGAAAACACATGCTCATCAAAAAACTATTCGTTGCTGGAGCAATGGCAGGACTAATGGGGACGACTGCTTACGCGGCAGATTGCGGCCCGTCTGATCAGTCCATCCGTATACTTGCGAGTGATTTTCCCGCCATTCACGCTGTGGCGGGCACCGCAGAAGGAAATTGCGCTGAAGCAGCCTCAGAGTTTTCGCGCAATCATACGACCGAAGCCCGACAGATCATGAACGCAGCGCTCACTCCGGATCCTGCCGAATACACCAGCGTAATTGTAGCTAATTCAACACTGACACAATTGATGAATGATGGACTGGTCCGTCCGCTGAACGATCTAATCGAAAGCCACGGTCAGAATATTCCCGACAATCTAAAGATCGCCATTGACGGCAATGTCATGGCCATTGCTTTCATGGCTAATGCGCAGCACCTGTTCTCACGCTCCGACATTCTGGCGCAAGTGGGGATCGACAGCGCTCCGAGCACCTATGACGAGGTGATTGAAGCTGCAAAGGCGATCCGGGATGCCGGAATCATGGAATATCCCATCGTCATGAACCTGAAGACCGGCTGGAATGTAGGCGAGTCCTTTAATCTGGTCTTTCTTGCGCACGGTGGTGAGTTCTTCAAACCCGGCACCGCCGAACCAACTGTCAACAGCGAAGCTGGTATTGCTGCCTTGGAAACACTGAAAGCGATGGTGGAATACGCGCATCCAGACCATCTTACGCAAGCCTCGAACGAAACGCAGGGACTTTGGGAAGCTGGCGAGGCCGCACTTGGTATCATGTGGGGGTCTCGTGGAGCGCCAATCCTCGACGATGAAGGGTCAAGCGCGGAAGTTACATCGAATACAGTTCTATCCGCTGCGCCCTCAGTTGAACCGGGTGGCATCCCCGGAGCAACACTATGGTGGGATGGCTTCACAATCTCCACGAATGTATCTGACGCTGAAGCAGAAGCGACATTCGCTGCACTGGCAAGCGCGTTGACGCCGGAAATGGTCGCGGCCAACAACGACGACGCTGTTTGGTTGCTCGAAGGATTTACGCCTGGCCCAGCGGCAGCTGGTGTTGCGGCAACTGTTCAAGGCGGGGCGCAACCGTACCCGATGCTTCCTCAGATCGGATTGCTGCACGCTGCATTGGGTTCCGAGCTGTCGGACTTCCTAAAAGGTGACGAAAGCGCCGAGAAGGCGCTTGCCGATGTTGAGGCAGCATACAGGACAGCGGCGAAAGAAGCGGGCTTCCTTCAGTAACTCCCCTGATCGAGCGCGCGAGGGGGGTACTTGTAAGCCCCTCTCAACCTAACACCCACCGACGGGGACATTTGACATGAAGCATCGCACATTCTTCTGGTTCATCCTGCCAACTCTTTCAGCAATGATTTTGTTCATCGCTCTGCCAATTGTTTCTGTCTTTATCCAATCGCTTTTCGTTCAACACGAACAAGTTCTGGTTGTTTCGGAAAGTTGTGGACCATTTGGATGCAAGGAGTCCACCTCGGTCGATCTTGAGGCGACACAGAAACTTCGTGATGAAGCACCTTTAGGCAAGTTCAATGGATTGGGTACCTATACAAACCGCTCGCACCTGGCCTTTGCCGAAATTGGCGAGGCTTGGGCAAACACCGAGACAATGGGCGCGTTCTGGCGAGAGCTGGGTGACCTGCCATTTTATAATGCTCTCACCTTTACCCTTGCATACACGCTCATAGTAACGCCGATGGTCCTGATCCTCGGTATGGCCGTAGCGGTGGGTGTGAACACCCTGCCGCGCAAGCTCAAGGGCGCAGCGATCTTTGTCTCACTCTTGCCCTTCCTTGTCACACCGCTGGTCGGCTCGCTGATCCTGTTCTGGATGGTGGATGGCGACGGTGTCATCGGCGCAACCATTCAAAACATCTTTAATGACCCGAACCTCAGCTTGAAAGCTTCCACCGGTCTCATGTGGTTCATGCTTATGGTATATGGTGTCTGGCACACTTTGCCTTTCAGCTTCATCACATTTTATGCCGGGCTACAAACGGTTCCCGCGGACACAATGGAGGCCGCGCAGATCGACGGAGCCTCGAAGTGGCAACGCTTGGTCTACGTCGTAGTGCCACATCTGATGCCACTCGTGACCTTCGTGACACTGATGCTAATCATGGACAATTTGCGGGTGTTTGAACCGATCGTGAGTTTCTCTGCCGAGGCCCACGCCCGGTCACTGAGCTGGATTATCTTTAACGACCTGCGCGAAAGCGGCAACCCACTCTACGGTTCGGCCGGGGCAACGTCTTTGATCACAATCTTCTTGGTTGTCATCCTGATGATGCCGGTACTCGTTCGCACTTGGCGCGATTTCACGCGCAAATCTCACTGAGGACAAGATCATGGCGAGAAAAGCAGAAACACGCATGACCCCACTGAAACTGTTCTCCTTCACGATGGTAGGGTTATGGCTGCTTATCGCAGCGTTCCCCTTCCTTTGGACCTTCTGGGGAAGTTTCAAGGTGCAAGCCGATTTCCTGTCCAAAGCGGATTGGATGAACGCCGTGCGAGGGACCAACACACTCGAACAAACCGGCAGCACATTCACTGGACAAGGCTATTACGGCGCGTGGGTGACGGAAGATTTTTGGTTCAACTTTAAGAACACCAGCATTGTCGTGTTCTTTACAGTCGTCATTTCTCTGACGTTCGGCACGCTTGGAGGCTATGCGCTGGCGCGCTCGGGTTTTCGGTATGCATTTTGGATTCTCATGGCCGCACTCGTGTTTCGTGCCATGCCACATATAACATTGGTTTCGGGTTATCTGTTGTGGTTCTTCGAGTGGAATGTCTGGGGCATATTGCCGACCACAATCATAGTGTTGGTGGCAATAAATCAACCCTTTACCCTTTGGATGCTGCATTCGTTTTTCAAGAACATCCCTAAAGACATGGACGAGAGTGCCATGGTCGACGGTTGTACACGTTTTCAGGCCTTCAGACACGTGATTGTTCCCGTAATGTGGCCTGGTGTAATCACCACCGGTTTGTTCAGCTTTCTGCTGGCGTATAATGATTTCACCGTCGCCGTGATGCTTCTCAGCGAAGAGAACGAGACGATAATCCCCGCAATCAACAGCTTCATGGGGACCACTCAAGTCGAAGGCAAGGTAATGTATGCGGTTGCCGCCGTGGTATCCGCAACAGCACCGCTGTTCGTCCTGATCCTATTCTTCCAGCGCCAAATCGTAAGCGGTCTGACCGCTGGAGCAGTCAAAGGCTAATACTATGAACGACGCTAGTCCCGTCTCAGACATACACACGCGAAACAAGGCGATCTTGGAGCCTCTTCGAAATGCGATGGTCAATTTTGATCTAAGTAACGTTCGCTCGGCCATTGCCGATATCTTTACGGCAGATGCGGTCATACACATGCCGCACCCGTTTGGTGATTTTTGCGGCCCGACGGACTTTTTCGACGCCTGCTATGTGCCACTTTTCGAAGCAATGCCCGACCTTGAGCGTCGAGATTGGATTGTAATGGCAGGCCGGACCGAGCGGGGGGATGATTGGGTCGGATGCGGCGGCCACTACGTTGGCACCTTTGTAGGGCCGTGGTTGGACATTCCGCCAACCGGGCACCTGACACATATGCGTTTTCACGAGTTCTATCGGATTGTGAACGACAAAGTTGTCGAAATTCAAACCCTTTGGGACATTCCGGAAGTGATGATGCAAGCCCAGGCTTGGCCGATGGCGCCGTCATTGGGGCTAGAGTTTTGCATACCGGGCCCCGCCACAAACGACGGCATCATACCCGGACCGTGGGACGAAGTGAAGGCGAACGCATCCTGCGACCACATCGTTACAATGCTGAAGCATATGAAAAAACACCCGAGTCAGGGCGGCCCCGAAAAGATGGAAATGCCGCGTTTCTGGAGCGAACGCGTCAACTGGTACGGCCCGGCCGGAATTGGCACAGGCCGAGGCATCGCTGGTTTCCGCAATTGGCATCAGATCCCATTTCTGAATGGGATGCCGGATCGCGGCCGATACGTAGATGAAATAACCTATCACTTCTTCGGTGACGGCAACTATGCAGCCGTGACCGGGTGGCCGAATATGATCCAAACCGTGACCAACGATGGGTGGATGGGTATTGCACCCACGGGTAAACGCATCACCATGAAATCATTGGATTTCTGGCGCCTGGAAAACAATAAGATTCGGGAAAACTGGGTCATGGTTGACCTTCTGGATGCCTATCAACAACTCGGCGTGGACGTTTTTGCGCGATTGCGTGAATTCAACAAGGTGCGCGTTCCGGGTCGACTATCCTTCCCGATTGGAGACGCTTGATGCCGTCATACCAAGGACATTAGACATGAACGGTTTTGACCCAAAGTTTGTCGATTTGCCCGACTATATCATCAGCATCACGAAAGAACTGTGGGAAGACCGCCGCATCGCCAAACTGCACGACTATTACGCCCCAGATATTGTCGTTCGCTCGCCCGCGTCGGTTGTTGTAGGCAACAAGGACGTGATCGCAGCGACTATGGCGACGCTTTCAGAGTTTCCAGACCGCAAGTTGCTGGGCGAAGATGTGATTTGGTGTGGTACGCCAGAAGACGGAATGCTGTCATCTCACAGGCTTTTGTCGACGGCGACGCATACGCATCCCGGCGTTTACGGCGCACCCACGGACAAACAACTTCAATACAGGATCATCGCCGATTGCCACGTCATCAACAACCAGATCAACGACGAATGGCTTATTCGCGATCAAGGCGCAATTGTGCGACAATTGGGTCTGAACCCGAAAGAATACGCACGCGGTTTGATTGAACGAGAAGGCGGACCGAGCAAATGCGTCCAGCCCTACTCTCCAGCGAATGATATCAGTGGTCCGTATTCCGGGACAGGCAATAGCAATATCTGGGGCACGCGATTGGCGAACTTGCTTGAACGTTTGATGCACGCCGAATTCGAAGCAATCCCCGAAGAATATGAACGTGCCGCGCAGTTGGAGTATCCAGGTGGGGCAGCAGCTGTTAGCTTTGACGGTGCAGATCAATTTTGGATGGGATTGCGGGCCAGCTTCCCAACGGCTGAATTCAAGATACACCATATAATTGGTCGTGATGATCCCGCGATGCCACCTCGTGCCGCCGTTCGCTGGACGCTTCACGGAATACACGAAGGATATGGCGCATTTGGTGAGCCGACAGGTGCCGAGGTTTTCGTCCTGGGCGCAACCCACGCCGAATACGGTGAATTGGTTACAGGAAAACCAAAGCTTCGTCGTGAGTGGACCCTTTACGACGAAACAGCCATATGGAAACAGATCCTATTGCAACCGAAAGTAGGGTGTCATTGAGCGTTCAAGACAATGTTGAATGTCGCCAGTGCCTGCGGTGTCTTTGCAAATTCGTATATCTCCAAAGTAATAGTCGTATCACCGGCAACACATTTTGGGCCGGCGAAATCAAAAGTGCAAAAACGTCAAAAAATCTACGTTCGACGCCGCATCCCGATTAATGCTCTCGCTCCAAGAAACCCGAGTCGTCTCAGAATTGCGCCGGGTTTAGATCTGGTTTCTGAAATCCGTCATTGGGCGCAGTGCCACGAGATCACACTCTATTGCGCATTGCGACAATAGTGGACGGACTGTCACATGGCATGCTTTGCGACCACCGGATGTTCTGCGCCACGATAACACAGTACGAACATCGCAGTAGGGGTGTTATGTGAACCGCCTTATGGTTGAGCGCACCACCCATCACCGCTTGTCGCGAACCACCCCACAAGTCTTCTGCCCATTCGGCCCGCAGAGTTGCCGTGACTTTCATCCAAAGCGGGCATTCGAAGACTCTACACCCGCCGTTCGGGCAGAATGCGGAAAACGGCGGGATTGAGCCCAAACTTACTGATGCTGCACGAAACTCCAATGACAGCAATGCGCAGAAAGCAGACTTTGCAAAGTCCGGTTGACCACATTGTCCACCAAAGGCGACAGTTCTGCTTCGCGACTGGGCTATACATAGCCCTCAAAGCGTATTGTTTGCGGGACTTCAGTTGCACCGTTTTCCTGAGCGAGTAGGGCGCGTGCTGACGAAAAGGTAGCAAGCGCAAAAAGAACAAGAAGGGCCTTTATCATCGTAGCGCCTCGGATCCGGGTTTTGAACTTGGGCCGGGGTTCACAAATGATCGCCCCGGCCAGCGTCAGGGCAAACGAGGTAGTTCTTGCCCTGAAACATCGTACTTTCGCCTAATTTAGAAGATCACCGACGATGCCGACGGCATCGACCACGGTAGACAGGTCATTCGTAACTTCGAGGACTTCGTCATCGACCAGAATGTAGCGGTTTCCTTTGCCCGGCTCCCCAAGCTTCCATTTGGAAAGGTCCCCAATATCCTCGAACTCCAGGTCAGATGGGAGCTTGGCACCGCGCGTGTAGCGCTTGATCTGTCCAGGTGGTACAGCTTTTGGGCCTTTGCCGGGTTTGTCTTCTATCTGAATGCTGACATCACCGTTCTTGCCCCCCTTGTTCGGCTTTTTACCCTTGTTGTCTTTGGCATGGGCATCGCTGCCTCCAAGGATGAAAAACACAACTGCTAAGGCTGCAAGAATTCCGTATGCAATCTTCATAGATTGTTCCTTTGCTTCCCAACTTCATTCGACCGGCGTTGAAAATTCCGGCACGCGCTTGATCTCTCTTAGTTGCCCTTTGGCACACCCCTTAGTGACTGCCTTCACCCCGCATTAGAAAACGATCCGGGTTCTTAGACCGAACAGGGTAATCCGGTCCTGATCGGGATTTAGAAGCGGGTCGGAAATGAATTGTACCGATGGCGTGATCTGCAGTCCGGGTGAGATTGAAAAGCGGTAGAAAGCTTCAAGCGTGAACTGATCGCCATCTATGCCTCTTGCTTCGGCCCAGTTTAGGCCCAGACCGGCCAAATCGGTGTTGCGACCATAGTAACCGAGACCGGCAGAAATCGACCGTTCATAAAGCGCTGCGGTTCCCTTCGAGGCCCCTGCACGGAAGAACGGCATCCATTTATTGTCAACAAACCATGCGGCGGAAAACGCTGCGCCGTAATCTTCTGCTCGACTGCCATCGTCAGCCGCATCTGCATGCCAGAGGGTCAGATGGATATTGTCGAAGTAGATGCGATCAAAGCCGGACGTGTACCCAAGTTCGAGCGACTTGAAGAGATTGCCGTCGCTAAACACATCAAAGTTTGGATCGGACGGGTCGGCGTTTGCGTCTGATACGCTGGCAACGGCGTAGAGGTTCTCGCTCAGCTTTACCCCACCGGCAATACCAAGGCCTTGGTTGGGCGTGTTGATTGTCGGGTTGGTATTGAAAGACAGGTTTTGAAAACCACTGTAGGGGCTTACCAACCCGTAGATATCCACAAAGTCCGTTACATCAATCTGGCCGACTTGCAGCGCCCACGACCCATTCTCAGCCCTTTGGGTCCAGAACAAATTGGTCAGAAGCAAACCGTTGTCATTGAAGGCTGTTCCCGTGATTGAAAGGGCTCCGCCATCCAGCCCGAGAAATTGCGGAGCAACGTCAGTATAACTGTGCCTGTCTTCGATCTTGAATGTCAGAGACCCCCGTTCAGTTGCCTGCCAACTGCCGTAGAACCGCGCAATTCCGCTGGCTGCTTCGCCGGTTCCCAGATCAGCATCCGTGGTTTGGCCCAATGCCAGGTAGTCAATGTTGAACCGAAAACCACCCTCAGCCAGTCGGTCTTTCCACTGAAACCAACCCGGTGCGATGTTGCGTGGAAAATCGGAACGATATTGCGGATCGGTGAGCCCGTCTCCGGGCGCAAGATCGGCTTCGACTGAAGATGGCCCGGATAGTCCCTGAGCCGACGCTGCGCCAGCAAATGCAATGCTCAATGCGGCAACCAGAAGTCTTATCATTTTGACGCCTGTGCCCCACCGGTCTTGCGATTTCCTGCCGCGCGGATGCGATCAGCAGCACGCTGCTTCCATTCCAACCTGTCTGCCTCGGTTTCCAGAGTTTCGACACGTTCCGCCTCTAGCTGGAAAGTCGCATTCATAGGCATGAGGCCATCCACAACCATCATATTATGAACGGAAGGATCGATAGTCAGCGTGCCTGTCAGCCGAACGGGTTCGTGGAAATAGCTAGGCGCCCAGTCCCCGTTCAACCGCACACGGATCATCTGGTTAGGCGGAGGTGGAGGCATGTGGCTGCACATCCCTCTTTCTGGCACCAAATACGCCACAGGCCGGCCGTCCGGATCGCTTGGAGCAGGAATGGCAAAGCCCGCGAGTGTGATTGTTCTGCCGTCGAATTGCGGGTTTCCGCTCGTTCCAGCCTTTCTTCGACGTTCAGTCACAACCTCGCGCTGATCGAGTAACCAGTCGACGTCAATTCCGTCTGACACCAAGGCGTCTTCGGTCTCTGCTAAAAGCAATTGCCATTTCTGCCGTTCTTCGGCGCTGCCAACCTCCTGCTGCAACCTGCCGCGTATACGCACAACGAAAAGAACATCGTCGAACTGTTCGGGGCTGAGTTCACGATAGGGGTCATCAAAGACCTGCGCAGACGGATCTGGCAGATCTGCCCAGTCCAACGCGGTTCCAGGCGTCGCCGCAGCATCATAACCGCACAAAACCAACCCTGCGAATACTGCGGAGCAAAACCAATTTCGCATGAATGCTCTCCGGCTGCTTTATCTGGTCAATCCAGTGTGTTTTTGTAGATCACACCGTCCTTCATGATCAGGCGGATTGTTTCCGGGCTGTCCGGCCTCGGGTCCGCACCGAACCACTGATCGCCTGTTCCAACGACAGAGAAGTCTTCGAGGGGGTTGCCGTCTATCAGCAGGATGTCGGCATAGGCGCCTTCTTCGATCACACCCAGTTTGCCTTCCGGATAGGGGTTCATGAAATCACCGCTAAGTGCCGCGATCTCGCCACCTACCGAAGTTAGGGTTACCATCGACGCATAGGGGCCGAAGAAATGGTTATTCAGATGTTTCTCGTAGGCGATCTGGATGTTGCACGCTTCGACCGAGCCGACGCAATCGGTTTGGAAACCGCGCGGCGCCGGGCATTCCTTCATACTTGGAATGTAGGCTTCGAAGGTCGCCGAGGCCGATTTGGCCTTCCTCAAACTGTTGGGGTTGTTTTTCACGGAAGGAACATCAAGTAGGCCTGGATCAAATGCTGTGATGTTCGTCGTGATGTACGCTCCTTTTTCTTTCATCAAAGCAGAAATCTCGCAGTCAAAGTGAAATCCGTGTTCAATGGTTCTGACCCCTGCATTCAGGGCATTGATGATCGCTTCTTTGCGGTAGGAATGTGCCATGACATAGGTGCCGTACTCGTTGGCAACCTGAACAGCGGCCTCGATCTCTTCTTTCGAACCGGCGAGCAACTGCCATGGATCGAATGCCGAAATCACCCCACCTGATTGCATGAACTTCAATTGCGTGGCACCCATGCGCAGGTTGTTGCGGCCATACATGTAAATTTCGTCAACACCGTTGACCTGTTGGGCCATATTCAGAGTCCCAAAGTTGGTCACCCCACCCGGCGGAGATGTGAAGGATGCGAAATCGGCGTGACCACCACGTGTTCCGAGAAATGCCCCGGAAGGATAAAAGCGGGGGCCGACGATCTGGCCGGCGTCAATTGCGCGCCGCAGCCCGCCCCCAGCGCCCCCGGCATCGCGAACGGTCGTGAAGCCCTGCATCAGGTACATTTCGGCCATCCGGGTCCCGTGGATGGCGAAATCCTCCCAGGTCGAGTTGGTTTCCATCTCGGCAATCGATGGCCCCATGAGCATCAGGTGCGCGTGATTCTCTATAAAGCCCGGTGTCAGAGTGCGCCCACCGCCGTCGATAACCGTCGCGCTCGGCGCATCAATGGCATCGGTTGAGACGGACTTGATCAGATTGCCCTCGACCAGAACACTGGCATTTTCAATGCGTTGCTCATTCACACCGTCGAAGACATGCACGTTGGTAAACAGCGTTTGGGGTTCTTCTTGATCCTGAGCCTGCGCGGTCGCCGAAAAAGAAAGAACTGCCGCGACAATTGCCGTCGAGCAAAGAGACATTCGTAAGCCGGACATAAGTACTCCCTTCATATTCATGTTTTGCCAACTATAGTCTGGAATTCATTGGCTCGGTTGCCCCTTTTGAATTAAGATGTACGAATGTGACTGCAAAAATGGCCACTTCTTAAAGCTAATCCAACAAGGGTTATGAGCTTGCCTTTCAACTCCACCTCCCGAGAGCATAGCGAGGGCTTTGTTCGCCTCTCTTTAGCCGCTCCCTTTCTGCAATATCTCACCGAACGTAAGATCAATCCGCAACCAGCATTGGATCAGGTCGGCTTGAAAGCTGAACTGATGACTAACCCATCCGTGTTCGTTCACTCCGAGTTGGTTTACGGCTTGGTAAATGCTTTCTCAGAAGTATCAGGGGATCGATACCTAGGACTGAATGTAGGGGAAGCGTTTGACCTGCAAGAGTGGCCGCCCTTCGCTCAAGCCTTGCAATCTACAAAAACGCTGTTCGAGTTTTTTACCCGCTTTGTTGAGCTCGTGCCGCAGGAGTCCAATTCTGTGCGGCACAGCCTTGTCATTGAAGCAGACAAAGCGACTTATCGTATCGAGAGGCAACAGGAACCAACCGTCCCACCCATTCAGGTGACCGGTTTTGGTGCCGCAATCTATGTACGCCTATTGCAGACCGTCGTCGGAGAGTCCTGGGACTCTTCCCGTGTGCGATGGGAAAGCAGATACATCAATGGGCTGCCTATCGACTACAAAGGGATCGAGGTTGGCCTTGGAACCGATCCCGGAATGCAAATTAGTTTTCCTGTGGAATGGTTGTTTTTGCACCATGTCTCTGACGGCTCTGCCAAGCCGATGGCCTCACCGCGACAAGATGAAGAAGTAACTGTGGTGGCTGCTTTGCGCTCTGTGTTGCGCGGCAAACTGGATGAACCCGATTTGGGGCCGGAGATGGCGGCCGAGTTGCTGGGAATACAGCCGGAACGGTTCCTGAAAGCGCTTCATCAACAAGGCACAACGTTACCGCGCGAAATCAAACGGCTGCGTATCGATGTCGCCAAGGAGCACCTCAAACAAAACCAGATGACAATTGCAGAGATCGGACTGATGCTCGGCTATTCTGACAAGTCCCATTTCACTCGCTTTTTCCGAGGTCAGACCGGAATGACACCGACCAAGTTCCGAAGCAAGTAAATGTGGTCGAGCCAAATGAACGCTTCGAAGATTAGGTCCTCGTGGGATCAGTTCGGAGAAGTTGTAGTGCGACGTTGAACAGGTTAGTCGACGACATGAATGGTTGGTTGCCACCGCCGATACAACCTCTGCAACTGGCCGTTTCGTTGTGTATTTCGGAGTTAGCAAAGCTTGGTTGCGAAGGTCCGCTTCGGGCTGACTGCGGTTCTTTGGAGTAATATTGCGGATGTCCGCAGAATGGTCATTCGTCGCAACTCTGTTCAATGTCTGCTTCGCAGGACAAAGCTACCTTTGCTCGCATAAATCCCAACGGCTGCTTTCATAAAAAACACACCCAAAGCTTCGCGGGTTAACTATGGACTAGGGCGGCCTATTGGTGCTTGGATCGATTTGGGGGGAACGCAATGCTCAATCCAAATAATTTGTTCGATGTGATAATAGTAGGGGCCGGCAGTGCAGGATGCGTGTTGGCAAACCGCCTGAGCGAAGATTCGAACCGTCGGGTGCTTTTGCTCGAGGCTGGTGGAAACGACGACGATCCTCGCATTTCGACGCCCGCGACTTTTGGTACCCTGCCTAACACTCGGTTCGACTGGGGGTTTCGCACCGGGCCGCAAGAGCACCTTTCACGGCGTCAAATCAACTACCCGCGTGGTCGATGCATCGGTGGGACTGGGTCGATCAATTACATGATCTACCTGCGGGGTCACCCCTCGGACTACGACACATGGCAACAGCTGGGAGCTACGGGTTGGGGCTGGCAGGATGTTCTCCCCTATTTCCGTAGAGCAGAGAACTGGCAAGCGCCCGGCCAATCCGATTTGCATGGCGACGAGGGCCCTTTGACCGTCAGCCAACAGACCGAGCGATCCCCTTTAACCGAAGTCTTTCTAGTAGCCAGCCAGCAAGCGGGCATACCGTTTAACGAGGACTTGAACGGTGAGGATATTGAAGGCTGCGGTTATTTTCCTGCGACCTTGTTCGAAAATCAGCGCGGGAGCACGGCGCGGACATACCTTAAACCTGCCTTGGACCGGCCGAACCTTGAAGTCGTGACCGGAGCAACGGTTCTGCGCCTCAACATGGACCGCCATCGAGTTTCGGGGATTAGCTATCTCTGTAATGGCGAGGTGCATATCGCAACAGCTCAGGAAACTGTCCTCTCGGCTGGGTCAGTAGGATCTCCACATATTCTCCAAGTCTCGGGCATTGGCCCTGCTAGTGTCCTGGAAGCCGCAGGCGTGCAAGTCCGCCACGACCTGTCTGGCGTGGGAGAAAACCTGCAAGACCACCTGCATTACCGCAGCAGATGGGAGATCGACAAACCGCTCACGTTCTTTGGGCGCTCTGCCGAGGATTTGGCCGAAGCCCAAAGCCAATTCGAACAGGGGCGCGGGCCGCTGACCACGAACCATTTTGAATCCGGCGCCTTTTTGCGGTCAAATCCGGGGGCGGAGGCCCCTGACATCGAACTCCTTATGATTCCCTACTACATCAGTCTCGGAGCGCCTGAGATGCGTCCACCAGACAGACACGGTTTTACTATTTCAGGCTTTCCACTTAGGCCCAAAAGCACGGGCCGGGTTGCCATCGTCTCGGACAATCCTTTGGACAGGCCAATGATCGACCCGGGATACCTCAGCGACCCGGCTGACATAGACCTCATGCTGGGTTGTATCCGAGAGGCGCGGCGGATTGTGTCGCAACCCGCGTTCAAGGAACTTGGGGTAAGGGAGATATCTCCGGGTCCGAAGCGTGAAAGTGACGCCGACCTCATATCTGACATCCGTGAGGTTTCATCGACCTCGTGGCATCCGGTTGGCAGTTGCCGCATGGGACAGGACGACGGAGCGGTCGTTGCCCCTGATCTGAAGGTGCACGGTCTCGAAGGCCTCAGCATTGCAGACGCCTCGGTCATGCCGCGAATGAATACGGGACACCCGAATGCCCCAACAATAATGGTAGGGGAAAAAGCCGCCGATTTGGTCATAGGGCGTAGCTAACAGAGCACGGTTTTGAGAATTGCAGAAGTCGCTGAGCAAGGGTGCGCTTTAAGCGCTTTCTCAACGCGCCAAAATGCAGAGGCGAACTCGGCATGGCTTAGGATCGCAACGAAAGCAGCCTTTCGCTGTGCTGCAGCAACCTGGTAGGTTTGGGCTCAGAGCAGACATTGAACATAATTCGTTGAATGCCTGCTATGCAGGACAGAGCGCCAATTCGCTGCGTTTGCTCGAATGTCGGCAAATTGGCCAATGTATGGATTGGAACCACATTTTCAGCGAGGCCTCCGAATTCTACCGGTCATTCGCAAGCCGTCGCGAATGTTCAGTCCCATCATAGTGAGGTTGGCAGCCCCGGCGATCAACTCAATTACCTGAACCGTGTAAAAGGTGCTGTCAAATTCACCAGCGGCGGCTTTTCCAGCCAGAAACCAAGCGGCAGGTACGAGGATGAACAAGCCGTTCAGCGCAATGACAGGCATGCGGCTTTTCTTGGCCTTCGTAAGTGCATCCTTGCGTTTCCGGCCCATTGCCATGCCCGACCCGCCAGCGATGGCCATTGCCGGGATGAGGATGAACATGCCTTTCAAGATCAATGCCTTGACGGTTGCGACTGTTTCATGGCTCGCAAAGAGCTCGCTGGTGGCCGTTGATGTCCAGAAGAGCAGGATCATCACAAAGCCGATGCCCCCTGCAATAGCGTGAATCTTTGTTTTCATAGCGGCTCACTCAAATTGGCATTTGGAAAGGATTTCGTCAGGCCGTGCAGCAATTCGGCACCGCAACCTTCTCAAACAGATGGGGGGCGGTCACAGCGCTTGAGGGATAATGGCTGAGCTGCTGCTGAAACTCGGGGTTTGAAAACGCCGCGCGGAAGTTCGCAACAGACTCCCAGATCGCGTAGTTCATATACATGCTGCCGTCACCAACAGCTTTGTGCAGTTGGGTGCTGATGTAACCTGGCTGCTTTTGCATCCATTGGGCATCGCTCTTCCAGGCTTCAACCAAGGCGTCTTGTTCATCGGGATCGACTGTGAAGAGATTGACGAGAACGACGGGTCCAGCGTCGATGCCCAATTGCCGCTCAATGGGAAACTCAGGGTCGAGTGGTTTGAAACTTACCATTTCGGTACTCCTTGAAAGTAGCTTCGTTTTGGTGCCATGTTGTCATATTTGGGAAACATCAAACATAATGACAACACGTTGTCAAATCAAATGAGGAATCGACATGCCGGATGCGCGAAGAACCGAAGAAGGAGAAGCCGTGACAGCGTTGATACTGGATGTGTTTCGGCTAAACGGTCGATTGCAGCTTGCCGGTGATCGCCTCGTGTCAGAACTCGGTCTTACAAGTGCTCGATGGCAGATTCTTGGTGCCATCGCATATTCTGATCGACCGGAATCCGTTGCCTGGCATGCTCGGATGATGGGCGTTCACCGGCAGGGCGTACAAAGGATCATCAATGAATTAAGCAAAGAAGGCATAGTGGAGTTTCAGTCGAACCCACACCACAAGCGGGCGCACTTGGTTGTCATGACTCCAAAGGGGCAGGAGTTGTACGAAGCTGCGATTGCGAAGCAAGTCCCATGGGTGAATGAACTCTCGGAAGGTCTGTCGCCAGATGATATTGCGACAGCGCAAAATGTTGTTGACCGTCTTAAATCACGTCTCGAAGAAGCATCAATGCGACAAGATCAGAGCCCGTCTCAAAGCGGACGTTCATAGAGAGCGCAGCATCGGTCATTTTGGGCTCAGTGTTGCCGTTCTCCGCAGCAAGCATGATTGGCTGGTCCCAGCCTGAAGCAGGCATTCACAATCACGCTTTTCAGTTTTGCACCAAGCCATTGACTAGGACATGCGCGACGTTCAGGAAATCATGTTGTCTGCTGTAAACGACTGAATTGGGCTCGGTGCCATCGTTGTCTGCTGTTAGCATGATTGGCCGCACGCAGCCCGAAGCGGACATTCGTAACAAGATTTTGCAATTTCCGAGACTGGGTGTAGGTGCGTTTAAACTGCTACATGTATAAGATTGATTTTATAAATTAATATGCTGAAACTTCGCCCAAAAGTTTGCATGCTACAGAGAACCCATCGAACAAACAGGCTCTCAGGCTTCTATACGGTGCCCAATTGCAGTTTACTCCCAATCACCAGCAGACGAGCGCCACGTTTTAGCTTCCGCGTCCCAAACACTGGCCGTAACGCAAGGCGTTGGGTTTATTCCGTCGCAATTGGATCCATGAATACCTGCCACAACAACGCGTTGGCGCCCAAGATCAACGACTGTCCAGCCTTGATTGAGCAAGGAGTGCACCTCTTCACCAACCCAAAAATGCGACATGCATCCGCCAGTTCCGCAATAAAGAGATGCGGCGCTTGAACACGCGAAACCAGACTCATTCAGAACCCAGTCGCGTCGTAGATCTCCGTCGAGATCGGCCCTCTCAACCGCACCCCAGTCTAAGTCAAACTGACCGTCGTTGAACTCCGCGCAGGCCTGTGCCGCCAGATCAACCTTCGCCTGCAAACCGGGCGGAAGTTGCGATACATCAGCCGCGACAGCTGGTGAGTTCCATACTAGACCAGAGACCAGCACAAACCTGGAAACTAAACCTTTCAATTGACGCACTATTTGGGAAGCTGTTTGGAAGGTGGCATCAATTGCACTGATCATATCTGTAGTCCCCGTATTCCAGCCAGTTTACCGAGCCTTCGCTAAAAATCAGAAACTCGGACCTGTCTTCCCCAAGCAGGGCGACGACAAATCCGGCGGGAGGCTCATAGTTTCCAAAGTAACTGTAGGCCGTCATGGCTCTGATCGACTTGCCGTTGACCGTTACTCGCGCGTCCCATTCTCCCTCCGGGTTGTCCAAAATTACCGGTTCGATGACACGCTCTACCGCTCCGCCACCACAATAGACGATGCCTTCTGGGGGTTCGTAGGAGGCCCCCTGGCTAGCACCTGAATCGCAGGCGGAGCGAAGCGACCGAATTGCCGCGCTGGAACCTTTTAAGTCAAAGATTCCGTAGCTGACATCCTGATCAATCATGGACAGGTTAACGGATGCATTGGCCGCGAGCTGTTCCAGTACAAAACCATAATACTGCTGACTATTGAAACTGACCTCGACAGGATAATTGTCGACGATCTGCACGTCAGCGTTTTCTGCGCCAACCTGAAATGCCCCGACTTCGGTGGTGCCGTTCTTCAAAAATCGAATGGAGAGCCCCTGCTTTTCCACGATGTCCTGGCTATCCTCATACCCAGCCGGAGCAAAGCGGATACGATTACACTGAAGTTCCAGCGTCATGTTTCCGGTCTGAAAAAAAGCATTGGGGTTAGGCCCGGAGTTGAACGACCACTCCGCTGATGCCGTAGTCGACATAGCCATCAGTAGCATTCCAATGGAAATCGATTTGAAACTCATTTTCTCTCTCCATGGTGTTGTGGTTCGTACTGTCGTTCAGCCAGAGTTTCCGGCCCGTTACTCGGGCAACCAGGTTAGGAAACAGGTGCGCCGTATTCGTTTGCGCCTTCTTGGGAAGGTCGCGTCAGCCACCAGATCATCAGGATGGACAGAACCAATTGAAGAATTGAGACAACAACAATGCCGGTCACGCCCAGGACGGCCGCAGGTCCTCGCAATGCATCGGGGTTTTCGGTCCCTTGCTCCAATACCGAGAAGAACGCCACCCCACCCAGCATAACAAAAAGAGTTACAATGCTGAGCGCCATCGGCAGTAGCAAGTACCAGCCAGGTCGTCCTGTATCGTGCAGCCTCCGCCAACCGGCGGCCAGCATAGGTATGAGAACGGCCAGTTGGAAAACAGAGGACAAAACCCGTGATCCCTGCCCCGTTTCAGGGTTGGTCCCGAATAGGATCGTATCCAGCACAGCTAAAGCCGCACTCACGAGAACCACAAACAAGAAGAACCACCAGTATTCTGAGCGTATAGCCCGACCGGAAAACTGGAAGTATTTCGAGAAACACGTTTTAACGGCTTCACCAAATCCCATTTTTCAATCCTTTCTTAGTTTCTGTGCGGCCTCAGAACGCCTCGCGGACCCAAATGCACGCCTTCGCCCTTCTGGGTTTTCCCGCCTTCTATTTTTGTTTGAACGCCAAAAACCTATCTTTCAAAAAGGTAGCGAAATTTACGCGCGGAAAAAATGTTGATTTATGAAAAATAAGATTCAAACATGCGAATTCGACTAAGCTTTATTTGACCCACGTTGTTATCGGCCCCGGCAATCAACTCGATATCGTTCCCCCGACCAATCCGTTGGCGACAAATCTTTGAGATAGGTAAGCACCGGATCGAGCTGTGCTCAATTGGCTGAGTAGAAGCGGACGCTTCAAAAAGGAGCATCCAATTTCACTAGATTCGATGGACCCTGATGGAGAAGAAAATGACCAAAAAGACAGTGATGATTGCAGGCACAACTTTGTTTGCATTGCTTGCGGCATGTGATGAAACGAGTACGTCTAGCGCGTCCGCCGAACCCACACCCGCTCAGCAGGCATGTTTGCGAGATGTGGCCAAAACCACGAACAATTCGCAAGTGGTTGTGCTCTCGTCCGCGTTTAGCGAAGCTGGAACACAAGTCACTGTCGGCGTTGGTGAGGATCGTGCTCCTTGGAATTGTATTGCTTACACGGATGGTGCGACAGCTGGTATCGAGTTCCTGGGCGACGAAGGCGCACTGTAATCTGGTCGCTGTGTATCTCGAAAGCACCAGTCGTGATCAAATTTGAGTACCGGTAAGCTCAGACATTCAAACCTCGTAATAGGATTGGGTTTTAACATGCTCAATCATGCTAAGGTTGTAGAAAATGCCCGTAACCAACTCGGTTGTAATTGCGATCATTTGCACTTTTTTGGCTATTGTATCAGTCCCAAAATACAGCATGGCCCAAACTTGGGACATCGCATCCCAGCACTCTGTCAGTGGCGTAACGGTGTATGATACCGATGAGCTGTTAACGTTTGCCGGTCAGTTGGCCTTTGACCGGTCGGGGCGCATCACAGCGGCGGATGTCGCATCAACGATTACGCAGATCTACCGAGAAGACGGTTACTTCTTGGCTGAGGCCTGGCCTGGTCCCGATGGGCAGAGCATAGTTGTTGATGAAGGGCGTATTCAAACCATCGAAATAGAGGGGGTAGATACGCGCACGTTCCAAACCTTGGAAAATATCTTTCGCCCCCTCACTACCGCATATCCTATAACTCTAAAACGATTTGAGCGGGCCGTTATGTTAGCCGAGGACATACCCGACTTGGACGTGTCGACCGAACTTGATTACCCGGATCAGGCTGGTGCTCGGCTGAGAGTGTTAGGAGAACCTCTACGCAAACAAGCCGGCAGTGCGACACTCGACAACCCTCCGCGTGAGCTTGGAGAGGCACTCAGCTTCTATATCGTACAAGAGTTTTATTCGACGCTGACCGTCGGCGATTTGCTGCGCTTTGAGGGGTCAGGCAACTACAATTGGGACAAAGACGACGAACATTCATTGTGGGGCGCTGTTACCTATCGCGCACCGTTGAACAGCAATGGCCTGTATGGTGAGATTTTCTACGGAAACATAAACGCAAAACGTGACCTCTCGGGGGATTTTGCGAGAACAGATGTTGATGGCGAGAACTTCACCGTCGCGTTGGGTTACCCAGTGATCCGCGATGTGGCCCGCTATGGGTACCTTCTGCTGGACTATCGCCTTTCCGAAGCGGACTCAGTCAGTGGCGGCGTTCCATTGTCTAGTGACGCGAGTGTCGTTGGCCTTACATATCTTTACGGGCAAAACTATCCAAAAGGACAAGCTCTGGAAGCGGGACTAACCTTATCTTTTGGCGATAACGACAATGACACGACGGACGCGAATTTTGACGACGGAGACTCTTCGTTCTGGCATCTGCGGGGCGGCATTGGATACGAAAGCCCGCTAACGAGCTTGTCGCCCAACACAGCTTGGCGCACTGAGATTTGGGGGCAGTACACCACCGACCGGCTGCCCTCGGTCGAGGAGTACTTCCTTGGTGATCGTTATGCTTTGCGTGGATATCGGTTTGACGAAGTGGATGGTGATTCCGGGATTTCCGCGATTTTCGAAGTGTCTCACTCCTACTTTCCAAGTTCCCAAAGCATTCATCGCTTAACGCCCTTTGTCTTTTTCGACGTGGGCTACATCTCGAACAATGACCCTGCGAGTTTTGAAGTTGATAGTGCTACACTGGCCTCGACAGGTCTGGGTTTGGACATTGAGTTTAAGCAAAACCTATTCCTGTCCGGATATGTCGGTGTCCCTTTGAGAGACGGTCCGTTGACTGACTCTGGCGATCCTGGCGCGTATCTTGCTCTGACAACAAGTTGGTGAGGATGTTATGAAACGGAACCGCATTGTTTTACTTTCCGCAGCTTGTTTGGTCGCAGAGCTGGCCGCCACGCAGGTCGTCGCCCGCGGCAATCATTACGGGTGGTGCCGTGGCGTAGGGAACCCACACCAATCGAGCCAAGGATGTGGGCAGGCCGGCGGGCAAGGGGCAGGCAACCAAATTACCGGTCCAACGCAGCCGGTGGCAAATCAGTTGCCACCTCAGGGAACGCCGCAAACGCCCACCTCCGTTGCTGTGCCGGTCCTTGCGCCGGGCGCGGTCCCGAATGCAATTCCCGGTCGGGTTCCTATCGCGACGCCAATAGCGATTCCCGGTCAAGTTCCAACGCCAATCGTAGCGCCGATCATAGCTCCGCCCTTGGTGCCAAATCCAACACCAAACCAGGTTCCGACAGCCGTTCCCAATCAGGTTCCGCCATTGGCTACTGTGCCGCCGCAAGTTCCGACTGCGACTCCTAATCAAGTTCCGATAGCTGTCCCTGGCCAGGTGCCGCCTCAGCCTAATGTGCCGCCCCTTGTGCCAACCGCGACACCCAACCAAATACCAGTCGCCGTTCCTGGTCAGATTCCTCCTCAGCCTACCGGCCAAACTGCTGTGCCACCGCTCGTCCCGTCCGCGACTCCTAATCAGGTTCCCATAGCGGTTCCTGGCCAGGTTCCACAGTTGACACCAAGACCTACGGCAACTCACATAGCCGTCCCAGGACATAAGAATCCACAAGGTGTCGTGACAATCATGCGCCCTAGGCCGAGGCCAACAACCGGTACTGTTCAGCAACCTGGCTCAACACAAGTGACCCACCACTTAAGTCACCAAAGCAACTCAAAGAAACACGATCACGTCGCAGCGACACCGGGACGGCATGACCCGCACGACCTACCGAGATTCCGCAACGCGGCGGCCAAGGAAAACTGGGAATGTGTTGCCAGCGGATTCGGACAGCGCCGGTATGATGCTGGGCGAGGCGTATTGCTCAACAACGGAGCGTTGCGGCACCTCGGAAACGTGGACGCTATGGCACGAGATGTCCCTGCACGGCATCCAAAACACTCTGGATGCATTATTTCGGTTAAACGAAAGCAGCGCTGAAGCTCACTTGGTGGGTTTTGCTCGGACAATGAGATTAATCGACCAAAAGTTCCTCAATTGTCATCTGGATAATTGGATTTCGTATTGCTTTATTCCCTGGCGATTACGTTGGCCGACGTAGCCCGACAATGCTCCGCACCTAAATTTACTTCAAATAGGCCAACAATCGATACTGCCGCACTTCCACGAAGAGCCTCCGACCATCTGGGCCGGTCAGGTTAGGCACGCGAAACTTTGCAAAGTCAGCTTTCTGCGCATTGCTGTCATTGGGGCATCGAGCAGCATCGGTCAAAGTGGGCTCGAAGCAGTCATCCGACGGCATTGGCGATGAGACTGGTTTGTGGTTGCGAGCGGTCATTGGGGCCGCTCTCAGGATTGGTCCGACATCGGCCCTCCCAGCAATATTCAACGAGTTTTCAAGCTTGACGCTGAGGTTCTACCGCCGTCTGACCCTCTCTCGATTGCGCTCCCGACGTTCGATGTTGATCCGGTGGTCCCGGCCCAATGCCCGGTAGAAGCCCGGTCCCTTGGACCAGTTCAGAAAATGGGCAAAGCTGTCGACCTGATCGTCGTTGCGCCCGCGTGGAAAGGACTGAAGCTCTCGTTTGAATACCGGTAGCCAGGGTGCGTCTGCAGGCAGATACACCTTGCCCTCTTCGACAGGACCGCAAGCGGACTGGAACCGGGTTTCCTTGTCTTTGTCGGGTTTAATGCGTTCGTAGCGCCGACGGTTATCACGAAACAGCTCGTCCAATAGCGGTTTGCCTGGGGCAGCATCTTCGATCAGAACACGATCGGGATCCCAACGACCGACAAGCTGCAGTGCCTTGGCTTTTAGGTCTGGGTAGTCTACCTGCCCGCGCCAGACGTCGATAAGATACCACGCATTTTCTCGGAACCCCCAGGTCGTACAGGCCGAGAAGTCGGATCGCGGATCCGCAGACATCCCCGTATCCCAGCTTTGAACAACCAGTTGGAACCAGCGACGATCTTCGATGGTCTCGTAGGTCCCGAACCATTCCCAGCGCAGCGGCGATCCGTCTGGCGCAACCGGGTTCTGCTGATACTGGCAATTGAACACAGCTGCGCCCATTTCACGACGCTTGGTATCCAGCGTGTCCTGATCGGTGCTGTCAGACTAATTCGAACCAGTCTCAGTTTGCTGCGGAAACCGCGAACCTATCCGGAACAAAGCTGACGCCACTCGCTAAGAGCGGCGGCGCGTGTCAGCTTGAAGGTGTCCCGGCTGGTGAGCGATCTTTCCTGGTTGAAGTGGTTGTGGACCGAGGAATGGACGGAGGCGAATTTCTGCAAACTTCGCATGCGCCTGAATCGTTGCATCGCGCGTTCGCGTCGTCGAAACGGCAGGTGCGAATTCTCGACGCGGTTGTTGAGCCACCTGCCCGTCCTTTGTTTTTCAAGCGCGCCCATTTCTCTGAGCGCAGCCTTGTAGGAAGCGAAGCGATCTGTGACGATCTCTTCGGCGCAACCGTGTCGCTTCATCAATTTCTTAAGGAATTTCAGCGCTGCAGCTTTGTTACGGCGCTTCGTTACAACGGCTTCCAGCACCTCACCTTCGTGATCAACATCCCGCCAAAGATAATGCCGCTTGCCATTCACCTTCACGATAGCCTCGTCAACGTGCCACTTCCATTTGGAGAAGGCGCGCAGGTGTTGAACACGCTTCCGTCGGATCTCAGCTGCAAACATTGGACCAAACCTGTTCCACCAATATCGGACAGTTTCGTGGCTCGCGTCGATGCCTCGCTCGTGCAACAGATCTTCGACATTCCGAAGCGAGAGCGGGAAACGGATGTACAGCATCACCGCAAAGCGGATGATCTCGGGGCTGGTTTTGAAGTACTTGAAAGAGGCAGGTCTGGTCATGGGAAAAAGCTACGCAACCGCCCTGCCCGCCTCAAGCCAAGTTCTTCTGACAAGGCCGTTCCACCAATATCGGACAATCTCGTGGCTTATGTCGATGCTTCGCTCATGCAGCAGATCTTCGACATTCCGAAGCAAGAGAGGGAAACGGATGCACAGCATCACCGCAAGGCGGATGACCTCGGGACTGGTTTTGAAGTATTTGAAATAGGCAGGTCCGATCATGGGCAAAAGCTACGCAACAACCCTACCCCGCTCAATCAAAGTTCTTCTGACAAGACCAATCCCGCTGCTACACTCCTAATCTGGCTGGAATTGAAATAGTCTGAAACCCAGCGCCTGACACCGCGGCGTGCAAAGCAGTCAATTTATGTAAGACCGGGAAAATATGGCGCTTGAAGAACCTTTCACAGAACTCAAAATAAGAACTCAGGGAACTGGCTTTTACAAAGGATATAGCCTGCCGATTGCGCTGGTAAGCAAACTTTCGGTTTCTCTGCTCGTTCTCTGGGCGCTGGTTTGGCCACTATCTGCGAACGATAAACTGCGATCCTGGAAGTCAGGAGTGCTGGCCGAGTTCAACACATTTTACAACCTTTCCGTTGGATTATTTGTATTTTTCCTTTTCCTTATCGCGCTCATACCTTCAACCGGCCGGATGAGGCTGGGTTTAGAAGATGAGAAACCGGAATTTTCAAACTTCTCTTGGTTTTCGATGATGTTTGGGGCGGGTCTAGGCGTGGGCCTAATGGTCTATGCAACCGCCGAACCACTCGGCCTTTGGGAAACAAATCCATTGACTATTTCCGGGGAAGTCGCACCCAAAAGCGAGGACGCTATTGATGGAGCCTACCGCTATACCTTTTTGCACACCGGATTTCACGCCTGGGCAATATACGTCGTCACCGGCCTTAGCCTTGCCTATTATGCGTTTACAAGAGGCATGCCGCTAACAATCCGCACCGCACTGACCCCATTGCTTGGAGAATACTCAAACGGTGTTGCAGGCCATGTGGTCGATGTACTCGGCGTCGTTGCGACAATACTCGGCGTGGCGGTAACGATCGGTTATGGCGTTTCTCAATTGGTGGACGGTGCGTTTCTAATTACCGGTGCGAATTGGCTTGTTGAAAAAGAAGTAACCAAAGTGATCCCGTCGACCGCCGGCCTAATTACGGCGTTGATCGTTGTTATGATTATGTCGACACTCTCAGCCGTCTCTGGCGTGGGGCGTGGTGTCAAATACTTGTCAAATATTAATCTTCTCTTTTCACTGGTATTGCTGGCGGTATTCATTGTTTATGGTTCACTCGCTTTTGCGGCGACGACCTACGCCACAGCGCTGGTTGACTATATCAAAAACTTTGTCCCGCTGAGTTTCCAAGCTTTTCGACCGATTTCCGAAGGCGAGTTTGGCTCCGTATTGCCAGCGGAGGCCGCGCCCTTCATCGGCGAACTCTTCGCGGGTGCAACTGATCCATGGGGAACAAAAACAACCTATCTTGAGGGTTTGAGCAACGATACAGCCGATCTTTCTGATGCGACCAAGACTGCAGCTTATGACGCGGGTACACGAGGCAGGTTGTTCGGATGGCAGGCCGGATGGACTACATTTTATTGGGCATGGTGGATCGCGTTTTCGCCCTTTGTCGGCCTTTTCCTTGCGCGTATCTCCAGAGGGCGAACCGTACGCGAGTTCATATTTGGCGCGGTCATTGCCCCGTCCCTCGTTTGTTTCGCGTGGATGGCCATTCTGGGTGGAGCGGCCATCGATCTGGAACTAAATGGGGATGCAAATGGATCAATCCTCGCAGCTTCAACGACGGCAACACTGTTCGTCACATTGGGGGAAATGATATCGGGCAACTTGCTTGCGGTAGTGAGTGTCATGTGTGTGCTCTTAACCATGACATTCCTTGTCACGTCCGCCGACTCTGGCATCCTTGTGATGAACACGATCATGTCCGGCGGGTCTGAAAACACCGGCCTTCTTCATCGTATCCTTTGGGGCGTTCTTCTGACTCTAGTAATTGGAACTCTGCTGATCGCTGGCGGCGGCGGATTGGAAGCATTGACCAATTCGATGATCATCGGGGCATTGCCGTTTAGCGTCGTCTTGCTACTGATGTGCGTCTCTCTGGCCAAAGCAATGATCAACGACTTGCGCCGATTGAACCACAAGACTCGAACGGGTTCGTGATTGCCCGTGGCTAGTTCCCAGTCACCTACTCCCGCGGATCGACCGAGTGCCAAAGTGTTTAGGAAACATCGATTGCAGCACAAACAGGCAGATCTTCAAAGCCTCGGAGGGGTTGAAGATATCTGAGTGCAAATGGTAGTCGGTCCAAAGCCCTTCCAACAAAGCAACCAACGCGTCTGTTGCAAGTTTGGCGCTTACATCCTCGTATTCGCCTTCACCCTTTATTTGTTCCAACAACTCCAGGATCACCGCGCGGAAACCTTTGTCGCGCGAGTCGATGAAAGGAAATATGTTCGGGTTCGAGAGCGCTTCAGCCCGAAAGGAAAACCAGATCGCGACGTCCCGCGCATTTAGGACCAATGGGTCGAAATCTGCCTTTATGATAGAGACTAGCTTGTCTGCCGGGTCTAACTCTGGATTGACTGCAATGGCCGTCCACTGCTCCGCGTATCGGACTGACAATTCCTCAGCCACTGCAAGCAGCAGCTTTTCCTTGGAACCAAAGTGTAGGTTGACCATCCCTTGCGATAATCCCGACAATTCTTGGATTCTTGCCGAAGTTGTTCCGCGTATTCCGTATCTATAAATGGCGTCCGCAGCCGATTGGATCAGCAGCTTTCGGTTCTGCAATTTACCCAGGTCTCGGGCATTGGTTGGTATATCACGCTCGAGATTAATCTTATTTCTCCTTCGCTGGGGTAGTCTCCTTTGTCTTCTCGCATTTAGCGTTAAGACAGTTCAAGGATTGACATTGAATAAATGCTTGTTCATTTTGTGATTTATATTACATTAAGGTGCTGCATGACCCTTTTCAACTCCGACTTTCGGTCAATACGAGAATGGGACAACGAACATTTCCTGCACCCTTGGGAAGGGATGTCACACCTTGGCCAAAATGAACGAACCTTTGCCGAAAGCGGCCTTGGCGTTCATGTCGTCACAGAGGACGGAAAGCGCCTGATAGACGGCCCTGCTGGCATGTGGTGCATTCAATTGGGCTATGGAAACAACGAGATTGCCGATGCGATGGCTCAGCAGGCGAAACAGATGGCGTATTTTTCGCCCTTCAACAACGCCAACTCAACTCCGGCCCGTTTGGCACATGAAATCGCCAAGAGAACGCCGGGCGATTTGAACCATGTGTTCTTCACGACCGGTGGTTCAACGGCCGTGGATAGCGCTCTGCGGTTTGTACAATTTCGCAATAACCTGTTGGGAGAACCTCAAAAGAAAATCGTGATCTCGCGCCAGAAAGCATATCACGGATCGACCTATTTGGCGGCCTCGGTATCCGGAAAAGAGCGCGACAAAGGGTGGTTGGACCAAGCCTCGGACCTGACGCGGTTTTTGCCGAACGTGAATCCGTATATACGTCGCCCCGATCAGACGGTCGATGACTTTCTGGACGAAAAAATTGCAGATCTGGAGAACATGATACTGCAAACCGGAGCAGACAAGGTCGCTGCCTTCATCGCTGAACCGATACTGTGCTCTGGTGGCGTCATTGTGCCTCCGCAGGGGTATCATCAGCGCTGTCTTGAAATCTGCCGGAAATACGATGTCCTGTATATTTCAGACGAGGTCGTAACCGGATTTGGGCGGCTTGGACATTGGTTTGCTTCAGAAGACGTCTTTGGGATTAAGCCCGACATCATAACCTGCGCCAAAGGCATGACGTCTGGGTACGTACCCATGGGGGCTTGTATCATCTCTGACCGGCTGATTGCAGATGTAAGCGGAGACAATGCGCAGAACGCTACGTTTTCAAACGGCTTCACTTACTCAGGCCATCCAGTAAGCGCGGCGGCAGGCCTGAAGACGATTGAAATCATGGAGCGCGACGGCGTTCTGGAACATGTCCGCGCAATCACGCCGCTCTTCGAAGAGCGCCTCCAGGCTCTGGCAGATTTGCCGCTCGTCGGTGACGCGCGCGGCATGGGGCTCGTTGGCTGCGTCGAATGTGTTGCAGACGCAAAAGCAGATAATGCACTGGACCTAGATAAATCTGTCGGCGCTTTGATTGATCATCATTGTCAGGAGAACGGGCTGATTCTGCGGCCGATCATCAACATGTGCGTGTTTTCCCCACCTCTGATCATTACCGAAGGCGAGTTGAACCAGATGTTCGACGTCCTTGAAAAAGGTATCCAGCTGGCAACCGAAGACCTAAAGCAGCAGGGTATATTTAAACCTTAGGAACTGCCTCGGCGCGCCATCGCGATTTTCATGGTTGCTATGCCTTCGCTTAAGTGCGCTGCGTTTAACCTGCCCGCATCACCTCTGGTGGCAATTTGATCGGGAACTTGGACCGAACCTCCGCATCCGCCTTGCTGCCAAAATAGTTTGGATAGTGATTGGATAGAATGTCGTTCACGACTGACCGGCTCCGTTCAAACATATCCTGACGACCGGCTTTTTGCCAAGTATCGGTTAGCTCCCGATCCATCAGGGTTGGATAGACATACTCAGTCTCCATGTATTGCAAGGTCTGCGTGTTGCCGAGGAAATGACCGGGATCAATTGCACATTCGTGGATGACGTCAACCGACAGAGTGTCGTCGCTCACCTCGATACCACGCAGGGTTCGTGAGATCATACCCGCGGCCTCGTTGTCGATGACCATGGACTCAAAGCTGCAACCCATCAGGCTGCCGAGCATACCGCCAAATTCGCAGAGCCTGTTGGCCCCAGCATGAGCCGCTAATGCGAAAGTCAACGCCTTTTCCAGACCATATTGTGCGTCAGGAATCTTGGAATCCGTCATGCCGCAACCAACGCTGGTCGGCAGGTTGTAGAAATTGCCCATTTGGATAGCCGCCGCGGATATCAATGCTTGCTCACCACTGCCACCCGTAAATGAACCAGTTCGCAGGTCAGTAATAAACGGCCAAGCTGCAAAGACGACGGGGGTGCCCGGGTTAATCAGGTTGGCAATTGCGACGCAAGATAGGGTCTCGGCTACGGCTTGCGCCAAAGTCCCGGCCAGAGGCGCAGGCGACGTCGCCCCAGCCTGTGGCGGAACAGCTAAATCGCAGACAAGCCCCATCTTCGCTGTATCAATCAGGATCTCCAAGTTTTCCCGCCCAAACCGGAGCGGGGATACTATGGGACAACCGCCAAAAATGACTGAGGGTTTCTCGAGGAATTTACCCTCCCCGCCTGATGCCAGATCGAACAGATGAATCGCGTCCTGAATATGCTCTCGAGTACGGAACGTCAGGCAAGATGGTTTTTCGCTACCCGCCAGAATGGCGTAGAGCATGCTCATGTCGTGCTCGTAGTCCTGTGGCACATCCGTTGCCAAAACCGTATCACCGGTCATGTGGATATTATCGAGCCGGTCAACCAATCGGGTAAAGTCGTAAATGTCTTTGAGCGTCGACGGCCGGTAACTGCGAGTTTCCGCATCAAACGTTGTCACAGCGGTGCCGGAGTTCGCATAGTACACCTTGTCTTTGGTGCAGTGCATGTCATCCTTACCGGCCCGCGATCCGCGTGCATGGACATAGAACTCACGGGCCGCCTTAGCCAAAAGATCTTCCATCAACGCGCGAGGAAAGCACAGCCTACCATGCTCGTTCAACGTCGCCCCTTTGGACAGCACGAGATCGAGAACTTCCTGCGTTGGATCACCGACGCCCGTACGCTCCAGAATGCTAAGGGCGGCCTCGTGAATATTTGACATGTCAGCATCTGAAAGGGGCTTGTAGCGCCCACCCGAAATGCCCGGCCAGATCGCTTGCGAAGCGACGTTGCTGGTTCGCACGGCTGCACGTGCTTCGCGCCCACCCCCGCGCCGTCTTGATCTGCGTTTCGTTAATTCTGTCATAGTATTTCTCCGAATTCTGAGCGTGTCAGATCATGCTGAAGTAATTGCGATAGAAACCCGGAATGCTCCATTCCATCTCGGACAGCGGTCCCGGCACGAAGCGGTGGGAGTTCACGCCCTCTTGGTTGTGACGGATGATCCGCTCATCATCGAGCGACGTGACATGCCAGAGCCATGTAATGGCATCCTTGTTATAGTCCCGACCTTCTTCAGCATCGCCGCGCACATACCAGACGATTTGAATATCCGTTTCCTGCAGCGCGCGTGGGACGAACCGGTAGCCAACCATGTGATCTGCATAAACAAGGAAGTAGTTCAGCGTCCCGATCCCCAGATCGGTGGCACCGCCATCGTGACCTTTCAGTTCACCCAAAGGCGGCGCCAGCGAAGCGCCATCCTTACTACCGGTCAAATAGCCGGGAAACAGCGGGTAGCGGCGCCAATAGACATCTGCACCCGGGGCGAGCGCGTTATCTCCGGTCAGGTCCAGCTCCTCAACGGGCACTCCGGCTTCTTTCATCCGCTCATGAAGTGCGCCGCTGAACTCCAGAACCTGAGCGGGGTCTTTCAACGAATGGCTGCGCGAATAGTCCTGATGAGACGGCGCGCAGTGGTAGCATTCCAGGTAATTCTCCAAAGCCAGTTTCCAATTTGCTGGAACTGGGTATGAGGCTTCATGAGCGACCTTCAGGTTTTCAAATTCGAACGGTTTTGACAGTGGGGCCAACTGCACCAACGCAGCATCTAGCGGCGGGGCGTCTTCAGCTGCGCAGACAAAAATCAGACCTTGGAATATCTTCACCTGAACCGGGAGCAATCCGTATTGGCCCGGGTCGAAATTCGACCCCATTGAACGCCCGTTTCGTAGCTTGCCGTTCAGATCAAAAGTCCACGCATGATAGGGGCAGATGAAATTGCGTGCCTTGCCTTTCCGTTCAATGCAAACCCGCGATCCCCGGTGGCGGCAAACGTTCAGATGCGCGCGCACCTCACCTTCGCGATCCCGAACGATGATGATGGACTCGGGCCCATAGTCGAACAGGAAAAAGTCCCCCGGTTCTGCGAGCTGACTAACATGGCCGACCCAGATCCAGTTACGGTTCCAGAACGCGCCGATATCGTTCTCGTATACTGCTTGAGACGTATAGAAGTGACGAGGCAGGGCGAACCCTTCCTGTTGCGCGTCCATCAAATCGCGCATTACTTGCAGGTCATCTTTTGGCATTGCGCACCTCATGCAGACTCAAGGGAAATGACTTCCCGGCGGAAGAATTCACGGTCGATGTCGTCCGCGTTACGTTCGAAATTCCGGGCAGCCATGTGACCCGAATATACAGCATCCGCGATCAAGCCGGGGTTTGCGGCATCTCCGATTAATTCCAACGTTTTCAGCGGACTTGCCGTCAAACCGCAAAGCTCGTCGTAAAGAGTGGTTTCTCGCATTCGCTGCGTCACCAGTACCACAGAGCTGCATTCAATGGAGTTCTCTCGCCCCGTGTAGACGCACTGCAATGTCGCCTGGCCGGGCGCGATACCGGCCAAGGTCTGGGACAGGTTCAGACGAACGCCTTTTTCCAACAGACTGCGTTGCACTTTAGTCTGCTCCAACGTCAATTCGGTAAACGGCGAAACTATTGAGGCCGGCGTTACAAAGACAACCTCTCGCCCAACCTGAGCCAAATGATCAGCCAAGACTCCACCGAGATAGGCTTGATCATCATCGTAGACCACAATCGGGCCGTCCTGCGGCATGACTCCGGCCACAATGTCATCCGGAGTGAAAATCTGAGAACCTAAACCGATTGATACACCGTGAAATGCAGATTTCCCGCGCCCGTCTCGCCGCCATTTTGCGCCGGTTGCAACAAAGACGTTCGGTATACCCAACTCGATGACCTCACTTGCTGACAAACGGCTGTCGGTGAACAGTTGAACGTTCCCGCGTTGTTGCAGGTCGTAGATTCTGTGATCTGTCACGCGCTTCCAAGCGGATAGCCCGGTCAGGGCAGCTTCCTGCATCACACGGCCGCCGAACTCTTGCTTTGCTTCCGCCAGAGTTACCTCGTAGCCCCGCCGCGCCAATTGCATGGCGCATTCAAGTCCGGCTGGTCCGCTGCCGACAACAAGCGCAGCTTCCTCGTTTACCCGACGATCAATGATCTCAGGATGCCATTTCCTCCGCCACTCTTCACCCATAGTCGGGTTTTGAGTGCAGCGTATTGGGACGCCGAGAGAGTCGGATGAAACACAGATATTGCAACCGATACACTCACGTATTTCTTCGATGCGATCTTCCCTAATTTTGTTAGGCAGAAACGGATCGGCGATGGATGGTCGCGCCGCGCCGATAAAATCAAGGATGCCCTTCCTGACCAGTGACGCCATCAAGTCCGGCGACGTAAGGCGCCCGACGCCCACAACAGGCTTAGAAGTCACCTGTTTCACGAACTCGATATATGAGGTCTGAAAGCCGTCGCGGGGCTCGAACCGGGTCGTAGCAGAGTCGTTGCTCCAATCCGCCACATTAACATCCCAAAGGTCTGGAAGCTCGGCCAGCAATTCGACTACTGCACGGCCTTCTTCCTGCGCTTGCATCCCCTCTGACCCGAGCATTTCATCAACCGCGAACCGAAGGGCAATGGCGCAATCATCTCCGACCTCTTCCTTGGTTTCTTCCAGAAGCTCGCGGGTAAGTCGCACCCGGTTCTCCAACGAACCTCCATATTCATCCGTCCGATCATTGAACTGTGGCAGCAGAAAATGATGAGGCAATGTCATGTGATGCCCCGCATAGACATACACAATGTCGAACCCGGCTTCGCGCGAACGACGAGCCGCCGCGCGATGCCACTTGCGAAATTCTCGAATGTCAGCCTTGTCCATTGCCCTTGCCTGTTTCGGGTATGGAGTCTGCAAGACAAGTTCTGATGGGGCCAGCAGAGGCGCGCGGGTCAGGTGGTTTTGGGCATGGTGCCCGTTATGCGCCAATTGGATTGCCGCGAGCGAGCCCTTCTCATGAATTGAGTTGGTTATCAGACGCAGTGCGGGAATATCCTGATCGTCCCAAATTCGGTTTTCAGAATAAGGAGACAAATCCGAAGTCGGATGAATCTCGGCCTCCTGAGTAGACACCACTGCCCAACCGCCCTCGGCTTTCATCGCCCGCATGGCAGCTTCGGCCTGAGGTCGCAAATGACCCAAACCATTGCAGTGGGGCACCTGGTAGAACCGGTTTCGAGCCGTTACTGGCCCGATCTTGACCGGTTCGAAGAGAACAGAATACTCGTCAGCGCCTGACATTGCCGCGCTTCCTCCAAGGAAATTGGAAATTGGTTCGTGGGAATGGAAGGATTTCTACCTCCCCACCATTCCCGGGTGTGTTGTAAGAGTGCCCTTAGAAGCCAGCTTTAATGCGCTCGAATTCCTTCAACATCTTGGCCTCCAGCTCGGGGTTAACAGCGTCAAAGAACAGGCTGCCTTCAAAGAAGCTGTCCACATCCGAAAACCCGTAGGTTTCGATCAGCTCTGGGTCTGCCTGTGCAAAAGCGTCTTCGTTGGCGTGGGCGTAACCCCAGCTTTCAATAATGTATTTACCGCTTGCCGCAGAGCTGAGCGCGTTCAGCATGTCATAGACTTGCTCATCCGACTGCTTGGCAGATTTCAGATGCACATAGCCGCAGACCCAAGTCGCGATACCTTTGTCTACATCACGCATCATGACCGCTGGCGTTTCGTTCCAGATCAGGTTCAGTTCCGATTGGTTCCATCCCCAACCCAGCGTGACCTCACCGCTGGCAATTGCCTGATCCAGTTGGCCGGCGTCAGACCAATAAAAGCGCACGTTCGGATGAATCGCGCGCAAGTAGTCCGCCGCTTTTTGGAATTCCTCGTCACTCATATCGGTATAGCTGGAGGCGCCGGTTGCCAATGCCGCCATTGCAAAGGCACTGGAAGCGGCGTCCGGAATGGCGACTTTGCCCTGATATGCAGGATCGGCAAGCAATTGCAGCGAAACGTCATCTGCCGAAATCATATCTGTTCGATAGATAAGACCAGTATTGCCCCATTCGAACGGAACCATGTAGGTCTGCCCATCAATGGTGATGCCATCGACCTCTTTGATCTTGGGCATCAGCTTGTCCCAGTTTTCCAGCTTGCTGGTGTCAATCGGCTTGATCATGTCTGCCGCTACCCACTTTCTCAGGGCATCCGTGCAGGGATGGGCCAAATCAGCTTCAAAACCGGACTGAAGCTTTGTGAACGCTTCTTCCACGCTGCCAAAATAGGTGTAGCTAGGCGCGCCGCCGTATTTTTCGACATAGTCGCCGTAAAAGCCCTGATCCTCATATCCGGACCAGTCAAAAACGGTCAGATCAGCGGCGTTCGCCAGAGTTTGGCTGGCGGCAAAGGTGGCAACTACTGCTGCCATAAGTGATGCTGTTTTATTCATTTGTCTCCTCCCAAAGATTCACGTTTACCCAAGTCAATCACCGAGGCGCTTTGAACGCCAAGCCAGACGGTATCGCCGCGCGTGTGATCGACCGTGTGAAAGTAGTTTGGTACTGCGACGGCGATACTGTCTTTCAGACCATCGACGCGCACATAATAGTGGACACTCTCTCCATAAAAGGCGACGTCCGAAACCTCGCCCTGAACAAGAGCATCGTACCCATCCGGCTTTTCCGCACTGATTTCCAATTGCTCAGGACGAACGCCGACAAGAAGTTCCTTGTCATGCACCTGGACGTTGGGGTTCACCCCGATTTCCATCTTCCCTAAGCCCTTAACGTTGACTTCAAGCGTTTCAGCATTCTCTGCAGTCACTACGGCATCCAGAAAGTTCATTCCACCGATGAAAGAAGCCACTTCCCGGTTACACGGTTGGGAATACAGGACCTCTGGCTTATCCACCTGCTTGAGCTGCCCCCCAAACATGACGCCAATACGGTCGGACATGGTCATCGCCTCGTACTGGTCATGCGTGACCATTACAAAAGTTATTCCAAGCTTCTGCTGAAGGCGGCGCATTTCCAATTGCATCGCTTCGCGCAGATTCTTGTCCAACGCAGATAAAGGCTCATCTAGCAGTAAAACCTTGGGTCGCATGACGAGTGCGCGGGCGAGCGCTACTCGTTGCCGCTGACCTCCCGACAATTCGTTGGCCTTACGGTCCTGCAGGCCGCCCAGTTCAACCATCTCAAGCGCCTCGGCAACGCGTTCTTTAATTTCCTGCCGCGAAAGCTTGGTCTTGCGTAATCCGAAGCCAACATTGTCGCCGACATTCAGGTGAGGAAAGATCGCATAACTTTGGAACACCATATTGGTGGGACGCTTGTTCGCAGGCACCTCTCCCATCGTTCGACCATCGATCCGGATCTCGCCTTCTTCGTGATCTTGAAAACCCGCGATGATGCGCAAAGCCGTCGTCTTGCCGCATCCCGAAGGGCCAAGCAGCGAAAAGAACTCACCCTCTTTCAAGGTCAGGTTCAGATCGGACACAGCCACAAAGGAACCAAAGCGTTTTTCGACGCCCTGAATTTCGATGATGTTCTGTTCGCTCATCTTATTCGTTTCCTTTGGCTTCAATCTGACGATTGGATGGAACGGCGGCGGAAGTATTCGGCGATCAACAACAGCAGCACCGAGGACAGCAAAAGCAGCGATCCTAGGGCCAACGTGTTGGGCAATTTTGCCGGGAAGCGGATCTGGCTCCAGATATAGACCGGCAATGTCGGGCTGTTCCCGGATAAGAAAAAGGCCAGGACGAACTCGTCAAACGACACCGTAAACGTGACCAAAAGGCTGGCGACAATACCCGGCGCTACGATTGGGAGGGTAACACGCCGAAACGTTCCCACGACGCTTTCACCAAGATCGAATGCAGCCTCCTCCAAGGACTGGTCGAAATCGTCAAATGCAGATTTCATAATCGACACGGAAAATGGCAACGCCACAAACACATGCCCAAGGATCACGGTGGTCAGCGATGGCTTCAAGCCGATGCTGATGAACAGGACCAGCATCGAACTGGCCACGATGATGCCGGGAATGACCAGTGGAAGCATGACCAGTCCCTCAGACAACTCACGCCCCGTGAACCGATAGCGGACATAGGCGCGCGCGGCGAACAGACCCAGAGACGTCGCCATCAGGGCGGTCACACTGCCGACGATCAACGAGTTCACCATAGCCTGTAGCAGAGTGTCCTGCTGCCCCAACTGGGCGTACCACTTCAAGGTGAATCCCTTTAGTGGAAAGGCTACGATAGTTCCGTCGTTGAACGAAAACAGTGGCAATAGCAAAACCGGCAGGTAGAGAAACACCAGATAAGCAATCGCATAAAACAGCAACCATGAGAAACGAAATGCCTTGGTCATCTGATCCTCCGGCCCAATGCGGTAACGACCATCACGAACAGGATTGCAACGCAGCCGACTGAAAGCATGGCAAGAAGAGACAGGGTTGCACCCAACGGCCAGTTATTGGCGGCACCAAACTGCACTTGGATCAAGTTCGCCACCATTTTGCCCTGCGATCCACCGACTAAGGCCGGAGTGACGTAATCGCCCACCGTTGGGATGAAAATGATCAGACAGGCCGCAATGACCCCCGGCACCGTCAGAGGCAGTGTCACGCGAACGAACCTTTCAAGCTTGTTGCAGCCAAGGTCGGTTGCAGCCTCCAATAGGCTGCGGTCGATCTTTTGCAGCGATACATAGATCGGCAGGATAGCAAACGGTGCCCAGGCGTGGGCGAGCGTAAGGACAACAGCGAATTCGTTGTAGAGCAAGAATGTCAGCGGCTCTTGTATCAAACCAAGTGAAATCAGCGCAGAATTCAACACCCCATTGAAGCCAAGAATTAGTTTCCAGCTGAACACGCGCAGAAGGTAGCTGCTCCAAAAGGGAATAGTGATCAGCAACAGCCAGAAGGTCTTCTTCTGTGTCCGAAACGCGATGAAGTATGCAATCGGATAGGCCAGACAAACAGTTGCCAATGTCACCGCGCCTGCAATTGCGACCGAACGGAACATTAGGTGTCGAACCAATGGGTCGGTAAACGCCTCTTGGTAGTTTGCCCAAGTCAAGGTCCGGTCGATCTCGACATAGTTCTGGGTCCAAAAACTGTATGCGACGAGAATGCAAAGCGGCACGACGACAAGCAGACCGACGTAGAGCGTCGCAGGTGCGCTCAGTGCGAGGCCCTTGCCCGTTTCACTTCGTAGTACTCCGGCCATGCTTCCCTGCTGAACTTTGCTTTTTTGGTGGCGCGACCATGTCGATCACAAAATGGACAATCGTCCATTTAAATCTGGAATTTTTGGACTAGTTGTGTCAACTGATAAATTCGCAACCGGGGATGGCCAATTTCACACTGGCCGTTAGAAGGGACCGCAAGAGACTGAAAACAAACAGAGCCGCCTGATCCAATGACTGGAAGACGACAAGAAATACGCGAGCGAAACCGCCTTTCCCTGATCGAGGCAGTACTCGACTCGGTCGCAGAAAAAGGGATTTCCGAAACCTCCGTCAGTGAAATCATTCAACGCGCCGAGTTGTCCCGTGGCATGATTCATCTTCATTTCGGTGGCAAGGACAACTTGGTTGACGAAGCCGCCCGCTACTCCTCCGAACAATACTACAACGGAATTTACGACTTGTTGGAAACGACCGGGCAAACCGGACAGGAACATATTGAGATGATTGTTCGGGGCGACTTAAGTGAAACCATTCTCAATAAGAAAAACGTTTCCATTTGGTACGCGTTTCGAGGCGAGGCCCGAAATAGAACAGCAATCGCTGCGTTTTCAGATACCCGCGACGCTAAGCTTCGGAACCTAGTTTTCAACGCTTTCGCTCGAATTGCGAAAGAAGCCGGAACCGAACGCCCTAATCAAGTTGCTAGGGACGCTACACACGGCACACTCGCAATGCTGGAAGGCATGTGGACCGATTACCTACTCCACCCGGATTCATTTGACCGCGACGAAGCGATGAGAATTGTTTTTCGTTTTCTGCGCGCAATGTTCCCGAAGCATTTTGACCTAAGCGGCGCTTTGTTGTCTGAGTAAAGCTTGAGACAGGTTTCCTATCTGGCTGCTTTAGAAGTGGACAATACCCATCTTCCAGTCAACATGATATCAGCGCACATTGGACGCAAAAAGTACAATTGAAGAAGCTGCCAAGTGCTGTCAGAAAAATTCTGAACCAGTCTCAGTTTGCTGCGAAAACCGCGCACCTATCTGCTGCTGTTGCAAGGTGCGTAAAGCGGGCTTCGGCATCTGGTAAGCGAACGACAGAAAAGTCCGCACAGTGGACATTCAAGCAAGTTGCAGCAAACGACCGGTATGCAGGACAAAGCGGACTTTCGCCAAGCCTGTGTGAACGGCTGCTTGTTTACTCATTCTTTGCTCGTGTTGAAGCGCAATCAAAGACTTAGTTTTTGCGTGAGGGTTAGGTTTCACGCTAGGGTATCCGGTACTATCTGGGCAAGTTTTGAACTCAACCGCGATCAATTCAGTTATGTTTAAAGGAAGAGAGGCAAATGAGAACGGCAACAGGAATCTTCATTCTCGCACTGATCGGTGTGCCTGCGGCCGCATTCGATCGTCAAACAACAGAGGCGTTGACTGCGTGTCATGATTACGTTTGGAACGTCCCACATTTTTCTAGTCTACCAAATGCGGCAATAAGTGTTTTCCCTGGTTGGGAAAACGAAAACCAGTATGTTGTTTTCTGGAATGTGTATTGGGACGACCCCAGGGTCAGACGGGCGGGAAACTGCACCATTAAGGATGGTTCCGTAGACGGTTTTGAAGACTATACTGAAATGAAATAGTTGAGTTCTTTTTGTGAGGGAGGTCGGGCATTGGGAAACATGATTGCTGCCACAGGGAAAGTTCTTTCCAATTATGCCACGTTTTCAGGGCGCGCGTCGCGACCAGAGTACTGGTGGTGGTTTCTTTCTCTTCTTCTGGTCTTAATTGTTGTTGGCATTCTGGACGCTTTGTTCATTGCGCCATTACTTGGCTTTCAGATTGGCGATGAGAATGCAGGTCAACCGCTGTCAGTTTTGGTGAGCCTCGCAGTAATTCTTCCCAACCTTGCGGTAGGTGCAAGGCGATTGCACGATACCGGCAGATCAGGATGGTGGCTGTTGATAGGTTTCGTTCCGTTGATAGGTGTTCTGGTGCTAATTTACTTTTTCGTACAGCCAAGTGACCAAGAAGCAAACGCGTTTGGCGATAAGCCGAATTGGCGATAGACATTATTACCAGATAAACTTCGGACGAAAGTTGCGGCGCAGAAACTAAACCTAAGTTTTCGCGGTATATGGGTCGCGACACGATAGAACCACCATCAATGTAAGTCTTGTGTCGGCATTGGGCTCAAGGCAGACGTTCCTCTAAACTCGTTGAACGTCTGCTGAGCGGACGCAAGTCTGCCTCAAGCAACTTTAACCAGTAGTGTCTGTACCTCACCCCATTGCCTCGGCGATTGCCCATACATGCGCCTGAACTCGCGACTGAACTGGGACGGGCTGACGTAACCAACGTCCATTGCGGCTTCGTTCACAGGCATCCCGCCCGCGATCTTCATGGCGGCGTTGTTGAGGCGCATCGTCTTGACGAACTGGATTGGAGTCATCGTCGTGACCTGCTTGAATTTACGATGGAAGACGGCCCGGCTCATGCCCGCTCGGCTTGCCATATCGTCAATCGAGACCGGCGCATCCAAGTGTGACGACACATGTGCAATTGAACGTGCGATGGCGTTGCCAGCACCGAATGCCTGCCGGGCGAACCCGATCCTCACCTCCGGTCCATGCTGATCCGCGCCCATGGCTGGGCGCGCGATCTAAAAGCCGGAGTTCAACTGATGGAGATCGCACGCCGCGAAAGCGTCCCCGGCGCCTTCATCCGCACCCGCGCCCAGCTCGCCTTTCTCTCCCCGAAGATTCAGGCCGCGATTCTCGACGGCACCCAGCCGCCCGAACTCACACTCAAGCGTCTGGTCAGCGTGACCCACCCACTTGATTGGTCCGAACAGGAACGCCAGTTCGGCTTTTGATAGCTTCAGATCCTGCGTCCCTGATACGGGGTTCGCCCTCCCTGATCCGTCGGAACAATTCCCTGTTCCCACGAGAAAATTCCCTGTTCCATGATTTAGGGAATTTGCAGCCTAAGCTATTGGAAAAAATAGAGTTGTGACATCTGAAATGTCGGGTTCCAGACTTGGTTTGCAGAAATTCCCTGTAAATTGCCGGGTATCAGGGAAATCCAGCCCAAAGCGACCCCGCCAAAATGCGGCACTGAGACTTGGGCCTGAATTGCACTCTGAGTGTACGGTCTGCTCAGTCTCTGATTGAAAGCGCATTCGCCAACGCGCGGGAATTACGGCACAATTCTGGATCAGAAAATTCGACTGAAGTGAGACGGGTATGAGTGGCGGGGAGACAGGGATTCGAACCCTGGGAACGCTCTCACGTTCAACGGTTTTCAAGACCGCCGCATTCGACCACTCTGCCACCTCCCCGCGTGAGGCTGGGTCTATGACGAGTTGAGCGCGGAGGCAAGCCATAAAGCGGGAAATCTTGCCGAAGCGAATGTAGCAGTCTTTCCATGGCCCGATGCCCGCGCTATGATCTGCGGGAAAGACCGCACAAGACTGGCAACAAGAACCAGCAATGACGCGGTGGGGCGCGGCCGGAATGGCCTTGTCAGGCAAGGGATTGAGAAAATGGAGCGAGCTACGGGCACACGCTTTGGGCCACAACGGCTGGCAATTTTGGTCGTGACGATGGCAGCATTGGCAGGATGCGAAGAAGGGCTACTTACTACAGAGGACCCGCCTGAGGATACGGCCGCCGAAGATGCGGACAACACAAACCGGTTCGAACTGTTCCCCGAGGCTGCCGCGACCAATCAGCGCGATGTTGAAGCCCCCGAGGTTTTTCAGGTCACCGAAGCAGGATTGTGGGACGGGCGGCCATCGCTGGGTGGTATCTGGGTGGCGCATCCCGATGTGACTCAACCCGAGCGGGTGCTAATCAAGAATACAGCCAACAACAAATCGGTAACGGGTGCCCTGTTCCGCCGTGAGCGGAATTTGCCAGGACCCGCGCTGCAGGTCTCGTCATCCGCTGCCGAGCAATTGGGAATGCTGGCTGGTGCTCCAACCAGGGTGCAGGTTGTCGCGTTGCGACGTGAGGCTATTGAAGAACCCCCTGCACCTGTCGCCGCGGAACCTGCCGAAGAGACAGATAGTGCAGAGAGTTCGGAAACAACCGAAACCGCAGAAGCGTCGGAAACGGGCGCTGCTGAAAAGCCTCAAAAGCGGAAATGGTGGCAGAAAAAGCCAAGCACCGAAGCAGCGACCGGAGCTGCAGTCGTTGCTGGGGCTGCCGTTGCTGCATCGTCGAATGAAGATGCGCCCAGTGCAGAAGCCCCGACCAATGCAGAAGCCCCGACCAGTGAATTGGCCGCGAATGAGGCCCCAGCCCCAGAGAAACCGGCCAAACGCAAATGGTGGCAGAAAAAGCCAAGCGACGAGACTGCAGTCGCTGCAGCTGGCGCAGCAACCGCAGCGGCTGCCGAGACCGAATCCCCTTCGTCAGAAACACAGACGGCAGCATTGTCGGATCCCGAACTGACGGCACCGGCTGAAAAACCGGCCAAGCGCAAGTGGTGGCAAAAGAAAGACCCTAACGCAATCACCGAAACGCCTCTGGACCCGATTGCCGGAGCGGCAGCGGCCATCGAGGCCTCTGAACCAACGGCCGCGGCACCAGCGACGGCGAGTGCTGCGACGACAAGTGGGTTGGCAAAACCTTTTGTTCAGGCGGGCACCTTCAGCGTAGAATCCAACGCCAAGAGCGCGGCGGACAAGATCCGGCGCAATGGCATGGCCGCCGAAGTCATGGAACTGAAAAGCGAGGACAAGTCGGTCTGGCGCGTTTTGGTTGGACCCGTTGCAACCCGCGCGGAACGTCGGGCGATGTTGAACGATGTGAAAGACCTTGGGTTTACCGATGCTTTCACGGCAAAGAACTGATCAAACAGGAGGCCCATGATGCTTTCCGCTTTGCGATCCACCACACTGGCCCTCGGGTTGGCGCTGTTGGCACTGCCCGCCCATGCCTTCGACACCACCGCGCGTGCGGCTTATGTGATGGACCAGAAAACCGGCACTGTGCTGTTGTCTAAAGACGCCGATCAGCCTCTGCCTCCAGCGTCCATGTCGAAGCTCATGACGCTTTATGTGGCGTTTGAAGCCTTGCGCGATGGCCGTTTGACGCTGGACGAAACTTTGCCCGTCTCGGAACATGCAATGAGCTATGGCGGCTCGACCATGTTCCTGAACACGCAGGATCGTGTCCGGGTCGAGGATCTTTTGCGCGGGATCATCGTGCTTTCGGGCAATGACGCCTGTGTCGTGATCGCCGAAGCGCTCAGCCCCGACGGAAGCGAAGCCGGATTCGCCCGTTTCATGACTCAGCGGGCGCAGCAGATGGGCATGAACAACTCGAACTTTGCCAATTCCAACGGCTGGCCTGCTGCTGGGCACATGATGTCAGTGCACGATCTGGCAGTTCTGGCCGACCGGCTGATCACCGATTTCCCCGAGTACTATCCCCTGTTTGCCGAAGAAGAGTTCGAATTCGATGGCCGAGCGCCCTCGAACGCGCGGAACCGCAATCCGCTGCTGAAGCTGGATATCGGGGCCGATGGCCTCAAGACTGGCCATACCCAAGAGGCAGGATATGGTTTGGTCGGTTCTGCCAAACAAGGCGACCGACGGGTTGTCTTTGTACTTTCAGGGCTCGACAGCACTGCCAAGCGCGCAGAGGAGGCTGAGGCCGTGGTTAACTGGTCGTTTCGAAATTTTGTCGAGAGGACAGTTGCCAAATCAGAAGAACCGGTAGCCCAGGCCAAGCTTTGGATGGGGGCGGAAAAGACTGTGGGATTGGTGCCCGAGGGTGATCTGACCCTGCTGTTCCCCGTTTTGGGCGACAAGGACATCAAGGCCGAGGTTGTCTATGACGGCCCTATCAACGCACCGGTCAGCAAAGGCCAGCAATTGGCCGAGTTGGTGATCCAACCCGAAGGATTGCCCGAAATCCGCCGCCCGCTGGTGGCGGAAAAGGATGTTCCCTTGGGCGGGTTTGTCGTACGTATGTTGACCGTGGGTGGCATCGTTCTGAAAGAAGTGATCAACACCCCGCTGGAGCAAATGTGACAGCGCGCGGAACGTTTCTGACCTTCGAAGGCATTGACGGATCAGGCAAGTCCACGCAGGCGCGCCTGCTGGCCGAGCACTTGCGGCATCAAGGCCGCGACGTCGTTCTGACGCGCGAGCCCGGCGGATCGGACGGGGCCGAAGAAATTCGCAGCCTTGTGCTGCAGGGCGATCCGGACCGCTGGTCGGCCGAGACCGAGATCCTGCTGTTCACCGCCGCCCGGCGCGATCATCTTGAGCGCACGATTGAACCCGCGTTGGCAGAGGGCAAGGTTGTGATCTGCGATCGCTTTGCCGACAGTACCCGGATGTATCAAGGTCTGTCGCGCGGCGATCTGCGGGGTTTGGTGGATCAGTTGCACAGCTTGATGATCCGGCGAGAGCCAGATATGACCTTGCTGATCGATATGGACCCGGAAACCGGCCTGTTGCGCGCCAAAGGTCGTCAGGGCACCGAAGAACGGTTCGAAGATTTCGGTTTGGATCTTCAACAACAGATGCGGGCAGGTTTTCTGGGTCTGGCTCAAGAATTCTCTGACCGTTTCCACGTGGTCGACGGCAATCGGGACATGGACAGCGTTGCGCGGGATGTGACAGATATTGTCATGACGTCCCTGCAATTGAGCTGACATGAGCGACGATATCCAAACACCGGATCAGGCCCCTGGTGCCCCGCATCCGCGCGAAACTCTCAAGCTGTTCGGACAGGATGCGGCCCAAGAGGCGTTTTTAACCGCGTATAACTCGGACCGGCTGCACCACGGCTGGTTGCTAACGGGGCCGCGCGGCGTGGGCAAGGCTACCCTTGCCTGGCGCATTGCACAGTTTTTGTTGGCCACACCTCCGGCAGATGATGGCGGGTTGTTTGGTGCCCCTCCTGCGCCTGAGACGTTGGACATCGACCCGGACCACCCCGTCGCTCACCGAATCCAGGCGGGGGCCGAGCCCGGCCTTGCCGCAATCACCCGGTCCGTCAACGATCAGGGACGGCTGCGCAACGAAATCGTTGTCGATGACATCCGCAAACTGGGCAAGTTCTTCGGCCTGTCCTCTGCCGATGGTGGTCGCCGGGTTGTTATCGTCGATTCAGCGGATGAAATGAATGTCAGCGCCGCCAATGCGCTGCTAAAAATGCTCGAAGAACCCCCAGCGCGCACGACGCTGCTGCTGGTTTCACACCAACCTTCGCGCCTGCTGCCGACCATCCGTTCGCGTTGCCGCACGCTGCGGCTTTCACCCCTTGGCGCAGATGACATGCAGGCCGCGCTAGCGCAGACCAGCACAGAAATCCCGAGTCGGGCCGAGCATTTGGCAGCCCTCGCCGCCGGTTCAGTGGGTGATGCCGTCCGCTTGATCAATCTCGGCGGGCTAGAGCTTTATGCCGAGCTGATTGCAATTCTGAGCTCCCTTCCCCGGCTCGACCGCCAGCGCACCCTAAAACTGGCAGAAGCGGCAGCTCAGCGGGGGGCTGCCGAACGGTTTGATCTGCTGCTTTCACTGATCGACGTTGCGCTCTCGCGTTTGGCGCTGACAGGTGCAAAAGGTGCCGCCTCCATACCCGAGGCCGCCCCGAATGAGGCTGAAACTCTATCGCGCCTCTCTAACTCGCAGCACAAGGCCCGCCAATGGGCGGAGGTCGCCGCGCTCATCACGGCGCGCGCGCGGCATGGGCAGGCGGTCAACCTTGACCCTGCCTCGCTTGTCCTAGATACGGTGTTCAAGATACAGGAAACCGCCGGTCACAGCTGATGAGCCTCACCCCCGAAATTACCGACAGCCACTGCCATCTGGATTTCCCTGATTTCGACGGTCAGTTGGATGATATCGTCGCCCGCGCTGCCGAGGCTGGCGTGACCCGCATGGTGACCATCTGCACCCGGCTGCGCAACGAACCCGCTGTGCGCGCCATCGCCGAGGCTCACGCACCAGTCTTCTACGCTGCAGGCACCCACCCGATGAGCGCCGCTGATGAGCCGATGGCCACGGTCGATGAGTTGGTCGCATTCGCTAAGCATCCCAAGTTCGTGGGCATTGGGGAAAGCGGGCTTGATTATCACTACACGGCCGAGTCGGCGGATGTGCAGAAACAATCGCTGCGCATCCATATCGAGGCCGCCCAGCGCACCGGCCTGCCATTGATCATCCACGCGCGCGCTGCTGATGACGACATGGCCCGCATTCTGACCGAAGAGCATCGTAATACGCCCTATTCCTGCGTCATGCATTGCTTTTCTTCGTCGGCAGAACTGGCCCGGGCCGCGCTTGATCTGGGCTTTTACCTGTCCATGTCCGGCATCGCGGCCTTCCCAAGAAGCCAGGAACTGCGCGATATCTTCGCTTCGGCCCCTGTTGATCGAATTCTGGTCGAAACCGATGCGCCCTATCTTGCCCCCCCACCATATCGCGGTAAACGGAATGAGCCCGCCTATACCGCACACACCGCCCGTAAAGGGGCTGAAGTCTTCGGATTGGATTACGCAGATTTCGCCGCAAAAACGCAGGCCAATTTTGATCGGCTCTTCACTAAAGCCGCCACATACAAGGCGGCTGCATGAGCGAGCTGCGCCTGACAATTCTGGGCTGCGGGTCATCCGGTGGCGTCCCCCGTCTCGGGGGGCATTGGGGCGATTGTGATCCGGAAAACCCGAAAAACCAGCGGCGGCGATGCTCGTTACTGGTCGAACGGGACGGGCCGGATGGGACTACGTCGGTTCTGATCGACACCTCACCGGATATGCGTAGCCAATTGCTGGACACCGGGACTGGGCGATTGGATGGTGTCGTCTATACGCATTCCCACGCGGACCACATGAATGGGATCGACGATCTGCGGATGATCGTTTTCAATATGAAAACCCGCGTCCCCGTCTGGGCCGATGGTGACACGCAGAACGATCTGCTCAGCCGGTTTGGCTATGCCTTCGTTCAGCCCGAGGGATCGCCCTATCCGCCCATACTCGACCTCAAGACAATCAATGGGCCGTTCGAAATTCCCGGCCCAGGCGGCACGATCCCACTTCGGCCATTTCGCGTGAACCACGGATCGATTGATGCGCTTGGCTTCAGAATGGGAAACATCGTCTATCTGCCTGATGTAGCAGAGCTTTATGATGAGAGCATGACTGAACTGGCGAATCTGGACTGCCTGATTATTGACGCTCTGCGTCGTTCCCCGCATCCAACCCATGCCCATCTGGAAAAGACGCTGGAGTGGATCGACCAATTGAAACCAAAACGCGCCGTTTTGACCAACATGCATATCGATCTGGATTATGCGACGGTCGATGCGGAAACACCGGATCATATCACGCCTGGCTATGATGGCATGGTGATCCGGCACGCCCTGTAAGGCATGCTGCTGCACGCGCTTACGATACCCCGTATGGCGCCGCCATGTTACAAAGCCTGATTGATGTCATCCTGCCGGTGTTTCTGGTCATCGGTGCCGGATACACGGCGACGAGGTTCGGCTATTTTCGCGAAACCCATATCGATGGGTTAATGAGTTTCACGCAGAACTTTGCCATTCCCTGCCTACTGTTTCTCGCCATTGCCAATCTCGATCTCGGCACCAGCTTCGATCCTCGGCTTTTGGTCAGTTTCTATTCAGCAGCTGGTCTGTGTTTTGTCGCTGGTATGATCGGTGCGCGCCTGATCTTCGGACGAGCGTGGGAGGATTCGGTTGCTATTGGATTTTGCTGTCTGTTTTCAAACTCGGTCCTCTTGGGGTTGCCTATTACCGAGCGCGCCTATGGGGTCGAAAATTTAGTTGGCAACTTCACAATCATCGCGTTCCACTCACCCTTTTGCTATTGCCTCGGCATCACGGTGATGGAGGTGCTTCGAAACCGCGGCAACGGCGGAGTGCTGATGTTGAAATCCGTGCTGTCGGCCATGTTCAAGAATGCACTCATTCTTGGGATCTCGTTGGGGTTTGTCGTAAACCTCACTGGACTGGCCATACCCGGAGTTGTAGACGAAGCCTTGAACCTGATCACCCGCGCGGCCTTGCCCGGTGCCCTGTTCGCGCTGGGGGGCGTGCTGGTTAAGTACCGACCCGAGGGCGATCTGCGTACCATTATTTTCGTCTGCTGTATCTCATTGATGCTGCACCCGAGCCTGGTTTGGTTCTTCGGGTCAACTCTGGCGCTGCCGCAAGACCTGTTCCGCTCGGGCGTTCTTACCGCAGCGATGGCGCCGGGGATCAATAGCTACATCTTCGCGAACATGTACGGACATGCCAAACGTGTGGCCGCGTCGTCGGTTCTGATCGGAACAACCGCGTCAATATTGACGGTCTGGTTGTGGCTGACTCTACTGGGATGACGAAATTGCCAACACCGCATTGACTCTGCCCACCAGCAATACATCTATCGCAGAACCTATCCGGAGCCCTGCATGACACACGCCGTTATCGTCGCCCATGGCCAACCCTCGGACCCTGCACCTGCAGAAGCTGCGCTAGCAGCCTTTGCGCGAGAGGTAGATGAGTTATGTCAACGGGTTTCGGTATCGTCGGCCACATTGGCAGCCCCGCAGGCGTTGGAAAATTGCCTTGATGGATTGACCAGCGACACGGTTATCTACCCCTTATTCATGGCGCGCGGCTGGTTTGTCACCAGCGCTCTGCCAAAGCGGATTGGCCAGCGTTCTGTCACGATTCTGGACCCCATGGGTATCGATCCCGAACTGCCTGCCCTGATTACAGCGGCCATACATCAGGAACTGACGAACAGGGTTTGGAGCGCGGCGGACACAGATCTTGTGATCGCTGCACATGGCTCGGGCCGCAGCGCCAATCCGGCCATTGTCGCAAAGGGTTTCGCCGAGAATCTGGGTCGGCTTACCGCGTTCAATAGCATTCGCACCGGGTTCGTTGAGCAAACCCCATCAATTGCGGACGCCGCCACCGGGTGCGGTGGCAAGGCGCTGTGCCTGCCGTTTTTTGCCTGCACCGGAGGCCATGTTTTGGAAGATGTGCCCGAGGAACTTGCCCACGCCAGCTTTCACGGACACGTAATGCCCGTGATTTCAGAGCTTCCTCAGGTCAAACGACACATCGCGGCGGTGTTGGATACACAGTAGCGAAGCAATGGGGGGCCACCTGCAGTCAACCGGATTGCTGCGCATCCGATAGCTCGCAATAGAAACGGTGGCAGGATCGCCCGCTTCGTTTCGCGGCGTATAGGGCCAGATCGGCGGCATGCAGAATATCCTCGGCCTTGGGCACCTCAAATTGTGTTGAGAGTGCCGTGCCAATGCTCGCCGATATCCGGCAGGTTGCCCCATCAAACTGCATAGGCTTGCACAGGCGTGAAATCAGGCGCCCTGCTATACCATCAAGCTTTGTACGGTCTGTCATGCCCTTGAAGATCAAGACAAACTCATCACCCCCGACGCGGGCAACCGTGTCATCGCTGCGTGTGACGTCCAGCATGATCTTTGCGGCTTGCTGCAGAACATAGTCCCCTGCAGCATGCCCCAATCGATCATTGACCGATTTGAAGAAATCCAGATCCAGATGCATCATTGCAAAACTCGATTTCGACGAAATCAAATGCCCCAGTATATGATCCATCGCGCGTCGATTTTTCAGCCCGGTCAACGTGTCCGTATAGGCTTGTTCTTCTGCCGCCAGCATCGCACCTTGCAGACGCAAGTTCAGCGAGCGTGACGCTTCCATCGCGGCAGAATTTGCCTCGACCAGATACAACAATTCTATGGCCAGATCAGTGCCCGGGAAATCGGTGCTGGTCAGAGAATAGTCGCGTACCGCATCCAGTATCGAAATTCCAAACGACAGGTTGATGACCGCCCCGCTACCGCCAGGAAACGGCGCGATCAGACCTTTGAACGCAGTCTGCGGCCGGTCTTGAAACCTGAGGTGTAGCTTTCGGTCCGGCACCATCATCAGCGCAGCTACTGTCGTGATTGAGCGAGGGCGCACCAGTTCAAAGACATCCAGAAAGCTTCGGCCGACCATAGGCCGATCCGAACGTAACTTCTGCAGAGTTGGTCCAACCTGCCCGATCCGCCCCATGTCATCTACAAGGACGAACATCGGACATAAGGTGTCCAGCAACTGTCCGAGATCTGCGGTCTTGATCATGATTTACGTGCCCCAAGATCAAAGTGACGCCCTTCGGCAAACGCGCTTTCGATCAATGTGATTGAAATCAACTCAGCCCCGTTTTGGCACCCTTCATTGGATAGGATCACCAACGCCCCATAGTCATCCGCCATGGCTCGCAGTACACCGGTCATGACGCTGGAATACCCCGGCAAATCAGGAGTGCAATGCAGGTGATATTCCCCGGGCGAGTGTTCCTGCAATTCCAAATCCGGCAATCTCAGATCGGACACAGCAAGGCGGACGCGATCCGACAGATCATCAAGCGAATGCAGAAACTCCAAATAGGTGACCCCGCCAAAACGTAATAACCTGCGTAGATCTTCCATGTTCGAGTGTGAGACCAGATAAGTGCCCAAATCCTCAAGAAATTCGGATTTTGGGCGGTTCAAGTCAGCGCACAAAGCGTCGAGCACTCGGGTCGATATCTCCGTGTCATAGATCAACATCGCCTCGAACTCGTCAAATCCCAGCCCGGCCGTATGAGTCGCGCGCAACCAGCATTGACACCCGTAGGTGGCGCAGACAAAGGATTGGATCGCCCTATTGATCAGCCCGTGCATGAGTCGCCTCAGATTGAAAGACACTCTCAAGTGATCGCAGAAAGCTTAACAAACACCCAAAATCCGATACGGGATTATGAGAATCCGATCTAATCCCAAACTGAAGGGCTGATTGGGCAGCGATCAGAAATCGGTCGGCGCACCGCCTTCGGCCTTGCGGCGCTCAACAAACTCGGCCAGCTCCTCGCGGATCGCCTCATCCATCTTCGGGGCATCGAAATTGTTCACGATCTCCTTAAACATCCGATGGGCACGTTCCGCAGTCCAGATACCACCAGCTGCTTCCCAGGCTTCGAAGTTTTTCCAGTCACTCAGGAACGGCTGATAAAATGCGGTGGTATAACGATCTTGCGTATGTTGGATGCCAAAGAAATGCCCGTCGTTTCCAACAGACCGGATCGCTTCAAGGGCGATGTCATCCGGGCCCGTTGCTGTCAGTTCCGGCTGCATATACCGCTGAATCTGCTGCAGGATTTCGCAATCCATGATGAATTTCTCGGGGCTTGCGATAAGGCCTCCTTCAAGCCAGCCTGCCGCATGATATACCATGTTGGTGCCTGACTGCACCGCCGCCCAAAGGGAATTCGAGGTTTCCCAAACCGACTGCCCATCGGGCACATTTGCCGCGCAAACGCCCGAGGACCGCATAGGCAAGCCATAATACCGTGCCATCTGCCCAGTCATCTGGGTCGAGCGCATGTATTCCGGTGTCCCGAATGCAGGCGCACCGGATTTCATATCGACATTCGAAGTAAAGGTCCCGATCACGCATGGAATACCCGGGCGAACATACTGAAACAACGCAATCGCGCACAGCGCTTCGGCAAGCGATTGTGCCACTGCGCCAGCCATCGTTACAGGGGCCATCGCCCCGGCCAGAGTGAAAGGCGTCACGACAATTGCCTGCCCACGCCGCGCAAGCCGCAGGCAGCCATCGATCATTGGATGGTCGTGTTTCAACGGTGAGGTCGAGTTGATGTTAGTGTACATGCGGGGCGTGGCCTCGAATTCCTCGTGGCTCAGGCCACCCGCGATACGCACCATCTCCATCACGTCTTCGACGCGCTCTTTCCCCAGCGAATAGGCATGCATTGCCTTGTCGGTCAGGGTCAGCTTGTCATAAAGCACATCAAGGTGCCGTATGCTGGCGTGGATATCGACCGGCTCAACCGGATATCCACCTGCAAAGTGGATACAGTTGAAGTATTGCGTCAGCTTCAGCAGGTCCTGACACATCCGCCGGGTGCCGGGCACTTTTTTTCCGATTTCCATGTCCCAATAATTTGGTGGGGATGAAACATTGCCGAACAGAATGGTCCTGCCACCAATCTCGATCTGATGCTCCGGGTTGCGCGGCGTGATGGTAAATTTGCTGGGCGCCTTGCCCACCATTTCCATCACGAAATCCCGGTCCATACGGACGTTGTCGCCGGAAATTGTACAGCCCGCCTTGCGCAGGATCCCGATGGCTTCTTGATTGTAGAACTCGATGCCGATCTCTTCGAGAATCCGCATGGCACCTTCGTGAACCGCTTCGATTCCCTCGGGTCCCAACGGCTCGATTGGCTTGTCGATGTTTGTGGGCGGGTTCCAGGGCATCTGCTCGATCACCGCCGCGCCGCGCCTCGCGGCTGCGCCCGCGCGTCCACCACCGCGACGTTTGCGTGTCTTGCTCTCAGCCATCACCATCCTCCGCGCTTTCACTCCTATGAAAGCCCCGAAGATTCAGTATCGCCGTTCTGTCTGCGACAAGAGTTGTCGGTTTTATTATCCAACCCGGCGATTTGGAATCGAGGTTATTCGGTTTTCGACAACCAGCCGGGAATGTGCCCGATGTTGGGCAAGACGACATCCGCCAGCGGTTCGAGTGTTTTGGCCGTCGCCATGCCGGTCAGAACCCCGATGGTGACCATCCCTGCGGCGCGTCCCGCCTCTAGATCGTGAAGACTGTCACCAACCATCGCAACACGAGATGGCGCGACCTCGACATGCTGAGCAAAGGCCAATAGCTGCCCCGGACCTGGCTTGTAACCATGTCCGCTGTCATATCCGGCTACAAAATCAAAATGGTCCCGCACACCAACGGACTGCAGGTGCTGCAGGGCCGGCATTTCAGCATCGTTCGTCGCAACGCCCAGTTTCAGCCCGGCGCGCCGCAGCTCGGCAAGGAATGGTGCCAAGGGAACGGCTTGGATCTGCTCTGCGTTCGCTGACGCCCGGTTGAGTGTTTCGATCAGGTGCCCCAGAGATACCTCAGGCAAATGCGGTGTCAGGGCTGCAGCAACTTCATCGACCGTTCCGGCGATGACTACGCTATTCGGGTCGTAGCTCTCTTGTTCAAAATCAAATCCGATGGCCTTCCCCAACTCGGTCGCGCGCTGCACATCTCCATCAGAGAGCTGCAGCATCGCGATACGCCCGAACCCACCCCAAGTGGCTGCAAAATCAAAAAGAGTACCGTCCTTGTCGAACACGAGGGCGTCGATTGCCATGAAACAAATTTCCTTTGGGTTAGGTCCAGTGCATATCCGAAATTCCGGACAACGCGGCACGGGCTTGACCCGGCTCTTCGTAGGGCACGGAATTGGCGTCACAAAAAGCGATCACCCATGAATCGTCAAGCAGCAGAAAGTCCAACACAGACCCAAGAAATTCAGCCTCACCCGCACGGTCGCGCAAATCTTGTTCCGAGGCACCTGTCGCCCCCAGGAAAACGGGCAGCAACTCATCATTTCCCACCAGCCAGCCCAGCACATTCAGGGCCAGAGTTTCAGCGGAATTGGCGGAGATCGGCATAAACTGGCCTCGGACACTGTGTTGGAAAGGGTTTGTTAACCAGACTCATAAACACTTTAGCAACGCATGCAATCAAACGGTGAATGGCTATGTCTGTACAAGGCACCATACTCGTCCTCGACGGTGTTTCGACCAATCGCATAATGCTCAAGGTTCAGTTGACGGCCGCCTGGTACCATGTCGTGCAGGGTGAGAAAGTGGCCGGGCTTGGTGCATTGCTGCGGCGGACACGGCCTGATCTGGTTCTTACAGCGCAAACTCTGCCCGACGGAAGCGCTGCGGATGTTAAGAAAGTGATGGCGGCAGATCCTGCTCTGATCGATGTGCCGATTGTTGCGATTGCACCGCAAAACGACAAAGCAGCGCGTTTGAAGGCACTGTCGGACGGGCTGGATGATGTGCTTGGCTATCCGTTCAAGGATACACTTCTATTGGCCCGCGTGCGCAGCTTGTTACGTACACGCGCCGAACGGCAGGAATTAAACATCGAAGGTTCGGCCCAAACCATTGGCTTTGGCGAGGCGCCACAGGTGTTGATCGCCCCGCCATCGACGGCAGAGATCGCGATCCTGACGCAAACAGTTCGAACCAGCGCGTTGTGGAGTAATGCTCTGACCCATCAAACCCGGCATCGTGTGACCGGCCATACTCTGCCTGATCTCAAAGGCATCCTGTCCGGAACGATCCCGGACGCGATTGTTGTTGAGCTTGCACCGAATAGCTCGGGGCGGAACCTACTGGCAGATCTTCGGTCGCGCGGTGCGACACGAAATACGGTGCTGATCGGTGTGTTGCCGGATGGTAATCCCGCACTTGCGGCCGAGGCGCTGGACCGAGGCGCTGATGCGGTCTGCATGGGCGGGTTTCAGACAGATGAGATATGCTTGCGGCTTGAAACTCTGATCGCCCGCAAGACCCGAGACGACAGATTGCGAGCGACATTGCGCAGGGATTTGGCCGAATCCGTGATTGATCCGCTGACCGGACTGTTCAATCGCCGCTATGCGATGCGCGCGCTGGACCAGATCGCGCTTCAGGCCCCAGAAACGGAACACGGATTCGCTGTGATGCTGGCCGATCTGGACCACTTCAAGGCAATCAATGACCGTTACGGTCACGCCGCGGGGGATTTGGTTCTGACCGAAACCGCGAAAAGGCTGCGAGTCGTGATAGGAAAAACCGGTTTTGTCGCGCGTATCGGCGGCGAAGAGTTCATGATCGGGCTACCGAATACCTCAACCGACCAAGCGCTGAAGCAAGCGAAACAGATTTGTGAAACAATTTGCGAAAAACCCTTTCAGCTGCCGGATCGTCCGGCCCCAGTACCCGTAACGATCAGCGTGGGGGTGAAATTATGTACCTCGCCCGAACTCTCTCATCCAGGCGAAACAGACCCGGTTGGTCGATTGATCAGCTCGGCGGACAAAGCACTTTATGCCGCCAAAAAAGCGGGCCGCAACCAGGTACAGATTCGGCAAAGCGCAGCGTGACTAGTTAGTCCCGTTTTTTGTGTTTGCGCGGGCCGCGTTTAACCACGTCCTCCAGCCGGTCCGCGTAAGCGGCACGTTGGTCATCATTCATGGCCGATATCTGGGCCAGCCATTGCTGATGAAGCGCAGTCTGCAGATCAGCAGTTGCCTTCGACTGCTGTGCCAAAAGACTCGCAACCGCTGCGGGATCGAAAGGCACGGCCCTAAGCACTTGACTGAGAGCAGTAAAATCCTGCTTGCGCCGATATGATCCTTTTCCGCGCAGGTCCGACAACTCACCCCTCAGAGCCTTTCGATCCGACTTTGGCAGCGCATAATACAGCGCCGGGCCAAATCCCGGAGGCGCATCGGCATGAGCGCTTCCTTTAAAGCGCAATGCCGCACCCAAAATGACTCCGACAATCAGCAGATTCAAAGCAAGAGAGACAACCAGCAATATCGGCATCCATTTGCGTTTGGGTGCGGGATGATCGCTCATTCTGCGTCCTCCAGATAGTTTTCGTCTAAATTCAGATCGGCCATCAGATAGGTCGTCTCTTGTGAGATGAAATAATCAACAGGGTCCGGCAAGAAGGTCGGCGCGGAGAACCCGATCCAGACGCCAGCTGCGCTTGCGGCCACAAGACCGCTCAACCCTTGCCACCCCCCGATAACGCCTATCTTTTGCCGCCATGTCCGCCGCTGCGGTCTTGCAGTCCGGGCCAGACGTATGGCTTCGGCATCCGTTTCGATGCGAACAGCCAGATCGTCGGGAAGCACATCCCGCGCCGCACGCGCCTGTGCAAACAGATGGTCGAGTTCGTTATCTTGATCAGCCATGTTCGTACCCCAGTTCATCCCGACGCCCCGCCAGTATCGCGGTAAGAGATCGTTTGCCACGCGCGGTCAGGCTTTCAACCGCCTCGACCGAAATATCCATGATCCCCGCGATTTCGGGATTGGACAATTCTTCGATGTGCCGCAGAACCACAGCCTGCCGCTGCCGGTCCGGCAAATGCTCCAATGCAGCCTGCAACGCGTCCTTGCGGGCACTCTCCTGCATCTGGTCGACCACACTGGCAGTCTCATCTTCGGGTTCGGCCACATTGTCCAACGCTTGAGGCCGCTTTTTCCGGCGCAAGTCCACACATAGATTCAGTGTTACGCGATAGAGCCAGGTCGATAACTGCGCCTGCCCCGGCACCCAGTCAGGTGCCATCTTCCAAAGGCGCATCATCGCTTCTTGCGTCACGTCCTCTGCTTCTGCTGGGTTTCCCAGCATTCGCAAAGCCACGGAATAACTTCGCGGCCCCAACCGCCCGGTCAGCAGGCGGGCCGCCGTAGCATCGCCATCAGAAAACCGGCCCAGCAACTCTTCGTCGCTGGGCTCGGGCATGGCAGGTGTTCCGCCATGCTCGATGTCGGGATAAGAGGTCAGATCCTCCATCCCGCATCAGTTGTTGTCGGTGTCCGACTTCTGATGCCGCTTGTGTTTCCGGCCCATTTTGTCTTTTGCATCCGCGTATTCCTGTTCTGAGATCGAACCGTTGCCGTCGGCATCGATGCGCTCGAACATCTTGGAGGCGCGGCGCGGTTTCGGCAATTCATCTTCGCTAAGGAAACCATCCGCATTTGCGTCGTGCTTTTCGAACATCTTGGTGACACGCTCGTTGGCCTTGGTCTGCGCCGCAGCCTGCATTTCTTCGACGCTCAGTTGGCCGTCGCCATCCGTATCGGCAGCGGTGAATTTCTGGTTGCGATGTGTCTCGATCTCGGCCTGAGTCACCTGCCCGTCCCCGTCGGCATCCAGTTCCTGAAATGTCGCACGCGGGCCCTTGGCCAAAGCGGAAGTGCCGGTCACAGTAACTGCAGCTACGACGATTGCCGAAATGAAGCTTTTGGTTTTCATTACATAGTTCCCTGAATTTGGCGGCCATTTGCCGCTGTTGATACCTGTTCAAACGCGGCTTGGGCGGGTTTCCGTCGCTTCCGGCACAACTTTTTTTGCTTTATTTGAAACGCCAATAGAAAATGATACGCTAAGCAGCAGCGCCACAAAGCGACGCACCCCCCTTTTCCGTTGGGTCTGATCCTGCCTATATGCCTTCAGGAAAGATGCGCGAGATACATATGATTGACCAAACTATTGACAGTTCGCTCGAAGAAGACCGCCCAACAAAACCCGCATTGATCCGAGGGTTCCGGTGCAAATGCCCGAATTGCGGTGAGGGTGCGCTGTTGCACAGCTATCTCAAGGTGAATGACACCTGTTCGGAATGCGGGCAGGAATTGTTCCATCATCGCGCTGATGACGGCCCGGCCTACCTGACGATCCTGCTGGTGGGGCACCTTCTGGCACCCGCCCTTCATGTCTCTTACGTGCAGTGGCGTCCCGATCCATGGACCATGGCGATTGCATTCTCGATCGGCTGCGTCGCGCTGTCCCTGTTCCTTCTGCCCCGTCTCAAAGGGGCCGTGGTCGCCTATCAATGGGCACGGCGGATGCACGGGTTTGGCAAGGCCGGATGACGGCGGATAAAACCGCAATCCGGGATGCTGCTACCGTAATCGTATTGCGTGATCGGTTCACAGACCCGTCGATCCTGATGGGCCAACGCGGTGCCAAGGCTGCATTCATGCCGAACAAATTCGTATTCCCGGGCGGCGCGGTTGATGCTTCCGATGCAGGCATCCCGCTTAGCGCGCCATTGCCCGATCTATGCACCGATCGCCTGTCACAACAATCAGCGCCAAACTTGCAGACCTCTCTGGCTGTCGCGGCGATCCGAGAGTTGTGGGAAGAAACCGGGCTTGTTCTGGGACAACAAGGGAATTGGCAAGGCGCGATCCCGGCCGATTGGCAAAGCTTTGCGGCGATGGGCTACCTGCCGTCTGCGGAAGCACTGCAATTTGTCTTTCGCGCAGTCACACCACCTGGGCGACCCCGCCGGTTCGACGCCAGGTTCTTTCTGGTCGATGCGGGCGCGATTCAGGGGGATCTTGACGACTTCACGCATGCCTCGGACGAGCTATCGCATTTGCAATGGGTCAAGATCAGCCAAGCGCGAGAGTTCGACCTGCCCTTCATCACCGAAGTTGTTCTGGCCGAAGTCGCCGCCCGTGCAGAGGACCCGAACCCGCCTGAAACTGTTCCCTTCTTTCTCAACAACGAAGAGGCCAGCCTTTTCCTGCAGCTTCGGGGCTATCCGATGCCCTATGCAGATTAACGCATTCGGCTAACAACCACTGTTACCTCGGGTTTCTTGCCGATCTCGGCCTGCGCGGTCTGACGTGCGATCCGGCGCAACCCTTCTTCCAGTTTGTCGTCATCACGCAGCGTCTTTGCGCCCGCACGCATCAGGAACTGGTTCAGGTCCTCTTCCAGCACCTCAATCAGCCCCGCGCGGGATGATCCCATTTCGGGCAGGCCCATCGTATCGCACCACGGCTCACCCAGCGGTTCGTCTTCTTCGTCCAATATCACGGTGATGGTGATATGGCCGTTCAGCGCCATGCGAATCCGGTCGCGTACCACGCCGTCCAAGGCGCCGATTTTGACTGTACCATCCAGATAGGTCCGGCCAGTCTCGATATAGTCCGCCACTTTGGGCGCATTCCCAGTCAGATCCAGCATAGTGCCGTTAACAGCGAGAATCCCAGTACGTCCGCCCGTTTCGGCCAGTTTGGCATGCTCACGCAAGTGGCGGTGTTCGCCATGCATCGGGATGACCATCTGCGGATCGATCAGAGCGTGAACCTTCTCAAGATCAGGCCGGTTGGCGTGACCCGAGACGTGATACAGACCAGAGCTGTCATCGACTACATCCACTCCCTTCTCACTGAGCTGGTTCATGATGCGGATCACGCCACGTTCATTGCCGGGAATAGTCTTGGACGAGAACAGAAACAGATCGCCCTCTTTCGCTTCTAGTCCGCGATACTTACCGCGCGCCAGTTGGGCGCTGGCTGCGCGGCGTTCGCCTTGGCTGCCAGTCACAATCAACATCAGGTTCGCGCGCGGCACGTCGACGGCCTCTTCGGCGCTGATAACCTTTGGAAAATCGGTCAGGATGCCGGTCTCGGTCGCCGCCTCGATCATACGCCGCATCGCACGACCCAGCAGAACGACCGAACGGCCGGCTTTCTGTCCCGCCTCTGCCAGCGTTTTCACGCGTGCCACGTTCGAGGCAAACGTGGTTGCGATGACCATGCCGCTGGCCTCTTGAACCAGACGGGTGATCTCGGGGCCGACTTCGGATTCCGAACGCCCGGGATGGCTTGAGAACACATTAGTACTGTCACAGATCAACGCTTTGACGCCGGGCTTTGCCACCTCGGCCCACAGATCGGGATCGAATGGTTCGCCCACGACCGGGTTGGAATCGAGCTTGAAATCCCCCGTATGCACCACGCGTCCGGCAGGCGAGTCGATAACGAGCCCTGCACTTTCAGGGATGGAATGCGAAACCGGCAGGAAACCAACGGTAAACGGGCCAGCCTTGATCTGTTCGGGCCATGGAGACGCAGTTTGCACCGCCTCGGTCGGGTGGCCGCGTTCTTCCATCTTGCGACGCGCGATATTGGCGGTAAAAGCGCGCGCGTAGACCGGCGCGCCTAAAGCCTCATAACAGTGGGCCACCGCCCCGACATGATCTTCGTGCGCGTGAGTGACAAAAACTGCTTCCAGCTGATCGGCGCGCTCTTTCAACCAGGTGATGTCTGCAAAGATCAGATCCACGCCGGGCGAGGTGTCCATGTCCGGGAAGGCAACGCCAAGATCCACAAGGATCAACCGCTCTTGCCCCGGCTTACCGTAACCATAGACATAGGCATTCATGCCGATTTCGCCTGCACCGCCCAGCGGCAGATAGATCAGTCGTTCACTGCTCATGTTGAGCCATTTTCCTTGTTATAGCGATGTATCACGGTCAACCCGTGCATCGTCAGATCATCCTCGATAGCGTCAAAACCCACGTCAGCCTGGTCAAACAGAGGCGCCAGGCCCCCGGTACCGACGACTTTCATCGCCATTCCGTATTCAGCTTTCACGCGCGAGATCAGCCCTTCGATCAGGCCGGAATATCCCCAATACACGCCGGACTGGATACAGCCAACCGTGTTTGTTCCAATCACTTTTTCGGGCCTCGTGATGTCGATATGCGGCAACGCCGCGGCACCCTGATGCAGTGCCTCAAGGCTCAGGTTCACGCCAGGGGCGATGATACCACCGACGTAGGCGCCGTCGGCTGCGACTACGTCGAAATTCGTAGCCGTCCCAAAGTCAACCACAACCACATTGCCGCCATGGCGGTCGAACGCCGCCGCCGCGTTGGCCAACCGGTCCGGACCGGGCACGGTGCCTTCGTCCACGCGCGGATTGACCGGCAGCAGGCAATCTGGCTTGCCAACAACAATCGGCCGGCATCCAAAAAAGCGATCAGCAAAGACCCGCAGGTTGAACACCACGCGTGGCACGGTTGAGGCGATGATCACATCCGAGATATCAGCTTCGATACCGTAGTGTTTCACCAAGGTTGAATACCAAGTGAAATATGCGTCCGCTGTGCGGGCATGATGAGTTGAGGTGCGCAGGGTGCACAGAAACTTTTCGCCATCCCAGATCGAGAAAACGGTGTTGGTATTGCCGCAATCAATCGCCAGAAGCATCCCGCGCCCCTTTCAGAAGTAAACATCCGCAGCCGGAATGCTGACCCGGCCCTTGGCGGTGTTTAGGACAAGGCTGCCACCCACGTCTACCGTTTCGAAGGTTCCAACCGTTTCGGACGTGGCTGTACGAGCGGTTATGACTTCGCCCAACCGCGCTGCTCGGGATAGCCAGGCGGTGCGGATAGGTTCGAACCCGTAAGTCATGAACTGGGTCTCATTATGCGCATAGGCTACCGCCAGTTCGGTCAGAAAATCCTCGGGGGTGGTGAGCGCGCCGGTTTCCGAAAGCAGAGAAACAGGTCGCACCGCTCCGGCTTCGACGCGATCAGTGCCCGGTGCCTCGGACAGGTTCACCCCAATACCTATCGCCAGATGTGACACACCCCGGCCCTGCCCCGTGCTTTCTAGCAGGATACCCGCTAGTTTTCCGCCGTTGAGCAGCACGTCATTGGGCCATTTCAGTGCCAAACCTACTGCGCGCCCCGTTACCGCCACACAGGCATCATACAGGGCGAGCGCTGCGACAAAACTTCGAAGGGCCGCCTGTTCCGGATCACCCGGCGGGCGCATCAGCAAAGTCGCTGCCAGATTACCTTTGGGGTTGGCCCAAGCTCGCCCGCGCCGACCACGCGCGGCGGTCTGATGATGTGCCATGATCCAGACCGGACCGGTCGCTGTTGGCGCAAGCCGCACCGCCTCATTCAGAGTACTGTCGACTTCTTTCAGTATATGCAGGCCATATCCCTGCGGCCATTCGCTCATGTCAAAAAGGCCCGGTCGCGCGACCGAGCCTCGGTTGATCGAAACGCGGCAGTATCAGTTGACAAGCGTCGCCGCAGCAGCTGAAGCTGCCCCTTCCACACCGAACTGATAAAATACGCCAATCAACATCAGAGCCGCAGAGCCCATCAGCGCTGCCCACAAAACCGGGGTCGAGCGGATCTCGATCGGGTCTTCATTCTCCGCCCCGAAATACATGTAGAACACGATCCGCAGATAGTAGAACGCACCGATGACCGAGGCGATGGCCGAGACGATCACCAGCCCGAACAGGTCGGCATCGATACCCGCTTGCCAGACGCCGAACTTGGCGAAGAAGCCCAGCATCGGTGGCACGCCCGCCAGACTGAACATCAGGATCAGGACTGCCAGAGCTTTGCCCGGATCGCGCTTCGAGAACTGACGCAACGCATCGATATCGGTGACAGGTTTGCCATCACGCTCCATCATCAGGATGAATGCGAAGGTTCCGATATTCATCGTCACATAGATGGCCAGATACATCAGCATTGCCTTGATGCCCATCTCGGTCCCAGCGGCCAGTCCGATCAGAGCATATCCCATATGGGCAATCGACGAAAACGCCATCAGCCGCTTGATGTCCCGCTGCCCGATAGCCGCAACCGCGCCCAGCAGCATCGACAGGACCGAAAGCAGCACGATCACTTGCTGCCAATCCTTGATCACGCCTCCGAATGCGTCATGCATCAGGCGCGCGAACAAGGCCATCGCAGCCACTTTCGGAGCGGTGGCGAAGAACGCGGTAATCGGGGTCGGTGACCCTTCATACACATCCGGCGTCCACATGTGGAACGGCACGGCCGAGACCTTGAAGGCCAGACCCGAGATCATGAACACCAGGCCAAACAGGAGGCCAATCGAGACATCTCCATGATGCACCGTTTGGATGATGCCCGAGAACAGCGTGGTGCCAGTGAAGCCGTAAACCAGCGACGCACCATAGAGCAGCAAGCCAGAACTCAACGCGCCCAGCACGAAGTATTTCAGACCGGCTTCGGTGGATTTGGCACTGTCGCGCCGCAAGGCGGCCACGACGTAAAGCGACAGCGACTGCAGCTCAAGCCCCATATAAAGCGACATCAGATCGCCTGCGCTAACCATCATCATCATGCCTACAGCCGCAAGTGCGACCAGCAGAGGATATTCAAAGCGCAGCAGATCGCGGCGCGCCATATATTCTTGGCTCATCAGCAATACCGCAGCGGCGGACAGCAGAATCGCAACCTTTGCAAATCGAGCAAAGCCGTCATCCACAAACATGCCGTTGAAGGCCACGTTGGTACCTTCGCCATTCATCGCAATCCAGATTGCCAACACCGCCATCAGACCTGAAGTGGCCCAGACCAGCATGGGGGCCAGAGCATCCTTGGTGGTGTAGACAGCCCCGATCAGCGCCGCCATCGCATAAATTGCCAGAACAATTTCCGGCAGGATGATTGTCAGATCAGCCTGGATCATGTCTCCAAAGCCCCCTTAATGCGAAGCGGCTGTCTGGGTTGCGGCTTCAGCCGCGGCCAGAGCCGTGTCATAGTTCGAGATTAGCGCTGCGGTGGATTGCCCGATCACATCGGTCACCAGCGAGGGATAAACCCCAAGCAGAATGGTCATCACGATCAGCGGCGCGAAGATCAGCCGCTCGCGCGAGCTCATGTCTGTGATGGCCTTGAGGCTTTCCTTGATCAGATCTCCAAAGACTACCCGGCGATAGAGCCATAGCGCATAGCCCGCCGAGAAGATCACACCGGTTGCAGCCACAGCCGTCACCCAGGTGTTGACCTGGAATGCGCCCATCAGGGTCAGGAATTCCCCGATGAAGCCCGATGTACCAGGCAAGCCGACATTGGCCATGGTGAACAGCATGAAGACCAGAGCGTAAGCCGGCATCCGGATGACCAAACCGCCATACGCCTCGATATCGCGGGTGTGCATCCGGTCATAGATCACGCCAACACACAGGAAGAGCGCTGCGGAAATGAACCCATGACTGAGCATCTGGAAGATCGCGCCATCAATGCCCTGCTGGTTCGCTGCAAAGATACCCATGGTCACAAAGCCCATATGCGCGACCGAGGAATAGGCGATCAGCTTCTTCATATCCTCCTGCACCAGCGCGACCAGAGAGGTGTAGACAACAGCAATCGCCGACATCCACAGCACCACATCGGTCATCACCGCAGACCCCACCGGGAACATCGGCAGGCTGAAGCGCAGGAAGCCATAGCCGCCCATCTTCAACAGGATCGCCGCCAGCACGACCGAACCTGCCGTCGGCGCCTGAACGTGCGCATCCGGCAACCAGGTATGCACCGGCCACATCGGCATCTTCACCGCGAACGACGCGAAGAAGGCCAGGAACATCAGCGTCTGCATGCCGCCGACGATATAGATGCCCAGTACGCTGAACCCTTCGGACGAGAACTGATGGCTCATCAGCGCCTCGATATCCGTGGTGCCCGCATCCGCATACATCGCAACCATCGCCACCAGCATCAGCACCGAGCCGAGGAAGGTGTATAGGAAAAACTTGAAGCTGGCATAGATGCGGTCCTTGCCACCCCAGATACCGATGATCAGGAACATCGGGATCAGGCCCGCCTCGAAGAACAGGTAAAACAGCACGAGATCCAGCGCCATGAACACGCCCAGCATCAGCGTTTCCAGCAGCAGGAATGCGATCATGTATTCCTTGACCCGGTCCGTGACCTGCCAGCTGGCCAGAATGGTCAGCGGCATGATGAAGGTGGTCAGCAGCACGAAAAGAACGCTGATACCATCGACACCCATCTTGTACTTCAAGCCCAGCAGCCACTCGCCCTCTTCCACCATCTGGAAGCCGGTGTTGGACGGATCAAAGCCGGTATAGATGCCGATTGAGACCAGAAAGGTCACGGTTGTGGCCACCAGCGCAACCCATTTGGCGTTGCGCTGCGCGGCTACGTCCTCGCCATGCAGAAACAGGGCCAGAATGCCTGCTGCGATGGCGGGGATGAAGGTGACAATAGATAGGATATTGTCCATTAGTTTGCGCCTCCGCCGATCGACATCCAGGTGACAAGAGCGGCGATGCCCAAAACCATCCAGAAGGCGTAAGTAAAGATGTAACCCGTCTGAGCTTTGCCTGCGAGGCGGGTGAAGAAGGGCACCACGCCCATCGAAACCCCGTTCAGGAAGCCATCAATCGTGTTGCCGTCACCGCGTTTCCACAGGAACCGACCCAGCGCAACGGTAGGTTTGACAAAGATCGCGTCGTAGATCTCGTCAAAGTACCACTTATTCTTGAGAAACAGGTACAGCGGCCGCTGGTTCGCCGCCAGACGAGCGGGCAGCGACGTGTTCACGATGTAGAACCAATAGGCGACGACAAAACCCAGCAGCATAGCAACAAAAGGCGATACTTTGACCCATTTCGGAGCCTCATGCGCATCGTTCAGGACATTGTTGTCAGGTGCCATATACAGCGCGCCTTCGCCCGGCTCACCGCCAAAGCTGGCATGCTTTTTGTCCGCCTTGTAGTCACCCTCACCTTTATCAGCCTTCGCGTCGACTTGGTCGTCATCTGCCTTGGCCTCACCATGAGATGCGTCTGCGGCAACTTCGCCATGACCGCCGGTCTCTTCCGCCAGCGGAATGCCGTAGAACTTGGCCACTTTATCGGTGTAGCCGAAGAACTGGTTGTACCACAGCATCCCCGAGAACACCGCGCCCAGCGACAGCACGCCCAGTGGGACCAGCATGACCATTGGACTTTCATGCGCGTGCTCATGCGTGTGCTTGTCGCCACGCGGCTCGCCATAGAAGGTCAGGAATATCAGACGCCAGCTGTAGAATGAGGTGAACACCGCTGCGATTACCAACATCCAGAAGGCATAACCTGTGCCACCTACAAAGGCGCTTTCGATTATGGCATCCTTCGACAGGAACCCGGCGAAGCCAAACGTGGTCAGCGGGATGCCCACACCGGTAATGGCCAGCGTGCCGATCATCATCGCCCAGAACGTATAGGGGATTTTCTTCCGCAGACCACCGTACTCGGTCATCTCCTGCTCATGATGCATTGCATGGATCACTGAACCGGCACCAAGGAACAGCAGCGCCTTGAAGAACGCGTGCGTCAGCAGATGGAACATCGCGGCTGAGTACATGCCAACGCCGGCGGCGACAAACATGTAACCCAATTGCGAACAGGTCGAATACGCAATGACCCGCTTGATATCGGTCTGCACCAAGCCCACGGTTGCTGCGAAAAACGCAGTCGAAGCGCCAAGGAAGGCTATGAACCCGGTGGCCCCCGGTGCGAACTCCATCAGCGGCGACATACGGCAGACCAGGAACACACCTGCGGTAACCATGGTCGCAGCGTGGATCAGCGCGGACACAGGGGTCGGACCTTCCATCGCATCCGGCAGCCAGGTGTGTAGTATCAACTGCGCCGATTTACCCATCGCGCCAATGAACAGCAGAACACAGATCACCTCGATCGCAGTCCACTCACCCCAGAGGAAGCTCAGTTTTTCCTCCGCCAATGCCGGGGCCGACGCGAATATGTCTGAGAAATTGATGCTGTCGGTCAGGAAGAACAGCGCGAAGATCCCCAGCGCAAAGCCGAAATCGCCCACTCGGTTCACGATGAACGCTTTCATCGCCGCTGCATTGGCGCTGGGCTTGCGATAATAAAACCCGATCAGCAGGTACGAGGCGACACCCACGCCTTCCCAGCCAAAGAACATCTGAACCAGATTGTCCGCCGTCACCAGCATCAGCATGGCGAAGGTGAAGAACGACAGATAGGCAAAGAAACGCGGCTTATAGCTTTCGCCTTCACGCCATTGCGGGTCGTGATCCATGTAGCCGAACGAATACAAGTGAACCAGCGCCGAAACGGTCGTCACCACGATCAGCATGATCGCCGTCAGACGATCCAGACGAATGGCCCAGCTTGTCGACAACGAACCGCTTTCGATCCAGCGCATGATCTCGATCTGCTGGGTGTGGCCGTCAAATGACAAAAAGACAATCCAGCTGAGCAGACACGCTAGAAACAACAGGCCCGTAGCGGTCCACATGGCGGCTTTTTCGCCAATGAAACGCCAGCCAAAACCGCAGATCAACGCACCCACGAGCGGGGCAAAGAGGATGGTGGTTTCCATATTCTCTTACCCCTTCATCATATTGACGTCTTCAACCGCGATGGTGCCACGGTTGCGGAAGAAGCAGACCAGAATGGCAAGACCAATCGCCGCCTCAGCCGCCGCAACTGTCAACACGAACAGCGTAAAGACCTGCCCGACCAGATCGCCGAGGAAACTAGAGAACGCCACGAGGTTGATATTCACCGCCAGCAGCATCAACTCGATGCTCATCAGCAGGATGATGACGTTCTTGCGGTTCAGAAAGAGACCGAAGATGCCGATGACGAATAGCGTCGCCGCGACCGTAAGATAGTGTTCAAGTCCGATCATCGTCTCAAAGTCCCTGCCCCGGTTTCACGTCCTTCAACTCCATCGCTTTGGCCGGGTCGCGCATCATCTGGCCGATGATGTCCTGACGCTTGATGTCCTGACGGTGGCGCAGTGTCAGCACAATGGCACCGATCATGGCCACCAGCAGGATCAGGCCCGCCAGTTGGAACAGAAGGAAGTATTGATCGTATAGAATGACGCCTAGCGCCTCAGTGTTGTGGCGGTCGCTCGGTACCGGCTGCGCCAGATTGGCGGCGGCACCCTGCGCGCTGTCCCATGCTCCGATGGCCATGACGAACTGCATCAGGATCACCAATCCGATCAACAGCGCCAGCGGCATGTAGCGCGCCATCTCGGCCTTCAGCTCGGCAAAGTCCACATCCAGCATCATCACCACGAAGAGGAACAGAACCGCGACCGCGCCGACGTAAACGATAATCAGCAGCATCGCCACGAACTCGGCCCCCAGCAGCACGAACAGGCCCGCCGAGGACAGAAAGGACAGGATCAGCCACAGCACCGAATGCACCGGCTGGCGGCTGATCACCGTGAACAGCCCGCCGGTGATGGCGCTGATGGCAAACAGATAGAAGGCAAAGACGGTCATTGATCCTCATCCTCGTTATCACCCATGACCTCTTGCGCCAGATCCAGCGCACGGGTCATGGCCGGGATGCCGGCAAAGACCGACATCTGACCGATCGTTTCCACGATCTCTTGTTTTTTGGCGCCAGCTTCCAGCGCGTGGCGCACGGTCTGACGCACCGCCGAGTCCGCCTGAGCGCCCTGACAGGTCAGCCCGGCCAGCGTCAGCAGAAGGCGCGTTTTGGCGTCCAGCCCGTCCTTGTTGACGGTATTGCCGAACATCATCTCCATGACCTCTTTCGGCATGGTCGGCCACAGCGCCTCGAACCCTTTGGGCGAGAAATTTTCCATCGCCGGGTTCATCGCCTTGGCCATGTCCTGAGCTTGCTTCATCATCAGCTCGAACGGATTTGTCGGACTGTCACTCATCTGTACGGCGCGTCCATTTCCAGATTGCGAGCGATTTCGGCTTCCCAGCGTTCGCCATTATCCAGCAGTTTCTGCTTGTCGTAGAACAACTCTTCCCGGGTTTCGGTGGCGAATTCGAAATTCGGGCCCTCGACGATGGCATCAACCGGACATGCCTCCTGGCAGAAACCGCAATAGATGCATTTGGTCATGTCAATGTCATAGCGCGTGGTGCGGCGGCTTCCGTCTTCGCGCGGCTCGGCATCGATGGTGATGGCTTGTGCAGGACAGATCGCTTCGCACAGTTTGCAGGCGATGCAGCGTTCCTCACCGTTCGGATAACGGCGCAGGGCATGTTCACCCCGGAACCGCGGGGACAAGGGCCCCTTTTCATGCGGGTAGTTCACGGTGGCTTTTGGGGCGAAGAAATACTTCAAGCCCAATTTCATTCCGACCCAGAAGTCCTGCAGCAGGAAATACTTGGCGGCGCGGGTGTAGTCGATTTGAGTCATATCAGCCTCCTACGCTCCAACGGGCAAACGCGCCCCAGAACCAGTCGAATTTCGCCGCGAAGGCCACGAAGACGACCCAGACGAGGCTGAACGGCAAGAACACTTTCCAACCCAGGCGCATCAACTGGTCATAGCGGTAGCGGGGTGTGATCGCCTTGACCATCGCGAAGATGAAGAAGAAGAACGCCATCTTGGCAACCATCCACAATACGCCGTCAGGCAGGCCTGGGATCGGGGACAGCCAGCCGCCAAAGAACAGCAGTGTGGTCAGAGCACACATCAGGAAGATGGCGATGTATTCACCAGCCATGAAAAGCAGGAAAGGCGTGGCCGAGTATTCGACCTGATAGCCTGCAACCAGTTCCGATTCCGCCTCGGGCAGATCGAAGGGTGGACGGTTGGTTTCAGCCAATGCCGAGATGAAAAACAGGAACACCATCGGGAAATGCGGCAGCCAGTACCAGCTGAAGAACCCGAACGAGCCATCCTGTGCGCGGACGATATCACCAAAGTTCATCGAACCGGTCGAGATGATGATGCCGATGATGATCAGACCGATGGATACCTCGTATGAAATCATCTGCGCGGCAGAGCGCAGCGACCCAAGGAATGGATACTTTGAGTTCGACGCCCAACCACCCATAATCACGCCATAAACCTCAAGCGAGGAGACTGCGAAGACATAGAGGATGGCGACGTTGATGTCCGACAGGACCCAGCCATCGTTGAACGGGATCACCGCCCAGGCGATCATCGCGAGGACAAAACTGGTCAATGGTGCGAGGATAAACACCGTACGGTCGGCACCTGCGGGAATGACGACCTCTTTCACCACATATTTCAGTGCGTCCGCCACCGATTGCAGCAGGCCGTATACGCCGACAACGTTGGGGCCGCGACGCATCTGGACGGCGGCCCAGATCTTGCGGTCGCCGTAAACGAGGAACAACAGCGAGATCATCACGAACGCAACAACAGCAAGCACTTGCGCCAGAATGATGATGGCTATTCCGCCTGGGGTGTTAAAGAAGTCAGCCATTGGTCCTCACACCGTGGGTATTTTGGTTTCCGCGTGCGATGCAAAGGCCAGATGCCTGCGCAATCTGCGGCTGGGTCGGCGCGTTGGTGTAAACAGCATCTGCCGTCTGTACGCCACCCTTAATCTTCAATTTCACACGCAAATCCGGCGCGGCTATCTGCCACCCGGGCACCGCGTACGTCTGCGATATGAAACGTTTCTGGTTCATTCAGCCGCAATCTTCTCAGTCTTGCGGGTCTGCGCCTGTGCCGATAGTTCGGCCATCAATTGCGAGGCGCGGGCAATCGGGTTGGTCAGGTAGAAATCCTTGATTGCATTGCGGAAGCTGGCTTCACCCAATTTTCCGGCTTGTAGCGCCGCTGCTTCATTCTCAATCACCTCATCAATGCGCGCCAGATGCGGAACAGATTCGAGCAAGGAGGTTCGCAATTGAGCCAATGTATCGTAGGGCAGAGTAGCCCCCAGCTCGGCAGACAACGCCCTTAGGATTGCCCAGTTTTCCTTGGCCTCTCCCGGTGCAAAGCCTGCGCGCATGGCGAGTTGAGGACGCCCTTCGGTGTTCACGAAAAGCCCGTTTTCCTCGGTATAAGCCGCGCCCGGCAGGATCACATCGGCGCGGTGCGCGCCCCGATCACCGTGGCTGCCTTGATAGATCACAAACGCGCCTTCGCCGATTTCAACCTCATCGGCGCCAAGGTTATAGATCACATCTGCCGCGCTGATTGCGTCCATGCCACCTTCATTCGTGGCATCTACGTCCATCGCACCGACGCGCGCGGCGGCGGTGTGCAGAACAATCAGGCCACTTTCGGTATTCGCCGCAATGCTTTGCGCGGCGGCCAGAACGGCAGCACCGTCTGCCTCTTGCAGCGCACCCTGACCAACGATGACCAACGAAGGCTTACTCTTGATCTCATCATCGCCGCCCATATCGACCGCTTTTTGCAGCGTGGCACGGTCATCACCCATATGCTGATAGTCGTAAGTCAGGTCGACAGCAGGCCCAACCAGAGCCACCTCAGCCCCATGCGCCCACGCCTTGCGGATGCGTGCGTTCAGAACCGGGGCCTCTTCACGCGGGTTGGTTCCGATCAGCAAGATACGCTCAGCCGTGTCGATATCTTCGATGGCTGCTGTCCCGACATAAGCACCGCGATTTCCAGCGGGCAGTTTTGCCCCATCGGTGCGGCATTCGACGATGCCAGCCTGCCCTTCGATCATCTGTTTCAGTGCGAATGTGGCCTCAACTGGAGCCAGATCACCGACAATTCCGGCTGGCTTCTCAGCCCCTTTCAGTGCCTCAGCGGCTTTGGTCAATGCCTCGGGCCAAGTGGCTGGTCGCAGCTTGCCGTTCTCACGCACATACGGTTTGTCCAGCCGTTGGCGCCGCAACCCGTCCCAGACAAAGCGGGTCTTATCACTGATCCATTCTTCGTTCACGCCATCATGGTTGCGCGGCAGGAAGCGCATCACTTCGCGCCCCTTGGTATCCACGCGGATGTTCGAACCCAGAGCATCCATCACATCGATGCTCTCGGTCTTGGTCAGTTCCCAAGGACGGGCGGTGAAGGCATAAGGCTTCGAGGTCAGCGCCCCAACCGGGCAAAGATCAATGATGTTGCCCTGCAGGTTCGAGTCCAGCGTCTGGTTCAAGTACGAGGTGATCTCGGCATCTTCGCCACGCCCGGTCTGGCCCATCTGAGTGATCCCGGCAACCTCGGTGGTGAAGCGCACACAGCGGGTGCAGCTAATGCAGCGCGTCATAGCAGTACCAACCAACGGACCCAGATCCAGATCATCCACTGCCCGCTTGGCTTCTTTGAAGCGCGTCCCTGACAGACCATAGGCCATGGTTTGATCCTGCAGGTCACACTCACCGCCCTGATCGCAGATCGGGCAATCCAGCGGGTGGTTGATCAGCAGAAACTCCATCACCCCTTCGCGGGCCTTCTTGACCATGGGCGAGTTCGTCTTGACCACCGGTGCCTGCCCTTCGGGACCCGGACGCAGATCGCGCACCTGCATCGCGCAGGAGGCCGCTGGTTTCGGCGGGCCGCCCACGACCTCGACCAGACACATCCGGCAGTTCCCGGCAATCGACAGACGCTCGTGATAGCAAAAGCGCGGCACTTCGACCCCGGCCTGCTCGCAGGCCTGGATCAGTGTCATCGCGCCATCGACTTCGATTTCCTGCCCGTCGATATTGACTTTGCGGAGGTCAGACATCGCTAGTTCGCCTTCAAATACACGCCGATGGCGCTGTTTCTTTCAATCTCTTTCCGCCCTAACGTGCAGAAAGAATTGGGATTTTCATAAGACACGCCGTTTTGGGTCAGATACGCCTCACCCTTGGCACGCATCCTGTCTTTCTCGGCATCCGAGTCCACATAGGCGCGAATTTCCTTATCCGAATATCCCAGTTTGTTCGCCTTGGACCGCAGATCCCACATCACCCCAATCGCCTTAAGTCGACGCCCGCTGATCGACGGACAGTACTCCGAAATCTCATTTGCGATCGCGATGTAGTAGAGTTCGTTGTCGATCTCTTTGACATCCCTCAAGGGTGGTTTGGCTTCGGCCATTACAGGCATCGAAATCGCGCAAATCGCGGCCAGAAGTCGTACAACAGTCATGACATTTCCTTTCGTCTTGGGATTCCCAAGACGGCGGTCAGCTGGGCTGCTATGCAATAACAGCCCATGGGTTTTGCCGTGATATGCGATACGGTGGCTCATGGTCGCTGACAGCTTCCGGCATATGTCAGCTTATCGTTTTCGATCCGTAGATTTTGCGGCTCGGTCTCCGGCCCAACCTTCCATACAATTCTGGACGATCCAAAATTCTGGATGCAGAATTTTGTGCCCTCATAACGGCCTGCTTCGCGTGCGCCTTCCAATGACTGCGAAACGCCATTCACAGTCACAGTGAAATCGGTAGGTGTCGTCTTCTTATCCACGTGTTTAGCGTTGGCGTTGAAGAAAATGCCGTCAAACGCCACGCGGGTCGCCCTCGATTTCGCTGTACCGCAGGCAGATACAAGTAAGCTTCCCACCAATACCATTGTCATTACGAATACGCGTTTCGCCATCATAACCACTCCTGTTTCGTGGCTGGCGCTTGTGGCATCCGCTGATGCGCAGGAGAAAGCGTATGAATCAACATCCCGTTCACTCCGCCGCGACCTGTACGCAACGATTGTCGCGCCACTTGCTGGCCTGTTTCAATTCTGCCCACCCAAAGGCATGCTCGCTGGGTCCTTCCGAGCGCAGCTTTTCCAGACGATCCAACGCTTCGGCCAAACTGGGGCAATGCCCTTCCCGCACCCACCACATGACAAAATGTTGTTCGCCAAGGATTTCGAACCACTCTTGCCGACGCTCGTAGAACTGTTTGTGGATAGTCCCCCAAACAAATTTCTCAAGGCTGGCGGCGTCTTCCCAAACCGTCAGGTTCGCGACGAATTGCGGGTCGTCCCCGATGCTGTTTTCGGTGTTGCCTGTTCCCGGCTCGCCCGAGCCTTCCATCATCCAGACAAAGCCGGACATCCGCTTGCCAAGCCCGTTGACGCGATCCAGGTTGGCCATGAATTCAGCCACACGCGGATCGTCTGTTGACGCCAACAAACGGCCGACATTCAACTCGGCCAGATGATATCCTTCGGGCTGGATCAAAACGCGGCCACCAAAGCAATAAGGCCAAGAATGAACATGCAGGCCCATCCAACCACATAAGCAACAGACCGGACCCCGCTATGCGGCTTGCCGATCCCGCGCAGGTGGATCACCAACATGACAACCCGCGCCAGCAGCGCTACTGAGGCCAGCAGGTTCACCCAGAACGGGCTGGCCCCCAACAGGATCGCCGCGACTGTAACAGTCAAAAAGGCAGGCAGTGTTTCTGTGCCGTTCAGATAAGCGCGGTTCAAACGATAGGCCCTGTCCGAATAATCCTGATCCGGAGTGGCCCCCGGAGCCAGCCCCTTACCCGCCTTTGCAAGCGCCGAGAACGGCGACATGAACAGAACGATCAGGGTAAAGATCACCAAAGCGGCGATCGCGTGGGAATATTCGGCATAGACTTCCATCGATTTTACTCCGCTGCCATCGCACCCATGCGGCCCGATTTCTGGGCCTTGATGCGGTCCTCTATTTCTTCTCGGAAATTGCGGATCAGACCTTGGATCGGCCAGGCCGCCGCATCGCCAAGGGCGCAGATCGTGTGGCCTTCAACCTGTTTGGTGACGTCAAACAGCATGTCGATCTCTTCCAGTTCGGCTTCACCGCGTACAAGACGATCCATCACGCGCATCATCCAACCAGTGCCTTCACGACATGGCGTACACTGGCCGCAACTTTCGTGCTTGTAGAACTTCGACAACCGCCAGATTGCCTTGATGATGTCGGTGGACCTGTCCATCACGATGACTGCTGCCGTGCCCAGACCCGAGCCCAGTTCTCCGCGCAGATAGTCAAAATCCATGATCGCGTCGCGCATGTTCTCACCGCGCACGCATGGCACCGAAGACCCGCCGGGTATTACCGCCAGCAGATTGTCCCAGCCGCCACGAATGCCGCCGCAATGGGTTTCAATCAGCTCTTCGAAGGAGATCGACATCGCCTCTTCGACGACACAGGGGTTGTTCACATGGCCCGAGATCGCAAACAGCTTGGTGCCCGCGTTGTTCTGACGGCCAAAGCCTGCGAACCAGTCGGCACCACGCCGCAGAATCGTGGGCACAACGGCAATCGATTCCACATTGTTCACCGTGGTCGGGCAACCATAAAGACCCGCACCTGCCGGAAACGGAGGCTTCATGCGCGGCATACCCTTCTTGCCCTCAAGGCTTTCGATCAGAGCAGTTTCCTCGCCGCAGATATAAGCCCCAGCGCCGTGATGCAGGAACAGATCGAAATCCCAGCCCGAGCCAGCAGCGTTCTTTCCAAGAAGACCAGCGTCATAGGCCTCATCAATCGCGACTTGCAGCGCCTCGCGCTCGCGGATGTATTCGCCGCGCAGGTAAATGTAGCAAGTATGCGCATTCATCGCGAAAGACGCGATCAGGCACCCCTCGATCAGCGTGTGCGGATCATGACGCATAATCTCGCGGTCTTTGCACGTCCCGGGTTCGGATTCATCCGCGTTCACCACCAGATAAGCCGGGCGACCATCGCTTTCCTTGGGCATGAAAGACCATTTCAGACCGGTCGGGAAACCCGCACCACCACGGCCGCGCAGACCTGAATCCTTCATCGTCTGGATGATCCAGTCGCGGCCTTTCTCGATCAGGCCAGCGGTGCCGTCCCAATGCCCCCGGGCCTGCGCGCCTTTCAAAGTGCGCTCGTGCATCCCGTAGATGTTGGTAAAGATCCTGTCCTGATCCTTCAGCATCGCTCAGTTACCTTTGGCTGTCCTGACGCATGCGCCAGAGTTGAAATATGTTGACGCCCGCATAGATGAATCCTGCCAAAGCGGCAAAATCAAACAGCAGCGCATAGCGCGCGGTCAAGCCCAGCGCCGGGCCGATGAACAAATTCATGGCCAGCCAAATCACCATCGTCACGGCGATGACGATGCCGATATGTCGGCCCTTGCGGGCTATGGCCAGTTCCTTGTCCGTATCCATCTTGTCCTGATGCCCTAGGCGGGCACTCGTTTAATCTTCGTAAGTGCCGTCTTCTTTGGCACGTTTGGCAAACTCGGTTTCTTCACCTGCAGCCAGTTTCGCGGCTTGTTCGATCCACCCGTCCCGCTCGATCCGGCCTTTGAATTTCAGCCGTGCATCGACCCAGGCCACCTGCTCAGGCGTCCATGCAGCGATCTGGTCATAATGATAAAAGCCCAGCCCGTTCAGGGTTTCTTCCAGCTTCGGACCAACGCCCTTGAGCATCTTGAGATCATCCGGCTTGCCACCCCGCGCTTCTTTCAGCGTTTCCGGCTGATCCTCTTTCGCTGCTTTCGCTTCTGCGGCCTGTTTCACAGCAGGTTTCGCGGGGGTCGGCGCTTTGGGTGGCTTCGGCGCGGCTTTGGTCGCTGCTGCTTTGCCATCCTTGCCCAACCACGGGGTCAGGATCGGAACCTCGGTCCCGTCGATGCGCTTGACGGTATCACCCAGATCGCTCGCTAGCTGGACGCTGGCGTTATACTGCGTTCTGCCGCTGTCATATTCTGTCAGGCTTGTCAGCCCTTTGAGGGGTTCCGCCGCATAGCGCCCGTTCTGAGGACCCGGAGTCGGCACTTTGCCCGCCACCAGATCATCGAGAATCTTGCCAAAGCTCTCGGTCGTCAGATCTTCGTAATAATCCTTACCGATCTGCGCCATCGGGGCATTGGTGCAAGATCCGAGGCATTCCACCTCTTCCCAGCTCAGCTTGCCATCAGCAGACAGTTCATGCGGCTTTGCAGCGATCTTTTCCTTGCAAACCGCAATCAGGTCCTCGGCCCCGCAAATCATGCAGGACGTAGTGCCACAGACCTGAATATGCGCAACCGAACCAACCGGCTGCAGTTGGAACATGAAGTAGAACGAGGCAACCTCAAGAACGCGGATATAGGCCATACCAAGCATGTCGGCGACGGATTCGATCGCCGGACGGCTCAGCCATCCCTCCTGCTCCTGCGCGCGCCACAGCAGCGGGATGACCGCACTGGCCTGACGCCCCTCGGGATATTTGGTTATTTGCGCTTCGGCCCATTGCTGGTTAGCAGCGGTGAAGGCGAAGCTTTCGGGTTGTTCGGCGTGAAGACGGCGGAGCATTAGCGGTCAATCTCTCCAAATACGACGTCCATGGTGCCGATAATCGCGGCGACGTCGGCCAGTTGGTGGCCTCCGGCGACGTGGTCCATGGCTTGCAAGTGCAGGAACCCCGGCGCGCGGAGTTTGGCGCGGTAGGGTTTGTTAGTGCCGTCGGCGACCAGATATACGCCGAACTCGCCCTTGGGGGCTTCGACAGCGGCATAGACCTCGCCTGCGGGGACGTGGAAGCCTTCGGTGTAGAGCTTGAAGTGATGGATCAGACTTTCCATCGAGTTCTTCATGTCCGAACGTTTCGGCGGGGTGATCTTTCCGCGCGCCAGAACGTCTCCGGGACAGTCGCGGATTTTGGCGATGGCCTGACGGATGATCAGCAGCGACTGGCGCATCTCTTCCATGCGCACCAGATAGCGGTCATAGCAATCGCCGTTCTTTCCGACTGGAATCTGGAACTCGAACTCGTCATAGCATTCATAGGGCTGCGCGCGGCGCAGGTCCCATGCCAGCCCCGATCCGCGCACCATTACGCCCGAGAAGCCGTATTTCTGAATGTCATCCTCGGTCACGACACCAATATCGGCATTGCGCTGTTTGAAGATGCGGTTTTCGGTCAACAGGCCGTCAATGTCATCGAGAACGGCGGGAAACTCGTGGCTCCAAGCCTCGATATCGTCCAGCAGTTCCGGCGGCAGGTCCTGATGCACGCCTCCGGGGCGGAAATAGGCGGCGTGCAGGCGGGCACCACAGGCACGCTCATAGAACACCATCAGCTTTTCACGCTCTTCAAAACCCCACAGAGGCGGGGTCAGCGCGCCAACGTCCATGGCTTGAGTGGTCACGTTCAGCAGGTGGTTAAGAATACGACCGATCTCGGAATACAAAACGCGGATCAAAGAGCCGCGACGCGGTACTTCAACACCGGTCAGTTTTTCGATGGCCAGACACCAGGCATGTTCCTGGTTCATCGGTGCCACGTAATCAAGACGGTCGAAATACGGCAGATTCTGCAGATACGTCCGACTTTCCATCAGCTTTTCGGTACCACGGTGCAATAGGCCGATATGCGGGTCGCAACGTTCGACGATCTCGCCGTCCAGCTCAAGTACAAGTCGCAGAACTCCGTGCGCCGCAGGGTGTTGCGGGCCGAAGTTAATGTTGAAGTTGCGGATCTTCTGTTCTCCGCTCAGCGCGTCCGTGCTGCCGTCATCGTATCTTGAGCCGTCCATCAACGCCCTCGTTTCTTCTTCGCTTCGGCCCGTACCCGGACCTTTTCCGCCTCAGCTGCCTTGGCAGCGGCCCCAGCCAGCAGAACCCCAAGCGCCCCAAACGCAATCAGTTCCCCCAGACCCATCAGCGGCGCTCCATCTCTTGCAGTTTCATGGCCATGATCCAAATCAGGATCAGCGTTCCAATCGGGATGACGCAGGCTACGACCCAGTATTTCTCGATCCCGAAATGCGGTAGCAGTTTCAGCATCGGGATAATCGTGGCAACCGTGACGGCAATCCAGATCAGGAACTCCATGACTTACGACTCCTGTTTTTCATCCCCCGGAAGAATGTAGTTCGCACCTTCCCACGGGGACATGAAATCAAATTGACGGTATTCCTGAACCAATGAGACCGGTTCGTAGACCACGCGCTTTTGCGCTTCGTCATAGCGGACTTCAGTATAGCCAGTGGTCGGGAAATCCTTGCGCAGCGGATAGCCGCGGAAACCATAATCCGTAAGGATGCGTCGCAAGTCTGGATGACCCGAGAACAGGATGCCGAACATGTCGAACACCTCGCGCTCGAACCAATTGGCAGAGGGGTGCACGTCCACGATTGAAGGCACCATGTCATCTTCTCGGATCGAGACTCGCAAGCGAATGCGCTGGTTCTGATACATTGACAGGAAGTGGTAGACCACATCGAACCGCTTGGCCCGTTCGGGGTAGTCGACGCCGGTGATGTCAACCAGGGTCGAGAACTGGCAGGTCCGCTCACTTTTGAGAAACTCAATGAATTCCACCAGATTCGAAGGAGCCACATCGACGTTCAGCTCGCCATGGGTCACATCCCAGGCCAGAACGCAATCTGCACGTTTCAGCTCCAACTGAGCGCCGAGTTCTTTGAGTGCTTCGCTCATCTGCCCTCTCCCTTAGCGTACAATCGTGCCGGTGCGGCGGATTTTGCGTTGCAACTGCATCAATCCATACAACAACGCCTCAGCGGTTGGAGGGCAGCCGGGCACGTAGATGTCCACCGGAACAACCCGGTCACAGCCACGAACGACCGAATAGGAATAGTGATAGTACCCACCACCATTCGCGCAGGACCCCATCGAGATCACATAGCGCGGCTCGGGCATCTGGTCATAAACCTTGCGCAGCGCCGGAGCCATCTTGTTGGTCAGCGTTCCAGCGACGATCATCACATCAGACTGGCGCGGAGACGCACGAGGCGCGATGCCGAACCGTTCCGCGTCATACCGTGGCATCGAGGTGTGCATCATCTCTACCGCGCAGCAGGCCAGACCAAAGGTCATCCAGTGCAAGGATCCGGTCCGCGCCCAGTTGATGATGTCCTCGGTCGAGGTCAGCAGAAATCCCTTGTCCTGCAGTTCTGCGTTCAGGGCCTGGGTGGCGACTTCCTTGTCGACGCCGGCGGTGTTTGCGCCCGTCATCACTCCCATTCCAGGGCCCCTTTCTTCCATTCATAGGCAAAGCCGATGGTCAGCACCGCCAGAAACACCATCATCGACCAGAACCCAACATCGCTGATGTCTTTGAAGCCAACGGCCCAGGGGAACAGGAAGGCGATTTCCAGATCAAAGATAATGAAGAGAATCGCGACCAGATAGAATCGGACATCAAACTTCATCCGCGCATCGTCGAATGCGTTGAAGCCACATTCATAGGCGCTGACCTTTTCGGGGTCGGGATTGCGGACAGCCAGGACCACAGCAGCCAGAATCAGTACGATTCCAAGGCCTACGGCAACGGCCAGAAACACCAGAATCGGGAGGTACTCCCGCAGCAGGTCTTCCACGTATAGCTCCTTTCCTGCGCAAGTCCCGAAAGGGTGCGCCGTCAATTGGCGATTTGACTGGACATTCTCTATCCCTGTGGGGTCAGAGGGTCAACCGAACAGAAACGCGCAGGTCGGCATTGTTACAATCATCCAGCGGGCTATTGCGGAGAGTACTTCTGGAACAAAGTGATCGGCTAAACCTAACTAATCCATGCAGGTTTTCGTTTGTCGAAAAAGGCGCCGATTCCCTCTTGCGCCTCATCAGTTTCCCAACGCGCGACAAGCTGTCGAATCGTGTGGTCAATCACCGCGTCATCAATTCGCGGCCCAAGTGACTGGATCAGCTGCTTGGCCGAAGACACCGCACCGGGTGCACAGGACAGATAGGGAAGCACTTCAGCGTCGACCGCCTCGGCCAACGCCACAGCGGGCACCGCGCGGGTCAACAGGCCCAGTTCGACCGCTTCCGCCGCTTCGAACAGGCGGGCAGACATAAAGACGCGCCGCGACCGTGCTTCGCCCATTCGGGCAATGACATAGGGTCCAATCGTCGCCGGGATCAGGCCAAGCCGCGTTTCGGTCAGACCCATCTTCAGGCTTTCCACACCGATCGCCACATCGCAGACCGAAGCCATCCCGACACCTCCTCCAAACGCGTTTCCCTGCAACGCGCCGATCAAGGGTTTGGGCAGCATATTTAAGGCATTCAGCATCTCAGCCAGCTTGCGCGCTTCGGCAAAACGCGTCTCGGGATCGGCAGCCATCTGCGCCTGCATCCAACCCAGATCACCCCCGGCGCAAAAGCTCTTGCCCGCGGCGGCCAGAACCACCACCCGCACCGCATCATCATTTGCCAATTGCCCAGCGGCCTTGGTTAGTTCTGCAATCATCTGCGCCGACAGTGCGTTGTGCTTCTCGGGTCGATCCAGCGTCAGAGTAGCCACGCCACGCGCGTCTGTGTTCAGCGTAATGGTCTCGAACATATCTTATTCCGCCCGCATTGCCCGCGCCATGCGCGCCGCCTGTTCCAGAACCGGTACATCCAGACCGGTCTCATATCCCAACCGTTCCAGATGTGCGGTCACGGCTTCGGTTGCGACATTACCGGCCGCGCCCGGCGCATAAGGGCAACCACCCAGCCCGCCCACGGCGGTATCAAATACCCGCACACCCAAGGCAAGCGAAGCGTCTATGTTGTCGATTGCCCGCCCGTTGGTATCATGAAAATGTCCTGCAAGCCGGGTAACCGGCACTCGTTCGCGCACGGCCAGCAGCATATGAGCAATCTTGTCCGGCGTTCCCTGCCCAATTGTGTCCCCCAGCGAAATCTCATAGCAGCCATGGGCAAACAGCGCGTCCGCCACCTCGGCCACCTTCTCGGGTGGGGTCGGGCCGTCATAGGGACAGTCGGTCACGCACGAGACATAGCCCCGGACGGGCAGATCAATATGTCGTGCCGCTTCGAGAATGGGCACAAACCGTTCGATGGATTCGGCAATCGTCGCGTTTATGTTCGCTTTCGAGAATCCCTCGGACGCCGAAGCAAACACCGCGATCTCATCTGCCTTGGCTGCCAACGCGTCCTCATACCCGCGCATATTCGGCGTCAGCGCAGCGTACCGCACGCCTTCGGTCCGTGTGATTCCAGCCATAACTTCACCGCTGCCCGCCATTTGCGGGACCCATTTCGGTGAGACAAAACTGGCAACTTCGATCCGGTTGAAACCGGCCCGGCTGAGGCAATCGACCAAGGCGACCTTCTCGGCCACCGGGATCTCGCGCTGTTCGTTCTGCAGGCCGTCGCGTGGCCCGACCTCGAATATTTCGACCCGTTCTTTCATCAGCGCATCCCTTCCCGGTTTCTTATCGTTTCAATTGCGGATGGCCCGACTTTGCCACGCAATCCGCGGGCCGAACAGATCAATCCTCGGCCAACCGAACCAACGCTGCACCGGCCTCGACCTGTGCCCCCGCCTCGGCCAGCACTTCCGCGACCACCCCATCTCGGGCGGCCAACAAAGAATGCTCCATCTTCATGGCTTCCAGAATGGCCAGCCGGTCGCCCTCTTTCACCGCTTGCCCTGCTGCGGCAAAGACGGCCTTGACCAAACCGGGCATCGGCGCCTCGATCACGTTGGTGTCGCCCGCCGCACTTGCATCGCGATCCAGAGGATCGATAACGTCAAACACCTGCCCGTAGTCGTCGAACACGGTGACCTGAGATCCTGCGATGGCGACGTTGGGCATTGGCTTTCCGTCAATAATCCAACCGCCATTTCGCTGCGCAATCACCTGCGCGCCGTTAACAGTCCAAACCTGCCGATGCGGGTTTTCAACCTGCACGTCCAAATCAATGACCTCTCCGTCGCGCATTAGCTGCACAGCCCGGTGCAATGCCCCCCAAAGGGTGAAGCCTGTCTCAGAGGCAGTCTCTATCAGGCCCAGCGCCGTCATCGCCGCAGCCACCGTTGACGCATGACCTGAATCAGCGACCTCTACCAGAGCCTCAAGATCGCGCCCGATCAGCCCGGTATCCACGTCGCCCGACGCAAACCCGCTGTGCCGCGTCAGAGCACCAAGGAAGGCGAGATTTGTGACAGTCCCGGCGACCTCGGTCTGGCGCAAGGTCCGGTGGAGATTTTCCAAAGCGACCGCGCGTGTCGGGCCATGCACCACGACCTTGGCGATCATAGGGTCGTACCATGGGCTGATCGCATCCCCGCCGCGCACGCCACTGTCGGCACGGCAGCCTTCCGGGAAGCGCAGATGAGTCAGCGTACCGGTCGCGGGCAGGAAGCCCTTGGGTACATCTTCGGCATAAAGCCTCGCCTCAAAGGAATGTCCGCGGATCGACAAATCGCCCTGCCGCTTCGGCAGGCTTTCACCCGCTGCTACGCGCAACTGCCATTCGACCAGATCAACGCCGGTAATGGCCTCGGTCACCGGGTGCTCGACTTGCAGGCGCGTGTTCATCTCCATGAACCAGAACCGATCCGGGCGCAGCCCGTCCGAGGCATCGACGATGAACTCAACCGTCCCTGCACCTTTGTATCCAATCGCCTCAGCCGCGCGCACGCCCGCCTGCCCCATCGCCTCACGCATCTCGGCAGTCATTCCAGGGGCTGGGGCCTCTTCGATCACTTTCTGATGTCGCCGCTGCAACGAGCAGTCGCGTTCAAACAGATGCACCGCATGGGTGCCATCGCCGAACACCTGCACCTCGATATGGCGGGGCTTGGCGACGAATTTCTCGACAAGTACAGCATCATTACCGAACGCCGTCTTTGCCTCACCGCGCGCGCTGTCCAATGCAGCCGAGAACTCCTCGGGCGCCTCGACCAGCCGCATCCCCTTGCCACCACCACCTGCAACGGCCTTGATCAAAATGGGATACCCGATTGTGTCTGCCGCGCCAGCCAGATGTTCGGGGTCCTGATTGTCGCCATGATAGCCGGGGACGACGGGAACTCCTGCGTCCTCCATCAACACCTTGGCCGCATCCTTAAGGCCCATCTTGCGGATCGCGTCCGCCGATGGCCCGATGAAGGTCAGACCTGCAGCCTCGACTGCATCCACAAAATCCGGGTTTTCGGACAAGAACCCATAACCAGGATGGATCGCCTGCGCTCCTGTATCCAGCGCCGCTTGAATGATCACATCACCCTTCAGATAGCTTTCGGCTGGGGCCGCGCCACCAATATGCACCGCTTCATCCGCCATCTGCGCATGCTTGGCCGATGCATCAGCATCCGAATACACAGCCACACAAGATACGCCCATCTTCTGAGCAGTTTCCATGACCCGGCAGGCGATCTCGCCGCGGTTGGCAATCAGGATTTTGTTAAACATAGCTTACCCCTTAACCGCCAGATCTTCGACAAGGCGGAAGCGTTCGCACAGCAATTCCATCTTGGGATCGAACCCGCCATTGCGTTCGAAATACCGGCGATGATCCTCGCGCCATCCCTCAAGCGTTTCATTCTCACCCTCGGCCAACGCAAAGTCTTCGGTCACATCGCAATATCGGCAGGTCGAGACCTCGACCGTTTCGATCACCAAAGCGGGGCGATCATCCCATTCCAGCGCAATATCCTGACGCCCAACGACCGGAGTATCTGCACTGCCTTCGGGGTAGTCTCGCAAAGCACCACATGTTGCCGTTTTTCGGCCTGATCTTACCAGCGCCAGCAGCTCGGCGTTTAGCGATGCGCTGTCTCCAAACTTGAAGGTCTGCGCGCCCGGGTAGCGGGCCATTACTTCATTCAATGAAACGCTCATCTTACATCCTGAACACGCCGAAACGTGTCTCCTCGATCGGGGCGTTAAGTGCGGCGCTCAGCGATAGGGCCAGCACGTCACGGCTTTTGCGGGGGTCGATGATGCCGTCATCCCAGAGCCGGGCCGAAGCGTAAAGCGGGTGTGACTGCTCCTCGAACATGTCCAGCGTCGGGCGCTTGAATTCAGCTTCTTCCTCAGCCGACCATGTGCCGCCCTGTCGTTCGAGCCCGTCGCGTTTGACAGTCGCTAGGACACCTGCAGCTTGCTCGCCCCCCATCACTGAGATACGCGAATTCGGCCAAGTCCACAGGAACCGAGGCTGATAGGCGCGTCCTGCCATGCCGTAGTTTCCAGCTCCGAAGGACCCTCCGACAAGCATTGTGATCTTTGGAACGCTCGTCGTCGCCACCGCCGTCACCATCTTGGCCCCGTGCCGCGCGATGCCTTCGTTTTCATATTTCCGACCAACCATGAAGCCGGTGATGTTCTGCAGGAAGACCAGCGGGGTTTTGCGCTGCGAACACAGCTCGACAAAATGCGCACCCTTCTGCGCGGCCTCGGAGAACAGCACGCCATTGTTGGCAATGATCCCAACCGGGCAACCTTTGACATGGGCGAATCCGGTCACCAGAGTTTCTCCAAAACGCGGCTTGAACTCATCGAAGCGCGAGCCATCGACCAGCCGCGCAATCACCTCGCGGATGTCATAGGGCGTGCGCAGATCGGCCGGAACTACGCCCAAAATTTCCTCGGGATCATAGGCAGGCTCTTCCGGTGTTTCGAACTGTAGGCCAGGCTTCAGCCCGGCACCCCCCAACGACCCGACGGCCCGCCGTGCCAGGGCCAACGCATGCGCATCGTCCTCGGCCAGATAATCCGCCACGCCGGACAGGCGCGTATGCACATCGCCGCCACCCAGATCTTCGGCTGTCACAACCTCCCCCGTCGCGGCCTTGACCAAAGGCGGTCCGGCCAGAAAGATCGTCCCCTGATCGCGCACGATAATGGTCACATCCGACATCGCGGGCACATAGGCCCCACCCGCCGTACAGGACCCCATCACCACCGCGATCTGAGCAATCCCCTTCGCGCTCATCCGCGCTTGGTTATAGAAGATGCGACCAAAGTGGTCGCGATCCGGGAAGACCTCATCCTGATTGGGAAGGTTCGCGCCACCGCTGTCGACCAGATAGATACAGGGCAGATGGTTTTCCTCGGCAATCTCCTGCGCGCGGAGGTGTTTCTTGACCGTCATCGGATAATACGTGCCGCCCTTCACGGTGGCGTCGTTGCACACCACCATGACCTCGCGCCCCTGCACCCGACCAATGCCCGCGATCACCCCGGCACAGGGTGCTGCGTCACCATACATCCCATGCGCCGCCGTCGCGCCGATTTCCAAGAACGGAGAACCCGGATCGAGCAGGTTCGCCACCCGACGACGCGGCAGCATCTTGCCCCGCGATTCATGCCGCGCCCGCGATTTTTCACCGCCACCCATGCGGGCCGCTTCGGCGGCATCCGCAATATGTGCCAGCGCATCCAGATGTGCGGCTCGGTTCGCCTTAAACCCCTCAGAGGTCGGTGTGGCTTTGGATTTTATTTTCATTCCATCTTCCCCAAGTCGCGCAATTCCACAGCGCGTTCAGCGGTTTCGGTCAGCAGGCAATTTGCGGCAACAATCGAACGTATCGTTCCATCAGACCATATGCCGTAGGCCAGAGCACATTCAGCATCCCGAAACCCGATCCATGCGCGTTGAGCATCTCGCAACTGGTCCGAAAGTTCGGGACTTTGTTCAGCCAGTTCTGCTCTACGCAGTTTATACTGTTCGTTTAGATATGAATCCCAAATTTGGGTTTCGGCTTGAATACACTCGGTGATGCCAAGGGTTGTTTCATTTCCCGGTATCGTTTGGCAGGCATTGGCAGCTGCGCCGAGACATGATGACATGCTATCGCCCTGCTGCGTCTGAGAAAAACATTGTTGAATATACGACTGGTCTACCCAAGCGCCCTGAGCGGAAACAAGCGATGGTACTAGCATCGCAGCAAGTGCAATTCGCATCATGTAATTGCCTCCCCTGCAGCCCGCGCCTTCAATTCCTTCCGGATCACCTTTCCCGTCACCGTCATCGGCAACTCTTCCAGAAACGACACCTCACGCGGATAGGAATACTGCGCCAAACGGTCCTTAACCCAGTCCTGCAACTCAGCGCCCGACGCCTCAGCCCCCGGCTTCAATACCACATAGGCCTTCACGATCTCGGTCCGCAGCTCATCGGGCTTGCCGACCACGCCCACCGTTGCCACTGACGGATGGGTCAGCAGGCAATCCTCGATCTCAGCCGGGCCAATCCGGTAACCTGCCGAGGTAATCACGTCATCATCCCGACCGACAAAGCGCAGATAATCGCCCACCCACACGCCACGGTCACCGGTGATCAGCCAATCACCTCGGAATTTCTCAGCCGTTGCTTGCGGATTATTCCAGTATTCCAGCAGCATTGAGGCCGAACCGCGCCGGATGGCAACATCGCCTTCCTCCGTCGTCGGTAGGCCGTGATCGTCAATTACCGCCACCTCATGACCAGGCACCGGTTTACCGATACAGCCGGGTTGCACGGGAAAGTCCTCGGCGCAGGAGGATACGACCATGTTACACTCGGTCTGGCCATAAAACTCGTTGATCGTCAGACCAAACGCCTGCTGGCCCCAAGCCAACATCTCAGCGCCCAAAGGCTCGCCCCCAGACGCCACCGACCGCAATCCCGGTATCGACTGATCCGCAGCTTTGAGCATCCGTAAAGCCGTCGGCGGAAAGAAGACGTTCCGCACCCCGGCCCGCGCGATCACATCGGCGCAGGCCTGTGGGGTGAATTTGTCCAACCGCGTGGCGACCACCGGAACGCCCAGCGCAAGCCCGGGCATCAGAACGTCGAACAAGCCGCCGATCCACGCCCAGTCTGCTGGCGTCCACAGGCAATCCCCTTCACGCAGGTGGTTGTGGCTGATCGAGACGCCCGGCAGGTGGCCCAGCAGCACACGATGACCATGCAGCGCACCCTTGGGGCTGCCAGTAGTGCCGGACGTGTAGATTAGGACTGCCGGATCCTCGGGGCCGGTATCAGCAAAGGGCACCGGTTGCCCTTCCTGCCTAATCTCATCAACCAAAAGCGGTTGGGCCAATTCACCCAGTAACGCAGACCCTTCCGCATCGGTCAATACGATCCGCGCACCTGCATCTCTGACGCGCGATGCCAGCGCATCGTGTTTGAACAGCTTGAACAACGGCACCGAAATCGCGCCGATCTTCCAGATCGCCAGATGCGCGGCGGCACACCACGGCGACTGGCTGAGCAAGACGCCAACCCGGTCCCCTGGCTGGACCCGAGCTATCAACGCGCGAGCGATGCCATCAACCATAAACTCCAGTTCGCCAAATGTTACCACGCTCGGATCGCCCCGGGTCAGGTCCAGCAAAGCAACCCGATCGGATTGTTGCGACAGGCATTGCTGCGCCATGTTCAGCCGATCAGGCATCGCCCAGCTTTGGTCGCCGCGCAAACCCGGTATGCTCTCAGCGGGATGCATGCTGATTTTCCCTTATTTCATTAGCGGTTGCAGCTAGCCTCCCCGATTCAGCAATTTCCGGAGTTTGATGCAGATCAGAGCATTTCTGCGCCGCGGCATCCAAAACATCAGCATCAACGCAAGCAAAGGCACGAATATGACAAAGAAACTCGCCGCTTTGACCCTTTCTACCGCACTTGTCGCTCTGGCTGCCCCAGCCTTCGCCCAATCCCAAGGCGATTGGACAGTCGGTGTTGGTGTCGGCTATCTGGACCCCAAATCCGACAATGGGACTCTGGCCGGGTTCGACGCCGAAATCGACTCGGACACCCGTCCGATTTTCACCGTCGAATACTTCGTTCAGGACAATCTCGGGATCGAGCTCTTGGCCTCGACCCCCTACAAGCATGACGTCACTCTCGGTGGCAGCGTTGACGCGGGCAGCGTCAAGCATCTTCCGCCTACTCTGTCGCTGAACTATCACTTCCCGACCAATAGCGCGTGGAAGCCCTATGTCGGCGCTGGTCTGAACTACACCATCTTCTTCGAGGAAGACTCGCCTTTGGGCGATCTCGATCTGGACAACTCCTTCGGCGTTTCTCTGCAGGCCGGTCTGGATTATATGGTCACGGAAAAAGGCGCGGTGCGTCTGAACGTGCGCTGGTTCGACATCGACTCGGACGTCAAACTTGACGGCAACGACATCGGCACCGCCGAGATTGATCCCTTCCTGATTGGTCTGTCCTACGTTCATCGTTTCTGATCCAATCGCAAAAAGCCCCGTGGTTCAATGAACTGCGGGGTTTTCCGTCACAACATCTCGTTCATCATTTCGCGCCCAATCAGCATGCGGCGGATTTCGCTGGTGCCCGCGCCAATCTCCATCAGCTTTGCATCTCGGAAAATCCGGCTGACCGGCGAATCCGACAGGAATCCGGCACCACCCAACGCCTGAACGGCTTGATGCGCCTGCACCATCGCCTGTTCCGAGGCATATAGGCAGCACGCTGCAGCATCCTGACGGGTTACATCCCCGCGGTCGCATGCCTTGGCAACTTCGTAGACATAGGCCCGCGCCGAATTCATTGCTGTGTACATATCCGCGATCTTGCCCTGCATGAGCTGGAAGCTCCCGATCGGTTTTCCGAACTGCTTACGCTCGGCCAGATAGGGCATCACTTCATCCAAGCAGGCGGCCATGATCCCGGTTCCAATACCCGCAAGAACCACACGCTCATAGTCCAGACCGGACATCAGAACGGCTACACCCCGCCCTTCTTCGCCCAGAACATTCTCGAACGGCACTTCAACATCTTCAAAGATCAACTCAGCGGTGTTCGAGCCGCGCATGCCAAGCTTGTCGAAATGAGGCGAAGTCGAAAACCCGATCATCTCTTTCTCGATCAGAAAGGCCGTGATCCCCTTTGACCCGACGTCCGGATCGGTCTTGGCATAGACGACCAGAGTGTCTGCATCCGGCCCGTTGGTGATCCAGTATTTGTTGCCATTCAGCCGATAGTGATCGTTTCGCTTTTCTGCACGTAGCTTCATGGAAACCACATCCGACCCAGCCGAGGACTCGGACATAGCCAACGCCCCGACATGCTCACCCGAAATCAGACGGGGCAGATATTTTTTCTTCTGCTCTTCTGTTCCGTTCAACTTGATCTGGTTCACGCACAAGTTCGAATGCGCGCCATAGGACAAAGATACCGAGGCCGAGGCGCGCGCCACTTCCTCAACTGCCACCGTATGCGCCAGATAGGACATACCGGCCCCGCCATATTCTTCAGGGACTGTGACGCCCAACAAACCAAGCTCACCCATCTCTTTCCACAGCTCATTCGGAAAGGCATTGGACGCGTCGATCTCGGCCGCCATCGGCTTGACCCGTTCCTGAGCCCAGCGGTGCACCATCTCACGCAAGGCGTTCACGTCCTCGCCCAGATCGAATTGCATTGTGGCCATAAACATGCAGGGCTCCTCCGATTGCATTAATGAACAAGCGTTCAATAATTAGATAGCAGCGTTTCCTCCTCGGGTCAATGACGACACGCAGGCCAACGCAAAACGCCGCCCGGCAAGGGGCGGCGTTTTCAGATAAATCGAGCGTGCGCTGAAAGCGCACTCCGCTGGACTATGACTGATAGACAGCGCTGACTTCAGCCCGGATAATGCGTGCAATTTGGGCACAATCTTCCAGCGAAAAGGTCAGTGGAACGCGCATATCCATGATCCCTGCCAATATCCGATCACTGACCGGCATCGGGGCGCTGTCGGCATAACGCCAACTGTCATAGCGTGAGGTAAAGCCCGACGGTTCAGTCCCCCCGAACCACTTCAGTTCGACCCCGCGCGCGGCGCAACGCTGGATTACCTCGGCAATGCGCTCGGGTGTCCAGTCCAGCAACAGGAATTGTATCGATGAACCGACATAGGTCTCAGCATCAGGCCGCTCCACCATCGTCAAACCCGGCGTTTCACGCAGGCCACGCTCAATCTCAACATAGCGTTCGTTCCAGCGCTGCACCTGCCGGTCCAGATCGCGCAACTGCGGGCGCAGGATCGCCGCACGCAGATTATCCATCCGGCCCGAGACATTGGGGGTGGTGTATTTGATCTGCTCGAACACCTCCGGCCCAGGCGCGGCCAGATGGCGTTCATAAAGCATATAAGACCCGGACAACATCGTAGCCTTGGCGGCCAGTTCCGGATCATCCGTGATCAGCAACCCGCCCTCGCCCGAATTGACATGTTTATAGGTCTGGCACGAGTAACATCCAATGGCCCCCTGCCGCCCAGACAGTTGTCCGCGCCACGCCGCACCCATGGTATGCGCGCAATCCTCGATCACGATCACGCCGGCGGCGTCGCACATCTGCATCAGCCGATCCATATCGCACAGATGCCCTCGCATGTGGCTAAGCATTAGTACTTTCGCCTGATCCAGCTTGGCCTCAAGATCATCCAGATCGATGGTCAGGGCTTCGGTCACACCAACAAAGACCGGCTTTGCCCCAACCGACGCGATCGCCCCGGGCACCGGGGCCAGAGTGAACGCGTTGGTCAAAACCGGATCGCCCGGCTTAACCCCCACCGCCCGCAGAGCTGTGGCCAAAGCATACCCCCCAGATGAGACTGCCAGACAGTATTTCGCACCCATTTGGGCGGCGAATTCCTGCTCCAACAAAGCCGTCTCGCTCAATTCGCCAGGGGCAACATTGTAGCGGTGCAAACGACCATGGCGCAAAACGGCCATGGCGGCCTCGATCGCCTCTTCGGGAATGGGTTCTTGCTGGGTGAAATTACCTGTGAATGTCTCAGTCATGAATCCGTTTTTATGCTGAGTGTTAAGCGGGTCAAGGGATCAGGCCGCCGCTCCGATCAAATCGGAGACCAGTTTCGGTAAATCATCAAAATGATGCAACAACGCCTCGGGCTCCAGCGCAGCCATCTCATCGCCCGACGGGCCGAATGTCACCAGTACCGACGGCACTCCCGCAGCCCGCGCCGTATTTCGGTCGGTATCTGAGTCGCCGATCAATACGCAGTGGTCAGGGTGCCCTCCGGCGCGGCGCGCTGCTTCGCGTAACGGTTCAGGGTCGGGTTTCCGCACCGGCAATGTGTCTGCACCGATCAGTGAAGCAAAGTGATCACGGACACCCATCCGGGTCAGCAGCAGATCAGCCAGGCCTTCGGGCTTGTTGGTGCAAATCCCCACGCCATAACCTGCATCTTTCAGTGCTTCGACGGCTTCAAGCGCACCGGGATAGAAATAGGTATGCGTATCGATCGCTTGCCCATAGACGTCCAGAAAGACCGGATAATAGGCTTCAACGACGTCCGCGTCATAGGCGCCGACCCGCTTCAATCCATGGGACAACATCAAGCGTGCACCGCGTACCGATACCGCCGCATCAAGCTCGGGCGACAGAACATCCCCATGACCCATCTCGCGAAAACAATGGTTTGCAGCGGCCAGCAAATCACCAGATGTATCCGCCAAAGTTCCATCCAGATCAAAGATTACCGTTCGCATGCTCACCTCCTGAACCGGCGGGATTCCGCCATGTCGTGTTGCAAACGGCAATCTTCTTTGATGGCTGAACCGCTTGCGCCTTTGCCCACAGCGGATAAAACGGGCGGCGACAAAACAAAAGAGAAAACGATTTCATGAGCACTGCCCTTGTCATTCTTGCCGCCGGAAAAGGCACAAGGATGAACTCTGATATTCCCAAAGTCCTGCATCCGATCGCTCAGGCCCCAATGCTGGTTCACGCCATGCGCGCCGGTGCTGTCCTGTCGCCCAAGCGCACGGTGATTGTTACCGGCCACGGTGCGGAAGCAGTCGCGCGTGTGGCTGAAGCCGAAGATGAAAACGCCAGCATTGCGGTGCAGGAAGAACAACTTGGCACCGCCCACGCTGTTGCGCAGGCGCGTGCAGCGCTGGAGGGCTTTCAGGGGGATGTGGTCGTCCTCTATGGTGATACCCCGTTTCTACAGCCCGACACCCTGCAGCGGATGATCGAAGCGCGCGCAAAAAACGATCTGGTCATTCTTGGATTCGAAGCTGCAGACCCCGCCCGTTATGGCCGCCTTGTGATGAACGGAGACGCCCTAGAGCGGATCGTCGAGTTCAAGGATGCCACAGATGAAGAGCGCACTATAACCTTCTGTAACTCTGGTCTTTTGGCATGTGATGCTGAAACTTTGTTCTCGCTGATCGATGCCGTTGGAAATGACAATGCCTCAGGTGAATACTACCTGACCGACGTAGTCGAGATCGCCCGCAGCCAAGGGCTGTCCGTAACTGCGGTTGCCTGCGACGAAGCTCAGACGCTGGGCATCAATTCGCGCACTGACCTGGCGGCGGCTGATGCGGTGTTTCAGGTGCAAGCACGGTCTGCATTGCTGGATCTGGGGGTCACTCTGATGGCCCCTGAAACCGTGTATCTGGCCGCAGATACCGTCATTGGCCGCGACACTGTCATTGAACCCAATGTGGTTTTCGGCCCCGGAGTGACCGTGGAAAGCGGCGCAACGATCCGGGCGTTTTCACATCTCGAAGGCTGCCACGTCAGCCGAGGTTCGGTGGTAGGACCCTATGCCCGGCTGCGTCCGGGAACAGAGCTGGCTGAAAACGCCAAAATTGGCAACTTTGTCGAGATCAAGAACGCCGAAATCGCCGAAGGCGCTAAGGTGAATCACCTCAGCTATATTGGCGATGCCTCAGTCGGGGCGGCGACAAATATTGGTGCGGGAACCATCACCTGCAACTATGACGGCGTGATGAAGCATAAAACGACCATCGGGGAAAACGTGTTCATCGGATCGAACACGATGCTGGTGGCCCCGGTCACTCTGGGTGATGGCGCAATGACCGCCACGGGGACCGTAGTGACCAAGGATATTGAGCCAGACGCATTGGCCGTAGCGCGTTCCAAGCAGGAAAACAAACCCGGCTATGCGCGTAAATTGTTTGAAATGTTGAAGGCGAAGAAGGCTCGCCGCGACAAAGGAGCCTGAGTTATGTGTGGAATTGTTGGTGTTCTGGGCAGTCACGAAGCTGCCCCTATCCTGGTCGAAGCACTGAAGCGGCTTGAATATCGCGGTTATGACAGCGCCGGTATTGCGACCGTGAACGATGGCGCTTTGGGCCGCCGACGGGCCGTCGGCAAGTTGGTGAACCTAAGCGACCTTCTGGTTCACAACCCCCTTCCGGGTAAATCCGGTATCGGTCATACCCGCTGGGCCACCCATGGTGCCCCATCGGTTAACAATGCACATCCGCACAAGGCCGGGCCTGTCGCCGTAGTGCACAACGGCATCGTTGAAAACTATCGTGAATTGCGGGCTGAACTGGCCGATAATGGGGTCGGTTTCGTGACGGATACCGACACTGAAACCGTTGCCCTGATGACGGAAAGGTACATGTCCGAAGGGCTGTCTCCGGTCGACGCCGCGTTTAAAACCATTGATCGACTCAAAGGTGCATTTGCGCTCGCCTTTCTGTTCGACGGTCAAGAAGACCTGATTGTTGCGGCGCGCAAGGGCTCGCCCCTTGCAATTGGTCACGGCGATGGTGAGATGTTTGTTGGGTCTGATGCGATCGCGCTGGCCCCCCTGACGGATCGCATCACCTATCTTGAGGAAGGCGATCGGGCGGTTCTGACCCGCACTTCGCTTGAGATTCGAACCGAATCGGGAGAGCTTGCCAACCGCGAAATTCGGCAAATTCAAATCGATCAGACCCGTGCCGACAAAGGCGGCCACAAGCATTATATGGCCAAGGAAATTGCCGAGCAGCCTGTTGTGGTGGCCGAAGCCATCCGCTCGTATCTTCCGACCGGAGGCGATCAGGTTGTATTGCCCGGTGACGGTCTGGATTTCACCAAGCTGGACCGTCTGACCATGGTGGCTTGCGGCACGGCATTCTACGCTTGCCTGACGGCAAAATACTGGTTCGAGCAGTTGGCCAAGATGCCGGTTGAAGTCGATATCGCCAGCGAGTTCCGCTATCGTGAGCCTCCAATCTCGGACCGGACGTTGGCGCTGTTTGTAAGCCAGTCGGGCGAAACCGCCGACACGCTTGCTGCCCTGCGCTATTGCGAAGGCAAGGCGGACAAGATTGTCTCGGTCGTGAATGTCGCGGAAAGCTCGATTGCGCGCGAAAGCGATGTGGCGTTGCCGATCCATGCGGGCGTCGAGATCGGTGTTGCCTCGACCAAGGCGTTCACCTGTCAGCTTAGCGTGTTGCTGATGCTTGCCCTCAAGGCCGCTGCAGATCGAGGCACGCTTAGCGATGAAGAGATCGCCGATCACGCGGCCGCCCTTCGCGGTTTGCCGACTGTTCTGAATGCTGCGCTGGATCAGAACGACGCTATTCGCCAATCCGCCCAACGCCTGTCCGAAGCGCGCGACGTGCTGTTCCTGGGCCGTGGCCTCATGTACCCGCTGGCGATGGAAGGCGCGCTGAAACTCAAGGAAATCAGCTATATCCACGCCGAAGGCTATGCCTCGGGTGAGTTGAAGCACGGCCCCATCGCCCTGATCGACAAGCATATGCCGGTTGTTGTCATGGCACCACGCGACGCAGTTTTCGACAAGACAGTTTCAAACATGCAGGAGGTGATGGCGCGCAAGGGCAAGGTTATCCTTGTCTCGGATGATGACGGTATCGCTGAGGCAGAAGAAGGAGTTTGGAGCACGATCCGTATGCCACATGTGCACACCAGCCTTGCCCCGATTCTCTATTCGGTGCCCGCGCAATTGCTGGCCTACCACACGGCGGTGGCCAAAGGCACAGATGTTGATCAGCCCCGTAATCTGGCAAAATCCGTCACGGTTGAGTGATCGGGCATGCGAGCCTATCTGGATCAGATCAAAGCCCATTCCGATCCTGAACGCGCAGAACAGGTGGCGGCCTACCATAAGGTAGACCGCCCCTATCTGGGCGTTCCGAACCCGGTTTTGAATGATCTGACCAAGGCTTGGCGGCGCGAACTTGAAGTCATCGACCGCATCGCTGTCGCCGATGGCTTATGGCAGACCAACATTCATGAAGCGCGGGTCGCGGCAGCAAAGCTGCTGACCCAAGCCCGTATCCGACCGGATGACGCGGTGTGGGACCTGCTGCAAAGCTGGCTACCGGATTTTGACGCCTGGGCTGTGGCTGATCATGCCTGTATGGCGATGCAAAAGCGCCTTTCGGCTGATCCAACCCGGCTGGATCAGGTCGAACGTTGGACCACGTCGGGCCACATGTGGACCAAACGCGCCGCGCTGGTCGCCACCTTGCCCTGGACCAAACAGAACCATCCCAAACCGGAAGACCTGGCATGCCGCGACCGTATACTCGGCTGGGCTGCCACGTATGTCTCCGATCGGGAATGGTTTATCCAGAAGGCCATCGCATGGTGGCTGCGCGAATTGTCAAAGCATGATCCAGAGCGCGTAGTCGCGTTTCTGGAAACGCACGGCGCAAACATGAAACCCTTTGCCCGCAAAGAGGCTGGGAAATACCTGCGCGCTCAGTCGGAATAGACTTCCAGTTCCACCAACTCGTCATATGGCACCAACAGCGCGCGCATGGCTTCAAGCGACAGCCGTCCGCCACCGCCTTCGGGGCCTGGTGCGGGAACAAGCGTGACATAGGCCTGCGCACCCGTGCGCGGCACAACCACGCGGCCGTTGATTTCAGTTTGTACCAGAGGCGTCTGCAACCAGCGCCCCGGTGTGTTGGGATCGCCCAGCCCGGCAACGGTCGTTTTGGCGCCAGACCACCCTGCGGCAGCCACAGGTTCAGGAGTTACCTCCGTCGCCTCTGCTGTAACGGGTTCAGCCGCCGTCTCGTTGGATGAACTTCCGAACACCCGATCCGTCGTGGACCGAACGGAATCGCAACCGGCAACGAAGCTAAAAGCTAAAACCAAAGCATATTTCATAACACAAAACCTAGAGCGCTGCGCCTAACTGTACCAGTCCAAAACGCAGATGGCACTTGCCGCGAACATGCCTCCGCTTTACCTATGAGCCATGACAGCTCCGCTTATAGACCCGTTTGCCCGCGCCATCACCTATCTTCGCGTCTCCGTTACGGATCGCTGCGATTTCCGCTGCGTCTACTGCATGTCCGAAGATATGAAGTTTCTTCCCAAGAAAGACCTTCTGACTCTGGAAGAGTTGGATCGTATGTGCACGACTTTCGTCAATTTGGGCGTCGAGAAATTGCGCATCACCGGGGGCGAACCACTGGTTAGGCGAAACATCATGTCATTCTTCAACAGCATGACCCGACATCTGGACAGCGGCGCCCTGAAGGAGTTGACGCTGACAACCAACGGATCACAATTGCACCGATTTGCGGATGATCTTTACGCAGCGGGCGTGCGGCGCGTGAATGTATCGCTCGATACGCTGGATGAAGACAAATTCGCCAAGGTCACCCGATGGGGCCGCCTGAAACAGGTGCTGAACGGCATTGACGCAGCGCAGAAGGCTGGCCTGCGGATCAAGATCAACGCTGTCGCTCTGAAAGGGTTCAACGAGCCCGAGCTACCCAAGATCACCGAATGGTGTGCCGAACGTGATATGGATCTGACCTGGATCGAGGTGATGCCCATGGGCGACATCGGCAACGAAGACCGGCTGGATCAGTATTGGTCGCTCAAAGACGTCCGCAAGGAATATCAGAACCACTATACGGTCACTGATCTGGCCGAACGGACAGGTGGTCCGGCGCGGTATGTCAGGCTTGAGGAGACCGGTCAAAAGATCGGTTTCATAACGCCACTCAGCCATAACTTCTGCGAAAGCTGCAACCGCGTGCGCCTGACCTGCACTGGTGAGATCTACATGTGCCTTGGCCAGGAAGATATGGCTGATCTGCGCGCACCCCTGCGCGATCATCCCGATACCGAGAAACCGTTGGAAGACGCGATCCGCGCAGCCATCAATCTCAAGCCCAAGGGCCATGATTTCGACTATTCCCGGCAAGCCGTCGACGGTCAGATGAGCCGCCACATGAGTCATACGGGCGGCTGAGATGCCCGGCACACCCGCGCAGCCAACGCTGCTGTACAAACTGTACTGCGGCCTCATTTCAATGGCCGAACCCTTGGTTTGGCGAAAAGTCCGCAGCAAACTGCACGCTGCGGGCGTTCCCGAAAGCCGCCAGCAAGAACGGCTTGGCCATGCCAGTTTGCCGCGCCCAGATGGGCAGCTGATCTGGTTTCACGCGGCCAGTGTGGGTGAGAGCCTATCGGTTCTAAGCCTGATCAACCGTCTGGGGCAGCGCCTGCCGAATGCTGAGTTTCTCATCACCTCAGGCACCCCGACCTCGGCGACGTTGATTGCTAAGCGCTTGCCTGCGCGGACGCGCCACCAGTATCCGCCATTGGACAGCGCCGCTCCGGTGCGCGAGTTTCTGGACCACTGGAAACCCGATGCAGGCATCTTTGTAGAAAGTGAAATCTGGCCCCGGCTGATCGTAGAGGCCGCAAATCGCGGCACGCCACTGGCGCTCTTGAATGCCCGGCTATCTGACAAATCAGTGGATAGTTGGAACAAGCGCCCGAACACTGCGCGCTTCATTCTGGATCATTTCAAGGTATTTCTGACCCAGAACGACAAAACCGCCGCTAATCTGATCGCAATTGGTGCCGACGCGGATCGCGTACAGCCCGGCACCAACCTCAAGGCCATGTCTGACCCGCTGCCCGTAAATCAGGATGTCCTGACCAAAACCCAAGCGCAGATAGATGGTCGCCCGCTATGGATTGCCAGTTCGACCCATGCAGGGGAAGAAGAAACGGTTCTGGCAGCCCACAAAGCGTTGCTACAGCGCTGGCCCGACCTGCTATTGCTGCTGATCCCTCGCCATCCGGAGCGTGGAGACGACGTTGCTAAATTGGTGAGTGATGCTGGTCTTTCGCATGCACGACGCAACGCTGACCAACAGATAGCATCAGACATACAGGTCTATGTCGCGGATACATTGGGTGAAACCGGAACCTGGTACGCCCTCTGCCCCATCGTTTTCCTAGGGGGATCGCTGAAAGAGATCGGCGGCCATAACCCGTTTGAACCGGTTCAGGCGGGGGCTGCGGTGATCACCGGCCCTGGTTATTTCAATTTTGCCGAGACATTTGAGCCGCTCATCAAAACGGGCGGCGCCGTCCGGATCAACTCGGCCAACGCATTGTCAGATGCTGTCACCCTCTGGCTGTCGGACAAAGCCGAACTGCACACCGCTCGAATGGCGGCCGACGCCTGCGTGAAAACACAGAGTTCGGCGTTGGATGCGGTGATCGAAACGCTCTGCTCCCGCCTGTCTCTCGGCTGACAAAACACACCGATCCCACTTCATCTGGCTTAAAATACCTCGGGGGTGTGGGGGCAGAGCCCCCACCCTTCCCATCAAGCAGCAGGCATCCGCTGCTCAACAATCTCGGCCCACCAACTACACCCGGCAGGAATGGCCTCGTCGTTGAAATTATACTCGGGATGATGAACCATGGCCGTATCTCCATTGCCCACCAGAATATAAGCCCCCGGACGCTCTTCGAGCATAAAGGCAAAATCCTCACCCCCCATGACAAGGGGCGCCTCGTCACAGCTGCCCGAGACCGATTTCGCCACCTCGGCCGCGAAATCGGTCTGCTCGTCACTGTTCACCATCACCGGATAGCCACGAATATAGGTCACATCCGCCGTGCCACCAAAGGTCGCTGCAACTCCTGCGCAAATCTCGTTGATCCGTTTCTCGGCAAGATCGCGCATCTCTTTGCTCATGGTGCGTACGGTGCCTTTGATCTGCACTGTTTGAGGAATGACATTGAACGCCTTCGAGGATGTCTCGAACGATGTCACAGACACCACGACCTGATCGATCGGGTCGGCATTGCGCGAGGCAATCGTCTGCAACGCCAACACGGCCTGCGCGGTCATCACGGTCGTATCCACGGTCTCCTGCGGTTTCGCGGCGTGGCCACCGCGACCTTCAAAGGTGATGTCGAACTGATCGGTCGCGGCAAAGAACGAACCCGGACGGATAGAGAAACTGCCGACCGGACGGCCCGGCCAGTTGTGCATGCCGTAGACTTCCTGAATGTTCCAGCGCGCCATCATGCCGTCTTCGCACATTTCGCGACCACCGCCGCCACCTTCTTCAGCGGGCTGGAAGATCACCACTACAGTACCGTCAAAATTACGCGTTTCCGAAAGGTATTTCGCCGCCCCGAGCAGCATCGCCGTATGTCCATCATGGCCACAAGCATGCATCGCCCCATCGGTTTTCGAGGCGTAATCCAACCCCGTCGCCTCGTGAATCGGCAGCGCATCCATATCAGCACGCAGACCGATGACTTTGCCACTCGAGTCTGATTTGCCCTTGATCACACCGACAACCCCGGTGCGACCGATCCCGGTAACGACCTCGTCGCAGCCGAACTCTTTCAGTTTGTCCGCGACCAAAGCACTGGTGCGGTGGGTTTCAAACAGAATCTCGGGGTTTTCATGAATATCCCGTCGCCATTCGGTGATTTCGGCCTGCAATTCGGCAAAGCGGTTCTTAACTGGCATGTCTTCTCTCTCCTAATTCAAGCCGCCGGCATCCGGCGCTCGACCATTTCGGCAAACCATGAGCATCCCATCGGGATGATCTCATCGTTAAAATTGTATTCAGGGTGGTGCAGCCCGGCGCTGTCGCCATTGCCCAGCACGATGAACGCTCCGGGGCGTTCTTCCAGCATGAACGAGAAATCTTCGCCGCCCATCACCATGGGCGCTTCATCACAGCTGCCACCTACGGAAATGGCGGCCTCAGCGGCAAATTCCGTCTGTTCTTCGGCGTTGATCGTCACCGGAACTCCACGCGTGTATGAGACTTTGACAGTGCCACCGAAGGTTTCAGCAATACCCTCAGCCACCTCGCTTAGCCGCGTCTCGATCAGGTCGCGCATTTCGTTCGAATGCGTTCGTACAGTACCGCGCACCTGCGCCGATTGAGGGATCACATTGAACGCTTTGGATGAGGTCTCGACCGAAGTCACAGACAGAACCGCCTGTAAAATAGGGTCCGCGTTACGCGACACGATGGTCTGAAGTGCCACGATCAGTTGCGACAACATCACTGTAGTATCAATTGTTTCATGCGGTTTCGCCGCGTGGCCGCCTCGACCTTCCAGATGAATGTCGAACTCATCCGCAGCCGCCAGCAGCGGGCCAGACCGGATCGCGAACTGCCCCGTCGGCACACCTGGCACATTGTGCATGGCATAGACTTCCTGAATGCCGAACCGATCCATCAGACCGTCTTTGCACATCGCTTCGGCCCCATTGCCGCCTTCTTCCGCTGGTTGGAAAATCACAATGGCCGTGCCGTCGAAATTCCGCGTCTCAGACAAGTATTTCGCCGCGCCCAACACCATCGCCGTATGGCCATCATGGCCACAGGCATGCATGGCGCCATCGGTTTTCGAGGCATAATCAAGGCCCGTCTGCTCCTGCATCGGCAGCGCGTCCATATCGGCACGCAGGCCGATCACACGGCCCTGCGTGTCGGTCTTGCCCTTGATGACGCCAACAACACCGGTGCGGCCAATGCCCGTCACAACCTCATCGCAACCGAACTCTTTCAGCTTTTCAGCCACCAAGGCGCTGGTGCGGTGGGTGTCATAAAGGATCTCAGGATGTTGATGAATATCCCGCCGCCAACCGGTGATTTCTTCGTGCATTTCGGCAAGTCGGTTCTTGATTGGCATCTGATCCTCCCAAATCAGGCGACGGGTAATCGTCGTTCCACCAGCTCGGCAAACCAGCTGCAACCGGCGGGAATGGCGTCGTCGTCGAAGTTGTATTCCGGGTGATGGCACATGGCCGTGTCCCCGTTCCCGATAAAGATGTAGGCTCCGGGCCGTTCTTCAAGCATGTAAGCAAAATCTTCTGACGGCATGATTGGATCGGTGCTGTCATTGACCTTGCCTGCCACGGCCTGCGCGGCCTCAGCAGCATAGATGGTTTCATCGTCCGAATTCACCGTCACCGGATAGCCCGGTGTCCACGTCATCTTAGCCGAAGCTCCAAAGGCCGAGGCAGTGTCCTCGGCGATCCGGCGCACGCGTTCTTCAGCGACCTTTCGATATTCTGGGTCAAGTGTGCGAACAGTTCCCCGCAACCGCACCGTATGGGCAATCACATTCGAGGCCACACTATCGGTTTCAAATGTCCCGACGGTCAGCACCACCCTTTTGATAGGGTCCACGGTACGCGACACCACTGATTGCAAAGCTACAACAATGTGCGACGCAATCAGCGTTGTATCTACCGCCTCATGCGGGGCGGCAGCATGACCGCCTTTACCCGTTACAACAATTTCGAATTCATCCGAAGAAGCCAGCAATGCGCCTGGTCGAATGGCAAACTCACCAACCGGCATCCCAGGCATGTTGTGCATGCCATAGACTTCTTGAATACCCCAGCGCTCCATCAGCCCGTCCTGACACATGGCCAGACCACCTGCCCCGCCTTCTTCGGCAGGCTGGAAAATCAACACAACGGTACCGTCAAAATTCCTCGTCTCGGCCAGATACTGCGCGGCGCCCAACAGCATCGAGGTATGACCGTCATGACCACAGGCATGCATCTTACCAGAAACGGTCGAAGCATAGTCCAGTCCCGTCGCCTCTTCTATGGGCAGCGCATCCATGTCGGCACGCAGCCCGATAACACGGCCTAGCGTATCCTGACGTCCCTTGATGACGGCAACCACGCCAGTCTTGCCGATGCCGGGCGTGATCTCATCCACACCGAACTCCTTCAGTCGGTCGACCACAAACCCTGCCGTTTCCTCAACATCATACATCAGCTCGGGATGCATATGCAGGTGACGACGCCATTTGGTGATCTCGCCATGCATTTCGGCGAGCCGGTTCTTGACGGGCATCTTTAACCTCTCCTTTGAGATGTTATTCGCAGAGCCTCTTTACCAGACGCTCCATAAATTTTTGACCTGCGTTGAATTGAGAAATCGTAATGAACTCATTCGGCTGATGGGCCTGCGCGATATCACCTGGGCCGCAGATAACAGCGGAATAACCGGCTTCCTGAAACTGCCCCGCCTCAGTGCCATAGCTTACCACATGTGTCGCATTGTCACCGGTGAGCGCGCGCACCAGCGTCTCGGCCTCGCCATCTTCTTCAGGCACAAGACCTGGGATCGAAAAATGCTCGGACAGCTCGATCCGGGCGTCGGGATGAACCGCTTGCATCCGCGCCTCGATCTCACGAACCTTATCGAAATAGGCCTTCTGCCAGACCGATTTTTTATCGTCCGGAACGGTGCGGAAATCCATCATAAAGCGACAGTCTTTGGCGGTGATATTATGCGCGGTTCCGCCTTCAATCATTCCCACGTGGCAGGTTGTCCAAGGGGGGTCGAAGACCGCTGCAATATCCGAAGGTTGTGCCGCCATGCTCTCGGCATTGCGCTGGTTGGCCCAATTGATCAGCGGCGCGGCCTCCATAATTGCGTTGACACCCGTATGCATGATCGAGCTATGCACCTCAAAGCCAACGATATGAGTGTCATAGCCGAACCCGCCCTTATGGCCAGTAACGGCCTGCATCATCGAAGGTTCACCCACAATCACAGCCGAGCCCTTGGGTAATACGTCCTGCATGCGAGCGATCATTGGCGGCGCGCCGGTGCATCCGACCTCTTCATCAAAGCTCAGCGCCAGTTGAAGCGGACGTTTGATACCTGAATGATGTGCCTCGACCAAAGCCCAAATCGCCAGAGCGTCGAACCCCTTCATGTCGCAAGTACCGCGACCGAAGTATTTGCCGTCTTTCTCGGTCACAACGAAAGGATCGGTATCCCAGGGCTGACCATCGATGGGAACAACATCAGTGTGACCTGATAGGACAATCGCGCCCTCTTCCCACGGGCCGACATGCGCGAACAGAGCCGCCTTATGCGGCTGATCCGGATCAGGCCAACGATGCGGTTCGATCCCGTGGCTTTGCAGATACGCCTCGACCCAATCCACCAGCGGTAAATTCGTATCGCGACTGACAGTCGGGAATGAGATCAGCTTAGTCATGATCTCTAGCGGAGACAGGCGCTCAGCCATGAGGGTCAATATCCGCTGTCAGTGGTCAAAACAAAATGGCCCGGTTCAACCTCGTTGTATTGCGAGGGTTCGGGCGCGTATCCAATCGGATGAATTGGCGACGGGATCGGTTTGAAGTTCAAGTCTTTTTCCGACTTGCGCTTGTTCGGGTCGGCAATTGGTACCGCCTTCATCAGTGCCTGCGTATAAGGGTGCTGTGGGTTCTCAAATACCCGAGCACGCGGGCCCAGTTCGACAATGCGGCCCAGATACATCACACCGACATGGTGACTGACCCTCTCGACCACCGCCATGTCATGGCTGATGAACAGATAGCTTAGGCCAAGTTCCGATTGCAGCTCCATCATCAGGTTCAGCACCTGCGCCTGAACCGAGACGTCCAGCGCCGAAACGGCCTCATCCGCGATGATTAGCTTGGGATTCAGCGCCAGTGCTCGCGCAATTGCAATCCGTTGCCGCTGACCACCCGACATCTCATGCGGGAAGCGGCGCATGAAGCTGCGCGGCAGTTGCACCTTGTCGAACAGTTGCGCCACGCGGTCCTGCAGTTCTGACCCCGACGCAACCCCATAGTTCCGCATCGGTTCAGCGACCTGATCAACCAACTGCATCTGAGGGTTCAGCGAGGCGAACGGATCCTGAAAGATCATCTGCATGTCCAGCCGCGCTTTGCGCAGGCCGGCCTGGTCCAGCTTCATGATGTCGACACCGTCCAGATCAACCTCACCCGCCATCGGCTCCACCAATCGCAGGATCGAGCGCCCTGCCGACGACTTGCCACACCCAGATTCGCCAACGAGGCTGAGAGTCTGCCCCCGGTTCAGCGTGAACGAGACATCTTCGACTGCATGCACGTTCGAGATGGTCCGGCGCAGCAATCCGCCTTTCACCGCAAATCGCGTGGTCAGGTTCTTGACCGTCAGCAACACTTCGTTCGTACCCGGGATCGGAGCGATCTTCTGGCCTTCCTCACCCAGCAGTTTCATTGGCTCGGGCGCGGCTTTGCCCTGCATCTCGCCCAATTTCGGAACCGCCGCCAGCAGAGCCTTGGTGTAATCGTGCTGCGGGTTTTCGAAGATTTCTTTGACGGTGCCTTCCTCGACCTTGTTGCCACGGAACATGACCACCACCCGGTCCGCCATCTGCGCGACGACAGCCATGTCATGGGTGATAAACATTACTGCCGTACCGGTCTCGCGCTTCAGGCGGTCCATCAGCGCCAGAATCTCGGCCTGGATGGTCACATCCAATGCAGTAGTGGGTTCATCCGCAATCAACAGGCGTGGCTCACACGCCATGGCCATGGCGATCACCACACGCTGGCGCATGCCACCGGACAGTTCATGCGGATATTGCTTCAAACGTCGCTCGGGCTCGGGGATGCGCACCTGACGCAATAGTTCCAGCGCGCGCTCTTCGGCCTGCGCTTTGTTCATGTCCTTGTGGATTCGCAATCCTTCGGTGAGCTGCCGTCCGACGGTGAAAACCGGGTTCAAGGCCGTCATCGGCTCCTGAAAGATCATTCCGATCTCATTTCCGCGAATCTGCTTCATCAGATCTTGATCGGCGTGGGACAGATCCATTTCCTCGCCGCCGCGGCGATCGAAAAGCAGTTGTCCGCCAGCAATTTCACCGCCGCCGAACTCGACCAAGCGCATCAGCGATAGAGATGAGACTGATTTGCCCGACCCCGATTCGCCCACGATACAGACGGTTTCGCCTGGGTTAACCTCGAACGAGACGTCCTCGACGCCCACCACCGGGCCATCTTTAGTTTGAAATTCGACCCGCAGTTTTTTGATCTGGGCAATTGGCTGATCCAGCACGCGCGCTCTCCCCTTGGCGGCTTTTCGGATTGGGTGCCAAACGCTAAGGCGGGCAGATGTGAAAAGTCAAACCGATAGGTCAAATTTCGCAAGGCAAGGCTTGCAATTTTCCAAAACTCTGTTTCGATACGCCGCGTAACCGTTCTGGGGAGAGGTCTGAATACACGAAGGCGATACAGTCGTTTCCGTTTGATTCCAAATCCTTATCCCTTTTGACGGCCACGCCTAACCCGCGGGCATCGCGGAGATAATCGAGACACGTATGTGTCCAACATGGAGTGTATGATGAAAATCAAAACCCTTTTGCTTGGTGCGATTGCAAGCACGGCAATGGCCCCGATGGCCATGGCCGAGCGTGGATCGGACGGCAATGTCAGCATCATTTACTGGCAAGCCCCATCGATCCTGAACCCGTTCCTTTCGGGTGGCACCAAGGATGTGGAATCCGCGTCGCTAGTGATTGAGCCGCTCGCCCGGTACAATCAAGATGGCGAAATGGTTCCGTTCCTGGCATCCGAAATTCCGACAGTTGCAAATGGTGGCGTCAGCGAAGACCTGACCTCGATCACTTGGAAAATCGCGCCGGGAATCACCTGGTCAGACGGCACACCTTTCACCTCCGCTGATGTAGTGTTCACTGCAAACTATTGCATGGACCCAGAAGGCGGTTGTGCGCAGGTGACCAAATTTGAAGGTGTCACCAATGTCGAAGCTGTCGATGATCTGACCGTCAAAGTCACATTCGATGCGCCGACCCCGTTCCCTTACGGCCCGTTCGTGGGTGGTGAGAGCCCGATCATCCAGGCGGCACAGTTCGCGGATTGCATGGGAGCCAAAGCGCCCGAATGCACCGAGCAGAACTTTAACCCGATCGGCACAGGCCCGTTTGTTGTCACCGAGTTCAAGCCAAATGACGTGATCACTTTCAAGGCCAATGATAACTACCGTGACCCGGCAAAGCCTGCGTTCGCAACGGTGACATTCAAAGGCGGTGGCGATGCAACTGCTGCTGGTCGTGCGGTCATGGAAACCGGCGAATTTGACTATGCCTGGAACTTGCAGCTTGCGCCTGAAGTGATCGCGCAGATGCAGGAAGGCGGCAAAGGTACTCCGGTCGCAGGCTTCGGCCCGCTGGTGGAACGCATCATGCTGAACCAGACCAACCCGTCGCCAGATCTGCCGGAGGGCGAGCGTTCGACTGCAACGCATCCGCACCCGTTCCTGCAGGACCCTGCTGTTTACAAGGCCATGTCGCTGGCCATCGACCGGCCGCTGCTGGTTGAAATCGGCTACGGTCAGGCCGGTAAGGTTACCTGCAACTGGGTACCTGCGCCTGCCGCGGTGAATTCCGACACATTCAGCTGCGATACTCAAGATATCGAAGGTGCCAAGAAGCTTCTGGATGACGCGGGTATCGTTGATTCCGATGGCGATGGCATCCGTGAAAAAGACGGTGTACCGCTGAAGATTGTCTATCAGACCTCTACCAACGCAGTTCGCCAGGACTTCCAGGCGCTGATCAAAGAATGGTGGAGCCAAATCGGTATCGAAACTGAGCTGCGCAACATCAATGCTTCGGTCTTCTTTGGTGGTGATCCGGGTTCGCCTGACACCTTCCAGAAGTTCTATGCCGACGTTGAAATGTATGCCAACACCTTCAACGGCACTGACCCGCAGTCCTATCTGGGCAACGGCCTGTGCGACAAGGCACCCAAGCCTGAAAGCCAGTGGCAGGGCGAGAACATCAGCCGTTTCTGCAACGAAGAGTTCGACAAGCTGCATGGCAAACTGGCCGAAACCGCAGGTGCGGATGAGCGCGCGCAGATCGCGCGTCAGCTGAACGACATCATGGTTGAAAATGGCGGAATGATCCCGCTGGTGCACCGTGGTCGTCTGTCGGCACACGCCAATACGCTGGGTGGCGTTGTCCTGAACGTTTGGGACAGCGAGCTGTGGAACATTGCGGACTGGTACCGCAAGACCGGTTCCTAAGCGTTAATCTTGCAAAACCGCGCCCCGACCCATATCGGGGCGCGGTCATTTGCAGACCACTCCAACAAGAAGACGCATATAAAGGCGCCTCTTAATGCTCAACTTTACCATCAGACGACTGGTGCTGGCCGTTCCCACGCTACTGTTCATCAGCCTCGTCATCTTCCTGCTCCTCGAACTCGCACCCGGCGATCCGATGGCGCAGGTTCCACTTACCGTCCCCCCCGAAGTCAAAGAGAAGATGCGCGAGGCACTGGGCCTCGGTCAGCCGATGCATATCCGGTTCTGGAAATGGATCGTGCAGTTCTTCTGGATCGAACCGCAGGTTCTGGTCGACTCGATCTTTGGTACAACCTTCTCCGAAGGTGACCTGCGCGTGATTTCGTGGCAGACCCGCTCACCCGTCATGGACATCGTCGTTCAGCGCATCCCGCAGACCCTGTGGGTTGTCGGCACCGCTTATGTGGTCGCCATCCTGATCGCCCTGCCCATCGGCATCTATTCGGCCTATCGCCAGTATTCCTGGTTCGACCAAATGGGCACATTCGTGTCGATGGTCGGCTTCTCGGTACCGCCGTTCTTCTCGGGCGTATTGGTGATCGTGATCTTCTCAGTCCAGCTTGGGTGGTTCCCGTCGATCTATGACACTACCCATGTGGTCAACAGCTGGGACAGCTTTGTTGTACAACTGAAACAGATGATCATGCCGGTCATGGTCCTGGCTCTGCAGATCACCGCGCAGCTCAGCCGATTCATGCGCGCCTCGATGCTGGACAACCTTAATCAGGATTATGTCCGCACTGCCCGCGCCAAGGGCCTCAGCGAATACACGGTCGTCATGGTCCACGTCCTGCGCAACTCGATGATCCCTGTGGTCACCGTTATCGCGCTTGGTATTCCGGCCATCTTCGGCGGAGCGATCATTACCGAGCAGGTGTTCAAAGTGAACGGCATCGGCCAGTTGCTGATCGGTGCCATTCAGGCCAACGACCTGCCGATGGTCCAAACCCTGACCTTCATCTTTGCCGTGCTGATCGTCCTGTTCAATCTGATCGCCGACGTTCTCTATGGCATTCTGGACCCGAGGATTCGTTATGACTGATCATGATCGTACCGATACACTGGTCCCGGACGAAGGGCTTGCGCCCGCCTCGACAGCGCTGCCAACCACCGATGTGATGGAAGAACTGGCCACCCCACCGCGGAGCCAATGGCGCGATGTCTGGGATCAGTTCAAGACCCACAAAGGCGCGATGATCGGAGCGATTCTGTTCATCTTCATCGTCGCAGGCGTCTATCTGGGACCATACTTATGGAGCATCGACCCCACTCAGATCGACATCCGTTCGCGCAATCAGGGCCCCAGTTGGGCGCATCCCTTTGGCACCGACCAGTTGGGCCGCGATATCCTAGCTCGCATGATGTCAGGCGGTCAGACATCGGTGTCAGTCGGCATCACCGCGATGCTGTTGGCGCTGTTTCTGGGCTCGTTCATCGGTGTTCTGGCCGGGTTTTTCAAGCGGCTGGATGGCCCACTGATGCGCCTGACGGATCTGTTCTTGGCCTTGCCGTTGCTACCGCTGCTGCTGGTCATGATGCTGCTCTTCCGCGAGCCGCTATCTGCTGCCTTCGGGTTAGAACGTGGAATCTTCATCCTGATCGTCTGCGCCATCGGCATCACCTCATGGATGCCCACAGCGCGGATCGTGCGCGGCGATGTGCTGGCGATCAAAGAGCGTGAGTTCGTTCTGGCCGCCCGGTCCATCGGCACCAGCAATGGCCAGATCATCACCCGGCACATCCTGCCGAATGTTCTGTCTCCGATCATGGTGTCGGCCACGCTGGGGATTGCAACTGCGATCATCACCGAAAGCGCGCTTTCCTTCCTCGGCCTCGGATTTCCGCCGGACTTCCCGACATGGGGTCGGCTGCTCTTCGATGGCGTCGACTATCTGCAGCAATACCCCGAGCGCGTGTTCTGGCCCGGACTGGCGATCTCACTAACCGTCCTCAGTGTAAATTATCTGGGTGACGGCCTGCGCGATGCGCTGGATCCACGTATTCGCGGACGATAAGCGAACTTAGTCGGCGCGCTTCAGCGCGCCGGCCAATACGATGATAAGAACGGCCAGCGGTAAAAGAACTGCAAAGGCAAATCTCAGCGTCATCAACTCGGCCAGAAATCCGATCAGAGGCGGCCCGATCAACAACCCTCCGTATCCCAAAGTCGCGACGCTTGCGATCGCCTGTCCGGGCGGGACATGCGGGTCGTTGGCCGCACGGCTAAAGGCCAGAGGCATGATTACCGCATAGCCCACTCCCATCAGAGCAAAACCTGCCAAAGCCAATCCTGCCCCTCCCGCCGATACTACGCCAAACACGCCCAGCGCGGCGCAAACGCCGCCAAATCGTGCTGTTGCAACAGGCCCGAAACGCGCGATCACCACCCCGCCCGCAAGCCGGAACGCAACCATCGTGACCGAGAAGACCGCATAGCCCAACGCCGCGATACTCTCAGCCGCACCGGTGACATCGCGCAGGAAGATCGCACTCCAATCCGCAACAGCCCCTTCGCCCAAAGCGCCGCACAGCGCTGTGAAACCCACAAGGATCAGGGCACCCGATGGCAAGGCGAACACCGATCCAGGTTTCGAAGCCGATCGTTTCGAAGTCCAGCGTACCCAAGACAAAACAAGCGCAAGCGCGACGACAACGCCACCCGCTAGCAGAAAATGTTGCAACACCGACAGCCCCATCTGTACGGCACCGTATCCGCTGAGCGCCCCCAGCCCGGCTCCAAGGCTCCACATCGCGTGAAAGGACGACATGACCGGTTTGTCATAGGCCTGTTCAACCTCCGCCGCCCAGGCGTTCATCGCAACATCCATCGAGCCATGGAAAGCTCCGAACACAAACAGAAACGCCGCAAGCGACCAGAACCCGCCGGCGAGAGCCAAAAGAATCAGGGAAAAGGTGTAGAGAACCGCGATAACCCGCGTGATCGCCACCGCCCCAAACTTGTCGGTCAAACGGCCTGTGATCGGAAACGAACACACGGCCCCTGCAGCCATGAACAGCAAACCAAGCCCTAGCGCCTCGTGCGTCAGATCCAGCCTGTCCCGAACCGCAGGTATGCGCGATGCCCAGATGCCGAACAGCGCACCGTTCAGGATAAACATGGCGGCCACAGCCCGCCACGCCGCAACAATACCGATCACAGGGAATCCTCATAAAATCTGCCAAACGCCACCCGTTCTACAGATCATTCGTCGCCCGGCATAGACCGCTTATTCAATTCGCTTCCGGATCTGGCGCACCCCGAACCAAACGGCAAGGATGACAGGCACGGTCACAATTGCCGTCAGCATCCCTTTGCTAATCCCGGCCTGCGTCAGTGGGTAGAGCAAGTAGCTGACCAGAGACACCGCATAGTAGCTGATCGCCACCACAGATAATCCCTCGACTGTGTGCTGCAATCTAAGGGCCAGATCAGCACGCCGGTCCATACTTTCCAGCAGAGCCTGATTTTGAGCGCTGCGTTCGACATCGACACGGGTACGCAACAGGTCGCCGGCGCGAATAGCCCTGTCGGACAAGGCCTGCAAACGTCGCTCGGTTGATTTCACCGTCCGCATCGCGGGGTCATAACGACGCATCATGAAATCGGCAAAACTCTGACGTCCATTGAATCTTTGTTCACGCAACACCTCGATGCGCTGATTGACAATCGCCTCATAGGCACCCGTTGCGCCGAACCGAAAAGAACACCGTGCCGAAAGTGTCTCAAGCTCGATCGAGGTAGACAGAAGATCCGGCAACAATTCGTCCGGATGGGCTGTTTCGTCGGACATCTGCCCCATCAGGCGGGTCAATTGACCATCCAGTTCGCCGATGCGCGGCATCAGTTGCTTGACCCTCGCAAATCCCAGCATCGACATTGCCTTGTAGGTCTCAATCTCGCACAACCGCTGAACGATCCGCCCGGTCCGACGCCGCCCGGTGCCTTTCTTGACAAACATCGCAAGCCGCATATGCCCCGCCGGATCAATTCGGAAATCACAAGCGCAGATCGCAGCATCATCCAGCACCCGCGCCACCGCAAGGCTTTCCGGCTCGAACCACTGAGCCAGCGAAGCCTTTGCCGCCTCATCCCCCTCGTACTCGACGACGCGAATTAAGGCCGATGTCACGCGCTGCCCCGGGCTCGCCATCAACCAATCTGGCGGAAACACCTCAAAGTCTGCCGGATTGAATGCACGTTCACTGACGTTCGGAGTGATCGCGGTATAGGTCACAAACTCGGTATGTTGTTCCCATTTCAGCCAATGACGCCCGATCTGACCCGCGTAGTGAGTGGCTTCTGGCTGAGGGTGCTGCGCGCCGTGGCGATCCAGCAGATTGATCAGGTGGGCCATATCCTCGCCACGATCGCGCGTAACCGCTTCTTTGGGCTTTTTGATCGCCAGAAACACAACCGTGCTGGGTAAAGGTGCAACCGGAAATGGGCGTGCATGCAGTTCATTGGCCAGCGTATAGCGAAGCGGATGATTGTCTATGGGCGTCATGTAAGGCTCCGGTGTATCACCGGCACTATAAGGCAGACCGACACAACATCAATTGTTTATTTATTTCAATTACTTACAAGGATACAACGGTATACAATCCCGCTATCTTATTGATTCGGCTCCCATAGCTCGATGGGATTGCCTTCAGGATCGTGGATGCGGGCGAATTTCCCGAGCTCGCTGTCCCACTCCGGGTTCGTCTCGACGGTGATTCCGGCGATCTTTAGTTGGTCGATCAACGCGCTCAGGTCATCAACTCGAAAATTGATCATCCATTGCTGCTCGGAGCGGCCAAAATACTCGGTGTCCTGCGCAAAGGGTGCGAACACCGTATATCCTTCCCGCTGCTTCCAGGGCACAGGATCGTAGTGATTGACGCCCAAATGCTTCTCATACCAAGCACTCAACGCCTGCGGATCACGGGCCCGAAAGAATATCCCGCCAATTCCATTTACCTTCTGCATGGTCTGCCTCCGACTATCCCGAACACTCGCCAAGTTTAACACTGCCCGCTTGCTTCATATCGCTAAAAATCCTTGAGGGGGTTGGAGGCAAGCCCCCATCTCATCACAAAAGAAAAGGGCGCCCTCAGGCGCCCTTTGCAATCAGATTGTCCCTTCTGATCAATCGATCATGGGCAGCAGCTTGTCGAGCGAAGCCTTGGCGTCGCCATAGAACATGCGGGTGTTCTCCTTGAAGAACAGCGGGTTCTCGATGCCCGAATAGCCGGTGCCCTGACCACGCTTGGACACAAACACCTGCTTGGCTTTCCAGCATTCCAACACCGGCATCCCGGCGATCGGGCTGTTCGGGTCTTCCTGCGCCGCTGGGTTCACGATATCGTTCGAACCGATAACGATGGCCACATCTGTATCCGGGAAGTCGTCGTTGATCTCGTCCATCTCCAGAACAATGTCATACGGTACCTTCGCCTCGGCCAGCAGCACGTTCATGTGGCCCGGCAGACGACCGGCAACGGGGTGGATCGCAAAGCGCACGTTCTTGCCCTTGGCGCGCAGCTTGCGAACCAGCTCGGACACCGATTGCTGCGCCTGCGCCACGGCCATGCCATAGCCGGGAATGATGACGATACTATCTGCATCATTCAGCGCCGCCGCGACACCATCTGCCTCGATGGCGATCTGTTCACCCTCAACAGCCATCTGTTCGCCCTGCGGGCCACCAAAGCCGCCCAGAATTACGCTGACAAAGTGACGGTTCATCGCCTTACACATGATGTAGGACAGGATTGCACCAGACGAGCCCACCAATGCACCAACCACGATCAGCAGGTCGTTGCCTAGCGAGAAGCCGATGGCCGCAGCCGCCCAACCCGAATAGCTGTTCAGCATAGATACAACCACCGGCATGTCGGCCCCGCCGATGCCCATGATCAGGTGATAGCCGATGAACAGCGCTGCCAGCGTCATCAGGAACAGCGGGAAGAAACCGCCCGAATTGGTGTACCAGATCAGGCAGATGAACGACAAAGCAGCCGCACCCGCGTTCAGAGCATGACCGCCCGGAAGCTTGGTCGCCGCCGAGGTCACCTTGCCCGCCAACTTGCCATAAGCCACGACCGATCCAGTAAAGGTGATCGCACCGATGAAGATACCGAGGAACAGCTCAACATGCAGGATCGCCAGTTCGGCCGCGGTCTTCTTCGCGATCAGCTTGGCGAACGCCCCCAGATCGGACAGGTCCGCCTGAGACGCGCTGTCAGCAATCGCCATGACTTGCGCCACATTGCCGATCTCGAAATGGGCATTGAATCCCACGAACACAGCCGCGAGACCCACCAGCGAATGCATCGCGGCCACAAGCTGCGGCATCTCGGTCATCTGCACGCGTTGCGCCACGTACTGACCGATCAGACCACCGCCCGCGATCAGCAGCAACGACAGCAGCCACAGGCCTGAACCCGGACCAACCAGCGTGGCAAAAACCGCCAGCGCCATACCAACAATGCCATACCAGACCGCCCGCTTGGCGCTTTCCTGGTTCGACAATCCACCTAGAGACAGGATGAAAAGGACAGCCGCAACGACATAGGCGGCAGTAGTGAAGCCAAATTCCATGTGCCCGGCCTCCTTAAGATTTCTGGAACATGGCGAGCATGCGCCGGGTTACGAGGAAGCCGCCGAAGATGTTGATTCCGGCCATGAAGACTGACAGCGCCGCCAGCAGAATGACCAGGAACGACCCCGATCCGATCTGCATCAAGGCTCCAACGATAATGATCGACGAGATCGCGTTGGTGATCGCCATCAGTGGTGTGTGCAGGCTGTGGCTCACATTCCAGATCACCTGGAAGCCCACAAAGATCGCCAGCACAAAGACGATGAAATGCTGCATGAAGCTGGCCGGAGCGATCAACCCCACCAGCAACATCAACGCACCGCCGACGCCCAGCAACGTGAACTGTTGCTTGGTCTGCGCTTTGAAGGCCGCGATTTCCTGCGCCCTTTTCTCTTCCGGTGTCAGTTCCTTGACCTCGGCCTTAGGCTGTGCCGCAATCGCCTGCACCTTGGGCGGAGGTGGCGGGAAGGTGATCTCGCCTTCATGGGTCACAGTCGCGCCACGGATCACGTCATCTTCCATGTCGTGATTGACCTTGCCGTCCTTCTCGGGTGTCAGGTCAGCCATCATGTGACGGATATTGGTCGCGTAAAGAGACGATGACTGCGCCGCCATCCGGCTGGGGAAGTCGGTATAGCCGATAATGGTCACGCCATTGTCGGTCACGATCTTCTCATCCGGCACCGTCAGTTTACAGTTACCGCCCTTTTCCGCTGCAAGGTCAACGATGACCGAACCCGGCTTCATGCTTTCGACCATATCTTTGGTCCAAAGCTCAGGTGCCTCACGGTTGGGGATCAGCGCCGTGGTGATGACGATGTCCATCTCGGGTGCCAGTTCCCGGAACTTGGCAAGCTGGGCGTTGCGGAATTCTTCCGACTGGACCGATGCGTAGCCGCCAGTCGATGCACCGTCCTGCTGTTCTTCCTCAAAATCCAGATAGACGAACTCAGCCCCCATGGATTCGACCTGCTCGGCCACTTCGGGGCGCACGTCGAACGCATAGGTGATCGCACCCAGCGAGGTTGAGGTCCCAATCGCGGCCAGACCAGCCACACCAGCACCAACGATCAGCACCTTGGCAGGCGGCACCTTACCGGCCGCCGTCACCTGACCGGTGAAGAAACGGCCAAAGTTGTTGCCTGCCTCGATCACAGCACGGTACCCGGCGATATTGGCCATCGAAGACAGCGCGTCCATCTTCTGCGCGCGCGAGATACGCGGGACCATCTCCATCGCGATCACGGTCGCGCCCTTGGATTTGGCGGCCTCCATCCCATCTTCATTTCCAGCCGGGTTAAAGAAGGAAATCAGGGTCTTATCCTTGGTCAGACGCTTAAGTTCGGTGGCATCGGGCTGACGCACCTTGGCAATAATATCCGCCGCCTTCCAAAGCGAGGCGGCGGTCTTCATGACCTCAACGCCTGCGGCTTCATAAGCGGCGTCCGAAAACCCCGCAGCAGCGCCTGCGCCCTTTTCGATCAGGCACTCATAGCCCAGTTTCTGCAACTGCAAAGCCGAGTCCGGAGTCATCGCGACCCGGTTCTCGCCCTTGTACGTTTCCTTTGGCGTCCCAATTTTCACCAGTCGGTTCCCCCTAATTTTTGATTCAGGCCAGGTGGGTGTTCAGCATAGAATGACAAGCAGACATGTATCCTGCGCAAGATTATTTCGCAAGCGCAGCAATTATAACGCTGTGTCATGATGACCACACCCTTATATCCATCGTCTTGTCTTGCGTTCATACTGGGCGAAATCGGCGCGGAATGTGCGGCGCAGACGGTCTTCCTCGGGTATGATAAAGCGGCGTTCCAGCACCCAGACAAAAATCGGGATCAGCACCAGCGACAACACCGCGTCAAAACGCAGGATCAACCCGGTCAGGATCAACACATCACCCACATAGATTGGATTGCGGCTGCGCTTGTAAATCCCAGTCTGCACCATGGTCGAGGGTATTTCGTGCGGAAAGACCGTGGTTTTGTGCCGGCGGAACTCGATCACCGCCATCACGGCCAGAATGATACCGCCACCGATCAGTATGCCGCTGAGCAGATCTGTCACCGCCCCATCCAGAGACAACCCCAGCGGCAACACGCGGGCCTGGACCCAGGCGAGCAAGGCAAAGCCCACAAGCCAAACAGGTGGTATGTCGATTAGGCGCATGGCTGTCCCTTCACGCGGCGACACATGGTGGCAGATGTCGCTTCTGATCGCTCTCCTATCGTTTTCTGACCGCATTGGCAAAAGCGCAGGGTGTCGCATCGACCCAGGGCGCTGGACAACCCGCACCAATAGACAGACACAACGGGATCAGATAGCCAGTTACAACCTGACTGTTTCAGAAAGACAAAGCCTCGCCATGACCGATTTCGCCAAAACCAAATCCATGTTTCACCTGCCCGAGGGCGTTCTTTATCTCGACGGTAACTCTCTGGGCCCGTTGCCGAAATCAGCCGGTGACCGTGTAGGAAGCATGATGAAGGACGAATGGGGTCAGTTGCTGATCACCGGCTGGAACAATGCCGGGTGGATGGGTATGCCGACCGGCCTGGGGGATCGGATCGGACGGCTGGTCGGGGCAGAGCCCGGCAGCGTCGTGGTGGGCGATACTCTGTCGATCAAGGTTTATCAGGCGGTCGCCTCAGCGCTGGAACTGAACCCGACCCGCAAGCTGGTCCTGTCGGACAACGGCAACTTCCCGTCGGATCTTTACATGGCAGATGGGCTGTTGCGATCACTGGGGACGGATTACGAACTGCGCGTGGTCGATCCCGAAAACGTCGCTGCACATATCACCGAAGAGGTCGCCGTTCTGATGCTGACCGAGGTCGATTATCGCTCCGGCCGTATGCATGACATGAAGGCTTTGACCGAACTGGCCCATGCGAACGGTGTCGTGACCGTCTGGGACCTTGCCCATTCTGCGGGGGCAATCCCGGTCGATCTGTCCGGTTGCAACGCGGATTTCGCTGTTGGCTGCACGTATAAGTACCTCAATGGCGGTCCCGGTGCGCCAGCGTTCGTCTATGTCGCTCCGCGTCTGTCGGATCGCGTGCGCCCGGCGCTTTCGGGCTGGTTGGGGCATGAAGCCCCCTTTGCTTTCGATCTCGACTATCGCCCCGGCGCGGGAATCGAGAGGATGCGGGTCGGAACCCCTCCGGTCATTCAGATGGCAGCGCTGTCGGCAGCGATGGATATCTGGGACATGGCTGAAATGGCCGATGTGCGCGCCAAGTCAATCGAATTGACCGAATTGTTCATTACCCGGGTTGAGGCTACCTGCCCGGGATTGACACTCGCAAGCCCCCGCGATCCAGCCCAGCGCGGAAGTCAAGTATCGTTTCATTTTGATGAAGGTTACGCTGCCATGCAGGCTTTGATCGCACGTGGCGTGATCGGCGATTTCCGAGCGCCCGATATCATGCGGTTTGGCTTTACACCGCTATATGTCGATGAAGGGGATGTAGAACAGGCCGCCCAAATTCTGGCCGATATCATAACCAACAAGCTGTGGGACAAACCGGAATACAAAATCCGTCAGCGCGTCACCTGACCTCAAGCGCCGCGCCCAAAAGCGTGGCCAATTGCGAGATACCCTGCTCAAACTCTTCAGCGCTGGAGGCTGTCATCTTGACACCCTTCAGCGATGTGGTGATTGTCTTTGCGGCCTCATCGGGGCCGACAGGCAAATGGGCGCGACCTGCCGCATCCTCGCGCCGTAACCATTCGGCGTAAAGTCGCGTCAATTTGGCCTCACCCTCCTGAACGATATCCGTCGACATGGATTTGGTCGCGTCCAGCATTTCAAGCCCATGAGGTGAGGCCAAAATTTCAGCCATCCCGCTTGATTGCGCCTCGATCGCCTGCGCGAGGATCTGAGGCAAAGGACCTTCGCTGGCCAAGGCTTCAGCGACTAGGGTGACTTTCTCGCCATAATAAAACTGCGTCAGTTCGCGAACGATGGCCTCTTTATTCTTGAAATGCAGATAGACCGCAGGCCGGGACATCCCTGCCCCTTTGGCAATGTCATCCATCGAAGTTTTCTTAAACCCATAGGTCGCAAAGGCCTGAAATGCCGATTTCAGAATGGCCGCTGTCTTGGAATCTTCACTTACGCTCGTCATGCGAGAACCTCTGACACTTCTTGTTCATTTTGTCAATTGACAAGATGACACATTTCATTAATTATGTCAGAAACCAGCCAAAGCTAAGAGAGGTGCGCCATGGCGACGGCCCTTAAGATCAACGGAAAGACCCATCAGGTTGATCTGCCTGATGATGTGCCCTTGTTATGGGTTCTGCGTGATGAGGTTGGACTAACCGGTACCAAGTTCGGCTGTGGTGTGGCTGCCTGCGGTGCCTGCACCGTTCATATTGATGGTGAGGCCGTGCGGTCCTGCCAGGTAGCGCTCTCGGATGTTTGGGGTGATGTCACCACGATCGAGGGGCTTGGCACGCCTGAAGCCATGGCAACGATCCAGAAGGCCTGGGTTGATCACCAAGTGGCGCAATGTGGTTACTGCCAGTCGGGCCAGATCATGCAGGCCGCATCGCTACTGGCTGAAAACCCGGCCCCAACGGACGAAGACATCGACGATGCGATGCAAGGCAACCTTTGCCGCTGTGGCACCTATCCTCGCATCCGCGCGGCCATCCATGATGCCGCTGCCAAGTTGAAGGAGGCTTGAGCCATGGGACGTATCGGTAAAATCGTTCGCCGCACATTCCTGATCGGATCTGCCGCCATCGTAGGTGGAGTGGCCTTCGGCGCCTACTACGTCACGCGTCCAGCTGCGAACCCGCTGAAACCGCGTGACGGGGAAACCGCGCTTAGCCCCTTTGTTCTGATCGACCAGCGGGGCGTGACCCTGTTCGCCCCCCGCGCTGAAATGGGTCAGGGCGTTATGACCACCTGGGCAGCACTGATCGCCGAGGAGCTGGATGTTGAGCTGGACGAAATCCGTGTGCTGCACGGACCTGCTGCTGCCGCCTATTACAACCATGCTCTTATGGGGGAAAGCCTGCCAGGCAAGGGCTATGACATCTCGGATTTCCAGCACAATCTGGGTGAGGCACTGGGTGTTCTGGGCAAAACGTTAAGCCTGCAGGTTACCGGCGGCTCAACCTCGATGAAAGACGGGTTCGAACGGATGCGGATGGCCGGCGCTACTGCGCGAGAAACCTTGAAGCAGGCTGCCGCGGACCAACTGGGGGTCGATCGCGATCAACTCATGACCGAAAATGGTGCTGTGGTTGCCCCGGATGGCACGCGCATTCCCTATAGCGAACTGGCCGAGGCCGCAGGCCAGATCGAACCGCCCGAGGTTTCCCTGCGTGATCCGTCCGAATGGCGTTTGATCGGCAAATCCCTGCCCCGCGTCGACATTCCGGGCAAATCCACCGGCACCGCCACCTTTGGCATCGATGTAAGGCCAGAGGGCCTGAAATTCGCCTCGGTCCGCATGAACCCCAAGCTGGGCGGGGCAATGAACGGCTTTGACGCCAGTGCTGCAGAAGCCATGCCCGGCGTTGAAAAGATCGTCGATCTGGGCACGGGCGTCGCGGTGATTGCCAACAACACTTGGCTTGCCATGCAGGCGGTCGAGGCGATTGACGTGGATTGGGGCGATGCCCCCTATCCGCCCGATACTGATGCGGTATTCGCGCAAATTGCCAAGGCGTTTGATGACGCCCCGAACTCGACCATGCGCGATGAAGGCGATGTCGAAACGCTTCCTGAAGGTGCCACCGAGATTACGGCAGAATATACCGTGCCCTATCTGGCCCACGCCACAATGGAACCGATGAACGCCACGGCGCTCTATACCAGTAACAAGCTGGACCTGTGGTGCGGCAATCAGGCCCCGACCCTGATCCAGATCCGCGCAGCCAACACCGCCGGTCTAGATACCGAAGCGGTTGAGATTCACACCACCTATCTGGGCGGCGGTTTCGGACGCCGGGGCGAGTTGGATTTCGGCGAGATCGCCACAAAGGTCGCCATGGCCATTCCAGGCACCCCTGTGCAAACGACGTGGAGCCGCGAAGAGGATATGCGTCACGATTTCTACCGCCCCGGCGCGATGGCGCGCATGCGGGGGGCAGTGAAGGATGGCAAGGCCGTTCTGATCGACGGTAAGGTTGCTTCGCAATCCCCGACCCACCAAGCGGTCGAACGTGTGACGGGTTTCTCTGGCGGCGGCCCCGACAAGGTTCTGGTCGAAGGCTTTTTCAACCAGCCCTACGCGGTGCCGAACTACAGAATGAGTGGTCACGTTGCCGATTTGGCTGTACCGGTTGGTTTCTGGCGCTCGGTCGGCAACAGCCACAATGCCTTCTTCCACGAGACCTTCCTGGATGAAATGGCCCATGCCGCCGGGCGCGACCCGCTGGAGTTCCGGCTGGAGTTGGCAAGGTCCGAGTTCGCCCCGGCTGCGGGGTGCCTGGAGGCCGTGAAAGAGATGTCAGGCTGGACCGGCAAAACCCCCGATGGTGTCGGACGTGGTGTGGCAATGGCCTACAGCTTTGGCACCCCTGTCGCACAGGTCATCGAAGTGGTGGACGAAGACGGCACCATCCGCATCAACAAGGCCTGGATCGCCTGCGATGTCGGCTTGGCTTTGGATCCGGCGACGGTCGAGGCGCAGATGATCGGCGGCATGATCTACGGATTGTCTGCCGCCGTTCAAGAAGAGATCACCTTTGCCGATGGTGAGGTCGAACAGTATAATTTCCCGGATTATGATGCGTTAAGGATGCAAAGCACACCGATCACGGAAGTCCGGATACTCGAGACCAACAAACATCTGGGCGGTGTCGGTGAACCGGGGACACCGCCGTCGATGCCCGCTTTGGGCAACGCGCTGTTCGACCTGACCGGCCAACGCGCGCGCAGCTTGCCGCTGAACAAGCAGTTCGACTTGCTCGTATGATCAATTTGCGCCGACCCGGCTATGGGTCGGCGCTCGCTCTTTCTGATGGCCTTAGAAGTTGACAGAAAGAAAGATTGCAGCTTCCGTCGCTTCAAAATCACTTTCGAACATGTCGAGATATCCGATTGAAGCCTCCAGAAACACCGTCTTGCTTGTGCGTCCTCTCACACCCAAACGGGTTGACCAAACAACATCATTGTCAGTGTTTGCAACTGTTCCACCCCCTAAGTTCTCGCGTTCAAACCAATAGGTCGCGCTGAGCGATGCATAAGGTGAAATGACAGAGCTGCCATTGAAGAACGGACGACTTACTTCGACCTCCGGCGTTAGGGCACTGTATTTTGCTTCTTGGATTTCACCAATAAACTCGGCTGGATTTCCCATATACGTCCCGGTGAGATCGTAGTCCTCGGCACTGTAATGATAGTAATCAAACGAGATCGACGGACGAATTAAGTAAGCTCCAGCCTCATATTGTCCGATTGCCTCGAGATTCGCGCGCCAACGGGTGCGATCAAAATCACCGCTCAGCTCCAGCACATCCACATCCGTGGAGAAGCGACCGATCGTGGCGAGACCGTTTAGAACCCACCTCTCAGACATCCGCCAGGCGAAATAGGGTCCGATCGCGAATCCCGAAGTATCCTGAGAAAACTGCCCCTGAAAGCCGTCCAGCTGAGTGTTTTCGTATTCAAGCTGCAAACCAAGCACGAGGTTTTCTTGGACAAGACGGTCGATCCCAATTTCGAAAAAGCTGTCGTTCACATCCAGTTCGCTGTTTCCACGGGTGTCTTCAATGTCTGTGTAGGTGAAATTGGTCCATACATTCCAAACAGATCCTGGCCCAAACTCGCGCCCCTCCGTCAGCGGAGGGCCGACAACCGGATCGCACAAGGCAGGGTCAAGCTTACCCGTCGCATCCGCCACGCAGGCTTGGTCATCGCCCGAAGGTCGCCCACTTACTTAGAGCGGATTAACGGGTCGACCTGTCTCGCCTATGTTGCCAATTCCACCGCCCGACCCTCCGGAACCGCCACCAGAGCCACCACCGGATCCGCCACCAGAGCCACCACCGGATCCGCCCGAGCCGCCGCCACCGCCGAAGCCACCCCCGGAACCGCCGCCTCCAAAGCCGCCCCCGCCTCCGAATCCGCCACCTGATCCACCCGAGCCGCCGCCCCCAGAGCCACCGCCAGAGCCACCGCCGGATCCACCCGAGCCGCCTCCGTTTCCTCCCCCGCCGCCACCATTGCCACCACCCCAACCCGGCAGCGTCCAATCTCTTTTTTGGTTTTGCGTATCGATCAGACAGTCGCGCCCATTTGGTGCCCCTCCGCGTTTGAACAGACGATGAACGCCCCCTGATCCATTAGATACGAAGGGAGACAAGCTTAGATGAACTCCAGGCCGAGATCGGCTCCAGGTATCAACGGTCGTGTTGCCCTGTGCAGCTTCCAGACGAAAAGCACCGCTTTCCGTCTGCGATAACCACAATGAGGATGAAGAGTCAGGTGTTCGCCCGATGTAAAGCAAGTCTCCGGCCGAGCTGCATTGTTGCGCATGCCCAGCAGTTCCCAGGACCGCCAAAAAAAAGTGCCGCAGGAACGAATTCTCTTAAACCGTGAGGGTACTTTCCTGAAAAGCTGTGCATGAACTGCTCCGAACCCAGTCAGATTTGAATATTGCCAAAGGTATCTCGGCGCAAATTCGCGGTTCAGGGAAGATATCCAATTATCTTTTTATTCGAATGTTGCCGGCAAACCTTAGAACGATCCATCGACAGATTAGCGTGACTAAGCAGACTGCCGGATCGCCCCGACCGTTTTCGCGTTTTTCCAATCGTATACGGCGCGACCAAATTCCTTGAACAATGGCCGCGAGACCGGGTCATTCGCCGCGTCCCATTCAGGGTGCCATTGGACTGAAAGGGTAAAGCCGGGGGCATCCTCGACATAGATCGCCTCGGGCGTGCCATCAGGCGCGTGGCCATCGATCACCACATTCTCGCCCAGCGTCTTGATCCCTTGTCCGTGTAACGTATTGGTCATCACTTCGGCCGCGCCCAGCAGGCGGTGGAACACACCACCTTCGGTTAGCGACACGACATGACGCAGAGCAAACTTCTCCTCCAAAGTGCCGTCGGGTGGCATCCGGTGGTTCTGACGCCCCGGGAGGTCACGAATCTCAGGGTAGAGCGTACCACCCAAGGCGACGTTTACTTCTTGAAACCCGCGACAAATCCCAAAGAACGGCTGGCCCCGCTCAGCACAGGCCCGGATCAGAGGCAGCGTGATCGCATCCCGCGCGCGGTCAAACTCACCATGCGCCTCGGTTGCGGGCTCGCCATATTCTTCGGGGTGAACGTTCGGACGGCCGCCTGTCAACAGGAAGCCGTCGCAAACCTCGAGCAACTCATCAACCGCAACATAACGCGGGTCGGCGGGGATCAGTAGCGGCAGACAGTCAGACACGTTCGAGACCGCCTCGGAATTCATCGTTCCGCCCGCATGGGTCGGATACTGATCATTCATCAGATAAGAGTTGCCGATTATTCCAACGACGGGGCGCGCCATTCCAAGTCCCTTGTATCGCTCATTTCCTGCAAAACCTATCGGCAGGTTTGGCCGCGCGCAACGGCACAGACCCTGCATGGTAGCGCAAGCGCGTGTTCAGCGACGCACATCCCCGATGAAGTTCGGCGTAGGGGTCAGATCTCGCCCGTCAACCCAGCGGCTTCGATACCTGCCAACGCGGCCGCTGCGTCATTATCCGAAGTGTCGCCGGTTACACCCACGGCACCGATCACCGCGCCCTTGCGGTCACGCAGCAGCACACCGCCAGGAACCGGAACAACCTGACCGCCATAAACCCCGTTCACGGCCGCCATGAAATAGGCCTGCCCTTCGGCCCGCTGCATCTGCGCGGTCCCCGCCATACCCAGCATTACCGATCCGTAGGCCTTACCATGTGCGATAGCAAAACGCCCCGGCGCAGCACCGTCTTCGCGTTCGAACGCGATCACGTGACCGCCGGCGTCCAGGACAACAACCGAGAGCGGTTTCAGCTCCATCTCGCGCCCTTTTTCCAGAGCTTTCCGAATGATGGTCCGCGCTTTGCGCAATGAAATGTTCATGCCCGATCCTTTTCATCTGGCCAAAAATACCTTCGGGGGAGCACGAGGGGGCAGACAGCCCCCTCGTACCTGCCGTTGCCCCTAGCTCAAACTTGCCTTCAGTTCCAGGCGACGGGCGTGCAGCACAGGCTCGGTATAACCCGAGGGCTGCACCCGCCCCCGGAACACCAGATCACAAGCCGCCTGAAACGCCACCCCGTCAAAACCCGGTGCCATGGGCCTGTAGGCCGGGTCTCCTTCGTTCTGACGGTCCACTACCGCGGCCATTTTCTGCATCGCCGCCATCACCTGTTCCTGACTGACCACATCGTGATGCAACCAGTTGGCCAGCGCCTGCGAAGAAATCCGACAGGTCGCGCGGTCCTCCATCAGTCCTATGTCGTTGATATCCGGAACTTTCGAGCAGCCAACACCCTGATCAATCCAGCGCACAACATAACCCAAGATTCCTTGTGCGTTGTTTTCGATCTCACGGGTGATCTCACCAGCGCTGAGATTACGACCGCCCAGCAGAGGTATGGTCAGCAGATCATTCAACGTACCACGAGCCCCATCAGCAGCCAATTCATCCTGGCGCGCCAACACATCGATCTTGTGATAGTGGGTTGCATGAAGCGTTGCCGCAGTAGGTGACGGCACCCAGGCGCAGGTTGCACCGGATTGCGGGTGGCCGATCTTGGTCGCCAGCATGTCCGCCATCCGATCGGGCATGGCCCACATACCCTTGCCAATTTGCGCTCTGCCTTTCAGGCCGCAGACCAGTCCGATATCCACATTGCGATCCTCGTAAGACGCAATCCATGGCGTATCCTTGATATCGCCCTTCGGCAGCATCGGGCCTGCTTCCATAGAAGTATGAATCTCATCCCCCGTCCGATCCAGGAATCCGGTATTGATAAAGGCCACGCGCGATTTTGCGGCCCGGATGCATTCCTTGAGGTTGGCCGATGTGCGCCGCTCTTCATCCATAATGCCCAGCTTCACCGTATTGCGCGGCAGGCCCAGGATGTCCTCGACCATGTCGAAAATCTCGACCGAAAACGCCACCTCCTCGGGCCCGTGCATCTTGGGTTTGACCACATAGACCGACCCCTTGACCGAGTTCCCGCCCTCGCGCTTCAGGTCATGCATGGCGATCAGCGTTGTGCAGAGCGCGTCCATCAAACCTTCACCAATCTCGCGCCCTTCGGCATCCAGCACTGCGGGGTTCGTCATTAGATGGCCCACATTTCGCACCAGCATCAGCGACCGACCTTTCAGAGTGGCTGGCGTGCCATTCGGAGCCATGTAGGCCAAATCCCCAGCAAGCTTGCGCGTGAAGGTTGTGCCGCCTTTCGTAACCTCTTCGGTCAGGTTGCCGGCCATCAAGCCAAGCCAGTTTCCATAGGCCAACACCTTGTCGGTCGCGTCGACACAAGCAACAGAATCCTCGCAATCCATGATGGTCGAAAGCGCGGATTCCAAACGGACATCAGAAATACCTGCAGGATCGGTGGCGCCAATTGTGCTATGCGCATCAATCTTGACTTGAATGTGCAACCCGTTGTTGCGCAGCAGTACAAACTCCGGTGCTTCAGCTGCGCCAGCGTAGCCTGCGAACTGAGACGGGTCGGCGAGCTTCGGCATCAGCGCACCGTCCTTAACGCTTAACCCGGAGACCTCCGCCCAGGACCCTTCGGATAGCGGCACAGCCTCATCCAGGAACGCCTTGGCCCAGGCGATGACCCGCGCACCGCGCCCGGCGTCATAAGCCTTGCCTGTCGGCAGATCGCCTAACGCATCTGTTCCATAAAGCGCATCATATAAACTGCCCCAGCGCGCATTTGCGGCATTCAACGCAAAGCGCGCGTTGGTGATCGGCACTACCAATTGCGGTCCGGGGATTAGCGCGATTTCAGGGTCGACATTGGCTGTCTCGATCTCGAAATCGTCGCCTTCCTCTACCAGATACCCAATCTCACGCAGAAAAGACTGATATTCAGCCGCGTCAATGGGCAACCCCCGCCGCGCCGCGTGCCAGCCATCGATCCGGCCCTGAATGTCAGCCCGCTTGTCCAGCAGCGCCCGGTTTTTCGGCCCAAGCTCATTGGCCAAGCGCGCCAGACCCGCCCAGAAATCAATTGCCGAAACTTCCGTGCCCGGCAGCGCCTTCTGTTCGATGAAATCCACCAGAACCGGGTCAATCTGCAGCCCGTTGCGGGTCTCTCTGCTGCTCATATTCCGAATCCCCTACGATTGTGTGCCATTGTATGCGCTCCTCAATTAGGGCGTTCGTTTCCGATAGGCAACTTCTGTCCCGACATGAGGGGCATTTGACCCAGCGCGAACCGTCTCAAATGAACAGCGGCAATGGCACATCGGTTGCAGCGTCCGCGCGAAGCCCATAACGTCGCGCCAGATTCCCAGTCGATGAGGCCCCCGATGCGCGACGCCGCCCCCACAACGATTTATCTGAAAGACTACACTCCGTTCGGGTTTCTAGTGGACAGTGTGCATCTGACCTTCGATCTGGCCGCACACGCCACTCGCGTCACTTCCCGCATCGCCTTCCGCCCGAACCCCGAAGCGACCGACCGCACGTTTTTTCTGCATGGCGAAGAGCTAAAGCTGATACGTGCTGCAATTGATGGCGACGTGATCACGCCTGAGGTGACCACCGAAGGCCTCACCGCACCGGTTCCAGACGCGCCTTTCGTGTGGGAGGCCGTGGTCGAGATCGATCCCGGCAATAACACCGCGCTTGAGGGGCTGTATATGTCGAACGGCATGTATTGCACCCAATGCGAGGCCGAAGGGTTTCGCAAGATCACCTATTACCCCGACCGCCCGGATGTGATGTCTACCTTTACGGTGCGCATCAATGGCGACCTTCCCGTGCTGCTATCGAACGGCAACCCTTCGGGCAAAGGCGAGGGCTGGGCTGAATGGGTCGATCCATGGCCAAAACCCGCCTATCTGTTCGCGCTGGTCGCCGGAGAGCTGATCGCCCATCCCGGCCAGTTCACCACCAAATCCGGTCGCGACGTCGAACTAAATCTCTGGGTCCGCCCCGGCGATGAAGGCAAATGCGCCTTTGGCATGGAAGCCCTTAAAAAGTCGATGAAATGGGATGAGGACGTCTATGGCCGCGAATACGATCTGGACGTGTTCAACATCGTGGCCGTGGACGATTTCAACATGGGCGCTATGGAGAACAAGGGGCTGAACATCTTCAACTCCTCCGCCGTTCTAGCCAGCCCTGAAACCTCGACCGATATGAATTTCGAACGGATCGAGGCGATCATCGCACATGAGTATTTCCACAACTGGACCGGCAACCGCATCACTTGCCGTGACTGGTTCCAGCTGTGCCTGAAAGAGGGCCTGACTGTGTTCCGCGACGCGCAGTTCACTTCGGATATGCGCTCGGCTCCTGTGAAACGTATCCATGATGCCATCGACCTGCGCGCGCGGCAATTCCCCGAAGATAACGGGCCACTTTCACACCCGGTCCGGCCCGAGAGTTTTCAGGAAATCAACAACTTCTACACCTCAACCGTCTATGAAAAAGGCGCCGAGGTGATCGGGATGCTGAAACGGCTGGTCGGGGATGAGGCCTACAGCAAAGCACTGGACCTGTACTTCGATCGCCACGACGGGCAGGCCTGCACGATCGAAGATTGGCTGAAAGTATTCGAAGACACTACGGGCCGCGACCTGACCCAGTTCAAACGTTGGTACAGCCAATCCGGTACCCCCCGTGTCTCAGTTGCCGACGATTGGACCGATGGCACCTATACCCTGACGCTGCGCCAACGGACCGAGCCGACGCCGGGGCAAGAAGACAAGCAACCTCAGGTCATCCCTATCGCTGTGGGTCTGCTTGGCCCGAACGGGGACGAGATACGTACGACCGAAGTGCTGGAACTGACCGAAGCCGAGCAGAGTTTTACCTTTACCGGTCTCGCGGCCAAACCTGTGCCCTCGATCCTGCGTGATTTCTCGGCCCCTGTGATCCTTGAACATGAGATCAGCAATGCCGAACGCGCCTTCCTTCTGGCTCATGACACCGACCCGTTCAACCGCTGGCAGGCAGGGCGGTCGCTAGCCGAGGACACCCTGCTGCGCATGATCACCGATGAGGCAACGCCTGATACCGACTACCTTGACGGCTTGCTGGCAGTGCTACGGAATGAGGCGCTGGACCCGGCCTACCGGGCACTGATGCTGGGTCTGCCGACGCAATCGGAACTGGCCGCAACACTATTTGACAAGGGCATCACCCCCGACCCGATGGCGATCTGGCGAGCGGTGGAGACTTTGCGTCAAGCCACGGCGCAACACGTTCAAGACCTGCTCCCCCGTCTGAACAGTGAAACGCTGGTGGACGCGCCTTATCAGCCGGACGCTGAACAATCAGGCAAACGCGCCTTGGGCAGCGCGGCGCTTGCGCTGACCTCGAGACTGGATGGAGGTGCCAAGGCCGCAGAGCAATATGCACGTGCTGACAACATGACCCTACAGTTGGCCGCGTTGTCTTGTCTGCTACGCGCGGGCAAAGGCGAACGTGGGCTGGCCGCCTTCTATGATCAATGGCAGCATGACCGGCTGGTCATGGACAAGTGGTTCGCCATGCAGGTCTTGATGACCGGACCGGAAAAATCGGTTGAGACAGCGCGCAGGTTGACCGAGCATGCTGATTTTAATTGGAAGAACCCAAATCGTTTCCGCGCCTTAATGGGATCCCTGGCAGGCAACCACGCAGGCTTCCACCAAGCGAACGGAGCAGGTTACGCGCTGCTGGCAGACTGGTTGATCCGACTTGATCCCGTAAACCCGCAGACCACCGCCAGGATGTGCAGCGTGTTCCAAACTTGGAAACGCTATGACGCCGACCGTCAGGCCTTAATACTTGCACAACTGAATCGCATTGCCGACACGCCGAACCTGTCCCGGGACACGACCGAAATGGTCACGCGCATCTTGGGCGCATGACCGCGTTTACGTTCACTCGACAGAACCGAAATCAGCGAACGGTTCTGATCCTGATCGGCGTTTACGCGATGTTGATCGCTTTGATGATCCTGCTGAACGCGGTCTGGTGGCTGATGGCGCTTCTGGCCCTGACTACCCTGCCCGCGCTGTGGGATGTCATCAAGGACACCAGCGCAGGTATGGAGCTGACCGATGAAACCCTGCGTTGGCACACCGGCCAACGTCAGGGACAACTCAAGCTGTCCGAGGTGGATCGATTCCGGTTTGACACGCGGTGGGATTTCTCGGTGCGCGTCTCAGCGGTTCTGAAATCCGACAAACGCGTGCGTTTACCCGATGAATCACTGCCACCACACAAGCAATTCGAAATGGTCCTGAATCAGGCGGGATTCGCGGTCGAACGACATCATTTTAGAGTTTTCTGAAACGATTCATGGAGTCTGGGCCACATTGGCACCTGAATCACGGGTTCTCCGCGACGCAGTCTTGATTTGAGCAGTTTTTTTGGCAAACTGGACGGGTTACAAGTTTGTTCCAGTTCGAGTTTTGCCATGTTTTGGTCTTTGAAGGCTTTTGCCGCCCGTATTGTCGGTTCTTCTGATCCCACCCCTACACCTCTGCCTGCGTCCGTCGCCGATGCTACTGCATGGCTTGTTGCCTCGGGGCAGTTGAACATCCCAATCGCAGAATCAGATGAAAATGATGCGATCGGGCATCAGGTGATCGAACGTGGCCGCCATCTGGCGCGGCAGGATATGTGGGCAGAACTGTCGCTGGAGATGCGCACTGCAGATGAGGGGCGCAAGGCTACCCCTTGCGGGCAACCGATCTCCGAGCTGTTGGCATTTGGGGCCCGGTCCGATGTGGTTTTGGCGGCCGAGCACGCGCTGTCGGACGGCAAAGCACTGTCAGACTATGATCTGCTGGGCGGGATCTCGGAATTGGAAGGCGAGTTTCAGAACCATCCCGATGATCCGATGATCACGCTTGTGGTTGCCTTGGCCCATATCGATTTGGCGTGGGCCTGGCGCGGGACGGCGCACCCGGACACGCTGCCGGCGCTGCACCAATCCCGTTGTGCCGCGCATTTCGACCGGGCTGCTGCGCTGCTTCCGAAATGCCGCGCTGCGCTGCCCGACAGTCCGGCGATTGCTGCAGCGGATTGCGCTTTGCTGGCAGGACACATTGATCCGCGCACCCGCGTTGCTGATAAATACGAGGCCCTGATCACGCTGGATCCCCGGAACCATCGCCACATGCGTGCGATGGGCAGCCACCTGCTGCCGCGCTGGTTCGGCAGCTATGAACAGCTTGAGGTGCAAGCCTTGCGAAACGCCGCACGGACCCAGAAAAATTGGGGTGCGGGTGGGTATACCTGGGTGCAATTCGACGCCATCGCGCTGGATGACGAGGCCTGCGCGCGGGTAGATGTCGAGTACTTCCTTGAAGGTTTGCGCGATATCGTTGCACGTCGTCCGGATCAGCAGACAATCAACCTGCTGGCGGCCTATTGCTCGGTCACATTGCAGAACAGAATGGGCCAGAACCCGCGCGCCGATATCGCCCGCAAACAGATTTGCGAGGCCGCAAACTGGCTGATCCGCGATCACATGACCGAACTGCATCCGCTGATCTGGGCCCACGCGGCGAACGGGTTCAATAACAGCCTTCGCGTCAACTCGGCCGAGCGTTTTGCCGCCCGTGGCCGCCGCGATGCGCTGAAGGCAATCGCCAATCTGTTGCGGGATGAGTTGCGCAGTGGGCAGAGTGTGACCTTTACACCGTCGGGTCTGCAGTTCTCGGGGAACTAAAGCGCCATTGCCCCTTGCCCCTTTGGCGCGCCGGGCCTAATACGCAGGCTTAGACTTCTGCGGAAATGAGGCGCGCCATGCTCGACCTGACATACGAAATGCCTAAACCCAAAACCATAGCCGGGGCCAAGCACGATTGGGAACTGGTGATCGGGATGGAGGTGCACGCTCAGGTCTCATCCAATGCTAAGCTGTTCTCGGGTGCATCAACCCAATTCGGGGCCGAGCCGAATTCGAACGTGGCCTTCGTGGACGCCGCAATGCCGGGGATGCTGCCGGTGATCAACGAGTATTGCGTTGAACAGGCCGTGCGCACCGGGCTGGGTCTGAAAGCGGATATCAACCTGAAATCGGCCTTTGACCGCAAGAACTATTTCTATCCCGACCTGCCGCAGGGCTACCAGATTTCCCAGCTTTATCAGCCTATTGTAGGTGAAGGAGAAGTTCTGGTCGAGATGGGTGACGGCACCGCGCGCATGGTCCGCATCGAACGCATCCACATGGAGCAAGACGCGGGCAAATCGATCCACGACATGGATCCGCATATGTCCTTTGTCGACCTGAACCGGACCGGCGTCTGCCTGATGGAGATCGTTTCGCGCCCCGATATTCGCGGGCCGGAAGAGGCCGCGGCATATATCGCCAAGCTGCGTCAGATCATGCGTTACTTAGGCACCTGCGACGGCAACATGCAGAACGGCAACCTGCGGGCGGACGTAAACGTTTCGATCTGTTTGCCGGGTGCTTACGAGAAGTATCAGGAAACACAGGACTTTTCGCATCTGGGCACGCGCTGCGAGATCAAGAACATGAACTCAATGCGCTTTATCCAGCAAGCGATCGAGGTCGAAGCCCGCCGTCAGATTGCCATCGTTGAAGGCGGCGGCACGGTTGATCAGGAAACCCGTCTGTACGACCCGGACAAGGGCGAGACACGCTCGATGCGGTCCAAGGAAGAGGCGCATGATTATCGCTACTTCCCCGACCCTGACCTGCTGCCGCTGGAGATCGAACAGGCATGGGTGGATGACATCGCCGCCAATCTGCCCGAGCTGCCAGACGATAAAAAAGCTCGTTTTATCAGTGCGTTCGGCCTGACCGACTATGACGCATCGGTGCTGACCGCCGAGGTGGAATCAGCGGCTTATTTCGAAGAGGTCGCCAAGGGGCGCAGCGGCAAGCTGGCCGCGAACTGGGTCATCAACGAACTGTTTGGTCGCCTAAAAAAAGAAGACCACGACATCACCGAGTCTCCGGTGTCTCCGGCTCAGTTGGCGGGTATCATTGATCTGATCTCGTCAGATGCCATCTCGGGCAAGATCGCCAAGGATCTGTTCGAAATCGTCTATACCGAAGGCGGTGACCCGGCGCAGATCGTTGAAGACCGCGGCATGAAACAGGTGACAGATACCGGCGCGATCGAGGCCGCTTTGGACGAGATCATCTCGGCCAATCCGGCACAGGTTGAGAAGGCCAAGGTGAACCCGAAACTGGCCGGATGGTTCGTCGGTCAGGTGATGAAGGCCACCGGTGGCAAGGCCAACCCGAAGGCCGTTAACGAATTGGTCAGCAAGAAGCTGGGTTCGTAAATCTTCCGAGTTGTACAAACCCCGGACAGGGGTTTGTTCGACTTGTACATAACGAAAACTTAATTTCAGAGCGCTCAAATCGGACAAGCCATCGGCTTGACTCCCTGCCCGAATGCGCATTCTCATCTCGCCAAGTCAGAGAGGTGAGCATCTATGAAAAATCGTTTCGATCAGGAACTGGAAACCCGGCTGGTGCGCTATGCCGCCATCGACAGCCAGAGCGATGAGACCTCGCCATCGACCCCCAGCACCGAAATCCAGTTCGACATGCTGAACCTGCTGAAGCAAGAGCTTACCGAAATCGGTGCGCAGGATGTTGAGATGACTGGTGACAGCGTCGTGGTGGCAACCATCCCCGGTACGGCCGAAGGACCGACCATCGGGTTTCTGGCGCATGTAGACACCGCGCCTCAGTTCAACGCAACCGGGGTCAAGCCGCGGGTGATCAAGGGGTATAATGGCGGCGAGATTACTTTCCCTGATGATCCCGATCTGGTGCTTTCGCCCGAAGAACACCCCTATCTGGCCGAGAAGATCGGGCATGACCTGATAACCGCCTCAGGCACCACGCTACTGGGGGCTGATGACAAGGCGGGCGTTTCGATCCTGATGACGATGGCGCGACACCTGCTTGAGAACAAGGACATGCACCATGGTCCGATTCGCATCGCCTTTACCCCGGATGAAGAGATCGGGCGCGGTGTTACCGAACAGTTGCCCAAAGATCTGGGCGCCGATTTCGCCTATACGCTGGACGGACAGGAACTGGGTGAAATCGAATACGAAAGCTTCTCAGCAGACCGCGCGGTGATCAAGATCACCGGTGTTTCGATCCACCCCGGACTGGCCAAGGACAAAATGGTAAACGCGGCGCATCTGGCTGCAAAGATCGTGCAGACCCTGCCTCAGGCAACGATGACGCCCGAGGTGACGGATGGGCGCCAGGGGTTCATCCATGTCACCGATATGAACGGCGGCTCGTCCGAGATGGAGATAAAACTGATCCTGCGCGATTTCGAGATGGATGCGCTGGAAGCCCAGCGCGAGATCGTCCGACAAGTCTGCGCCGCCGTACAGGCCACCGAGCCGCGTGCGACCATCACCTGCGACATCTCCCATCAGTATCGCAACATGCGCTATTGGCTGGAAAATGACATGACGCCGGTTGATCTGGCCCGCGATGCCTGCCGTGAACAAGGGATCGAGCCGGTCTCGGTGCCGATCCGGGGTGGCACCGACGGCTCGCGCCTGACCGAATTTGGCACACCGACACCTAATATCTTCACGGGCATGCAGTGTATTCACGGACCACTAGAGTGGATTTCGGTGCAGGACATGGCGGTCGCGACAGAAACCTGCTTGTCACTCATAGGCAAAGCAGCGCGGAGCTAAGGCCACAGTGCGGGCCGAAATTCGCCAATGCGCGATCTTGGCTTTCGCCCGCCCGTCAAAATGTTAATTTGCCCCGACACGGCAATCAGGACCAGTTGATGCAGCGCTACGAATACAAAGTTGTCCCCGCTCCGCAAAAGGGCACCAAGGCGAAGGGCGTGAAAACGCCCGAGGGCCGGTTTGCCACCTCGATCGAGCAACTGCTGAACCAGATGGGACAGGATGGCTGGGAGTATCAGCGCGCCGAATTGCTGCCCAGCGAAGAACGTTCGGGGCTGACCGGGTCAACCACCAACTGGCGCAACGTGTTGGTTTTCCGCCGGGCTCTGGCGTTGGAAAAACCTGAGCAGTCCGAACCCGTCGAAGAGGACACCGCCCCAACCGCGCGCGCAGTCCCGGGACCCGAAGAGGTTCTGGCCAAAACTCCTGCCGCCCCTGCCCCAATCTCGGAAGAGCCCGAAGACCCGCCCTTGTCTTTGAAACCTTCGGACGAAGTGGCGGATGACGAAGTGCGCCCCGAGCAAGCACGCCCAGCCGAGCCGTGATTGGATAACAATCAATCGAATGATACCGCGTGAAGGGGCAAGGCCCTTATTCCCTGCCCCATAACGGTTATGCTTTGTCAGTTCCGACCCGCGAACCCCATCGGCGAGAAACGACGCAGTAATGGGATTGCTGCTGAGCCAGTTGGCCTTGAATTTGGCACATCCAGGAAGCTAGGCGCGCAACCGCCAGACAGGGCAACTAAATGACCTGCGAAACCAATATTTGCGGAGCCAAAAACGAGCTTGGGGTAAGAGGGTTTATTGCAAGGTTGTCAATTGCAAGCTGATTGCCCTGCATACATCCCAGCGCCTGCACCTGCTGCAGTCGCGAGTGTCTTGCCTGTACCGCCACCGAACCGATTTCCAACCACTCCCCCAAGGGCAGCGCCACCAAGGATTCCCGCAGCGCAGCGGGCGTCTTGCTGTACCTGCGCCTGAGTTGGCGTCGTCGGAGCCCCGCAAGCAGCCAAGAGCAGTGAGGTCGCAAGCGCACAGGTTGTCAGTGCTTTGTTCATCTCGATTGCCTCTCAAATACCAAATAGTTATCTGAGTAAGTGGCTCTGGCGCGTCTAGCGTACAAGAGATCAGCGTCTGTTTGATTCGAGATTAATCAAAACTTAATAAAGAAGACTAAGGGTCGAGCGCTTAATACGATATTTGCTGGTTTCCGATGGTTGCGGGTGCCGGGTTCCTGGTAAACCCCGACATTGGACGGCCGCGTTTTTATTGTAGAAAACGGGCGATGAGCGCGGAGCATCACAGTAAGATTTGACGCACAATAAAGCGCGACTACTGAATCTTCTGTTCCCCTATATTTGCCCCCAAGACCACATAGGTCGCGAGCCAGATCGAGCAAATATACATAGATATCTGAAGAGATGGTGCCCCCACACGGACTCGAACCGCGGACCTACTGATTACAAATCAGTTGCTCTACCAGCTGAGCTATAGGGGCACTGGGTGTCGATTAATATCTCGGAACAGGGACTGCAAGCCCGAAATTTCGGGTCATCTTAACTTTGTGCTGGTTTGCCTTAGGATAACAGTAATAACAGGCCTCATCCGAATTTGACTGCACCGGGGACAGGTTGTAACCCAAGCGGCGATCCCGACCGAGGTGAGGACAATTCCGATATGCAGATGGTCATCCAAGCCGGAGCGCACTTTACCGACCATGATCACCTGCTCAATCTACTGCAGGTGAATGCGGATCTGGTTGCGGGAAATCATACTGCCTTCTGGGGGCTTCGTCCGTTCAGAAAGATCTTTCGACCTGCGCTGAAACCCTCTGCCGACCGGCCATCACATCAGGATACACTGGCGCGATTTCATAAACTGTTCCCCAACGGGCAGCAGGTTGACCGGGCGATCTTGTCGAGCGCGCTTTACCTGGGGGAACGACCTTCCATCATCATGGATGGGCAATTTTACGCGAATGCCGGTCAAAGGTTGGCCTATCTGGATAATCTGTTCAGCGATTCGACGGTTGAGCTATTCGTGGGGCTACGTAATCCCGGCAGCTTTATTCCCAAGGTGCTGATGCTGCTGTCGGCGCCTGAGCGCGAGCATATCATTGCCACCACCGATCTGAGTTGCCTGAGTTGGCTCGCCATGATCGAAGACATTCGCGACCTAGCGCCAGATGTCAAAATCACATTGTGGAGCAATGAGGATTCGCCGCTGATCTGCGGCGACATCGCGCGCGCGCTAGTGGGGCTACCCGAGGACACGCCGCTGGAACAGGAATACGCGCTGCTGTCCTCACTTGTCTCAGACATGGGTAAACAGGAGATTCAGAGCTTGTTAGAGCATCAAGCGGCCCCCAATGATCCCGTGCTCAGGGGCAGGCTGGCGCAGGTGTTTCAGCAGCATGCACTGACGGATGAAATCGAAGAAGAGGTGGAGCTGCCTGGCTGGAACGAAGATATCGTTACCGCCTTTACCGAGCTTTATGAGCAGGATCTGGCACGGCTGCAGACCATGCCAGATATCCGTTTCTTGAATCCGTGAGCGGCCGACGCTACATGCCCAGCGCTTCCTTGTACATTTCCAGTACCGCCTCTTCCTCGGCGATGTCGTCCTTGTCGCGCTTGCGAAGAGCGACGACCTTGCGCATGACCTTGGTGTCGTAGCCGCGGGCCTTGGCCTCGGCCATGACCTCTTTCTGCTGGTCAGCGATGTCTTTCTTTTCGGCCTCAAGACGCTCGAACCGTTCGACGAACTGGCGCAGCTCGCCTGCGGTCACTCGGTAGTTGGCTGCGGCCTGATCTTCGGTGATGTCTTCCATCTGCGTCTCTCCCAAGGGCTGAAAATAAGGTGCCGGATACATCGGCACCGACCCGACCGCAAGCGTGCATTCTGCACGGCGGGCTTGTCTGACCTGCGCCGATCCGATAAGCGCGGTCACGGATTCAAAGGGTGAGCGTAAACAACCATGTTCGACATTATCGTCTGGGGCGGGGCCGCCCTGTCTGTGGCCGGGCTGGTCGGTCTGGTCTGGTGCATCCTGCAAGTGATGAAAGCGCGCAAAGCCAACCTGACGGATGACGAGTTGCGCGCTGCAGTTCAGGGGGTTCTGCCTTGGAATCTGGCGTCGCTTTTCCTGTCGGTACTTGGGCTGATGATGGTTATCCTGGGCATTTCGCTGGGATAACCAGATCGATCAGATCGGCATATTGTCGAACCGCGCTTCAAGCACGTCTTCGCATAGCGCAGCATCCAGCCGACGCAGGCGCGATGGGATATGAACCCCCTGCGCGCGCATTTTATCCAGAACCATGCTGACATGTGGCTGAAGCTCTAGCCGGGTCTCAAGACACGCACCATTCAGCTTTTGTTCAAGCCGTTCCGCTTCGGTAAAAAGATCCTGAGCAGTCATTTCCTTCCTCCCATATGGTGCCAATGTGCCTGATATAGGTAACGAGTATAAGACGAGCACGAGACCGGAACAAAACATCGCGAATTCTTGCCTAGTCAGGCAAAAAACCGTCAATATGTCCGTGGTCGCCTAAAGCATACGCTCAAATTGCGGAGATTGCTTTGACAGACATCAACTCGTGATTAGGGGCTTTAAACATATTCCACTATTGTTATATGTATACAAGCTGAACGGAGGAACCCATGACGCCCAGTGTGAAAGCTTTTTTCGACCCGCAGACCTTCACCGTCTCTTACGTTGTGCAGGAACCTCAGGGGCAGGCCTGCGCCATCATCGACAGTGTATTGGATTTCGATCACGCCTCGGGGCGGACCGACACCAGCTCGGCCGACCAGATTGTCGACTATGTGACGGCACAGGGACTGAAGGTGGAATGGATTCTGGAAAGCCATGTCCATGCCGACCACCTGTCAGCAGCCCCTTACCTACAGGAAAAGCTGGGTGGTCAGATCGGGATTGGCGAGAATATCGTGGTCGTTCAGGACACGTTCGGCAAGGTCTTCAACGAAGGCACCGAGTTTCAGCGTGATGGCAGCCAGTTCGATGCACTGTTTGCCGAAGGGTCCAGCTTTCACATCGGCCAGATGCGCGGGGACGTTTTGCACACGCCAGGCCATACGCCCGCCTGCATGACCTATGTGATCGGCGATGCGGCCTTTGTGGGCGATACGCTGTTCATGCCGGATTTCGGAACTGCCCGATGCGATTTTCCCGGCGGGTCATCGGCGGACTTATATGCCTCGATCCAGAAAATCCTGTCTCTGCCCGACGAGACGCGGATTTTTGTAGGCCATGATTACAAAGCGCCTGGTCGCGATGAATACGCGTGGGAGACCACGGTTGGCGAACAGAAGGCGCTGAACGTTCATATCGGTCAGGGCCGCAGCGTCGAAGAATTTGTCGAGATGCGCGATGCGCGGGATGCAACCCTTGCGATGCCGCGCCTGATTTTACCCTCGCTGCAGGTCAATATGCGGGCCGGTCAGATGCCACCAGCGGATGAGCAGGGCGACGTTTTCATGAAAATCCCAGTCAATAAGCTTTGATACGAGGGCAGACGAGACAATGAATATCGAATGGATTTCGGGTCTGGCTGGTGGTCTGCTGATCGGGCTGGGTGCCAGCGTTTATCTGCTGTGTAATGGGCGGATCATGGGGGCGAGCGGCATATTGGGCGGGCTGTTGGAACGCAGCGACCGGAGCGTATTAACGGAACGCCTGGCTTTCGTCGCTGGCTTGATCGGGATGCCCTTATTGCTGCGCCCATTGATTGCGCCGCAGGCCGAGACCCATTTGACCCCGGATCTGGCGATCGTGATCCTTGCTGGGCTGCTGGTGGGGGCTGGAACACGGATCGCCAATGGCTGCACGTCGGGTCACGGCGTTTGTGGGATTTCTCGCTTCTCGTTGCGCGGGATCGTCGCAACGGTGTTCTACATTCTTGCAGGTGGCCTGACGGTTGCGCTGTTTCGCCATGCTTTGGGGGTGATCTAATGCGCGCAGTGTTTGCTTTTCTCGCCGGATCGCTGTTCGGCATCGGGCTTTTGATCTCAGGCATGACCGACATCACCAAGGTGCAGGGGTGGCTGGATGTGTTCGGCAATTGGGACCCGACGCTCGCCTTTGTCATGGGCGGGGCGATCCTGCCGATGCTGGTGGCGTGGCGATTGACACGGAACAGGGTCCCTGTTGTGGGCGGACAGTTCCCCGCCCCGCCCCGTGTTGAACTGGATCGCCGTCTGATCGTCGGGTCGGTCCTGTTCGGCGTCGGTTGGGGATTGGCGGGTTTGTGCCCGGGTCCGGCGATGGCCTCGCTTGGATATGGGGGCGTTGGCGGGATTGTGTTCCTGATTGCGATGATCGCGGGCATGTTTGCGGCACCAAAGCTGGGTGCGCAACTGGACAGGATCGCCGACGCAGCCTAAGCAATTGCCATGGAGATTCGACCGATAACCCCCCGCTACGCCGTCTCACCTCAGATCTCGGTGGAGGACGTGCCAGCCATTGCCGAGGCCGGTTTCGTCAAGGTGATCTGCAACCGTCCCAATACCGAAGTTCCGCCGGATCAGCAGTCAGACGCCATCGGTCAAGCCGTTCGCGAGGCCGGGATGGAATATGAGGTTCTGGAGTTGACACACCAGACGATGACACCGGAAAACGTGGCGCTGCAACGCGATCTGGCCGAAAGCTGCAGCGGGCCGGTTCTGGCCTATTGCGCCTCTGGCACACGATGCTCGGTGGTCTGGGCGCTGGGACAGTGCGATCGGCTAAGCACGGATGAAATCCTCGATGCAACCGGAAAAGCGGGCTATGCGCTCGACGGGTTGCGCCCGGCATTGGAACAGCTGCGAGGGCGCGGATAAGCCTCCTAGTCGCGGCCATTGCCTTCGGGCGCTGGCAGACCGGCGAGGTGCGAGATTTCCGTGACACGCTGTTCGGAACTGGCAGGCAACAAGTCGTCGGGTTCCAGGAGGGAATCCTCGGTCGTCAGATCATGCGCTACAATATCGTCATCAAGCGGGGACGACATCTCGTCATCCGGGGCCGAGGGCGTCAAGCTTGATTTGCTGGCCAGAAATCCGGCGCAGTCCTTGGCGGGCAACGCAGTAGGAGGGCCTTGTTCGTTGATCCGTACCGCACGCATTCCGCCGCACTGACCCAGACGTCCGATGGCGGTTCGGGCACGATCGATTGACAGAACTTCAACCCGATCCACCCGCGCGCCCTGCAGCGGCAGGACATCCCCGACGGACAATTCCGAAAGCGCTGTCAGCGGCAAAGACAGGCGGCAGATCACGGTGTTCAGCTCAGCCCGAATTACCCCGGATGCCTGATCCAGATTCACCCCCGATTGGGTGATAACCGCAACCTGTTCCTGATCCGAGAGCGGGCGCTCGGGCAGCAGGATACAGACCTCGCCCTGACGCGGACCACCGGCAAGTTCGACCGTCAGATCAAACATGCGATAGACCTCATCCACCAGCGCCAGGTTCAGTGCGCGCCGACCTTCGGCGCGTGAGGTGAACTCATACCCGGACAGGCTGGCCATTTCTGCCGGGGACTCAACCAGTTTCAGCGCCCGGCTCAGCATATCCTCGATCAGAGGGGCGACCATGGCAGCGTCGGTGTCGGTAAACGCACGCTCGGGTGGTGGGTCAGAGGTGACCATGGCAATCGTTTGCTGCTGGACGATAGCAGAGACGCAACCCGGGTCCAGACAGGCCGCAGCCAGGCCGCCCTGATCCGAGGTAAACAGCAGCATCAACCACCCCTCATTCAGCCGGTCGGCTATATCTTCCTGCGCACGTACGGCCTGCTTTGCCCCGATGACCGACAGCGCCAGCCCCATGCTTTCGCCGGAGGCGCGTGCCAACCCCAGCCGCAAGGCGCGCAGGACCGAGCGGGGCGTGTCGGCACCGCATTGCCCCGCTGAGAGCTTTCGTGCCAGTGCTGATGTGGTCATGGCCCCGTTCCGCCGTTTGTCGATGCGATGACAATTTGTCTAACCCGGCGGAGGTTACGAATGTCTTTATGACGCCCTCATTGCGCGGCCTGACGAAAAGCCAGCGGAAGGCTGACGCGGAAGGCCGCCCCTCCCTGCCCCGGCAGATAGGCAACTTCGCCGCCCAAGCGCTGCATAATCTCTCGGCAGATCGCCAGCCCCAACCCTGCCCCGCCTGCCTTGTCCGAGCCGACGCGGGCAAATTTCTCGAATACCATCGATTGCGCCTCGGCCGGGATACCACCACCGTTGTCGATGAAATCGATTACCACTTGCCCGCCGACATCATGGGCCGAGATGGTCAGCACCGGTTCAATGGCGTCGCAATATTTCTGGGCGTTGGAAATCAGGTTGATGAACACCTGCCCCAGCCGATCGAGATCCGTGTGCAGCGGGATACGTTCACTTGCGCGCACCCGCCGTACGCCAATCTTTCGATCACTGCCCGCCAGCGCGCTTGAAACGGCGCGGTCCAGAACTTCGCTTAGGGTGGCTTCGCCCATGTTCAGGCTAACCTGGCCGCTTTCCAGCACGCTAAGGTCGAGCAGATCATCCAGTAGCCGGGTCAGACGCAGCGATTCATCATGTATGATCGCAGCATAACGGATTTGTTCCTCGGCGCTGAGGCCATCGGTGTCGCGCATAATTTCAGAAAACGCCCGAATCGAGGTCATGGGCGTGCGCAATTCGTGGCTGACCTGGCTAAGAAACGCGTCTTTCTGTTTCGAGACTTGCGTAAGCTTGGCATTCGCCTCGCGCAATTGCCGCGCTGTGCGGCTGAGCTCAGTCGATTTCGCCTCAAGCTGGCTGGAATATTCCAACATCTGCGCGGACTCGTCGGCAACGGCCAACAGGTCTTCGACAGACACAGACGCCCCGCCAACGATCTGACCGATCATCGCATGGGCGGTTGCGGCCCCGACCGAGCCACTGAGTTCACGTTCCAGCCGTTCCAGAAACTGCGGCGTGGGCTCGGGCAGTCGTCCGGGGCGACCATTCTGGCGCTCGGCTTCGGCTTGAAAGAACTCTTGCGCGGGAATAGTGCCCAGAATCCGCTGGGTCATGATCATCAGGTCTTCGCTTTGCGCAACCGAACCGGTCCAGCCACGGGCTGAAACCGAATGGTCAAATACATTTACGAATTGCGCACCCTGAAGGCGTTCCAGCGGGCTGGGGAAGCTGAGCATCGAGGCGACACAGAAGGCGATTGTATTCAGCGACAGCGACCACATGACCGTATGCACCATCGGGTCGATCCCTTCGATCCCGAACAACGCCTGCGGGCGCAGCCAGCCCCAGCCGAAGGGTCCGTTTTCAATCACTGATGCCGGGACAATGCCGCCACCCATGCCAGGCAGCAGCAGTGTGTAAATCCAGAGAAAGAACCCGACGCTGAGCCCGACCAACGCCCCAGTTCGGGTCGCGCCGCGCCAGAACAGGCCGCCCACCAGTGCGGGCAGAATCTGGGAAATCCCGGCAAAGGCCACCAGCCCGATCGAGGTCAGGGCAGCCCCGCCCCCCGAAAGCTGGAAGTAGAAATAGCCCAACGCCATGATCGCCGCGATCGAGACGCGCCGCGCCATCAGCACGACTGTTCGCACATCACCAGAGACCGACGCGGTGCCTTCCTGCGTATTCAGCCAGATCGGCATTACCACATGGTTCGAGACCATGGTTGACAGCGCCATCGCGGTAACGATCACCATTGATGTGGCCGAGGAAAACCCGCCGATGAACGACAGCATCGCCAACCAGTCATTACCCTGCGACAGCGGCACGGTCAGCACAAACAGGTCGGGGTTCGAGCCTTCGGGCATCAGGTCCAACCCAACGACGGCGATGGGCACGACAAACAAGCTCATCAGCAGCAGGTAGAGCGGAAAGGCCCAGGCGGCGGTGCGCAGGTGGCTCTCATCGTCGTTCTCGACCACCATGACCTGAAACATCCGTGGCAGGCAGACAAAGGCCGCTGCCGAAAGGAAAATGAAAGTGGTCCAGCGCCCAGCATCCACATGCCATTGGCCAATTTCCGAGGCATCGATCTGATCCATCATCGGCCCCAAGCCGCCAGCGACGCCCCAGACAACAAAGATGCCAACGGCCAGAAGGGCGAAGAGTTTCACCACAGATTCCAACGCAATAGCGGTAACAACGCCGTGGTGGCGCTCATTGGCATCCAGATTGCGCGTCCCGAAGAGGATCGCAAAGACGGCCAAGCCCGCCGCGACCCAGAACACACTGGAGCCTTCGCGATAGAGACCTGAGGGATCGGCCTCGGCAAAGATCGAAAAGGACAGCGTGATCGACTGCAATTGCAGCGCGATATAAGGTGTGCCGCCCAGAACGGCTAGAATGGTCACGCACACCGCCAGTGTGTTGGACTTGCCGTATCGTGACGAGATCAGGTCAGCGATCGACGTCACGCGCTGGCTGCGTCCGATGCGCACGAGTTTGCGCAGGCCCCACCACCAGCTGATCATCACCAGTGTAGGACCCAGATAGATGGTTACGAATTCAAGCCCAGAACGCGCGGCGTTGCCAACCGCGCCATAAAACGTCCATGCAGTGCAATAGATCGACAGTGACAGGGTGTAGATCAGCGGGGAACGCAACCATTTCCCGCCGCCACGCGCAGCCAGCCGGTCCGCTGCGAAGGCGACGCCGAACAGAAGAACCACATAGCCCAGACAGACCAGAATCAGGACATTCAGGGTTGCCATGTCTCGGCCTCGGGCTCGGCAGTCTCGCGCGCGGTCATGCGTTTGGCGACGAAGCCGAAGATCACGCTGATCAGGATCAGAACACCCCAGCACGCAAAGATGTAGAACATGGCCGTCGATAGCGACAGAGCCTCGGCGCCTGCGCTATCATCCGGCCATAGAAGCGGCAGCGCGAGCATTGCGGCACCTAGAAACGGCAGCAGCCGCGCTGCATCCGCCAGCCTGCGCCGACGATAGCTTTGCCGTTCCAGAAACAGGGACGGACGAACTGGCGAGGGCCGATCTTTGCCGTCGCCCGCGGAGCTCATAACTGAGACGCCTGCGCATGCAGGTCGCGCACCGCTGTCAGGACTTCGGTGTTCGAAAACGGCTTGGTCATGAATCGGCTGACCCCTGCCTGCTCGGCCATTTCACGATCGCGGGATTGCCCGCGCGCGGTCAGCATCAAAACCGGCAACGCCTTCATATCATCATGTTCGCGCAGATCACGCAGCACATCCATCCCGCTTTTTCCCGGCAACATCACATCCAGAATCACCAGATTCGGCCGCGCGGACAGAATCACCTGCACCGCATCCGTTCCCTCGGCATGGGTTTCAACCTGCCACCCCTCGCGTGTCAGCAGAAACCGGATCGCCTCGGTGATGTTGGGCTCATCCTCGATCAACAGAACCTTGCGGCTCATATTTGCATATCCTCCCCATGACGGATTGCACGTCCGGCCACCCGTCCAGCCCAGATTAAGCGCTGCGTCACGAAACTGTCAAAACCCTTCGCTCAGGATCGATGGCTCGCGCCGCGCGCTGCATTCGCGTTTCGGGCATATCCGACAACTGGCTCCGGCTTGCGCCGCGTTTTCCGCAGGCTGCACCGTGTCTTCGACCGGCAGCACCAGCATGACCGAACGATAGACCGGCTCGGCCCCGAATTCCTTAGCTGGCTGAGGGGTTGCGATTGCAAAACACTCAAACTCAGCAGCAGTTCGACCAAGCTGAACGACCCGTTTCCGGATCGGGACCAAGGGCCGATTCAAGGCGGTGAACAAGGGCCAGAGCGGACAGGCCTCGCCATGGCGCGGCAGGGCAAACCCCGGCGCGGGTTTAAAAAACAGAACGCTGCCGGAGGCGTCGCAAATCACCAAGCCAGCCGGACGCGCCAGCGTGCCTTCAGGCAGAAAGGCCAACCGTCGCAGCACCGTAGCAAGGTCCACTGAAAACACCGTCGCCAACGCCAGAGGATCGGGGTTTGCTGCATCCAGCGCGGCACACACCTGATCCAGCGGCATAGCGCGCGCGTCGGCGGCATAAAGGTCCAGCAACCCCGAAGCCACAGTGTTGGCCGCAGCGGAATCGAGCCCATCCAGCGGCACTTCGGTCAATTGCCCACCGTCTTCGAGTTCCGGGAAATGATATCCTTGCTCGGCAAAAAACGCCTCGACCGCGTCCAGTGGGATACCTCGCAGATCGCGCTGCCCGTCACTGTCGTCCAGATAGGTCACCAGCGCTTTGGAGCTTTCGGCCAGTCGTTCGGCATCCTGATGCAAGTTGCGATGGAAACGGTCGCGCCATTCCGGTTCGATCTCTCCCGGTTCAGCCAAGATTGCAGCTGTTGAGCGGATGGCGGCGGCGGTCGACAGCACCTCGTGCATTGAGGCCGCCAGATGCGGGTCATGGGTCAGTCGGTCGGAAAGAACTTCGACAGTGCGCTCCAGCGACACTACGCGGCGATGCATCTGCGCCAGAACACCCGACCAACCGGGAAAGCGGCCGGCGAATTCTTCCAGCCCGTCCACCTCGGCCTTTTGACCGACTGCATCCGCCGCGGCTTCGCGCAGAGCGGCGATGAGCGTCTCTTCGATACCTTGTGTCAGCAGCGACGGCTCGACGGACAAAGCCGCCGCGATATCGACAAGCAGTTTGCCCCCAATGCGGCGGCGGTTGTGCTCGATCAGGTTCAGATACGATGCCGAAATCCCCACCTGCCGCGCCAGCTCCGCCTGTCGCAGCCCAGAGATTTGCCGTCTTTCGCGTATCCGGCTGCCGGTCAGCGTGTCGCGCATGGCGTTTATATCCTTGGCTACTGCGGCTGGATTTGCAGATTAACTAAGTATTTATTATCTGTTGCTGACTAATTTTCAAAGAAGATTTACAACTTTGACAACAGCAACAGAAAGAAACCCGCCCTTTCCTACCGCCCACCCTTCTCTTTCGACGCAATACCCGTCACCATAAGAACATGAGCGATCCCGCCTTTGAATACGCCCCCATCGGCCTTGTTGAGCTTGAGAACCGGATCATCCGAAGGTGCAATCTGCAATTTGCGCGGACCTTTGGCGGGGATGAGGTTGACTATCGCAACATGCCCCTGCTGCATCTTTATCCTTCGGTCGCCGATTGGGAACGGATCGGCGCGCGTAGTCTGCAGGTGATGCGCGATACAGGCTATTACACAGACGAACGGGTGATGCGGCGACGCGACGGTGACCTGTTCTGGTGCCGCGCGCGGGGGCGTTCGCTGACGCCAGACGATCCGTTCCGGCACGGGATATGGAGCTTTTCGGACATCTCGGAAGAGCGCCCCTTGGTGCAATTGACAACCCGCGAACGCGAAGTGGCCATCCTGTCATGCCGGGGTTTATCCGCGAAGGAAATTGGCGTTGAACTTGGGCTAAGTTACCGCACGATCGAGGCCTATCGCGCCCGACTTTTGGAAAAATACGGAGCCCGCAAGCTACCAGAACTGGTCGCAAAATTGTCTGGAACGCCGCTGTAATCGCGACAGCCCTCGTAATTCGCGCAAAAACCCCCATTTGGCAGGCTTAGACGGCGCTTTTCATGGCCGTCTGCATGGCTTATAACCCTGCGTAATCAAACCAAGCCCGCAGCAAACAGACGGGCATAGGGGAACCTTCGAGGACACTCATGACAGATACCAAACACGAAGCGGATGTCGCGTTTATCAAGGCACTGGCCGAACTGCTGCGCGAGAATGACCTGACCGAATTGCAGGTCAAGCGCGAATATGGCGAGGAAGACAGCCTGAATGTCCGTGTCAGCCGCATGTCGCAGACCGTGGCCGCTCCGGTTCAGGTTGCGGTTCCTGCGGCTGCACCGGTTGCCGCACCTGCTGCCGCCCCGGCCGCTGCCGAAGCGCCCGCTGCCGTGGATGATCCCGCCAGCCATCCAGGCGCTGTGACCTCGCCCATGGTGGGTACGGTTTACATGCAACCGGAACCGGGCGCGCCTGCGTTTATCTCGGTCGGTGCATCGGTCTCGGAAGGTGACACGCTATTGATTGTCGAAGCCATGAAGACAATGAACCACATCCACGCACCCAAGTCGGGCACCATCAAACGCATTCTGGTCGGTGACGGTGACGCTGTGGAATTCGGCACGCCTCTGGTCATCGTTGAGTAAGGCGGGCCCATGTTCGACAAAATCCTGATTGCCAACCGAGGCGAGATCGCCCTGCGTGTGATCCGTGCTGCGCGCGAGATGGGGATCAAGACGGTTGCCGTGCACTCCACCGCCGACAGCGATGCGATGCATGTGCGCATGGCGGACGAATCGGTCTGCATCGGCCCCCCGCCCAGCCCGCAAAGCTATCTGTCCGTGCCCGCGATCATCTCGGCCTGTGAAATCACCGGCGCGCAGGCGATCCATCCCGGCTATGGCTTCCTGTCCGAGAATGCCGAGTTCGTGCAGATCGTCGAAGATCACGGCATTACCTTCATCGGACCCACCGCCGAACATATTCGTGTCATGGGTGACAAGATCACCGCCAAGGACACGATGAAGGAACTGGGTGTACCTTGCGTTCCGGGTTCTGACGGCGGTGTGCCAACGCTGGCCGACGCCAAGCGCATTGGTGAAGAGTTCGGCTATCCCGTCATCATCAAGGCAACCGCCGGTGGCGGCGGTCGCGGCATGAAGGTGGCACAAAACGCCGATGAGATGGAAAGCGCCTTCATGACCGCACGCGCCGAGGGCAAGGCCGCCTTTGGCAATGACGAGGTCTATATCGAGAAATATCTGACCACCCCGCGCCATATCGAGATTCAGGTCTTCGGCGATGGCAAGGGAAAGGCAGTGCATTTGGGCGAACGCGACTGTTCGCTGCAGCGCCGCCACCAGAAGGTGTTCGAAGAAGCCCCCGGCCCCAGTATCACGCCGGAAGAACGCGCCAAGATCGGTAAGATCTGTGCCGATGCGGTCGCCAAGATCAACTATATCGGCGCAGGCACCATCGAATTCCTTTATGAAAACGGCGAGTTCTATTTCATCGAGATGAACACGCGTCTACAAGTGGAACACCCCGTGACCGAAGGCATCTTCGGCGTCGATCTGGTGCGCGAACAAATCCGCGTCGCCGCTGGTGAGGACATGTCATTCGGTCAGGACGATCTTGAGATCAATGGCCACGCCATCGAGGTTCGCATCAACGCGGAAAAACTGCCGAACTTCTCGCCCTGCCCGGGCAAGATTACGGCCTATCACGCGCCAGGTGGTCTGGGCGTGCGGATGGATTCCGCGCTCTATGACGGCTATTCGATCCCGCCGTATTACGACTCGTTGATCGCCAAACTGATCGTTCAGGGCCGTGACAGGGCTGAAGCTTTGGCCCGTCTGGAACGTGCTTTGGGCGAGTTGATTGTCGACGGTATCGACACCACCGTGCCGCTGTTCCACGCGCTGCTGCAGGAACCTGACCTGCACAGCGGCGAGTACAACATCCACTGGCTGGAGCACTGGCTTGCGGAGAATATGGCCTAATCTGACCAAAGGGCCGAAGGACAAACCCCCTTCGGCCCCGAGGCACCCGGCATGAGCCTTTCCCCTGAACTTCTGCTCCATGGCTATTCCATAGGCATTTTTCCGATGGCCGAGCATCGCGACGACCCCGAGTTGTTCTGGGTCGACCCGAAGTTTCGCGGCGTGTTCCCACTGGATGGGTTCCACATCTCCCGCAGCCTAGCGCGGCGTATCCGGACCTGTGGGTTTTCGGTAAGCATCAATCGCGATTTTGCGAGCGTCGTGGATGGCTGCGCCGACCGATCGGATACTTGGATCAATCCCGAACTGCGCCGTCTGTATCAGGAACTACACCGGACCGGCCGCGCGCATTCCCTCGAAGTCTGGGACGGCGCTTCACTGATTGGCGGCGTTTACGGTGTAGTCCTCGGAGCGGCCTTTTTTGGCGAAAGCATGTTCTCGCGTCGCACTGACGCATCGAAGATTGCACTTGCCTATCTGGTGGATCGACTGCGCCAAACCGGGTTCACGCTGTTCGATACGCAGTTTCTGACGGCGCATCTGGCCTCGTTGGGCGCGATCGAGATCCCGCGTGCGGTTTATCATAGCGAATTGAAACAAGCGCTTGACCTGAAAGCAGATTTCACCACTGATCTGCAACAGGCCCCTCAGGGTGTGATACAACGGATCACCCAGACATCGTAGCGGGCGTGATCCAACGCGTTCAGCGCGGGTGAGGTCGCAATCATCCAGCCATCAAACAGCTGCTGCGCCTTACCCTGTTCCCAGATGGTCAGATAGGCAAAGGCGTCACCTGTCGGGTTTTCGGCTGGATAGCGACAATCACCCAGCGCGACATCCAGACCAAAGACCGACGTGGTCTCGCCGTTCTGCATTTCGATGTCCACCGTCTGCCCGTTGACCTTGTCCAACCCGCGCAACATTGCGCCGGGGCCGGATTCGACCTTTTGCTGCGCAGCAGCTCCGGTTGCGGTGACTATCAGAGCCACCAGTGCAGCGCGGATCATTCGCTTCCGTCCCCGGCCACGAATTTGACCAGCAACGAGATCAGGCTGACCGCGCCTTGCGTATCGGTAATCTCATCACCCGCCTCAAAATAGAACGGGGAACCGCCCGGCATAACCTCAACAAAGTTGCCACCCAGCAAGCCTTCGGAAGAAATCACAGCGGCGCTATCGTCTGGAATAAGAATACCATCTGCCACGGAAAATCGGGTGTCCGCACGGTACGTATCAGAGTTTAGCGTAACGCCGGTCACCGTCCCAATCTTGACCCCGGCAAGGCGTACATCCGTACCAACGCCCACACCTTCGAGCGAGCGGAAAGACGCGCCCAGCTCGTATCCTGCGCCGGATTGAGACAAGCCTGTGGATTGGCTGGCGTAGACACCGAACGCAATGGCGCAGGCCAGCACGGCACCGCCGACGATAACTTCGGTCTTCGTATGAGTAGACATCTGGCCTCGCTTATTCCGGGCTCCACGCCTCGTAATCGCTACGTTCAACCGGATCGGCACGACGCAGAGAACCGGCAGGTGCATAGGCCAGCGCGGTGCCGGTCAGATTCTCCTGATGCGGTTTTTGCCAGGACTTGTGCGCCAGAGGTTTATCGGTTGGCGGTTCATCCCATGTGCGGTGCAGCCAGCCATGCCAATCGGGATCGATCCGGCTGGCCTCGGCTTCGCCATTGAAAATCACCCAGCGCTTGCTGTCGTCGGCATTGCGATAGAACACGTTGCCCTCGTCGTCCTCACCGACCTTGATCCCCTTGCGCGCAGTGTAGAACTGCGTGTTCAGGGTGGCCCCGTTCCACCAGGTCACGGCCCGCAAAAGACTGTTCAGGATTCCCATCGGCTGCCTCCGGCATTTCTGTCCCAGAAGATATGGACCAAAGGCACGCTAAGGTCCAGTACTGCCAGCGCTACCTGCGTCATTCCGGCAGGATAGCGGTGACTTCAATTTCAATCCGGTATTTCGGATCGATCAATCCGCATTCGATCATCGTCGCTGCAGGAGGGTTCGCACCAAAGGTTTTGGCCAGAATGGGCCAGCAAGGTTCAAATTCGGTTCGATCCGGCAGCATATAAGTGATGCGCACGACATCAGAGAATGAAGCACCCGCCTCGGCCAGCGCGTTTTCGATGATAGACAGCGCCGAGCGGCATTGCTCCACGACCGTTTCACCTTGCCCAACAGTTCCCGAAACATGAACCCAACCACCCGCGACAACCGCGCGGCAATAGCCAACCTTGGCTTCAAACTCACCACCCGAAGAGATACGTCTTACTGTCATCGTGTCCTCAAACGAAAACGGCGCGGACATTGCCGCGCCGTGTGTGCATTAATCTATGCGGTTCAACCCGCCGAAGCCGATTCCGCTGCGTCTGCGTAGATGATCAAAGGCTGAGAGTCCGACGTCACAGCCTCTTCGTTGACCACAACTTCGGTCACGTTCTTCATGCCCGGCAGTTCGAACATTGTATCCAGCAGGATGTCTTCCAGGATAGAACGCAGACCGCGCGCACCAGTCTTGCGCTCGATCGCTTTCTTGGCGATCGCCTTCAGCGCATCATCGGTAAAGGCCAGTTCCGCATCTTCCAACTCAAACAACCGCTGGTATTGCTTGACCAGAGCGTTCTTCGGGCTGGTCAGGATGGTGACCAAAGCGTCTTCGTCCAGATCTTCCAGCGTCGCCAGAACCGGCAAACGGCCGACGAATTCGGGGATCAGGCCAAATTTCAGCAGGTCTTCGGGTTCCAGATCCTTGAAGATCTCGCCCACGCCGCGCTCGTCATTGTCACGCACGTCGGCACCAAAGCCCATGGCCGAGCCTTTGCCACGCTGTGCAATGATCTTGTCTAGTCCGGCGAATGCACCGCCACAGATGAACAGGATGTTCGTGGTATCCACCTGCAGGAATTCCTGCTGCGGATGCTTGCGGCCACCTTGCGGCGGAACGCTGGCCACGGTGCCTTCCATCAGTTTCAGCAGGGCCTGCTGAACACCCTCACCCGACACGTCGCGCGTGATCGAAGGGTTTTCAGACTTGCGGGTGATTTTGTCGACCTCGTCAATATAGACGATGCCGCGCTGAGCGCGCTCGACATTGTATTCGCTGGCCTGCAGCAGTTTGAGGATGATGTTCTCGACATCCTCACCCACGTAACCGGCCTCGGTCAGCGTGGTTGCGTCCGCCATAGTGAACGGTACATCCAGAATCCGTGCCAGCGTTTGCGCCAGCAGAGTTTTACCGCAGCCGGTGGGACCGATCAGCAAAATGTTGGACTTGGCCAACTCAATATCGCTTCCCGCTTTCTGGGCATGGTTCAGACGTTTGTAATGGTTGTGCACGGCAACCGACAGAACCCGTTTGGCAGTGGCCTGACCGATCACGTAATCGTCCAGAACCTCGCAGATATCCTTGGGCGTCGGCACACCGTCCGAGGATTTCAGGCCACTGGCTTTGGTCTCTTCACGGATAATATCCATGCAGAGTTCAACACACTCATCACAGATGAATACGGTCGGGCCCGCGATCAGCTTACGCACCTCATGCTGGCTTTTGCCGCAAAAGCTGCAATAGAGCGTGTTCTTGCCGTCACCGCCTGAATTCGTCGCCATGCTTTACCCCTCGGGCTCCGTCTCGGCGACCCCATCCAAGGGGTCGCGTTTGCCGTCATTGCCTGCAGCTTAGGCCAGCGTTCTGGCAGCTACAATCTCAAAATCAATCCTCACGCCGGACGCGCGCGGTTTTGAACTTAGTCTTCGTCACCATCCATCTTGGCGCGGTTCTCGACGATCTCGTCGATATGGCCCCAATCCTTGGCTTCTTCCGGGCTCATAAAGTTGTCACGATCCAGCGCCTTTTCAACCGCCTTTTTGGTCTGCCCGGTATGGCGTACATAGATGTCATACAGGCGATCTTTCAGCTTTTGCGTCTCGGCCGCGTGGATCATAATATCGCTGGCCTGGCCCTGATAGCCGCCGCTAGGCTGGTGCACCATGATCCGGCTGTTGGGCAGCGAAAAGCGCATTCCCTTCTCTCCGCCGGCCAGCAATACCGAACCCATCGAGGCCGCCTGACCGATTACCAATGTGGAACATTTCGGCTTGATATACTGCATTGTATCGTAAATCGACAAACCGCTGGTCACCACGCCGCCGGGCGAATTGATGTAGATCGAGATTTCCTTGTTCGGGTTTTCCGCCTCAAGGTGCAGCAACTGCGCGACCACCAGATGGCTCATGCCGTCATGGATCGGGCCGTTAATGAAAATAATCCGCTCTTTCAGAAGGCGCGAGAAGATGTCGTATGCGCGCTCGCCCCGGCTGGTCTGCTCGACGACCATGGGGACGAGTGTGTTCATATATGTATCAACTGGATCGAACATTCGGAACCTGCCTGTTTTGCGATGGATCGGGACATTACCCGAAGAGTAGTTACCCGAGTCTTAGTGCCGCCACAGGGGGGCTGCAAGGGGGGCCGAACGTTCCCACGAATTCCGTCTACCTGCACGACCCGAATGCACACGCCGCTACAGGTCGGTTGACGGATTGCGCGGAAACGTGCTGGTTACATCACGCTATTTTGATCCATGCATATGGAAATACATGCCTGGAAATTGTACCAAGAGTTCTCGCTGCGGATGCGGCGCCGGTCAGGCGTCGGGATTCGGCGGCACTAACGAGGGAATACGATCATGGCTTTTCCGCAAATGACCGAGGATATGTCACCCGGCGACCTTGACCGGATGGTTGAAAACGCAACGCGCGCGTCGAACTTTCTGAAAGCCATAAGCCACGAAGGGCGTTTGATGATCCTGTGTCACCTCGTCTCGGGCGAGAAATCCGTTACTGAACTGGAACAATTGCTATCGGCCCGCCAAGCCGCCGTTTCTCAGCAACTGTCGCGGCTCAGACTTGAGGGGCTGGTTGTTCCTCGTCGCGAAGGCAAGGCGATATACTACCGGCTGGCAGATGATCGACCAGCCCGAATACTGGAAGTGGTGTACGAACTGTTTTGCGCTCAGGATGCGACCTGAGTCTAGTTTTTAGCCCTTCGAAATCGGCCATGCAAAACCTGTAGCTATGGCCCGGGAAAGCTGCTAGTCAATTCGAAACAAGCACTTATGGAGCAACCTATGATCCGCGCAATTCTGATTGGCCTGGCCCTGTTCACCTTGACCGCATGCGAAACCGCAAAGGGCGCTGGCAAAGATATCGAAAACGCCGGAGATGCCATCCAGAACGCGGCCGAGGACGTTCAGGAAAACATCTGATCGTGACGGGATGTTGCGTTCAGGCAACGCTTACCCGCAATATGTAGTTGCCACACCGACCCAACCCGAGTAGTGTGCCGGTACAGGTGCATAGACGCGGCATTGCATTTCTGACACTCTGACGGGGTTCTTTTGCGCAAGCGAAAGAACCCCGTTCTGGTCCGGAGGGTGGTGCGTGGTAGCCTGTATGAACCTTGGGTTCTCAAAAAGGAAAAGGCGTCAGGTGCTCAGACGCGGTCTTTGCATGCATCCTTGCGGACACTCCTGACGCCTTGCCGGTCCGTTCCGCCCGAGGGGCTTCCCGGTCCAGTTGCCTCGGCCCCCGAAGGGACTTTGGCCACTGCCACACGCGCTATGTCGCGTCGCAGTCCGCGCGGACCTTCTGATAGGCTGAGCATCTAACCCGAACCGAAGCCCAGATCACTTGCTCCACCACCGGTAAGCCATTGCAACTAAAAACAAATCCTAAAATCCGCCTTAGCTGCCGTGGCCCCCTTGGCCCTTGCGTCCCGCCCCTGTTCCGAAGATCAGAAGCAGTAACCAGACTGTTACATCAGCGTCATGATCCGGCAAGAAAATAGCACTGCAGCATAAAAATTAGACGGGGATAAGCTGTTGATATCCGCCGGGAGAGCCATGTGGATAACCCGAGAATTCGCGTCATCGCGCGGGCTTGGGGATGGAAAAAGTCAAATATGGATCGCCGGCCAGAATTCGCTTGGTTTCTGCACCTGCGAAGGTCCCGCGCGCTGAATTAGGGGGGTATTGTCCGAGTTGTACAACACTCAAGCCCCCAATCTTTCGAATCGTACAACCGGAGATTCGCCTATGCGCCTGACCATTTCTCAAGCTCGCGCCCGTTTGGGCGAACTGGCCACCTTGTCGCAAGACCCCCGGCAAGTGATCGTGCTGACCCGTTATGGCAAACCGATCGCCGCACTGGTGTCGATGAACGAGGCGCAGCGGATTTGGGAGTTAATGGATGATGACACCATCGGACGCAAACACCCGCTCAGCGGGGTGCGCGGGTGGTGGTCGAAGGGGCGTGGTATTCCGGGGATGGAACCTGGGCCGGACGGTTCTTACCTCACCGCGCGCGACGCCGCGCTGAAGGTCCGCGAGATCCAGATGACCCGTGCCGAGGAACGCCGCATTCTCAAACGCGGGGGTCTGGACCCTGTCGCGGGCGGCGAGATCGCCGCCCGGCCCGTCGCCTCCCTGTGGAGACTGTTGTTTATGAGAAGCGCTCCGACCTGAACGGGGTACCTACTACTCCTGCCGCAGTCACAAATCTCAGCGGCATTAACCCCCTTTAACATCCGATCGGGCCGGAAACGCTTCAGTTCACCTGACGTTCCAGAACTGTGCTGTAGGTCGTTCCGTTTCGCAGGCTACGGAAATCGGCAAAGATCTTGCCGTCCTCGTACCGCGCATCGATCAACGCATTGGCGCCAATCACCAGCGGGGATGTTTCAACGATGCCGATCGAGCCAGACCCATCGAGGCTGATGGTTCCGGTGGCCTCGTATTCATTCCATTCAGTGTCGCCATCCCGACGCCACTTGCTGGGCCCCCAGAAGACATTGTCTTCCTGCATCTGGACGTCGAGCATCCATTCGGCCTGATTAAAGCGGGGCTGATCCCCCTTGTAATAATGGCTGGGCTGCACGGTCGTATAACTTCCCAACCACGTGCCGCGCAGATCCGGTGTGGTATCGGCCAGTGCTGCGGTTCCGAGGGCGAGGGACGTGGCCAGAGCGGCGGCTCCGGCAGTCATGTATCTGGTCATGAGAATCTCCTCCTGAAAGCGACCCTTTGGAGTTCAAAAGCGAACATCCTTGCTGTGGGATACAGATTGGGCGGAGGTGCGCCGGTTACAACTTACCTAAGGGAAACTTCATGAACCGGTAATGTTTGCGTCAGGCCCAGGCCAGCGCAGTGCCGAGGATGACCAGACCGATACCTGCCGCCTCGCGATACGAGAAGTTCTCGCCGAACAGAAAGAATGAGGCGATGGCGATCAGAACCACTTCGGCCCCAAGAATGCCGGTATAGATGATGCCCAGCCGTTCCTCGCGCAGAGCGGCGAGTTCGAGCGTGGCCCCGGCCAGCAGGGTCGCGACGATCAGTAGACCAAGACCCACGCCGGGGAGTTTCCACCAGAACTTCATCGCGATCATGGCAACGGAATAAAGGCCTGCTGATCCAAAAGCGATAAGGGGAACAAGCGATGTAGACATAAGGGCCTCCTGCAAAGGTTGCCGTTAGGTCAACTGTAGCAGATGGGCTGATTTAGGGCTGTGAGGTGGGTCACAGTTTCAGGTTCCATTCTCGCTTTTCTTCTTGTGTTTTTTTGCCCCCGAACTTGCAGTGATGGGTCGACCTGTTCAAAATTCAATTATTCATATGCGACTGGGGAGGGGTGCAATGACAACACTTTGCGAAATAGGTCAAACCGGAGTGCGAATCCCACGAATTGGCTTTGGATCAACCGGTATAGGCAACATTCCACAGATTTACGGTTACGAAGTTGATGAGAATAGGGCGCACGAGACCATACGTGCCATACTTGCCCGGCCCGACGGGTTTATCGACACCGCCCGAGGCTATGCGTTGGGGCGTAGCGAGGAGCGCATCGGGAGTGTCATCCGTGAACTCGGTGGCTGGCCGAAGGGCCGCGTTCTGTCCACAAAAGTAGACCGTGACATGGAAACGAATGTTTTCGACGCCGCCCAAGCGCGGCGGTCCTTTGAACAAAGCCTCAAGGCTCTTGAGGTAGATCGCGTGGACATCCTTCATCTGCACGACCCGGAATACGCTGGTGACGTAACTGAGATTACCCGCAGCGGAGGTGCGCTGGACGAATTATTCAAAATTAAAGAGGAAGGATTGGCAACTGCAGTTGGTCTGGCGGGCGGGCAGTTGGATGTGTTGATGCCAATGCTGCGCGAACGGGATTTCGACGTGGTGATGACTCACAACCGGCACACGCTTGTAAACATGAATGCGGCGCCGCTGATCGAACTGGCCAACTCGAAGGACGTTACGGTGTTGAACGCAGCGCCTTACGCCGGCGGAATCTTGGCCAGAGGCAGCGCAATCCATCATTTCTACGTCTATCGGCCAGCAACAGAAGAAACGCTCGCACCCGTGCGCGCGGTTGAGGAAATCTGTGCCCGCTATGACGTGCCCTTAGGCGCCTTAGCGCTGCAATTCTCGATGCGGGACGCAAAAATTGCGTCAACGGTGTGTGGAGTGACTTGGCCACAGCATATGAGACAAACACTCGAATGGGCGGATTGGGATATCCCAAGAGCGGTTTGGAGTGAACTCGCGGAACTTGGTCAGAGTGACGCTGATCCTGAGGCCGTATAGAACCGATCAACGGAGAGGAAGGACAGCCTTAGCTGTCCATCTTCAACGCTGAAATAAACGCCTCCTGCGGGATATCCACTTTCCCGAACTGGCGCATCTTCTTCTTACCCGCCTTCTGCTTGTCCAGCAGTTTGCGTTTCCGCGTGGCGTCGCCTCCGTAGCATTTGGCGGTCACGTCCTTGCGCAAGGCCGAGAGGGTCTCGCGGGCGATGACCTTGCCTCCGATGGCGGCCTGGATCGGGATTTTGAACATGTGGCGCGGGATCAGGTCCTTGAGCTTTTCGCACATTGCACGGCCCCGCATCTCGGCCCGGTCGCGGTGAACCATGGTCGACAGCGCGTCGACCGGTTCGTCATTCACCAGCACCGACATCTTGACCAGATTGTCCTCGGTGTAGCCGGTCATCTGGTAGTCGAACGAGGCATAGCCCTTGGTCACCGATTTCAGGCGGTCGTAGAAGTCAAAGACGACTTCGTTCAGCGGCAGGTCATAGACGACCATGGCGCGGGTGCCGGCATAGGTCAGGTCCAGCTGGATGCCGCGGCGGTCTTGGCAGAGTTTCAGCACGTCGCCGAGGTATTCATCCGGAACCAGAATGGTCGCCTTGATGCGCGGTTCCTCGATATGGTCGACCTTGGACGGATCAGGCATGTCGGCGGGGTTGTGCAGCTCGATCATCTCGCCGTCTTTCATGTAGACGTGATAGATCACCGACGGCGCGGTGGTGATGAGCTCGATATCATATTCGCGTTCGATGCGGTCTCGGATGACCTCAAGGTGCAGCAGGCCAAGGAAGCCGCAGCGGAAGCCAAAGCCAAGCGCGGCCGAGGTTTCCATTTCAAAGCTGAAGCTGGCGTCGTTCAGCGCCAGCTTGTCGATCGCATCGCGCAGGTCTTCGAATTCGGAACTGTCGACGGGGAAGAGGCCGCAGAACACCACCGGCTGCGCGGGTTTGAATCCCGTCAGGGCCTCTTCGGTGCCGTTGCGGTCATTGGTGATGGTGTCGCCGACGCGGGTGTCGCGGACCTGTTTGATTGAGGCGGTGAGAAAGCCGATCTCACCGGGGCCAAGCGAGTCGACCATCTCCATCTCGGGCCGGAAGACACCAACGCGGTCGACATGGTGCAGGGTGTTGTTCGACATGAACTTGACCCGCATGCCCTTTTTCAGCGTGCCGTCCATGATGCGGACCAGAACGATGACGCCGAGATAGGCGTCGTACCATGAATCCACCAGCATCGCCTTGAGCGGCGCGTCGAGATTGCCCTGCGGCGCGGGCAGCTGCTGCACAATGGCCTCAAGTGTTTCGTGGATGCCCTGCCCCGTCTTGGCACTGACCTGAATGGCGTCGGTCGCGTCGATGCCGATCACATCCTCAATCTGCTCCGCGACGCGGTCACAATCGGACGCTGGCAGGTCGATCTTGTTGAGCACCGGCACGATCTCATGATCGGCGTCGATGGCCTGATAGACATTCGCCAGCGTCTGAGCCTCAACCCCTTGGGTCGAGTCCACGACCAGCAGCGAGCCCTCGACCGCACGCATGGACCGGCTGACCTCATAGGCAAAGTCCACGTGGCCGGGCGTGTCGATCAGGTTCAGCACATAAGCCTCGCCATTGTCGGCGGTATAGTCGATGCGAACCGTGTTGGCCTTGATGGTGATGCCGCGTTCACGCTCGATATCCATGCTGTCGAGCAGCTGTTCCTTCATGTCGCGATCCTTAACCGTTCCGGTCTCTTGGATGAGCCGGTCAGCAAGGGTGGATTTGCCATGGTCGATATGCGCGACGATGGAGAAATTGCGGATATGAGCGAGGTCTGTCATGGGTTGGGGATATGCGTCGGAAATGGGCTGTGGTCAAGGTGGGACGAAGCCCCAGCGAAACCCTTTGTTTGCGAGGCCTCTGACCGTTCAGAGCAACCTGTTTTTGACCAACTCCGCGTTCATCCAATGCGTATCACTCTGCACGTGACCCTCGCGCACGTATTTCGCGTGGTGAGTGGGCATGTCTTCTTCGTTAAACGCTGCAGTTGTGCGAACGACAAAACCCTCCTGAGTATCCAGATCCAGGCCCGCGATCACATCTGCCAGAACCTTAACAGAGAACCGTCCGCGATAGAGTTCGGGAACGGCAGCAATCCCCAGCTCGAGAAAGCGTGAAAACGTCGCGTCCCACGATTGCACGCGCTTTGCCTTGATCCAGGCGAAGCCCAGGAAATAAGTCGGCAACGCCGAGTACGCTATCGAGTGGCGCGCAAACAGATATTCACCGACTATGCGCTCATCTTCGTCAAGCTGTGGCGAAATTCCGGTAGCGAAGGCCTTCATCCAATCTCGGGACGGGTGGTAACGCGCGTCAATACTGCGGGGGTGGCAGCCCTGACTATGAATCGTTGTATTCTCACCGTCCAGTTTTTCGGTGAAGACGACCTCATCAGCCGAAGCCAGTTTATCAACGCTGGACATGATCTTATCATCGCTGGTCGCCCCGGGAGACTCCGGCAGATGGAAGTGCGCCCGTATTTCTTAAGCATAGTGGTCTCATGAAAGAGATTTAAACAATGTCTGGCCAGAAAACGCGACATCCCAGCCGCGTGCAATCACTTTTTCGAACCACCCAATTGATCCCGAATCCACTTTGATTCATACTCCGCCGCAGACCGAGAGGGGCATAAGACCCGTCCGGGCAGGCAAAAAACGAGGCTCGAGTATGAAACAGTTCCTCTTAATCGCATTTTGTGCGGCATCGCTGACGTCGGTGGCCCACACAGTGGACGCGGCGCAGATCAAGCGGGCGTGTCTGGCATCAGACCGTGAAGCGGCGACGCGGGCGCGGTGCCGGTGTATTCAGCGCGTGGCGGATCAGGCGCTGACGCGTAGTGATCAGAAGACCGTCGCCAAGTGGTTCACCAACCCGCATCAGGCGCAGGAGTTGAAGATGTCGCAGACCGCGCGCGATGATGCGCTGTGGGATCGGTATCAGAACTTTGGCCAGATGGCGCAAGCGATCTGCAACTGAGCCCTGTCAATCCTTGACCTGATGCCCGCTGCGCCTCAGAAATGGCGCAGCGAAAGGTATGTGCGATGGTGATGAAAGGGCTGACCCTGCGGGGCCTTGAAGTGTTCGAGGCGCTGGCGCGGACCGGATCGGTGGCGCAGGCGGCCGAGATCACGGGGCTCAGCCAGCCCTCGGTTTCCCAGCAGTTGCGCAATCTGGAAAAGGCTTTGGGCACCGATCTGGTGGATCACGGGCGGCGACCGATGCGACTGACGCAGGCCGGCCGCAGTTTCCTGGCGCGGGCCGAGGCAGTGCTGGCCGAGTTGCAGATGGCGCAAGGCGAACTGGCAGTGATGGATCTGGGGCATCTGACCACCCTGTCCATCGGCTTGATCGACGATTTCGACAACGACCTGACGCCGCGATTGGCGACGTTGCTGGCCGACAGTCTGACCCGGTCGAAATTCAAGCTGATCACGCTGCCCAGCCTGGACCTGTTTGCCGAGCTGGAAGCGCAGCGCCTGCACATGGCGGTCTCGGCCCATTCTGGCGAGGTGCTGGAGGGCGTGGTCGAATATCCGCTGGTGCAGGATCCGTTCATTCTGGTCGCTCCTAAGGGCGTTGCGCAACCAGTGCAGGATCTGCCCTTTCTGCGCTATGCCCGCGAGCAGTTGATCAGCCGTCAGATCGAAAGCCATCTGGCCCGGCAGCAGCTGGAGTTCGAGGAACGGTTCGAAATCGGCTCACACCTCGCGCTGATGGCGATGGTTGCGCGCGGCCTCGGCTGGGCGATCACCACGCCGCTGGGCTATATGCGCGCCGCCCGCTTCCACGACGGGATGGAGGCGCACCCTGCCCCGTTCGGTGAATTCGCGCGCACCATTTCCTTGTTTACACGGACCGACTGGTCCGATCAGGTACCGCAGGAGGTGGCCGACATGATCCGACGCCTGATGCGCAGCCAGATCGTTGATCCAGCGATTGCGCAATTGCCGTGGTTAGCTGGTCAGTTGAAGGTGGTGGGGTGAACCGGAAAGTGAGCATCCAGGCTCTTTTATTTGAGCCATGCGTGATCCGTCCTGCAAACCAAAAGACGTTTAATGAGCGTTAGTATGTCCGGAATAAAGGCTGTTCTTACCTGCTGAATTCAGCTTCTACTAACGCCTCGTAGGCGTCCAGTTCAGCCTCTTTGACAACGTCGCGATCAGCCAGCACTTCCAGAGCCATAAGTGCGACATCGGGGCTTTGAAACACTGCGTCCGCCAGGATCGCAAGATGTTTCAAGCTTTCTGTCGGTATGTCCTCAAGTGCGAAGAACCTTTTCAGGAACACGGCGTCGCCATCAATGGCCTGATTGCGCATAGCGCGCATCTTCAGGCGGGACGAGGCACGGGTCTTGACCGCCATAGACTTTAGAAAAAGAAACTTGTGGAAATGAAATCCCTGCGCAGACAACTCGCTCATTTGTGAGTCAAGCAGTGGCTGACCCTTGTAAAGCGGAACCATGGCGATTTCGGATATCACAGCGACCGCATTCTTGAGTTTTTCGCGCGCATTCCTGAATACGTCCAATTCTCCGCCCTGCACGTCAATCTTCAGCAGATCGAACTCTGGCAGCTCTTTCAGGTCGTCCAGCCGATGGGTGGTTATTGGTACAACTTCTTCGACCCGCATTTGCCTGGGCCACCTTCCCATAACTCTGATGAAGTCGGGGTTGGGCTCGAATAGCGAAGTGAAGCCACTTCCCTTGCAAACATGAAGGCGCTCACTTCCTCCTCTGCCGATCGCATAAGGAAGATAGGTTTCATTTTCTCCTCCCTCTTCAGAGAGCCGTGCAAATGCATCTTGCTGTGGTTCGAAACCCCAGACATCGCATATGCGGTTCTTCAGGAGGGTTGAATATGGGGTAGCGCCAAGAGGATTGGCACCCACATCCACCACCCGCGTCAGTCTTTCCGGTGACAGAACTTCGTGCAGGAACAGTGCGCGCTCGTCATTCATTTTTTGTCACTAACCTTTGGGGTATTCAGCTGGTTAATCGTGCCTGTGATCATATGTCTAACTCAGTTGGATTAACGGGCTGCAGTCTCTCTTGGAGCTTGGAGATTTATGTGTGCTGATGACAGCCTCGTGCGTGCATCAGGAATTGGTATCATTCCATCAAATGACCATTGGGGATCGGATTACTATTCCATGCACTTAATGCGACTATCTGCATAGGCACAAGGGTATGCGCTTAGAAGGCGGATGGTTTGACCCCTGTCGCTGATTGCGATGCAGCCTGCGGAGGCCGCATAAACGTTGGTTTTGGGCTCAAACATGCTGTCGCTCTGGATTGATTGAATACGCAAGGCAAAACTACCACTGAGCCCGTACATGCGCATCCAGCCCCGCCACGGCCTCTTCGATCAGGTCCAGAACGCCGTCGAAATCCCGGGTGTAGTACGGGTCAGGCACATGGTCGGCACCGGTATGGGGGGCGAAATCGGTCAACAGGCGGACCGGGGTGTCGTTGCCGTCAGGGCGCAAATCTTCGATGTTCGCGATGTTTTCTGCGTCCATTCCGATGATCAGGTCGAAGTGGTTGAAATCCTCGGCCACGAACTGGCGCGCGCGTAGGTCGCTGAGGTCGATATCACGCGCGCGGGCGGCCTTTTGCATCGGGCCATAAGGCGGGCTGCCGATATGCCAGCCCGAGGTTCCGGCGCTGTCGGTGATATGCCCCGGCGCCCGGGCGCGGAACACACCCTCGGCAGCGGGTGAGCGGCAGATATTGCCCAGGCAGACGAAAAGGATACGGTGTGTCATGGGAACGGGTGTAACGCGTGAGGCGGGTATGGAAAAGATCGTCATTCTGACCGGCGCCGGGATTTCGGCCGAAAGCGGACTGGGCACGTTCCGCGATGAAAGCGGCCTGTGGGCGCAGCACCGGATCGAGGATGTGGCCACGCCCGAAGGTTTTGCCCGCAATCCGGCACTGGTGCATCAGTTCTACAATGCCCGCCGGGTGCAGGCCGCCGCGGCGCAGCCCAACGCGGCGCATCAGGCGCTGGCCCGGTTGCAGCAGGGCTGGCCTGGAGAGGTGATCCTTGTCACCCAGAATGTCGACAGCCTGCACGAGGCAGGAGGGGCCGCGCATGTGATCCATATGCATGGCACCTTGGCTGGGGCTTTGTGTGCGGCGTGCGGATATCGTTGGGCTTCGCCACCCGAAATGGATGTGGGTGAGCCCTGCCCGTCCTGTCACCAGCCCTCGGCCCGGCCCGACGTCGTATGGTTCGGCGAGATGCCATATTTCATGGATGAGATCTACGACCATCTGATGGAAGCATCGCTGTTCGCCTCGATCGGCACCTCGGGGCAGGTTTATCCGGCGGCAGGGTTTGTACAAGAGGCGCGGGCCGTGGGCGCGCGGACGATCGAATTGAACCTTGAGCCATCCGCCGGAATTTTTGATGAAACCCGGCTGGGGCCAGCCTCGGAGGCAGTACCGCGCTGGGTCGAAGAGCTGTTGGCGCGAGGCAGCACGCGATAGGGGCAGACAGCGGCGCGTCTTCCCGTCTATGGTGCAGAAAACGCAAACCCGAGTGAGTGACATGACCGATCTACCGCCCAAAGACGGAGAAATCCTTGACGACAGCAGTATCGACGCGCGCGATACGTTAAGTACCAATCTGGCCAGCCTGTGGTGGACCTTTCTGCTGCGTGGAATTCTCGCAGGTCTGATCGGGATTGCAGCGCTGTTCTGGCCGACCAGCAGCATCTCATTATTGCTGCGATTGGTAGGGGCGCTGCTGATTCTGGATGGCGCGCTGACCTGGCTGGGTTTTGGGCGGCGCGGGCTGATCGGAGGCGTCGGGATCGGTGCCGCGCTGATCGGTTTGGTGTTGCTGATCTGGCCACAGGGCGTGGCCTGGCTGGCCTTCACCCTCATGGGGGCGATGGCGCTGTTCGTTGCGATCGGCTCGTTCATGGCGCTGCCGCAAATGCATCCACAAGACCCCGAGCGCGCAACGGTGCGTAATTCAGGTATCTTCGCACTCATCGTCGGGCTGGTGCTGATCTTCTGGCCCGGCAGCGGCATGGTGGCGTTGGGCTGGGCAATTGCCTTCTTCGCGCTGACCTCGGCGGTGGTGATGTTCTTTCTGGCGGCACGGTTCAAAAAAGCGGGCGATCGATTGGGGATGAAAACCGTCAACAGATGACGCAACAGGCCGGGCATTGCCCGGCCTGACGTATGGATGATGGCTGTACCACAGCCTGAAGACAGGCGTTAGTTCGAATGGCCGCCTTTGTCCTGGCGCTCAAGATCGACCGGGATCTCGACCGCGACCTCTCCAGCATTTTCGAAGATCAGAGTGACGGGAACGGTTCCGCCCTGTTCGAAAGGCGCGGTCAGGCCCATGAACATGACGTGATCACCGCCGCGTTTCAGCATGTGGGTTTCGCCCGCCGGAATGGCGAAGCCTTCCTTCACATGCACCATCTTGGCGACACCGTTTTCGTCAACCTTATGAGTGTGCAGTTCCACTCGGGCAGCCGCATCCGAGGTCACGCCGATCAGGCGGTCATCGGTATCGCTTTGATTCTGGATCATCATGAAGGCGGCACCCGCCTTCGCGGTTTTGCCCGAAGACCGTGCATAAGGGTCTTCGACCGAGATGGTATCGGCAGCCAGCGCCGCACCGGTCAGCGAAAAGGTAGTCAGGACTGCAAGCAGGCTGGATTTGAGGGTCATTGTGCCTCTCCTTGGTAACTGTCTGATAGAATTTAGAAACTGGAATCAGGCAGAAACCGGCGGGGCACGAGCTGGGTGTCGCGGCAGCGGCGCGGCAATCAGATGCTGGGAAAGGAGCGACGGCGCGGGGAGCGCGCGCGACGGAGCCGGAGGTACGGCAACCGAGGCTTCATGGATCGCGCCCAGCAGGTTGAGCGCATAGTCAGGGCAGTATTGCGGTGCGCGGGTCGGTTGGCCGTCTTCGTCCATATAGACGACGACCGGCCCGCTGCCGGTGCACAAAACCATCTGCCCGACCGCGCGCTCCATACCCCGCGACACGGCCAGTCCCTGCCCGGTGAGGATCACCATCAGGGACAGCGTATAAGGCAGAAATGTGCGGAAAAAGCCTGTCATGTCAGCTTGGTATATACGCCGCCCACTGAACCGGCTTCAAGCGCAAAGCAGTGGCTGAGACAGTATGGCCTAGCTCAGCTTTTCGGCGGCCTGAACGCCTCGGCATTCATCCCTGTATGCAGTCGGTTTACCCGGCGCTGCATCCGGGTGCAGCGGATCACGGCTTTTGCAATTGATCGTGGCAGTAAAAACAGAAAATTCTTTGCTTTGAGTGACATGGTAACCCCCTCAACATGAATATGCATAAACATATGCGATATTCAGCAGGCGTTCTGTGAACAACGTCACGAAGCGGGGCGTTTTATTACCATTTCAGAGACAATCATTCGCACAGGGGCAGCGAATGCAAAAAAGAAAAGCCCCACACCGCAGGGTGCAGGGCTGAATTCTTGCGTGAGAAAGCGCTTAGGCCGAGGCTTGCGCCTTGGCGATTTCTTTCTTCACTTTCAGGGCGTTCGCTGACAGCTCGTCATCCTTGGCTTTGGCCAGGAACGCGTCCAGACCACCGCGGTGGTCGACCGAGCGCAGGGCAGCTGCCGAGATGCGCAGCTTGACGCCACGACCCAGAGTTTCCGACTGCAGGGTAACGTCGTTCAGGTTGGGCAGAAAACGGCGACGAGTTCTGTTTTTGGCGTGGCTGACATTGTTGCCAGTCATCGGGCCTTTTCCGGTCAGTTCGCAACGGCGCGACATGGTTTCTTCCTTTGTTTCTGGAGGCCGGGTACAAGACCCGCGGCCAAATCACAAGGGGCGCAACCCGAAGTCGCGCCCGAAAACTGGTTGGATGCGTTTAGTGGGAATCGCGCGAAGGGTCAAGACGGCTGCGGCGAAATCTTTGCACCCGAGTTGAATTCATTTGAGGTCAAGATCGGGGACATCCGCAACAGCGGCTTGTTATTCTTCAAATGCCGCGTGATCAACTGCGCTTGCAGCCGCCCGCCGGGGATCATGCGGGCCGGGTCGGCGCGGTAGTCAAGGTCTGTCAGTTCGGGAAAAATCTCGAATATCTCGCGACGCGACGCGGCGCTCAGCATTTTCAGCGCTTCGGGGCCGGTATAGAGGCTTTCGGTTGGCGCATCCTCGGCAAAGATCACCTGATGGCGGTCGAACAGCAGGTGGTAATACTCGACGCTTTCCACGCTTTCATCAATGTAGATATCCGGCATTGCAGTGAGTTTGATGGCCGGAATCAGAACCTCGGTCGTGCCGAACATGCGTTGGGCGATCTTTGAGTGCACCAGCATCCGATGCTGGCGCGAGACCAGCAGATCGCGATGCGGCAGCCCCTCGCCCAATGCCCCTGCAAGGATACGCACAGGCCAGAGTCTGGGGTTGGCTTCAAGCTGGAAGCGATCAAATTCGCGCCGCCCGATCCAACGGATCGGGTGTAGGCCCTGCCCAAGTGTGTGGACCAGATCACCGGTGCGCAACGACTGGATCAGGGATCGCCCATCCTGTGTCGTGATCAATGTATCGCGCGTGAAACAGGGCATACCCGACCCGTTCTCGAACGCTGAATACGTGACGGTGATGCCTGAAGGCAGGGTAAATGTGCCGCTAGAGACTGAATAACCAACCCCGTCTTCGACCGTAATCACCCCGAAAGTATCGTCCGTGATAACAGTGCCCTCAGGGAGGTTCAGCGTGTCGGTTCCGCTGCCGCCGCGAATGTCACCCGACACCGTGGTGCTGGTGAAATTCAGCGTGTCATTACCGGCACCAAGCCGGATATCGCCGACGGTTGACCCGCTGATATCAACCGTATCCGCATCGGACCCGCTAGCGATGCGCCCGCCAACCGTACTGTTGGTGACAATGATCGTGTCGGTGCCTGCATTGCCCAGGACATTGTTGGCAATGGTGCTATTGGTGATGGTGATATCGTCATCGCCGCCACGGCCGCGGATACCGGTCACCGGAGGCGTCGCCGGGTTTCCGTTCAGAGTACCGCTGTCATTTGTGACATCGATATCGTCGTCGCCGTTGGTACCATTGATATTGGGCATTCTGACGTGTCCCGTTCCTCGGAGAATCCGGGCACGATCCGAGCTGACCAAGCCCTTTCTCAACCCGGTTCAAACGCAGTGACTTACACTCAAACACAACAATATATGTAGCTTTAATACACGATTAGCGGTCAGCGCACCAGCCGCGCACGCATCATACCGCCAGAGTGTTACGCGTCGGACAGCCCGGAGAGGATTTGCTCGGCCGCCGCCGATGGGCTGAGGTGGCCCGCACTGACCTGAGCGCCAAGATCGCTCATCCGACTGCGCATCTGTGGCGTTTCGAGACGCGCAAGCAATGCGTGGCGTACCTCTTGCTCGAACCAGTATTGTGCCTGTGTGGCGCGGTTCAATACCCAATGCCCGGCTTCGCGCCGCCAGGTTGTCAGGGCCTGCATCTCGTCCCAGGCCTGTTCCAGCCCATGCTCTTCAACCGCTGAAACGGTCATGGCCTTGGGAAACCCTTCGGGGTCCTGCGGACGTTTGCGCAGCAGACGCAGCGCGCCCGCGTAATCGGCGCAGGTGCGGGTTGCAGTCGCTTTCAGGTCGCCATCGGCCTTGTTGATCAGGATCATGTCGGCCATCTCCATGATGCCGCGCTTGACGCCCTGCAACTCATCTCCACCCGCCGGGGCCAGCAGCAGCAGGAACAAGTCAGACATCTCGGCCACAACGGTTTCCGATTGGCCCACACCCACGGTTTCAATCAGCACGACGTCAAAACCAGCCGCCTCACAAAGTGCAATCGCTTCGCGTGTGCGGCGCGCCACGCCACCAAGATGGCTCTGGCTGGGGGACGGGCGGATAAAGGCGTTTTTCTCGCGGCTCAGCCTTTCCATGCGGGTCTTGTCGCCCAGGATCGAGCCCCCCGAACGGGCCGAGCTGGGGTCAACTGCAAGAACCGCAACGCGCAGCCCCAGCCCCGTCAGCATCATGCCGAAGCTTTCGATAAAGGTCGATTTGCCCACACCCGGCGTGCCCGACAGGCCGATCCGCAACGCCTGGCGTCCGGCGCCGCTCAATTGATCCAGCAGCGCGGTTGCCTGCGCCCGATGATCTTCACGCCCGCTTTCGACCAGTGTGATCGCACGGGCCAATGCCCTGCGCTCTCCGTTCAAGATCCTGTCGCCAAGCTCGGCAATGTTCATCGGTAAGTCCCCGGCTGGAATTTGCCCTAGATGAGGGGGGATGACCCGGTTTGTCCAGCCCCAACCGGAGCCGAGTTTGGCGACGCTGGACCTTGGCCGAGGCTTTGGCGATAAGGCGATATGACCCGGTTGCCCATTGATGACGCCATTCCCGATCTTCTGAACGCCTTGCGAACGCATGGGCGCGCGGTACTGCAGGCGCCGCCGGGTGCGGGCAAGACAACCCGCGTGCCGCTTGAGATGCTACAGGCCGGTCTGTGCGAGGGCCGGATCGTCATGCTGGAACCCCGGCGGCTGGCCGCCCGCGCCGCCGCCGAACGCATGGCCGAGACGCTGGGTGAACCCGTGGGCCAGACCGTGGGCTATCGTGTCCGTGGAGACGTGAAAGTTTCAAAGGCGACGCGCATCGAGGTTGTGACCGAAGGTATCCTGACACGGATGCTGCAATCCGAACCCGATCTGCCCCGCGTGGGTGCGGTGATATTCGATGAATTCCACGAACGGTCCCTGAACGCCGATCTTGGGCTTGCACTGTGCCTTGAGGTGACTGGAGCGTTGCGCGATGACCTGATCTTGCTGGCGATGTCCGCGACGCTGGATGCTGAACCGGTGGGCCAGCTGATGAACGCGCCTCTGGTGACATCCGAAGGGCGCAGCTATCCGGTCGAGACCCGCTGGTTGGACCGGCCTTTGGGGCCGCAGGCGCGGCGACTGGATGCGCTGATCGATCTGGTGGTGCGAGCCGAACGGGAAACCAAAGGGGGCATGCTGGTGTTCCTGCCCGGTGAAGGTGAAATTCGGCGGGCCGAGGCGGCTTTGGCCAGCCGTCTACCCGACACCTGTTCAGTGCGGCCTTTGTTCGGAGCACTGCCCTTTGCCGCCCAGCGCGCGGCGATTGCGCCGGTTAAGCAAGGTCGCAAGGTGGTTCTGGCGACGTCGATTGCCGAAACCTCGCTGACTATTCCCGATATCCGCGTGGTGGTCGATATGGGGCAAGCCCGGCGGGCGCGGTTCGATCCGGGATCAGGCATGTCGCAGCTGGTGACCGAGCGGGTGACGCGGGCCGAAGCGACGCAGCGCGCAGGCCGCGCGGGGCGTGTGGCCGAAGGTGTATGCTATCGGCTGTGGTCGAAGGGCGAAGAAGGTGCGCTGGCCGCCTACCCGCCTGCCGAAATCGAGGCTGCCGATCTGACCGGGCTGGCGTTAGAATTGTCGCTCTGGGGCGCAGAACCGGGTGATCTTGCATTTCTGACCGCGCCGCCCGAAGGCACGCTGGCTGAGGCGCGCGCGTTGCTGGCGATGCTGGGTGCCCTGGATGGCAAAGGTAGGATCACCGAACATGGGCGGGCGCTGGCGGCGCTGCCGCTGCATCCTCGGCTGGGGCACATGCTGCTGCACGCGGGACCTGAGGCCGCGACACTGGCGGCGCTGATGGCGGAACGCGATCCGCTAAGGGGTGCTCCGGTCGATCTGTCTTTGAGGCTTGAGGTGCTGCGGGACGTGCGCGCGTTTCAGCGCAATCGGGTCTGGCAGGTCAACATGGGCGCGCTGGATCGGATCAAGGGCGAAGCAAAGCGGTTGCGCGCGCAATCTAAGGATGCGGGCGGTCTGAGCCCGGCAGCGATGGCGGCGCTGGCCTATCCTGATCGCATCGGACAGCGACGCAAGGGAGATGTCCCGCGTTATGTCCTGTCGGGTGGCAAAGGCGTCGTGCTGGAAGCCGGTGATACGCTGGCGGGTGCACCTTATCTTGTGGTGACGGATACGGATGGGAACCCGCGTGAAGCGCGCGTGCGCATGGCAGCGCAGATTTCCGAGGGGGAAATTCGCGATCTATTCGGCGATCAGATCGCGTGGGTCGACAGCTGCGACTGGTCGAAACGCGAACGCCGTGTCGTGGCGCGCAGGCAAGAGCGGTTCGGAGCAATCACGCTGGACGACCGCATCTGGAAAGATGTCCCCGAGGATGCATTGGCGCGGGCGATGTTGGACGGGGTGCGCGATCTGGGTGTGCGGCTGAACGGGGCCGCAGCGCGATTGGCCGCTCGGGTCGAGTTGATCCGCGCGGAAGGCGCTGATTTGCCGGACTTCTCGGAAACCGGGCTGATGGATACGCTGGAAGACTGGCTGCTGCCGATGCTCTCGGGCGTGCGCAATGCCGATGACTGGAAGCGGTTCGACCTGCTGCCCGCGCTGCGTGCCCGGCTGGACTGGGACCAGATGCAGGAACTGGATCGGCGGGCGCCGGGCTCGTTTGTGACTCCGTTGGGCCGCAAGCTGCCAATTGACTATGGCGGTGCGGTGCCCGAAATCTCGGTTCGGCTACAAGAGGTATTCGGCGTTACGCAACATCCGGTGGTTGGGGGCGAGCCTTTGAAGATCACGCTGCTGTCACCGGCCCAGCGACCGATCCAGATCACCCGTGATCTGCCCGGATTCTGGGCCGGGTCATATGCCGATGTGCGCAAGGACATGCGGGCGCAGTACCCAAAACATCCCTGGCCCGAAGATCCAACTCAGGCGGATCCGACGCTGCGCGCGAAGCGGCGCAAAGGCTGAGTTGATCAGGTGGGCGTAAATAAGCCTCATTGGCGGAAACAGTGCAAAGCGCACAAATTGCTGCAAAAATACACGAAACACCGAAAGTTCAGGCCATATTTTGCGGTTATCCGAGGGCGGTATTGTTAACTCAGCAATACATGATTATGTAACTTCTTCGAATTACAAAAAGAACACGCCCGAGCAGGCCTGACATGACGACATGGATACGCAACATCTGGGAAGAGGTCGCGCGACCGCTGATCCAGCGCCCAAGCCGGGTGCAGGTTGCTGCGTTGTGTACCCGCAAGGCAGGTCCCGGTGACGACGTTCTGTTGATCACCAGTCGGGGCACCGGACGCTGGATTATCCCCAAAGGCTGGCCCATTGATGGGCTCAACGGGCCGGAAACCGCATTGCGGGAAGCCTGGGAAGAGGCTGGGGTGCGCGCGACCGAGGTGCAGAAAGATCCCGTTGGTCATTACTCTTACGACAAAAGGTTGGATGACGGCACGGCGTTGCCGGTTATCACCAGCGTTTATCGGATCGAGGTGACCGATCTGGCGGATGTATTCCCCGAGTCAGATCAGCGCAAGCGCTGCTGGGTGTCCCCGAAGGTGGCCGCCGAACGCGTGCAAGAGCCGGAATTGCGCGACTTGCTACTGCAATTGTAACAATATTGTAAAAAACTGATGACAAAGGTTGCCGCGCCCATTGGAACCGTTTAGCGGCGGGCATCATTCAAAACAGCCGTTGTGAACCGATGTCAGACCACCCCACCAAAGCCCGTTGGCACGCACTGGACCGTGACCTACAGCGTATCTCGCGCGTTGAGCACGCCAATGCCCAAGTATCGCGTCCTCTGTTGGCCCCCGGAATTGCACTGGCCTTTATCGCGCTGGCAGGTTTGGCTGCAGCGCTTCTGTTCGGACGGGCCGATGGTGGCGTGATCGTTGTCGCAGCTGCGGCATTCGGCGCTTACATGGCGATCAATATCGGTGCCAACGACGTGGCCAACAATATGGGCCCGGCAGTGGGGGCCAATGCTCTGACCATGGGCGGAGCCATCCTGATTGCCGCCATCGCAGAAAGCGCAGGTGCGTTGCTGGCAGGGGGGGATGTGGTTTCGACCATCTCTAAGGGCATCATCGATCCGATGTCGGTGCAGAACAGCAATGTGTTCATCTGGGCGATGATGGCGGCCCTGATATCGTCGGCACTGTGGGTCAATCTTGCTACCTGGGTCGGGGCACCGGTTTCGACCACGCATTCGGTGGTCGGCGGCGTGATGGGTGCCGGCATAGCTGCGGCGGGCCTGAGCGCGGTGAGTTGGGGCACGATGAGCGCGATTGCCGCCAGTTGGGTGATCTCACCCGTTTTGGGCGGGATGATTGCAGCCGCCTTTCTGGCATTGATCAAACACAAGATCCAGTATCAGGACGACAAGATCGCGGCAGCGCGGCGCTGGGTGCCCATTCTGGTTGCCGTGATGGCAGGGGCGTTTGCCACCTACTTGTCGGTCAAAGGCCTGAAGCGGATCGTCAAAATTGATCTTCAATTTGCCCTTTTGATCGGTCTGACCTTTGGCGGCCTGGTCTGGGCTGCGACGGTACCGTGGGTCAAGCGCAAGTCTGAAGGGTTGGAGAACCGGACCCGGTCGTTGAAGACGTTGTTTGGCCTGCCTTTGGTGATTTCGGCCACATTTCTGAGCTTTGCGCATGGGGCCAATGATGTGGCCAATGCGGTGGGTCCACTGGCGGCGATCGTGCATGCGGCCGAGTTCGGAGATTTTGCCACGAAAGTCTCGATCCCGACATGGGTCATGGTGATCGGCGCGTTTGGCATCTCGTTCGGACTATTCCTGTTCGGTCCCAAGCTGATCCGTATGGTCGGCAGCCAGATCACCAAGCTGAACCCGATGCGGGCGTTCTGTGTCGCGCTATCGGCGGCGATCACGGTCATCGTCGCCAGTTGGCTGGGTCTGCCGGTCAGTTCGACTCATATCGCGGTTGGGGCCGTCTTTGGTGTTGGCTTCTATCGGGAGTGGCATGCAGAACGGCGGTGGAAATACTCGAACCGCCAGCGGCCGGCGGAGCTGCGACTGGCGCGCGAGGAACGGCGGCGGCGCAAGCTGGTGCGGCGGTCGCATTTCATGACCATCGTAGCGGCCTGGGTGATCACGGTACCGGCAGCGGCAGTGATGTCGGCGCTAATTTTCTGGGTTTTGACTGCGTTCGCTTGATCGGAATTTGCGAGGCTCTGCCTCGCGCTCCGAGGTATTTTAGGCCAGATGAAGAGACGGATCAGGTTATGATCTGGTCGACTGTGAGCGGCGTGTCCGGTGATTGGTGGATGAGTTGAGAGACTCGGCTATTGATCGGGGTTGCGATCGCGTACTGTTGGCCGAGTTTGATGATTTCGCCCTGTAGACTGTCGATTTCGGTCGGGCGACCCGCCGTCAGATCATAAGCCATCGAGGTGCGCGCATTGGGGTCGATGGTCAGCATTTTTGCCGCAATTCGTGTAAAAAATGGCGTTGGCAGACGTAGAATGTGCGGTGTCATCCATGCGGGTAGTGGCGTTGTGGAGGTGGCCTCGATCTCGGCGACTTTCAAAACACGCTGCGCCTCGGCCATCTGATCAGCCATCAGGCGACGCCAGTTTCGGTCGAGCAGTTGGTTTTGCAAGGTCAGGCCGGACAATGCGTTCAATGCATTGTTGAGGTTGATCACCAGCTTACCCCATTGCACCGCCTCGATCTGGTCGCTTTCGCTGACGGGTAGATCTGGGGCGCTTAGGCGTTCAGCCAGAGACCGGGAGCCACGCTCGATGACGATCTCGCCCGATGTGGCGCGGTGATAGGTTGCCGGGCCCGTCGGCACCACGTTGAAGGGCACCATTCCAGCCCGAACGTCGCGTCCGGGAAGAGCGGTGCGCAGGGTGCGGGCGTTCTCGAGCCCATTCTGCCAAGACAGAACCGGGGCCGTTTCCGTGGCGTGTGCGGCGATCAGCGCTGCCATCTCGGCGGTCGCGCCTGTTTTTACCGTGACGATGACTAACTCGGCATCCCCAAGACAGGCAGGGTCTTCGCTGAGCGTGAGTTGTGAGGCGGCGACGTGGCGATGCAGGTTCGAGAAATCTGTCACCGTCAGCCCCTGTCCCCGGATGGCGTCCAGCACCCGCGCGCGGCCCAGCAGCGTCATGCTGTATCCCGCTGCGGCCAGCAATGCGCCGCAAAAGCAGCCAATGCTGCCTGCACCGGCGATGACGATATTCATGGCTTACCTCCGCTGTGCCTCCAAGGATCGCCGGGATCGTTCAACGGAGCCAGCGTGACGTGAGGTCAGACGCGGGCGCGTCTGGGTCGGGTGCGTTCGAGGTCTTCCGAGATCGGAATGAACTCCTGATCATCACCGGGCGGCAGGTGGAAGGCGCCGTTCGCCCAGTCGGCAGTTTTCCATTCGCGTGTGGCCGTTTCTATCTTCTCCTTCGAAGAGGAGACGAAGTTCCACCAGATGTAGCGATCTTCGTTCAAGGTCGCGCCGCCCAGCAGCAACAGCCGCGCACCCAGTGGTCCGGCCTTCACGGACAGGTGATCGCCGGGGCGGAAGACCATCATGCGACCCGCCTCAAAGCTGTCGCCTGCGATCTCGACCGAGCCTGTGGTGACATAGACACCGCGATCCTCGTGATTGTCGGGCAGCGGGAAGGAGGCACCCGGTTCTAGCTGGACGTCGAGATAAAAGGTCTCGGACAGCATGGTGACCGGGCTGGTTTCGCCATAGGCGGAACCAAGGATCAGGCGGGCGCTGACGCCTGCATCCTGAATATGAGGCAATGCGCCCTGTTTGTGGTGTTCGAAATCGGGGGCCATATCTTCGTGCGTTTCGGGTAAGGCGATCCAAGTCTGGATGCCAAACAGGCTGTGTTTCTTGCCGCGTGTTTGGTCACTGGTACGTTCGGAATGGGTCACACCACGCCCAGCGACCATCCAGTTGACCTCGCCGGGATAGATCATCTGATGCGTGCCGAGACTGTCGCGGTGTTCAAACTCGCCCTGATATAAATAGGTCACGGTACCAAGTCCGATATGGGGATGCGGCCGTACGTCAATACCGCCTTCGGTGATGAATTCGGCCGGACCCATTTGGTCGAAGAAGATGAAGGGGCCGACCAGTTGCCGTTTGACCGAGGGTAGCGCGCGGCGCACCTCGAACCCGCCCAGATCACGGGCACGGGGGATGATCAGGCTGTCTAGCGCCGGGTTCTCGGACCGGCAGTCGGGGGTATGGGTCGGATTCCAGCTCATTCTCGCTCTCCCTTAGGTCAGGATCTGGCTTGGGCTTCAATATGTTTGATAATGTGGAATATAGTATGATTTATTATCTGGCATAGCGCATGAGTGCACATATACAGTGCACGATGGGCGGAAACGGCGGCAACGCTCACGTGACGGTGATGAAATGACCCGATCTTCAGACCAGCTTAACTCGGCTTTCGCAACAAACGTGCTAGATTGAGTGTCAGGCCAGACACCATGCCCGTTATCGAAAGGAGCCCTCTCGATGTCGCACGTTCTTCTTACCCGCCGCAGCGCGTTGGTTACGGCGGGCTGTTTTGCAGCGCTAGGCACGGCCGGGCTGACCACGCCCGCGCGGGCGCAGGGCGTTGCACCGACCCCGTCCATGCGGGGCGGATCGAACAACTATCGCCCCGGCGCCCCTATTGTGCAGCGCATCGGCGGCGGAGGTTTCTGGATGACCGGCACCGTGCGCCGCGCAGGCGACGGAGCCCCCTTGCCCGGACAGCGTATCCAGATCTGGGCGCATACGACCGAAGGGCACGAGCGCGACCAGCGCAGCCATGGGGCGACGCTGACGGATGCGAACGGTGAATTTCGGCTTGAGATGCCACAAATCGTGCCCGCCTTTGGCCAACCGCACGGGCATCTCGCCTATGACAGCGGCGAATTCGAAACGGTTTTCCTACGCCCGGTGATGTCGAGCGCGAAGGATAAAACGCTTGCCGCGCATTTCGTCTTGCAGCCTGCCTGATACGTGTTGAGGCGCATACTGATCTGGGCAGCGTTGATTGTCGCCCTTCTGGTGCCGGTTATCGCGGCAGCATTCAGCCCTTATCTGGCGTGGCGCGAGCCGATCTACATCCTTGCCGGGTTTGCGGGCATCGTCGGGATGTGCCTTCTGCTGATGCAACCCTTGCTGGCCGGACGCTGGTTGCCTGGGCTTTCACCTGTGCGCAGCCGCTTATGGCACAGGCGGTGCGGTCTGGCCCTTGTCGCAGCGATCGTAATCCATGTGGGCGGTTTGTGGATTACGAGCCCGCCGGATGTCGTGGACGCGCTTCTATTCGTATCAGCCACACCCTTTTCCGTCTGGGGTGTGATCGCGATGTGGACGGGTTTTGCTGCAGCAACGATGGGCGTTCTGCGCCTACGCCTGAACCTGCGATTTCGGCTCTGGCGTCTGGGGCACACAGGACTGGCGCTGGTAACCATTCTGGGCAGTGTCGTACACGCCCTGCTGATTGAGGGCACGATGGAGATCATGACCAAGATCGCATTGTGTGTGCTGGTAGTTCTGGCGTGCGTCGCTACGCTCGCCAGATTACGGGTCTGGGAAGTGTCCCGACGCGTTTAGTCCTCCCATACGCATACCGGGGCCGCGTCAGGCTGACAGGCGTTTGGCATAGGTCGCGCGATCTATTTCAACATCCCGCACGGTGATGCTGCCGACCGTGGGCGCAGACGCAGCCAGAACATTCAGAATGATCGCGTTCAACTCGGCGCGCGTTGCCTCATCTCGGCCTTGCAACAACAAGAGCGTGGCATGAATGAAGGTCTGCGGTTCGGTCCCGATGCGGAAATACGGAAACGAGGTGGCACGGATTTTGAGTGTTGGGGCATCGAATACTTCATGCGCGGCGAGCTCGGAATAGAGCTGCTCACAGATGGCTTGAAAATCATGAGTTTTTTCGAGCCCGGCAGAGAATTCCAGAGTGATGTGTGGCATTGGTTGCTCCGAGATTTAAGAGAGCCATCTATCGCTCTCCCAGATTGCTGTCGGCCTCAGACGCCCAGACACCAGCGCATCACGGCTTTTTGCGCATGCAGGCGGTTTTCGGCCTCGTCAAAGATCACCGAGTTCGGGCCGTCCATGACCTCGGATGTGGCCTCTTCTTCGCGGTGCGCAGGCAGGCAGTGCATGAACAACGCGTCTGGCTTGGCATGCGACATCAGCTCGGCGTTGACCTGATAGGGGCGCAGCATGTTGTGGCGGCGCTCCTTCGCGGATTGAGAATCGTGCATTGAGACCCAAGTATCGGCGACCACGAGGTCGGCCCCTTCAACAGCTTTGTGCGGGTCCCGTTCGATCACGATTTTCGAGCCCTTCTGGCGTGCAAGCCCCATGAATTCTTCTTCCGGGTCCAGCTGCGCCGGGCCGGTGAATGTCAGGTCGAAACCGAATTGACCGGCGGCATGCAGAAATGAAGCGCAGACATTGTTGCCGTCGCCGGTCCAAACGACCTTTTTTCCTGCGATGGGGCCGCGATGCTCTTCATAGGTCAGCACATCGGCCATGATCTGGCAGGGATGTGTACGATCGGTCAGACCATTGATGACGGGAACGTCCGAGTATTCGGACATCTCGGTCAGGATGGTTTCATCAAAGGTCCGGATCATGATCATGTCGACATAGCGCGACAGGACCCGGGCGGTGTCGGCGATGGTCTCGCCATGGCCCAGCTGCATGTCCTTGCCGGACAGCACCATGGTCTGCCCGCCCATTTGGCGCACGCCAACATCGAAGGACACGCGGGTCCGCGTTGATGGCTTTTCAAAGATCAGCGCAACCATGCGGCCTGCCAGAGGCTGCTCGTCGTCGGGGGCGGCTTTGGGACGCCCAAGGCGCGCCTGTTTCATCGCGCTGGCCTGATCGATCATGTTCCGCAGATCACCTGCGTCAGTTTTGTGGATATCAAGGAAGTGGTTCATTTTAATTCACTTTTTAATCAGGCGAGTTCAGGCCGAAGCCATTGCGTTTTCGACTTGTGCCGCAGTTTTCTCGAGGCGGATCAGGGCTTGTGCGATGTCATCCTCGGTGAGGGTCAGCGGCGGCAGCAGGCGGATCACGTTATCTGCGGCGGGAACCGTTATGACCTCGTTGTCATAGCCAGCGTTGACCACGTCGATATTGGTGGGCTTGCATTTCAGGCCTAGCATCAGGCCTGAGCCGCGCACCTCCTCGAATACTTCGGGGTGGTCCGCGATCAGGCCTTCGAGCTTCTGACGCAGCAGGCCTGCCTTGCGATTCACACCTTCGAGGAAGGCCGGAGTAGCGACCTGATCAATCACCGCGCAGCCAACGGCACAGCCCAAGGGGTTGCCGCCATAGGTCGAGCCGTGGGTGCCTGCCGTCATGCCGCTGGCGGCCTCTTCGGTGGCCAGAACCGCACCCAGAGGAAAACCGCCGCCGATGCCTTTGGCGACCATCATGATATCCGGCGTGATGCCGGCCCATTCATGGGCAAAGAGTTTGCCGGTCCGCCCCACGCCGCATTGGACCTCATCGAGGATCAGCAAAAGGCCGTTATCATCGCAAATCTGGCGCAGGGCTTTCAGCTCTGCATCCGGAACGGGGCGGATGCCGCCTTCGCCCTGAACCGGTTCGATCAGGATGGCCGCCGTGTTGTCGGTGATGGCGTTGGTGACACCGTCGAGGTCTCCGAATGTCAGATGGACAAAGCCTGGCAGCAGCGGGCCGAAACCTTTGGTCATTTTCTCTGACCCGGCGGCGGCGATACCCGCCGATGACCGGCCATGGAATGAGCCGTCGAAAGTGATGATCTCGACCTTCTCGGGCTGACCTTTGTCATAGAAATACTTGCGGGCCATTTTGACGGCCAATTCGCAGGATTCGGTGCCCGAATTGGTGAAGAACACCGTATCGGCAAAGGTGTGTTCCACCAGCTTGTCCGCCAGTGCCTGCTGTTGCGGGATGTTATAGAGGTTTGAAACATGCCACAGCGCATGCGCCTGTTCTGTCAGGGCCGCCACCAGCGCCGGATGCGCATGACCCAGCGCGTTTACCGCTATGCCCGCGCCCAGATCCAGAAAACGTCGGCCATCCGCCTCGGTCAGCCAGGCGCCTTCGCCCTTCACGAATGTCAGGGGCGCGCGGTTATAGGTCGGCAGAACGGACGGGATCATCGGATCATCCTTTTCGAATAGCTTGAGCCCTGTGAGTGATACACTGGGGCCATGGTCGTCAACTGATTTGGTGGGGTTTGCGCGGATTTGGACAGCGCAAATGGATCAAACGGGCCGATTATGCGGTCAGGCGTCGGCGTCGGAGGCGCAGGATATGTGCGGTATTGATCATGTGAAGCCATATAGCGGGGCGCACCGGGTCTGAAAACCCCGTTTTTGCGATCGGGGCAAAAATCATTCTGAGACCGGGATTTACCGCTTGTCATTTACCCGACGCTGGCGCACGGCTGAACCATGACACCGATACGTCAGAATCCTGCCCTTGCGGCCCTGCTGATCCTTGCGGCCAGCGCCCTTCTCGCAGGGACCACATTGCTGGCGAAAGCACTGGGGACGGATGTGCTTGGCCCTGCCCTGCATCCGATGCAGATCAGCCATGGACGGTTTCTGTTTGCCTTTCTGGTAATCGTGACAGCCGTCGGCATCATGCGCCCCCGTCTGAGCCGCCCGCATTGGGGTCTGCATATCGGACGGACAAGCTTCGGCTGGCTGGGGATCACGCTGATGTTTGCATCCGTTGCTTTCATACCGATTGCGGATGCGACGGCGATCTCGTTCCTGAACCCGGTCTTTGCCATGATGTTGGCGATCCCGCTGCTGAAAGAAGGTGTCGGCCCGTGGCGCTGGTTGGCCGCCATCGTGGCCTTGATCGGTGCCTTGGTTCTGTTGCGTCCAACGCCCGCTAGCTTTCAACCCGCTGCATTACTGGCCCTGACCGCAGCAGTGATAATTGGGATGGAACTGATCTTTATCAAAAAGCTCTCGGGCCGAGAAATACCGATCCAGATTCTGCTGATCAACAATGCGATGGGTCTGACCATTGCGACAGTCGCGGTAAGTTTCATTTTCCAGATGCCGACGCCTCAGCAATGGGCGGCGCTGGCCTCGATTGGTGTGCTAATGGCCTGTGCGCAGGCTTGTTTCGTCAACGGAATGGCGCGGGCGGATGCCTCTTTTGTGGCTCCGATCAGCTACGCTACCCTGATCTTCGCTGCCTTCTACGATTTCGCGGTATTCAAGGTGATACCGGATGGGATCAGCCTGATCGGCTCGGCCATCATCCTGACCGGAGGTCTGATTCTGGTCTGGCGCGAGGCGATACACCGTCAGGCCTTGAGCCGGTAGCCGGTGCGCAACATCTGCCAGGTCAATCCTCCAACCAACAACGTCGCGCTGGCGCAGATCGCCATGCCCAACCAAGGAGAGCTGTCGGACACGCCGATCATCCCATAGCGCAACCCGTCAATCAGATAGAAGACCGGGTTCGCATGGCTTAGCCGATTGAGCACTGGCGGTAGCGCCTGCACAGAATAGAAAGTGCCGGACAAGAAAGCCAAAGGCGTGACGATGAAATTGGTGATCGCCGCCATCTGGTCGAACTTGTTGGCAAAAATCCCGGCAAAAAGCCCAAGCGCGCCCATGAACGCGCCGCCTAAAACCACGAATATCAGTGCGATCATCGGGTTCTGCGGCACGATGCCCAGAACCAACGCCAGAGCGATTGCGACAACAAGGGCGATCAGGATACCGCGGGCGATGCCTCCGGCCAGATAACCCAACAGGATTTCCAGCGGCGATAGCGGCGGCATCAGCGTATCGACGATATTGCCCTGAACCTTGGCGATCACCATCGATGACGATGTATTGGCAAAGGCGTTCTGAATCACGGTCATCATCATGATGCCCGGTGCCAGAAAGGTCAGAAACGGCACCCCCATCACATCCGGTCGGCTGGGACCAATAGCAATGTTGAAGATCAGCAGGAACAGGCCTGCCGTCACCAGCGGTGCCAGCAGGGTCTGCGTCCACACGGCCAGAAAGCGCAGGGTTTCGCGCTGCGCCAGTGTATAGAGACCCATCCAATTCACCGCGCCAAAGCGGCGTGCGTCGTGATCCATGAGATTATGCATGCTCTGCCCCATACCTGATTCGAAGACCGCTTGTAACTCGGGCCGCAGTGTTTAGAATAGGGCGCTGAGATGATTTCCCAAGGCGGCCCGAATCCGGGGCCGCTTTCCGCTTTTGAAAGGCAAATGATGTCCTGGACTGACGAGCGTGTAGAGCTGCTGAAAAAGATGTGGGGCGAGGGCCAGTCGGCCAGCCAGATCGCCAAGGAACTGGGCGGCGTGACCCGCAATGCGGTGATCGGCAAGGTGCACCGTCTGGGTCTGTCGAATCGCGCCACCGGTGCAAGCCCGGCAAAGGCCGAACCTAAGGAAAAACCGGCCCCCGCGCCCAAGGCCGAGGCCAAACCGAAACCGACACCCAAGACTGAACCGGCCCGTCCGGTGCCAGCCCCCGAGGCCAAACCGGTCACCCCGGCCCGTCGCCAGATCATACCCGCCGGCCAGCCGCTGCCTCCGCAACCGTCGGCCAATGAGATCAGCCCCGAGGCTTTGGCCAAGGTCAACGAGATTGAAAAGAAGGCCAAGAAGCTGTCTTTGATGGAGCTGACCGAAAAGACCTGCAAATGGCCCGTCGGCGACCCCGCGACCGAGGATTTCTGGTTCTGCGGCCTGCCCGTCGAGGCAGGCAAACCCTATTGCGAAGCGCATGTGGGCGTGGCGTTCCAGCCGATGAGCTCGCGCAGAGATCGTCGGCGGTAATTCTTAGACATGACAGCGGGGGTTGGCCTTGATTGGCCGGCGCCCGATCGACATTAGTCTGCGGAACGGGTGCTTTCCGTATAGTCGGATAGCAATGATCGGGCGTGTTGAGCGTGGCGCGACACCAGCTGTTTCTGACGAGCGTTGTCCGGCACCAGATAACTGGTATCCGAGAGGCCCCCGGTCGAAATGCCCGAAAACAATACAGTAAGTTCCTCGACCATTGCAGGAGGGAGTGAATTCAACGCTTCCTGTCCTATCAGCAAGCTTTCGGTCGGGGCACCCTCGGCGATAATCACTTCGTGCGTCGCCAGGACCAGATGGAAATACGTGACGCTGTCTACGGTTTCATCGACATAAATCCCCGGCAGATCGGTCAGCCTTATCGCGGCGACCAGAACCTCAGAACGACCGAACATGCGTTTCACAATCGCCGAGGACACCAGCATGCGATGCTGACGCGAGACAAGCAGATCACGTCGGGGCAGGCCTTGTCCAAGTGCGCCCGCGCAAATTCGCACTGGATAGAGTTTCGGATTGCGGCGCAACTCGCGCGCAGTGAGTGAACGGCGCAAGATCTGCAGCAAAGGCTGGTTGCCACCCCGCGCCCGCAAAAGCAGCTGGCCAGGCTTCAGATCTTCTACCGGCACCGGACCCAAATCAGTGGATACGAGTGTGCCCGCAGTCAGACAGGGGATGCTGCCCGGGGTGGGATCGGTATTGACTGTATATGTGCCGCCATTGTCGGTCGAAATCAGGGAATCGCCAGCGCCGGCCTGCCCGATGACTGTGGATTGCATACCATTGGCCGGGCCAGTGTTCGCAGTGATCGGGCCGGGACTTGGAGGATCGCTGAAAGAACTAAACTGATAAACCGTTGTCCCTTCGGAAAGCGAGATACCATTGGTTTTACCCAATCCGTTAAATGTCCCGGAACTTGTCGTGTCGATGACATAGATATCGCGACCGGTAACCGTTGTCGGCGTGATACCGGCCAGAGTATTGGTGGTTCGGATCGAGCCATTGCTCATATAGATCGTCACGACCAACCCCGAGACATCCGTACCAGCGTCAACCGCGACCTCGATAAAATCCAGGGTCGGGCCACCTAAGTATTTGAGCTCAGAAAAGTATGGATCCGGCATAAATCACATGTCTTTCGATGATACTAAGACGTCCACCCGGCACTGACGGGACAGAAATGCTGTGGCTGCTGTTGATACATCTTTCGTAGGAAGGCAAGCTGTTGCTTCTGTCACTGCGCCGGATGCGAAGGCAGATTTGGCATCGGCACCCATCGGGGCAATTCCTCGGGCGAAACCGAGACATGCAGCTTCTCTGACCGGTCACGCCCTACTTTGCGATGCTTGCGCAGCAGGAAAATCTTACCCCAGCCACGCCAGGTGCCCACGGATTGCGCATGCGGATCACTAGGGAAACGGTCGCGCCAGCCCTCGGGCAATGGCAGGCCGTGCAGTTCGGCCTTGTCCAGCATCCAGATCAGCGAGATGTTGCTGAGGGGGCGGGCCTCTTCGAACCCGTTCAGCTGGCCGCCAACATCGCCGTGGGTGCCGCGGAACCAAACCTGCTCGATATGGCCTTTGAAGTCAGGCGTGCATTTCCACAGCACCGGCTCGAACACTTCGCGGGTCTCGTCCAGCGCCATGGCGTGATAGCCGTGGCGGGTGGCAGGGCCAAGCTGGTGGTTGTGGAAGGCATGGCGTTCCTCGGCCCAGCGCCAGAGCAGCGGAAGGCGCAGGCCCAGCGCCTTGACCGTGTCCCAGACGCCGACCATCTCGATGGCGACATCCTCGTGACAGAACTCCCGACGAAAGACCGCCGCAGCTTCGCCATTGGCGTTACATTCATAGTGTCGATAGGCCTGTTTGATATTGCGGACAGTGGCGTGTTCGGCCTTGAGCAACCCGATAGCATCGATCACGCCCGCAAGGCTGCGGACCCCGTATGCGCCGCGCGAATAGCCGATGAAAAAGATCTTGTCGCCGGGTTTGTAACGCGAAGCCAAATAACCATAGGCCCGACGAATCTGACGGTTGATACCCCGCCCCATCATCACGTCCATAGTGGACTTCCAGCTTTCCCACTGCACGCCGGATTCGTAGAAAACCGAAACCTGGCTGCCCATCTCGCAGCACAGGCGCAGAGTCTGGCCCGCGTGGGTTTCCCGCCCTGCTTCCAGCGTCGACATGGTGCCGTCAAGAATGATGACATGGCTGACAGGTTCGCGGTGGCGCGTTTCGGCCGAGTGCTCGGACCGCAGAGGCCGTCCGAGCCATCCCAGTACCTTTCTACTCAGCCGCGACAGAACCATGCGTCAACAATTCCCAAACTTTGTGAGGTGTGAAAGGCATATCCGCCTGCCGCACCCCGTGATCCCAGAGCGCATCCTGTACCGCGTTCGCCACTGCGGCCAGTGCGCCCACGGTGCCTGCCTCGCCACAGCCTTTCATCCCCATCGGGTTGGCGGTTGACGGAACCGGCGCCGAGGTAAACTCTATCATGGGTATCTCAGCAGCGCGGGGCAAGGCGTAGTCCATGAACGAAGCCGTGAGCAGTTGCCCCTCGGCATCATGAACAACATGCTCGGTCAGTGCTTGGCCGATACCCTGCACTACCCCGCCATGCACCTGCCCCTCGGCCAGCATCGGGTTGATAAGATTGCCGAAATCATCCACCACCGTGTAGCGGTCGACCCATGTTTCACCAGTGAAAGAATCGATAACGACTTCGGCAACATGTGCACCATTGGGATAGCTGCGTGCATCTAGCGTGGCGCGGGCTTCGTGCTGCAACAGATCGGTGCGCCCGTCGGCGCGCGCCATCTCGGCCGCCTCGGTCAGCGTGGGGGTCAGGTTGGACCCCGGCGCGCGGAAGGTTTCATGGTCGAAGGTCACATCGCTTTCCTCGACCCCCATCTTATCCGCAAGATAGGGCGTGAATGCGGCGATCATCGTATCAACTGTGACCAGTGTCGCGTTGCTTTGGGTCGTGACCGAGCGTGATCCGCCGGTTCCGCCGCCCTGCGCCAGCCTGTCCGTGTCGCCTTGCACAACATTGATCAGGTGCGAAGGAATCCCTGTCTGGTCCGATAGGAACTGGGCATAGACGGTCTCGTGCCCTTGCCCATTGGACTGAGTGCCGACATAGAGGTTCACCGTTCCGTCCTCGCAAAACTCGATCTTCGCGCCTTCGGAAGGGTCTCCCAAAATACTTTCGATATAGTAACAAAGCCCCTGACCCCGGATCAGACCGTTTTCGGCATCCGCCGCCTTGCGGGCCTCGAAGCCCGTAGTCTGTTCGGCGGCGCGGCTGAGGACCATGTTGAACTCACCCACATCATAGGTTTCGCCGGTTGCGGTCTTATAGGGGAAAGCTTCGGGTCGGATGAAATTCTTGCGCCGCAACTCCCACGGATCAATCCCCAACTCACGCGCAGCACGGTCCATGACGCGTTCCAGCACATAGATTGCCTCGGGTCGCCCGGCACCGCGATAGGCGTCGACCTGCGTGGTGTTGGTGAAGAATCCTTCGACCCGCAAGTAGGTGGTCTGAACATCGTAGACACCCATCAAAACCTTACTGAACAGGCTGGTCTGGATCGCCTGCGCGAAATGGCTGTTATAAGCGCCAAGGTTGATCTTGCTGTGGACCCGGTAAGCAGTGATCTTGTGATCGGCATCAAAGGCGAGCTCCGCCAGTGAGGTCAGGTCGCGGCCGTGGTGATCGGACAACATCGCTTCGGACCGGTCCGACATCCAGTGCACGGGCTGGCCCAGTTTCATGGCAGCAACAGCAACGGTGAAATATTCGGGATAAGGCATCGCCTTCATACCAAATCCGCCGCCGACATCTGGCGTAGTAACACGGATCGCCTCGGGGTCCAGTTTCAGCTTTTGTGCCAGTTGCGCTTTCATCCCCCAGACACCCTGCCCGCCATATGAGAAATGCATACGGCCACCCGACCAATCGGCCTGACAGCCACGCGGTTCGATCGAGCTCACGATGACCCGGTTGTCATGCACGTTCAGCGCGACGGTGCGCGCCGCTGCCTGAAAGGCGGCATTGGTCGCCTTCTCATCACCCAAGCCCCAGTCAAAGGCGCGGTTGTCGGGGGCTTGTGGATGCAAAGGTTCGCCACCCGCAGCGACATCCATCTTGACCGGCAGGTCTTCGGTTTCCATCCAGATCAATTCGGCTGCATCGCGGGCCTGTAACAACGAGTCGGCAATGACGACCGCAACGGGTTCTCCGACGAAACGCACGCGGTCCTTGGCCAGCATGTTCCGCTCGGACGCAGCGCCTTGACTGCCGTCGCGGTTGGCGACTGTAGTCGCGTTCATCACCGTATCGATCCCGGCAGCAGTCAGATCTTCCAGCGTCATGACCAAGCGCACCCCATCCGCTGTACGTGCATCTTCAAGGTCCAGCGACGTGATCGTGGCATGCGCCACCGGGCTGCGAAAGAATGCTGCGAACAGCGCATTCTCGGGCACAGAATCGTCCATGTATTGTCCCTGCCCGGTCAGAAACCGCTGGTCCTCGGTCCGTTTGATGGGCTGGCTTTTGCCGAATTTTTCCATGAGATGATCCTCTGGCTGCCTGAATGCGCGACCCTAGCGTGAAGCAGGACCTTGTCCAGTGGCTGAGAAAATTAACCCCGCACGGTCTGAAAGCGACATTCATGTCTGGAAACAGCGTTGCGCGCCGATCTGGGCCGCGCCTAGGCTGAACCTAAATTCAGTCGAGTGGAGGTTTCCATGCCCAAAGAAATCAAGCTGACGAATGGCCGATTGGACAGCCAAAGTGCCGAGGCCTATTGGGATGATGGGTTTATATTTCCGATCCCCGTGTTCTCTGCCGCAGAAGCCGCCGGGTACCGTGCCGAGTTGGAAGATGTCGAGGCCAGCTGGCGCGAGGATGACCTGCCGCTACCCCTGAACATGTACAAACGCATCAACGCGCATGTGGTGATGCCATTTGCCACTCGCATCGCGTTGGACCCGCGCGTTTTGGACGTTGTCGAAGGTGTTTTGGGCCCAGACCTGCTGTTGTGGTCGGCTGAGCTGTTCATCAAGGAACCGCGCACGACGCAAGTGGTGGGCATGCATCAGGACCTGACATATTGGGGTATGGGTGAAACCTCGGACCAGTTGACCGCCTGGATCGCCCTATCCCCTGCGACGGTTGAGAGTGGCTGTATGGATTTCGTGAAGGCCAGCCACAAGAACCCGATCCTGCCGCATAATGATACGTTTTCCGACAACAACCTTCTGTCGCGTGGGCAAGAGGTAGCAGTCGATGTCGCGGAGGAAGACAAAACCCATATCGAGTTGCAGCCCGGCCAGATGTCGCTGCACCATGGGCTGACCATTCACGGGTCAGGGCCGAACGTATCTGATGATCGTCGAATTGGCCTGGCTATCCGTTATCTCAACCCCAATGCGCAGCAAAAAGTGGCGGATCGCGACTATGCCATTCTGGCGCGGGGCGAGGACCGGGTGGGGAATTTCATCCATATCCCTGAGCCGACCGAGCTGTTTGCTCCTGAGGCGCTGGACCTGCACGCGCGCATCCGCAGCGATCAGGCCAAGGCGATGGGGCAAGGGGCCAGCAAAAAGCTGGATCTTTATGCGCCCGCCCCATCAAATCCCGGCTGATCATTGCAGGACCGCCGCGCAGGGCCTTCCCCTTCCTGCGTCCATTCGCTATTGCAGGCGCTGACCCGATATTGTTGACGCAGGACGCATCCCATGGCGATGGAAAAGACATTCAACGCGGCCGAGGCCGAGGCCCGCATCTATCAGGCCTGGGAAGCGGCCGGAGCCTTCAAGGCAGGCGCGAACAAATCGCGCGACGAGAGCTTTACCATCATGATCCCGCCACCGAACGTGACGGGTGCGCTGCATGTGGGCCACGCGTTCAACAACACACTGCAGGATATACTAACCCGCTGGCACCGGATGCGCGGGTTCGACACGCTATGGCAGCCCGGTCAGGACCACGCTGGTATCGCCACGCAGATGCAGGTGGAAAAGATGTTGGCCAACACCCAGCAGCCGGGACGTCGTGAGCTGGGACGTGAGGCGTTTCTGGACAAGGTCTGGGAATGGAAGGGAGAATACGGCGGCACGATCATCGAGCAGCTCAAGCGCCTGGGCTCGTCCTGTGATTGGTCGCGCAACGCCTTCACTATGGCGGGTGCGCCGCGTGACCCGCGCACGGGCCACGAAAATTCTGCGAATTTTCACGACGCGGTGATCAAGGTCTTTGTCGACATGTACGAAAAGGGACTGATCTATCGCGGCAAGCGGTTGGTCAACTGGGACCCGCATTTCGAGACCGCGATTTCGGACCTTGAGGTCGAGAATATCGAAGTTGCGGGCCATATGTGGCACTTCAAGTATCCGCTGGCGGGCGGTGAGACCTATACCTACGTCGAGAAAGATGAGGACGGGAATATCGTGCTGGAGGAAGAGCGCGACTATATCTCGATCGCCACGACCCGCCCCGAAACCATGCTCGGCGACGGCGCAGTTGCGGTTCACCCATCCGATGAGCGCTATGCGCCCATCGTCGGAAAACTTTGCGAAATCCCGGTAGGCCCGAAAGAGCATCGCCGTCAGATCCCGATCATCACCGATGATTACCCTGATCCAGATTTCGGCTCGGGCGCGGTGAAAATCACCGGTGCACATGACTTCAACGACAATATGGTCGCCAAGCGCGGCGGCATTCCAATGTATCGCCTGATGGACACCAAAGGCGCAATGCGCGCCGATGGTGCGCCTTATGCCGAAGAGGCGGACAAGGCGCAGGAATACGCGCGCGGGCGAGAGTTCACCGAGAACGAGATCGACGCGATCAACCTGATCCCTGATCATCTGCGCGGCCTCGACCGGTTCGAGGCACGTGCGAAGGTGGTTGAGGAGATCACTGCAGACGGTCTGGCTGTCATGACTCGCGCCGATGACCCACGTCTGGGTTCGACCGCTTTAAAGCCGGAACACGAAGGCGCGGACAAGCTGGTGCCGCTGGTCGAAAGCAAACCGATCATGCAGCCCTTCGGCGACCGCTCGAAAGTCGTCATCGAGCCGATGTTCACCGACCAATGGTTCGTCGACGCCGCCAAGGTCGTCGGCCCTGCGCTGGACGCGGTCAAGGACGGCACTGTCAAGATCATCCCCGAGTCGGGCGAGAAGACCTATTACCACTGGCTGGAAAACATCGAGCCGTGGTGCATCTCGCGCCAGCTATGGTGGGGGCATCAGATACCGGTTTGGTATGGCCTCGATCTCTCGGCTGAGAATTTCAAGGACGACGAAAACGACGGCGACCTTGATTTGGTCGAATTGGGTCGTTTGCTGAACGAAGGCGGCATGCTGCATCGTGGCAATGTCATGGAATGCGCGGCAAGCCTTGAGGCCGTTACAGAGAAATTCCTCGACGACAATGCCAATATACCCAGCCCGCTGAGCCACGCGACGGTCATCGAAGTTGCCGATAAGCAGGAAGCGATCCATCAGTTCGCCGAAAGCCTTGCTCAATACGCAGTCGAACAAGACCCGACCAAGCTGGTCTACCCGGTCTGGCGCGACCCCGACGTGCTCGACACATGGTTCTCTTCCGGCCTCTGGCCTATCGGCACGCTGGGCTGGCCCGAAAAGACCGAAGAGTTAGAGCGCTATTTCCCAACCGATGTGTTGATCACCGGCTTTGACATCCTGTTCTTCTGGGTCGCGCGGATGATGATGATGCAACTGGCCGTAGTGAACGAGATCCCGTTCCACACCGTCTATCTGCACCAGCTCGTCCGCGACGAGAAGGGCAAGAAGATGTCCAAAACCACCGGCAACGTGATCGACCCGTTGGAGATCGTGGACGAATTCGGTGCTGACGCGCTGCGCTTTACCAATGCCTCGATGGCGGCTATTGGCGGGGTACTGAAACTGTCGCGCGAGCGCATCACAGGTTACCGTAACTTCGGCACCAAACTGTGGAACGCTGTCCGCTTTGCCGAGATGAATGAGGTCTTCACCGACGCTGTCCCGCAACTGGACGTGGCTGACCTGAAACCCAAAGCCGCCGTGAACCGCTGGATCATCGGTGAAACCGCCCGTGTGCGGGAAGAGGTCGACGCGGCGCTGGAAAGCTATCGTTTCAACGACGCGGCCAACGGGCTTTATGCCTTTGTCTGGGGCAAGGTCTGCGACTGGTACGTGGAACTCTCTAAACCCTTGCTGCAAGGCGATGACGCCGAGGCACAGGCCGAGACCCGCGCCACCATGCGCTGGGTTCTGGACCAGTGCATGGTTCTGCTGCACCCGATCATGCCTTTCATCACCGAAGAGCTGTGGGGCCTGACCGGTAAGCGTGCCAAAATGGTCGTACACGCAGATTGGCCGACCTATGCCGCTGCCGACCTGATCGACGCGGATGCGGATCGAGAAATGAACTGGGTGATCTCGGTGATCGAAAACACCCGCTCGGCCCGCGCACAGATGCGGGTTCCTGCTGGCCTCTATGTGCCGATGCTGGTGACTGAGATTGACGCGCACGGCCAAGCGGCATGGGACCGCAACGAAGCGCTGATCAAACGTCTGGCGCGGATCGACAGCCTGACCAAGGCGGATGAACTGCCCAAGGGCACGATCTCGATTGCCGCACCCGGCGCCTCCTTTGGCCTGCCACTGGCGGACATCATCGACATTGGTGCGGAAAAGGAACGGCTGGAAAAAGCCAAAGGCAAGTTGGCCAAGGAACTCGGCGGTCTGCGCGGGCGCCTGAACAACCCGAAATTCGTGGCATCGGCCCCGGAAGAGGTTGTTGCGGAAGCCAAAGCTAACCTTGCCGCCCGCGAAGAAGAAGAAGCCAAGCTAAACGAAGCTCTCGCCCGTTTGGCTGAAATCGCCTGATCTTTTTCCTGCTGCTGATATATTGAAATCGAACCTCACCACCCAACCGGCGGTGAGGTTTTTCTTTACCCTCAGAGCTTTCCCCTTGTTCACGCCACGCCCCGCTTGTTAGCACTTCGACGACACAACCTGGCGAGGCACTGACGATGCGATCTTTCCCTCCGATGCAGACCGTCTCAACCGGGTTGGTTGTGGCCATTGTCGGGTTCTTCAGCTCGTTTCCCATCGTATTGCAAGGGTTGGGCGCAATGGGAGCTTCATCGCAGGAAGCCGCCTCGGGTCTGATGAGTGCGGCGATTGCCATGGGGCTTGCAGCCATTGTCCTCAGCCTGCGATACAAAATGCCGATCAGCGTTGCGTGGTCGACTCCGGGGGCCGCTCTGTTAGCCGTCTCGGCCACCCCGGTCGAGGGATTTTCAGGCGCGATTGGTGCGTTCCTGTGCGCCGGAGCATTAACGGTTCTGGCAGGGCTGTGGAAGCCGTTGGGACGATTGGCAGCAGCAATTCCCACAACACTGGCGCAAGCAATGCTGGCAGGCGTGCTCTCGCCACTATGCCTTGTGCCCTTCAAGGCGGCGATCGAGATTCCATGGCAGGCGTTGCCGGTGATCCTGACGTGGTTTGTCGCGGGCCGTTTCAATCGGTTGATCGCGGTTCCGGCAGCTGTGGTCGCGGCGGCTATCATTGTGTCGCTGAACGCAGGAGATGCCCAATTGATGCCGGATCGTTTGATCGCGGCTCCGATCTGGACCATGCCATCATTCTCGGTCGCGTCGGCCATCGGGATCGGCGTACCGCTGTTTATCGTCACGATGGCGACACAGAATATCCCCGGCGTCGCGGTGATGCGCAGCTTTGGCTTTGATCCTGTTCCCGGCCGGTTGTTTTCATCCGTCGGTGGCGCAAGCATGCTTTCGGCCCCTTTCGGGGCGCCCGCAACCTGCCTGGCCGCAATCACCGCAGCGATGTGTTCCAACGAGGAAAGCCACCCCGAACCGGCGCAGCGTTATTGGTCGGCAATCATGGGTGGCGTGTTCTACTGCCTCTTCGGTATCTTTGCCGTGGCGATCACCAGTTTTGCCGCCCATGCCGACCCGCTGCTTATGGGCACTCTGGCAGGTGTGGCCCTGATCGGGGTCCTGGCCAATGCCATGCATGCCGCGCTGGACGTCCCTGTCGAGCGCGAAGCGGCTATTTTGACACTGGCCATCACAGCCTCTGGCATAACGGTTTTTGGGTTGGGCGCGGCAGTCTGGGGGCTGTTGGCTGGGGGTATCGCATATCTGGCAACAAAACGAGTGCGCTGAGCCCTTTCATCAGAACCCCTCAGGCGGTAAAATGAGCGCATGTTCGGATCGCTTGGAAAACTGATTGAACGCCAGATCAAAAAGGCGCAAGCCGAGGGCCAACTGCAGGGTCTTGAAGGCGAAGGTGCCCCGTTGCCCGACCGCTCGGGCGAGGCACAAGGCGATCCCGCCATTGCTGCGGGTCATCGGATCATGGCGCAGGCCGGAGTTCTGCCCGAGGAGTTCGACATCAAGAAACAGCTCGACGCCGCCCGCAAGGAGTTTGCAGCGCTGACTGCCAATCAGGACCGCAGGGCAGCAATGAAAAAGATTGCTGATCTTGAGATGCGATACAACATGGCCCGCGATGCACGGCGCGCATTCATGCGGTGATCATTTGAACTCGGGCTTTCGGCCCTGCATCTGTGCCATGACAACTTCCATTTGATCCGACTTACCGATCAGATCGACCTGTTCGGTAGATTCGGCCAACAGCACATCAGCACGGTCACGGGTTTCGGCCACATCAATCAACCGTTTGGCGGCGCGGATGGCGGACGGGCTTTTACCCGCGATGTCCTCGGCCAGCGCCAGCGCTTCGGTCAGGGGATCATCCGACAGTTTGGTAACAAGCCCCCAATCTGCCGCCTGTGGCGCTCCGATAGGCCGGGCGGTATAGGTCAGCAGGCGCAGCACGTCCGAGCGCACGAGCTCTGGCAGCAGAACCATGCCGCCCATGTCGGGGATAATGCCCCATTTCATCTCCATCACTGCCAGCTTGGCTTCGGGATGCGCGATGCGGATGTCAGCACCCAGCGCAATCTGTAGCCCACCGCCATAGGCGACGCCTTGAATAGCGCAGATCACCGGCACCGGGACGCGCCGCCAGATCAAGGCAAGTTCCTGCATTTCATTGGCATCTTCGTGGCTGCGGGTCATCAGCCATTCGGTTGGGTCTGTGTGCGCCATGCTGGCAAAGCTGGCCATATCGAGCCCAGCGCAAAAGCTTTTGCCTTCCCCCGATAGCACCACGGCGCGGATGTCGGCTGCGGCGACCTCTTGACCGGCCGAAAGGATCGCCTTGATCATCGCATCGTCCAGCGCGTTCATCTTGTCGCCACGGGTCAGCGTGACACGTGCGATGTGGTCTTTGTATTCGATGGATACGCGGGACATGGGACCTCCGGGGCGTGATTTGCTGTATAAACATGCCAGCAAGACGCCAGCAGCACCACAGCGACGTCAGGGCAAACCGCGCATCCGAAGCCTCCTTTGAACTTCTGGCAAGGCTTGCCCCGCCTGATCGGTTGCGCTTATCTGCGGCCATGACTGGTCCTCGTTATACCCCGCTTGCCCTCACGCTGCCCGCGACCGTGCCTTTTGTCGGCCCCGAAACGCAGGAGCGCCAACGTGGCGCGCCCTTCGTGGCCCGGATCGGTGCGAATGAAAGCGTGTTTGGCCCGTCCCCGCGCGCCATCGATGCAATGCAACGGGCCGCGGGCGAGATATGGATGTATGGCGATCCCGAGAATTACGAACTACGCCATGCGCTGGCGGTACATCATGGGGTCGCGCCTGAAAACATCGTGGTTGGCGAAGGCATTGACGGGTTGCTCGGCTATCTGGTGCGCCTGCTGGTTGGTCACGGCGATGCAGTTGTGACTTCGGATGGAGCTTATCCGACTTTCAATTACCACGTGGCCGGGTTTGGTGGGGTATTGCACAAGGTCCCCTACCACGACGATCACGAGGACCCGACGGCGCTGTTCGCCAAAGCGGCGGAGGTAGACGCCAAGTTGGTCTATCTGGCCAACCCGGACAACCCGATGGGAACATGGCATTCAGGTAAGGATATCGTGTCCGCTCTGGAGGCTTTGCCAGAGGGCTGTTTGGTGGTTCTTGACGAGGCATATGTCGAATGCGCGCCCGAGGGGACCGCTGCACCTGTCGCTGCTGATGATTCACGTGTGATCCGGATGCGAACGTTTTCCAAGGTTTATGGCATGGCCGGGGCGCGGGTAGGCTATGCTATCGGCTCATCCGAGTTGATTGCGAGCTTCAACAAAGTGCGCAACCATTTCGGCATGAACCGAGCCGCGCAGGCAGGGGCATTGGCCGCGCTAAAAGATGAAGATTGGCTGACGCATGTGCAGCAAAGGATTGCCGGGTCCCGGAACCGCATCGAAGAGATTTCACGGTCGAATGGTCTGCTGCCTTTGCCGTCTGCGACAAACTTTGTGGCGATTGATTGTGGGCGCGATGGGGTGTTTGCCAAGGCCGTGTTGGACACGCTCGTTGAACAAGGCGTGTTCGTGCGGATGCCATTTGCCGCGCCCCAGAACCGGTGCATTCGGGTCAGCTGCGGAGGTGAGGTGGAAATGACGGCGTTTGAAGCTGCTCTGCCCACGGCCCTGGCAAAAGCCCGAGCCTCGTAATGGGGGCTGTCTGCCCCCTATCGCGCCCATGCGCGATTTCCCCCGAAGGTATTTCGAGCCAGATGAAGAGGCGGATCGGGCTTATCCGGCCAGCGTCGCGGCGGCGGCTTCGAGCGCACCCTGACCACGGGGGATATCGAGCGCAGCCATAGCGGTTTCGACGCCACCCAGCATGGCCATGACCATTTGAGCGTTTACGTGCCCCATGTGGCCAAGGCGGAAGCAGCCGTCCCAATCCTCCATTCCCAGACCGATGCCCAGCGTCAGACCCAGTTGGGTTTCGGTATAGCTGCGCAACGGCGTGCCGCGCCCCACGGTCAGGCGGAGGGCAGTGACCGCGTGGCTGCGATGGGCCGGGTCGGTGACGTTGAAATGCAGCGCGCCACTTTGCGCCCAGATTTCACAGGCGGCCCAGATGGCCGTTGCCAGGTGTTCATGGCGGGCCCAGACCTGTTCGATCCCTTCGCCATGGATCAGGTCGAGCGCCGCGCGCAGGCCATACAGGTGGTGGGTTGGCGCGGTGCCGTTGAAATACTGATAGAACAGATCGGGATTGGCGCGCGGCTGCCAGTCCCAATAATGCGAGACGCGGGGCATTGTGGCGCGCTTGGCTTGCGCCTTGTCGTTGAAGAAGACAAAGCCGGTGCCCGCCGGGGTCATAAGCCCCTTTTGGCAAGCCGTGACAGTGACGTCGACACCCCAGGCATCCATCTCGAACCGGTCGCAGCCCATCGACGCGATGCAGTCAGCCATCAGCAAGGCTGGGTGGTCAAGGTCGTCGAGCAACGCTCGCAGGGCCGGGATATCGTTGCGGATCGATGTGGACGTATCGACGTGGACTGCAAGGACCGCTTTGATCTTGTGGCTGGTATCGTTACGCAGGGCCTCGGCGATGCGGTCAAGATCCCAGGGCGTGGACATTCCGAAATCGATCAGGTCAACCTTGGCGCCGATTCCTTCGGCCATCTCGGCCCAACCGTGGGTGAATCGGCCAGAGGCCGGGGCAAGCACGGTTTCACCGGGTGCAATGACGTTGGAAAGCGCAGCCTCCCATGTACCGTGGCCGTTGGCGATATAGATGGCGACGTTGTGCTGGGTTCCGGCAACGCGTTTCAAGTCTCGGGTGAGCGCGGGCATCATCTCGATCAATTCGCCGTCATAGATATTGGGCGACGGACGGTGCATCGCCTGCAGCACCGTATCGGGCATGACCGAAGGGCCGGGGATGGCCAGATACTCGCGCCCATGCGCGAGGGAGGTTTGGTTTGTCATGAGGGCAACCTGTTTGAATTGAGGCCTACCCTAGCGTCTTGCCCTGCGGCGTCAATCCAGCAGACTGGCGGCCTCGCGGGCAAGTGTTTCGATCCCGGACCAATCACCGTTTTGAACCATCTGCTTGGGCGCGACCCAGCTGCCGCCGGCGCAGACAACATTCGACAGTGACAGGTAATCGAGGGCATTTGACGGCGATACGCCACCAGTTGGGCAGAAGGTGATCTGCGGTAGCGGTGCGCCGATGGCTTTTAGGGCGGGAGCCCCTCCTGAGGCCTCGGCGGGGAAGAATTTCAGCATGTCATAGCCCTTTTCCAGCAGAGCCATGGCTTCGCTTGCAGTAGCCGCACCGGGGAGAAGGGGCAGTCCTTCGGCTTCGCAGGCGGCGATCAGGGCATCGGTCGCACCGGGGGAGACGCCGAACTGAGCGCCAGCCTCTTTGGCAGCGCGGACATCTTCGGGTGTGACCAGTGTACCCGCCCCGACAACACCGCCGGGGACGTTGGCCATGGCGCGGATCGCGTCGAGCGCGGCGGGAGTGCGCAAGGTGACTTCAAGCGCCGGGAGGCCACCTGCGACCAAAGCTTCGGCCAACGGGCGCGCATGTGCCGCGTCGTCGACGACCAGGACTGGAACAATCGGGGCCAGCGCGCAGATCTCGCGGGTGCGTTGGGTTTTGGACATTGGGTTACACTCCGAAAATGCTGGCGCCGGTGTCGGCTGAGCCGACATTCTGACGGAAGGCGCCGAAGAGGTCACGGCCAACACCGTGTTGGTTTGCCGTAAGGTCGGCGGTGGCCGGATTGCGGTCGAGAACACCGGGGGTCAGGATTTCCAACTCGCCCTTGACCGCATCAACGCGCAACAGGTCACCGTCTTGCAGATAGGCGATCGGTCCACCATCCAGCGCCTCGGGGCAGACGTGGATGGCGGCGGGCACTTTGCCGGATGCGCCCGACATACGGCCATCGGTGACCAGAGCCACCTTCTGCCCCCTGCCCTGCAGGATCGACAGGATCGGCGTCAGCGAATGAAGTTCAGGCATACCGTTGGCTTTTGGCCCTTGGAAGCGAACAACAACGATGACGTCATCGGTGAATTCTCCGGCTTTGAAAGCGGCTTTAACGGCGTTCTGGTCGTGGAATACACGCACGGGCGCTTCGACCACTTGGTGTTCAGGTGCTACAGCCGACACCTTCATGACCCCTGTGCCCAGATTGCCCGTCAAGCGAGAGAGCCCGCCCGTGGGTTGGAACGGGTCTTTGGCCGGGCGAACGATCTTTTCGTTCAGACTGTGGCCCGCGCCCTCTTCCCAGACCAACTCGCCGTCTTTCAGCTTGGGTTCTTTGGTGTAGTTGTGCAGGCCCTGCCCCGCGACAGTCAGCGTATCGGAGTGCAGCAAGCCATCTTCCAGCAGCGTACCGATGGCGAAGCCCAGGCCACCCGCAGCGTGGAAGTGGTTCACGTCTGCCAGACCGTTGGGATAGACGCGCGCGACCAAAGGCACGACAGCGGAGATGTCGGAAAAATCCTCCCAGTCCAGCACGATACCACCGGCACGCGCCATGGCGATCAGGTGGATCAGTAGGTTGGTGGAACCGCCGGTGGCCATCAGGCCGACGATGCCATTGACGAAAGCGCGCTCGTCAAGGATCTGGCAGACCGGTGTGTAGTGATTGCCCAGCGCGCTGAGAGACAGGGCGCGGCGCGCGCCTTCCTCGGTCAGGGCATCGCGCAGGGGGGTGTTGGGGTTGATGAAGCTGGACCCTGGCAGGTGCAGGCCCATGAATTCCATCAGCATCTGGTTGGTGTTGGCAGTTCCGTAGAAGGTGCAGGTGCCGGGGCCGTGATATGCGGCCATTTCGGCCTTCATCAGCTCTTCGCGGCCCACCTCTCCGGCGGCGAATTTCTGGCGGACCTTGGCCTTTTCGTCATTCGGCAGGCCACTGGTCATCGGACCTGCAGGCAGGAAGACGGCAGGAAGATGCCCAAAGGCTTGCGCGCCGATGATCAGGCCGGGCACGATCTTGTCACAGACGCCCAGGAAAACGGCGGCGTCATAAGTGTTGTGGCTTAGCGCCACTCCGGTCGCCAGCGCGATCACATCGCGCGAGAACAGAGATAGTTCCATCCCCGCCTCGCCTTGCGTGACGCCGTCGCACATGGCTGGCACGCCGCCTGCAACCTGCGCTGTGCCGCCTGCTGCGCGGATCGCATCGCGGATCAGGGCCGGGTAGCGTTCGAAAGGCTGATGGGCCGAGAGCATATCGTTATAGGCGGTAACGATCCCCAGATTGCCAGCCGTGCCGGTGGCCATGGAGTCCTGATCTTCGCCCGCCCCGGCATAGGCGTGGGCCTGCCCGCTGCAGGACAGGTGCGCACGCGCAGGGCCCTTGGATTTGGCCTGCTCCATTCGTTCAAGATGCGGGCCACGCAGATCGGCGCTGCGGTCGATGATGCGTTTGGTGACGTCGGATATAACTGTGTTGACCATGATTACCCTCCGATCTGACGCCAGCGGCGTCCATCGCGATGCATCAGCATCAATGATTCTTCAGGCCCCGAACTGCCCTGATCGTATTTCGCGGGCTTATCTCCACGCTCTTCCCAGCCGTGAATGATGGGATCGACCCAGGCCCATGCGGCCTCGGCTTCATCCCCGCGCATGAACAAAGTCTGGTCGCCGCGGATGACATCCATGATCAAGCGTTCATAGGCATCCGGGGATTGGCCGTCGTCGCCCAGCGCATCAGCGAAACTCATATCGAGTGCAACGTCGGACAGGCGGAACCCGCCCTGCCCCGGTTCCTTGATGGTAGTGCGGAGCGTGATGCCTTCATCCGGTTGCAGGCGGATCACCAGCACGTTGCCATGCAATGGTCCGACATTCGGAAAAATCGTATGCGGCGGGTCGCGGAAGAACACTGCAATCTCGGATTCACGTGCGCGCAGGCGCTTGCCGGTCCGCAGATAAAACGGGACACCGGCCCAGCGCCAGTTGCCGATATGCGCCTTCAGCGCAATGAAGCTTTCGGTACGGCTGGCGGGGTTGCCGACGTGATCCAGATAGCCATCGCCCCCTTTTTCGGTGCGGTACTGACCACGAGCGATATCCTTGGGTTCCACCGGCTCCAGCGCTTCGATCACTTTGACTTTCTCATCGCGCACCGCGTTGGGTGAGAATTTCGAAGGCGGTTCCATCGCTGTCAGGCACAGCAATTGAACCAGATGGTTCTGGATCATGTCCCGCATCGCGCCGGACTGATCATAATAAGCACCGCGCCCTTCGACGCCCACGGTTTCGGCCACGGTGATCTGGACGTTATCAACATGAGTGGCGTTCCAGAGCGGTTCGAAAAGCGAATTGGCAAAGCGCAGCGCCATCAGGTTCTGCACGGTTTCCTTGCCCAGATAATGATCGATCCGGTAAATCTGATGTTCTTCAAAACAGGCCCGTAGCCCTTCGTTCAACGCTTTGGCTGATGCCAGATCGTGACCAAAGGGTTTCTCGACCACGATACGACTGTCAGGTGTGGACAGGCCGTGCTCGTTCAGACGTTGGGCGATGCCCGAGAAAAGGCTTGGGCCTACTGACAGATAGAAGGCGCGTACCACATCCGGTCGCAGCGTTTTCGCAAGATCAGACCAACCCGCATCGCCAAGCGCATCTACCGGAACATACTCGACGCGGGTCAGAAAGCGATCAAGCGTATCCTTTTTGAAACCCGGCGCAAACTCTTGCATCGACGCACGCAGCTGTTCACGGAACCCGTCGCTGTCCATGTCGGATCGGGCGGTTCCAATGATGCGCGCATTCTCAGGCATCTGGCCGACTTCGAAGCGATGATAGAGGCCCGGCAGGATTTTACGCTGCGCCAAATCGCCCGTCGCGCCGAACAACACAAGGTCGAACGGATCTACCGGAATTACGCGTGAGACCATTGCAAGGCTCCTTTCGAATTCCCCGCCAGCATAAGCGAGGTTTCAGCCCGGGATTAAAACGCATGTGCGTCATTAACTATGTTATCGCTAACATTTACCGGCTGAATAGAAAACCTGAGCGCAAAAATCAAGCGCGGATTTGCAGCTAGCATCGCGGAAGATCAGTCAGGACTGCGTCCGCAGCCAGTCCATCACCGCCGGACGCACGGATTGTTCCCCACGATGGCGGGCATCGGCGATAATTTTACGCACATCCTGAAGGTTCGACCGCAACAACAGGCTTTTGACCGGCCCGATTGAGGCGGGGCGCATCGAAAGGGTACGGATGCCCATGGCCGCGAGACACAGCGCCTCGACGGGACGACCAGCATCTTCGCCGCAGAAGCTAAGCGGCGTGTCCGAGATCGAGCATCTCTCAACGATACGTTCAATGAAACTCAGAAAGCTGACATTCAGAGTATCGTAGCGACGGCGAACCAGTTCATTTTCGCGGTCGGCGGCGAAGAAAAACTGTTTCAGGTCGTTCCCACCGATCGAGATAAAGCCGACTTCGTCAAAGAACTTCTGCGGCGCAAATGCCAGCGAAGGCGTTTCCAGCATCGCCCCCACTTCGAGCGATTCAGGCAGAACATGGCCCAGACGCCGTTCACGCTCGATCGTTTTCTTGACCTCCCAGCGCGCCTCACGGAATTCGTCAGCCTGCGCGACAAACGGGAACATGATCGTTAGGGGGCGGCCATCGGCGGCCCGGATCAGCGCCTGCAACTGCATCCGCATCACGCCGCGCTTGTCCAGACCCACCCGGATCGCCCGCCAGCCCAGCGCAGGGTTCGGTTCTTCCACATGCTTCATATAGGGCAGAACTTTGTCTGACCCGATATCGAGTGTACGGAACACCACACGCTTTTCGCCCGCAGCATCCAGAACCCGTTTGTATTGCGTTACCAGCTCGGATCGCTTGGGCATCTGATTGCGGATCAGAAACTGCAGTTCGGTGCGGAACAGGCCCACGCCCTCGGCACCAGAATTGCTAAGTGAGGGCAGATCGGCCATCAGGCCCGCATTCATCACCATGTTGATTCGCGCACCATCCTGAGTAACGGTGGGCGTTTCACGGATCGAGGCGTAGCGCTCCTGCGCTTTGGCCTCCATCGCGATCTTGTCACGGAATGCACTAACAACGGTGTCTTCGGGGCGCAGATGAACGACACCGCTATCGCCATCAACCAGAATGTGATCGCCGTTCAGGGCTTCGGTGGTGATGCGACCTACATGCACCACCAGTGGGATCGCCAACGCGCGCGCCACGATAGTGGCATGGCTTCCGACCGAGCCTTCTTCCAATACGATCCCTTTGAGAGAACGGCCATATTCCAGCAGATCACCGGGGCCGATATTTCGCGCAATTAGGATCGGATCGGGCGGCAGGTCAGCCCCGTTGCCGTTGCCCTGTCCAGTCAAAATTCGCAGCAACCGATTGCTGAGGTCGTCCAGATCGGCCAACCGTTCACGTAAATACGGATCGGTGACCTGCCCCATGCGGGCCCGCGCCTGAGATTGTTCTTTCTCGACCGCCGCCTCTGCGCTGAGACCAAGAGCGATGTCCTCCTCCATCCGGCGCATCCAACCCTTGGAGTTGGCGAACATCCGGTAGGCTTCCAGAACCTGCAACTGCTCTTTGTCGCCGCCCTGAGAAATCTCAAGCATCTTGTCGACGCCGACGCGTAGCTCTTCAACGGCCTCGGTCAGCCGCTCACGCTCACGATGCGGGTCTTCGGCAATGGGATTGGTGACAACAACACGAGGTTCATGCAGCCAGACATGGCCTTCAGCAGATCCCTCCTGCGCCGGGCCACCGGTAAGTTGCACCGATTGCTGGTGCAGCGGTGACAAGGCCGCGCCTTCGCCGACGAACGCGCCCAGTTCGGCCATTTCGGCCAGAACCATCGCGACAACTTCCAGCGCATAAACCTCATCCGCCGAAAACTCGCGCGCGTCCCGGGACTGAACCACCAGCACGCCCAGTTTCTGACCCAGACGCTGTACCGGCACACCAAGAAAGGACGAATACCGTTCCTCGCCGGTTTCCGGCATGTACCGAAAGCCCTTGGCCGAGGGCGCGTCCGCCGTATTCACCACCTTGCCAGATTTGGCGACGCGACCGACCAGCCCTTCGCCCATACGCATCCGCGTCTTGTGCACCGCTTCTGGGGACAGACCTTCGGTGGCGCACAGTTCAAGCGTATCCTCATCCCGAAACAGGTAGATCGAGCAAACTTCGCGACCGGTACTGTCGGCGATCAGGTGCGTGATCCGGTCAAGACGTTCCTGACCGGCGGCTTCGCTCGCCATTTCTTCGCGCAGCCGTCCCAGCAACTTGCGAGATTCTGTTTCCGTGCCTTCCGCCATGGCCCACCCACGTTACGGTTTCAGACAGGACACTTGGCTGAAAGCTCAGGCCGCCTTGTCCAGTTCAAAGGCATCATGCAGTGCCTGAACCGCAAGTTCCATGTATTTCCTGTCGATCAGGACGGAAATTTTGATCTCGGAGGTTGTAATGACCTTGATGTTAATCCCCTCATCCGAGAGAATCTTGAACATCTTGGCCGCAACACCGGATTGCGAGCGCATACCGATCCCGACAACTGAGACCTTGCAAACATCCTCATCCGCAACCAGTTCGGCGTAGTTCAGCTCACCCTGATCCTTGATCGCCAGCAATGCCTTTTCGGCGCGGGAGACCTGATTGGTCGGACAGGAGAAGGTCATGTCGGTGCGCCCTTCGTCCGAGATATTCTGGACGATCATGTCCACGTTCACGCCCTCGTCGCTGAGCGCGGTAAAGATGATCGAGGCGATGCCGGGACGGTCCGCCACGGAAACGACGGTCATCTTGGCTTCGTCGCGGGAATAGGCCACACCGGCCACAACATTGGATTCCATGATATCCTCCTCGTCGCAGACCAGTGTACCGGCCTCGTCGGATTGTTCCTCAAAGCTTGAGAGAACGCGCAGTTTCACCTTGTAGCGCATCGCCAGCTCGACCGAGCGGGTTTGAAGCACTTTGGCCCCCAGCGAGGCCAGTTCGAGCATTTCCTCGAACGAGATTTTGTCCAGCTTGCGCGCCTTTTCACAGATGCGCGGGTCGGTCGTATAGACACCGTCCACATCCGTATAGATGTCGCAACGCTCGGCTTCGAAAGCGGCAGCAAAAGCCACGGCAGTGGTGTCCGAACCGCCCCGACCCAGCGTGGTGATGCGACCTTCGGGGCTGATGCCCTGGAAGCCCGCGACCACCGCAACGCGCATCCCTTCGCCGAATTTCTGGTTGATATTCTCGGGCGGGATTTCTTCGATCCGGGCCGCTGAATGGGCACCGTTGGTGATCAGCGGCACCTGCCAACCCTGCCAGCTGCGCGCCGGGATGTCCATTTCCTGCAGGGTCAGCGCCATCAGGCCAGCTGTAACGTTTTCACCAGAGGAGACAACGGCATCATATTCGCGCGCGTCATAGAGCGGAGAGATTTCATCGACCCAGCCCACCAGCTCGTTGGTCTTGCCGGACATCGCCGAAACGATGACGATGACGTCATAGCCTTTGGCTACCTCGACACCAACCCGTTTGGCAGCACGGCGGATCCGGTCCAGATTGGCGACCGATGTGCCGCCGAATTTCATCACGAGTACGGGCATGGGGGCTAGTGTCTCCGCGCCTTGAATTGCTGATCCCGTGCCTCTTATGCGAGGGGGGGCGCAAGGGCAAGTGGGCAAAGTCTGCACCGCAGTGCTTTACTTTGGTCGTGCGTGGTGTAAGCGTTCGGTCAAAGTCTTATTCCACGAGGATTTCAATGTTCCGCTTTGCCCTTGCCCTAAGCCTGGTTTCGACTGCCGCAAATGCCCAAGTGGCAACCTTATCGGGAACGGATGGCGAGAACTCATTAGGCACCGTTCCATGCGCTGCATTGGCAGGTGATACACTGGCCAGTTGTCCGGCCGAATTGCGGAAGCGCGAAGATGGAACGGCGACGTTGGCGGTTCAGTTGAACACTGGCGAGGTCCGGCGGATTTACTTCACCAAAGGCGTGCCGGATTCCAGCAGTTCGACATCGAAACTGACCTATGAGACACGCGGTGATATCATGGTGATCTTCATTGATCCCGGTGAAGTCTACGAAATCCCCAAGGCGGCCCTGAACTCTCAGTAAGGGTGCGCCCGACCATCCCAGGTTTCAAAACAACCGGTAGTATCGAGCGAGAGAGCCGCAAATCGCTCGATCAAGCCGTTTGCCGCCTGATCGACCGTGATCTCTGCCGCAGCTCCACCCATGTCCGTCTGCACCCAGCCCGGGTGATAGATACCCACCGCAATGCCATCCGCCCGCAAGTCAGTTGCCAGATTGCGGCCCAAATTCAGCGCCGCCGCCTTTGACGCACGATAGATATAGCTGCCACCCGGCGCGCGCGTATGTGACGCCATCTGAGACGAAACGATGGCGATCCGGCCCCGCGCGGTTCGCAGGTTCGGCAACAAGGACTGAATGGTCAGAAACACGCCTGTCACGTTGGCGGCAAAGCTTTGCGCCCACATCTCGGCGGGATAGCCACTTATGTCGTGTCCTTTGTCCAGATAAACGCCCGCATTGCAGATCAGCAGGTCAATCTGGCGGCCTCGCAGTTGCGCGGCCATTGCAGCGTGCTGTTCTGGGTCCGTGACATCCAGCACGATATCTGCGCTACCGTCTCGGGCAGTTCCGGTCACTTCATGACCTTCTGCACGGTATTGATCCGCAACGGTTTTCCCGATCCCTCGGTTCGCGCCCGTAACAACGATGTGCATGGGTCAGTTGGTCTTGCGGCTAGGAACAAACGGCAACGGTGCGACCGGCACGCCGTCTTCAATCAGCGATTGCGCCTCTTCGGGCTTGGCCTCACCATAGATCGCGCGCTCGGGCGCATCCCCCAGATGGATTTTGCGGGCTTCTTTGGCGAAATCCTTGCCCACATAGTCCGAGTTTTCCTCGACCTTTCGACGCAGTTCGCTGAGGACCTCAGCGATCTCGGGCGAAGGTGTTGCCATGCTGATCTCATCCGCAGAAGGCTGCTCTGGTGCAACCTCGGTCACCGCCTTGCGCGCAGGTCGGACACGCGGTGTCATCACCGCCTTTTCCACCTTGTCGCAGCCGCAGACCGCGCAGGTTACCAACCCGGCCGCTGACAGTTTGTCAAAGGCGGCTGCGGATTGAAACCAACTGTCAAAGCTGTGGTCATTGCTGCATTTCAATGCGTATTGAATCATATCACATCCAAAATCCGGTTGGCGAATAGATACCGACCAACATGGCAATATCAAGTCTTGATCTTGTCGCGCTACTGCCGGTGCAGCCCGAATCCACCCAAAAGCGCGGCGAGATCAGGCGACGCCACTTTCGATGACGCCTTTTTGGGCGAAACCCATTTGCGCCTGCGCTCACCCGCTTCGGGAAAATGCGCCTCGGATCGCTGCACATGCAGCGGAAACACATCAACCAGACACAGCGCCGATGGCTTGCCAGGCCGGTTCTTGATATAGGCAAACCGACCAAGGCTTTCGCTTCCGCACTGCCCCAAAACACCAGCCTCTTCCCAGGCCTCGCGGGCGGCTGTTTCAGACGGGGTCAGCCCGTTGATCAACCACCCCTTCGGGATGATCCAGCGCCGCGCCCTGCGCGTTGTGATCAACAAAATCTCTGGCAGGCCATCATTGGTTCGATAGCAAAGCGCAGCGGATTGAGCATAAACAGGCAGCGCCCCGGAAAGGGAGAGGTTCTCGGCCGAACGATCGGCGATAGCACCATTACTGCGCCCGTCAAACACGGTTCATATCCACTGCTCGCTCCGCTTATGTTGCGGTTTATAAAGTGATATTTATCATATCCGGCAGAGTCTGCCAAGCTTTACGGGAAAGCCCCCTTGTTCAGAGCCATCCGGCCCGACAAACGCCGCACCAGCTCGTCATGAGGGATGTCGGCATCAATCGCCAATCGACGCAGCCCAAAATGCACATGCGCGATCTGCTGGTAGTAGCGGGTATAGACAAAATTTGTACCGCCCCCGGCAAGCGCCCCAAGCAACGGTACAGACTGCGCCGCCAGCTTCTGGCCCAGCACTACGGACAGGCGCGGCGCCACCATCGCAATGAGGCGTTGCATGGTCGGTCCGGTCAGGGTCATGCGCATTGAGAAAAAGCCCAGATCAGCCCCGTCATCCTCGGCCAAAGGACCTGCGGCTGACAACACTCGGATCGAGTCGAATTTCACGTTCTCGGCGGTCGGATCAAACCCTTCCCGCATCGCTGCGCCTTGGATCGCGCGCAGCATCATGGCGGTTGTCGCGGGCAGCTCGACAAGTGCTGTGGACACTCCACCCAGACCTCCGGCTGCGCCCATGGCAGTAGTCAAGGCTGTGTTGACCCATGGTTTCTGGTCCGGCACGGCACGCCGAGAGCCTTCGGCCGCATGCATGGCAAGCCAAAGCGCCTGTTCGGTTGCTTCGGTCAGACCTTCTCGCACCGGCTTAGGTAACTGATCCAATAAGGATTCCGCCGAACCACCAAGCTTGTTCAGCAGATTCACTCCTGCGCCACCTGCCGCACCGTACAGCTGCGCAAGCCGATCAAGCTCGGCCTCGGGATCGAGTTTTTCGACAAGAACCACGTCCTGCATCTGTGCCCTCCTGTCCTGAAAACATCGGGACTTTGCAGCGGGTTTTCAATGGGTCAACGGGTCCAGCGACTAACAAGCCCCTGAATTTCGGACCAAACTCCGGGGGTCAGTTCCAAACCCAGTATGCGATCAGGGTTGGTGGGCGGGGGCATTTCGACACCCGTCAGCGGGGTGAACCCGAACCGGGCATAATAGGGCGCATCGCCCACAAGCATGACGCGATCCCACCCTTTGGCGCGTCCGGCCTCTACCCCCTGATGGATCAGATATCCGCCCAACCCTTCGCCTTGATGGGTCGGGTGGACCGCCACTGGACCTAGCAGCAGCGCGTCATGTTCACCCACATGCACGGGCCAAAACCGGATTGCACCAGCCAGAATGCCCTGCCCATCGCGCGCGACCTGCGACAGGCCAGCGACAGGCGGCACGTCATCGCGCAGACGATAAGACGACAACGCCTCGCGCCCCGGAGCAAAGCACAGGTCATAGAGCGCTTCGACCTCCCACCAGTCTTCCGGCTCTTCCGGCCTGATCTTGAATTGCTGCACGCGCGCCCTCTTATCCTTGCTGGAAATCGCCCTAGCACTTCGATAGGCCTTGGGCAAACGCTTGGAGTCCATATGTTCTATCGCCCCGAAGACGGCCACGGCCTGCCACACAACCCCTTCAACGCCATCATAACCCCACGCCCTATCGGCTGGATTTCGACGCGCGATGCTGACGGGATCAACAACCTGGCCCCGTATTCCTTCTTCAATGGTGTCGCTTATACACCGCCCCAGGTGATGTTCGCCTCAACCGGCTCCAAACACGATCAGGATGGCGGCAAGGACAGCATCGCCAATATCGAGGCCACGAAGGTATTCTGCGTCAACGTGGTGGCCCATGCGCATCGCGACGCAATGAATGCCAGCTCAGAGGGTTTGGGAAAGCACGTCGACGAGTTCACTCATGCTGGGCTGACACCCGTTGAATGCGAAACCATAAATTGCTCTCGGGTCGAGGGAGCGCCCGCAGCGCTGGAATGCAAACTTACCCAGATCGTAACTCTGCCGGGTGAGTCCAATCGGGTGGTGTTCGGAGAGGTCACTGGTGTGCACCTGCACGATGACCACATCCGTGACGGCAAATTTGACGTGACCTCATTCAACCCGCTCGCGCGGTTGGGTTATCGGGACTATTCTGTGGTGACAGAATTGTTCAGCCTTTCACGCCCGGATGACTAATGCCACTGCCTGATCCTACACGCAGATATCCGATTGTTCTGCCCGACGGCACTAGCCACAACGGAACAGTGTTTCTGTCTCAGGCCATCGATCATCCCCGCTTTGAGGCAGGAGCTTACACTTATGCGTCGGATTTCGATGCACCGAAGGACTGGGCGCAGCGGCTTGCACCGTATCTGTTTCCCTTTTCAGAAGAAAAGCTGATGCTGGGCAAGTTCTGCCAAATCGCTCATGGAGTAAGGTTTATCACAGCCTCCGCAAATCACGCGACCGATGGCTTGACCTGCTTTCCATTTCCAATCTTCGATCCGGATCGCATGTCAGGCTACCAGCCTGATACACGTGATACCGTTATCGGGCACGATGTCTGGATCGGTTACGGAGCTTTGATTTTACCCGGAGCGCAGATCGGAAATGGCGCGATTGTTGGCGCAGGCTCGGTCGTGCGGGGTCAGGTTCCACCCTATGCAGTCGTAACCGGAAATCCGGCAAAAGTCCGGCGCTATCGTTTTGATCGCGATGTGATTGAAAGGCTGCAAGACTTGCGATGGTGGGATTGGCCCGCAGAAACCATCACTCGGGCCGAAGATGCCTTGCTTTCAGGCAATATCGATGCGTTGGAGCGCATTGCTTCTGAGATATAAGGCGGCCAATCCGGCCGCCCTTTCGCGTATTCAGTGCCCGCCCAGAATACCGGTGCGGACCGAATAATCCACAGCCAGTTCGTAATCCGGGTCATCATCGCTGTCGACCATCAGATGGCCGGCCTTGTTCAGCAGTGTATGACAGTCACGGCTCAGGTGCCGCAGCATGACGCGTTTGCCAGCCGCTTCGTATTTGGCGGCGATGTTTTCGATAGCCTGCAGCGCGGATTGGTCCACCACACGGCTGGCTGCAAAGTCGATGATGACGGTCTCGGGGTCGTTTCTTACGTCGAACAGCTCCACGAAGCCCTCGGACGAGCCAAAGAACAGCGGGCCCTGAATTTCATAGACCTTCGCCCCTTCTTCCGTTTCCGAGTCGCGCGTAACCGCGTGGATGCGTTTGGCGTTATTCCATGCATAAGCCAGGGCAGAGACAATCACACCTACCACAACAGCCACCGCAAGGTCTTCCATCACGGTGACGACTGTCACCAGTACGATCACGAACGCATCCATCAAAGGCACCTTGCGCATGATCTTCAGCGAATTCCAGGCGAAGGTTCCGATCACCACCATGAACATCACACCGACAAGTGCGGCCAGTGGAATCTGCTCGATCAGAGGCGAACCCACCAGGATGAAGAGCAACAGAAATAGCGCTGCAGCGATACCTGCGATACGCGTGCGCCCGCCTGACTTCACGTTGATCATCGACTGACCGATCATCGCACAACCGCCCATACCACCAAAGAAACCGGTGACTACGTTCGCTGTGCCCTGCGCGATACATTCCTGCGAAGCACCACCGCGCTTGCCGGTGATCTCACCCACAAGGTTTAGCGTCAGCAGGGATTCAATCAGACCGATTGCGGCAAGGATCAGGGCATAGGGCAGGATGATTTCAAAGGTCTCCCAGTTCAGCGGCACCATAGGTATATGGAAGCTGGGCAGGCCGCCTTCGATCGAAGCCAGATCACCGACACGCGGGACGTCCAGCCCAATGCCAATGACCAAAGCAGCGACAACAAAAATCCCGGCCAGAGGCGCTGGGATGACGCGGGTGATGCGGGGCATGATCCAGATCACAGCCATGGTCAGAGCGACCAGACCCAGCATTGTGTAGAGCTGTAGGCCCGAAAGCCACTCGCCACCGCCCATGCCGTGGCCGGTATTTTCCATGGTTCCGGGCACTTTGAATTGCCCCAGCTGCGCCAGAAAGATCACAATCGCCAGGCCGTTCACAAAGCCCAGCATCACCGGGTGCGGCACAAGACGGATGAACCGGCCCCAATGCATCGCTCCTGCGATAATCTGCATAATCCCCATCAGCACCACTGTAGCGAACAGGTATTCGACCCCGTGCTGCGCAACCAATGCGACCATGACAACCGCAAGCGCCCCGGTTGCGCCCGAGATCATGCCGGGGCGACCACCGATCAACGCAGTGATCAGACCAACCAGGAATGCGGCATAAAGCCCGACCAGAGGGTGCACCCCGGCGACAAAGGCAAAGGCCACGGCTTCGGGGACCAGCGCCAAGGCGACGGTGAGACCGGACAGCAACTCGATCCGCAGGCGGGAAAAGGTCAATCCCTCATCCGGGACCCAGCGCAAATCGGGTTTGGCTATACGATTGGCAAAGCTTGCCAGCATGGCTCGGGGCATGGATCGGTCCTGTTGGTCGGTTTTGTTCGCGCGAAAGGGGCCTTCTAGCGGTCAAACCGGTCTTGAGATACCGCGCCAGGCGGGACCCTGATATGCGCCGTGCGCATAGCTTGACCCAAGCGCACACAAACCGTTGAACCCACTTGTCAAATGAAGCTGTGGCCCGCAGAACTCACACAGCAGGAATTTTCAACGGAGAGCACTCGTGACCCAAACAAAAATCGCCGTCGTTGGAGGATCAGGCATTTATGACATCGATGGTCTAGAGAATGCCGAGTGGGTCACTGTGGAAACGCCATGGGGCAATCCGTCGGATCAGATCCTGACCGGGTCGCTGGATGGGGTCGAAATGGCCTTCTTGCCGCGTCACGGTCGCGGACATGTGCACTCGCCGACCGAGGTGCCCTATCGCGCCAATATCGACGCGTTGAAACGGCTTGGCGTAACGGATGTGATCTCGGTCTCGGCCTGCGGGTCGTTCCGCGAGCATATGGCGCCGGGTGATTTCGTGATCGTGGATCAGTTCATCGATCGAACATTTGCCCGTGAAAAGAGCTTTTTCGGGACTGGCTGCGTCGCCCATGTCAGTGTTGCGCATCCGACCTGCCCGCGCCTGTCGGACGCTTGTGAGACTGCTGGCAAGACGGCTGGCATCACCATCCACCGAGGTGGAACCTATCTGGCGATGGAAGGACCGCAATTCTCGTCATTGGCGGAATCCAAATTATATCGCGAACAATGGGGGTGCGACGTGATCGGCATGACCAACATGCCCGAAGCGAAACTCGCCCGCGAGGCCGAGCTTTGTTATGCCTCAATTGCCATGGTCACCGACTATGACAGCTGGCACCCTGATCACGGTGAAGTCGACGTGGCCGCCATCATCGCCACGCTGACCGGTAATGCGGAAAAAGGCCGGGCATTGGTCAAAGGTCTACCCACTCTGCTGGGGACCGACCGTGCGCCCTGCCCGCATGGCTGCGACCGGGCGCTGGAGTATGCCATCCTGACCGCGCCTGAAAAGCGCGATCCGGAATTGTTGGCCAAGCTGGATGCTGTGGCTGGGCGGGTGTTATAAACTCAGTACTGCGACAGTTTCTTTTGCACTTCGTCCCATAGGCCACGCGACCACAAATCGTTGTGGGTGCCGTCGGGGATCACGTAAATCTGCGCGGTATCAGACATCTCGGCCAGAGCTTTTCCGTGATGCAGTGGAATAGTTTCATCCTCGGTGCCGTGAAAAATCAACGTCGGCACCGAGATCTGTTCGATAAGATCACGTGTGGCGAACTGATCCCTCATCAAGGCTGAGACCGGCAGAAAAGGATAGCGTTCCGCCGCGACATCAACGGTTGCAGTGAACGGGGCCTCAAGCACCAGAAGTTCTGCATCAGGACGCTCGGCAGCCACAGCGGCGGCAATGCCGGTGCCAAGGCTCTGACCGTGCAGCACCACAGCTTCGCCCTGACCCGCCAGCCTGTCATAGAGCTGAACTCCATCAGAGATCAGCGCCAGTTCCGAGGGCTCGCCTTCGCTGCCCGGAAAGCCGCGATAGCTGGGGGCAAGCAGCCCGTAGCCCGAGTTGAGGATTTCGCGCAGCCGTTCAGCGCGGTCCCCCAGATTGCCGCTTTGGCCGTGGAAGAATAGGACGGTCGGTGCATCCGGGATTGCAGCGGGTGCAGCCCAGACCGTCAGGGCAGTACCATCAGCCATTGTCAGCGACAGCGCATCAACATCCGCCAACCCCACCGAAGCCGGATCCGGTAACGTACCTTCGGGTTTGTACAGCAGAGATTGCTGGTTGAAAAACATGTATCCGAGGACGCCCGCATACAAGATCGCCGCGGCCAACAGCAGTCCTACCAAGATTCTTTTGAGGCGCTCGACACCGGATCTGGCGCGGCCGGTATCGGCCTCAGCGTGTTGGGTTTGAACCATGGCTCCCTCCTTTGGGTCGCATTGCGAGAGTGGGGTGCATTGGAGGCGTTTCAAGATGCATAAGCCAAGCTTCATCCAATCTTAAACCTGTTGCGGCAATCCCAGATCGCATTGCACGCCTGAATTCCCTGCCCCATGTCCTCGGTATTTAGGCGACCCCGGCTTCGCAAATCCGAACGCCAACCCGTTGGAGCCGGTGTTTCACCACGAGAATGTGCCCGCAAAGCCTTGACCAATACGTCGTGCCAAGGCTTGGTGTGGGAAACACTCTAATAGGATACTCCATGTCCATTGAAATCTGGCTGGCCTTTGTGGCCGCTTCGACCGCGCTGCTGCTGATCCCAGGCCCGACCGTGTTGCTGGTGCTTAGCTATGCGCTGTCGAAAGGACGCAGTGTGGCGGTTGCCTCGGCCACCGGGGTCGCATTGGGGGATTTGGTGGCGATGACCGCGTCGCTGCTGGGGCTGGGGGCGCTGGTGCTGGCCTCTGCCACACTGTTTACCGTGCTGAAATGGGTTGGGGCAGCCTATCTGGTCTGGCTGGGTGTCAAACTCCTGCGCAGCGCGCCGTCGGGCGGGCTGCAAGCAATTGAAACCGAACGTGACGTGACCGCCCGCAGTGTTTTTGGCCATGCCGCTGCAGTCACCGCGCTGAACCCGAAGTCCATTGCCTTCTTCATCGCTTTCGTACCGCAATTCTTGCGTCCAGCCGAGCCTTTGGGTCCGCAATTCGCGATCCTGATCGCAACATTTGTGGGTCTCGCGGGGCTGAACGCGCTGGCCTATGCGCTGCTGGCGGACAAGTTACGCCGGATGATCGGACGCGCGAATGTCATCACGACCATGACCCGGTTCGGAGGGTTGACCCTGATCGGAATGGGCATCGCCACAGCGGTTCTGCGCCGCCCGGCGTGATTTCAGTTTTCAGCGTTTTCCTTCATGAACCCCCGGATAAACCGGCGGATTTCGCGGGCGGCAGAGGTGTCCAGATCCCTGCACAACTCGACGAATGCATCGCGCTCATCCTTGTCGAGGCGCAAAACCAACTGACTGTTTTTCTTGGTAGATTTCTTTCCATCTTTCTTGGTCACACGTCCAGTCCCCGTCCTGCCCTTGATTCTAAGTGCGATACATTGTATATACATAGAATATAAAATGTAGATATCGCGCACATAACAGCAAAAGCGAGATTAAAGCAATGAACTTTCATGTCGCGCAAGCCATTCTTCTTCGGGATCAACGCAACTGGCGCAAGCCGCACCTGTCCTGGCTTCCGAACGCGCTGTATCGCTACTACGGTCTGCCTAACGCCATGCGAGGCCGCAGCAAGTAGCCGCAGGGTCCAGAGTTCTCTTGCATGACCGCACCTTATGGGCGAAATACCCCGCGCGTGTTTGATGCCAAAGGGGTGGCCCATGTCCAGAAACAAAACGGTCAAGGATTACATTCGGACCATCGTCGATTTCCCGCATGAAGGGATCATGTTCCGCGATGTCACCACCCTGTTTGCCGACCCGCGTGGGTTCCGCATGGCAATCGACCAGATGTTGCACCCTTACGCCGGTGAGCGAATCGACAAGGTTGTGGGCCTTGAGGCGCGCGGCTTTATTCTGGGCGGTGCGATTGCCCACCAGCTGAGCGTTGGATTCGTGCCGATCCGCAAAAAGGGCAAACTGCCCGGCACCACGATCAGCCAGGACTACAAGCTGGAATATGGCGAGGCGATCGTCGAAATTCACGATGACGCCATCCAACCGGGTGAGAAGATCCTGGTCGTTGATGATCTTCTGGCTACCGGAGGCACCGCCGCCGCGGGGATCAAGCTGATCGAACGGCTGGGCGGCGAGATCATCTCATGCGCGTTCATCATCGATCTGCCCGAATTGGGTGGTCGCAAAGCGCTGGAAGATTTGGGCATGGACGTGCACGTTCTGTGCGAGTTCGAAGGGCTCTGATCTCCACAAAATTCACAAACTCGTGACTGGAAATCGCGTGCGCCGCAGGCTTAGCGCGATTGGGGTCACATTCAAGAAACAGTTGCCTCTGGATTCTGTGATCTTGTCGCGACCTGACTGCGTACCCCGAATGATGCCACCTAGGGCATTCTCAACAAGGGAAATCATGTCATGTTGCGCAAATTCGCTGTTGCTGGAGTTGCCAGTCTTCTGTTGACCACCTCTGCTTTGGCAGATGGGCACGCCAAGGATATCGTCGATACTGCGGTGGGCGCGGGCAGTTTTGAAACGCTCGTCGCTGCCGTTCAGGCCGCCGAACTGGTTGAAACGCTGAAAGGCGAAGGGCCGTTCACCGTTTTCGCCCCAACGGATGAGGCTTTTGCAGCGCTCCCCGAGGGCACGGTCGAAAATCTTCTGAAGCCCGAAAACAAGGAACAGTTGGTCGCAGTGCTGACCTATCACGTTGTCCCGGGCAAAGTGATGTCGGGTGATCTGTCCGATGACATGACCGCCGCCACCGTGCAGGGCGGAGATATCACCATCGATCTCGACAATGGCGTCATGGTGAATGATGCCAACGTTGTGCAAGCCGATATCGAAGCCGAGAACGGCGTGATCCATGTGATCGACAAGGTCATTCTGCCCGCGTCGTAAAGAACCGCAGCGCCCCGGTATACGTCCGGGGCGCGTCTATTAGGCCAGAACCGCCCCGGGGTTCATAATCCCCTGAGGATCAAGCGCTGCTTTGATCGCCCTCATGGCCTGCAACTTGACCGGATCGCCATAGCGTTCCAGATCATCTGTCTTGAGCCGACCGACACCGTGTTCGGCGCTGACCGATCCACCAAATTCATGAACCAGATCATGTACCGCGCGTTTGACCGCGCCCCGCTGTGCGACAAACTCCGCCTTGTCCTGCCCGGCAGGTGGAAATACGTTGTAGTGCAGATTACCGTCGCCCAGATGGCCAAAGCAGTTTACGCGAAACGGCCCCTGCCCGGCCACCACATCCGCACCGCGCCGAATGAACTCTGGAATGCGGGAAATCGGGACCGAGATATCATGGCTGGAAACTGATCCGATCAGCCGGTTGGCCTCGGGGATGCGCTCGCGCACGGCCCAGAGTTCGGACCGCTGTGCTTCGCTCTGCGCGATGACCGCATCGCGGACCAGATCGCGCTCATCAGCGGCGACATAAATCGCCTCAAGCATGTCCGAAGGGTCTTGGCCGACCGACAAGCCCAGCTCGATCAACACACTCCATTCCGGTGTTGCCGCAAAGGGTTGCCGCACGTCGGGCAAAACCTCGGTCAGGAATTCGAGGCCCTGCCCATGGATCAACTCAAACGTACTGACCGCTTCTCCCACTTGATCCCGCGCCACTGACAACAGATCAATGGCAGCCTCGGGTGAGGAGACCTGAAACATTGCGGTTCCAACGCCCCTGGGTCGCGGGAACAGCTTCAACGCTGCCGCGGTGATGATGCCAAGTGTCCCTTCGGACCCGATCATCAGGTTTCGCAGGTCATAACCGGTGTTGTCCTTACGCAACCGGCTAAGCCCCTGCCATATCTCACCACTGGGCAATACCACTTCAAGCCCCAGGCACAGATCGCGTGCATTGCCATAGCGCAGCACATTCACGCCACCCGCATTGGTGGCCAGATTGCCGCCAATCCGGCAAGAACCCTGCGCAGCCAGCGACAGGGGAAATAGACGGTCCGCGTCTTCAGCGGCGGTTTGGACATCGGCCAGAATGGCACCGGCCTCGGCCACAAGTATGTTCTCGGTGGGGTAAGTCGCGCGTATCGCCGTCATCCGTTCCAGGGAAACGATCAAAGGGACAGGACCATCCGGAACAACCTGCCCTCCTACCAGACCGGTGCCGCCGCCATAAGGGACAACAGGCACCCGAGCGTCTGCGGCCAATTGCACCAGAGCCGACACATCTTCCACAGTGCGTGGCAAGGCAAGCAAACCGGGCTGCCCGACAAACCGCTGACGCGGCTCTTCAAGGTAACGATCTGCAATCGGGCGCAAGACGTCAGCACCCAATCGGGTTCTGATTGCTTCGGCAAGGCGGCTGTCTGCAGGGTTCAGTTTCATGGCTCTTCCCTGCCAAAGGCCACGGGCCGCGACAAGCCCTATTCCAGCTCTATCAGGTACTGAGGCTCCAGCACCACAACCGTCGGCCTGTCGGGCAGCGTGCGCAACGAGACGACAATCTCGGACACCCCATCCCGTTCAACCGGGAATTCATCCCGAATATCCACCAAAAACCGCTGGAGCGAAAAGTCCGAGAACCAATGCATCGGGATAATGACCGAGCTTTTGAGGCGTTTCAGAACCTGAACCATCTCGGGCAAGGGCATCGTGGTGCCTCCGTCCACCGCCGCCATGACCACATCCAGCCGACCCAGTGCAGCGAATTGTTCATCCGACGGAATGTGATGCAGGTGCCCCAGATGGCCGATGCACAACCCTTCGACCTCGAACACAAAGATCGAGTTTCCGCGGTCTTCAATACCGCCATAGGCCGAACGGATATCGGTCGACACATTGCGAATCAGCATCTCACCCAGATCAAGATGGTGCTCGATGCCTTCGCCGAACTCGCCCCAGCCCGGCAAGACATACGGGATGGCCGGATCGGGATGGGCAGTCCAGTGGGTGCTGTGCGCATGGTTCATTGTGACCACGTCAGGAATTAGCGCAGCGCCGCCGATAAAACCGGTGAAATCGGTCACCGCGTTCAGCCCGCCCTGTGTCTGGATCAGAAACGATGCATGCGCGACATAGCTGATACGAACCGAAAACTCGGGCACGGGATCCTGCCACGCCGCTTTGTGAAGATATTCAATCCCCGGTGCCGCATCTGCGATGGCGATACAGTGACTAGGCCGCCGCTCCTGCGCCACAGCCCCGCATGCAATCATCATCAGTCCCGCAACAAACCGCCACATAGGGCAAGTGTAGCGCAATGGGCCAACAAGTCATGCCCTTGTTGATCTGGCCACGGATATCTCCAGGACAGGAGGCTTGCCATGCCTGGCGGCAGAGCCCTCTAGCCTGCCTCAGTCTTGCCCCGACGATCGGACCTTAGGCTGGCATACAGAACATGTGTTCGCCAGCGCCCATTGATCTGCAGATAAGACTGCGCCACGCCTTCGTATTTGAAGCCTGAGCTTTCCAGCAGACCGCGAGAGGCCTTGTTCTCAGGCAAACACGCGGCCTCGATCCGGCTTAAATCCAGACGGGTGAAGGCGTGATGAACAACGGCGCCAATTGCTTCGCGCATGAACCCCTGACGCGCAAAGGCCTGCCCGGTCCAATAGCCCAAGGTGCCAGCCTGCGCCGGACCACGGCGAACATTGTCCAACGTGATCGCCCCTAGCAGAATATTGTCTGTGCGACGAAACAGGAACAGAGGTATCGCCGTTCCACTCGCGACTGAGCGCTGGGCCCAATAGACCCGGTTGGTAAACGACTTTCGGCTCAGATGGTCCTTGGCCCAAACCGGCTCCCACGGCACCAGATAGTCCTTTGAAGCACGCCGCAGGGCGGTCCAGTCGTTGAAGTCGGAATGCATGGGCGGGCGCAGCGTCAAGCGCTCGGTTTCGAGTTTCAGCTTGCGTCTGCCTAACAGCATCACGCCGCACGCCTCTCCTGCAGATCCACCAGCGTCGGTGCGCCCGAGACCGGCCCATACAACGCCAGCGCTGCAGGGGCTTTGACTGCCATGTCTTCGGCAAAGGCACGCACGTCCTCGGTGCTGACCGCATCGATCTTGGCCACGGTGTCCTCAAGCGAGGGCACACGTCCCCAGATCTGCACCAGCCGCGCCAGCCGTTCGGCCCGGTTCGACGGGCTTTCCAGCCCCATCAGCATCCCGGCCTTCATCTGGGCCCGCGCGCGGGCAACCTCTTCTGCGCTCATGTCTTCGGCAGCGCGCTTCATCTCGTCGATGGTAATCGTCGCCAATTCGCCCACCTGATCGGCCGAGGTGCCTGCGTAAATCGTTGTCGTACCGGTATCCGCATAAGCACCGGTCTGAGCAAAGATCGTATAGCAAAGCCCGCGCGTCTCGCGCACTTCCTGAAACAGGCGCGAGGACATGCCTCCACCCAGAGCGGTCGAGTAAATCTGGGCCGTATAGATCGCATCATCGCGATAGCCCGGACTTTCCAGCGCCAGCGCGAAATGCGCCTGCTCCAGTTCTTTCTCCTGCCGCGCCTCACCACCAGTGAACCGCGCAGCGTCGGGGATCAGACCCTTGCGCGGCTGCAGGTGGCCGAACATCTCTTCGGCCAGTTTCATCAGCGCATCGTGGTCCACAGCTCCAGCTGCAGACAGGATCATCTGTTCCGGCCCGTAGTGTTCGGCCACGAAACCAGACAAGTCCTCGCGGGAAAACGCACTGACGCGCTCGGTCGGGCCCAGAATGGTGCGGCCAAGGGGTTGGTCGTGATAGCTCTGCTCTTGCAGCCAGTCAAAGATTACATCGTCCGGCGTATCATAGGCCTGACCGATCTCCTGCAGGATCACGCCGCGCTCGACCTCGATCTCGCGCGGGTCGAATACCGGGTTCAGGACGATGTCGCCGATGACATCCATGGCCAGCGCCACATCGTCCTTCAGTACGCGTGCATAATAGGCCGTAACTTCGCGCGAGGTATAGGCGTTGATGTACCCGCCCACATCCTCGATCGCTTCGGCGATTTGCAGCGCAGAACGCCGCTGGGTTCCCTTGAACGCCATATGCTCAAGGAAATGCGCGATACCGTTCTGCTCGATCCGCTCGTGCCGGCCACCGGCGGTTACCCAGATGCCGATGGCCGCAGATTGCAGCCCCGGCATATGTTCACTGACGATACGAAATCCGTTCTTCAGTTGGTCCTGTCTGACTGTCACTCAGCAATATGCCTTCTGATATGATCCTCAAGGGCACCCAGATCGTTCGCAACGCGGGTCACCCGTTCCGGACGTTCATACAGATCAGACATGCGGGATGGAAGAGGCGGATGTTCGCCGCTTGCCTTCTCGACCGCCGCCGGGAACTTCGCGGGATGCGCGGTTGCGAGCGTGATCATGGGCACATCGGCAGCGCGGTGGTCTTCAGCCACTTTGATCCCAACGGCGGTGTGCGGACAAACCAACTCGGCGCTGTGGACCATCGTGCGCCTGATCGTCTCAAGCGTCTCGTCCTCAGAAACGCGGCCCGAGTCAAAGCTTTCTCGCAGAGCCTCCATCGCGCCTTGGCTGACATTGAAGCCTCCGCTCTTGAGTTCATCCATCAACTGAGCGACTGCGCCGCCATCTTCGCCATAGGCGTAGTACAGTGCACGTTCAAAGTTCGAGCTGACCTGAATATCCATCGACGGGCTGATCGAAGGGATCGTGTCACCCTTGAAATACCCCTCGCCTGAGAGGCAACGGTGCAGGATGTCGTTCTGGTTGGTCGCCACCACCAGACGATCGATGGGCAGCCCCATGCGTTTGGCCAGATAGCCTGCGAAGATATCACCGAAATTCCCTGTCGGCACGGTAAAGCTGACCTTGCGATGTGGCGCGCCGAGGCTGACGGCGGCGGAGAAATAGTAAACGATCTGTGCCAGCACACGGGCGAAGTTGATCGAGTTCACCCCGGCCAGCTTCACCCCATCACGGAAGTCGAAATCGTTGAACATGTCTTTCAGCGCGGCCTGACAGTCATCGAAATCGCCATCCACGGCCAAAGCGTGCACATTGCTGTCGGCAGGAGTCGTCATCTGACGGCGTTGCACTTCCGAAACACGGCCATGCGGGAACAGGATGAACACATCCACCGCATCCAGGCCACGGAACGCTTCGATTGCGGCAGAACCGGTGTCACCGCTCGTCGCGCCGACAATGGTAACGCGATCTTCGCGCCGTTTGAGCGCGACCTGGAACAGCTGGCCGATTAGCTGCATGGCAAAATCTTTGAAGGCCAGTGTGGGTCCGTGAAACAGCTCCAGTAGAAAATGGTTCTCGTTCAGCTGCTTCAAGGGCGCGCGGGCGTCATGGCCGAAGCCCTCATAAGCGCGCGCTATGATCTTTTTGAACTCATCATCGGAGAACGAGCCACTCACATAGGGCCACATCACGCGGAATGCGATTTCTTCGTAGGACAGGCCAGCCAACGCAGCAATTTCGTCCTGCGACATCACCGGAATTTCAGCGGGCAAGTACAGACCACCATCACGGGCCAGTCCGGTCAGCATCGCCTCTTCAAAGGTCAGTTCGGGCGCCTGCCCGCGGGTCGAGATGTATTTCATGTCGCGTCACTTTCGGAATTGGCACGGCTGCGCCACAGGAAGTATCCGGTCATTGCGGCCCAGACCAGAGCAAGACCAAACCAGATGATTGCGTATTGCAAATGATCGTTGGGGATGCCCGCCGTATCCACCGGCATTGGCGTTACATTCGGATCGGTTTCCGAGCGGGCAATTAGCAACACCGGCTCAGCCCCCAGCGCGGCGGCCAGATTGGGCACATCTCGGGCGAACCAGATGTTGCCGTCAATATCTGCGTCAGGCGTGTAGCCATCAACTTCATCGGGCCAGTGCAGGTTGCCGGTGATTTCCATCGGGCCAGTCAGGCGAACAGCCTGCTTGGCTGTGGTCGGCACAAAGCCGCGATCCACCAGAATAGTCCGGTCGTCGGTGGTAAAGGACTGGATGATCCGATACCCCGGCCCCACCTGCTTGACCGAAACCAAAACGTGGATCTCGCCCGGTTCGATCTCGCCTGTGACCGTCACCGGCAGGTATTTGTCCGCATCTTCGGACACCTGCAATGGCAAGGCGACAGGATCGGCAGCGATGCGGCTTTCGATTTCGGCCAGCACCTCCTGTTTCCAGGTCAGCCGCTGCAGTTGCCAAATGCCCAGCGACAACAGCAGGCCCAGACCGGCAAAGCCGAAGATCAGCAGAAACAGAATGCGACGCATATTGGGATCAGACCTTGTTGCGGGAACCGGCGCCTTGTTAAGGGGCACGTGAACCGAAGTGCAACCATGTAATTGTATGGGGCGCAATCTTGCGCCCCTGATTGAGAAAAAGCCGCCCCGTGGGGCGGCTTTTGCAATTGGATCACCTGCGTGGCGTTACATCAGCGGGGCCTGACCCCAGATGTAGACGGCGAAAAACAGGAACAGCCAGACGACGTCAACGAAGTGCCAGTACCAAGCGGCAGCCTCGAAACCGACGTGTTTCTCGGGCGTAAAGTCCCCCTTCAGGGCGCGGATCAGACAGACCGACAGGAAGATGGTGCCGATAATCACATGCGCGCCGTGGAAACCGGTTGCCATGAAGAAGTTCGAATAGAACTGATCGCCACCGAACTCCCAACCCTCATGGGCCAGTAACTCATAGTATTCAAACGCCTGAAGCGCAGTAAAGGCGATGCCCAGAACGATACCAATGGCCAGACCATTGATCAGCGCCTTGCGGTCATTGTCATGAACAAGCGCGTGGTGGGCCCAAGTAATCGCACAACCCGACAGCAACAGGACCAAAGTGTTGATCAGCGGCAGGTGGAACGGATCAACGGCGTGGATATCCGGCTGGATGTATTCAGTACCGGCATAGTCGTACATCGGATACATGCGATGTTTGAAGAACGACCAGAACCAGGCGAAGAAGAACATCACCTCGGACATCACGAACAGGATAAAGCCATAGCGCAGGCCGATACGCACGACCGGCGTATGATCGCCCTGACGGCTTTCAACCACGACTTCGGACCACCATGCAAACATGGTATAAAGAACCCCGACCAGCCCCATCCAGAAGATCCACGGGGTAATCCCGTGCATCCAAAGAACGGCCCCGAACAGCATCACAAATCCGCTTACCGCGCCGATCAGTGGCCAGATTGACGGGTTCAGAATGTGGTAATCATGGTCTTTTGCGTGTGCCATCAGCGTCCCTCACCTACAGGCGTTAGTTCTTGTTTGTCTCAGCCTGCACATCAAGGGCGGCATAGCCCTCGGGCAGATCAATCTCATAGAATGTATACGACAGCGTTATCGTATGCACATACTTGGCTTCCAAATCTTCGACCATTTCCGGGTCGACGAAGAAAGTCACCGGCATCTCAACCCGCTCTCCGGGCTGCAGAACCTGCTCTTCAAAGCAGAAACAGGCAATTTTCTGGAAATATCCACCGGCAGAATACGGGGCGACATTGTACGACGCCTGCCCCGCAATCGGGCGGTCGGTTGGATTATAGGCTTCATAGAAGGCCAGGCCAGTCTCACCAATGCGGACTTCCATCTCGCGCTCGACCGGCTTGAATTCCCAGGCCATGTCTTTGGCTTTTGAGGCGTCAAAGCGCACGGTGATGGTGCGGTCCAGAATCTCGTCAGGAGCAACTTCGGCCACGCCGGTGGTCCCACCAAACCCGGTGACCCGGCAGAACCAGTCATAAAAAGGCACAGCAGCCCAAGCGAGGCTGCCCATCAGGACAACCACACCAACCGTCTGCGCAACAGTTTTCTGAGGACCGGTCAGCGCCATCAGTTCTGCACCTCCTGTGGTGCCATATTGAAATCAGTGCCCGAGACCTTCACGATCGTCAATCCAAAGATGATCACGATGAACGCGGCCAGTGTCAGGCCCACGCCCAGATTGCGGCTGAACCGGCGCTGATGCAGTTCGTGGCTTTTACGCAAGCTCATGACCAGCCCCCCAGACCATAGGGTTTCAGTAGCGCTTCGGCCAGAATCGCGCCAAAATGCAGGAAGAGGTACAGCAGCGACAGCTTGAAGAAACTGCGTTCGACCTTGAAGTTATCGGCCTCCGAATCGTCTTCGTTTCGACGAGAAATCTGCCAGGCCCCCCGCAGAAACAAGCCATTCAGAACCAGCGCAACAACTAGATAAATCGGGCCTCCGATATCCGAGAACGCAGTCCCCACCGCCAGCAACGCCAGCAACGCGGTATAGACCAGAATATGCCAGCGCGTCGCGCGTCGACCATGGGTGACGGTCAACATCGGCACCCCGGCATCGTCATAGTCCGAGCGCATGAACAAGGCCAACGCCCAGAAATGCGGAGGTGTCCACATGAATGTCAGGGCAAACATCAACCACGGTTCGAGCGTCATCGAGCCAGTGGCCGCGACCCATCCGATAACCGGCGGGAACGCCCCCGCGGCACCACCAATGACGATGTTCTGAGGCGTCGAGCGTTTCAGCCACATCGTGTAGACGACAACATAGAAGAAAATAGTGAAGGCCAGAAACGCCCCTGCAAACCAGTTGGTTGCCAAACCCAGCATAATCACGGACAGGCCAGACAGAGCCAGACCAAGCGCCAATGCCTCGCCTTCTTCAACTTTGCCAGAGGGGATTGGACGGCCTTTGGTGCGCTTCATCACGCGGTCGATATCCGCGTCCCACCACATGTTCAGCGCGCCGGATGCACCGCCACCAATAGCGATGAACAGGATGGCGCAGAAGCCAACAAACGGATGTATCGGAACCGGAGCCGCAAGCAGTCCGACCAAAGCCGTGAATACGACCAGCGACATCACGCGCGGCTTCAGCAGGGCGAAATAATCACCAAAGCTGGCCTCGTCCGCGCGGGTCTGCGCAGAGACGGTGCTGGCATTGAAGCTTGCGTCGCTCATATCCGGTCCTTTTCGGGGCAAAAGCTGCGCGATTTCCGCGCAGCCCGCATGTGTTTACCTAGGCCGCAAAGGGCTTAGTTCGAGGCCACTTGGTAGGAAGCAGGCTGACCTGCATACTCTTCAAGCGCGCCCTGTAGCCACTGTTCATATGCCTCTTCGCTGACCACTTTGACAGTGATTGGCATATAGGCATGGTCTTTACCGCACAGCTCAGAACACTGTCCGAAATAGACGCCTTCCTTGTCCGCTTCGAACCACAGTTCGGCCAGACGACCAGGAACGCCGTCCTGCTTCACGCCGAACGAAGGAATGGTCCAGGAATGGATCACGTCCGATGCGGTAACCTGCATCACGACAATCTTGCCAACCGGAACAACGACGGCGGTATCGGTGGCGAGAAGCCATTCGTCTTCGCCATAGCCTGCATCGGCCAGCTTCGCCCGCATCGCATCGTCCAGAACAAACGGTGTTACGTCGGCATCCGCCGGGCGCGCGCCCTCGTCCAAGGTGGCCGGGTGGCCCAGGAGATAGCTATCGAAGGCAAATTCATGATCGACATATTCGTAGGTCCAGTACCACTGGTTCCCCACGACTTTGATGGTGATGTCGCCTTCGGGAATCTCTTGTTGCTTGAAAAGAACCGGCAGCGAGAAAGCCCCGATGAAGACCAGAATCAGGATCGGGCCCAAAGTCCAAGCAATCTCAACCGGAGTGTAATGCGAGAACCGAGCCGGGTTCGGGTTTACGCGCTGGTTGTAGCGTACGATGCAGTAAACCAGCAGACCCGCAACAAACACACAGATCGCGGTGATGATCACCAGAATCATGTTGTCCAGCGACTGAATCCCTTCGGCAAGGCTGGTGGCAGCAGGCTGGAACCCCATGCCGCCGTCAACCGGCTTGCCAATAATCTCAAGCTCCTGAGCCATGGCGGGAAGGCTGGAGAGGGCCGTAGCAAGCCCGGAAAGCATCAAAGCATTCTTCATTTTCTGTCCTGATCGTTTGATCTTTGCGTCTCTCGCGAAAAGGTGTGAATCGGTCGCACCTCTCCCGTTGTCTTTGGCCGCGTTAAAAACCATATTCCGTCGGGTAGATAAAGCAAAATGCTTGCGTCAAACAGACGCTATTTTTGATCTGGATCAAACCCGAAAGGTCACAACTGATGACTCAGGCCCCGTTTCGCCCGTTTGAAAGCGTTCTTCCCAAGGATGAAGCGCTTGCTGTACTGAAGGCTGCAACTGATGGCGCCGAGGATGGGGAACTGTTCGTAGAACGGCGCAAATCCGAATCTTTGGTGTTTGATGACGGTCGATTGCGCACGGCCTCTTACGACGCTTCCGAGGGATTCGGTTTTCGCGCGGTGCAGGGTGAAGTGGCTGGATACGCGCATTCAACGGATGTTTCGATTCCCTCTCTGAAGCGCGCAGCCGAAACCGCACGGTTGGCGGTCGGCGATGGTGGTGGGACGCTGGCCGGGCCACCACGTGCCACCAATACCAGGTTATATACCGATGAAGACCCGATCGAATCCGCCGCCTTCCCGGTCAAAATCGAGACACTGCGCGAGATAGACGCTTTTACCCGTGGTCTGGATTCCCGGGTTGTGCAAGTCAGCGCCACGATTGCCGCTGCAGTGCAGGAGGTCGAGATTCTTCGCCCCGATGGTGTGCAGGTGCGCGATATACGCCCGATGACCCGCCTGAACATCTCGGTTATAGTAGAACAGAACGGCAGACGCGAAAGCGGTTCTGCCGGAGGTGGCGGTCGCGTGGGGCTGGATGGCTTGATCGATCCCTCAGACTGGCAAGATAAGGCGCGTGAGGCTCTGCGGATCGCTATGGTCAATCTGGATGCCGTCCCTGCCCCTGCCGGCGTAATGGAAGTCGCGTTGGGCCCCGGTTGGCCCGGTATTCTGTTGCACGAGGCCATCGGCCACGGGCTTGAAGGTGATTTCAACCGCAAGGGCAGTTCCGCTTTTGCCGGGCTGATGGGGCAGCAGATCGCTTCGAAAGGTGTAACAGTCGTGGATGATGGGACGATTGCAGACCGACGCGGTTCGATATCAGTGGATGACGAGGGTACACCCAGTTCGCGTACAGTTCTGATCGAGGATGGAATCCTCACCGGATATATGCAGGACCGCCAGAACGCACGCCTGATGGGCGTTGCTCCAACCGGGAACGGCCGGCGTCAAAGCTATGCCCATAAACCGATGCCGCGCATGACCAATACGATCATGTTGGGTGGCGATGCCGATCCGGCCTCGTTGGTGGCAGATATCAAAGACGGCATCTGGGCTGTGGGCTTCGGCGGTGGCCAGGTCGACATCACCAACGGCAAGTTCGTGTTCTCCTGCACCGAGGCATATCGTGTCGAGAACGGCAAGATCGGCGCTCCGGTCAAAGGCGCGACGCTGATTGGCGACGGCCCCTCGGCGCTAAAACGCATTCGGGGACTGGGCAATGACATGGCGCTGGATCCCGGCATGGGCACATGTGGCAAGGATGGGCAATGGGTGCCGGTCGGTGTCGGCCAACCTACCGTTTTGATGGATGGGCTGACTGTGGGCGGCTCTGCCACCTGAGTCGGCTCAAAAGAAGAATCAAGGCGCGAAGGGTTAACACACTACCCTTCGCGTCAAATCAAAAACTCAACCATGGACTATGTGTGCCAAGAAAATTCGCACGAATTTTCTCTTTTTCTTTCAATGAGATAATCATCTCTCCGAGGGATGGATTCGAAAAATACCGATCTAATTTTCTAAGATTCACAGGCTGTTAACCCGCTGCACCGTAAACCAGTTTTGCAATCAGGCGGAGCATCGGATGACCGAAGAGCAGCTTTCTTCCAATCACCCCCCACTCCCACCCACCACGGAAGAGGACCGGTTTTCCTGGCTCCGTCTGTTGCGCTCACGCAAAGTAGGGCCGGCAACATTCCGGCGCTTATTGCGCGAACATGGCTCGGCGCAGAACGCGCTGGCCGCGTTGCCGGAAATGGCGCGCGCTGCCGGGATCGAGGATTATGAAATCTGCCCGCCCGGCGTAATTGAGGCGGAGCTCAAGGCCGCAAAGGTCGCCAAAGCGCGGCTTTTGTGCCTTGGGGCCGCCGATTACCCTTACGCGTTATGTGACCTTTCGGATGCGCCCCCGATGCTTTGGGCAATCGGCGATCCGTCGATCTTGAAACGCCGGGCAATTGCCATGGTCGGGGCACGGAACTGTTCTTCGCTGGGCGCGCGCATGGCGCGGGCGTTGGCGACGGATCTGGGTAAGCAAGACTATGTCGTGGTCTCGGGGCTTGCCCGCGGCATTGACACCTCGGCGCACCTCGCCACGTTGGCGACCGGTACTGTGGCAGTGTTAGCAGGTGGGGTAGATGTGATTTATCCGGCCGAAAATGCCGATCTTGCGCGAGATATCGCAGAAACCGGTCTTCGCCTGTCTGAACAACCGATGGGCACAACACCTCAGGCACGACATTTTCCGCGCCGCAATCGCATTATCTCGGGTCTGGCGCAGGCAGTGGTCGTTGTCGAGGCCGCGGCGAAATCCGGCAGCTTGATCACCGCGCGGGACGCCCTGGACCAAGGGCGCGAGGTTCTGGCCGTGCCCGGCCATCCCTTTGACGCCCGCGCGGCAGGATGCAATCTGCTGATCCGAGACGGGGCGACACTCGTCCGCAATGCAGAAGACGTGATTGATGCTTTGCCCAAGCAACAGCTACAATCCTCTGCCCAACAAATCCTACCCCTTGGACCCGAGGCAGACTCAGCCGAAATCACGCCCCAAGCCTTGCACGAGGCGATTCTGACTCGACTTGGCCCATCTCCGATCGCAGAAGACCAGTTGATCCGAGACATCGCTGCATCTGCGGGCGAAGTCGGCCCTGTGTTGGTCGATCTGGAGCTTGAGGGCAAGATTCAGCGACAACCAGGCGGCCTGCTGTCACTTTGCGCCTAAGTTATCGAATGGATTCGACACCTGATTCCGCGAGCGGCACGACCAGATCAGGCTTTAATACAAAGTATTTTTGGTGGTGAAAACGAACGCATTGACAATTCGATCTTGCCCCACACATTTTGCACGGTCATACAAAGCGCAAAATCCGTCGAGCGAGGATTCCTCTTAAATGCCCGTAGTTGTTGTAGAATCTCCGGCCAAAGCAAAAACGATCAATAAATATCTTGGCCCCGACTACACCGTTTTGGCCTCATATGGCCATGTGCGGGACCTGCCGCCGAAGGATGGGTCGGTCGATCCCGAGCATGAATTTTCAATGAAATGGGAGGTCGGCAATGACAGCCGTAAGCATGTCAAGGCGATCGCCGACGCTCTGAAAGAAGACAACGCACTGATCCTCGCGACCGACCCTGATCGAGAAGGCGAGGCAATCAGCTGGCACCTCCAAGAAGCGCTGACCAAGCGGCGTTCGATCAAGAAGGACACGCCAGTCAGCCGTGTGACGTTCAACGCGATCACCAAGGACGCCGTGACCGAGGCGATGCAGAACCCGCGTGAGGTCGATATGCCGCTGGTCGAGGCTTACCTGGCCCGCCGCGCGTTGGACTATCTGGTAGGGTTCAACCTGTCACCCGTTCTGTGGCGCAAGTTGCCGGGTGCCCGTTCAGCGGGGCGCGTGCAATCGGTCTGCCTGCGCCTCATCGTTGAACGCGAGATGGAGATCGAAGCCTTCAAGCCGGTCGAATACTGGTCGGTCAAAGCTGTGTTCGAGACGCCTCGGGGCCAGACCTACGAGGCGCGTCTGGTCACGCTGGCAGGCAAGAAACTGGACAAGCACGATCTGGCCAACGCAACGCAAGCCGAACTGGCGGTTCAGGCGATCACCAGCCGTGATCTGAGCGTGACATCGGTCGAGGCCAAGCCTGCCGCGCGCAACCCCTCTGCCCCGTTCATGACGTCGACCTTGCAGCAAGAAGCCAGCCGCAAGTTCGGCATGGGTGCACGCCATGCGATGCAGGTGGCCCAGCGACTGTATGAGGCCGGATACATCACCTACATGCGAACCGACGGCATCGACATGGCCCCCGAGGCCGTGGCGGCAGCGCGCGATGTAATCGCCGACCGTTATGGTGCGGAATACGTGCCAGACAGCCCGCGCATGTACAAAAACAAGGCCAAAAACGCTCAGGAAGCACACGAGTGTATTCGCCCGACAGATATGTCGCGCGATGCCAAGGCGCTGAAGGTGACCGATGAGGATCAGCGCAAGCTTTATGATCTGATCTGGAAACGCACCATTGCCTGTCAGATGGCTGCCGCACGGCTTGAACGCACGACTGTTGAGATTACCAGCACGGACGGTCAGGTTGGCCTGCGCGCCACTGGTCAGGTGGTGCTGTTCGATGGCTTCATGCGCGTTTACGAAGAAGGCCGCGATGACGTGGTCGACGATGACGACAAGCGCTTGCCACAGATCATGCAGGGCGATCCCGCACGTTTTGCCAAGACCTCGCTGCGTGATCAGTTTGCCAAGGCCACCGCCGACTCGGAAAAGGCCGCCATTCTGGCCGAGAACGAATCCGTTCTGGCGCTGCAGCACCACACCCAACCGCCGCCGCGCTATACAGAGGCGACGCTGGTCAAACGGATGGAAGAGCTGGGGATCGGGCGTCCGTCGACCTATGCCTCGATTGTCACCACGATTCAGGATCGTGAATATGTACGTAAAGACAAGAATCGGCTGATCCCAGAAGAAAAGGGCCGGATCGTCACCATCTTCCTGCTGAATTTCTTTCGCCAGTATGTGGGCTACGAGTTCACCGCCAATCTGGAAGAAGAGCTTGACGACGTCAGCGCAGGTGAACGCGACTATAAGGATCTGCTGGGAAAGTTCTGGCGCGATTTCTCTGCCGCGATTGGTGAGACATCGGAGCTGCGTATCTCGGAAGTGCTGGACAAGCTGGACGAAGCGCTGGCACCGCAGCTGTATCCGCCGCGTGAAGATGGCTCGGACCCGCGCATTTGCCCGAAATGCGGTGTTGGCCAGTTACATCTAAAAACTTCGCGCACCGGCGGGTTTGTCGGTTGTGGCAACTATCCTGAGTGCACTTATACCCGTCCGATCGCTGGTGAGGGCGCGGAAGGTGACGAGCGTTTGCTGGGCGAAGATGCGGGCGATGAGATCTGGCTGAAATCCGGTCGCTTTGGGCCATATGTCCAGCGTGGAGAGCCCACGCCTGAGAACAAGAAGCCTCCTCGTGCGTCCCTGCCCCGTGGCTGGAGCAAAGACGACATGGATCTGGAGAAAGCTCTGACGCTTCTGTCCTTGCCCCGTCAGATCGGCGAGCACCCCGAAGGTGGCATGATCAGTTCGAACTTTGGTCGCTTTGGACCTTATCTAATGCATCAGTTGGCCGACGAGGCAAAGCCTGTCTACGCCAACCTCAAAGACCCGAACGATGTGTTTGAGATCGGCATGAACCGCGCCGTCGAACTGTTGGCCGAAAAACGCGCCAATCCAGGTCGCGGACGTCGGGCGGCCGCGAAGCCGCTGAAAGAGCTGGGCGACCATCCCGATGGCGGCGCGATGCAGGTACTGGACGGGCGCTATGGACCGTATGTGAAATGGGAAAAGGTCAACGCGACGATCCCCAAAGACATCAAACCCGAGGATGTGACCCAGGAAATGGCCATCGAACTGGTCAATGAACGCGCGGCCAAGAAAGGCACAAAGAAAAAGGCAGCCCCCAAGAAGAAAGCTGCTGCCAAGAAGACCACCAAGAAAGCAAGTTAGGTAGAAATACCACCTGCCCCTTGGATTCGTTGACTTCCCCGTGACGTGGCGGCACAAATCGGCCCAACACCATGTCATTGGGGGAGTTTTCCATGAAGAAAATCTATGACAATGCCGATGAGGCGCTCGATGGGGTGATATCGGACGGCATGCTGATCGCTGCGGGCGGCTTTGGGCTGTGCGGTATCCCGGAAATGCTGCTTGAAGCGATCAAGGCCTCAGGCGCGAAGGACCTGACGTTTGCCTCAAACAACGCAGGTGTGGATGATTTTGGCATCGGCATCCTGCTGCAGACTAAGCAGGTCAAAAAGATGATCAGCTCTTACGTTGGGGAAAACGCCGAATTCATGCGCCAGTATCTGAGTGGAGAACTGGAGCTGGAATTCAATCCACAAGGCACACTGGCCGAGCGGATGCGGGCCGGTGGCGCTGGCATCCCCGGGTTTTACACCAAGACGGGCGTAGGAACGGTGATCGCGGAAGGCAAAGAGCACAAGGACTTCAACGGCGAGACCTATATCATGGAGGAAGGCATCTTCGCCGACCTCGCGATCGTAAAGGCGTGGAAAGCCGATGACACCGGGAACCTCGTGTTCCGCAAGACCGCCCGCAACTTTAACGTGCCCGCAGCGACTTGCGGCAAGATTTGTGTGGCTGAGGTTGAAGAAATCGTCCCGCGCGGCTCGCTGGACCCGGATGGCATCCACCTGCCCGGCATCTATGTGCATCGCATTATCCAAGGCAGCCACGAAAAGCGCATCGAACAGCGCACCACCCGCAAGAAGGAGGACGCATAATGCCCTGGGATCGCAATCAGATGGCCGCACGTGCGGCAGAAGAGCTGGAAGACGGCATGTATGTGAACCTCGGCATCGGTATTCCGACGCTGGTGGCGAACTATGTAGGGGACAAGGACATCACCCTACAGTCCGAAAACGGTATGCTGGGCATGGGGCCTTTCCCGTTTGAGGGCGAGGAAGACGCTGACCTGATCAACGCAGGCAAGCAGACGATCACCGAACTGTCCCGCACCTCTTACTTCGATAGCGCGACCTCGTTCGCCATGATCCGAGGCGGTAAGATCGCTGCTGCGATTTTGGGTGCGATGGAAGTGGACGAGAAAGGAGACCTGGCCAACTGGATGATTCCCGGCAAGCTGGTCAAAGGTATGGGCGGTGCGATGGATCTGGTCGCTGGCGTTGGTCGCGTGATCGTAGTGATGGATCACACCAACAAGCACGGTGATTCAAAAGTGCTGAAGGAATGCACGCTGCCTCTGACTGGCCAAGGCGTTGTGGATCGCATCATCACCAATCTGGGTGTTCTGGATGTCGTCGAAGGCGGCCTGAAGATCGTCGAACTGGCCGATGGCGTCAGCGAGGACGAGATGCGAGGAGCGACTCAGGCAACAATCGTAGATTGACCTCAGGTCAATGAAACATAAGGCCCGCTGCGACGCGGGCCTTTTTTAGTTCGAAGTCTGAAAAATGCAGGGGTCCGAAACGAACTGCGGTGTTGTTGTACAAAGAGCACTCGCGACCTGAAACGCGGCCAGAACCTTGGGCACGTAGTCTCTGGTCTCGGCATAGGGTGGCACACCACTATACTTGCGCACGGCCCCTTCGCCCGCATTGTAGCCTGCCAATACGAGAATCGGGTCATTGTCGAACTCGTTCATAAGCCAATGCAGGTATTTGACCCCACCTTCGATATTCTGTTCAGGTTTCAGGCTGTCCACTACCCCAAAACGTTCGGCGGTAGCTGGCATCAATTGCATCAAGCCCAGCGCCCCGGCAGAACTGACAGCCTGTGTGCGGCCCGCAGATTCTACCGAGATAACGGCCAGGACAAGTGCGGGTGAGACATTGGTCCCTACGGTCGAACGTAGAATATCCACCCCTCGCTTTTCTGCGATGTCTTGCAAGGTCTGCAGACGCGGCGCCGCGACACCCGTGGCAGTGAGCGCTTGAACGGCCTCTCTCAGCCTACCTGCGCTGGCCTGCGCCAGATCGGGGGATACCCGGCTCCAGAATGCTTTATAGGAGCCAACTGGCTTGGTCGCCCCCGCAATCTTCTGAGGAACCGATGGGGGCGGCTTTGCGATAGCGGCAATCTCAGGCACTTCCAGCTTGGCGCCAGTGCTGGGGGCTGATGGTGATGCTGCATGTTGTTCGGGCGTGATCTGAATCGTCACGCGCGGACGTGTCCCCGGTTTCGGGGCCTTTATGCGCTTATAGACGCCGCGCGGCTCGGTTTCGGTTGCAGTGACAGGAATCGCACCCGCCATCAGAAACACCGCTGCACCGGCGCATAATACTGCGTCCCGGAAATACATTTGCCTGCCTCGATTTCTTATCTTTTGAAGCATTTTGAACATCATAACGGCCCGCAACACCAGAAAAACCAAGCGAATTGGGGCAATTTCGCCTCAATTGCCGCCATTTTGCATCGCCCACACAACGGAAGTACAAAAAAGGTGTGATTTTTTATATTTATTTTCAATTAGTTACTAAATTCACCAACAAAAAATTAAGCTTTGAGCAAAAAAATATTGGTTTGGCCCAATTCCTGCCACGCACAGGGGTCAAACATATATCCATACCGAGACGATCGGGAGCGGACTGAGAGAGAAAGCTCTGAAAGACGCCGAGGTTAATTAATTTTTGATCCTTTAGGAGGGACATAACATGATCAAGTTCATCAAGAACTTCCGCAAAGACGAAGACGGCGCCGTAACTGTAGACTGGGTCGTTCTGACCGCAGCTGTTGTTGGCCTGGCAGCCGTTGCTTACAACCAGATCCACAATGGTGCCAGCAGCCTGGCAGGCAACATCGATGACGCTCTGGGCTCTGCAACTGTGACGCTGCCGACGACCAACAACTAAGACTTAATCGGTCTAGTCTTAAAATTTAGGGCCATGTCTTTACACAAAGACGTGGTCCTTTTGTTTTCAAACAAGATTGATCCGGTGTAAATCAATGTTGAACAAGTTAAAGAGTTTCAGAACTGACGAGATTGGCGCAGTTGCGGTAGACTGGGTCGTCCTGACTGCTGTAGTCACAGGCCTTGCCGCAACGATGTATTTCTTCCTGAGTCAATCACTTCAGAACGCAGGACAACCAATCGTTGGTGTCGAAGTTGAAGAAATCGAGTTTGACTAACGTGAACCCGCAACAATCCGTTTTCTCTCCGTCGCTCTGCGCGAATTCACCTTTTTAAGGAATTGCAGCGGGATTGTCCGCTTTTTCGACACAATTCAAAAGTAACTTGGATGCTGAATCACTGTGACTTCGATTGTCATGGTCCAGAGAAGAAAAAGAGGGACAAATGCGAGCTGTTTTTGGACTTGTTCTTATCATCGGGGTCGCGTTGGCCGGTGGTGCTGTCTATATGGCACGCGAATACATCACGGACAATCAGGCCAAACTTGCTCAGGAACGCAAGTTGCGCGAAGAGGCGCTTGCCAATGCGCAGGCGGGCATCGTCCCGACCGTAGGCGTTTTGGTTTCGAATCGCTCCTTCAAATACGGCGAACGTTTGAACCAGGAAGATATCCGCGTCGTTCAGTGGCCTGAGGATGCGATTCCCGAGGGTGCCTTCGTGGACATGACAACCCTATTCCCGGAAATCAAAAACAATGAACGATTCGTTCTCCGCGCGATGGAGAAAGACGAAGCGATTATGGAAGTCAAAGTCACCAATCCAGGCGAGACTGCTGGCCTCAGGTCACAATTGCCCAAGGGAATGCGCGCATTTGCGATAAGCGTTGATGTGGCATCTGGCGTATCAGGCTTTTTGCGCCCGGGCGATACGGTGGACGTGTATTGGACCGGCTCATTACGTGGCACCAGCGATTCTGGCCGCGGTGAGATTACTCGTTTGGTACTGACGAACATCGAATTGGTCGCTGTTGATCAGTCGGCGGGTCTGGATGTGACCGGCACAACCATTGCTCGAACGGTCACAGTTGCAGCGACGCCACAACAGATCGCCGCTTTGGCGCAGGCTCAGAACACGGGTCGCATGTCGCTGGCACTGGTTGGCGCTCAAGATGACAAGGTGGCAGAGGTGGTTGAAGTCGATCAGCAGTCTTTGCTTGGCATTGAAGAGAGGGCCCCGGCCCCCGTCGCGGCTCCGGAGAAGGTCTGCACAATCCGCACCCGTCGTGGCGGCGAGACGGTAGAGACCCCAATTCCCTGCACAAACTAACTAATTTTCAGACCTTTACGAGACAAAGACCGCGCATTTTGCGCGGTCTCTTTCTTTGTGTTGTTGCGCATAATCCACATAAGGAACTTTCCAGAAACCATTGATTATTGCAATAAATCTGGTTCTGTCGCAGGGTTTCATAGCATAGGGCATAAGACCCAAAAAAAATCGAGTGGTGATCGGAGAGGCAGGTCACATGACAATACGTTCCTGGATCAGCGCAACCCTGCTGGGGTTGTCGCTAGTTGTGAGCCCAATCGGCGATGCCGCTTGGGCCCAAAATCTTCGCGTGGTTAAAAAGGGTACGGCGGAAACGCTGGATGTCCCCGTAAATCGCGCAATCGTGGTGGAGAGCGAACAGCCGTTCGCAGACATCAGCATTGCTAATGCAGGCATAGCGGATATTTCGACCCTGTCGGACCGCACTATCTATGTTCTCGGTCGGGCACCGGGTACAACCACCCTGACAATGTTCGACGGCGCGGGTAATCTGATTACCAACGTGCGTGTGCGTGTTTCCCCTGATGTTTCGGAATTCAAAGAACGCTTGCGTCAGATTCTTCCCAGTGAGCGAATCGAGGTTCGGACCGCCAATGATGGGATCGTCTTGTCGGGAACAGTTTCCAGCAGTGCCAAACTGGCGCGTGCGCTTGAGTTGGCAGAACGGTATGCCCCTGAACGTGTATCGAACCTGATGAATGTCGGTGGCGTGCAGCAGGTCATGCTGAAAGTGCGCTTTGCGGAAATGAACCGCTCTGTAGCCAAAAACTTGTCGGCATCGTTGGGCTTTGGCGGTGGCGACACCACTGCGGGCTTCAATTCCTTGAATAACCAGGGCGCACTGAACAACGCACTGGCGAACAACATCCCGTTTGTTCAGACAAATTCCGGTGCCATTCTCTTCGGTTTCGGCGCGGGGTCGACACAGGTTAGACTGCTTTTGGAAGCCCTTGAAACCAAGGGTTTGGTTCGCAGCTTGGCAGAACCGAATCTTTCTGCACTGTCTGGCCAAGAGGCGGAGTTCCTTGCCGGTGGTGAGGTGCCAATCCCAGTACCCCAAGGCGACGGTGTCGTTGCGATTGAGTATCGTCAGTTTGGCGTACAGCTGCTGTTTGTTCCGCGCGTCGTCGATGGCAACCTGATCAACCTGGAACTGGGTGCATCAGTATCGAGCATCGACCAGAGTGCGAACTTCACGATCAACGGCGACAATGTTCCTAGCTTCATCACGCGTCAAACACGGACAACCATCGAGTTGCGCGACGGTGAGAGCTTTGCCATTGCAGGCCTAATCCAGGATGATTTCACGGATCTGAACAGCCAGGTTCCCTGGCTTGGCGATGTGCCTGTATTGGGCGCGTTGTTCAGGAGCGCTCAGTATCAGCGTGAGCAGAGTGAATTGATCATCATCATTACCGCGCATCTGGTGTCGCCCACTCGTGGCGAGGCGCTTGCCCTGCCGACCGATCGTGTGAAACCGCCCAGCGAGTTCGATCTGTTCGTAAACGGCAAGATCTCTCGGACTGAACGCGCCGGAAATGGTGCAGCCTCTGAAGTTGCCAATCAGGATTTTGGCACCTCTTACGGCTACGTGCTGGACTGATAGAGAGGATAGAACCAATGGAAAAGTGGATCATCACACTGGGTCTTTCGGTTGCTGTCGCCGGTTGTACACGCGAGGCCGGGTACGAAATCGATCAGGGCACGTTTGGTAACGCTACACTGAACAACATTCAGGTCATGAATGGTGAGTTGACGTATGGCCAAATCCTCGCGCGGCGTTTCGCTGCCGAGGTGCCAACACAGATCAACTTTGCCTTCGATAGCGCGCAATTGGACGCTTCGGCGCAACGAATCCTGTTACAGCAGGCGGCCTGGATCAAACAGTTCCCCGAGGCGCGGTTCCGTGTCTATGGGCACACCGATGCCGTTGGCTCTGAAGCATATAACAAGCGATTGGGCCAGCGCCGCGCCAATGCCGCCGTTGCATTCCTGACACGACAAGGAATATCGCGCTCACGGTTGGAAGCCGTTGTTTCCTTTGGTAAATCCAGGCCGTTGGTTGCCACCCAAGATCGGGATCGACGCAATCGGCGGACAGTGACCGAGGTATCCGGCTTCTTCGACCGGCATCCAAATATTCTGGATGGAAAATATGCGGACGTGATCTATCGCGAATACATCTCAAGCGCGATCCCGCAAAGCTATATCCAACGGCAAGAAGACGCCGGCGGCACCGACAACTAATATACCGAAAATGGGCGGCATTGTCGCCCATTTCCCTACAATTGGTTCTTTTGCGCCCAATTCTTGCCTAACTTCCAAGCCACTTTGTGAACAATTGGGTGACCTGCGGCCAAAATCGACCGCATCGGGCGACAGCATACCAGAACTGAATCTTCTCGCGTTCAAATGGTTTGCTCAGCCCTCTCGATGAGGATTGTGTTAATGACGAGCGCGACGCCGCAAGACGATAATAACGCCATTTTGGCCTGCACCATCAGCCGTGATGTCCAGAACTTCGACCTTTTGATCGAGGATATGGAAGCTGCGCTGGGCGAACGCTGGGGTGATCTTGGATTTGCCGAAGCGCTTGCGTTCTTTAGCCAACCCGAAGCCAAGACGCTTCAATTTGTAGCGCTGGCGCTGGACGGCGATGATGAAGACAACCTGACACTGATGGGTGAGATCATCACTCAGGCCAAGGAAAAAGGCATCAAGGTTGTCTTGATCGCCGAGGATGTCACCCCTGCCGCATTGCATCAGCTGCTACGCAGAGGTGCGGACGAGTTTGTCCCCTACCCGCTTCCCGAAAATGAACTTCAGGAAGCCATCGATCGTATGCAACAACCCGATCCGGTTGTGGCACCACAAGCAGCGCCTACTGCGACTAACGGCTCCTCGAAAGAAGGGGCGCTTTTTGTCGTGCAGGGCCTGGCTGGTGGTGTCGGTTCTACAACCATGGCGGTCAATCTGGCATGGGAACTTGCAACGGTTTCAGCCAAAGAAGCCCCGAAAGTGTGCCTGATCGATCTGGATCTGCAATACGGCACAGTTTCGACCTATTTGGATCTGCCTCGTCATGAAGCCGTGTTCGAAATGCTCTCAGACACGGATTCGATGGACGAAGACTCTTTCGGACAAGCGCTCCAGACGTTTGAAGAGAAGCTGCAAGTTCTAACAGCACCATCTGACATGGTGCCGCTGGACATCATCACGCCTGAGGACATTCAGCGTGTGATCGACACCGCACGCGCGAATTTTGATTATGTCGTCATCGACATGCCAAAAACACTTGTTCACTGGTCAGAAACGGTTCTGCAGGCCGCCCATGTCTATTTTGCGTTGCTTGAGCTGGATATGCGCTCGGCCCAGAACGCATTGCGTCTGAAAAGGGCACTGCAGGCCGAGGAATTACCCTTCAACAAACTGCGATTTGCTATGAATCGGGCTCCGAAATTTACCGATCTCAACGGTAAAAGCCGGGTTAAACGTATGGGCGAAAGTCTGGGTATTTCCATTGATTTGCTTCTGCCCGATGGCGGCAAACCCGTCATGCAAAGCGGCGACCACGGTTTACCGCTGGCAAATTCAGCGGCCAAGAACCCACTGCGCCGGGAAATCGCCAAATTGGCTCAATCGCTTCATAGCCTTGGCAGCAGTGACGCCGAAGCCGCATAACTCAAAGGGGAGCTGCCGTGTTTTCAAGATACAAAAAACAGCCTTCGGCGCAGCCGGTTGAAACCCAGGCGTCGAAAGTCGAGGCCCCGGCAGCAGCAGCTGCGGCACCAGCTGCCAACGCAATTGCGCGCAAGCCGGTCAAGAAAAAGGCAGCAGAAGTTGTTGGAAACGACAAGGAACGCAAGCGCAAGGAACGGCTGGGCGAAATCAAGCTTGAGCTGCACCGCGAGCTTCTTGAAAACCTGAACCTCGCAGCCCTTGAAAAAGCTGAAGAATCAGAACTGCGGACAGAAATCAGCGCGATTGCCAGCGAAGTTCTGGAAGCCCGCAACATCGTTCTGAACCGTGAAGACCGCAGCCAGCTAAACAAAGAGCTTTATGACGAGGTCACTGGCCTCGGGCCGCTGGAAGCGCTGCTACAAGACGACTCGGTCAACGATATTCTGGTCAACGGCCCCCAGCAGATTTTTGTCGAACGGGCCGGTAAGCTTGAGATCAGCGACATCACGTTCAAAGACGAAAAGCACCTGATGCGGATCATCGACAAGATCGTTTCTGCCGTTGGTCGCCGTGTCGATGAATCCAACCCGTATGTTGACGCCCGCTTGGCTGATGGCTCACGTTTCAATGCGATGGTGCCACCGATTGCGGTGGATGGTTCGCTTGTTTCCATTCGTAAGTTTAAGAAAGACAAGCTCGGCATCGACGATCTGGTCAATTTCGGTGCGTTTACCGAAGAAATGGCAGCCTATCTGCAAGCCGCCGTGTCGACTCGTCTGAATATCATTGTTTCGGGCGGTACCGGTTCCGGTAAAACGACAACGCTGAACGCGCTGTCGAGCTTTATCGACGACGCCGAGCGCATTCTGACCATTGAGGATACCGCGGAACTTCAGTTGCAGCAGACCCATGTGGGTCGGATGGAAAGCCGTCCGCCCAACGTTGAAGGCAAAGGCGAGGTCAGTCCGCGCGATTGTTTGAAAAACGCCCTGCGGATGCGCCCCGACCGCATCATCGTGGGCGAGACCCGTGGCGCCGAAGTGATCGATATGCTGCAGGCCATGAATACCGGCCACGACGGATCAATGACCACGATCCACGCCAACTCGGCCCGTGACGGTATCTCGCGTCTTGAAAACATGATCGCCATGGCGGGGATCGAAATGCCGATCAAAGCGGTCCGCAGCCAGATCTCGTCGGCTGTGAATCTGATCGTTCAGGCCAGCCGTCTGCAGGATGGTTCGCGCCGGATGACATCAATCACCGAAATTACCGGCATGGAAGGTGACGTCATCTCGATGCAGGAAATATTTAAATTTCAACGGGTTGGCCTGACCCCCGACAACAAGATCATCGGTCATTTCACCGCCACAGGTGTGCGCAGCCACTATTCCGAGCGCTTCCGTCTGTGGGGCTTCGATCTGCCCGCCTCGATCTACGATCCAACCACGATGTAGGAGAACCAAGATATGCAACTGCCTGTCGAGGCACTCATCTACATCGTGATTTTCGTCGGGGTCTTTGCCCTGGTCGAAGGTATCTATCTCGTCGCATTCGGAAAATCGATCAGCCTGAACAGCCGCGTCAATCGCAGGCTGGACATGATCGATAAGGGCGTCGGGCGCGAGCAAGTACTGGAGCAGCTGCGCAAGGAAATGCAGCAGCACATGAAGTCGCAGAGCATACCGCTCTACTCGCTATTGGCAGACAAGGCGCAGAAGGCGGCGATCGCCTTCTCTCCTCGGCAGTTGATTGTGATCATGGCGCTGGTTTCAGGGCTGGCTTTTGTAGGTTTGAGCGTAGGAACAGCGACCGAACCGACGCTTCGGGCGGCTCTATCGGTCGCGATCGGGGTCGGAGCGGTGTACGCTTGGGTCAATAACAAAGCCAATAAACGTATGGCCTTGATTGAAGAACAATTGCCCGACGCGGTGGAACTGATGGTTCGGTCACTTCGCGTCGGAAACCCATTTGTTTCCTCGATCCAAATCGTTGCTAACGAGGTCGAGGACCCCCTTGCGACAGAGTTCGGTGTTATCTCGGATGAATCCGCTTATGGCCGGGATGTCGGTGAAGCACTCAAGGATATGGCAGAGCGGCTGGACATGCAGGATTTACGGTTTTTGGCCGTCGCCGTTTCGATCCAGCAGCAATCGGGGGGTAACCTTGCCGATATTTTGGCCGGGTTGGCCAAGGTGATCCGCGCGCGTTTCCGACTGTTTCGCCGGGTGAACGCTATCACCGCCGAAGCCAAATGGTCAGGCAAATTCCTGTCGGGTTTCCCGGTCGCCTGTCTTCTGTTCATCATGGTTAAGGACCCGAACTACTACGACGCCGTAATCGACGATCCGCTTTTCATTCCGGCATGTTTCTTTGTCGGCATCACGCTGACCCTGAACCTGATCGTCATGCGTATCCTGACCGACATTAAGGTTTAAGAGGCCCAAAGATGGAATTTTTGAACCAGATCAATGAACTGTTGAAGCAGAACTTGGGTGAATTCGGTCCGCTGATTGTCGTGGGCGTTTTGGGATTGTTCATGATCCTGGTCACAATCCCGCTGATGCTGAACCAGCCGGAAGACCCACTAAAGAAGTTGCAGCGGTCAAATTCACCGCCAAAAAACAACAAGAAAGAAAAGAAAGAGCGTCTCAGAACAGCCAGCCGGAACGAACAGCTTGAGAAGTTCGCCAACTTTCTAGAACCAAAGAACGAAGAAGAGTATACCGCCGTTCAACTCAAGTTGAGGCAAGCCGGCTATCAGTCCAAGGACGCGGTTCGTTTCTATCACTTCGCTCAGTTCGCATTGGGCATAATCGGGATCCTGATCGGCGTCTCGCTGGTTACCGTGTTTGCGGGCGATCAGGAATTTGACTCGACACAAATCCTCATTCGCGTTCTGGGACCTGGTATTGCGGGTTACTTCGTGCCCAAATACTGGATCACGCGGCGCGTAGAGGAACGCAAGGAAGCGATCGTAAATGGTTTCCCTGATACGCTCGATCTGATGTTGGTATGCGTCGAGGCCGGGCAGTCCTTGGATCAGGCCATTGTACGGGTCGCGTCTGAGATGAAAGCATCTTACCCAGACATCGCGCTTGAGTTCGAGGTTGTCGCCTACGAAATGAAAGCCGGTAAAGAAAAGGACACCGTTTTGCGCGACTTCGCGACGCGATGCGGCGTTCAGGACGTTAGTGCGTTCGTCACCGTGATGATCCAATCAGCGACATTCGGGACATCCATTGCCGAAGCGTTGCGGGTTTATGCCGATGAAATGCGTGACAAACGCGTGATGCGCGCCGAAGAGGCAGCGAATAAGTTGCCAACCAAAATGACCCTTGCGACAATGATGTTGACCGTCCCTCCTCTGCTGGTCATCCTTGTTGGACCTTCGGCAAAAGGTATTATGGAGTTTGGAAACCGATAACGCCTTCCCGCTTCTTCGCTGGGTTGCCAAATCAGGTTGTTGGCACCTTCGTATGACAATTCAGGCCGCCATGGTTTTCACCATGGTGGCCTCTTGCACTGAAACAGGCGCGATAGACGATCCGTTTGCCCCTGGCGTCGACCCAGATGGGCCTGCGGTAGATGAGGTGACCGTCGGAAACCGATTGATGGCGGCGGGCGAATATGAGCTTGCACTTGAATCCTTCACCCGTGCCGCGTTGCAACAGGGTATGACCCCGCAAATCCTGACTTCGCTTGGGACAGCTAATTTGGGATTGCGCCGGATTGGCCAAGCTGAACCGCTATTGCGTCGTGCTGTCGAGGACGATCCCGAGTGGCCTGTGGCATGGAACAACCTGGGTGTCTTCTTGGTGGAAACGGGCGAATATGCCGAAGCCGCGCAGATGTTCCGCAGAGCCTATGCGCTGGACAATGGCGAAAGTGACGCAATCCGCGACAATCTGCGGTTAGCACTCGCAAAAATGGAAAATCCTGTTAATAATACCCCACAAGAACAAGAATTTGAACTGGAGCAGCGCGGCAACGGGCAATTTGTTCTGCGTAAAATCCAGTAATAGAGGCAGAGCAGTAAAGGACGCACAAAAATGCGCCAACCCTTCTTGATTCCGACGATGCTGGCGTGCGGGCTGGTTTTGGCCGCCTGCGCAAAGGAAACCGAAGAGGAAAAGGTTGAACGTACTTTTCAGGAAGTGAACGTCATCGACGAGACCAACCTGAATGACGTGATGCTGAATGCGGCCGATCCCAATGAGGCGGTGACCTATTTCCAAAGTGCGGCCGCCAAGAACCCCGACCGCATCGACCTGCAACGAGGACTAGCAATCACGCTGACCCGTGCCAAGCGCAGCACTGAAGCTTCCGCCGCGTGGAAACGAGTGCTGAGCATGAAAGGGGCCAACAACGCCGACCGTGTCGAATACGCTGATGCGCAGATTCGCAGCGGCAACTGGGATGGCGCAAAGGCGACATTGGACAAAATCCCTCCTACATATGAAACCTTTAAACGGTATCGGCTTGAAGCGCTGGTGGCAGATGCCAAAAAAGACTGGAATCGCGCCGATCATTACTACGAAACCGCAGTGGGCCTGACGACCCGCCCTGCTGGCGTCATGAACAACTGGGGCTATTCCAAACTGACGCGCGGGCAATATGCGGAAGCCGAGCGGCTGTTTACCGACGCCATTCGGCAGGACAATTCTATGTTCACCGCCAAGAACAACCTTGTTCTGGCGCGCAGCGCACAGGGCAACTACAGCGTTCCTGTTGTCCCAATGACGCAGACCGAACGGGCGAAACTGTTGAACACCATGGCCATTTCAGCCGTGAAACAGGGGAATATCAACCTGGCCAAGAACCTCTATCGCGAGGCGATTTCCACCCACCCGCAGCATTATGACGAGGCGGTCCGCTCGCTTCGGGCCCTTGAGGACGCCTGATCCATGATCATACCAGCGGCAGCGGCGGCGTGGTTTCTACCTTTTGTTCTGCCGATCTGTTTCTACGTTGCCTTTACGGATATGCGTGAGATGCGGATCAAGAACCACGCTGTCGTCGCGCTGGCGGTTGTTTATCTCATCGTCGGGCTTATCGCATTGCCACCGTGGTCCCGACCGTGGATCCCCGGCAACATCGGGCCGTTAAGCCTGTCTCTGCCTGTCTACGGATGGCAGCTGCTTCACATGGTTGTCGTTCTTGTTATCGGCATCGTGCTAAATGCAGCTGGTGTGATGGGGGCCGGAGACGCGAAGTTCTGCGCCGCTGCCGCAGCGTTTGTCTGGGTCGGTGACCTGATGTGGGTCATGGTGATTCTGACGGCAACTCTGCTGGGAGCGTTCTTTGCCCACCGGCTGGCGAAATACACCCGGCTGCGCCAGATCGCGCCACATTGGGAAAGCTGGGATCGAGGTAAACAGTTCCCCATGGGTCTGACGCTGGCTGGCAGCCTCGTAGTTTATTTGATTTTGGGCATAATCCACGGATCGTGAACAATCATCAGCGCGCCTTGCCCGCGCCTTTGTCCTGCCACAAATCCGCGCCAAATTCTTCCAAAGCGGCCCCGCAAGGGCCTTTGGCGTGATTTTTGGATGGACGAGCCCCGCTCATGAATATGCAGACCTCCTCTGTGATTGCCCCCCCTGCCCCTAAAGGCCTGGGAGAAATGCAACTTCCGCTGGTGATGATGCGGGACATTCTGTTGAAGACCGTCTTTCGCAAGAACGTGGATACGGTCAGCGAAATCGCGGGTGCCATCTGTTTGCCCGGGTCCGTGACACAGGAACTAGTTGATATCGCACGCGAGCAGAAACTGCTTGAAGCGACCGGGACTCTGAACGCCAACTCCGGCAATGAAATGGGCTATCAGCTGACCGATGCAGGCAAAGCGCGGGCGTTGGATGCGTTGAGCCAGTCTGAATATTTCGGTGCGATGCCGGTGCCGCTCGATGTTTACCGCGAGCAGGTCAAGCGCCAGTCGATCCGCAACATTCAAGTCACACGCGACCAGCTAACTGGCGCGATGGGCCATCTTGTTCTGCCCGACAGCCTGCTGGATCATCTGGGCCCGGCGGTCAGCGCCGGTCGCTCAATTCTGATGTATGGCCCTCCGGGCAATGGTAAATCCTCGATCTCGAACGGCATTCGTGATGCTTTGGGGGACAACGTCTATGTTCCGCGCGCAATCGAATATGCCGGTCAGGTGATTACGGTCTACGACCCGATCGTGCACACCGCGATCGAGCAAGAAGAGGACGATCCCAGCAGTCTGCGCCGCCGCAAGCGGTTCGACACTCGCTATGTTCAATGCGAACGCCCCACCGTTGTGACTGGTGGTGAACTGTCACTGAGCATGCTGGATTTGGTCTACAACCCCACCGCGCGTACCTATCAGGCGCCTTTGCAGCTGAAATCCACCGGCGGCATCTTCATCGTGGACGACCTTGGACGTCAGGCAGAGCCCCCTCAGGCCCTGATCAACCGCTGGATTGTTCCGCTTGAAGAAAGCAAGGATATCCTTGGCCTGCAATCGGGTGAGAAGTTCGAAGTACCATTCGACACGCTGGTTATTTTTTCGACCAACTTCCACCCGAATGAGATTTTCGACCAAGCGGCCCTGCGCCGGATTTTCTTCAAGATCAAAATCGACGGCCCGAACCAAGAGAACTTCCTGAAGATCTTTGCCATGGTCGCCCGCAAGCGCGGTATGCCACTAGACGAGGCGGCGCTAGTGCATTTGCTGAAGGTCAAATACCCGACCATCAACAACATCTACGCAAACTATCAGCCGATCTTCCTGATCGACCAGATGATCTCAATCTGCGAGTTTGAGGGTATCCCGTATCAGATGAGTCCGGACCTGATCGACCGAGCCTGGGCCAACATGTTCGTGAAGGAAGAAAAGATCATTCACTGATCCCCTTGTCCTGGTTTCCATGGCCTGAGGGCTGCGCTAGGTTTGCCGGATGGTGCAGATTCCCCCGGCAATCCAAAACTGGTTTTCGAACAAAGGCTGGTCGATTCATCCACATCAGCAAGAAATGTTTGAGCGGGCGAATGATCCCGCGACCCTTCTTATCGCTCCAACTGGTGGCGGCAAAACCATGGCCGGTTTTCTGCCTTCCTTGGCCGAGTTGGCGCAGGGGCAGCATGACGGATTGCACACGCTTTATGTGTCTCCTCTCAAGGCGCTGGCAGCGGATATCAGGCGCAATCTGCGCGTTCCCGTCGAGGAAATCGGCCTACCAATTCGGATCGAAGATCGCACCGGCGACACATCGGCCACGCAGAAGAAACGCCAGCGCGTCGATCCTCCACATATCCTGCTGACCACGCCCGAAAGTCTGGCGTTACTTACTTCATACGAAGATGCTCCGCGCATGTTTGCTGGGGTCCAGCGCATTGTTGTCGACGAAATACATGCACTGGCAGAAAGCAAACGGGGGGATCAATTGATGCTGGCGCTGGCACGATTGCAGACACTCTGCCCCGATCTGCGCCGCGTAGGCTTGTCCGCCACGGTTGAAGACCCCGAAGGCATCGCACGATTTCTAGCCCGCAATCCCGATCCTTGCCGAATTATTCAGGCTGATCCCGGCCCTGACCCCGATATCTCGATGCTGCAAACACAAGAGATGCCGCCATGGTCGGGCGGTGGCGCAGCCTATTCCATCCCCGCTGTGATGGAGCAGATCAAAAAGCACAAGACGACACTTATCTTTCACAATACTCGGGCGCAGGCCGAGATTTTCTTTCACAACCTCTGGCTCGCCAACGACGACGCTCTGCCCATCGGCATTCACCACGGCAGCCTGGATCGGCAACAACGCGAACGGGTCGAGGCCGCGATGGTCAGGGGTGATCTGAGGGCAATTGTCTGCACCGGCAGCCTCGATCTGGGGATCGACTGGGGCGATGTGGATCTGGTGATCCAGATCGGCGCGCCGAAGAACGTCAAGCGGCTAGTGCAGCGGATCGGGCGCGCAAATCACCGCTACAATGCCCCTTCCAAAGCTATTCTCGTCCCAGCCAACCGGTTCGAAGTGGTCGAATGTGTTGCTGCACTGGAAGCTGTGCAAGAACATGATCTGGATGGCGACCCCCGCGGGCCAGGACCCAGGGACGTTTTGTGCCAGCATATTCTGATCGCCGCCGCAGCGGGACCGTTTGATGCAGATGCACTCTACGCCGAAATGACGGCTGCCGGGCCTTATGCGCAGATCACCCGTGCTGAATTCGATGCCTGTTTGGAATTCTGCGCCACCGGTGGATATGCCCTGCGAGCCTATGATCGGTGGCAGAGGCTTCAGCAGCGCCCGGATGGAGCCTGGCAATTGCGCGACCCGAGGGCGGCACAGCGTATCCGCATGAACCTTGGCACGATTCAGGACACCGACACGCTGAAGGTTCGGCTTAAGCGCAATCGCGGGGGCAAGCCTCTGGGTGAGGTAGAGGAGGGATTCGCGGCCTCGCTAACCCCTGGTGATACCTTTCTGATCGGTGGTCAGATCGTCCGCTATGAGGGTCTGCGAGAGATGGTGGTCGAGGTCAGCCGCCGCGCTGACCGCAAGCCCAAGATCGCGACCTTTTCGGGTACTAAGTTCGCCACGTCCACCCAGCTGAGCGACCGAATCCTACGGATGTTCGCACAGCCGGATTGGCCTCAACTGCCCGGACATACTGCCGAATGGCTGGGTCTTCAGCGCGAGATATCACGCCTGCCGCAAAGTGACCGCCTGTTGATTGAGAGCTTCCCTGACAGGGGGCGCGAGCATCTATGCGTCTACGGATTTGCCGGCCGCAATGCGCAACAGACGCTGGGCTTGCTGTTGACCAAACGCATGGAGGAAACCGGCCTTGCGCCGCTGGGATTTGTAGCCACTGACTATGCCACCTTAATCTGGGGGCTGGATGCGGTGACCGATCCGCGCCCACTATTTCAGTTGGACGCGCTACGAGAAGGATTGGAGACTTGGCTGGCGGGTAACGCCGTGATGAAACGCACATTTCGTGCTTCGGCCACAATCGCGGGCTTGATCGAACGCAACACTGGTGGGCAGCGCAAGAGTGGTCGGCAGGCGACATTTTCGTCAGATATCCTCTATGACACCTTGCTGAAATACGATCCTGAACATCTGCTGATGCAAATCACCCGCGAAGAGGCCATGCGCGGGTTGGTCGATTTCGGACGGATCGAAGCCATGGTCGCCCGGATCGGAGACCGGATTGACCTGCTGCGGCTAGACCGCGTCTCACCCCTGGCGGCGCCTCTGTTCCTCGAAGTTGGCAAAGTCCCCGTCAAGGGTGAAGCCGAGGAACGCCTGCTTGCGGAAGAAAGTGCCCGTTTACTGCAGGCGGCCGGATTGCAACCGGCATAAACCACTTGCGCAATCCGCAAAATCGTATGAAGAACGGATCATGAACAAGATCGCGTTTTCATTTTCTGGCCAAGACCTGACTGCGCTTGGGTCGGGCGCACTATGGTGGCCGGAACAGGGCTTGCTCTGTGTTTCCGATCTGCATTTAGGCAAATCCGAACGGATCGCCCGCAGAGGCGGCCCGACCTTGCCGCCGTATGACAGCCGCGAAACATTGACCCGATTGGCAAGTGATCTTGCCCGTACCGGTGCCACGACGGTCATCTGTTTGGGGGACAGCTTTGACGATCTCGATGCCTCGGGCGCGTTGGCTGCTGAGGATAGGCAACAGATCACCGCAATGCAGGCTGGTCGACGTTGGATCTGGATCGAGGGGAACCATGACCCCGGCCCGGTAGAAATGGGCGGCACACATCTGTCCGAGTGGGCTTGCCACGATCTGATTTTTCGCCATATCGCCCAGCAAAACAGTGCAGGTGAAGTCTCGGGCCACTACCACCCCAAAGTTAACCTGAATGCCCGAGGGCGCTCGATCACCCGCCCGGCTTTTTTGTTGGATCAATCACGTCTGATCCTTCCAGCTTATGGCGCTTACACTGGGGGGTTGCGCAGTTCAGCAGAGGCTCTGAGCGGCATCATGGCACTGGATGCGCGGGCAATTCTGACCGGCGCGCAACCTCAACTCATCCCGATGCCCAGATAGGTTCTAGAGCAACCCGTCGTCCACGAGCTGTTGCTTGTATTTCCTGCTGACAGGAACCTGATCGCCGTTGCTTAGGTGCAAAAAGGATTTTCCCTTTTCTTTTTCGACCCCAACAATCGCCGAATCCACGACCCAGTGTGAACGGTGCGTACAATGGCCTTGTACCGGCTCCATCTCGGCAATCGCGTCGGTAAAGCGCGAGCGAATTGTAAACGTGCCATCGGACGTGACCACGTCGACATAGTGATCGCGCACGGTTAACCGATAAACCTGCCCCTCGAAAGTGGCGGGCAAACGATTGAAAAGACGTGGTCTGGGTTCGAATACCGGTGCTGCAGTTTCTTCCCGCTGACGCACCAGCAAAAGTCCGGTGGCGAAGAGAAGACCATAAGGGGCGACTTTCAATATGCCCGGTGCCATCAATCCATTTAGCGTGAACAGAATCCAGGTCAGCAACCACAGCGACGGGGCAAACAATGTCAGGATCAACAGGACGAAGGCAAAATCACGCACCAGCAATCCTGATCGATTGAGCCGTTCGCGTACCAACTTTCCAGCCGACCAAGTCGCTGCAAGCGCGAGCAGCATAACACCTGTCCAGAACACCATCCGCTGACTGAATGGCAGTGTCATATCCCGAAAGGGGGCAAAGGAATACGCCAATAAAGGAATAAAAACGAGGCCCGCCACTACCCGTTGAAGGCTTACTAACGAGAAGATCGGACTCAGCTTCATCATACCAGGTAACGCACCTCGCCAAAGGTAAAACCATGAAACACGAACAGACAGGATTATAACCCCTTAAACGGCTGGAATAGAAGGATTATCACCGACCGACGCTAGGTCAAGTCAAGATGTAGTTATATAAATATCCTAATCTAATGAAAAAGGCCGGAGAGCTTTTCGCTCTCCGGCCAATTCAATCATTGACCTTGCGCCCGAATTGAACTCGGAGGTTGCAATTAGGCAGTCAGGCCTTCCGGTTCAGGCAAGCCGTTTGCGCGGCAAGCCGCGGTGAGCGTGTTCGCAAGAAGGCAGGCGATCGTCATAGGGCCAACTCCGCCGGGAACGGGGGTAATCGCACCAGCGCGTTCTGCCGCAGTGGCGTAGTCAACGTCGCCAACCAGCTTGTTCTTGCCGTCGCGTTCGATCCGGTTGATGCCGACATCGATCACGGTTGCGCCTTCCTTGATCCAGTCACCCGGAACCATCTCGGGGCGACCAACTGCGGCGACCACAATATCAGCACGACGCACAACATCGGGAAGATCTTTGGTGCGGCTATGCGCGATGGTCACGGTGCAGCTGTCGCCCAGAAGCAACTGCGCCATCGGCTTACCCACGATGTTCGACCGACCGATCACTACAGCATCCATGCCGGACAAAGAGCCGTGGTGATCGCGCAACATCATCAGACAGCCCAGCGGAGTGCACGGCACCATTGACTTCTGACCTGTTCCCAGCAGGCCCACATTCGAGATGTGGAACCCGTCCACATCCTTTGCCGGATCGATCGTGTTGATCACCAGATCTTCGTTCAGATGCTTGGGCAGCGGCAGTTGCACCAGAATGCCGTGCACCGCAGGGTCATTGTTCAGTTTGTCAATCAGCGCAAGCAGGTCCTCTTCGGACGTGTCCACATCCAGCTTGTGCTCGTACGAGTTCATGCCGACCTCGACGGTCATCTTACCCTTAGAACGGACATAGACCTGGCTGGCCGGGTCTTCGCCCACCAGAACCACCGCCAGACCGGGGGTGATGCCGTTCTCTTCTTTCAGCTTTGCAACCTGGTCAGCCACCTGCGCGCGCACTTTGGCGGCAAAGGCCTTTCCGTCGATAACCTGCGCTACCATTCTTTGATCCCTTCTTTCACAAAACGGATCGGGCGCACTAGGCGCCCGTTTCTTCAGTCTGGGCCGAGCACGCGTTCTTCGCGGGCAATCGACCAATCAATCAGTATACGCCAGAGCTTTTCGGCAAGATCGGGGTCCATACCCAACTCATCCGAGTTCTTGCGGACGCGCTGCACCACATCTTCGACACGTTCCGGGATGCGGGCTGGCAGGCCCTCGCCGGGTTTCAGCTGCGACGCGCGGTCGATATAGGTTGCGCGCGTTACCAGCAATCCAATCAATTGGCGGTCCAGCTTGTCGATCTGAGGCCGCAATTCCTGCATCGAATGACAGTCTTGCGGAGGTATCAGAGTGGGCATTTTGGTCTCCTGCGGCCCGGGGATATCCCCGGACCACGAGATGTCTTATTTGAGCGCTTAGAACAAGCCCTCGATCTCACCTGCGTCGTTAAGGCAGATGGTTTCGGCGGCCGGTTTGCGCGGCAGACCGGGCATGGTCATGATCTCACCGCAGACAACGACGATGAAACCAGCTCCGGCGCTCAGGCGCACCTCACGCACCGGAACCGAATGGCCGGTGGGCGCGCCGCGCAGGGTTGGGTCGGTCGAGAACGAATACTGGGTTTTCGCCATGCAGACCGGCAGATTGCCATAGCCTGCTTCTTCCCATTCGCGCAGCTGGTTGCGGATCTTGTTGTCGGCCAGAACTTCGTCGGCGCGATAGATACGCTTGGCGATGGTTTCGATCTTCTCGAACAGCGGCATGTCGTCTGGGTAGATCGGTGAGAAGTTCGCGGCACCATTTTCGACGATTTCGACAACTTTTTCGGCCAGAGGCGCAGAGCCATCCGAACCCAGCTCCCAGTGACGCGACAGGATCGCCTCAACACCATGCTCGCCGCAGTAGTCCTTGACCGCCTGAACTTCGTCATCGGTGTCGGTGACGAAGTGGTTGATCGCGACGACAACCGGAACACCGAAGGATTTGACGTTTTCGATGTGACGACCCAGGTTGGCGCAACCTGACTTCACAGCGTCAACGTTTTCCGCACCCAAGTCAGCCTTGGCCACGCCGCCATTCATTTTCATCGCGCGCACGGTGGCCACCAGCACCACTGCCGACGGAGCAATACCCGCCTTGCGGCACTTAATGTTCATGAACTTCTCGGCACCGAGGTCAGCACCAAAGCCCGCTTCGGTGACAACATAGTCGGCCACTTTCAGAGCGGTTTTGGTTGCGATGACCGAGTTGCAGCCATGCGCGATGTTCGCGAACGGGCCGCCGTGGACGAAGGCCGGGTTGTTTTCCAGCGTCTGCACCAGGTTCGGCTGCATCGCGTCTTTCAGCAGAACGGTCATAGCGCCTTCTGCCTTGATGTCGCGGCAGTAAACCGGGGTCTTGTCGCGGCGGTAAGCAACGATGATATCGCCCAGACGCTTTTCCAGATCTTTCAAGTCGTTTGCCAAGCAGAGGATTGCCATGACTTCGGACGCCACAGTGATGTCAAAACCTGCCTCACGCGGGAAACCATTCGACACGCCGCCCAGAGACGCCGTGATCTGACGCAGAGCACGGTCATTCATGTCGACGACGCGGCGCCATGCAACGCGGCGGGTGTCGATTTCCTGCTCGTTACCCCAATAGATATGGTTATCGATCATCGCCGACAGCAGCGAGTGGGCCGAGGTGATGGCGTGGAAGTCACCCGTGAAGTGCAGGTTCATTTCTTCCATCGGAACAACCTGCGCGTAACCGCCGCCTGCAGCGCCGCCCTTCATACCGAAGTTCGGGCCAAGCGAAGCTTCGCGGATACAGATCATCGCGTTTTTGCCGATGCGGTTCAAGCCGTCGCCCAGACCTACGGTGGTGGTGGTCTTGCCTTCACCTGCGGGGGTTGGGTTGATCGCGGTCACCAGGATCAGCTTGCCGTCTTCGCGGTCCTGTACCGAGTTGATGAAGTCCTGGCTGACTTTGGCCTTGTCATGGCCGTAAGGCAGCAGATCATCGCTGGAGATACCCAGCTTCGCGCCGATTTCCTGAATCGGCTTTTTGTTCGCCTCGCGGGCAATCTCAATGTCGGATTTGTAGCTCATTGGGCAGGGTCCCTGATTGAATTCCGTGCAAAACCGACGCACGGGCGTCGGCGCTGCGCAACATATACTGATGTACACAACACTGATGGCTAAGGATTCCGACATTTTCATGCCGCGAAACGGCGTTGCGAGAAATCGTAATGCGCAAATCGGAAACGGATTGAACCTATGGGTTCCAAAGGGGCTGATCCGGCACAAACAATTGCATCTTGTCGCCGCGTTTCAGAGCCCCCGGGCGTTCGACCCAAGCCGTTATCCCGCGTCGCCCATTGGCCGCAGGTTTGAATGCAGCCCCGTAACCAGTGTGATCTGCCTCGATCTCGCGGCCCGGAAGAACGCAGGGGGCGTTTACCATGTCCACAGTGATCGTCAACCCGCTCTCGGCCTTCAACCGCGACGATGGAGGGATATGAGAGAAATCGGGAATGCCCTTTAGGACAATCGAAGCCCCAAGGTAAGACGGATCAAGCGTTGCCAACTCCATCTCAGCCGCAATATCACCCAATTCCTCTGCCGACAGCACTGACAGTTGCCGCACATTCCGGATCTCGGTGCCCTTTTTATAGAGATTCGCTACCCGAACACAGGACGCCCGATTGAGCCCCTGATGCCGTTCCCCCTGAACGCCATCAAAATTCAGATCCAAAGCGTTGACAGGCTTGGCCCGCAAAGACTGGCCTGCTGGAACATGGCCCAGCCATACCACCTCGGCTGAATATTCTGTTTCACGCAAGAATGGCATGAGGCGCCCCCCTTCAATGACAGGTTAGCAGGCATAATGCCCAGCAACGCCCTGATGAAAAGAGAAAACCCGGAGGCTGGCTCCGGGTTTTGCAATTATGCAGTGGGTTCTGGTTCCATCCCGCCATCTGGCGGCGATTTCTTGGACTTGGTCTTCGGGATGGCAGTTACGCTGGGGGCGTTGCCCTCATCGGGGCTGTCACCCTCATCATCGCTTTCGGTGGGCGGTTCGCCATTCATGACGCGCTTGATCTCATCGCCGGTCAGGGTTTCGTATTCCAGCAAACCTTGCGCCAGACGCTCCCATTCCTCGTTCTTATCGGTCAGGATCTTGTGCGCGCGCTCATAGCCTTGCTGGATCAGGCGCTTCACCTCTTCTTCGATCAGCTCTTTGGTATGAGCGGACACGGAGAAACCGGCAGTATTGCCCTGATAGCCTTCATGGGCTTCGGCATAATCGATATTGCCGACCTTGTCCGACATGCCCCAGCGCATCACCATGGCGCGCGCCAGTTGGCTGGCCTGCATGATATCGCCCGCAGGGCCGTTCGACACGTGATCTTCGCCGTATTTAATCACCTCGGCGGCCTTGCCTGCCATAGTCATGGCCAGCTTCTGCTCACACTCATCGCGGTGATAGTTCAGACGATCCATTTCGGGCAGTGACACAACCATACCCAGCGCTCCACCGCGCGGAATGATGGTCGCTTTATAGACCGGATCGCACAGCGGCAGTTCCAGACCCACAACGGCATGGCCGGCCTCGTGATAGGCGGTTTTTTCCTTCTGGTCCTGCGTCAGCACCATCGAACGGCGCTCAGCCCCCATCATCACCTTGTCTTTGGCGTTCTCAAAGTCCTCCATGGTGACAAAGCGACGACCGACGCGGGCGGCCATCAATGCGGCCTCGTTCACGAGGTTCGCCAGATCAGCACCCGAAAAGCCCGGCGTGCCGCGCGCGATGATGCGCAGATCGACATCGGGACCCAGAGGCGTCTTGCGCGCGTGAACGCCCAGAATTTTTTCACGGCCTTTGATGTCGGGGTTGCCGACGGTCACGTTACGGTCAAACCGGCCCGGACGCAGCAGCGCGGGGTCCAGAACGTCCTTCCGGTTGGTGGCAGCCAGAATGATCACGCCTTCATTGGCCTCGAAACCGTCCATCTCAACCAGCAGCTGGTTGAGGGTCTGTTCGCGTTCGTCGTTACCGCCGCCATAGCCAGCACCACGATGGCGCCCCACGGCGTCAATTTCGTCGATGAACACGATACAAGGCGCGTTCTTCTTGGCTTGCTCGAACATGTCACGCACACGCGATGCACCAACACCAACGAACATTTCAACGAAATCGGAACCCGAGATCGTAAAGAACGGCACACCTGCCTCGCCCGCAATCGCACGGGCAAGCAGCGTCTTACCAGTGCCCGGAGGGCCAACCAGCAGCGCGCCTTTGGGAATCTTACCGCCCAAACGCGAAAATTTCTGCGGGTTGCGCAGGAATTCCACGATCTCTTCCAGCTCTTCCTTGGCCTCGTCGATGCCCGCAACGTCGTCGAACGTCACCCGGCCGTGCTTTTCGGTCAGCATCTTGGCCTTGGACTTGCCAAAACCCATCGCGCCACCTTTGCCACCACCTTGCATCCGGTTCATGAAATAGACCCAGACACCGATCAGCAGCAGGAAGGGCAGCAGCGTGATCAGGAACGACTGGAAACCCGATTGCTGCTGTTTTTCAGCACGAACGGGGATGTTCTTGTCGATCAGCAGCTTCGTCACCTCGGCATCGGTGGGTTTGATGGTGACAAAGTCCTGATTCTCATTCGTGCGATAGCGGATCTGTTCGCCATCTAGCGTGACGCTGGTGACGTCTCCGGCGTCCACGGCGCTGACGAATTCGGAATAGGTGCGTTCATTGTTCTGAAGCGACCCGCTGGGTCCACTGAACAGGTTGAACAGTGCCAGGATCAGCAGAAACAGAACGACCCAGAAGGCGATGTTGCGAGCGTTGCCCAAGGAAAATCTCCCGAAAGGTTTCGGCAGGTGGGGACCTGCCGGGGTTGTTCCTTAAAATAGAGAGGATTGTGGCAGGTTCAATGAGATAAAATCACCGCATCGAAGTCGGACCTTTCTGGAAGCAGTTCGGCCCGCCATTCGTTTGCAAATCCGACCAGGGGTGCAGCCAGTAGAGTGCCTTCGGCCCAGACCGAGGGCGTCGACAACACTGCAGCGCGAGGTTTGCCCACAGAGCGCCGGTTTTCCAGCTGCAATATACCATCCTCACCAAGCGCCCGGATTTCCGCAACTTCAGTTTTTGGCCCGGATATAATCCAACGCCTGTCCCAAGGTTCTGAGGGGCGCGCGTGCTGATTGCTGACAGCGTTTAGCTCTCTGCAAATCCAAGTTTTTTTGCCTTCCGGGATTAAAATGCATCCCCCCAGGGTGGCCGTCTGAGCAGACGATATCAAATCCAGCACTTGATCCACCGCTTTGTGTCGCGGCGGATATTCTCCCCCTGCGATCCATGAAACAGACGCGGTCACAAGCCGACGACGGATTTCTTCGGGCAGAGTTTCGAAACCTTCGCGATCAATGCAAAGATCGCCATCCGTCACCGTCATGCACCGGAAAGCGGATTCTTGCGCGTATTGCGCCAATGCTTCACGCGCTTGCGCCATATTTTCAGCGACCCGTGATAATGACTCTGCCGTGATCCCGATTTGATTTAATCCGGAAAGTGCCTGGCGGGCTTTGATCCGGTCAAAACGAGGGTCCTGATTCGACGGATCATCAATCCACGAGATACCCTGCGCAATCAGATATTCCCGAAGATTTGAGCGTGTTGTGGACAGCAAGGGGCGCAGCAATGTGACCCGACCTTCTTTTCGCGATACAGCCATGGCCGAAAGCCCCGAAACGCCCGAAGCACGGGCCAGCCGCATCAGTACCGTTTCAGCCTGATCATCCTCCGTGTGGCCCAGCGCAACTGCCTCTAGGCCCTTCGATTCGGCCCACGCGACCAGCAACCGGTATCTCGCACGCCGCGCCTGATCCTGCAGATTTCCGGATCCATCCCACCCCTGCCATTTCAGCGTTTCATGAGGAATGCCTAAGCGCTGCGCCAGTGTCGCGACGGCCAAGGCCTCTGACGCAGATTCAGCTCGCAGGCCGTGATCAACGGTCGCCGCAAACAGCTCGATCTGCTCTTGTCGCGCGATATCAACAAGTAATCGCAACAGGGCAGTCGAATCACTGCCCCCTGATACCGCCACCCCCAGACGGCGCGGCAGTGGATCGGGCAGACCTGCCCGCAAATTGGCCCGAAGCGTATCGGCGTCAGAGGTCAAGAACAGCCCAGTGTTGCCATTTCCTGTGTGGCCGAAGCTGCTGGCGCCGAGGTCGGGAACCGTACGCCAACTTCGCCGAGGGTGATGCAAGCCTGATCGGTTTGGCCCAGCTGTCCAAGAGCTGCGCCCAACTCAAACAACGCCTCGGGTGCCAGAGGCCCTTCGGAGTCGCCCGTGAAGCTGGCCAGAAAGGCGCGCGCCGCTTCGCGTGTATCACCCACCCCTTTCAGCGCCTGCCCGCGCCGCAGATTGGCTTGGCTCGCCAATGGGCTGCCCGGATAGGACTGGTCGAATTGCGCAAACAGATCGGCCGCGGTCTGGAAATCTCCATCCACCAGGGCCTGCGAAGCGGCATCAAAATCCGCTTGTTCACCGACTGCAAGCTCCCCCTGATCAGTGACCGTGGGTTGCGTAGGGTTGGGGGTGGGTGCCACAGCCACATCGGTCGATGTCTCACCACCCAGCGTTGAGGTTTCGCCCAACGCGCTCAGATCACCGCCTTCAAGTTCAACCAGACGAAACTCCAAATCACCGATACGGTTGGAGCCATCGGTCACGACATTCTGCACCCGTTGGTTCAACTGCTCGGTCTGACGAGTCAGGCGCTGTAGTTCGGCCTCGATCGCATCAACGCGCTCAAGCACGGAACTGCCGGACAGGTTTGGCGCAGGGGAACCAGTGGTTGAAAACTCGCGCTTGAGACGCTGAATTTCCACATGCAGCACGGTTAATTCCTGACGGATATCCGCCAGCGTCTGCTGATCCTGTGCCTGTGCCATACCAGCGACGGTCACGACCGCCGCCAGAACCAAACCTGCAATTCGCATCATCTTACCCCAAGGTTGAACCGGTCAGCACCGTCACCGCGCGGCGGTTTTTCGAGTAGCAATCCTCGGTGCTGCAAATTTCGATCGGGCGTTCCTTGCCATAGCTGACGGTGGTCAACCGGTTGCCTGCCACCCCGCGTGAGATCAGATACTCCCGCGCCGCATTGGCCCGACGAGCTCCAAGCGCAAGGTTGTATTCGCGCGTGCCCTGCTCGTCCGCATGGCCTTCGATATTGGCGACAAAATCCGGATTGGCGAGCAGCCAATCGGCCTGCCCTTGCAGAATTGTTTGCGCCTGCGGGCTGAGCGTGGACTGATCGACTGCGAACAGGACCCGGTCACCAACTGTCTGCTGGAAATAGGCTGGCGAACGCGGATCACTGGGTGAGCCCGGAACCAGCGCGCCGCTGCCACCAGCGTCGCCACCCAGAGCCGACGGATCATTATTGGAACAGGCCGCAATCAGGGTCAGCGCCCCAATTGCCGCGACTTTGCTCAACAGTTTCATCTCAAGTGCCTCGTGTTTCGTTGTTTATTGCCGCGCTTCTATCACATTGCGGGTTTGTTGTGAACTTTACCTGCTGTCAGTTCCGATCAATTCTGCAGTGGCCCCCAAGACGGGTCGCTACCGCCATCCGGCGTTCTAACAGGACGCAAGTTACGGCCCGAAATATCCACAGAGTAAAGCGTCGATCGACCGCTTGCCCCCTGCGTTTCGCGGGTGAACATGATGACCCGCCCGTTTGGCGACCATGTGGGACCTTCGTCCAGGAACGAGGCGGTCAAAAGGCGCTCTTCGCTGCCATCCGTGCGCATAACACCGATGTGGAAGCGACCTTTGTACTGCTTGGTAAAGGCAATCAAGTCACCACGCGGAGACCAGACCGGCGTGCCATAGCGGCCTTGCCCAAAACTGATCCGCGTTGCCTCGCCTCCGTTGGCGGGCATGATGTAAAGCTGCGGGGTGCCCGACCGGTCGCTTTCAAACACGATCCGACTGCCATCCGGCGCATAGCTTGGTGCAGTTTCAATCGCGGGCGTATTGGTCAGTCGCACGCTTTGGCCCGAGGCCAGATCCATTTTCCACAAATCCGTGTTTCCGCCTTGGGTCAACGAATAAACAATTGAACGACCATCCGGAGAGAAGCGCGGTGAGAAACTCATGGTGCCTTCCTGCGTTTTCAACTCCTGCCGCTTCACGCGGCCGACATCCAGAACGTAAATACGCGGCTGACCGGTCTCGTAGCTGGTATAGAGCAACTGGTCGCCCGTCGGTGAGAACCGAGGCGCCAGAACAATCGCTGCGCTGTCGGTCAGATACTGCACATTAGCGCCGTCGTAATCCATTATGGCCAACCGTTTGCGCCGTTGATCCTTTGGGCCGCTCTCCGACACGAACGCGACACGGCTGTCGAAATAGGCGCCCTCTCCCGTGATCCGGGTATAAACCTGATCCGCGACCTTATGCGCCATGCGCCTCCAACCGTCGGTTGTTCCTGCAAACTGCAAACCGTTGCCGAGTTCCTGCCCCGAAAAGACATCCCAAACCCGGAACCGGACCGTCAGGCGCTTGCCCGACATGTTGACCGCCCCTGTCACCAGCGCTTGAGCGTTGATCGCCTTCCAATCAGCGAACTGTACCGGCGCATCGAAACTGCTGACGCGGCTGATATATGCATCCGACGAGATTTCACGAAACAGGCCCGTTCCGGTCAGGTCAGACACGACCACCCGCGAGATATCTTGTGCATATTGTGCCGCCGAGGGACCGTCAGGCACAAAGCTTGGCACGGCAAACGGCATAGGTTCGATGATCCCTTCATCGATTTCCAGACGCAGCGGGCCACTTTGGGCGTAGGCCGAGGTCGAAAGAAGGGTCAGGCCAATTAAGAGGCTGGTCAGAAGTTTCATCATTTGATCCGCATCCTCTCGGGATTGAATGTAATCTCAATATCCTGCCATTGATCGTATTTGTCAGCAGGTAGGTCATATCCTTTAGACCCACAGCGCAAAATTGCGCGGCGCGCAGCTTCGTAGGCTTGTTTTGCTGATGCGGCCGAGCCGCCGGTACTGTCGAGTAGCTGCAAACTGCCGCCAACCACTTTGCCATCTCTGGTTAACGAAAACCCGACAACAACCACAGTTTCCAGCGCATCCGTCGACAGGGACCCGACATTCCAACACCGCGACACCGCAACCCGCATCGCGTCTTTTTCACCGCTAGTCAGTGGTGGGCCCGAAGGTTCGGTGCCATTGCCCAATGCTTCGGCCAGGGCGTCATTTATTGCTTGCTCGTTTTGCGCAGGTTCAGTCGGCGCGGGCTCGGGCGTTTCTGCAACCTCAGGCTCTGGCTGGGGTGCCGGTCGGTTCGGGCGCACGCGCGGACGAGGAGAGGTTCGCGGGGCCGGATCTTCGACTTCTTCCGCCTCGGTCACGATCTCGGGCGCGGCCTCTTCTGGTGCCGTTTGATCCTGCTGTTCTTGTTGGATTTCCGCCCCTTCATCCAGCGAAACCGGAGGGGTTTCAATGTCATCCGGCTTGGCCTCGGGCGGAGAAGGAGCAATCTGCTCGGGCGCGATCTTATCCGCAGGGCTTGGTTCTGCCTCTGGGCCTGGGGGCGCAGGAAGCGCCGCCAGCTCAGGCTCGGGCTCTTCAAGCGTTGGAGGCTGTTCTATCAGTTCGGGTTCAGGTGGGATTTCCACTGTTTCTGGTTCTGGTTCCGGTTCCGGATCCGGTTCGGGTTGAGCAACCTGCTCAGGTTCGGGCGTATCTTCCGGCGTCGGGTCCAGTATTTCGATCTCATCAGGTTCTGCAGGCTGTTGCAGTTCAGCCGGGTCAGTCGGCACCTCGGGTGCCTCGCGTTGCGCGGTCATGGCCGCAAACTGCTCAGCCGAGATCACCGAGACATCCTGTACAGCCATCGGCAGCGGCTCGGACCGGAAGTTCCCGCCGATCAGCGCCCAGCCAATCAGGCTGACATGCGCAATTGCCGAAATCTTGGTGCCGGTATCCACCGCGCAGCCTCACTCTCACCCTTCGTCCAGCGTTGGCCCGCCGGTATCGGTCACAAGGCCAACGTTGGAAAACCCACCCGCGTTCAAAGCGCCCATGACCTGCATCACTTGCGCGTAGGGAATCGCGCCGTCAGCACGCAAGAACACACGGTCGCTGCTGCGCTCAGCTGCGATCGCGCGCAGCTTACCGATCAGTTCTTCGCGCAGCACATCCGTGGTCTGGATCTGCACGCGCCCATCTGCGGTCAGGGTCACAGTCAGCGGCTCTTCGTTGTCACCGGGCAAGGCACTTGCGGCAGTCTTGGGCAGATCGACAGGTACGCCGACGGTCAACAATGGGGCCGCCACCATAAAGATGATCAGCAACACCAGCATGACATCAACAAAGGGCGTCACGTTGATCTCGGCCATCGGTTGGGCGCGCCCGCGCCGCCGCCCGCGCCTGCGTCCGTTCCCGCCCGAGCTTTGCTGAACTGCCGCACCCATCGTCAGCTATCCAACTGACGCGACAGGATAGTGGCGAATTCATCGGCAAAGGCCTCGTAGCCGCCGACGATGCGGTCACTGTCTGCGCTGAGTTTATTATAGAATATCACCGCCGGGATCGCGGCCAGCAAGCCAAGACCGGTGGCCAGCAACGCCTCGGCAATACCCGGGGCCACAACGGCGAGGTTTGTGTTCTGCTGCTCGGCAATCTCGATAAAGGCATTCATGATGCCCCAAACGGTGCCAAACAGGCCGATAAACGGCGCTGTCGATCCAACAGTGGCCAGAATGGGCAACCCTTTTTGCAGCCCCTCGGCCTCTTTCGCGATCGCCACGTCCATCGAGCGATCGATCCGCGCCGTCGCCCCTGCGATCAAGCCGCCATCGGTGCGGTGCGAGCGTCGCCACTCGATCATCCCCGCCGCGAAAATCTTCTCGGAACTGCCATCGGGCTGGGTTCCGATCTGCTCGAACAGCTCATCCAGCGGATTGCCAGACCAGAAGCTTTCATCGAATACCTGCGCCTCGCACCGCGCGGCTCGGTAGTTGATCAGTTTCTGAATGATAATGCCCCAGGACCAGATGGATGCACCGATCAGCATCAACATCACCAGTTTGACGATAAAGGTCGCGCGGGCATACAGCCCCCACATGGAGAAATCGATCTCCTGCGCCAGCGCCAGCGTTTCAGCTTCCATGAACCTGCTCTTTGTTTTGCCTGATGGCCATTTGGCCTTGTTTTGCCAAACGCTAACGCAGATGGAGATGAAAAGCCAACAGAACCACCCCGGAGGCTGAAAATGTTACATCAATGCGCGAATCTCTGCCGGAAGACGCACGGGCTTACCCTGCGCATTCATGCAGACAGCCGTTACCTCGGCGCGGAAAATCTCGGTCTCGCCACGCTTGACCAATTGCGACATTGTCAACCGAGCGCCCGATAGCGAAACCATCTCGGTCTCGACCATCAGCTCGTCTTCAAACCTAGCGGCGGCGAGATAATCCGCCTCGATCCGCCGCACGACCCAGACAATGCCTGCGTCCCGCATCGCGTTCTGATCATTACCCAGTTTACGCACCCAGTCCGACCGGGCGCGTTCGATGAATCTCAGATAATTTGCGTGATAGACCACGCCTCCCATGTCGGTGTCTTCGTAATAAACACGGACCGGGTAGTGATGCTTCATTGCGACGGCTCCAATCTGGCGAACAAGCGCAACGCATGAGAGGGGTCCTGCGCGGCACCGGGCAGAACAGGATCGTAGGCGGCGCGGATCAAGGCCGCAATATCAGGCCGCAAGATCGTCGCGTCACCAGCAATCGCCAGAGGTGAGGCGCTGCGAAAGGCAGTATCGGACCAAAGCAAGATCGTTTGCACGACCTGGTTTAGCGCCAGCGTTTCTGCCGGCACTTTCGACAGCTCTTTGTCCATGCGCAAAAACACAAATGCCGCGCGGATAGCGCCGTCATCCTCGAACCGAAATATGCGATACTGATTGGCATCGGCAGCCACCAGCCGGTCGACCAGTGGGGCCAGATCCGGGATCAGGCGATCCAGATCGGGCACGTCCAACAATTCCTGCCACTCACGGAAGAAGAACACCATGCAATTGGCACCCAGTTCGGGATCCGTCTCGGCCATCTTGTGATTTGCCAGAGTGACAACCGCCTCGAACGCACCTTTTACGGTCGACAGCGTTTCATCCTCGACACCAAACACGATGGGCACAATGGGTCTGCCCCAGCGCGCAAACAGAAACTCACCGCTATCGCGTGTGAACAGCGCCTCAATCTCATCGGGTGTCACGCCCAGTCCTTCTTCTCGATTTAGATACGACTGCCTGAGCCTTAAAATCTAATGCGCCCCACTTCAACCAAACAGATCGCTCTGTCCTTTGGGTGCAGCCATCCCCAGATGCGTCCATGCCTTTTGCGCCAGCATCCGTCCGCGCGGAGTGCGCTGGATCAGGCCTTGCTGCAGGAGATAAGGCTCGATCACCTCTTCCAGCGAATCCCGGCTTTCGGACAACGCCGCCGAGAGTGTTTCAATCCCCACTGGCCCGCCCGCATAGTTCTCGGCAATCAGCTTCAAATACCGGCGGTCGGCCCCGTCCAGACCAAGGTTATCGACCCCCAGCCGGGTCAGTGACCCATCCGCCAAGTCGCGCGTAATCCGCCCATCGCCTTCAACAATGGCAAAATCCACCACGCGTCTTAGCAGACGACCGGCGATCCGTGGTGTTCCACGAGACCTGCGCGCGATCTCACGCGCGCCTTCGTCATCCGCAGGTGCGCCCAGTTTGCGGGCATTGCGGGTGACGATCTCGTGCAACTCGTCGACCGTATAGAACTGCAGCCGGGTCGGGATGCCAAACCGATCGCGCAACGGCGTGGTAAGCAACCCCATCCGCGTTGTCGCCCCGACCAGCGTAAATGGCTGCAGCTCGATCCGTACAGTCCGCGCCGCCGGACCTTCACCGATGACAAGATCCAGCTCGAAATCCTCCATCGCGGGGTACAGCACCTCTTCGACTGCCGGGTTCAGACGGTGAATCTCGTCGATGAACAAGACATCCCGCGATTCCAGATTGGTCAGAATCGCCGCCAAATCCCCCGCCTTGGCCAGAACCGGCCCCGAGGTCATGCGGAAATTCACTCCCAACTCGCGCGCCATGATCTGCGCAAGCGTGGTCTTACCCAATCCAGGTGGACCATGGAACAGCGTGTGATCCATCGCCTCACCGCGTTGGCGGGCCGACTGGATGAAGATGCGCAGGTTGGCCCGCGCCTCGGCCTGACCAATGAATTCATCCAGCCCCTGCGGGCGCAGGGCGCGGTCATTGTCCTCGGGCATCGGTTCGGGTCGCAGGGCGGGATCAGAGTCTACCATTCAGTTACCCTTTCACTCAGCCCTTGGGGGCCAGTAGCTTCAGCGCGGCGCGTATCAGATCGGCCTCGCCCGCATCTGGCATATTAGCCGCTGCCTCGGCCACGGCCGATGCCGCCTCGGACGGTCCATAGCCCAGATTGCCCAACGCCGACAGCGCATCCGCAGAAGCAGCGGCAGCGCCCGAGGCCGGTTTCGCCACCCGTTTCGGAACAGGCGCAGGCTCGGTCGTCTCAACCACTTCAAGTGCCGGGCCATCCATCGCTTCGGTCACCGTGCCGCCCATCGCCATCACACCCGGGGCCTTGTCCTTGAGGTCAAGCACGATCCGCTGCGCGGTCTTGGGGCCGACACCCTTTGCGGCCTTCACGGCCCCCCAGTCGCCCAAGGCAATCGCGCGGCTGACACCATCAGGCCCCAGCGCACTAAGAATGGCCAGCGATACCTTCGCACCCACACCCTGAACCGAGCACAGCAGACGGTGCCATTCCTTCTCGACCAAGGACAGAAAACCATAAAGCTGCATCAGGTCTTCGCGCACGACCATATCGGTGTAGATCGACATTGCCTCACCCACCCCCGGCAGGGCCGCCATGGTCCGGTCCGAGCAATAGACGATATAGCCGACCCCCCGCACGTCGATCAGAACGTGATCCGCCGCGCGGTAATCCAGCCGTCCAGTGAGCTTGCCGATCATGCGCGTACCTCTTTCATCCGTGCCTGCGGTGCGGCGCCATAGTAGGAATGGCAGATGGCAATCGCCAATGCATCCGCAGCATCCGCCCCTTTGGGGGAACAACCGGGCAGTTGGAGTTTGACCATATGCAGAACCTGCTCTTTTTCGGCGTGCCCGACGCCCACCACCGTTTTCTTGACGCGGTTGGGGGCGTACTCGCCAACCGGCAAACCCGCCTGCGCAAGCGTCAGAAGCGCAACACCACGCGCCTGACCCAGTTTCAGTGTACCGGCCCCATCTTTGTTGACGAAGGTCTGTTCAATTGCCGCCTGATCTGGATTGTGCTCGGCGATGACTTCGACGATTTGATTGTGTAGCGACAGCAGCCTTTCCCCCAGATCATCACCATCGGATTTACACAATCCATTCGCAACGTGGCTCAGGCGGCTGCCATGCGATTCGATGACGCCCCATCCCAAGGTTCTAAGCCCTGGATCAATGCCCAGAATTCGCATGTTTTGTCTCGGCCTGCTCGGGTTTGTGTGATCTTTTTTCATCGACTAGCACGAAGCGTGAACATTTTCCAAGGAAATCAACTCAAGGTCCAAAACCGACATTCATGTCGCCGCCGGTTCCTCGCGGCCTGTTTGCGACCGGGTTAGGTTCGTTTTCGACGCTTATCCGATCGAACATTAACCAATGATTTAAGGGGTTTTCATCAATTTCGAGCGTTGCAAAAAATGCATAGGACACATGCAATTTCTGCGCTTGCGCACGGCGAAACTCATCACTAGATGCCGCTCAGATCGCAAGATCAGAGTTTAACACAAACCAGAAGGAAACAGGATATGGCTGCACTGGATACCACCCGCACCACCACTGGCTCATTCGGCCTCGTCGGCCGTATCGGCGCACTTTTTGCATCGGTTGTAAACGCCGTTGTTGAATGGAATGACGCCCGCGCAACCCGTAACGCGCTGAACGGTCTTTCTGACCGCGAACTGGACGATATCGGACTATGCCGCGGCGACATCGACGTTGTCGCCGAAGGCCGCCGTTACTGAGATAACGGACTACCGCATACGCCCCTTCCTCCTCCCTGTGGGGCAAACAGAAACACCGCACGCCGTGAGGCATGCGGTGTTTTTATTAGGAGGGTGCAAGATATCCGGTTAGAACCAAACCTTGTTCAGTTGGCTCGAGAAAAACGCGGTCACCGGATCGGCCTGCATGATCCAGGCGCCAGCTTTCTCAACCGGCGTGCCCTGATTCAGGCTTTCAACACGCGTTTCGTACGCAGTCGGGCCAAGATGGGACAGTAAAAAGGCCTTGAAGGCAAAGAAGCCAACCAAACACAGCAACAAAACCCTCGCTGGAACTGCTGAACGCATACGCTGGGGTTTCATCACCACCAGCCCGTCTGAGCGCAACGTGGCACGATAGCCGCGGCTGAGTTTCTGGTGCTTTTTGTTCAAACGCGAGATGCGTTGATCGAATTCGAGTTGTTTTCCTGTCATGGCAGCCTCCGAAAACCGCCCCCCGAGTGCATTGAAAGACGGTAATTAGAGAATGCGACAAAAACGTGGCAAAAATCCACAAAACTCCCGTAAATGGCCTGAATTCAGCCCTGTTTGCTTAAGATTAGCGTCGTCCACTCACCAATCCGATCCTGGCGAACCAGATTGAAGCCGTTTTGGAGATAAACCGAGATCACGTCATCGGACTGTTCATTGAGGATTCCCGATAGAATCGCTTGTCCACCCCCCCGCAGGTTCGCCGAAATTTCAGGCGAAAGGGCCACGAGCGGACCTTTTAGGATATTGGCGAATATCAGATCGTAAGGCGCATGCGCCTTCAGATCCGGGTGATCGAAACCTGCAGCTTCAACACATTTAACCGCACCCGCCATACCGTTCGCCCGTAGGTTGGCCTCGGCCACGTCGACGGCAACCTCATCAATGTCGCTGGCGATGATATCGCCATCCCAGACCCGAGCTGCGGCCATCGCCAGCACGGCAGTACCGCAGCCGATATCGGCAACTTTGGTGGCCGTGAACCCATGATCCAGAAGATGGTCCAAAGCCTTGAGGCAACCAAGCGTCGTCCCATGGTGCCCTGTGCCAAAGGCCATCGCAGCTTCGATCAGCAGCGGAATGCGGCCTTCGGGCAGTTTGTCGGCATCATGGCTTCCATAGACAAAAAACCGACCGGCCTCGACTGGGGCTAGTTCGCGGCGGACATGGGCGACCCAATCCGTTTCGGGCAGCTCCGAGACCACAAAGGGCTTGGCCTCGAACGCGGCGGCCAGAACCGCCAGCGCGGTTTCATCCGGGGTTTCAGTAAAATAGCCGCCGACCTCCCACAGGCCCGAGCCATCCTCGACCTCGAACACGCCGACGCCGGTTGGTTCCGGGTCCAGCCGTTCCATCGCCTCGCCCAATCCTTCGGCGGCTTTCTTGCCGGTCAAAGTGGTCAGAGCAGTGAATGTTGGCATGGGGGCCTCCTGTTTCGATCGAAACAGCGCCTAGGGGCACCGACCGCCAAGGTCAAGCGGAGTCGCTTATTCGGCGGGCGCGGGGGCGTATTTCGACAGGATGGTTTCGTTGCCCGGTTCCGGATGACGCGGGATCAGTAATGACAGCAGAAGCGAGATGATCGCCATTGCAGCGGCCAAACCAAACACAGCGCCGGGCGAAACGACCCATAGCAGACCTAAAAGTGCTGGCAAGAAAACAGCGGCGATATGGTTGATGGTAAATGCCACCGCCGCAGTGGGTGCAATATCCGCCGGGTCGGCGATCTTCTGGAAATAAGTTTTCAAAGCCAACGCCAGAGCAAACAGCACATGGTCGATCACATAGAGAATCGCCGCCAGCAGCACGCCCCAGCTAAACCAGTAGATGCCGCCATAGGCTGCGAAAACGATGGCGAGCCCGGCATATTCAAAGATCAGCGTGCGGCGTTCGCCAAACCGCGCGACTGCCTTGCCCAGCAGCGGAGCCGCCATCATGTTGATCATCAGATTGATCAGGTACAGGCTGGTCAGTTCGTGTACTTCAAAGCCAAATTTCTCGACCATCATGAAACCGGCGAACACTACAAAAATCTGCCGCCGCGCGCCCGCCATGAACTGTAATGCATAATACAGCCAGTAGCGGCGGCGTAGGATCAGCTTCTTGGTCTGCGGCGTCGGCGCGTCGAATTGCGGGTAAGCGATCAGGCAAAACAATGCCAGCAAGGCCGTCACGCCGCCCGCCGCCATGAACACGAAGTTATAGGACAGGTCGAAGCGGTCCCATGTCAGAACGATCAACCCATAGACCACAGCCGTCGCAGCCGAGCCCATAGCCACCAGCCAGCCAAGCACCTGCGGCGCACGGTCTTTAGGCAGCCATTGCAGCTGCAGTGACTGGTTCACCGTCTCATAGTAGTGAAACCCGATCGAGCTGAACAGCGTCACAAACAGCAGCCCGCCAAGGCTGGGAAACCAGGCCGTCACCGCCGTCGCCACGCCCAACATCATCAATGAGATCATGGCCAGTACCTGTTCGCGGATGAAAATGATCACCGCAATCACGCCAACGGCCAGAAAGCCCGGAATCTCGCGTACCGTGTGCAAAAGCCCGATATCCGCCCCGTCGAAGTTCGCCGCCTCGATGACGAAATTGTTCAGCAATGCACTCCACGCGTTAAACGCGATCGGCATGGTCAACGCCATCACGAACAAGAGCGTCATAGGGCGGCGCCAGAGCGGAAGACTCTGCGCCTCAGACAAGGGCATGGGTTTCAGCATGAGGATGCTCTACGCCCATTTGTACTTTTTGGCGAGGGGAAAGCGGCCGGCGCACAGCGGCTCTGCACTGATGCAGGGGTCAGTAGAAGCTTTGTGGATCGATATCCACGGTCAGGCGGATATCGCCTTTCAACTTCAACGGGGCGATCCAGCGGGCGATGGCGTCCTGAATAGGCGCACCTTTCGGGGCTCTGACTAACAGCCGGACGCGGTGACGCCCGCGTATGCGCGCGATCGGGGCTGGAGCAGGGCCAAATACCTGAGCACCAACATCGCGCAACGGCGCATCGTTGCGCGCCATGGCGTTGCCGATGTCGAAGACCGGCCCGACCTCGGGGCCAGACAGGACAATCCCGGCCATTCGACCATAAGGCGGCACCCCGGCGGCCTGACGCCCGGCGGCTTCAGCCTTCCAGAACCCTTCTTCATCGCCCGATAGAATCGCCCGGATCACCGGATGTTCCGGCTGGAATGTCTGCAACAACGCCTGCCCCGGTTTTTCCGCACGACCTGCCCGGCCCGCCACCTGCCGCATCAATTGAAAAGTTCGTTCCGCCGCGCGCAGGTCAGCCCCATGCAGGCTAAGGTCCGCATCGATCACCCCTACAAGTGTCAGCTTTGGAAAGTTATGTCCTTTGGCCACCAGCTGCGTCCCGATAACGATATCCGCATCGCCTTCGGCAATCTCTTCGATCTTGGCCTTCAGGGCACGAGCCGAACCAAACAGATCAGAGCTGAGCATAGCGATTTTGGCTTCAGGGAACGCCGCCTCGGCTTCTTCTGCCAGCCGTTCAATCCCGGGTCCGACCGGTGCCAGTTTACCCTCGACCCCGCAGGATGGGCAGGCCTCTGGCATTGGCTTGGTCTCACCACATTGATGGCACATCAGACGCTTGAGGAACCGATGTTCAACCATTCGCGCGTCGCAATGATCGCAGGCAATCTGCTCCCCGCACGCCCGGCATAGTGTCACGGGCGCATAGCCACGGCGGTTGATGAACAGCAGTGACTGCTCTTCGCGTTCGATACGCTGTTGCACCGACTGCCGCAGCGAGGGGGAAATCCAAGTCCCGGCCTGCATCTGCTCGGCGCGCATGTCGATCGGCTTCATTTCGGGCAGGACTGCTGCACCAAAACGCGAGGTCAGGTCCAGCCGTTCGTATTTACCCGCCTCGGCATTGGCCCAGCTTTCCAGTGAAGGCGTCGCGCTGGCCAGAATCACCCGCGCTCCGCAGATGGCCGAACGCAGAACGGCCATATCCCGCGCACTATAATGCACCCCATCTTCTTGTTTGTACGAGGTGTCGTGTTCTTCATCGACAACTACGAGACCAAGATCGCGAAATGGAAGAAACAGTGCTGACCGGGCCCCAACGACCAGTTGCGCATCACCCTGACCGACCATCCGCCAAACCCGGCGACGTTCGGTCATGGTCGCGCCCGAATGCCACTCAGCCGGACGCGCACCAAATCGCGCCTCGACACGGGTCAGAAATTCAGCCGTCAGCGCGATCTCGGGCAGCAAGACCAGTGCTTGCCGCCCCACGCGCAGGGCCTCGGCGACCGCCTCAAGATAAACCTCGGTCTTGCCCGAGCCCGTCACCCCTTTCAGAAGAGTCGTTCCATAATCTCCCGTCCGTTGCCCGGTCTGAAGCCGCATAACGGCCTCCGCCTGATCTTCGGTCAGGTCCTTTCCCGGCAATTCTGGATCAAGATGAGGATAGGGAAGATCACGCGGGCTGTCCTCTTCACGCACAGCGTTCTGTTTGACCAACCCCTTAATGACCGAAGATGTGACCCCCGCTTGCTCGGCCAGTTCCTTCAGCGTAAAGGCCAAGCCGCCATAGTCTCGCAAAACTTCAAGTACCCGCATTCGTGCGTCGGTCATTCGGTCCGGTTGACCACCGCCCAAACGATAAACCTTGCGCATTGAGGGCGGATCGCCCAACCCCGGCGCGCGCGTTGCTAGCCGCAGCATCGCAGGCATCGGCGTCAGGGTGTAGTCAGCCACTTTCCCCAGAAACACCCGCATTTCTTCACGCATCGGCGCGACCTCAAGCACCCGGTTCACCGACCGCGCCTTGGCCAGATCAAAACCACCCTGCCCCGGCCCCCAAACCACACCCAAGACTTTGCGCGGGCCCAAAGGCACCTCGACAAACGCCCCAAGAAAGCACCCGCCCTCGGGCGCTTTGTAATCCAACGTCCGGTCCAGCGGCTGCGTGGTCAGCACCGCAACCAGCTCTCCTTCGTCGAAAAATCCGTTAGCGCTCACGGCATATCCTTCGCAGGGGGTTCCAGCATGGGTCTCTTTGAGGTAAAGCCATCCGCGACCAAGGCCAACCCATCAAAGGACTGCCCTCATGAAATTCTTCGTAGACACCGCCGAAATCGACGCCATCGCCGAACTGAACGATCTGGGCATGGTGGACGGCGTAACCACTAACCCCTCGCTGATCCTAAAATCGGGCCGCGACATTCTGGAGGTCACCAAAGAGATCTGTGATCTGGTCGACGGCCCCGTCTCGGCCGAAGTTGTCGCCACCGAGGCCGACGACATGATCGCCGAAGGCCGTAAGCTGGCCAAGATCGCGCCCAACATCGCAGTCAAAGTGCCGCTGACATGGGCCGGTTTGAAAACCTGTAAAACACTGACCGACGAAGGCCAGATGGTCAACGTGACCCTGTGCTTCTCGACCAATCAGGCCATTCTGGCCGCCAAGGCGGGCGCGACCTTTATCTCGCCCTTCATCGGACGTCTGGATGATATCAACCTCGATGGCATGGACCTGATCGCAGATATTCGCCAAGTTTATGACAATTACGGGTTCGAGACCGAAATCCTCGCCGCCTCGATCCGCACCGTAAACCACGTGACCGACAGCGCCCGCATTGGGGCTGACGTGATTACCGCACCTCCGGGCGTGATCAAAAAACTGGCAGACCACCCGCTGACCGACAAAGGCCTTGAAACTTTCCTGGCCGACTGGGCCAAGACAGGTCAGAAAATCCTCTGATCCCAAGCATTGCCGCGCGGTGCCATCAGGCACCGCGCCCGGCCCAACGGCAAAAGCTGATCTTTGATCAGCGCCGGGCAGGCGGGAGCGCCCGCCACAGCAGCGATGAAATTCGCCTTTCGCGTGCATTTTTCCCAAGGCAAATCCAGCAACCCATGTTATAAGCCCGGCAAACAAAAAAAACGACCGGACGGGACATGAGCAGCGATCCTAAACTCAAGGACAATCTCCGCGCCGCAATTCTGGCTGAGCCTGACGCTGTGCTGGATGACAAAGACCTGATGCAGGCCTTGGTGGCTGCAAATGAGCAGGCGCGTGGTGACAACGTTATCGACCTGCGCGGTATCGCCATGCAGCGGCTTGAGGCGCGTCTTGACCGACTTGAGGACACTCATCGCTCAGTCATCGCGGCGGCGTATGAGAACTTGGCGGGCACAAATCAGGTGCATCGCGCCATTCTTCGCCTGTTGGAGCCCACCGTGTTCGAGGATTTCCTGCGCGCGCTAGGCAATGACGTGGCCGAAATCCTGCGTGTCGATCACATCACTCTGGTCCTCGAAACAACCGTCGTACGTGATGATCCGGTGGTGAACCAGCTCGGCGGCGTGCTGACTGTGGCTGAGCCCGGCTTTATCGATAGCTATCTGACCGCTGACCGCAACGGTCAGCCGCGCGAGGTTACCTTGCGCGAAATCCGCCATCCCAATCCGCAAGTTTACGGTAAACAAGCCGATCAGCTACGATCCGAGGCCTGCCTGAAACTCGATCTTGGCACTGGCCGCCTACCCGGCATGATTGTCATGGGCGCGCGCGACCCGAGGCATTTCTCACCTCAGCTTGGCACTGATCTTCTTGCCTTCTTTGCCGGCGTGTTCGAACGCTCTATGCGCCACTGGCTGTCGTGAGCCTGATTTCCCCAGCCTGCCGCGATGCTCTGCAGCATTGGCTGGACAGTCTGGGGGCGCTGGCGGGGCGGTCTGAAAATACGCTCAACGCCTATCGCGGCGACGTGACAGAATTCCTGTCCTTCATGACCTTGCATCACAGCGAGCGCCAAGGGCTGGCCGCGCTGGAACGCATCGGCGTTTCTGACATGCGGGCCTGGATGGCAGAGCAGCGCAATTCTGATGTCGGCGCGCGATCTCTGGCGCGCAAGCTTTCTGCCGTCAAAACCTTCTATCGCTGGTTGGCCGAACGCGAAGGGTTCGAACCTACTGCGGTGCTGTCCACCCGAGCGCCCAAATTTACCAAGAAACTGCCCCGACCTCTGGCCGAAGATGCCGCGCGCGCAATGATCGACACGGTCGAGCTACAATCCTCATCGGACTGGGTCGCTGCACGGGATGTTGCAGTTGTGACGCTCCTCTACGGGTGCGGGTTGCGGATTTCCGAGGCGTTGTCTTTGACCGGTGTGGACGCTCCTCTGCCAGAAACGCTGCGCATATCGGGTAAGGGCGATAAGGAAAGAATCGTACCGGTCTTGCCTGCCGCTCGGGCTTCGGTGGATCGCTATCTTCACCTCTGCCCACATCCGCAATCCCCTGATAAGGCGTTGTTCCGAGGTGTCAGGGGCGGCCCGCTCAACCCCGGAATCATTCAGGCTGTGGTCGCCAAGGCACGGATGCAACTTGGCCTTCCCGCAACAGCCACCCCGCACGCGATGCGCCACAGCTTTGCCACCCATCTGCTGTCTGCGGGCGGCGACCTGCGCGCGATCCAAGAGCTTTTGGGTCACGCCTCGCTTTCAACCACGCAGACCTATACCGCAGTCGATACGGCCCGGTTGATGGAAGTCTATAACCGCACGCACCCAAAAGCCTGAAGCAAAGACCCTTTTTGCTTTGCATCTGCGCCTTGCTTCCGTCATGACACCACCATGACACTCAGATTTAAAGCGCTTTCCGTTCATCTCTTCACCGCCACAGGTGCCGTTTTCGCAATGCTCGCCATGTTGGCAGCAGTCGAAGAGAAATGGAGCCTGATGTATCTCTGGCTCGTTGTTTCGTTCATCGTCGATGGCATCGATGGCCCGCTGGCGCGGCACTATCACGTTAAGAAGAACGCACCCGAGTTTGACGGAGTCTTGCTGGACCTGATCATCGACTATTTGACCTATGTTTTCATCCCTGCCTTTGCCCTGTTCAAATCGGGTCTGATGGACGGTTGGACCGGCTGGTTCGCAATCATCGTCATCACCTTTGCAAGTGCGATGTACTTTGCGGATACACGTATGAAAACCAAGGATAATTCCTTCTCTGGCTTTCCAGGTTGCTGGAACATGTTCGTCATTGTGATCTTCGCCCTGGAGCCCAACTTCTGGGTCATCCTGCTGCTGGTCACCTTGCTGTCTGTCGCAATGTTCCTGCCGCTGAAATTCATTCACCCAGTCCGGACCGAGCGTTGGCGCACCCTGTCATTGCCTATGGCTTTTGCGTGGACATTCTTTGCAGGCTGGGCCGCCTGGGTCGACTTTCACCCCGAAAGCTGGGCCCATTGGGGGCTGGTGATCACCAGCTTGTATTTGGTCTCGGCCGGTATTGCGCAGCAGATCATTCCGCCGCGCAAGGCCCGGGATTACAAGACTTCCTGAACCTCGAACTCAGTCCCGTTATGGGTGAACACGTCACCCTCTTGCAGGCCAACCATAGCCAGATAGATTGGGCTTTGGGTCGAAATGCCCATGTAGGTTTTGCCGTCCACCTCAAACCGAGTCGTTGAGACACATACGACGAAGCGGCGATTGTTGAACTTGATTACGGCGCCGGGCTGCACCGTATCCGTGAGGCCAAAATCGGTGTTCTCGATCACGTCAATCTTGGCGTGATGCGCATGAACAGGCGCATCAAAGGCGGCCGCCAGATCTGCATTCTCGCGCGAGGCAGCGATGTCGTCCTTGTCATGCCCTTCTCGGTCATCCAACTGCGAGTCCTTAAGGAAGGCATCATAATGTGCCTGTGCGGTTGCCAGTTCCTGTTCTTCCAAAGACATCAGATGATCGATGATGGCTTTCTTGCGTGCGGCGGGGTCTGTCTGGCCGGTCATTCAATTCGGTCCTTCAAATTCACTATTCGATATAGGTTGGGGCCGTGCCGCTCCGATTGCAACAGATAAGTACCGATCAGATCAACAGGCTGGCAGCACCTTCGTGACGCAGCAGAGCCACTTTGGTCTCAACACCGCCGTGGCCTGAAAACCCAACCATCTTCCCATCTGCACCCAGAACCCGGTGACAGGGAATAATGATGGGGATGGGATTTCCCCCGCATCCGCGCCCAACCGCCTGCGCCGAGTAGCCAAGGTCGTTAGCCAACTCGCCATAGGTGCGCGTATCACCAAATGGGATAGCATACATTGCATCGCACACCTGACGCTGAAATTCCGATCCCTTGATCCGGTAGGGCAGTTCGAACTGCTGCAAACGCCCTTCGTCATAGGCACGCAACTGCGCCGCCGCTTCTCGCAGAACCGGGGTGGCTAGACCTTCGTCACGGCCATTCCAGACAAGACGCGTGATGGCGCCGCTGGTCTCTTCGACACCAAGGCAACCAAACTGAGTTTCTACGGCGATCATCGGCATAAGAGAACGGTTGCAGATGTTTCACCTCACCTGCAACCCGAATCCTGACGATCCGCCTCTTCATCTGGCCAAAAATACCTCGGAGCGCGAGGCAGAGCCTCGCATCAGCGATCTCTCTCTCGCGCTCCGTTCGAATGTCAGCTCAGCGCCTCGTTACAGCGCCCGCATACGCCCGGATGGGCGTGCAGCCCAACATCAGGAAGGATTTTCCAGCAGCGCTGGCATTTGTCACCTTGGGCTTTTTCGAACACTACAGCTACGCCCTCGATTTCTGGCACACGGAACGCCTCGGCCGGAGCCGGATCGCCTGTGACGGCCAGACCAGAAGTGATGCACATGTCATCCACGTCGAAAGTCGCAAGCAGATCGCGGGTTTCCTGATCTTCGACATGCACGATCGGTGCGGCCTCAAGGCTGGATCCGATCACCTTGTCCTGACGTTGAATTTCCAGCGCAGCGGTCACGGCGCGGCGAACGCGGCGGACTTTGGCCATGCTGGCCTCCAGTTCTTCATGGCGCCAATCAGCGGGCGTTTCAGGGAAATCCATTAAATGGACCGAACTATCATCGGCCGGGAACCGTTCCAGCCAGACCTCTTCCATAGTGAAGACCAGAACTGGGGCCAGCCATGTGGTCAGACGGTGGAATAGGATATCCAGCACAGTCCGCGCGGCACGGCGGCGTAGGCTGTCACCGTCGCAATAAAGCGCGTCTTTACGGACATCGAAATAGAACGATGACAGGTCAACCGTGGCGAATGTGAATACGGCGCTGAATACACCCTGGAAGTCAAATGCTGCATAACCTTTGCGCACCTGCTCATCCAGATCGGCCAGTCGGCTTAACACCCAGCGCTCCAGGCGCGGCATATCTTCAGGCGCAACCCGATCCGCTTCGGTGAAGTCCGCCAGCGAGCCCAGCATGAACCGCATGGTATTGCGCAGGCGGCGATAGCTGTCGGCTGTGCCTTTCAGGATCTCCGGTCCGATCCGCTGGTCGGCGGTGTAGTCGGTCTGAGCCACCCACAGGCGCAGGATATCGGCGCCGTATTGTTTAACGACCTCTTCCGGCACGATGGTGTTGCCCAGCGATTTGGACATCTTGTTGCCCTTGGAATCCAGCGTAAATCCGTGGGTCACTACGTTGCGGTATGGTGCACGCCCCTTGGTGCCGCAAGCCTGCAGCATCGACGAATGGAACCACCCGCGGTGCTGGTCGGTGCCTTCCATATAGACGTCAGCGATGCCGTCCGCGGTCCCGTCCTCACGATCACGCAGCACAAAGGCGTGGGTCGAGCCAGAGTCGAACCACACATCCAGCACGTCGAACACCTGATCGTAGTCGTCGGGGTTCGCGATACCGTCGAGGATCTTCTCCTTGAACCCGTCCGTGTACCAGACGTCTGCGCCATCCTTCTCAAACGCCGCCTTGATACGCGCATTGAGTTCGTCATTGCGCAGCAGGTAGTCCGCGTCGGTCGGCAATGCCCCCTTCTTGGTGAAGCAGGTCAGCGGCACGCCCCAGGCGCGTTGGCGCGACAGGACCCAGTCCGGGCGTGCTTCGATCATGGAATACAGACGGTTGCGGCCGGTCTGCGGCGTCCATTTCACCAGTTCATCAATCGAGCGCAGGGCACGTTCACGGATGGAATCGCCCATCTCGCCCATGCCGTCCTCCAGCTTGCGGTCGACCGAGGCAAACCACTGCGGCGTGTTCCGGTAGATGATCGGCGCCTTCGAGCGCCACGAATGCGGATAGCTGTGCTTGATTTTGCCACGCGCCAGCAGCCCGCCAACCTCGGCCAACTTGTCGATGACGGCCTTGTTCGCATCGCCTTCACCGCCCTTACGGGACAGGATGTATTTACCGCCAAAGAACGGTAGATCGGCGCGGAAGCTGCCATCATCCATCACGTTGTAAGTGATGACCTGTTCCAACATCCCCAGATCACGGTAAAGCTCGAATTCCTCCATCCCGTGCGACGGCGCGCAGTGGACAAAGCCGGTGCCTTCGGTGTCGGTCACAAACTCAGCGGCGCGGAAATCGCGGATGTCGTCCCATTCGCCATTGCCATCTTCGGCCCCGGCCAGCGGGTGTGCCAGTTGGATCTTGGCAAGATCCTCCTGCGTGACATCACACAGGCGGCGGTACATCGTATCGTCCAGACGCGCGCGGGCAAACACATCCGCCGCGCGGTCATCGGCCAGTAGATAGCGCTCACCGATCCGCGCCCAGCACTCCTCGGGGCGGCCGATGACTTCGTAGAGGCCGTAGGAGATATCCTCGCCATAGACCACGGCCTTATTCGAGGGCATCGTCCAAGGGGTCGTCGTCCAGATCACCACATAAGCGTTGTCCAGCGTCACATCGCCGGTGTTCACAACCTTGAACTTCACCCAGATGGTGAAGCTTTCCTTGTCGTGATACTCGACCTCGGCCTCGGCCAGCGCGGTCTTCTCGATGGGGGACCACATCACGGGTTTCGAGCCCTGATAAAGCGTACCGTTCATCAGGAATTTCATGAACTCGTCCGCGATCACAGCCTCGGCGTGATAATCCATGGTGATGTAGGGATCGGGCCAATTGCCAGTGATGCCCAGACGCTTGAACTCTTCACGTTGGATGTCGATCCAGCCTTCGGCGAACTTGCGGCATTCCTGACGGAAGTCAACGATGTTCACCTCGTCCTTGTTCTTGCCCTTCTTGCGGTACTGTTCCTCGATCTTCCATTCGATGGGCAGGCCGTGGCAGTCCCAGCCGGGCACATAGCGTGAATCGTAGCCCATCATCTGATGGGACCGAACAATCATGTCCTTGATGGTCTTGTTCAGCGCGTGGCCGATATGCAGATGGCCGTTCGCGTAAGGAGGGCCGTCATGCAGGGTAAAAGGTTTGCGACCCTCTTTCTCGCGCAGGCGGTCATAGACGCCGATCTTTTCCCAGCGGTCCAGCCATGCTGGCTCGCGCTTGGGCAGGCCTGCACGCATGGGGAATTCGGTTTTCGGCAGGTTCAGCGTGTCTTTGTAGTCAGGTGTTTCGGCGCACATTTGGGGCGTCCTCAGGATGTTCTGGTGGTGTATGGATCGAAGCGGTCAGTGCGATAACTCAAGCACCTTTGCCCGGCGTCTCGCGATATCAGAGCGCCGGGGATATAATTCGAAAAATGATGGCCAGCCGGTCAAACATGGCCGCGCTTATAGGACGCCTGCTCTCAATGGTCCAGAGGTTCCGGGTCTTGCGACGAATGGCGCAGCTTGGCCCAGCGATTGAGCCATGCAAGACCCGCCAGTGCGAGACCGAGCGCCAACAGCGAAAACACCCGGATCAGCCCGCCCAATCCGGCAATATCGATCAGAAACACCTTGGCCACCGCGAGGCCAATCACGGCCAAACCGGCCTTGCGCATCAAATCGGACCGGCGGGCCAGCGACTGGTAGAACAACCCTGCGCCGACCACCAACAAGGTGATGGTGTATGAATAAAGCTCGGGCTGGGTGACGCCGTTGCCTTCATACATGCCACCCGCCCCCTGCCAGACATGACGGATTGTAAGCCCCAGCCAAAAAGCGATCAGGGCACCGGCGACCCCATAACTGATCTGCTTCAGTAGCACGGGCTGCGTCACGACGCGCCAAGCCGAAAAGCCGATGGCCAGCGCAGGCAACAGATAGGCCACCGCCAACGTGTTCAGCACCGGCGGGCCGAACACGGGATCGGCAAATGGGTCGAGCAACGGGTTAGCCTCAGACAAAGCCTGAACCAGACGCATCATGCCGTGTGCCGCAAAGAACGCCGCGAGCGCGTAACGCGCGTAGTTCAGCTTACCGCCAAGCTCGAACCGCTGTATTTGTGCAAAAGCCAGCAGCAGCCAGATCACCGCCAGCAGCCCCAGCCCCCAATGGCTGTCTGTCGCGCCGCCTTCTCCGAAGCTTTCCAGCCAGCGCAGCAACAAGAGCGATAGCAGTATTCCCGCCGTTGCCCAGGCCGCGCTTTCAAGCAGCAATGAGGCAATCGGGCGGTCCAAGGACCTTAGCAACGCCCACCCCATTATGAACCCGGCAACCGCCACCGCATAGACCAAGGTCATTTCGATCAACGGCGCGGTTTCGGCCCAATCGAGCCCCGGGTCGAGCACCAGCCGTACGGTCACCGTGAACACACCCGCCCAAATGAACCAACTCATCGGAGCCAAAACAAATCGCCGGTCCAGCGCCACGGCCACAACAATCATGGCGACAAGTGCTACGGTCAATGCGGCAGAGCTGAGTACGATGATGCAGGCAAAGCTAAGGCACGATAGCGCAGACAGAGTTGCCAGTGCAGGCCGCATCCGTTTCTCACCATCGGCCCGCGCAAACCGTTCGGCCAAAACCACCATCATCGCGCCTATTGCGATTGCGTGTAAGGCCCACGCATAAGCTCCGATCACGTTTGCAGGCTGCCATCCGACTTCAAGCGCGATCGCCAGCGTCGGAGCATATAGGGCTGCACCCCCGGCCCAGACCACAGCGTAGCGCCCGGCGTGGAAGGACCGCCACGCAGCGAGCACGCTGATCAAGGCCCCGAGGGCAACCAATAGCGTGACTACCCAAGGATAATCGGCCTCGGCCGTTTCCACGTATGTGTCGGCAAAGCCGCGCCACACGGAGCCACCGTCCAACCCGTGCAGCAGAACAAACCAGATCAGACCCAACGCAGGCAGCGCCGTCACATCCTGCAACGCACGCGCAGCTTTTGTCCAAAGGATCAGCGCCAGTATCAAAGCGGTAAACAGTGCAACGCCCAGCCAAAACTCACCGCTTGAATCCGACCAATGCAGCGACAGGATGATGGAACTGGTGAGAACCGCACCAAAGGCAATTCGGGTTGGAAACTCGGGCCATGGATCCCCTTTCCGTCGCCGGATGACCTCGGCAATCATCGGGCCGGTGTGGTCGGGCCAGATACTGCGCACGGGTATCGCCATCGCAATCAGCGCCAGTGCTGTCACACAGGTCAGATATCCCGGTTCCGTGGAGGGGGAAGACAGCACCAGCAAAAACGCCGCCCCGTATGCACCCACTAGCGTCAGAATGGAAATCCATGCCCAACGCCTGACGGTATCGATACCCAAACCCAAAATGGCGATGATAAAGAAATAACCATAAAGCCAACTGGGATCGTCCGATGCGCCTCCAACCATAAAGGGCGCGGCAAAGGCTCCGATTAGGCCTACGGCGGCGAGCAGCGGCCCGTGGAACCATCCCAAGACCAACGCAAACAGAGCGATGATAACGAGACCGGCCAGAGCGGCCTCGGGGCCGATCAGATCATAAAGCTGGCGCGCGGCAAGGACGCCACCAAACAAGGTCACCAGACCCGCGCCCGAGAAGACCGATGGTAGATAAGCGGTCGACGCGTCCTCGTCATCGCCGAAGCGGCGGCGGATCACTTCACCTGACCCAATCAGCAGAAGGCCAAAGATCAGGGCTGCGGCGACCCGCGCGGTGGGTGGCAACAGCCCGTTCTCAACCCCGTACTGAACCAGAAAAATCCCTGCCAACGCCAGTGACAACGCCGAAACCGCATAGAACCAGTTCTCACGCAACCACGCGCCCAGCGCGGCGATCTTTTCCTCACGAAAAACGATGGTGGCAGGAGGATCGGCGGCCTCAACGGCCTGCGGCGCATCCGATGGGCTTTCGTCAGTGGCAGACGAGGTTTTCGCCGCGGCCCAGGGATCATGCTTGGTTTGCGTCGTCGTCGGCTCCGGCCTTGATGTCTTGGAGGTTTCGGCGCCGCTTTCCGGTATTTGCCTGGCCAATTGCCGCTCAAGCTGTTCGACACGCTTACGCAACCGCGATTGACCAATCAGCAAAGCGATGATCGAAACAGGAATGGCCAGAACGATCAGACCAACGAGGACAAGCAAGGATTCCAACCGAAACCTCCGGGATGCGATGCGCCAAACGTACCGTGCAGACAGGCTGGTTTATAGTCTGGAAATCCGCATGGATACCGCCTGCTGCACAGGTAATCGGCCTAGAAAAGCAGGATGTGAGGGCGTGCCAGCATCAGCCAAGGGATCGCCAGCACTGCGGCAAAGGCCGGAATACCGTAAGCGAACCATCTGCGGAACAGTTTGTAGTAACAGCTTGGCAAGGAGGTACCATCCCGATCAGCCTGCCTTGCATAATCCCTCAGCCGAATCTGAATCCAAACCACCGGCAGCTAGAACAAGCCGGTCACTACGTAAGGCAGCAGTGATATCGCGATCCGACCCTCCGACAGCGACCAGCCCAGTTGCCAGGCCAGCAACACGCCGGTGATCAGCTGGAAAATGACTGAGGTGGCCGTAAAAACTGTGTCGGCCAGCACCACGATTCCCGCCGTATTAGCAATCACCCGTGCATCTGCTGCGCGGTGCGCCATCAGCATGAAAAAGGCGATCCCCGCGCCAGTGCCCAACAGAACGCAGGCTCCGATCACGTGCAGCCAACGCAGGATCAGGTCCGGGTCCATCAGCGGCTCTCCAACATGGGTCGCGCGATCAGTGATAGCACCAAAGCCGGTGCTATCTTGACCAACGGCCCCAAAGGGTCGAGCCACAGTTCAGGCTCCGTCAACGTGGCGGCGATCAGATAGAAAGCGGCGATTGCAGCCTGCGCGAGGCAAGCGCGTGCGGCCCACGGACGCCACAAGATTGCCAGCCCCAGCGCGATATTGATCATCGACCAAAACACCACGCTCGCGTTGGCAATCCCAACGGGCCAACCATTGCGCGAGAGTATCTCGGCTGCCCGCGATAGCCCCGTCAATCCGCCGCCGACTTGAAATCACGTAGATCCCCCGAGATCAGCGCAATATCCGGAAGGACCCTCTCAGCCGTCTTCTGGCTGCGCGCAAGCCGCTTCACACAGGCGCCATCCGCATGCAGCGACCGAACGACCGCAGCACCGATGAAGCCATAAGCGCCTAGCACCAAAACAGTTTTTTCAGGATGATCCGTTGCCACGAGGTGCCTCGCAATGGTTTACAACACCCTAGCGGGTCAGATTCTGAGGACCAGCCTGATCACCCCGTCCGCGACAACAGCACCATTCAGGGGTGAAACAACGAGCCAACCCAGAAGGCGATAGCTGCCGCCGCACCCCCGATCAGCAGGGTTTCTCCGCCTGATCGCCACCAGGGTGCAAGCGACCACCGGCTTTTCATCGCGCCAATGGCAAAGAACACGCCCGCAGTCATCCAGGCCGATACTGTGAACGCATTTGCAACGGATAAGAGGAACGGCAACAACGGAATCATCCCCGCGATCAGAAAGGCAAAGAACGTCGCCATCGCAGCCTTGAGGGGATGCGGGTCGACGCTGCCCAGCCCGTATTCGCCCTCGATCATCAGGTCGACCCAATTGTCGTGGTTCGAAGTGATTTCAGCCGTCGCGTCATCCAGAACGCTGCCTGAAAGGCCTTTTTGTGCGAGGATTTCGCGCACCTCCTTTCGCTCGCCATCCGGATACAACTTGATATGCCGTTCCTCGATGGCTCGAATACGGTGGATGTTATCGAGCTCGGCCTTGGTTCCCGAGTAGTTGCCCGCCGCCATCGAAAAACCATCCGCCAGCACGTTGGCCAACCCAAGTGCCACGATGACAAAAGGCGATAAACCTGCCCCGGCAACGCCGGCAACGATCGCGAATGTCGTGACTGAGCCATCGATGCCGCCATAAACCACATCGCGCAGAACCCCACGACCCGGAGGCGCATTGACCCGTTCGAAAATCTCTTGCTGGCTGTGGCCGTGTTCGGTCATGGCTGGCTCCGTCCTGTTTATGCAGCACAGGTTCAGGCATGGCCTTGCGCCAGATCAAGTCCTGGAGAACAACCCGCTGAGCGCGCGTTTGATCATACCACGGGTCGAGGGCTGGTGGCGTTTCGAGAAAGGCAAAGGTCGACAGACCTCCATCGCAGCGACACCCACGCGGGCGGTGAGCGCGCCGTTGACCAGCCCCTCACCGAACCGGCGCGACAATTTGCTGAGAACCGAGCCGCCTAAAATCGGCTCCAGAAGATCATCCCCCACTGCCACCGCGCCAGTTGCAATCAGATGCACGAATACGGCGCGGGTTAGGCGCCAACTGCCCAAGAAACCTGCTCGACCGCCATAGATTTCGGCAATACGTCGGATCATTCGCAATGAGCTTGCCAGCGCGGTCGCGACATCGGCCAGCGCGAGCGGAACCAAAGCGGTAACGGTGGCAACCTGCCGGGCTGCGGCCTCGACCTCGCGGCTGGCAGCAGCGTCCAGCGGGGCCAGCAATTCGTCTTCGGCCAAGCTCAGCAGGGTTGCCGCATCGAATTGCTCTCCCATGCGTTCGGTCAAACGGTCGCGACCCCAGCGTGTTTCATCGCGTCCCTTATAGAACGCAACCAGCCGCGTGGTTACAGCGCGGGCTTGCGACAAGTCCTCGTCTGATAAAGCTGTGTCCGCCGCGCGCCGCAGCCCGTCGACACGAGACAGACGGCTGATTGCGGCCAACTCGCGCAGTGCAATGATCAGGACGACCAGCAAAAGCGCTGCGATCAGACCGGTGACGATCCAACCCAGAATTGGTGCGCGTTCCAGCAGAGAGATGGCAAAATCCCATGCGGCGACCGAGACCACCGCCCCCACAACGGCTAATGCCAACCCCCAGAACCAACGCGCCAAAACCGAAGGTTTCCGCGCTGCGAACCGTACCGCTGCCTGCATCGCTTGCCCCTGCGGAGGCGCGATGTCCGGAACAGGAGGCGCGGTCGAGACATCAACTGCCGAGGCGTCGTCTTCCAGATCAATCAAAACGGGGCCTTTAGCCATCGACCAACTCCTCGCGCGTCCAGACATATCTGATGTCGGGCAGGTTTTCGTCATTTTCGGACCCATCGCCGCGTGCGACCTCGACAAAGCCGTTGCGCTCATAGAACCGGCATGCGGAAGGATTGGCCTGAAACGCATACAAGTTGAGCGTGGGACGCTGCGCTTTGGCACGATCCAGCAATCGCTGCCCGATCCCCTGCCCGCGCGCCGAGCTCGCCAGATAGAGCGACTGCACTTCGTCCCCATTCAACGCCAGAAATCCGGCCACCTGCCCCTGCTTTTCGGCCACCGTGACCCAGCCGAGATCAATCATCCTGCCGCAAAACGCGATGGTCTCGGCCTCAGAATGCAGCTCAGGCATCCAGTCGTTTTCGCGGGCGAACCCATGCAGAATAGCGCCTGTGGTTCCGGCATCGGTACTGCGAGCAGGACGAAGGATCACGTTCACAGCCGGTCTCCGATCAGAAACTGCGCAGCCCGGTCCAGCCGAATATGTGGCGGACCGTCACCGGGATTCAGGGTCAAATGTGCGGGTGCAAAGGCCATATTGCCATAGTCCTCGCCCAGCCATCCCTCGGCCCCATTGCGCGCGGGGCCCAGCAGATGGGCAGGGTCCTCTGGCAAATCACCGGGGTAAAAGGCCGCCTGCTTACCGCTATCCAGCAGAGTGCCGCGCACGCATGGCAGTTCTACGCCGTTATGGCTGCGCATCTCTTCCGTCGTTGTCCGAAGTGAAGCCAACGATAAGGCCGCAGTTTCAGCCCCGGCAAAGCTGGCGCGGTCGCGGGCCTCACGGGTCAGGGCCTCAATGATCGCGGTCAGGCTTGGGTGCTGCAGATGGTGCAGATGGTCCGCTTTGGTGGCCGCAAACAGGATACGCTCGACCCGCTTGCCAAGCAGCAGCCTGTTGAGCCATGCGTTGCGACCGGGGCGGAAGGCCGACAGGATATCTGCCATCGCGCGGCGCATATTCTCGACCGCTTGCGGGCCTTTATGGATTGCCCCCAACGCATCTACCAGAACGATCTGCCGGTCGATCCGGGCAAAGTGGTCGCGAAAGAAAGGTTTGACCACACGCGATTTGTACGCCTCGTACCGCCGCTCCATCTCGCGGTGTAGTGAACGCCGAATTGACGACCCCGACATCGGGAGCGGCGCGAATGTCAGCACAGGAGACCCGTCCAGATCGCCCGGCAGAAGAAACCGACCGGGAGTGCAGTCATAGAAACCGGCATCACGCGCGGCATTAAGGTAATCGGTGAAGCTGCGGGCGAGGTCCTGCGCCTGCGGCTCATCATGTGGCGCGGTTGGGTCGGTCGCCTGAACCTTTGCCAGAAATGCCCCTGCTTGTGGGCGATTGGATATGTGTTCCAGCGTGTCCCGCGACCAATCTTCATAGGATTTGTCCAGTAGGGCCAGATCCAGCAGCCACTCACCCGGATAGTCCACAATGTCCAGATGCAATGTTCGAGGGCCCTGCAATCCCGAAAGCAGACCTGCGGGCTGGACTTTGAAGGACAGGCGTAACTCGGAAACAGCACGCGTGCTGTCCGGCCAGTGCGGCGCTGGTCCGGTCAGCGCGGACAGATGGGATTCGAAATCGAACCGGGGCACGGTGTCGTCGGGTTGCGGCTGCAGATAGCTGGCGGTGACACGCCCCTCTTGCTGCGCCACAAGACCGGTCATGCGGCCCCGATCCAGCAGGTTGGCGACCAGTGATGTGATGAACACCGTCTTGCCCGACCGCGCCAATCCCGTGACGCCCAGCCGGATGACCGGCTCGAAGAATGTCTCGGACACACGGTCACCCACGGATTCGACGCCGCGCACCAGACTGTCTGCCAAAGATGAGATGACCAAGCTGTCGCCCCGCAATTATCGTTTTGCCCAAGATAGGTAGCGGTTGCGGCACTTGCCAGAGCTTTCGCCCCCTTGCCCGTCCGACCAAGGCGCGATACCAGCGCCCTATGCCCAGATACGCGCTGCAAGTCGAATACCAAGGGGAACCGTTTGCCGGATGGCAGCGGCAAAAGGAGCTGCCTTCGGTTCAGGGCGCGATCGAATTAGCGCTTTCGCGGATCGAACCCGGAGACCACACAATCGCCGCCGCCGGTCGTACCGATGCGGGGGTTCACGCGCTGGGGCAAGTGGCGCATTGCGATCTGGTTAAGGACTGGGACCCGTTCCGCCTGTCCGAGGCGTTAAATTATCACCTCAAGCCGCAGCCTGTCGCCATCGTGAAAGCCGCACGGGTAGATGATGACTGGCACGCGCGGTTCTCGGCGCTTGAGCGGCAATATCTGTTCCGCATCCTGATGCGCCGCGCACCCGCAACCCATGACAAGGGGCAGGTCTGGCAGATCAATCATTCTCTGGACGTCGCGGCGATGCAGGCCGGGGCGGATATGCTGATCGGACGGCATGACTTCACCACGTTCCGGTCTTCCATCTGTCAGGCCGCCAGCCCGGTCAAAACACTGGATGAGTTGCGGGTGGAACAGGTGCAGGGCTTTTCAGGCCCCGAAATCCATTTCCACGTCCGCGCCCGGTCGTTCCTGCACAATCAGGTACGTAGCTTCGTTGGCACGTTGGAGCGTGTGGGGGCTGGGGCATGGACGCCTGAGGACGTTCGCGATTCGCTTGAGGCGGTTGACCGAGCGGCCTGTGGCCCGGTGTGCCCGCCGCAGGGATTGTATCTGGCAAGGGTCGGGTATCCAGAGCCGGTTTTCGACTAAGTCTACAAGGCCCGCAGTAGCAACCCGCTTGCAATCACGGCGATGATAAGACCCGCCACCAGCTCGATGGTCGGGGCCAGTACCGATGCAAAGCGCGTAGCCGAGGCTGAGGCCAGCAACCCGCCACGCAACCCAAAGGATGTCCAACCGACCAAAGTGGTGACGGTTGCAGTGCCCAGAGCCATGGCGAATGCGCCCGCGATGCCGACCATTGCGATACCCATCTGCCATGTCAGGATCAGCACAAACAACGCGCCGGTACAGGGGCGCGCGGCTATGCCAGCGATCAGGATCAACGCCTCACGCAGGCTGCCGACCTGAGCGACCTCATCGGCAGTCGGGCCGTGGCGGTGGCCGCAGTCAGCGCAAACTTCGTGGTCGTGATGATGGTGGTCATGATCATGCGCATGGTGATGGTGGTCGTGGGTTTGAGACGCCTGATTTTTGTGACGCCGGGCAAAACTGCGGATGGCGCGGAAAACCAGCCACAGGCCAATTGCGGCAATTGCGCCGTAGCTGATCGGTGCCATGACCTGTTCGGTCGTGCCGACAAGCGACTCGCGCGACATCTGGAATACCAGCACGCCCGCATAAACCAGCACAACCGCAGTCACGGCCTGCCCTAGGCTCGACAGGACACTGATTGCAGACAACCGCCAAAATGCGACGCGACGGCCCAGCCCGTATCCTCCGATCAGAACCTTGCCATGGCCCGGTCCGATGGCATGAAAAAACCCATATGCAAAACAGACCGTCAGTAGCGTTGTCACAGCTTCGGGCTGCTCGGCGCTTGCTGCGCGCAGGGCGCGGGCGATCTGGTTCTGGAATTCGCGCTGTTCACCGGCGGCCCAGGCGGCAAGATGGTCAAAACCACCGCTGCCCCAGAACCACAGCAGCACCCCGCAGGCGATGGCAACGGGAACGATCAGGTATTTGGACATGAAAGCCGAATCTCGGTTGCGAACTTCTCACCGACCAGAGGGATATCGTTTTCTTCAAGGTCATATTCGGCGTTCAGCGTCAGCAAAAAAGCCTGCATTTGGGCCAGTTCGTTGTCGATATCCGGATCGCTCCGTTCGATATCACAGGTCGTGGGGCCTGAAACCAGAACCGGGCGGGTCACTTCGTATGCGGTATAAAAGCTCTCATCAAAGGCTTTGATCGACAGCGCATCCGCGGGAACGGGGTCTCCCTCGATTGCGCGCAGATGTGTGGTTACGATGCGCGCATCCTCGGTCGTAGCCTGCGGCTCAAGTGGGCCAGAGAGCGGGATCACGGTTTCGCCCATGCGGATGACCAGATCGCCATTGTAGCCTTCGACCCACTGCGCGTCGAAACCGCTTAGAAACTGCTCTTCGGCCTCGGTCAGGACGCCATCCGCGTCCTGATCCAGTCGCATGTCTTCGAGAACCAGCAATGAATAGAACTCATCATAGGCCCAGGTCACACGCACATGGGTCAGGTTGCCTGCGTCATCGACCATGAACTCCAGCCCCGTGTCGATAAAGACATGGGGATGGGCTAGAGCCGGTATCGGCAGAAGGCAGGTCAATGAGAAGGCAAGCCAGCGCATACGGCGAAGATAGGGCGCGCAATGCCATACGGCAATCCGATTGAACGCAATCATGCATAAACCTGCCGCTTTATCCCGGCGGAAACAGGACCAATGTCTGCAGCGCCGTGCCGACCGGCCCCTGCGTATCGAAAAGAACCGACTGCGACATGCCGATCCCCGAGCGCTGCCAGTGCGAGATCGAGTCAGATGCCAGCCAATCCGAGACAGGCTCGCGGTGGATTTGCACCGTTAGGTCAGTATTCATGAAACCCATCTCAGATGTGGGCGCGTTCCACGATATGCCATTGCCGCAATCTGCAAGCGGGCAGAGCGCTTGGATCGGCGATGGGTCCTCTCCTTCCAGCAAGGCAGGTGTGCGCATCCAGACGGTTTTCGGACCCGCCCCTTGGTTGCCATCAGCGGGATAGCCGATCTGGGAGTGATGGGCAAAACCGGGCAACTGATGGCGCATCTCACCGATCGGGAACGGGCCATCGACCATATCTTCGACCCTGGGCGCGGGCAGTTTGACATTAGGCACGGCCCCAAGGTCTTTGCGCACCATATGCATGGTTGTGGCGGTGGCGCAAAGCGTGTCGTCCAGATCATGTACGGTGACCCGTGTGGTCGCCAGCGTCTTGGTATGGCGTGTCGTCTCTGCCGCGACTCGCAAACCAGCCAGAGGCAATGGACGCAGCAGATCGACGGTCAACCGAGTCAACATCTTCTCAGGGCCGACTTCGGTTTCTGCCGCCCGCACGATCAATCCGCTGACTGGCCCAGCATGGCAATGATCGGCCGACCAAGGCCCGCGCGCGGGGTCATTTCCGACAAACACACCCTGCGCATTTTGGTGGAAATACGCCTGCCCCAACACATCCGATGTCATTGTGGTTCTGTCGCCTCAGACTTTTTCCTGCGTGTATTTCTTCAACTCGACGCGAGCGACCTGACGGCGATGCACTGCGTCCGGCCCATCCGCCAGACGCAGGGTGCGCACATGGGTCCATGCATTTGCCAAGGGCGTATCCTGACTGATCCCCTGTGCGCCGAACATTTGCACGGCCTCATCGATCACCTTCAGCGCGACCTTGGGGGCAACGACCTTGATCTGGCTGATCCATGGGGCCGCCGCCCGTGCATCGCCCTGATCCATGTACCAGGCGGCCTTGAGGCACAGCAAACGGGCCATTTCGATCTCCATCCGACATTCGGCGATGATGTCGTAGTTTGCCCCCAGCTGCGCCAGTTTCTTCCCAAACGCCTGGCGCTGTAGTGAACGCTTGCACATCTGCTCCAGCGCAGACTCGGCCTGACCAATCGCGCGCATGCAATGGTGAATACGGCCCGGCCCCAAGCGCCCCTGCGCGATCTCGAACCCGCGCCCTTCGCCCAGTAGAATGTTTTCGGCCGGGACCCGAACTTCTGTGAAACGGATGTGCATGTGACCATGGGGCGCATCGTCGTGGCCATAGACCTCCATCGGGCGCAATACCTCAATACCCGGCGCGTCTGCTGGGACCACGATCATCGACTGGCGCTGGTGCTTTGGCAGATCGTCCCCGCCGGTTTTGACCATCACGATATAGACCTTGCAACGCGGATCGCCCGCCCCAGACGACCACCATTTCTCGCCGTTCAGAACATATTCGGCCCCGTCCCTCACGCAGGACATCGAAATGTTGGTGGCATCCGATGAGGCCACATCGGGTTCGGTCATCAGATAAGCCGAGCGAATCTGCCCGTCGAGCAAAGGCTTCAGCCACTGCTCTTTCATCGCGCCTGACCCGTAGCGTTCAAACACCTCCATATTCCCTGTATCGGGCGCGGAGCAGTTGAAAACTTCGGCCCCCAAGGGCGTCTTGCCCATCTCCTCGGCGAAATAGGCGTATTCAACTGTACTGAGGCCAAAACCTTTGTCGCTGTCTGTCAGCCAGAAGTTCCAAAGCCCCGCCGCCTTGGCCTTGGCTTTCAGCCCCTCGAGAATCTCGGCCTGTCGCTCGGTATATTTCCAACGATCGCCTTTATTGATTTCTGCCTGATACTCATCTTCAAGCGGCATGACCTCGTCGTGAATCATATCTCTCACCCGCTGTAACAGGGCGCGGTTTTCCTCACGCAATCCGAAAGTCATGGTCATGTCTATTCCTTCCCTGTGGCGCAATGCGGGTCTTTGGCTTTGGTCCGAGGATGGCTTAGTGGCCATGAGCGTGTCCAGCTAAGTGACGGTACGTCATTCACGCAAATTGAGCCCGGTCCAGCATCAATGCGATGCCCAGCAGGGGGCCTGCGGTAAAATTAGCTGGAGCAAATCACAAGGGTGCAGCTGTGCTAGTTCGGGTGCTGGCCAAGGCAACGGCCTTTAAGGTGTCAGGATCCAGTTCCCATCAGCGGTCTTGCAGCGGCGCGTTCTGATATCGCGGGCCTGTGCAGCACCTTCAGGCTGCACAAAGTGCTGAAGTATCACACAATTGCCCTGAACGCTTTGCACGCGGATTGTCCCCTTCGAGCCGGTGTCCTGATTGAGCCAAGCCCTCTCCTGCCCCACGGATGGAGTGCCCGTCGACAGCAACGCGTTTGAGGTGTCGTTCAACACCTCAAAGTCAGCGGGGCTCAACCCCATTTCCGCGATGATTCGGGAAAGTGGTTTAGCCTGTGCTATTCCACCCACCCCCAGAAAAAGTGCAGCAACCAGCGCTGTGTAAACAAAGGCTTTCATCAAAGGGCCTCGCCGATTTGAATGACTTTCACGTCCATAGATATACCTCTATGCGTGTGCGGCCAAGCCCCACTTGGCCACCTTCAAATTATCCCGAACAAACCTTTCGCAAGGCGGGCGCTAGGTCCGCCCGTGAGATCGCCTCATATTGTGCCCAGACGAAGCAGAGGCATTTGATGACACATCCTAAATATTATGCACCGATAGGCGGACATCCGGGGCAAGAGCAACTGTTGACCGACCGTGCCATGTTCACCGATGCCTATGCGGTAATCCCCAAGGGCACGATGCGCGACATCGTCACCAGCTTTCTGCCTTTCTGGGAGAATACACGTCTTTGGGTCTTATCCCGGCCTTTGAGTGGTTTTGCCGAGACATTCTCGCAATACATAATGGAGGTGCAGCCCGGCGGTGGCAGCGATACGCCTGAAACCGACCCAAATGCGCAAGGGGTGATCTTCGTGGTCGAGGGCAGCGTTACGCTGACCCTGAACGAAGCGGATCATGTTCTTGAGATCGGTGGATATGCCTATATCCCCCCGGGCAGCGACTGGACGCTGCACAACCATGGCGATTCAGTTGCCCGGTTCCATTGGGTGCGCAAGGCTTATGATGCAGTGCCCGGCCTGCCCGCCCCTGACCCGATCATCACCAATGAACGCGACGTGGTACCCAACGAAATGCCCGGCACCGAAGGCCGCTGGTCTACCACCCGTTTCACCGATCCGCAGGACCTGCGTCACGACATGCATGTCAACATCGTCAATTTCGAACCTGGTGGCGTGATTCCCTTTGCCGAAACCCATGTGATGGAACACGGCCTTTATGTGCTTGAGGGCAAGGCCGTTTATCGTCTCAATCAGGACTGGGTCGAGGTTGAGGCCGGCGACTACATGTGGCTGCGCGCTTTCTGCCCGCAGGCCTGTTACGCAGGCGGACCGGGACGGTTTCGCTATCTGTTGTACAAGGATGTGAATAGGCACATGCCGTTGTCTGTACCGTCTAGGTAGCTGACGATCGGGGCTTTACCGGGTCAAGTTCTGGTAAAGGGGTTCACAGAATCGCTGGAATCTGATGAAATCAAATGAGTTTTCAGCACTGGAGATTGTTCGATGTTACTGCGCGGTACGATGATTGCACTGGTTGCCACTCTTGGCCTTTCGGCGTTCAACGCCGCCCCGGTCGCAGCCAAGGAAGAAACCAAATCCGTTTTCGTCATGAGCCGCACATGGGCGGTGACGCAGGTCTCGGACGCGCCTGTGGTTTATCGGGCGACGCGGGATAATAACAATCTGAACCCCTTTGGCCCGCCGCCACGTCTTCGCACCATCCAGGCAATGGCCGCGATACAGAAGGCGACTGGCTGCAAGGCGATCTATTCCAGCATGTATCAGAACATTTCGGGCCAGTTCTTTTCGCAGGTCAGCTGCAACTGAAATTGGTACAATACTTTGATTGAGATCGCCTGATCTGCCTGCCATAGCTTGCGCATGAAACTCGCGATCAACGGATTCGGCCGTATCGGCCGCACCATTCTGCGTCAGGTCTTAAGCCTGCCGCAGCATTCGGATGTAGAACTGGTGCTTATCAACGATATCGCACCGCTGGAAACATGCGCATACCTGTTCAAATATGACAGCACGTTTGGCCCCTATCAGGGTTCGGTCACGACCGAAGGTGAAGCACTGAATATCGATGGCCGCGTTATTCTGATGTCTCACAGCGCCGATTTGGCACAGGTCGATCTGTCCGGCGTCGATGTCATGCTCGATTGCACCGGCATCGCGCGAACATCCGACGTGGCCAGCCGGGGCTTGACTGCTGGGGCGGATAAAGTGTTGATTTCCGGCCCTTCACCCGCTGCCGAAGTCACACTGGTGCTGGGGGCAAACGAAGATCAATTGGGCAGCGCACGGATCGTTTCAAATGCATCCTGCACCACCAATGGTCTGGCACCGCTCGTCAAGCTGATTGATGAAATCGGCGGGCTTGTGTCCGGGCACATGACCACCATCCACTGCTATACAAACAGCCAGCCGATGGTCGATGCGCCACGCGGGGATCTAGCCCGATCGCGCGCCGGGGCATTGTCGATGGTGCCCACGACCTCGAGCGCGACGCATTTGATTGATATCGTCTTGCCAGACCTGGCCGGTCGTGTGTCGGGGGCCGCGGTGCGTGTTCCGACGGCCAGCGTATCTGCCGTTGATCTTGTCGCCACGCTCGAACGTGGCATGAGCCCAGATCAATTCGAACAAGCGTTTCGCGACGCGGTCGCAGCTTCTGCCGTGCTGGGATGGACCGATCTGCCCTTGGTGTCATCTGATCTGCGGTCCCGCCCTGAGTCACTGGTGGTGGCGGGGCCCGAGACGCGCATGGTTGGAGAGAGGCAGATCAGGGTCTTTGGCTGGTACGACAATGAATGGGGGTTTTCAGCCCGCATGCTGGATGTCGCACGCCTGATGGCGAAAGCAGGGTGATCCGCAGCGCTGAAGCACGCTGCGGATTACTTCAAGACTTCAATCGTGAGGTAGGCTACCCGCCCCGTGACCGGCCATACCCCCTGAAACCTCTTCAGTCGATTCTTCGGCCAATTCTTCTGGCAGGACCAAATTCAGTACAATGGCGATCAGCGCTGCGGGCAGCAGGCCGCTGGTCATCAGGATACGAAGTGTATCAGGCAGGTGCTGAACTGCGCCGGGTTCCAGCTGCAACCCCAGACCGATCGACAGTGAAATCGCGAAAATCACCATGTTGCGGCGGTTCCAATCCACGTCCGACAGCATTGAGATACCAGCTGCAACCACCATGCCGAACATGACGATCACGCCACCGCCCAGCACTTCGATGGGTACGGTGCGGATGATCGCTCCGACCTTTGGCACGAGGCCACACAGGATCAGGAAGATTGCACCACAGGTCACCACATGACGGCTCATCACGCCGGTCATCGCAATCAAGCCCACATTCTGGCTGAACGAAGTATTGGGAAAACCGCCGAACATGCCGGCAACGGCGGTACCGAAACCATCTGCATAGGTGGCACCAGCGATCTCCTTGTCAGTTGCTTCGCGACCTGCACCACCTTTGGTGATACCCGATACGTCTCCGACGGTCTCGATGGCCGAGACGAAGGACATCAGACAGAACCCGATCACAGCAGCCAGCGAGAACTCAAGGCCATATTTGAAAGGCACCGGCAGAGCAAATGCCGAGGCGCGTGACCAACTTGTGCCAATGGCCTCGAACGTCACCATCCCGACCATCAGGGCATAGACGTAGCCGATGGCCAAACCAACCAGTACGGCAGACACCGACAGCATACCGCGTGCAAAGAACTTGAGGCCAAGCGTCACAACAACCACAACCAAAGCTGCCGACCAGTTAAGCAGCGATCCGTATTCCGGGGTGCCAATCGCAGGCACACCACCAGCGGCGTATTGAATACCGACCTTGACCAGCGCCAAACCGATCATTGTTACGACAAGTCCGGTGACCAGCGGCGGAAGCGCAAACCGTATCTTGCCTATGAAGAGGCCAAGAAAGGCATGAAACAAGCCGCCAACCAGGACACCGCAAAACAGCGCCCCTAAGGCATCCACGCCTTTTCCGGCGACCAGAGGGATCATGATGGGCAAAAACGCAAAGCTCGTTCCTTGTACAATCGGCAGAGCCGCTCCGACCGGGCCAATCGTGATAGTCTGCAGCAGGGTCGCCAGCCCAGCGAACAGCATCGACATCTGAATCAAATACAGCAGTTCGGGAAAATCTGGAGAGTTCGATCCGAATCCGAACCCGGCTGCGCCCGCCACGATGATGGCCGGTGTTACGTTCGAGACGAACATCGCCAAAACGTGCTGAATGCCCAGCGGTATCGCCTTGTGCAAGGCGGGGGTGTAGTTTGGGTCCCGAAGCTGTTCAGGCGTCCCTATCGAAGTTTCAGCCATGATCTCAATGTCCTCCCTAAGATCCAATGGGGTTCTTACCGCTTCTCTGGCGGCTTCGGTTCTGGTTTCAGCGGTTGACCACCTCATACGGTGTGCTGAACCAGTGTTCTTCCAAATTCGGGCCGTCTCCGATCCGATCAACGACGGCGAACAGACCGGGCCCATACAAAGGTGTCAGAACTCCGTGCCATGTTCCTCGGTGATAGTTTACCGCCTGCCCGGGCTGCGTAATGAACGCGCGAGGACGACCCGGTTGCCCCTCCTCATCCGGGGCGACAATTACCAGAAAGGGCTGTTGGGTCATCGGAATGAACGCCTGGCTGCCATCGGGATGACGCTCAACCATCTCCAGCACATAAGGCATCTCGCGGGGGTTGGCGTTGAACAGGCTGATGCCCGCGCGACCGTCAGCGAAATCCAGTTCGGCACGGTCATGGTATCGTCCGCACTGACCCTGATTGATGATCTTGTCGGGCTCGCCCGAGATATCGATCAGATCACCAAACGGTGCAAAGCCTTCGACCGAGATCGATTCCGCGACAATCTGAGTCATGAGGGCAGCACATCGCGCAAGCGGAACTCGGCAATCCGCTCGACCTGTCGGCAGGCCTCGGCGAACTCGGTCTCGCGATCCTGTTCGATCCGCCGTTCGAAAGCGCTTAGGATCGAGGCCTTGTTGTGGTCCCGCACGGCAATGATGAACGGAAAGCCGAATTTTTCCGTATAGCGCTGGTTCAGTTCGGTGAAGGTGGCGCGTTCCTCATCCGTCAGCGCATCAAGCCCTGCCGAGGCTTGCTCGGACGTACTTTCCTGTGTCAGCCGCTTTGCCTGCGCCAGTTTGCCTGCCAGATCAGGGTGGGCTGTCAAAACACCGAGCCGTTCCTCGGTTGAGGCGGACCGGAACATGCGCGTCAAAGCACTGTGTAATCCGACTGCCGTGTCATGCGCCGCGCCCAATTCCAGATCATAGGCGCGCTCGGCGATCCAAGCGGAATGCTCGAAGATACCTCCATACGCAGAGACGAATTCTTCGCGGCCCATTTGCGAGGGTTGTGGACGCTCAGCCGCCGGGTGCTTTTCGGCCCAATGCTCGGCAATCTGCAATCGCGTTGCGAACCACACGTCCGAGAACCCACGCGCGTAATCCAGAAACCGTTTCAGCGCCATGACGCGTCCCGGTCGCCCGATCAGGCGACAGTGCAAACCGATCGACAGCATCTTGGGTGCACCGGCCTCGCCTTCCGCATAAAGCGCATCGAAACTGTCTTTCAGATATGAATAGAACTGATCCCCGGCGTTGAACCCCTGTGGCGTCGCAAAGCGCATGTCGTTGCAATCCAGCGTGTAGGGAACAATCAACTGATCCCGACCACCGGTTTGCATCCAGTAGGGTAGATCGTCTGCATAGGTATCGGCAACATAAGCAAAGCCACCTTCCTCGGCGACCAGACGCACGGTGTTGTCCGAACAGCGCCCAGTGTACCAGCCGCGCGGGCGATCCCCTACGACTTCGGCATGCATACGGATCGCTTCGGCGATCTGGGCCCGTTCTTCCGCCTCGGGCATATCCTTGTGCTCGACCCATTTCAGGCCATGGCTGGCAATCTCCCACCCTGCCGATTTCATCGCCGCAACCTGATCTGGCGAACGCGCTAACGCGGTAGCCACACCATAAACGGTGATCGGTAGGTCTTTCATCAAGCGATGCAGGCGCCAGAACCCCGACCGCGAGCCGTATTCATAGATCGATTCCATGTTCCAATGACGCTGGCCCGGCCACTGCGCCGCCCCAACGATCTCGGACAAGAACGCCTCGGACGCAGCGTCCCCGTGCAGAACACAGTTTTCGCCACCTTCTTCGTAGTTCAACACAATCTGCACAGCCAGTTTTGCACCGCCGGGCCATGCGGCGTCAGGTGGGTTGGCTCCGTATCCGATCATATCGCGGGGGTAACGAGGCGGCTGCATAGGGTCTTCCAGTCCGATTAGGTGTTTTGACAGCTTTACCGCAGAAACGGTCCATTGATTATCAAATCAATCCGAACACTGTTTCCAGTTCTTTCGGCATTTCAACCATTTTGCGGTTTGGCCCAGACTGTGGCACACCAAAAGAAACACATAGGAGAGACCCTTGGCTGGCTATCTGACAACCCACGTTCTCGACACGGCGCGCGGCTGCCCCGCTGAGGGGTTGAAAATCGCGCTCTACAAAGTGTCAGGGAACTCGCACCGTAAACTGGTCGAGATGGAAACCAACGCGGATGGCCGAACCAATAGCCCGATCTTACCGCAGGACGACTTTAAAACCGGCACTTATGAGCTGATATTCTTCGCCGGAGATTACCTGCGCGCGACAGGTCAGGATGGCGATGATCCTCTGTTTCTGGATCAGGTGCCGATCCGCTTTGGCATGTCCGATGCGGACGCGCACTACCACGTTCCGCTGCTGTTGTCCCCCTACGGCTACTCGACCTACCGGGGCAGCTAGTCCTAGACTTCGGCGCTTCGAACCACTTTGCCGATCCGGTCAATCATGAAATCCATAAACAGCCGCGCCTTCGGGTCCTGATGGCGGCGATGCGTATACAGGCAGGCCATTTGCACGGGAACCGGAGGCGTCTTCATCGCCACCGGGATCAGCCTCCCCGCCTTCAAATGCTCTGACACTTCAAAAACGGGTTTCATGGCAATACCTTGCCCAGACAGCGCCCAATCGGTCAAAACATCACCATCGTCACATTCATACCTGCCCGAGACAGCAAATCGTTTCGGGCCATCGGGAGTTTCCAGCATCCACTGAAACTCTGCCGCGCCAGGGAAGCGCAGGTTCAAGCATTCATGCTTGCCTGAAATCAGATCGGATCCAGCTTCTGGCATCCCACATCGGCTCACGTAATCAGGGGCTGCACATAGCACACGCTGGCAATCCGCAATCTTGCGAATGCGCAATGTACTGTCTTCGGGCTGACCGATGAAAAAAGCCAGATCCAAGCCTTCGGTGGTCAGATCAACCGAGCGGTCTGTTAGTCTTAGACGCACATCAATCTCAGGGTATTCTGACAGAAAATCAGGCACATGAGGCGCCAATAACCGGCGCCCGACACCCAAGGGCGCAGCAACAAACAGAGACCCGCGGGGGGCTTCGGTCAGATGCGTGACTTGGGCTTCTGCCTCATCAACTGCATCCAGAACCGCAACCGCGCCGGGGTAGAACGCCCGCCCCTGTTCCGTTGGTGTCAGGTTCCGGGTTGTGCGCTGAAACAGGCGCACTCCCAGATGATCCTCCAACTGCGATATTCGCGCCGACGTCACCGCAGGTGAAATTCTCATATCCCGCCCGGCGGCTGACATGCTGCCCAAGTCATAGACCCGGACAAAGGTTCGAATGTTGTCGAGATAGGACATCTTATCGTTTTTTTTGATACAGTTTGACAATATACGGGAATACCGAAGAAAAGCCCGTTTGCCTAGTGTGGCGCAACGCAATCGGAGACATAAGCATGTACGACTTCGCCGTGTTCTGGGATTGGATTGGTTTTGGCGTGCGCTGGTTGCACGTTATCACCGCGATTGCCTGGATCGGATCATCCTTCTACTTCATCGCGCTGGATCTTGGTTTGAACCGCGATATCCCCGGACCGGCGGACGGCGAGGAATGGCAAGTCCATGGCGGAGGATTCTATCACATCCAGAAATATCTCGTCGCTCCGGAGCGTATGCCCGACCACCTGACCTGGTTTAAATGGGAAAGCTACGCCACATGGCTCAGCGGTGCCGCGCTACTGATGATCGTCTACTGGGTAGGCGGAGAGCTCTATCTGATCGATGCCCAAAAGGCGGATCTGGCGCTATGGCAAGGCATATTGATCTCGGCTGCCTCGCTGACTGTCGGTTGGCTGGTCTACGATTTTCTCTGCAAGTCGGGATTGGGCGAGCGTCCGACATTGCTGATGGTTCTTCTGTTCGTGCTGCTGGTGATTATGGGCTGGGGTTATAACCAGATTTTCACCGGTCGCGCGATGATGCTGCATCTGGGGGCCTTCACGGCCACAATCATGACCGCAAATGTGTTCTTCATCATCATGCCAAACCAGCGCATTGTGGTGGACGACCTAAAGAACGGGCGCACACCTGATCCGAAATACGGCAAAATCGCCAAGCTGCGTTCGACCCACAACAACTATCTGACATTGCCGGTCGTGTTTCTGATGTTGTCGAACCACTATCCGCTGGCTTTTGCGACCGAGTACAATTGGATCATCGCCGCGCTGGTCTTCCTGATGGGTGTCACGATCCGGCACTATTTCAACACCCGCCACGCGCGCGCTGGAAACCCAACCTGGACCTGGCTGGTAACGGCTTTGCTGTTCATGACCATCATGTGGTTGTCGACCGCTTCGATGAACGACCCGTTGGAAGAGGCCGAAGCGCGGCAACTAACTCCCTACGAACAGAAATTCGCATCAGCGGATGGCTTTGAAGAAGCACAGGACATAGTTCTGGGTCGCTGTTCTATGTGCCACGCGCGCGAGCCTGTCTGGGAAGGCATCCTGTGGGCACCCAAAGGTGTCCTGCTGGAAACAAAAGCTGACATTGCTCAGAACGCGCAACAGATTTATCTGCAATCCGGCGTCACACATGCCATGCCTCCTGCGAACGTGACCTATATGGAACCTGAAGACCGGGATGCGATTGTTCGCTGGTTCCGAAATGCCGGTCTGTAGCGGATTGGCACACGAGTTTGCCAATAAAAACACCTGAACTTTGTTTAGTTCTTCCCCTAAGCGCCGTCAGATGCTCTAAATGAATTCAACACGCCGCATTCGTTTTGTTTCGCGGCCATAGCGATTTCGACTTGGGGCAGTTGGAGCCATACAATGACAGGGAGCAGACCGCGCAGCGATCTGAGAGGCTGGCTTTTTGGTGCGTTTGTGGCCTTGTCCCCCAATCTTGCTACCGCGCTAGAAACGACCCTATCCGCCCCTGGTGCATCTGAAGATCTGGTCGACCGCTTGGAAGAGACTTCATCCATCTTCACCTCGGAATCGCGTGGTCTTGATACGTCACTGGAAATACTGTCGGCAGCTTTGTCCGACTACCGCACCATCGTTCAGATCATGTACGACGAAGGCTATTTCAGCCCCGTCGTCAGCATCAAGCTTGACGGGCAGGAAGCCGCCAAAATCAATTCGCTGAACGTTCCAGCCCAATTCAAACGGGCGACTATCCTTGTCACACCAGGGCGGAAGTTCAAGTTCGGAACGGCTGTCGTGCAACCGCTGGCACCGGGCACGGAACTGCCCGAAGAGTTCGCCACGGGTAAGACCGCGACCACCGGAGCGATCCAACAGGCGGCTTCGGCCGGGGTGCAGGGCTGGCGCGATACAGGCCATGCCAAGGCGGAAGTGGAAGATCAGAAAGTGATAGCGCGCCATGCGCAGGCACGGCTGGACGCGACAATTGATCTGGCTCCGGGGCCAAGGCTGCGGTTCGGTAAAATGATCATTCAGGGCGATACAAATGTCCGCCATCGATCGATCGAGAAAGTCGCAGGCTTCCCGTCGGGTGAGGTTTATTCGCCTGAACAGGTCCAAAAGGTTGGCACCCGCCTACGGCGCACCGGCACATTCGCTACGGTTTCGCTCAAGGAACATGAAGAACCCAACCCGGATGGCACGCTTGATTTCGACGCGACGTTTGAAGACCTGCCACCGCGCCGCCTGACCTTTGGGGCCGAGATTGCCTCGCGCGACGGGGTTGATCTTACAGCTACGTGGACCCATCGAAACGTTTTCCGGCGAGCCGAAAGGCTGCGGTTCGAGGCGGCAATCCGCAATATCGGCGGTGCCGAGGATATCGATGGACGCATTGGTCTGCGGCTAGATCAACCTGATCGTCTGGGCCCTGACGACAATACATTCTGGAGCGCGCTGTTGGAGCGGCGCAATACCGAAAACTACAACGTCACCGTCGCCTCGCTTGCCTATGGTGCACGCCGCACATTCTCTGACCGCCTTTACGCCGAAGCCTCGGCAGGTTTCCAATGGTCGGACGCAGATGACGCCTATGGCGATGGGCGCAAGTTTCGATACTTTATTCTTCCGTTCCGGTCAGAATGGGATGAACGCGACAGCAAGGTCAGCGCGACGCGCGGTTATTATCTAGACTCGCAAGTCATGCCCTTTGTCGGGTTCTCCGGGTCGGATACCGGCCTGAGAATGTTCTTTGACGGTCGCGCCTATAACGATCTGGGCACCGCCGGTCGGCTGGTGTTGGCAGGCCGGGTGCAGTTGGGATCGGTCCTCGGACCTCCGGCAGATGGTGTGACTCCAGATTTCCTGTTCTTCTCGGGTGGTGCCGGTACAGTACGGGGTCAGCCATTTGAAAGCCTAGGTATCCCCGTCGGGGATGGTGTCGCCGGTGGCAAGTCTTTTCTGGGACTCTCAGCCGAGGTCCGAGGCAAAGTCACTGACGCAATCTCGTTGGTTGGGTTTTATGACTACGGTGTGGTCGACACGTCCTCATTCATCGGCAGCGGCGCGGAAGAGCATTCTGGCGCGGGCCTTGGAATCCGTTATGATCTGGGCGGCTTCGGGCCCTTGCGCTTTGACCTTGCGGTGCCGGTTCAGGGCGATACGGGTGACGGGCTGCAATTCTACCTCGGGATCGGGCAAGCCTTTTGATGCGTCGCGTTGTATATCCCCTGTTGCTAAGTTCAGCAGCGATCACCGTTCCCATCGCGGCGACCGCTCAGGACGAGGGCGGCAGCATGATCGAGCAGTTTCTGCAAGATACCCTGTCCGGTGATGATCAGAATGTGCGGGTGATCGGCCTTGAAGGTGCCTTAAGTTCGCGTGCGACGATTCAAGAAATCACAGTCGCCGATGACGACGGCGTCTGGCTCACCATTAAAAACGCTGAATTGGACTGGAACCGATTGGCACTGCTGCGCGGCCGGTTCTCGGTCAACACACTATCGGCGCAGGAAATCGATATCGCCCGCGCACCCGGTACAACAACAAAGGACGCACCGCCCCCTTCAGCCGAAACCCAACCCTTCCAACTACCTGAGCTTCCGGTTTCGATCGAAATCGGAGAGCTGCGTGTCGATGACCTTTCTTTAGGTGAGCCGCTGATCGGCGTCGCTGCCGAGCTTGCCGTGAACGGCAACCTATCGCTGGCTGATGGAACACTGGATACTACGCTGGATATCGACCGACTGGACCGCGCCGGGGACACGATTGATCTGAAAGCAGGCTTTCAGAACGACAGCCGCCAGATCGATCTGGACTTGACCGTAGCCGAAGCATCAGGCGGTCTGATCGCAACGGCCCTGTCCATCCCCGATGCCCCGCCGCTTGAGCTGACTGCAAAAGGCTCGGGGCCGATAACGGATTTTAATGCTGATATCGGTCTAAGCAGCGATCAGCAGCTTCGCGTGTCCGGTCAGGTACGACTGCGCACAGCCGAAGAGAGTGGCAACGCTTCCGATGGAATCGCGTTTACTGCCGATGTCGGAGGCGACCTGACGCCGTTTCTGGCCGAAGAGATGGACACGTTCTTCGGTACCGACACACGGCTGTTTGTAGATGGGCGCACCCATTCTGACGGGGCGCTGGATATATCGGATATCGAGATTACCTCGGAAGCGCTGGACCTCAAAAGCGAACTCAGCCTTGCTTCGGGTGGTGTTCTGAAACTGGTCGCCCTGCAAGGTCGTATCACGCCGCCGGAAGGTGACAAGGTCGTTCTGCCCGTCAGCGGCGGCGATACGTCAATCGGCGCGGCTCAGATTTCGGCCTTGTACAATACCGAGAATGGCAATCTCTGGGACCTGAGCCTGACGACCAACAAGATTGAAACCCCAAACCTGAACCTCGATCATGCACGGATCAGCGGGCAAGGCACGCTAGATCAATCCAGCGGGCTGTCGGTCGATGGCGATCTGCAGGCTGTGCTGGATGGCATTGATCTGACAGATGCCGCACTGAATGCCGCCGTCGGAAATCAGATCACACTGGATGGACAGTTCGAGTACGGCAGCGACCAGACATTGCAATTGTCCGGGGTCGAACTGGTCGGCAGCGACTATACTCTAGACGCTGATGCGTTGATCAGCGGGCTTGCGACCGGGTTGCAGGTTGATGGCACGGCACTGCTGCAGGCGACCGACCTGTCGCGGTTCTCGGACCTGGCACAGCTTCAGCTTGGTGGCGAGGCTTCGGTCCAGGTGGCTGGAAAGGGCTCGCCACTGGAACGCAGCTTTGACGGCAAGGTCACGGTGAATGGGCGTGATCTGGTGACCGGGCGTGACGATATTGATCCAATGATCACGGGTGAAACCGAAATCGTTCTGGATGCCAAACGCGACACCGATGGGGTAACAATTCGCGATTTCACCGTGAATGGCGACGCTCTGACAGCGCAGGCCAGCGGCACGGTCACGACGCCAAATGGCAATCTGACGATTGACGGTCAGGCCAGCGTGAACGCCCCAAATCTGGCGGTGTTCTCAGGCATCGCACAGCGTGATCTGGCGGGCGCATTACAGGCCCGGCTGGATGGCAAAGGCACCGTACAGACGTTGGAATTCGACGGCCAAGCCAGCGTGATCGGAACAAATATCGAAACCGGGATGAACGAGTTCGACCCGCTGTTGAAAGGCCGGACATCAATCAATCTGGACGGTGCGCATTCGGGAAACCAAATCGTTATTCGAAACGCCACGATCAAAAGTGCTGCTATTACTGCTGAGGTAGGCGCAACCATCGATGACCCCACCGGAAACATCGCGGTGGATGGAAGCGCCAAGCTGAACGCCCCCGACCTGTCTTTGTTCTCCGGCCTCGCCGGGCTTGATCTGGCCGGGTCGATTGATGCCGACGTCACCGGTCGGGCCGCGCAAAGCAGCAAGGCCTTTGATATCAAAGGCAACCTGAGCGCAGACGACCTTGCCACGGGTATCCAAGCCGTAGATGCGTTGGTACAGGGACGAACCACGCTGAACGTGGATGCCGCCAACGATGATCAGGGGCTGAACATCCGCACTTTCAGTCTGAACGGAACCGCGCTGACCGCAGATGCATCGGGCCTATTGGATCGGGAGGCCGGTGGCCTCGATTTCTCGGCCATGCTGGACGACATCGGCCGTCTATCTTCGACATTGTCCGGGCCGCTCACGCTGGATGGCAACGTCGCCCCGACAGGGTCCGGTTTGGAAGGCAATGCGCGCCTGCAGGGACCTGATAGCTCGTACGCCAATTTAACCGGAACCGTAGAAACCGGTGGCACCGCGGATCTAAATTTTGACGCCCGCCTGAATCGGGTCGAACGTTTTGTGCCCGATTTCCCCGGAACCGTCGCCGCCAGTGGTACCGCCCGCCGCGACGCCGGGATGTGGACCATCGACGCAAAGGCTAATGGCCCCGCCGATATCAATACAACGGTTGCCGGGACCTTTAACGAAACCAGCGGCGAAGCGGACCTGAAGATGCAGGGCGGTGTCAACATCGGTATCGCCAATGCATTTATCTCCCCCAACAATCTGGCCGGTACCGCCCGGTTCGATCTGGCCCTGAAAGGGGCACCTGCGCTGGATGCGCTTAGCGGAACGATTTCAACATCCGGCGCGTCGATGGCCTTGCCCGATGTGGGACAGACAATCACTGGCATCGGGGGTTCCGTAAACATCGCGCAAAGCCGCGCCACGATTGCACTGCAGGGTGGGTTACGAGCGGGCGGAGGGTTTACCGTCAACGGCCCGATTGATCTGACCCCACCCTTCAACGCCCAGATAACCACAGCGCTCAACAATCTCGTGCTGACAGACAAGCTGCTCTATGAGACCACATTGAACGGTCAGATCGCCCTGACCGGGGCATTGGCCGGTAACAGTTCGCTGGCCGGGCAGATAAACTTTGGCGAAACCAACATCAATCTTGCAGCCGCCGCAGGAGCAGTCGGCGCAGCACCAATTCCGACGATCCAACACCTGAACGAAAGCCGTGCCGGTTTCGTAACGCGGGAACGCGCCAATCTGGTGGAAACCGAGGATGAGACTAAAAGCAACTCGCGCATGTCGCTCGACATCGGATTGCTTGCACCCAAGGCAGTTTTTGTCCGAGGACGCGGCGTGAACGCGGAACTGGGCGGTCGCATACAGATTGGTGGAACTACAACTTCTGTTGTGCCGTCAGGCCAGATTGAGCTTATCCGCGGTAATATCGATATCCTTGGTCGCCGCCTTGCGCTGACTAAGGGTGTGGTCACCCTGCAGGGTGACCTGACGCCATATATCGAGTTTGAATCGTCCTCCAGCACCTCGGACGGCACCGCAACGATCGAGATCGCCGGGCCGCTGGACTCACCCGAGGTCGACGTTTTCTCAGATCCTGAACGCCCGACCGAGGAAGCGCTTGCAATGCTCTTGTTCGGCAACCGGTTCTCAGAACTGTCACCGTTTGTCATTGCGCAGATGGCGGCCTCATTGGCCCAACTCAGCGGCGCCGGCGGGGATACTACCAAAGGGGTGCGCGAGGCCACGGGCCTGGACACTATCGACCTTGGCGCGACTGAGGGCGGTGGGGGCAGCCTTGGTGCGGGCGCATATCTAAGCGACAATCTCTACACCGATTTCACCGTCAATACCGAAGGTGACACCGAGGTGAACTTGAACCTCGACGTCACCGACAGCTTCACGGTGCGCGGCACGGTGGATGGCCGGGGTGAGACGGGCTTGGGTATCTTTTTCGAACGCGACTACTGAAAAAAAAGGCGACCCCAAAGGGCCGCCTTTTTTTTCAGTTGATTGAAGACTATTCCGCCGCGACGGCGTCTGCGATCTTTTCGACGCGAATTGCCGAGAACTTGAACTCGGGGATCTTGCCATAAGGATCGATGGCCGAGTTGGTCAGGATATTCGCCGCCGCCTCGACATAAGCGAACGGGATGAACACCATATCTTCGGCAATCGCCCGGTCGGCCCGCACCATGATTTCAATCGAACCGCGGCGAGTAGTCAGACGAATCATATCGCCCGGCTCAATCCCCATCAGTTTCAATGTACGCGGGTTCATCGAGCAGTTCGCTTCAGGTTCCACGGCATCCAGAACGTTGGACCGGCGCGTCATCGACCCGGTATGCCAATGCTCCAGCTGGCGGCCTGTAGTGGCGATCATCGGGTATTCATCATCCGGGGCCTCATCCGGTGGGATGACACTGGCTGGCGTGAACCGGGCGCGACCATCCGCACGTGGGAAACCATCGCCGAACACAATCGCCTGACCTGGGTCTGTCTCGGACAGTGACGGGTAAGTGATCGTCTCCGTCTCAAGCCGTTCCCACGTGATGTTGTCGAGCGAATTCATCGTCAGCTTCATCTCAGCAAAGACCTGAGAAACATCGGAATAATCCCAGTTCAAACCGATCCGCCGCGCCAGCTCAACGGTGATCTTCCAATCCTCGCGCGCCTCACCCGGAGGGGTCACGGCGGGCCGCACACGCTGTACCTGACGGTTGGTGTTCGACACGGTGCCGTTCTTCTCATAGAGCGCTGAGGCGGGCAGAATGATGTCGGCATAGTTCGCCGTTTCGGTCAGGAAGATATCCTGCACGATCATCAGTTCCAGCTTGGCCAGTGCGTCGCGCGCGTGATTCACATCGGGGTCGGACATGGCGGGGTTTTCCCCCTGGATGTACATACCCTTGATGTTGCCCGCATAAGCCTGATCGATAATCTCGGTGACGGTCAGCCCCTTCTCGTTCGAGAAGTCGCGGTCGTCATTCCAGACGTTGGTGAACTTGGCCCGAATGCCGTCGTCGGTAACGGACTGATAGTCCGGCAGGAACATCGGGATCAGGCCCGCGTCTGAGGCACCTTGCACGTTGTTCTGCCCGCGCAGAGGGTGAAGACCTGCACCGGGTTTACCAACATTGCCGGTCATCAGAGCCAACGAGATCAAGCAGCGCGAGTTGTCGGTGCCATGGATGTGCTGGCTGACACCCATACCCCAGAAAATCAGACCGGCCTTGGCTTGTGCAAAGGTGCGCGCCACACGGCGCAGCTGATCCGGTTCGATACCGCAGATCGGCGACATCGCTTCGGGCGTGAACTGACGCAGGTGCTCTTTCTCGGCTTCCCAGTTCTCGGTCCAGCGGTGGATATACTGGCTGTCATAGAGCTCTTCTTCCACGATCACATTCATGATCGCGTTGAGCATCGAGACATCCGCTCCCGGACGGAATTGCAGCATTTCATCGGCAAATTTACGCATACCGACGCCGCGTGGGTCCATCACGATCAGCTTTCCACCACGTTTGGTGAACTGCTTAAAGTAGGTCGCAGCAACAGGGTGGTTTTCAATCGGGTTGGCCCCGATGATGATCGCCACATCCGCGTTTTCGATCTCGTTGAAGGTCGCAGTAACAGCGCCAGAGCCGACGTTTTCGATCAGGGCCGCAACCGACGACGCATGGCACAGGCGGGTGCAGTGGTCGACATTGTTGTGGCGGAAACCCTGGCGGATGAACTTCTGGAACAGATAGGCTTCTTCGTTGGTGCACTTGGCCGAGCCGAAGCCTGCAACGCTGCGCGGGTCTTCGTCGCGCAGAGCCTTCAGCTTGGTGGCGGCCAGATCCATCGCCTCTTCCCACGTCGCTTCGCGGAAATGAGTCGAGAGGTTGCCCGGATCGACGTTCAGGCCCTTCTCAGGCGCATCATCACGCCGGATCAGCGGTGTGGTCAGGCGGTGCGGGTGGTGGATATAGTCGAAACCGAAGCGGCCTTTGACGCACAGACGGCCTTCGTTTGCGGGACCGTTGATGCCCTCGACATATTTGACCTTGCCGTCTTTGACCTTCAGCGAAACCTTACAACCGACGCCGCAGAACGGGCAGACGCTTTCGGTTTCGCTGTCGTAATCCTTGCTGTCGCCGCGCTGGTGGTCATCTAACACGGTGGCAGGCATCAGCGCTCCGGTCGGGCAGGCCTGAACGCACTCACCACAGGCAACACAGGTCGATGCACCCATCGGATCGTTCTGGTCGAACACTACTTGCGCGGTATGACCACGACCGGCCATGCCGATCACGTCGTTCACCTGCACGTCGCGGCAGGCACGAACACAGAGATTGCAGTTGATGCATGCGTCCAGATTGACGCGCATCGCAACGTGGCTGTCATCCAGCAGAGGGATCTTCTCGGCTTCTTTGGCCGGGAAACGGCTGTCGCTGACATCGTTCAGCTTGGCCATGTCCCAGAAATGGCTGGAGGTATCATGTGCCTCTTCAGGCTGGTCGGCCACCAGAAGTTCCATGACCATCGCGCGCGATTTCTCGGCCCGGTCGCTGTCGGTCTTAACCACCATACCGTCGGCTGCCGGACGGATGCACGAGGCGACCAGAGTACGCTCGCCTTCCACCTCGACCATACAGGCGCGGCAGTTGCCGTCGGGGCGATAGCCCGGTTGCGGCTTATGGCACAGGTGAGGGATGGTAAACCCCTGCCCCTTTGCGGCTTCCCAGATGGTCCAGCCTTCGGGCACGGTGACATCTTCGCCGTTCAGGTTGAAGGTGACGGTCTTGTTTGGGCTTGCATCAAGCATGGCTCTGTCTCCCTCAGATTTCGTCAGAAAAATGTTTTATGACCAGGCGGATCGGGTTTGGGGCCGCCTGCCCCAGACCGCAGATCGAGGCATCGCCCATCACTTGGCAGAGGTCTTCCAACAGGTCCTGATCCCACTTGTCGGCCTGCATCAACTTCACCGCCTTTTCACAGCCTGCGCGGCAAGGTGTACACTGGCCGCAGCTTTCATCTTCGAAGAACCGCAGCATGTTCAGCGCCGCATCGCGTGCCGTGTCCTGATCAGACAGAACCACCACGGCAGCAGAGCCAATGAAGGTGCCGTGCGGTTGCAGCGTGTCAAAGTCCAATGGGATATCGTCCATCGACGCAGGCAGCAGGCCCGAGGACGGACCACCTGGCTGATAGGCCTTGAAGGTTTGCCCTTCGGCCATGCCCCCGGCGGCTTCGATCACATCCAAAATGGTCGAGCCAGCGGGCAGAAGGTAAACGCCCGGCTTTGCGACACGACCCGAGACCGAATAGCTACGCAAACCCTTGCGACCGTTCTTTTCGGTGCTGTTAAGGCATTCAGGCCCTTCACGGCAAACTTTGGTCACCCAATAGAGCGTCTCGACATTGTGCACCAAGGTCGGACGGTTAAAGACCCCAACCTGCGCCACGAACGGAGGGCGGTGACGCGGCAGGCCTTTCTTACCTTCGATCGACTCGATCATCGCGGATTCTTCACCGCAGATGTAAGCGCCAGCACCACGGCGCAGGTCGATATAGCCTTCTTCGACGATCCCGGCTTGTTCGAGCGCGGTAATCTCACGACGCAGGATTTCCAGAACTGCCGGGTATTCGTCGCGCATATAGATAAAGCAGGTCTCTGCCTCGACGGCCCAAGCGGCGATCAGCATCCCTTCGAGGAAGACATGCGGCGTGCGCTCAAGATAGTAGCGGTCCTTGAATGTGCCGGGCTCGCCCTCATCGCCGTTGACAGCCAGATAACGCGGGCCTTCATTCATGCGAACAAAGCCCCATTTCTTGCCCGACGGGAAGCCAGCGCCGCCCAGACCACGCAGGCCCGAGGACAGTACGTCTTCCTGCACCTTCTCCCAATCGTCGCCCTCGCGCAGCTCTTTCAGTTTGGCGTAGCCGCCATTGGCTTCATAAACCGCAAAGGCTTCGTAATCGGGCAGATGGGCGTGGGTGTCATTCGCCGCAATCGCGGCCTGCACCTTTTCGGGGGTCGCGTGGTCGATGTGGTTGTGACCGATCTCCAGCACTGGAGCGGTGTCGCAGCGTCCCATGCAGGGCGCACGGACAACGCGGACCTGCGAGGCATCCAAACCCTCTTCCAGCGCTTTTTGCAGCTGCTGGGCACCGGCCATTTCGCAGGACAGCGAATCGCACACACGGATCGTCAACGCCGGAAGAGGCGTTTCACCCTCTTTCACCACATCGAAATGGGCGTAGAAGGTTGCGGTTTCGTAAATCTCAGCCTGCCCGATCCGCATCTCAACCGCCAGGGCGGCGATGTGGTCGGCGCTGATATGGCCGTGTGCGTCCTGTATCAAATGCAGAAATTCAATCAGCAGATCGCGACGTCGCGGACGGTCGCCCAGCAGACGTGCAATTTCTGCTTGTGCCTCGTCCGAGAATTGACGGCCTTTGGGCGTGTGCCGCCCCTTGCCTTTACCTGACTTCCAGACGCCCTTTGGCGCGCCTGATGGCTTGGTGTCTAATGGTGCCATGATGCCCTCCGATTGAGGCCCCGTGTCTCATCAGATTAGCATATCGTCAAATCGCATATTTCAATCGCACGATAACGACAGTTTATCACCGCAAAGACGCCATCACTGTGCGTAAGGCCGCGACCGTGGGCAATTCCGGGTCACGAGTGAGCGTGGCCAGACAAATTGGCTTGCTCACCACGGGTTCGATCAGGGACAGAACCCTTGTGTCCTTCAGGTCGCCCAGCGCCCGCACCAGCACGCGTGGAATCACGGTGGCCGCTAGCCCCTCGCGTGCCATGACCATCGAGGCAGTGAATCCGCTGGTCTCGGCCACAATATCCGGGTGCAAGCCCTGTTCGGCGAATATCCGATCCAGAATGCGCCGGTTCTGCATCTGTGGTTCCAACAGGCTCAGGGGAAACTCGGCCACGCGGGCCCATGGGATCGGGCCTGTCTCATCGGTCATATGCGAGGGGACCAATAGGACATAAGTTTCTTCGTACAAGCGCTGCACTTGCCGTAGATCGGTACCGATACTGTCGCCATAAGTGATGCCTGCATCCAGACTTCCTTCGTCCAACCGGTGCTGAATGGCCGTTGCAGACATTGTTTCAATCCGGGTCACGATACGTGGATGCGCATCGCGCAACCGCTTCGTAAGACGCCCGGTGAAGGCAATCGCGGTAGGGATTACACCCAAAATAAGCGTGCCGGTGATCTCACCCTTTGCAGCGAGCACCTGTTGTTCCAAAGCCTTGGTGTCGTCAAGAATGCGCCGCGCGCGCTGGACAATCATCTCGCCTTCTTCAGTCAGCCCCTGAAATCGGTTTGCGCGGCGAACAATGGAGACACCCAGCCGATCCTCCAGGTTTCGGATTCGCATCGAGAACGCAGGCTGTGAAATCCCGCATTCCTCAGCTGCCTTGGCGAAATGACGATGCCGCGCCAATGCGCTGAGCAATTGCAGGTCGCGGATTTCGATCATCTAGAGCTGTCTCAAGTATCAGGTCAAAATCCAAACTAACCACATTTCTGCACGAGAGAAATGTGCGAGATGCGAGCATCGTCAATTTGTTGGCTGCCAAAGGATCGGCGTTTCAGGTACATGCAATACTCGGGTGGTTGAGCCTGCCGAACTGCTGTTCCAGCCCAAATGAAACCAACGGGATCGCATCTTGCCACCTGAGCGGTTTTGACACTTCGCCATAACGCGCGATATGCCAGTTTAACAAAAAGATAGAACCGAATTATTCCATGAACCTTACGAGAAACCAAATTGAGGACTTCTTGGTGCGTGAATGCGTCGATTTTGATCCTCTCAATTCCAAAGAAGGTGGTGAGGTTGTTCAATGCTGGCATCAGACATTCGCCGGGAGTGTAAAGAAATCAACCGGTTCCTGGATTCACAATCGCATCCGCTGGCATGGTTTCAGTTACGGGTTTCAAATCGCGCGGGCGGGCGATGACGCTTTAAATGCCTATAAGAACCAGTGGCCTGCCGCGTATGTTATCTTTGATGAAGATATCAAATGGTCGTATCGCTGCGTCTCAGAAACATATCCAGATTTCACATCTTTTGGCGCGGATATCTACGTAGCCCACCACAACATGAAGTGGACAATGGCGTTCACGCACGAGCAACCCGATATCGGCCCGTTCTTCGCAGAAAATCCGAGGTTATAAGCTGAGCAGTGACTGCTTTGGTGGCTTCTCAGGTGTTGAACAAAAAGTGCATCACATCGCCATCCTTGACGATGTAGCCTTTCCCTTCGGCCCGCATCTTACCCGCCTCTTTGGCACCCTGTTCGCCATTGGCGGCGATGTAGTCGTCATAGGCGATAGTCTCGGCACGGATGAAACCCTTCTCAAAGTCTCCGTGGATGACACCTGCGGCCTGTGGTGCGGCGGTGCCGGTGCGGATGGTCCAGGCCCGGGCCTCTTTCGGGCCGACGGTGAAATAGGTTTCCAGCTTGAGCAGGTCGTAACCGGCACGGATCAGACGGTCGAGGCCGGGCTCTTCCAGACCCATTTCCTCTAAGAACATCTGTGCCTCGTCGTCTTCCAGAAGGCTGATCTCTTCCTCGATCTTGGCACTGATAATGACATGAGCATTACCTTGCGCGGCAGCCATCTCAGCGACTTTGGCAGAGTACTTGTTGCCTTCGGCGGCCTCTTCTTCGGACACGTTGCAGACATAAAGCACCGGCTTGGTGGTCAGAAGTTGCAGCATTTTCCATGCTTTAGCGTCTTCATCAGACACTTCAACCAGACGCGCTGGCTTGCCGTTTCCCAGCATCTCCTGCGCCTCGGCCAGCAGGCGGTCCTGCTGTTGCGCTTCTTTGTCATTGCCCTTCAGCTTGCGCACCAGATTGGCGCGACGCTTTTCGATGCTTTCCAGATCGGCCAGCATCAGCTCGGTTTCGATCGTATCGGCATCGGCCACCGGATCAACGCGGCCATCCACATGGGTCACGTCACCATCTTCGAAACAACGCAGCACATGGGCAATCGCGTCAGTCTCGCGGATGTTTGCCAGAAACTGGTTGCCCAGCCCCTCGCCTTTCGAGGCCCCTTTCACCAACCCCGCGATATCCACAAAGGTCATGCGGGTTGGAATGATCTGTTTCGAGGACGCAATCGCCGCCAGTTTATCCAGCCGGTCATCAGGAACGGCGACATCCCCCACATTGGGTTCGATGGTGCAGAACGGGAAATTCGCCGCCTGAGCTGCCGCAGTTTTGGTCAGTGCGTTGAAGAGGGTCGACTTGCCAACATTCGGCAAACCCACGATTCCCATTTTAAAGCCCATGACGGCCTCCTGATACCATTCGAGCGCCGCTTCTAGGCAGGTCCGGTGCAATGCGCAAGGCAAAGTGCCTGAACACTGCCGCGAGTCTATTCTGCCACATCACAAAATCGACATCGAATTGTGTTCTTGCGTCCATTGAAAACATGCACCTACATTCCTCAATAAAACCAATACCAACGAACGACGGACATAGTAGGTAAAAATGAAATCCCTTGTTATTCTGGCTTTTGCGCTGACAGCCGCTACTGCAGCACAGGCCCAATCCATCATTTTCGGAGCAGGCTACGCAGATTATTCCAGCGCTGAGAGCGAAGATCAGGCGATTGTTTCGCTGGAATACCAGCATCGCTCTTTCTACGAAGCGACCCGTTTCAGCGCCACCTGGGGTGCGTCCCTGTCTGTTGATACCGACGGTGACACGCATGTTGGCGCGGGCCTGATCGGGCTTTACACTTTTGCGGACCGTTGGTTCATCGAGGGCAGTGTCATGCCGGGATACTATAGTGAATCCAACGAACTGAATGATCTGGGCGGCAGTTTTCAGATACGCAGCTTACTGGGCCTTGGCTATACGCTGGAAAGCGGCAACAAACTGTCTGCCGCTATCACTCATATATCCAACGCCAGCACGCAGGAAGACAACCCAGGTGTAAACGCACTTTTGCTGAGATACCATTACGCCTTCTGATCGGAAGCCCACCAAGCGGGATTGATTTTCAGCGAAAGTTTCTGCACATCAGGTCCAAACCCGAGTGCAAGGACTTCCGATGACCCGTATCGACGCCAAATTCGCCGCCCTGAAGGAACAGGGCAAAAAGGCATTTGTAGCTTATGTCATGGCCGGAGATCCCGACTATGACACTTCGCTGGAGGTCGTGAAGGGTTTGCCCGGCGCAGGTGTCGACGTCATCGAGTTGGGCCTGCCCTTTACCGATCCGATGGCCGATGGCCCGACCATTCAGGCTGCTGGCCAACGGGCGTTGGATGGTGGAATGACATTGCAACGCACTCTGGATTTGGCCCGCGCCTTTCGTGAATCCGATGACACCACACCGATCGTGCTGATGGGATATTACAATCCGATCTACAGCCGAGGTGTCGAGAAGTTCCTAGCAGATGCAAAATCAGCGGGGATCGACGGGCTGATCGTCGTCGACCTGCCCCCCGAAGAGGACGAAGAGCTTTGTCTGCCCGCGCAAGCTGCCGGGCTGAACTTCATCCGCTTGGCGACGCCGACGACCGATGACCAACGCTTGCCTCGCGTACTGCAAAACACATCCGGCTTTGTGTATTATGTATCGATTACCGGCATAACCGGTGCTGCCGAAGCGCAGGCAACCGATGTTGGGCCCGAGGTCGCTCGGATCAAAGCTGCAACTGATTTGCCCGTGATCGTCGGTTTCGGCATCAATACGCCAGAAAAGTCTCGCAACATCGCGAGTGTATCCGATGGCGCGGTAGTTGGATCTGCCATTGTCAGCCAGATCGGTTCCGGAAAACCGGTGACCGAGGTTCTGGATTTTGTCAAAACACTGTCAGATGGCGCGCACTCCGCCTAACAATTTCTTTCCATTTTCAGATGGTTCTTCACCGCAGCAGGCGCGCCGCCCACTGCGGTGTATTTTTGTTTTGACCACGCGGCAACCAACCGCAGCAAGCGGGCATTGCAGTGTTTCATAATAATTGGTAAAGAAACTTAACCAATCCTGCGAGAACCTGATCAATGCCAGTTATTACCAATATCGAAGACCTCAAACGGATCTATGAGCGTCGCGTTCCGCGCATGTTTTTTGACTATGCAGAAAGCGGCAGCTGGACCGAACAAACCTTCCGCGAGAATACGTCGGATTTCGAAGATATCCGCCTGCGCCAACGGGTCGCCGTAGACATGACAGGGCGCTCGACCGCATCGCAGATGATCGGGCAGGATGTATCCATGCCCGTTGCATTGGCTCCGGTAGGCCTGACAGGAATGCAGCACGCGGATGGCGAGATCAAAGCGGCCAAAGCCGCCGAAGCCTTTGGTGTACCCTTCACACTGTCGACCATGTCGATCAATTCGATCGAAGATGTCGCTGAAAACACTTCGGCCCCTTTCTGGTTTCAGCTCTACACTATGAAAGATCAGGACTATGTCGGGCGACTTATCCAGCGCGCGAAGGATGCGAAATGCTCGGCCCTTGTCATTACGCTTGATCTGCAAATCCTTGGCCAACGACACAAGGACCTGAAGAATGGCCTATCTGCGCCGCCAAAGCTGACCCCCAAGACCATCGCCAACCTGATGACGAAATGGGCCTGGGGCATCGAGATGCTAGGTGCCAAGCGCCGAGAATTCGGGAATATCGTCGGTCATGTCGATAGCATCACAGATACACGCTCGCTCGGCACATGGACCGCCGAGCAATTCGATCCCAGCCTCGACTGGGGCAAAGTCGAGAAGCTGATGGAACAATGGGGCGGCAAGGTGATCCTTAAGGGCATACTCGATGCCGAGGATGCCAAAATGGCTGCCAAGCTGGGCGCAGATGCAATTGTTGTCTCAAACCATGGTGGACGGCAGCTGGATGGTGCGCTCAGCTCGATCCGGGTTCTGCCCGAGATCATGGATGCCGTCGGCAGTGATGTCGAAGTGCATCTGGATAGCGGCATCCGTTCAGGGCAAGACGTGCTGAAAGCTCTGGCGCTTGGGGCCAAGGGCACCTTTATTGGTCGCGCCTTTGTCTATGGGCTGGGTGCAATGGGTCAGAAAGGCGTCACAACAGCATTGGAAGTGATCCAGAAAGAGCTCGATACAACGATGGCACTTTGCGGTGAACGCAACGTAGCCGATCTTGGGCGCCACAATCTTCTAGTCCCCGAAGACTTTGGCGGTCGCTGGCAGGCTTGATCCTACGCCTCCCAAGTAGATGGAGACGCCGCATGGCCGCCCATTGAGCGTCTCGTTCAAGGTACTTGCAGCCAGATGAAGCAGAGGATCCGTCCTTCATCTGGCCGTAAATACCTCGGAGCGCGAGGCAGAGCCTCGCAAAATTTCTCGGGCTACAAAAAGCCCTTTCCAAACCAACTGAATCAAGCTAAGGACGCGGCTTCACGCGGGCATACAGCCTTGGAGGATGCCCGCCCTAACATTGGAGAATTATCATGGCTGGAGAGATTCCTGATCTCGTAGCTCTGGAACGGACGGGGACAGGCAAGGGCGCCGCTCGTCAAGCACGCCGCGATGGCATGGTTCCGGGCATTGTTTTTGGAGGCGATAAAGAGCCGCTGCCGATCCAGATCCCGTTCAACGTACTGTTCAAGCGCCTGAAAGCAGGCCGGTTCAAGTCGACCCTGTGGAACCTGAAAGTCGAAGGTCACGAAGACGTGCGCGTCATCTGCCGCGATGTCCAGCGTGACGTTGTCAAAGACCTGCCGACCCACCTGGACCTGATGCGCCTGCGTCGGACCACCAAGATCGCGCTGTTCATCCCCGTTGAATTCATCAACGAAGAAGAAGCCCCCGGTATCAAAAAGGGTGGCGTTCTGACCGTTGTCCGCCCCGAGGTTGAACTGCTCTGCACCGCCGGTGACATTCCTGAGAAGATCACTGTTGATCTTACTGGCATGGAAATCAACGACGTTGTCACCATCTCTTCGGTTGTGCTGCCCGAAGGCACCAAGCCCACCATCGATCGTGACTTCGTGATCGCCAACGTCTCGGCACCCACCGGTCTGTCGACCAGCGACGACGAAGAGGGTGATGAGGAAGAAGTGGCTGCAGATGAAGTTGAAGTCATCGGCCAGGAAGAAGAATAAATCCGGATCAAATCCAGATTTGAAACGGGGCGCCATCTGGGGCCCCGTTTTCTTTTGCGTGTACGGGGCTGGAAAACATCCCCTGATCCATGCAATGAGATAACGACGCGAGACTGTAAGGGACAAAGCGATGAAACTGTTTGTCGGTTTGGGAAATCCGGGATCAAAATACGCTCGCAACCGGCACAATATCGGCTTCATGGCGTTAGAGCGAATTGCCCAAGATCACGGGTTTGGTCCATGGAAGTCCAAGTTCCAGGCGGAAATTGCCGAAGGACGTCTAGGCGGCCAGAAAGTGCTGCTAGTCAAGCCGCAAACCTTCATGAACCGCTCTGGCCAGTCAGTGGGAGAGGCAATGCGCTTCTACAAGCTCGACTCGACGGACGTGACCGTCTTCCATGATGAGCTGGACTTGGCACCTGGTAAAGTGCGCGTTAAGGCAGGCGGTGGCCACGCAGGCCATAACGGGTTGCGGTCGATCCACGACCATATCAGCCCGGCCTATGATCGCGTGCGGCTGGGTATCGGTCATCCGGGCCGCAAAGAAATGGTCTCGCCTTATGTTCTAAGCGACTTTGCAAAGGCGGATGCGGACTGGCTGGATGACGTGCTGCGCGGCGTCTCGGACGGTGCCACCTATCTTGCCGATGACGAAAGCGGGAAATTCATGAATGCCGTTGCACTGCGCACTGCTCCACCCAGATCATCGAAGCAGCCCACTAAACCTGAAACGCCCCCCAAAGCTGCCGCCGAAGCCGTTTCAGCGCCCGATGAGCGTTCGGCCATGCAAAAGCTGCTGGATAAATTCAGATAATCATTCCGCAACGTTGCGCTTGCGCAAAGCCTCAGGCCAAAGTCCAATGTCAGAGGCAAAGGGAGGTGACGAATGAAAACAGCGCTCAGATGGCTGCTGCGTATCCTGTTGACCTTGGCATTGGCAGCGGCGGTTGTCGGATTTTGGAAACGCGAGGAAATCCAGCGCCTGATGGCGGTGAATTCGCTGTTTTCAGAAGAAAAGATCGTCCACAACTTTTCGAATATGGACGAAGCCTTTCTGACGGTCACTCTGCCGCGTGGCAATGGCCCGACCTGGGAGCTGCCGTATGGGCCCGGCTTCGATCTTCCCGATGGAACAGACCAGTGGATCGAAGATCGCTCGGTAACATCCCTGTTGGTGATGCAGGACGGAGAAATTCGTTTCGAAGAATACTATCTGGACACCGGGCCGGATGATCGCAGGATCTCCTGGTCAATTGCTAAAAGCTATTTGTCTGCCTTGTTCGGTATTTTGCTGGATGAAGGCGCGATCAATTCGCTCGACGATCCGGTTGTGCAATACGCACCCGACCTCAAGGGCAGCGCCTATGAGACCGCCACGATCCGCAACGTGTTGAACATGGCCAGCGGCGTGACCTTTGACGAGGATTATCTGGACTATAATTCCGACATCAATCGCATGGGCCGCGTCGTGGCGCTGGGAGGTGAACTGGACGACTTCGCGGCTTCGTTGAAGGACAGTTTCGTCGCGCCGGGTGAAACATGGCAATATGTGTCGATCGATACTCATGTGATCGGAATGGTCATCCGGGGGGCAACAGGACGCAGCGTTGCAGAGTTACTGACCGAGAAAGTGATCGCACCGCTGGGGTTGGAGCGAGAAGGTTATTACATCACCGATGGAGCAGGCGTTGCATTTGTGTTGGGCGGTCTCAACTTCACAACGCGCGATTTTGCCCGGTTCGGGCAGTTGATTTTGCAGGATGGCGAACGCGATGGACGGCAGATTGTACCCGCGGATTGGATCGACGCCGCTACTTGGCCAAGCGCACCGACCGAACCGGGCAAGATAGGGTATGGCTATCAATGGTGGATTCCGATCGGTGCCCATGAAGGTGAATTCATGGCGCGGGGTGTGTATGGGCAGTACATTTACTTCGACCAGCCACGTGGTGTTCTGATTGTCACGACGGGCGCAGACCGAAAGTTCCGCGATCCCGGTGTCGGTGAGCAGAACATAGAAATGTTCCGCAAAATTGCGCGAAGCCTGTAAGATACCATCATGCAGAAGCAAGACAGCATCAATGTTCTGGGCGGCGTGCTCGCGCCTTGCTCGCGCAAACCATTAACCGGTTTCTTTCGCGACGGTGCCTGCAACACCTGCCCCGAGGATCAGGGAAGCCATACGGTCTGCGCCGTGATGACGGCAGAGTTTCTGGCTTATTCGAAATATGTCGGAAATGACCTGAGCACACCCCGGCCTGAATTCGATTTTCCTGGGCTCAAGCCTGGTGATCGCTGGTGCTTGTGTGCGGGGCGCTTTTTGCAAGCCCATGACGAGGGATGCGCGCCCAAGGTGCACCTTGAAGCCACGCACCAGAGGGCGCTGGATATCGTACCTCTCCATATTCTAAAAATGCAGCGCGCTGAAGACGAGCACTAGATGGCGATCGCCCGATATCCGCGAGACGTGCGCGACGGCGGCCCGGTTGGAAAGCCATGCTCGGCCTGCAGATCCCAGCCCGAACGCGCGAGCATCTCCGCCACAATATCCGGTCGATAGGTTCGGTGCCGCCATTGGAACCAGATGATCGCATTACACCAATGTGGCTTGCTGACAACCAACCAAAGCGTTGCACCCGGTTCAGCCAGATCGCGCATGCGGCGCAAAGCATCTATCGGATCAGCGCAATGCTCCAGAACCTGCGCAGCCAACAGGCAGTCAAAACGGGATGCAGGATGGAACTCTTCCAAGCGCGATTGGACAGTCTCGGCGTTTCCACCGCGCCTTTGCAACGCTGACCCTGCCAGTTGCAGCATTCGGGCCGAAGGTTCCAAAAGCGTCACATGCCCTTCGCGCCGGATCACGGCGCGTGCTTCGGCAAAGGCTCCCGTACCGCACCCGATATCCAATGCGTTACGGCCCAATTCGGCCTGCGGGTCCGAGGACAGGAATCCCAGATAGGCATCGAAATACCCCAGCAGGCGCATCTTGTCTGCCCAGCCCGGAGCGGCCTGATCGTATTTCTGTTCAAGCCGGTCGGGCCCGGCCTTTGAGGAAACACTGCACATGCAATGCAAACTGGCATAGTTCCTCAAAGGCGCAAAGCCTGTTAGGCCTAATCAGTCCGCTGCGCGACCTTCGGTATCCGACATATCAAAGTTCAGGTACCGTGCGACGGTCTGCACATCCTTATCCCCCCGGCCACACATATTCATGCAGATCAGGTGGTCCTTGGGCAATTCCGGCGCGATTTTCATAACATGCGCCAGCGCATGGCAGGGCTCCAGCGCAGGTATGATACCTTCGGTAGCGCAGCACAACTGGAACGCTTCAAGCGCTTCTTTATCCGTGATCGAGACATAGTTGGCGCGACCGATGTCGTGCAGCCAGGAATGCTCGGGGCCAATGCCCGGATAGTCCAGACCGGCCGAGATCGAATAGCCTTCGAGAATCTGCCCATCATCATCCTGCAGCAGATAAGTGCGGTTGCCGTGCAGCACGCCCGGACGACCTCCGGTCAATGAGGCGCAATGCTCCATCTTCTCGTTCACGCCCTTGCCGCCCGCTTCAACACCGATGATATTCACATCCTTGTCGTCGAGGAACGGGTAGAATAGGCCCATCGCATTCGAACCACCTCCGATGGCGGCGATGATGGTGTCGGGCAAACGGCCCTCGGCCTTTTGCATCTGTTCCTTGGCTTCCTTGCCGATGATCGACTGGAAGTCGCGTACCATCGCCGGGTAAGGATGCGGGCCAGCAACGGTGCCAATGCAGTAAAAGGTATCGCGCACATTGGTCACCCAGTCGCGCAGAGCGTCGTTCATCGCATCTTTCAGCGTACCCCTGCCGGATGTCACCGGGATCACTTCGGCTCCCAGCAGGCGCATGCGGAACACGTTCGGGGCCTGGCGCTGAACGTCATGGGCACCCATGTAGACAATGCACTTCAGGCCGAACTTGGCGCAGACGGTGGCTGTGGCCACGCCGTGCTGCCCTGCCCCGGTCTCGGCGATGATCCGGGTCTTTCCCATGCGCCGCGCCAGAATGATCTGGCCCAGCACATTGTTGATCTTATGCGCGCCGGTGTGGTTCAGTTCGTCACGTTTCAAGTATATCTTTGCGCCGCCCAGATGTTCGGTCAGGCGTTCCGCGTAGTAGAGCGGCGAAGGGCGACCCACGTAGTTTGCCCACAGATCGTCCATCTCGGCCCAAAATGTGGGGTCATCCTTGGCTTTGTCATATTCCTCTTCCAGTGACAGGATCAGCGGCATCAGCGTTTCGCTGACAAAGCGCCCGCCGAAGATGCCAAAGCGGCCTTGTTCATCGGGGCCGGACATGAAGGAATTAAAAAGATCGTTGGCCATGGAAGTCTCCCTCGTCGTACCCGATGTTCATAGGAGGTGACGGAGTGATTTGCCATCGCAAAACGTATCATTCCGCCGCCTGAGCGCGCTGTTCCCACACCTGAAATGCCTGAACTCGACTTGGAACAGCAATGCAGGGAAATTGACAGAACACATTGATATCGGCCAGACGGGTCGACGCGCGTACTACACGGCGATGAGGGCCGGAATGTGCGAATGTCAGCATAACTTCGACATCATGCCAGACTGTGTATGAAAAATAACAGCCTTGACGCACAAATACCTCGGCATGCAGGCACAGCGCGTCACCGCGTGCCTGCCGCAAGGATTGATGAGCGCGCCAGAAGAACTCGGGCCCGTGATACCATCGTTTAAGTGAAACTCCGCCGATCACTGCCAGCATGCTCTCCCCCATTTTGAGGAGATACGCAGGTTCGTGCTTATCAGATCAACTTGCCGCGTCGATAAAGGCGCGGATCAGCCCGGCATCCTTGACACCCGGAGAGCTTTCGACGCCGGATGAGACATCCACCTGCTGTGCGCCGGTCATTCGCACCGCTTCTGCGACATTGTCAGGGGTAAGACCTCCGGCCAGCATCCATGGCCTACGCCAGTATTTACGACCTGCCAGCAGGTGCCAATCAAAATACAAACCGTTACCACCAGGCAGCTCCGCGTTTCGCGGTGGCTTTGCGTCGATCAACAGCTGATCCGCCACATCTGAATAGAGATCGATGGCCGCGAGGTCTTCGGCCTCGGCCACACCAATGGCCTTCATTACTGGCAGGCCGAAGTGGTCTCGCACTTGCTGCACACGCTCAGGACTTTCTTTGCCATGCAGTTGCAACATATCCAGAGGCACGATCGAAAGAATGTGGTCCAGATCCTCGTCCGTCGCATTCACTGTCAGCGCCACCTTGGCGACGCCCGCGGGCACCTCCTGTGCCAATGTCGCAGCTGTCTGGGGCTCAACATGCCGCGGGGATTTGGGGAAAAACACAAAACCAACATAACCCGCGCCCGCATCCACAGCAGCGCGCACGTGGTCAGGGGCGGTCAGGCCGCAGATTTTAACTCGGATACCAGCGGGCATCGTAGGGCCTCAGCTTGCCTCATCCAGAATGGCCAGCACATCATCCTGACCTTCATTCTGCTTTTTCTTGAGCTTCTTAACTTCACGCTCAAGCTTGCGCACTTCGCCTTGCTTCACGGTCACATCCTTGCGGTGCTTATGCTCGCGTAGCCATTCCCACAGGAAGCCGATGACCAGGCCGGCAACAACCCCACCCAGCACGACCAGAAACAGCGGCAAGGAGGTTGACAGGTTGAACCCCAGCAACTCGGACAAAGCATCCGGCATAAGCTTAAGTTCAACAATTTGGCGATTGGCCAGCGAAACCGAGACCAGAACGATCCCCAATGCAGCCAGAAAAGCATAACGAATGTAGCGCATCATGAGGCTAGGCTTTACCGTTCAAACGGTCCCTTAGCAACTTGCCAGTTTTGAAAAATGGAACACATTTTTCTTCAACCTGCACAGTTTCACCGGTGCGGGGATTGCGGCCTACACGTGCGTCACGCTTTTTCACCGAAAACGCGCCGAAACCGCGCAGCTCTACGCGGTCGCCGCGTGCCATGGCGTCGGTCACTTCTTCAAAAACGGTATTCACGATCCGCTCGACGTCGCGTTGATAGAGATGCGGATTTTCGTCGGCAATTTTCTGAATCAATTCTGAACGGATCATACGCAATACCCTCCCAGGCGGACGATGTGACAAGCCTATAGTTCTGACAGTATAGGAAAAAACCCGGATCGGGGGAACGGATACTCTGCCAGCAAAGGCGGCATTTTGCGACAATCTCACGCGAATTTTTGCCCGTTGGCCTGATTTCCACACTTCATGCGCGAACGATAGGCAAATTAAGCCGACTATTTGGAAGATATTGATTCGCAACAAAAACGGCCCCGCACCATGGTGCGAGGCCGAATTTCATGTTTGGGATACGCCCCGGACTTAGTCGCCCGACTTCAGTGCTGCACCCAGGATATCGCCCAGCGACGCGCCCGAGTCGGAAGAACCGTACTGTTCCACGGCCTCTTTCTCTTCTGCGATCTCGCGTGCCTTGATCGACAGGCCCAGACGGCGGGTCTTGCTGTCGACGTTGGTGACGCGGACGTCGACCTTGTCGCCGACCGAGAAACGCTCGGGGCGCTGCTCAGCACGGTCACGCGACAGGTCCGAACGACGGATGAACGACTTCATGCCTTCGTACTCGACCTCGATGCCGCCATCTTCGATCGCGGTCACTTCGACGGTGATGACCGAACCACGCTTCACGCCGCCCACGGCTTCGGCGAACTTGTCACCGCCCAGGGCTTTGATCGACAGCGAGATACGCTCTTTCTCAACGTCAACTTCCGAGACGACGGCCGAAACCATGTCGCCTTTGCGGTAGTTCTGGATCGCATCTTCGCCACGCTCGTCCCAGGACAGGTCGGACAGGTGAACCATGCCGTCGATGTCGCCTTCGAGGCCAATGAACAGACCGAATTCGGTGATGTTCTTGACTTCGCCTTCGACCTCGGTGCCCTCGGGGTGTGTTTCTGCAAACACTTCCCATGGGTTGCGCTGAGTCTGCTTCAGGCCCAGAGACACGCGACGCTTGGCGCCGTCGATTTCCAGAACCATGACGTCGACTTCCTGGCTGGTCGAAACGATCTTGCCGGGGTGGACGTTTTTCTTGGTCCAGGACATCTCGGACACGTGCACCAGACCTTCGACACCGGCTTCCAGCTCGACGAACGCGCCGTAGTCGGTGATGTTGGTGACGCGACCCTGATGGACCGAGCCCAGCGGGTATTTCGCAGCAACAAGATCCCACGGATCTTCCTGCAGCTGCTTCATGCCCAGGCTGATGCGGTGGGTCTCTTTGTTGATCTTGATGACCTGAACCTTGATGGTTTCGCCGATCGTCAGGATCTCGGACGGGTGGTTCACACGGCGCCATGCCATGTCGGTGACGTGCAGCAGGCCGTCAACGCCGCCCAGATCAACGAATGCACCGTATTCGGTGATGTTTTTGACAACACCCTCGACGGTCTGACCTTCGGACAGGTTGCCGATGACTTCGGCACGCTGTTCGGCACGCGATTCTTCTAGGATAGCGCGACGCGAAACAACGATGTTGCCACGGCGGCGGTCCATTTTCAGAATCTGGAACGGCTGCTTCAGACCCATCAGCGGGCCAGCGTCGCGCACGGGGCGAACGTCAACCTGCGAGCCGGGCAGGAACGCAACTGCGCCACCCAGATCGACGGTGAAGCCACCTTTGACGCGACCAAAGATTGCACCTTCGACGCGCTGGTCGTCGGCATATGCTTTTTCCAGACGGTCCCATGCCTCTTCACGGCGGGCCATCTCGCGCGAGATGACGGCTTCGCCACGGGCGTTTTCTGCGGCGCGCAGGTACACTTCGACCTCGTCGCCTACAGCGATTTCAGGGGCTTCGCCGGGATTTGCGAATTCTTTCAGATCAACGCGGCCTTCCATTTTGTAGCCCACGTCGATGATGGCTTGGCCGGCTTCGATCGCCAGAACCTTGCCTTTGACAACAGAACCCTCTTCGGGCGTGTCCATTTCGAAGCTTTCATTCAGGAGGGCTTCGAATTCCTCCATGGATGCGTTAGCCATGTGGCGTTGTTTTCCTTTACATAACGTTTTTGCTGGCCGAGCGGTTGTCTCCGCCGGTCTTGTTTCATGATGCCTGAATGCGTGATCCAGAACGCGCCCGAGCTAACAAACACAAAGGGCCGAGGTAACCCGGCCCTGCTCAGATACGTCATCCGGACGTTAACCGCCCTTGTTCAGACAGCGCGCGTATAGGCGGATTCCGTGTCATGTGCAAGAGCAAAGCCCTTAAACACTGGCCAATCCCACAAAATCCGAACATCAGGTCCGGGCATCGAAGCAAACGCGATCCGATCCCCGGCCTTCTTTGTCAGTTCTGCCGAATGATACCATGCGGCGCTAGAACAGTTGCAGATCCTTCTTGCCGCTTTGAATCTCAGCGAGGTTTGGCATGTTCTCGATCACCACGGGTGCCGGTTTCGCGCCCGGCATTGCGACAGTCGGCTGCCCCATTGCGGCCTTGCCAAAGGCAGGCTTCTCCAACTCGCCCCGGATATCTCGCAGCAGGGTTTTGTGATCCGGCATGGTCTTGAGGATCTGCGCAAGGTCCATTTTTGCCCCCTTCCACCACTGGAACCAAATCGGTTTCTTCAACGGTCGCAGACGATCACGGATACCTTCGCCATACCCCGTATCATACACCTGTTTGCCCAGAAGAACCGTCTGATAGACGCGGAAATTGAACAGCGTCGCAAACTCGATATCGTGTTCCATCGGCAGACGATGCTGCCACAGCTCAAGGTTCTCGGCCAACCGATCCGGAATCTTCATCTCGGTGCGGGCGTCGATCCAATATTGATCATCGGTGCGGTTACCCAACCGGTAGTGCAGGCAGATAAAATCCAGTACCTCGTCATAAAGCTTGTTCATCTGCCGGTTATATCGGTTGCGCAGCGCGGGCTCGATATCGCGGGTCGGCAGATGCTCGGCAAACCAGCGGATCGCGTGATCGATCATGTGGATCGCGGTACTTTCAAGCGGTTCGATAAATCCACCAGACAAACCGATCGCCAAGCAATTCTTAACCCAGGCATTGCGTACACGTCCAACACGCATGGGGATCACGCGCGGTGTCAGCCCCTTGCCGCTGTCGCCCAACCACTCAAGATATTCGTCGGCCGCCTGATCATCGGTCCGATGCGCGGATGAATACACATATCCCGTACCTACACGATTGTAGAGCGGCACACGCCACGTCCAACCCGCACCAAGCGCGGTCGAGCGTGTAACGCTTTCGATCTTTTCGGGGTTAGGGTGCTCGATCTGCAAGGCCATGGCACGGTCGTTGGGCAAGTAGTCCGAGTAATCCATGAACGGCTCGCCCAACGCTTGATTGATGATCAACCCCCGGAAACCGGTGCAATCTATGACCATCTCAATGTCATGGCGTCCCTTGCGCTCTAACATCAGGTGGCTGACATTGCCCTGCTCGTCCAGTTCGACCGATTGCACCTCATCCTGAATATGCTCGACGCCGCGCTTGGCGCAGACCTTTGTCAGCATGCCCGCAAATTTCACGGCATCCAGATGATAGGCATAGCCAAACCGCTGTTCGAACTCAGGTGCACCCAACGGGCGCGCACCCTTGCACAACCGGGCCAGATCATCATGCGGTGAGATTGACTGCGTGAAATCCCGATCCCCGTTACCAAAACGCAGAAAATACTCGGCAGCCTCCAATCCCTCCAGCAATTGACCATGGGCAAACGGGTTTACGTAGTCGATCCGATTGCCCTTGGCGTCGTTGTTCCAATTGCAGAACTTAACTCCCAACTTGAACGATGCGTTGGTTTCGCGGAAGAAATCCCGCTCTGATATGCCCGCCTGACGGAGCGTGACCGGCATACGCGGCACCGTCGCTTCACCGACACCCACAGTCGAGATGTTGGGGCTTTCGATCAAGCAAATGCGTGGGCGATCCTTGGGTGCTGACGTGCGGGAGAACACCATGTCCAGGATGAGCGCAGTCATCCAACCCGCCGTACCACCACCCACGATGGTGATCTTACGCAAACGATTATTCATATTTTTTGTCCCTGTTGGCTTGGGATTTTGTAGCTGCCTCCCCCTTTTTTTGAGTGTTGGGGATTAACAGCAGCTTTCCCTTATTTAGCTGTGGGAAGACTATAACAGCTTTCAAGCATCCAGCTAGAGCCTATGACACCCATGGTCGCAGGCATATTCGTCATCAGAATTCAGGCTTTGCGCCTACTTTGGACAAGTGTCAGATTTTCTCACCCTTCTTCAGAAGTTCTTCGATCAGCTCACGCTGCAGATCATGGCTGTCGCCCCCTCCGAATTCCGCCGCGCCACCGGTGTACAATGTGCCATAGGTGTTGGCGATATTCACAGTCTGGGCCAGACCCGAGATCAACTGATCCCTTTGCAACAGCGAAAGCGGGTGAATGAACGCAGCCCATAAGGTGCCATTTGCGATCGCATAGCGCGCATCCAGCGTGCTGTCGAAATTTGCCTGCATCATCCGTTGCAAATCGGCTGGCGACAAATCCGCAGCACTGCCAATCGCGACCATCGCCCGCATGCGATCAGCATTGGTATCGGTGACAACCAGCACCGTCACATCAGATATCGTCAACTCAAACCCCGGCCCGATCGGTTGCGCCTCGGGATCTAGCGCAAAGATGATTTTTCCCAGACGCTCGTAAGTCATCGGAGGTTCGGCCTCGGGCACCGGCGTATCTGATTGCTGCGCAGCTACGCTACCTGCAAGAAAGAACAAAAACAGGGCTAGTCTGTTCATGGGCCGCTCCTACGGTTGTCCAACAAGCTTAGGCGGCCATCGGACAGGTGGCCAAACAAAGCTATGTGAACAGTTTTTGCAAAACGCTCTGATCTTTGGACGATCTGCAAAATCTCATGACCTATCTGCGATTACCCGTCCGAAGAACCTTTTCTAACTTAGTTACATCGGCTTGGGGCGGACCCGAGCCTTGAACCAAAAAGGGAAAGGACCCCTACTATGAAATCGCTCGCACTTACTGCATTAGCCGCAACTCTGGCCCTGGCAGCTCCGGCTTTTGCCGCAGACGAAATCAACGTCTCCAAAGGCCTGTCGGCGGCTGGTGCACCCCTGGCAGCCCATGGCGTCGATCTGGTCGCGCTTGTCAACAATGGCAATCCGGTCGAAGGCTTCGCCAATCATTCGGCGACTTATGACGGCGCATCCTATTACTTCACCAGCGCGGAAAACCTTGAAGCGTTCGAGGCCAATCCGGCGGCTTACTTGCCCCAGCACGGTGGCTATTGTTCGTTCGGGGTGTCTGTTGGCAAAAAGTTCGACGGCGATCCGGATCAGTACCTGATCGCAGACGGCAAGCTGTATCTGTTCCTGAATGCTGATACCCGCGCTGCTTTCCTGAAAGACGTCACCGGCACCGCTAAAACCGCAGATGACCAGTGGACCAATATCAAGAGCATCGCAGTTGGTGAATTGTAGTTAACGGACACCTGTCCGCGGCCATTTCAGGCTGCGGGCAGGTTCTGTTCTATCGTTTCGAGCGCCCGTGCCAACGCGGCCTCAATGCTCAGGTTTGACGTGTCAAGCTGCACGGCGTCATCTGCAGGTTTCATCGGTGCTGTGCTGCGATCCGCGTCACGTGCGTCACGCTCTTTGACATCCGCGAGCACCTGTTCGCGTGACACGTCCGAACCTTTGGCCGAAAGCTCAAGATATCGCCGTTCCGCCCGGACTTCGGGGCTGGCGGTGACAAACAGTTTGACCTCAGCGTTTGGGCAAATCACGGTTCCAATATCGCGCCCGTCCAGCACGGCGCCTCCGGCGCGACGTGCAAACGCCCGCTGAAAATCGACGAGTGCGCTTCGGACTTCAGGAATGACCGCAACTTTCGAGGCCGCCTGTGCGATCTCAGCCGTACGCAGATCGCCCTGCTGCAATTCTTCTGCTGTCAGGGACCCAGCCGCTGCAATCGGTTCGTCACCTTGCAGCATACGACGCCCCACTGCGCGATAGAGAAGACCGGTATCCAGATGCGCGAACCCGAAATGCGCAGCAACGCCCTTGGAAATCGTCCCCTTGCCCGCCGCCGCAGGGCCGTCGATAGCTACGGTGAATCTCATGTACGCTCGACCTTGGCACCGAGCGCGGCCATCAAAGGCTCAAAAATCGGGAACGACGTTGCGATCGGTCCGCCGTCATCCACCGAAACCGCCTTTTTAGCCCCCATCCCCATGACCATGAACGACATGGCAATGCGGTGGTCCAAGAAGCTTTCGCAGGTCCCACCACCGGGCACACCGCCGATGCCGAGACCGTCGACTGACCACCATTCGTCACCTTCGTTCACGGTCACACCGTTGGCGCGCAGGCCACGGGCCATTGCGTCGATCCGGTCACTTTCCTTGACGCGCAGTTCTTTCACGCCGCCCATCATTGTTGTGCCCGTCGCATTTGCGGCCACAACAGACAGCACCGGGTATTCATCGATCATCGACGCCGCGCGTTCGGGCGGGACGTTGATCCCCTTCATGTTGGGCGAGTATTTTGCACGCAGATCGGCAACCGGCTCACCCCCTTCTTCGCGCTCGTTTTCGTAGGTCAGATCGGCACCCATTTCGCGCAGCGTGGTGAACAGGCCTGCGCGGGTCGGGTTCAGGCCGATACCGGGGACCAACACGTCCGAGCCCGGTGTGATCAGTGCGGCACAGACCGGAAAGGCTGCACTGGACGGGTCGCGCGGCACGGCGATGACTTGTGGCTTCAGCTCGGGCCGACCGGTCAACGTGATAACGCGCCCTTCATCCGTGTCCTCGACCGTGATTTCTGCGCCGAAGCCTGCAAGCATCCGTTCGGAATGATCGCGAGTCGCTTCTTTCTCAATCACGATGGTCTTGCCGGGGGCGTTAAGCCCTGCCAGCAGAACGGCGGATTTCACCTGCGCCGACGGCACAGGCACCTCATAGCGCACCGGGGTGGGGTCCGCAGCACCGATAATGGTCATCGGCAGACGTCCACCGTCTCGGCCGACAGATTGCGTTCCGAACAGCGCCAGCGGATCGGTGACCCGCGCCATCGGACGTTTGTTCAGGCTCGCATCTCCGGTGAAGGTCGCTGTGATCGGAGAAGTCGCCATCGCCCCCATGATCAGGCGCACGCCAGTGCCCGAATTGCCACAATCGATTACCTGATCTGGTTCGGAAAAACCACCAACGCCTACGCCATGCACCGACCATTCGCCACCGCCATGATCCGTTACTTCGGCTCCAAAGGCACGCATGGCCTTAGCGGTGTCCAATACGTCCTCGCCTTCCAGCAGGCCCGATATCTTGGTTTCTCCCACAGCCATTGCCCCCAGGATCAGGGACCGGTGCGAGATCGACTTGTCCCCGGGCACCTCTGCGGTGCCTGTCAGCGGGCCGCAAGGCTGCGACGTCATCGGGATGGGCGTGCCGTGTCCGGACATGGGGGCTCCTGTTTTCGCTATCAGTCCTCAGGCCGATTAGCGAATTGGGGCCGGTTGGTCCAGCGACAATCAGTCTTTGCGGCGGAAGGTCAGGTAATGGGGTGTACGGCCTTCGCGCAGCGCCTTCTGTTCGTAGCGCGTGGAAATCCAGTCATCCCACGGCTCACGCCAGTCGGCGGGGCGCTCGGCCAGCCATTCGAAGCCCGCCCGCGGCACCTCTTCCAGCGTTTGGCGCACATAGTCAGGGATGTCTGTTGCAACGCGAAAAATTGCGCCCGGCTTTAACGCGCGTGCCAAAGGCTCCAGATGTTCGGGTGTCACAAACCGGCGTCGGTGATGCCGGGTCTTAGGCCAGGGATCGGGATAGAGCAGAAAAGCGCGCGATATGCTGGCTTCTGGCAAAACGTCGAACAAGTCTCGCGCGTCCCCGGGATGTACCGCAAGGTTTTCAACACCGGCCTGACGGATTTTACCCAACAGCATCGCAACACCATTGATATAGGGTTCGGCTCCGATGATGCCGATATCCGGGTTTTGCTGAGCCTGATGCACCAGATGCTCGCCGCCGCCAAAGCCGACCTCAAGCCAGACAGGCTTGCCTCTGAATAGACCGACGAGATCGAGCGGATCGCGTTCAGGATTACCGTTCCAATCCACCGCACCGGGGGACAAGGCAGCAAGATCTTCCGACAGATAAGTCTTTTGACTGGGCTTCAGGGTTTTGCCCTTAAAGCGGCCATAAAAATTTCTGCGAGGGCGTTGTGGGGTCTTTGTACTCATGGCGCAGCCCATACTGCGGGTCTGAAATTGTTGCAAGTGGTGACCCGCTTGCAAAAAACGCGCCGAAACCGGCGCGTTTTTTATTATTGTTGATCAGACCGCCTGTTTCAGCGCGTCCACCAGATCGGTGCGCTCCCAGCTAAATCCGCCGTCCGCATCGGGTTCACGACCAAAGTGGCCATAAGCAGCGGTCCTCTGATAAATCGGCTTGTTGAGTTGCAGATGTTGGCGAATTCCGCGCGGAGTCAGGTCCATCACCTGCCCAACTGCTTTTTCGATCACTGCATCGGCAATCTGGCCAGTTCCATGCGTGTCGGCATAGATCGATAGGGGCTTTGACACCCCAATCGCATAACTCAACTGAATGGTGCAGCGCTCTGCCATCCCTGCAGCAACGACATTCTTGGCCAGATAACGCGCTGCATAAGCCGCCGAGCGGTCTACCTTGGTTGGATCTTTGCCCGAGAATGCGCCACCACCGTGAGGTGCTGCACCGCCATAAGTGTCGACGATTATCTTGCGACCGGTCAGACCCGCATCACCATCCGGACCGCCGATGACGAACTTGCCGGTGGGATTCACGTGCCATTCGGTTTCGGCGGTCAGCCAGCCGTCGGGGAGGGTTTCACGGATATAGGGCTCGACAATGGCGCGAATATCACCCGAGGTCAGCGCCTCATCCATGTGCTGCGTCGACAGCACGATTGAGCTGACACCGACTGGCGTGCCGTCGCGATAGATAACAGACAACTGTGATTTTGCATCCGGGCCAAGGGCGGGTTCACTGCCATTTTTGCGAACTTCAGCGAGACGGCGAAGGATAGCATGCGAGTATTGGATCGGTGCAGGCATAAGCGCTGGCGTCTCGGTCGTGGCATAGCCGAACATGATGCCCTGATCGCCTGCACCTTCGTCTTTGTTATCGGCAGCATCCACGCCTTGCGCGATATGAGCCGACTGCTCGTGCAACAGGTTGGTCACTTCGACGGTTTCGTGGTGAAACTTGTCCTGCTCGTAGCCGATATCTTTGATACATGCCCGCGCGATATCGTCGATATGCGCCATATAATCATGCAACTTGTCCTGATCCGACAGACCCACTTCGCCGCCAATAACCACACGATCGGTAGTGGCAAATGTTTCACAGGCCACGCGGGCCTCGGGTTCTTCGCGCAGGAATGCGTCTAGTACTGCATCGGAAATACGATCGCAGACCTTATCCGGGTGCCCTTCGGAAACGGATTCCGAAGTAAAAATATAATTCTGTCGGGACATGAAAGTGCTCCATTAAGATTTCCCCACCACGTCAGGAAGCCGTTGTGGCAGGCGTGTGATCGAATACGCTTAGCGTTTGACAGGGTCAATCGGAAATTGGTCGTTTACGCGCCGGGCGTACCGACATAGCAGCGCAAATAGCACCAACAAAGCTAAAAATACCGGACTGTCTCCAATTCGAGAATAAACGGTAGGGGCATGAGGACGCGGCAATTCGGCGTCGATAAACCCCGCCTGCCCAAGCGCCAGCGCCTCGGTGATCCGCCCCAATGGGCCAATCATTGCCGAAACTCCGGTATTGGCCGAGCGCAACATCGGTAGGCCTTGTTCGATTGCACGCATCTGCGCCTGGGCGAGGTGCTGATACGGGCCGGAACGCGTTCCGAACCAAGCGTCGTTTGTAATCTGCAAAAGAAAATCCGCACGATCCGGCGCGGATAAAATATCCTGCGTGAATACCGCCTCGTAGCAGATCAGCGGCAGCGCCTTGCCAAGCACGCCTACATCCATCAATGCGGCACCTGGCCCCGCGCTAAAGCCATTCCCTGTGGTTGCGGCCATCCCGTAGATACCGAAACGTGCCATCACTTCACCAAATGGCACGTATTCCCCAAAGGGCACCAGGTGATGTTTATCGTATAGCCCGTCTTGCTGACCCTCCTCATTTAGATAGATCATCGAGTTATAGATCTGCTGCCCATCGGCACGCTGAATGCCCAGGACTACCGGGGCGCCCTGTGCCGCTTCGCCAATTGCTGAAAGATAGGGCTGCGCGCTGCCCAACCATGCCGGGACCGAGGTTTCCGGCCAGACGATTAGGTCCGGGCGGGGCTCGGCCGCTGTGAATTCAAGTTGGCGTGCAAAAAACACTGACGCATATGCAGGATCCCATTTCTGGTCCTGGGGTGCATTGGGTTGAATCAGCCGCACGATATGACCAGAGGGCATGACTGGAGGTCGGTTCGCTGCATAGATCAAAGCCAATACCGCACAGCCTGCGGTCAACGCGATCGGTACAACGATGCCGCTTCGGGTCCGATCACTGAACAAGGCTGCGCCCAATGGCACAGTGGCGAACAGTGTCAGCGTCCCCAAACCATAGGGGCCGACAAGCGACAGGATCTGGGCAAATGGCGTATCCACCCAAATCTGCGCGATGCCAGCCCAAGGGAACCCGGTCAGAATGTAGCCGCGCGCAAACTCGACCAGTGCCAGCGTCACAGACAGCAAAGCCGCCTGCAAGACGGGTGCTCCACCGATGCGTTTCGTAACTCCAAAGGCCAACGCCCAGAACAGGGCTAACCCGCCGGATAAAAAGATCAGCGCAAAAGGGGCCATCCACGCATGGCGTTGGGCATCAACCAGAAACGGCTCGATAATCCAGCTTAACGCGTGTGCGAAATAGCCCGTTGCGAAGACCCAACCCAGCAAAGCCGCCCGGCGAATTGTCTCAGCGCTCAGAAACAACGGCGCTATTAGCACCAGCGACAGCACGGTTACCGGCCAATACCCTAATGGAGCAAGACCACAGGCCGCTGCAACACCCAACAGCGCCGCCAGCACCAACCGCAGCCAAAAGGGCCACCCATCGGCAGGGTTCATGCAACAATATCCGGCAGCATGACACGCAGCCGTTTTATCCGGCGCGGGTCTGCATCAATGACCTCGAACTCGGGCCCTTCGGGGTGGCATACAACCTCACCACGCGCCGGGACCCGCCCCGAGAGCATGAAGACCAGACCGCCCAAAGTGTCGATCTCTTCTTCATCTACATCTTCGTGGCTGGTCAGTGAGCGGCCAATCTCGGCCTCGAATTCTTCAAGCGGCACGCGCGCCTGCACGACGTAGCAGCCGGGTTTCTCTTGTATCCATAGCTGATCTTCGTCGGCATCATGTTCGTCGGCGATCTCACCCACAACCTGTTCAATCAGGTCCTCGATGGTCAGCAAACCATCGACCCCACCGTATTCATCGATCACCAAAGCCATATGGCGACGCTCGGTCTGCATCTTGGTCAACAACACGCCAATTGGCATCGATGGCGGCACGAACAGCAAAGTCCGCAGCATCGACTTCAGATCAAAATCGGACGAGTTGCCGTTAAAGCCATGGGTCAGCGCGAAGTCCCTGAGATGCACAAACCCCAGTGGCGTATCCAGCGTGCCATCGTAAACCGGGATGCGAGACAAGCCGCTGTCGCGGAAAATCTGCACAAGCTCGTCTTTTGGGGTTGTCGAGGGGACCGAGACGATCTCGGCTGTCGGGATCGCAACATCTTCGACCCGCATTCTGCGCAGGTTGATCATGCCCCTTGGCTGAGCGCTGACGACCTCGGCCCCGTTTAGCTGGCTGGTCTCTTCGCCCTGAGAAGAAAATGCGTCGATGAGTCGAGAAAAAAGCCCGCCTCTTTCGTCGCTGTCATTGTTGCTGTTCTGAGAATGCGCGCCATGCGCCGCCCTAGAACTGCCGTCTGTTTCGCCCATTATCCTGTTCCAAATGATCGGGCAAAGGTGCCCATGTCATACATTATATGGGTCATCTATACCCAGTTTGCCAAGTATCTCGACCTCGACCCTTTCCATCAAAGTGGCGTCGAGGTCACGAATGTGATCATACCCCAGCAAATGTAGTGTACCGTGAACGATCAGATGCGTCACGTGATCGTCGGTGCTTTTGCCGGCTTCAGCTGCTTCGCGCGCGCAGGTGTCATAAGAGATCGCAATGTCGCCCAGCACGATTTCGCCAGTAAAGTCAGGTTGCGGAGCCGGCGGAGTGTCTCCCGCCCGATCCGGGGCCAGTTCTTCGGCAGGCCAGCTGAGGACGTTGGTCGGCGTGGATTTTTCACGAAATTCAGCATTCAATTCAGCGATCCGTGCATCATCGCAGCCCAGCAAGCTGATTTCGCATTGATCCGCCTCAAGATCGCAATACTCCAGAACAGCAGCAATTGCGCGCGTGGCCAAAGGCTCCAGCCCGCGCCAGCGATCATCCTCAAGCGTGATTTCCAGATTCATACCTTTGGCTCCGAGCCCAGCTTCAATCGGCGCCTTGAAAGTTATCCGGTTTCGCGCCCCGCATCGGCCTCATACGCCTCGATAATGGCGGCGACAAGCGGATGGCGGACGACATCTTTCGAGGTGAAATAGTTGAAGCTGATATTCGGGATCGTTTTCAGCAACCGTTCGGCATCCTTGAGACCCGATTGCACACCGCGCGGCAGGTCAACCTGAGACCGGTCGCCGGTGATAACCATCCGACTACCTTCACCAAGCCGGGTCAGGAACATCTTCATCTGCATCGTTGTGGCATTCTGCGCCTCGTCCAGCACCACAAATGCATTTGCCAGCGTACGACCGCGCATGAAGGCAAGCGGAGCAATCTCGATCCGCTTTTCTTCGATCAGCTTGGCAAGTTGTTTTCCGGGCAGGAAATCATTCAGCGCGTCATAAAGCGGCTGCATGTAGGGATCGACCTTATCCTTCATGTCACCGGGCAGGTAACCGAGCTTTTCACCGGCCTCGACCGCCGGACGGCTGAGAATGATGCGGTCAACGTGCCCGCCAATGAACATGGACACCCCGACCGCAACGGCCAGATAGGTTTTGCCGGTGCCCGCGGGTCCAATGCCAAAGGCCAGTTCGTTGTTGAACAGCGACTGCACATAGGCCTTCTGGGCGTCGGTGCGCGGCTCGACCAGTTTTTTGCGTGTCTTGATCTCGACCGTGCCACCCTTGAACATCTCAAGCTGGTCACCATCGCGCGTGCCAGTTCCGACCTCGGAATTGCCCATGCGCAACTCGCGGTCGACATCTGCGGCTTCCACATCACGCCCACCTTCGAGCCGTGTATAGAGGGCCTGTAGAACCTCAATCGCCTGCTTTTGCGAATCCTCGTCGCCCAGCACGACAAGCTGATTGCCGCGTCGCACAATCTGCACCGAGAGCTTCTGTTCGATATCGGTCAAGTTGCGGTCATACTCTCCGCACAAATCGATCAATAATCTGTTGTCTGGAAATTCAACAAGCGCCTCACGCTGGGGCATGTCATCTTGCGGTGGGGTCAGGGCACCGATGGCCAATCCGTTCTCCTGTCTTGGCGGTTCACCTTGAGCGTAGACAAACTGAAGAGGTAGACGCAAGCGGCAGTTTCAAAATTTGCACACCTCATGACAAATGCGCCGATGAACGCTGAAACAGCCAACTTTAAACGCCAATCGCGCGGATATCAGAATGTATAGTTCAACCCGATCCGCAGTCCGCGATAGCTTGGCGTCGATTTGGTCGAGAATGACGGACCCAGTTCGACCGTTTTTGATTCGAACTGCAGATACTCGATCTCGCCGGTGATCGACCAATTTTCGTTCAGTTTGTGTTCAGCGCCCAAGCTGGCCGAGAAACCTTGTCGGCGGTCCTCGCTCTCAAATCGGCTTGTCCCGCTTGCATCAGTTAGTGAGCCTGACGTGGTGATATCGCCGCGGACATAACCCACAGTCACAAAATAGAGGACACTGCCGCTGCGGTTGGTAAGCCCGTTCCGAAGGCGGATGGACAATACATCCGATATCGCGGACCTGCCACTGACCTCTGCCCCACCGGACCGGGAGGACGTGCTGTCATCGAGCGTGCCAAAGTCATAACCGACTTCCAGCCCATACACATAGTCGCGCCCACCTCTGGCTGGCAGAATGCCGCGCCAGCCACCGCGAAAACCTGCGAAATTTCCGCTTGGCTTAAGGTCGCCCGCAGCAAACGTGTCTCCGTCGTTCACGCGCAGGCCAAACTCGTCCGAACCGCCCGAGGCATGTCCGGCGCTGACCCCCAGATAGAACGCATTGACGTCGCGCGCGAAACGCTGAGACGAGATTACGTCGGGCTCAGTGACTTCCCCGACGACATCGCCGGCCAAAGTCGGGGCAGCGCAAGATAGCAACACGACAGTCGCCGACAAAACACGGGAAAGGTTTACACTCGGAAAACGTATCCAGCTCACTACTCGTACCCTCCGCAAAGGCGGGCCGTCAGGCGGGGTCGATGAGTTTGTCGACACCCAAAATTCGGCCCAGAAAAATCTAGCCTTCCTCGGAACATAGTTCCAAGCCATAAATCAAGGGTTAAATTTCAAGGCGAAAACCCTTTGCGGGCCAGCCACAAGGGATCAGACCAACTCACCACCCAGCGAGTTCGCACCAGACGATTTTATCCTTACCTTACGTAATTCGCCGCTCGCGATATCAGCGTCCGCGACGTGAACCGCATGCAGATACTCGGATTTTCCAACCATCTGGCCCGGTTGCCGCCCAGGCTTTTCAAACAGGACATTAACTGTCTTTCCGACCATCGAGTCCTGAATCTCGCGCTGGTGGCGCGTGATCAACCCTTGCAAGCGCTGCAGGCGTGCATCCGCCACTTCGGCCTCGACCTGTGGCCGTTCTGCTGCAGGTGTGCCGGGTCGCGTCGAGTATTTGAAGGAATAGGCGTAGCCGTATTTGACCTCTTCGACCAAATCCAGAGTGGCCTGAAAATCCTCTTCCGTCTCTTCCGGGAAGCCCACGATGAAATCGCCGGACATCAGAATATCGGGGCGCGCTTCTCGGATACGCTCGATCAATCGCAGATAGCTTTCAGCCGTGTGGCTGCGGTTCATCCGCTTTAGAATTTTGTCCGACCCCGACTGCACCGGCAAATGCAGATATGGCATCAACTTCTCACAGGTGCCATGCGCTTCGATCAGCGCATCATCCATGTCGTTCGGGTGCGAGGTGGTAAAGCGTATGCGCTCTAGCCCGTCGACCTTGTTCAATTCCCAGATCAGACCGGCAAGGGTCATGTCTCCGTCCGGTCCAGCCCCGTGATAGGCATTGACGTTCTGCCCCAGCAGCGTGATCTCACGCACACCGCGTTCAACCAGATCGCGGGCCTCACGCAGGATGCGATCTGCCGGGCGGCTGACCTCGGCCCCGCGTGTATAGGGCACAACGCAGAAGGCACAGAACTTGTCACACCCCTCCTGCACGGTCAGAAATGCCGTCGGTCCGCGCTTGGCCTTGGGGCGATTCTTGAGCTTTTCGAATTTGTCTTCTTCGGGGAACTCGGTATCCAGCGCCTTTTCACCCGCGCGCGTCTTCGCCTCCATCTCGGGCAGGCGATGATAGCTTTGTGGCCCCACCACCAGATCGACAAGCGGCTGGCGGCGGATGATTTCCTCGCCTTCGGCCTGAGCGACGCAACCTGCGACACCGATTTTAAGGTCCGGCTTTTCCGCCTTGAGGCCCTTGAAACGGCCCAGTTCGGAATAGACTTTCTCAGCTGCCTTTTCTCGAATGTGGCAAGTATTGAGCAGGATCATATCCGCATCATCGGGCGATTTGGTCTCGACATAGCCCTGTCCGCCCAGCGCTTCGGCCATGCGTTCGCTGTCATAGACGTTCATCTGACAGCCATAGGTCTTGATAAACAGCTTTTTCGGTTCAGACATGGGTTGGCCTTTGCAGTCGCTGGGTCGGCGTCGTCTATACGTATCGAACGCCGCTTGCAATGCTGGTGCAATTACCCGAATTTGGCGGGAATTTCCAGCAAGGCGGCAACGAAACCAATGATGCAGTACGAATCCCTTGATCACCTTCTGAAATCCGATCGGTCGATCCTGAGCAAGGGACCCGTGGCACTGATATTTGCCGAAGATAATGTCGAGCTAGAAGGGACGCTGCACCATCATTTGAAGCTGGGGTTCAAATCCGTGATCACATTCCTGCCCCAGGAATTCACGCTGGATGAAGCGCTGGAGGAAAGGGTTCATCGAGTGACGATGACCTGCGCGCCCAGAACCGTCGTATTTGAGGCCGTCAATCGGATCATTCAGGCGGCTCAAGGCACGTGGGTATACTACTGCTACAACTCTGAATATCTGTTCTACCCTTTCTGCGAGACCCGCTCGGTCGGAGAGTTGCTGGCCTTCCATTCTGAAGAACGGCGCCAGGCCATGCTGACCCATGTGATCGATCTGTATGCGAATGATCTGACGGCCTATCCAAACGGAGTGGCCCCCGATCACGCAATGCTGGACAAGACTGGATACTACGCCCACACGCGGCATGACGCATCTGGCAAGCCGCTAGAGCGGCAACTGGATATGTCCGGTGGTCTGCGTTGGCGGTTCGAAGATCATATCCCGTATGAACGGCGCCGTATCGATCGGATTTCGCTGTTCAAAGCAAAACCCGATCTGAAACTTCTGCCGGATCACACGTTCAGCGAGGCAGAATACAACACCTATGCCTGCCCGTGGCACAACAACCTGACCGCCGCGATCTGTTCGTTCCGGGCGGCCAAAGCATTGAAGACGAACGCCGGATCGACGTTTGATATCTCCAACTTCTGCTGGAACCATTCAACTCCGTTCGAGTGGGACTCGCGCCAATTGCTGGATCTGGGCCTGATCGAATCGGGCCAGTGGTTCTAGGTTCTAACGCTGTAGCAGAACTGGGAACCAGTCCTCGCGCAGCCGCTGCCCCGGCACCATTTCATGTCCCGGAAATGGCGGCGAAGTCCGGCCTGGACGCTCGACATAACGTGCATCATCACCAACCAATCGCAGCGAAAATGCCCTGCGTCGGCTATCGGAAGTATTGCCTCGGGCCCCGTGTAGCGTGCGATAGTTGAAGGCCACTGCGTCACCGGGCTCCATTTCAAATTCTACAATCTTCATCCCTTCGGCATCTGGGTCCGGAATCGGCATGTACTGGCCCTCGTCAGGGAAGAAACCTTCTTCCGAGACCCAGCGGGTAGGTAGCACTTCTTTTTCCCAGCGGTGCGAACCGGCAACGCAGCGCAAGGTCGCTTGTTTCACCGGATCCAACGGTGACCAGAAGCTGATATTCTGTTGACCATCCACAAAATAGTATGGCCCATCCTGATGCCACGGCGTTGCCATCGAGGTTCCGGGTTCCTTCACCAGAACATGGTCATGGAACATCTGCACAGATTGCGACTGCATGAGGTCGGCCGCTACTTCAGCAGCAGGAGATTTTTCGATCACTTCACGAAACTGCGGGATACGGGACCAGTTGCAATAGTCGTCAAAAAAACGGCCGGTTTCGCCATCTTTCCTGTTCTCCGAAGCATAAGGACCCGGCTCGGCCATATTCGCGGCAACCCCGGCCCGTAGGGTTTCAATATGATCGGCGAACAGGCCTTTGACCAACACAACGCCGTCCGTCTGGAAGTTGTCGATCATGGCCTGAGAAACAAGAGGGTGAGTCATTGCGGTCTCCTTAGATTTGTCGCCCGATCTGCGCATGAATAAGACATCTGTTCAAATCATATCTTTCAATTTAGGTATTAACTCTATGTTATATCTCACTCTGCGCCAATACGAATATGTTTGCGCCATCGGTCGGCATGGCAGCCTGTCTGCTGCGGCACAACGCCTAAATGTCTCGCAACCTGCCTTGTCCAATGCGCTGACCCGGGTCGAATCACGTTTGGGATATCCACTGTTTGCCCGAAGACGGGGTGCCGCGATGGCGCTGACCCCGCAGGGCCGCAAATTCATCGAAGAGGCCGAGGCCTTGTTGAAGCGAGCAGCGCTTTTGGAACAGTCAAAGCAGCCGATAACCGGCGAGCGCCGATTGCGCCTGGGATGCTTTGTCGATCTGGCACCCTTTCTTCTGGCCCAATCTCTGCACCGCCTGCAAGAAGCTTTGCCCGACGTCGTCCTGACACACGGGGTTGAGACGTTCGAAGGCCTGATTTCCGGCTTGATCGATGGCAGATACGATTTTGCACTCACCTATGAGCTCGGCATGGATGCCGGTTTTTCTTGTAAGAAGTTGTTCGACAGCACCCCACACGCACTGCTTTCACCTGATCATACACTAGCGGCGGCCAAGCAGCTAACCCTGACCGAGCTAGCGTCATATCCACTGATTCTGTCTAAAGAGGGTTTGTCTGCACAGCATGTACTCGCGCTTTTCAGACGCAAAGGTTTGAACCCCACAATCTCGCACCGAGCGGAATCATTGGAGCTTTCGCGCAGTCTGGCCGCTCATGGGGAAGGCATCGGGATAAGCTATACCAGCCCCAAAAACGGCTTCAGTTATGATCAGGTCCGCGTGATAAGCCTGCCGATCACCGATCCAGACGCAACCGAATCTGTTGTATTGGCACGGCATGGCACGGGGCCGACAGATCCGATGATCACGCAGGCTGAGCATGCGTTGGTTACGTTGTTATGTAAGGATTAGAGGTTACTTCTTCCGCAGGCGGATCACCACATCGACCGAAGCGATTTCGACGCCTTCAGGAGCTTCCGGCAATTGTTGGATCACCAATTGGTCGGATGGTGCATCGCTCAGACGGCTTTCGTCTTCCCAATAGAAATGCGGATGGTCATGCGTGTTGGTGTCGAAATAGCTTTTGGACCCGTCAACAGTGATCTCTTGAAGCACCCCGGCATCGCAAAACGCCCGCAATGTGTTGTATACGGTCGCCAGCGAAACCGCGTCACCTTTGGCTTTTGCGGATTCAAACAGGCTTTCCGCTGTCACATGACGATGCAGACCGTCGCCCACAAGCAATTCGGCCAAAGCAACCCTTTGGCGCGTGGGGCGCAAACCTGCGTCAACCAACCAATTTGCAGCGATCTCACGGCTCTGAGGTGTCATGAATCCGATACCTGTGTTTTGCTGCCCTTAATATAAGTGCGCCCTGCCTGCAATTTCAAATGAAATTCATTCGCAAAGAATATTGTAGTCACAACAAGATATGGAGTGCTGGTCTTGCAGGACCTTGCATACGGGTGATAGACGAGGCCAGATGTAATAAACGGACCCAGGCAGGAGAGGCGGCAGAATGGCCCAATTCCCGAGCAGTTTTGACAAGGACGATCTGCTGAAATGCGCCCGCGGCGAACTATTTGGCCCTGGCAACGCGCAGTTGCCGGCTCCGCCGATGTTGATGATGGACCGCATTACCGAGATTTCCGGCGACGGTGGAGCGCATGGCAAGGGTCATGTGCTGGCCGAATTTGATATCACACCTGACCTTTGGTTCTTTGACTGCCATTTCCCCGGCAATCCGATCATGCCCGGCTGTCTGGGCCTGGACGGTTTGTGGCAACTGACCGGCTTCAACCTCGGCTGGCGCGGCTGGCAAGGACGTGGCATGGCCGTTGGCGTCGGAGAGGTCAAGTTGACCGGCATGGTGCGCCCGGACCGGAAGATGCTGACCTATAAGATTGATTTCAAAAAGGCGATCCAGACGCGCCGCCTGACCATGGGTGTGGCAGATGGCATCGTCGAAGCCGATGGCGAATTGATATACGACGTCAAGGATATGAAGGTCGTTCTGTCAGACGCCTGAGCCTGACCGGCCGCAATAAGGAGTACGCACATGCGTCGAGTAGTCGTCACCGGTCTGGGGGTTGTGTCCTCGATCGGGAACAATGCCGAAGAGGTGCTCGCCTCGCTCAAAGCAGGCAAATCCGGCATCGTAGCAAGCGAACAAATGGTCGAGCACGGCTTTCGCAGCCAAATCGCCGGTTCGCTGAAAATCGATGTGGCCGATCACGTGGACAAGCGGACCCTGCGGTTCATGGGTCCGGGTGCTGCCTATGCCCATATCGCGATGAATCAGGCCATCGCGGACGCCGGGCTGACCGAAGATCAGGTGGTCAATCCGCGCACAGGTCTGGTGGCCGGTTCGGGTGGACCATCGACCAGCGCGATGTTGACCGCGCACCAAACCGTGCTGAAAACCGGCGCAACCAAACGGATCGGCCCGTTTGCAGTGCCAAAGTGCATGTGTTCGACGATTTCTGCGAACTTGGCGACCGCGTTCAAAATCAAAGGTATCAACTACTCGATCACCTCGGCCTGCTCGACCTCGCTGCACTGCATCGGCAATGCGGCTGAACAGATCATGCTGGGCAAGCAGGATGTGATGTTCGCGGGCGGCGGAGAAGAGCTGGACTGGACCCTGTCCTGCCTGTTCGACGCGATGGGTGCGATGTCGTCCAAGTACAACGACACACCTGATAAAGCCTCGCGCGCATTCGATCAGAACCGCGACGGATTTGTGATTTCCGGCGGTGGCGGCATCGTGGTTCTGGAAGACCTCGAGCATGCGCTGGCGCGCGGTGCGAAAATCTATGCCGAAGTAACCGGCTATGCCGCGACATCTGATGGGCACGACATGGTGGCACCATCCGGCGAAGGCGGCGAGCGCGCGATGCGTCTGGCGCTGTCGACCGTGCCCGAAGGCCGCAAGGTCGGCTATATCAATGCCCACGGCACCTCGACCCCAGTGGGCGACGTCGGAGAAGTCGAAGCCGTACGCCGTATCTTTGGTGAAGGCAGTGTGCCTCCGATTTCATCGACAAAATCGATGACCGGTCACGCGCAAGGCGCAGCGGGGGCGCTTGAGGCGATCTTCTGCCTGCTCATGCTGGAACATGATTTCATTACTCCGTCGATCAATGTCGACACACTTGCCGACGGCATCCTGCCCGGTGAAATTGCAACTCAAGTGGTTGAAAACGCAGGCTTGGACAGCGTGATGACCAATAGCTTCGGCTTTGGCGGCACCAACGGATCCATGGTTCTGTCGAAGTATAACGGGTGAACAAGATGTCGGATATTCTCAAGGGTAAACGCGGCCTGATCATGGGCGTGGCTAATGACCGCTCTATCGCGTGGGGCATCGCCAAAGCCATGCACGAAGCGGGCGCTGAGCTGGCTTTCACCTATCAGGGCGAGGCATTTGGCAAACGGCTCGAACCGCTGGCCCAAAGCTTGGGCAGCGACTTCATGGTCGATGCGGATGTGACCGATGATGATTCACTGGATCGCGCGTTTGGCGAGTTGTCCGCCCGCTGGCCAACAATAGATTTTGTTGTCCACGCTATCGCTTATTCGGACAAGTCCGAACTGACCGGTCGATTCTTGAACACCACGCGGGCAAACTTCAAACACTCGCTGGATGTGTCGGCCTATTCGTTCATCGAAGTTGCCCGTCGCGCTTATCCGCTGATGAAGGACAATGGCGGCACGTTGTTGACCCTGACCTATCAGGGGTCGAACAAGGTTGTACCAAACTACAATGTCATGGGCGTCGCCAAGGCTGCGCTGGAATCGGCGACGCGCTATCTGGCGAACGATCTGGGCCCCGAGGGTATTCGCGTGAACGCCATCTCGCCCGGCCCGATGAAAACATTGGCGGGTGCGGCTATTGGTGGTGCACGCAAGACCTACAAGTTCTGCGACCAGAACGCACCGATGCGTTCGAATGCCACGCTGGAGGCCGTCGGAGGCACCGCCGTGTATCTTGCGTCCGACGCCGGCAGCTATACTTCGGGTGAGATCATCCGTGTCGATGGCGGGTATCATATTCTGGGCATGCCTCAGCCAGAGGCCATGTGACCATATCTTTCCCTGCGGGTGCCAAGATTTGAACATCTTTGCCCCGCAGGGATTACGATATGAGCAAACTTGAACAGATCCTTGCGAGCAACACGCGCTCGCCAGCTTTGAAACGCAAATCAGGAAGCGGACGTGCGCGTCTTTTGCTGCTGATTCTCACATCGCTGCTGATTGCCTTTGTGTTTCTGACCCAACCGCCCGTGCGCGATGCGATTGAGCCGTTGTTGTCACATATCCCGGGCCTTTGATCCAATCAGCGTCAGTTGATCGAAACGATTTCGATATCGAAGACCAGATCTTGCCCCGCTAGTGGATGATTTGCATCCAAGGTCACCGTCGCCTCATCTACCTCGACGACAGTCACTGGCAATGCCTGACCGTCAGGAGTTTGCATCTGTAACTGCGTGCCAGGTTCAAGCGGAATGTCATCCGGGATGCCTTCACGCGGGATCTGCTGCCGCATGCCCGGATTGATCGGGCCATAGGCGTCAACGCAATCGATCTCCACACGCTTTTTCTCGCCAATCTGCATGCCCGGCAGGGCAGCGTCCAGACCGGGTATGATCTGCCCGGAACCAACCGCAAACTCCAACGGATCGCGCCCCTCGGAACTGTCGAAGACTTTGCCGTCCAGCAGAGTTCCGGTGTAGTGGATGCGAACCGTGTCGCCTTGTTTGATTGCGGTCATGATGGCCTCCGGCCTGAAAAGAAACGAACGGCGCAGCCTAGAGGCTGACACAGCATTGTAAACCCTGCCCTCTTTAACCCCGGAACCGGTTGTGTTTACCTGCGCCCGATCAGGGGAGGATCGGATGGCTATCACCACGTGTGTATTCGACGCTTATGGCACTCTGTTTGACGTGGCCGCCGCCGCCAGGCAGGCCGCAACAGAGCCCGGATTTGAAGCGTTGGCTAGCAAATGGCCCGAGTTGGCCAATCACTGGCGTCTGAAGCAACTGCAATATACATGGTTGCGTGCTGTCGCTGATGCGCATTGTGACTTTTGGGATGTCACGCAAGATGGGCTGGATTGGGCCTTGGAAGCGGTTGGCCTTCAAGGGGATATCACCCTTCGGCAGCGTCTGCTCGATTTGTATTGGGAATTGCAGGCCTATCCCGAGGTCCCCGATATGTTGAAGGCGCTGAAGGCCGGTGGGTTGCAGACCGCCATCTTGTCCAACGGTTCACCCCCGATGCTGAACGGGGCGGTGCAGTCTGCCGCGATCGGTGATGTGCTGGATGATGTTCTGTCGGTCGAAAGCGTGGGGGTCTTCAAACCCCATGCCAGCGTATACGATCTGGTGCAAAACCGGTTCGGTTGTACGCGCGAAGAAGTTCTGTTCGTCAGCTCAAACGGCTGGGACGCTGCCGGTGCAAGCGGCTATGGATTTGTCACAGCTTGGGTCAACCGCGCTGGCGAACCAATGGATCGCCTACCTTGGAAACCTGCACATGTGCTGCCAGATCTGACGACGATCCCACAATTGGCAGGGCTTTGATGGCGTATTTCACCACCTTGGACGGCAAACGCCTGTACTATGAAGATACCGGCACGGGCCATCCTCTGCTTTGCTTAGCTGGCTTGACGCGCAACTGCCGCGACTTTTCATTTCTTGCGCCACATATGAGTGATCTTCGTATGATTGCGATGGATTATCGCGGGCGCGGCAAGTCCGATTTTGATGCGAACTACATGAATTACAACATCCTGCGCGAGGGGCTGGATGCGGTTGAACTGCTGGATCAACTGGGCTTGAAGAAAGTGACCCTGTTGGGCACATCACGCGGGGGGCTGGTCGCCATGGCGCTGGCCGCCAGCCATCCTGACCGGCTGGCAGGTGTTATCCTGAACGACGTTGGCCCGGTGATCGAACCCGGTGGCATTGCCAAGATTATGGACTATGTCGGCAATCCCCCAAGTTCACAATCCTATGATGAGGCTGCGCAGGTCCTGCAAACGATGATGGCGCCACAGTTCCGGGGCATCGCTCAGGACGTCTGGAAACTGCAGGTAGAACATCAATACATTCAAACCGATACCGGACTACAGCTGCGTTATGACCCCGCATTGCGACAAGCGCTGATCGAGCAGGCCGCCATCACCCCGGCACCGGACCTGTGGCCTTTGTTCGACGCCCTGCGTACGATCCCCACCGGTGTGATCCGCGGCGCAAACTCTGACCTTTTAAGCGCGGCCACAGTGCAAATGATGCACGCACACCACCCCGAATTGATCTCGACCGAAGTGCCGGGCCGAGGACATGTCCCGTTCCTGAACGAGCCTCAATCCCTAGACCTGATCCGCAAGATACTGGACGCCAAATGAGCAACATAGACATGATCGAAGCCGCCGCCGAGCGGCTGAAAGGTCACGTGCGCGAGACGCCGCTTCTGTCATCGCCTTTCCTGGATGAAATCGCGGGTCGCCGCGTTCTGATCAAACCCGAATGCCTGCAACACACCGGCAGCTTCAAATTTCGCGGCGCGTGGTCAGCTATTTCGGCATTGGATGAGGCGGCGCGCAATCGGGGCGTCATCGCCTATTCCTCGGGCAATCACGCGCAGGGTGTTGCTTATGCGGCGGCACAGCATGGAATCTCGTCCGTCATCGTCATGCCGTCGGATGCGCCAAAGCTGAAAATTGAAAACACCCGCGCGCTGGGCGGTGAGGTCGTCCTATATGACCGTGCCAGCGAAAGCCGCGAAGACATCGGCGAGGCATTGGCTGCCGAGCGCGGTTTGACCTTGATCCGGCCTTATGACGAACCGCAAGTGATCGCTGGCCAGGGAACAACGGGACTGGAGCTGGCGCGTCAGGCACGGGCGCTGGGCGTGACCGAAGGTGACGTTCTGATCTGCTGTGGCGGCGGTGGGCTGACATCTGGTATTGCGCTGGCGTTAGAGCGTCACGCGCCCGGTCTGCGCCCTCGTCCATGCGAGCCTGAAGGGTTCGAAGACGTGAAACGCTCGCTGTCAAGCGGGACGATCCAAAGCAACGACGCTACTTCGGGAAACATCTGCGACGCAATCCTGACGCCACAGCCGGGGCAGATTACCTTTCCCATCCTGCAGCGGCTTTGCGGCCCTGGTCTGTCGGTATCTGAACAGGAATCACTACGCGCCATGGCCCTTGCGTTTCTGCGTCTGAAGATCGTGCTGGAACCGGGCGGAGCTGTTGCTTTAGCCTCTGCCCTGTTTCGCAAGGATCAGATTGATGGGGATGCGGTGATCGTAGTCGCCTCGGGCGGCAACGTGGATCCGCAGATCTTTGAACGGGCGTTGGAATTCCTTACCTGACAATCGCTTACAGCCGGTGCAAAATCCGGTCGTAGTCGTTTTAACCGACACCCTGAGCAGACGGGGACGCTAAACATGCATATCGCTGACCTCAAAGATGTTCGGATACACTACCGAATTGATGGCGACGCCGCTGGCGCCCCCATCGTGTTTGCTAATTCACTGGGTACGGATATGCGGCTGTGGGACCCGATATTGCCGCTACTGCCCAAAGGCCTGCGCATCATTAGGTACGACAAACGCGGGCACGGATTGTCAACAGCACCCTCAGCGCCCTATTCCATGGGAAATCTGGTGCGCGACGCCGAGCAATTGCTGGATTATCTAGAAGTCAAGGATTGCGTATTCGTGGGTCTGTCCGTCGGTGGCATGATTGCGCAGGGCCTGGCGGTCAAGCGTATGGATCAGATCCGCGCGCTGGTGCTGTCGAATACGGCCGCCAAGATCGGCACTCCCAAGATGTGGCAGCATCGTATGGATGCTGTCCGTACCGGCGGGATCGAGGCACTGGCGGATGCCACCATGGATCGGTGGTTCTCGAAATCATTTCGCGCCAGCGCCGAGATGACGCTTTGGCGCAACATGATGGTCCGACAACCGGTCGATGGCTATCTGGGCTGTTGCGCTGCAATCTCGGGCACCGATTTCTATACGCCAACCAGCGGATTGCGCCTGCCGACCTTGGGGATTGCGGGCAGCGAAGACGGCTCAACCCCGCCCGATCTGGTGCGCGAAACGGTCGATCTGATCCCTGGTTCACGCTTTGCGCTGATCCGAAAGGCAGGCCACCTGCCCTGCGTCGAGCGCCCTCAGGACTTTGCCCAATTGATTGGTGATTTTCTGACCGAGATCGGACATATTTGAAGGAGGGATTGTTGGCAGATTTCTTGCTTGTACATGGCTCTTGGCACGGTGCCTGGTGCTGGCGCGATCTGATCCCGGAATTGACCACATTCGGACATACCGCCCGCGCCATCGATATGCCAAGCCACGGCTCGGACCCGACGCCTATCCGCGATGTCACCCTTGGAACGTGCAGAGATGCCGTGCTGAAGGCTTCGACACCAAAGACCATCATCTTAGGGCACTCGTGGGGTGGATATCCAGTAAGTGCGGCTGCCGAGACCGACCCGAACGCCATGCGAGGTGTGATTTATCTAAGTGCCTATGTTCCGAAATCCGGGCTATCTATGGTCGAAATGCGCAAACGAGCCCCACGCCAACTGATCGGAAATGCCGTCGAAGTATCCGGCGACGGGTTGTCGTATTCGGTGGTACCGGATCAGGTGCACGACCTGCTTTATCACGACTGCGCGCGCGAGGTGGTTGCCTATGCATTCGCGCGCCTGTGCCCCCAGGCGATCGCACCGCAGACTACCCCCCTAGACGTCGGCGATAACTTCGCGCGCGTTCCAAAAGGGTACATCAGAACTACCGATGACCGAATCGTTCCAACCGAATATCAGGCCGAGATGGCGGGTTGTGCGGACCCTGATATGCACCTCACGATAGACAGCTCTCACTCGCCGTTTTTTTCGCATCCTGAGCATCTTGCCGGGTTGATGCACCAGATCTCGCAACGAATGTAGCCAGCCACCGTCGATGTCCCGACCCCGATACGCCGTGCGCCGATCTGTTTGGTTGTCGCACACTGAACCGATGACCCACACAATGCTTATCAATAGGTGGATTCTTTTGCGTCTACCCCACTTTGGCAGAACAACGACACATCCGTGACGGTTTCCACCTTGCAGGTCCCGCCGGGACGGGTCACCGTGATCCCGTTAGGGAGCGGGAAAACACATGCAAACCATCAAAGCAGCCGTATGCCGGGCCTTCGGCGAACCTCTGGTCATCGAAGACATCCTGATCGCACCACCCGGCATGGGCGAGGTCGAGGTCACGCTGGATGCAGTGGCGATTTGCCATTCGGACATTTCCTTTGCAAGCGGCGCATGGGGCGGCCACTTGCCCGCGGTTTACGGGCACGAAGCGGCTGGCATCGTTTCTGCTGTTGGCGAAGGCGCAGGGGATTTCAAACTTGGTGATCCCGTTGTGGTAACCTTGATCCGCGCCTGCGGGTCCTGCCCGTCCTGTGCCGGTGGCATGCCCACCATTTGTGAAACACCTTATGACACGGTGAAAGGTCCGCTGCAGACTGCCGACGGTGATGCGCTGGAACAGGCCATGGCATGCGGGGCCTTTGCCGAAAAGGTAGTTGTCAGCCACCGACAAATCGTCCGCATTCCCGAAACGCTGCCCAAGGACCTTGCCAGCCTGCTGTCCTGCGGGGTGATCACCGGTGTTGGTGCAGCAGTCAACGCCGCCCAGCTTCGCCCCGGGCAGGACGTGGTTGTCATCGGCGCCGGGGGCGTCGGCTTGAACGCAATCCAAGGCGCACGTATTGCCGGAGCTCGCCGTATCGTTGCGGTCGATATGACACAGGATAAGCTGGATATCGCAATGGAGTTCGGCGCGACCCATGGTGTTTTGGCCAGCCAGAAAGAGCCGTGGAAAGCCGCCTACAAGGCGCTGGGCGGACGTGGCGCAGACGCCGTCTTGATTACTGTTGGTGCAATCCCCGCCTATGATCAGGCCCCGCGTTATCTTGGTCGGGGCGGTAAGGCGATCATGATCGGGATGCCCCATTCTGGTGACATGTCCAGTTACGAACCCGTCGTGCTGGCCGCGCTTGGCCAGGGCATGGTGGGCTCAAAAATGGGCGATGTAGTGATCCAGCGAGACATCCCCTGGATGATCGATCTGTATGAACAGGGGCGGCTGAAACTGGACGAGTTGATCTCGGGTCGCTGGACCCTGTCACAGATCAATGAGGCCATCGAAGACACCAAGTCCGGTGCGGCCAAACGCAATGTAATCTTGTTTGATCGCGACTGAACCCCGCAAAAGGAACACCCGATGAAACTGCAAGATCTCGATGTCATTGTCACCGCGCCTCCGGCACCGGGTTGGGGTGGGCGCTATTGGATTTTGGTCAAGGTCACCACGGATACGGGCGTGATCGGTTGGGGGGAATGCTACGCGTCCTCGGTTGGTCCCGAAGCCATGACCCATGTCATTCGCGATGTATTCGAACGGCACATGCTGGGCGAAAACCCCGAGAATATCGAGTTGATGTTCCGCCGCGCCTATTCCAGCGGCTTCACTCAGCGACCAGACCTGACCGTCATGGGTGCGTTCTCAGGGCTCGAAATCGCCTGCTGGGACATTTTGGGCAAGGATCGTGATCGTCCGGTCTATGCGCTGCTGGGTGGGCGGATGAACGACCGTATCCGGGCGTACACCTATCTCTACCCACTTCCTCAGCATAACCTGACGGACTTCTGGACTTCACCTGAGCAGGCCGGAGAAAGTGCTGCTGAAATGGTCCGGCGCGGCTATACCGCCGTCAAGTTTGATCCCGCCGGGCCTTATACGATCCGCGGTGGGCACATGCCCGCTATGTCCGATATCTCAATGTCGATAGCGTTTTGCAAAGCGATCCGTGAGGCAGTTGGAGACAAGGCCGATCTGCTGTTCGGCACTCATGGTCAGTTCAACACAGCCGGAGCTATACGTCTGGGCCAAGCGCTCGAACCCTGTTCGCCGCTGTGGTTCGAAGAACCCACACCCCCCGACATGATCGAGGATATGGCCCGTGTGGCGCGCAATGTCCGTATCCCTGTCGCGACCGGTGAACGGATGACAACCAAAGCGGAATTTGGCGCGGTCCTGCGCGCCGGGGCCGCCGAAATCCTTCAGCCTGCGTTGGGACGCGCTGGTGGTATCTGGGAGATGAAGAAAGTCGCCGCGATGGCCGAGGTTTTCAACGCCCAGATGGCACCCCATCTGTATGCGGGACCGATCGAGTGGGCGGCGAATATTCATCTGGCGGCGTCGATCCCGAACCTGCTGCTGCTTGAAAGCATCGAGACCCCATTCCACGATCAACTGATAAAGGGAAGCATCCGCGTCGAGAAGGGCTTCGTCACTCCTCCGACCGAGCCCGGCCTTGGTATCGAGGTCGATGAAGGCCTTGCCCGAGCCCATCCCTACAAAGGTGACGGGCTGCACCTACAGATGCAGGAAACCCCATGTGACTATGCAAATGGGAATGCGTTTCAAGGCGGTGCACCCGCAACCGAAGGGTAACAATCGACAGGCGAGCAAGCCGATCAGTTCGAGACATACCCCGCGATGACCTGCAACAGTTTAAAGGCTGTGGCTGCATCGTTCTCGACGACCGCCAGAAATTCCTCCTCACCGATCCGTAGGCAGGACAGTTCCGTTTCAGCCACCATGCTCAACGCCCGAGGCTCTTTTCGGATCAACCCCAGCTCTCCCACCAACGCGCCCGCACCAACCGTTGTGATCAGTTGATCGGCCTCGCCCGAACGCGGCAGGTACAATCCTGCCTCGCCCTCAAGGATGACATAGGCGCCATCGGTTGGCTGATCATCCTTCAGAAACACCACCTGGCCAGGTTTCGCTTCGAACCAGCGCGCACCAAAGGCCAGCAGTCGAAGCTGGCGACGGTCGAGCCCAGAGAACAACGGGGTCTGCTCAAGCGCACGCAATTTGCGTACCAGATCGGCAGAAGCCGCACCGTCGCCGTCGACGTCGGTTGGGCCTTCACCCGTCACGACCCGGCCCTGACGGATTTCAACATACATGTCGAAAACATCTGGATTTTCGAACGCATCATTTAGATAGATTACAGTAGTTTCGGGCAGCAATTCACGCAGATTTTTGTAAACTGCGACCTGTGTCTCCATATCATAGCTGGCAAGCGCGGTTTCAAGGATCAGAATATCTGGCTTTTTGATCGCAGCGCGGGTAAAGGCCAGCGGTTCGGCAAATACCGCAGGCAAGTTCTGGCCGCCAATCGAGACCGGAACATCATAGATCAGTTCCACCACCATCGGTCGCGCCCCGTTCTCGGCCAGAACATCGACGATCAGTTTGCGCGCCTCGTCGGTCCGCGCACCGCCGATCTGGCTGACCTTGCCAAACAGTGCGTTTTCCATAACCGTCAAACCGGGTGCAAAGGCATCTTCATCCAACGGGACGAATACATCGTGCAACGGTTCCAGCAATTTGGCCGAGTGGCTGTGGCGAAGCTCAAGAATGCGGTTCTTCAGCTCATTCGAAAACGCCGGGCCAATCTGCTCGGCCGAGATCACAAATGGCACCGAAAGCAAGCTAGCCAATTGTTCGTCATCCAGCCCGTTTGCGCCTTCCTTCCGGGTTTGCTCGACCAATTCAACCGCGGCCTCGTAGGTCTGGGCCTCAAGCCCCAGCTTGCGGAACAGAGGGTGATCCGTTCCATCAAGCCCAAAGATCTGGCGCAGCATCTCAATAACGTCGCGTGTCAAACTGATCAGGGTTTCATCCAACCCCAACTCGCGCAACTGGCCTAGAAACACGGTTTGCTGTGCCAGCAATTGCCGTGTCACTGGAACACAAGGGGTGGCAAACAACAGGTTCTCAGCAACCGGTAGCGCAGGGTTATACGCGCAGCGATCGAAAATCAGCGCCTGCTGATCAAGCCCGGCCTCGCGCACCGCCTTCTGCACCCGAGGGCGCAATTCGACCAGCTTTGCTGCCAGTTCCGGGCGCTCATTCGCATCAAACACCTGCTCGGCACCGCGCTGAAACAACGCCGCGCCCGAGCCCATGCCATCGATCAGTTTCAGCCACCAATCGCGCAGCCGCGCCGTATCGTCAAAACCCGCCATTCCGGGGTCAAGCCATTCGGCGTTGAATGGATCAGCACTATTGCCTGCCCTCAGCGTCTCGGGGAAATCCGGATCCTCGGTGGACTTGGACAATGGATGTGACCGCATCGGCATCATCACATTTTCACCCAACGTGCCCTGAAACATTATGGGGCGCGAGGTTGCTAGACCTATTCGTTGGGCAACAACGCTTTGATGCAGGCCAGCCATATTGATGCCGCCGATTTCAATACGGCCAGAGGTTGGCAGTATCTCGCGGGTCAGCAACTCGGTCAGCGCATGGCGATCTTCCTCGCTAGTGGCCGAAATGCCGACCGTTTTAGCTGCTGGGAACGTTAGGTCCAGATCATCCAAAACCTGATTGCCGTCGATATCACGAACCGAGACCTGATTCAGTACGATATCGCCATTCAGATGCGGACGATCCGCTGGCTCTCCATCGAATAGGGCTTCATCAATCATTCCATCCGGTGCGAAACGATCAATCACGACATCCCATCGCAGCGACATGTCCTGCGTTTGATTATAATAGGTCAGCAGTTCCTTCCAGGGCGAGCTCAAGTCTTTGTAAGCCGCCAGCGCAGCCACCAGAGCACCCAGCGAAACAGATCCCTGCAACACCAGCAGGCCACCGACAAGGTAGAACATGAATGGCGTCAGCTGCGATATGAAGTTGTTGATGAACTTCATAAAGAACTTCTTCTGATAGATCTCAAAGCGGATGGCGAACAGCCGCCCCAGTTGGTCCGAGATCATCGCCCTCCGATATCGCCAACCGCCATTGGCCCGTAGGGTCGAGGCTCCGGCGGCGTTCTCGCCGATCTGGGCAGCCAAAACGCGGACCTCTTGAATGCGCTTCTTGTTCAGAAGATTAATCTGGCGTTGCAATCGCGGGATCAGCCAGGCCTGCAGCGGGATCAACGCCACCGCGGCCAGTCCGAACCAAACGCTTTGGAGGAACAGAAAGGACAGGATCGTGATCATTTGTCCGGCCTGCAGCACGGGCTGACTAATCGCATCCCCCATCAGCCCACCCATCGGTTCGCTTTCAGCGGTTATCATCGAGACCATTTCGCCCTGACTGACCCGCTCAAAATATGGTTGTGGGAAGCGAAGCGCGCGGTTGATCAACTGATAGCGAAAGCGGCGCAGCATACGCTCGCTCAGTACACCCTTCATGGTGTTGATACGCATCTTCATGAGCCCGTGCGCCAGCACCGCAGCCAGAAAGGCAAAGCACAGGATCATCAGAAAAGTGGTCTGCGTCAGGCTATAACCCCAGACATCGACAATCTGACTTGTCGCGCCGATTGCGTCATTGATTATGCGCTTGGGCAGCTCCAACGTCAGGTAAAGCAAAGGAAACAAGGTCGACGTCACGGCCAGCAAAATCAACTGGTCGCGCTTCGAGTATTTCCAGATGAACTGAAAGATCGATCGTTCTATTGAACCCGCCCCTACTAACGATCCGCCGCTCAAATCACTGATTTTGGCGTGAATACAACGGGCCGAATTTACCGCAATCGTATCCTCGGACGCAAATGAATTTCCGATTTGCGCCTAATTTGCGTTGTGTGAACAAGTTCATTTGCGCGTTTCGCGTTTACCCCCTAATCTCCTGATTCAGGACGATATCGGGAGGATTCATTTGCCTGCCAGCTTTGGCGCTGTGTTTCTGTTGCTGTGCCTGCTTCAGATCAAACACATGTTCGCCGACTATTATTTACAGACGCCCAAGATGCTTTCCGGGCGAGGCACGTATTTCCACATGGGGCGCGCGCAACATGCTGCTGTGCATGTTGTGGGTTCGGTCGTGATTTTCGCGCTCTTTCGCGCCCCGATTGAATTCATACTGATCATCGCTGCGTTGGAATGGATCGTGCATTTCCACATCGACTTTGCCAAAGCCAACTATTCTGACCGCAAACAGCTGCAACCCAATCAGGCCGCTTTTTGGCGTGCCGCTGGTCTGGATCAGTTGTTTCACAACCTTACTTATATTGGCATGGCCTGGGCTTGGGTGGCTTTCGCGGCTTAAGCTTCAGGGTACCACCGGTCGGTTCCGCTTGATCGTCCGCAGCACGACATTCGTTTGCGCGCTGGCGACGGCGGGCAATCGAAACAAGAAATCTTCCAGAAACGTGTTGTAAGCCGACAGATTCCTGCACAAGACACGCAGATGATAATCCGCCTGACCTGTCGTGGCGTAGCATTCCTGCACTTCGGGGCTGATCTCGACGGCCCGGATGAAGTCGACAATCTTGTCCGGGTCATGCCGGGTCAGGTGAACATGCACGATTGCTTCGAACGTCAACCCCATCTCGGCAGGGTTCACCAAAGCGCCATACCGTTCGATCACCCCAGCCTCTTCCAGCGCGCGCACCCTGCGCCACAGGGCGGAGGCTGACATGCCGACAGCATCTGCCAATTCGGCGTTTGAAACCCGGCTGTCATTTTGAAGCAGCGTCAGAATGCGGTGGTCCCGATCATCAAGAGTGGTCATCTTGGAAAGATTCATCCGTAAATATAACTAAATCTGGTGAATCCTATCATATTTTGCAGAACTCGCACAAACTCTGAAACAGAAATTCACCTGCGGGGGGTTAAAATAACCGAACACCAAAGACAAAAACCCATGGACGCGCAGCAATGAGCCACCACGAACCCTCCCCCCGCACCTATCGGCTTGAAGACCGCTATACCCTGACGCAGGGCCGGGTTTTTCTAACAGGCACGCAAGCCTTGGCGCGGATTATGATGGACCAGGCCCGACGCGACCGTCAGGCCGGGCTGAACACGGCGGGGTTTGTTTCGGGTTATCGCGGATCGCCACTGGGCGGGCTGGATCTTGAGCTATGGCGCGCAAAGGACCGGCTGAAGACGGATCGCATCACGTTTATGCCCGCCGTGAACGAAGACCTCGGCGCAACGGCGGTTCTGGGTGCGCAACAGGCCATTTTGGACCCGCATTGCGAGGTCGAGGGCATCTTTTCGATGTGGTACGGTAAAGGCCCTGGTGTCGACCGATCAGGCGATGCATTGAAACACGGAAATGCATATGGGTCTGCGCCAAAAGGTGGCGTGCTGGTCGTGGCAGGCGATGATCATGGTTGCGTCAGTTCTTCGATGCCCCATCAGTCGGATGTGGCCTTCATGTCGTGGTTCATGCCGACATTGAACCCAGCCTCGGTCGAGGAATATTTGGAATTCGGCGAGTACGGGTTCGCTCTGTCCCGTTTCTCAGGCACGTGGGTCGGGTTCAAGGCGGTCTCGGAAACGGTCGAAAGCGCGCGGTCCGTCGATCTGCACCCAGATCGCAGCTTTTCCCTGCCGCAGATCGACTTGCCCGAACTCGGTTTGCACGTCCGCACCGCCGATTTGCCCTCGCCCGAGATCGAGACCCGCATCCAACACAAGTTGCGCGCCGTTCGGGCCTTTGCCGAAGCAAACCCCATCGACCGGCGTATTTATGACATCGACAGTGCGAAGTTCGGCTTCGTGACCACCGGCAAGGGGCACCTCGATCTGATGGAGGCGCTGCGTTTGCTGGACCTTGATGAAGCCGCCTGTCGCCGCTTGGGGATCGACATCTACAAGGTTGGCATGGTCTGGCCGCTGGCCCGTCGCAACGCGTTGCGCTTTGTGAAAGGCAAGGCCGAGGTTCTGGTCGTCGAGGAAAAGCGCGGCATCATCGAAAGCCAGTTCAAAGAATATTTCTATGACTGGCCCGGCGACAAACCCCATAAGATGGTAGGTAAATATGACAGCCATGGCGAACCGCTGATCCCATGGACCGGGGAACTCAGCCCTTTGATGCTGGCCCCTATTGTTGCCGCCCGACTTAACACGTTCTTCCCTGAAGAAAACCTGCCTGCCAAAGCGCGTGCACTGACTGAGACAGAACCGCCCGTGATCAACGTCCCGGGCGCAACACGGACACCCTATTTCTGCTCGGGCTGCCCGCACAATACATCAACCAAAGTTCCAGAAGGCTCTACCGCTGCCAGCGGCATTGGTTGCCACGTAATGGCATCTTGGATGGATCGCGAGACGGTCGGCTATGCACAGATGGGAGGCGAAGGCGTACCCCATGTGGTGGCCTCACAATTCAATGGCGGCAAGCATATCTTCCAGAACCTTGGCGAAGGGACGTGGTACCATTCTGGATCACTCGCAATTCGTCAGGCGGTCGCGGCCGGGACAAATATCACGTATAAAATACTCTACAATGATGCGGTCGCAATGACCGGAGGGCAACCAGTGGATGGACCTGTCAGCGTTGCAGGCATTGCCCAAACCTGCCGGGCTGAAGGCGTTGCGCGGATCGCGCTGGTCTCGGACAACATTGCCAAGTTTCACCGATCCGATTTCCCGGCTGGCACCACATTCCACGACCGGGCAAAGATGGACAGCCTGCAACGCGAACTGCGCGACATACCCGGAGTCACGGTCCTGATCTATGAACAGACCTGCGCCACCGAGAAACGCCGCCGCCGCAAGCGTGGGACAATGGAGGACCCCTCGACGTTCGTCTGGATCAATGATCTTGTCTGCGAAGGTTGCGGCGATTGTTCGGTCGCATCGAATTGCCTGAGCGTTGAGCCGCGAGAAACCCCGCTAGGGCGCAAGCGCAAGATCAATCTAAGTTCGTGCAACAAGGATTTTTCGTGCTTGAACGGGTTCTGTCCGAGCTTTGTGACCGTTGAGGGCGCAACCCGGCGAAAGCGGGCCATAGATCTGGACCTCGACGCGCTTGAGGCAGACCTGCCAGACCCAAAGCTTCCGTCTTTGGACACACCGTTTGATCTGCTTGTGACAGGCGTGGGTGGCACTGGGGTTGTCACGGTTGGGGCCCTGATCACTATGGCCGCGCACCTGGAAGGCAAAGGTGCCTCGGTCCTGGATTTCACCGGATTTGCGCAGAAATTCGGCACGGTACTCAGTTACATCCGCCTTGGCGCAGCTCCGGATGCGCTTAACCAAGTACGCATAGATCAAGGCGCTGCGGATGCGGTGATTGGCTGTGATGTGGTGGTGAGTTCGGCCCCCAAAGCCTCAGCTCATTATGCCCGCGGGACACGCGTTGTGCTGAACAGGGCTGAGATGCCCACCGGCGATCTTGTCCTGCGTCGCGATGCCCAATTGCGGGTCGATAAGCGGGAACAGGCGATCGCAGATGTGGTTGGGGTGGACAATCTCGCCAGCCTTGACGCAAATGCAATAGCTGAGGCTCTACTGGGGGATTCCGTCTTCGCCAACGTCATTTTGCTGGGTTATGCATGGCAAAACGAGCTGGTTCCGGTATCGCATCTTGCATTGGCTCAGGCCATCTTGCTGAACGGTGTTGCCGTCGAAAAAAACCGGCTGGCCTTTGCTCTTGGGCGTTGTCTGGCGGCTGACCACGACCGCATTCACGGGCTGGCACTACCCGAAGAGGCAAACGGCACCTTGGATCAGGTGATTGCGCGTCGGATGGCGTTTTTGACAGATTATCAGGATGCCGCATATGCGGATCGCTATGCGCAACAGATTGAAGCAATCCGCGCGTCGAACCCGAAAATATCCGACGATATTCTAGAATCCGTAGCCCGTAACCTGTTCCGTTTCATGGCCTATAAGGACGAGTTCGAAGTAGCCAGGCTGCAAACGTCCCAAAACTTCGACAACGAACTGAAGCAACAATTCGAGGGAGATTTCAAAACCAGTTACCACTTCGCCCCGCCAATGCTGAGCTGGCGCAAGGACGAACGGGGCCGCCCCCTCAAGTTTGCACTGGGCCCATGGATGCGCCCGGTTCTGCGGGGACTGTCCCGTCTACGTGGTTTGCGCGGCTCGGTCCTGAACCCCTTCGGCTATCACGCCGAAGCGCGACTGCATCGAGATATCCTAAACTGGTACCAATCGCTGTTGGGCATGTATCTGACAAACCCCTCCGCCCATTCCGAGGCCGAGTGGCTGGATGTGCTGTCAGCTGCGGACCAGATACGCGGTTTCGGTCCAGTACGGGAAGAAAGCTATGAGAACGCGCGCGCAATGGCGCGTTAACCAAGCACCGAGAAACTGCTATCGGTATTGACCGGTCGCTTGCGGGAATAAAAACCGGTGTCGATTGTGCGTCCAATGTAAGGCAGTTCAAACTGCATCGGCTTGTCGTCATGATCCGCACCGCCTTCGACGTAGTCGATCAGCGCAGCCATCATTTTGCCCGCAATCGGCGCGTTCTTGTATTGGTTACCGCTGGTGCCGCAGGCCATGTAAAACCCCGGCAGGCTGGACTTGTCATAGATCGGAATCCAGTCAGTCGAGGCATCATACAAATCCACCACCCCACGGGTTCTGGAGGGTATCCCCAAGCTCGGGACCCGCTGGGCATAACGCATGGCCTGCGTGGTCCATTGATCCGTAAAATCGTGGTTATAGCTTACATCATCTTCGCACCATTGATGCGGATCACATGCCGGATCCTCGGAACCGATCAGAATATGATTGCCATGTTCTGGACGGCAATACAGCGCGATATCACTATCCGAGACAATTGTTCCTTGCGTTTCGAAATCAAATCCTTCGGGCGCGGGTACATGCACCACCTCCTGCCGCAGCGGGCGGGTTTGAATGGTCATGTCACCCAGAACCCCGGCCATTTCGTTGACAAGCGCTGACCCGGGACCGGCAACATTCACCACCACTTTGGCGTGGATTTCTTCACCAGAGGCAAGTCTGACACCTGCGACGCGCCCCTGCTGCGACAGGATTTCGCGCACGTCTGCGCCCGTTCGCACTTCGGCACCATGCAGCTTGGCGGCATCCATCAGGTTTTGCGCCGACAAGGCTGGATCGGTCACATAGCCTGCTTTCGGCCAGAACACTGCGCCCTGAATCCGATCTCCGTTCGGTTGGCCGAACTCCGGATCATCCATGCGCCGCGCCGGGGCAAAGCTGTCCAGAGAATAGATCGGCAGACGTTCGGTAATCCGCTCAGGTGTCCATTCTTCAAACGGACAATCCAGTTCGGCGCTGTATTTCTTATGTTTCTCAAGAAACCCATTGGCCTCGGTCTTGACGACCAAACAACCGGTCTCACGAAACTGCGCCAAATCGGCTGTGTCGGGCAAGCCCAGATAGTTCGCCCAATCACGCCAATAGTGATAGCCTTCCCAAGCGAACGCGGTTCCATCGAGGGTCGAATAATGCATCCGAATTATCGCGCAAGAGCCTGCGGTCGAGCCATGCCCAACCTGCGCATTGCGATCCAACGACAGAGTTTTCCAACCGGCCTTGGACATCTCGAACGCGATGGCGGCTCCGATCACACCGGTGCCAATGATGATTGCGTCAGGTTGGTTCATGTCCTGCCCCTTCCCAGAAACGTTTCGCATATGCGCTGAATTCGGTGATTTCCTCGGGTCGCGGTTCGACCCCTGTAAAAACATAAAGGTAGTGTGGAACCATCGACAGCCTGATCGCCAATGGTTCGTTTAACTGCGCCAGATCATATCCGATCTGCATATAATATAGCACCCGCGCCCGCGTCTCTGCCTCGGTCTCATCATAGTTGAACCGGATGAACATCGCGCGCAGCGCGGCCAGGCGACGGGCATCGGACTGGTCCAGCATACGCCGCACCTTTCCCGATCTTCGTGCCCAATCCCGCACAGCAAAATCAAGCGCCGTATCAAATAGTTCGGTATTCACAACGCAGCGCTGAACATTGCACACCGCAGCCGTGATCGTTTCAGCAGGCAATTCGGATTGAGCGATCAAGGCCGCGGTATTTGTCGCCTGCCACCGCGCCAGCAGCGCATCCAGTAATTCCTGCCGCGACTTGAAGTACCAGTAGAATGATGAGCGCGAGACCGCCATCCGCTCGGCAAGGTTCATGACTTTCACCTGCTCGACCCCGTCCGAAATCAGGACGTCCATGGCCACGTTCAGCCAATCATCGCGCGTGACCTTGACGTTACCAATCAGTGGCTCAGCTTCGGGATCGTCCCTGTGCAGGATGGGTTTGGTGCTCATTCAACTCTCCGGCGGTGCGCCGCCCTCTTCTGTACGGCGCGCTATGAAATCCTTCAACGCACCAAGGCGATCCGTATCTGATGCCGGTGCTTTGAAATTTGCCAGGATTTCCTTCCATACACCGGTCGCGCGATGGTTGGCGTCGATCGCGCCACGCTCGGTCCAGGTGCCATAATTTGCGTAATCATGCAGGTGCGGCTCATAAAATGCGGTATTATAGCGCTCCATCGTCTGACTGGTGGCGAAGAAATGTCCGCTGGGTTCAACCTCGCTCAGCGCAGTATCAAACCCGATCTCTACACCATTGGCCTGTGCCCCTGCACAAAGCTCGGCCACCATGTTCAACACCTCGGCATCGCAGATCATCTTCTCGAAAGATACCGTCAGGCCACCTTCGAGCCACCCGGCCGAATGAATGATCACCGTCGCGCCGGCCATCAGGCAGCCCCACAGACCAAACTGGTTTTCGTTGGCGGCCTGAACGTCGTTGATATTCGCCGCAGATCCCGCCGCAGACCGCCATGGCAAACCCAGATGCCGAGCCAGCTGCCCCGCCGCCAAAGACGCCTGAAAATGCGAAGGCGTCCCGAATGCGGGCGCCCCCGATTTCATGTCGACATTGCTGGTGAAGGTCCCATAGCACACCGGCGCACCGGGTTTGGTCAGCTGGGTTAGCGTCAAGGCCGCAAGCGCCTCAGCATGAGACAGCGTGATGGCCCCGGCCACCGTGATCGGAGCCATAGCGCCCATCAGGGTAAAGGGCGTGATAATCGACATTTGCCCATGGCGCGCAAAATCGATCAGCCCCTGCGCCATCGGGATATCCAGCGTCCGCGGGCTGTTGGTGTTGATGATCGTGTAACAATGGGCGTTAGCGCGGAACTCCTCATCAGACAGGCCGCGCGCCGTCGAGAGCATCTCGAAGCAGTCCATCACTTGCGGTGTCCCCCGCGAGAAGAAAAACGGGAACTTATCCGTCAGTTCCATCTGCGCCTGGGTGGTGAAATAGTGCCGCACGTTGGTCGGCACGTCTTGCGGTTCGACCTGCGGCGAAATCATCTGGAAGACATCAAAGTGGTGGGTGAGCTTTAGGAACTCCAGATAGTCCTGCCCGCTCGCCGGTCTCCGACCGCGTTCCAGATCGGTCGCGTTAGGTGCGCCAGCGCCGGGTTGGAACACCAAAGAGCCCAGCTCCAAAGTGAAGTCCCGCCGCCGCGCGCCTGCGCGGCAGGCTATGGATTTCGGGGCCGAGGCCACAGCGGCCTCAACCATATCCCGCCCGATAAAGACCATTTCGCTGTCTTCATCCACGCGTGCGCCACCCTGCGCATAGATCCGCCGCGCTTCGGGCAACAGAACTTTCACGCCCAACTCTTCCAGCGTGCGCAAAGCGGTGTTGTGCATTTCTGCGATTTGATCTGCGGGGAACACTTCCATCTGCGGAAACGGATTGCGCAATTGGCGATAATTCACATCGCGAGTGGGTTGCGGGGCAGCCTCTGCTCCGCGACCACGCCGTCGGCGTCTTTGACCCAAGTCCGACATGGTCAACCTCGCATCGCTTTGCCCAGCGGGTCATAGGGCGACGGCGCAATCACGCGGGCCGGGCGTTCGACACCGACCACATGCACCGACAACTCGGTGCCCGGTTCAGCCTTGTCTCGGTTGACCAAAGCCATGGCCAGCGACTTGCCCGTGTAGTGGCCATAGCCACCCGACGTGACAAATCCAACGCGCTCATCCCCGGCCCAGATCGGTTCATACCCACTGGTATCGGCGTCCAGCGCATCAACCTCAAGCGTCACTTGAACCTGTGCCGGTCCATTGCCATCGCGTTCAGCCAGCGCGGCCTCTTTGCCAACGAAATCCTTGTCCCAGTCGACCCAGCGATCCATTCCGGTCATGCCGGGCGTGTAAAGCTGAGTGAACTCTGCAGACCAGATGCCAAAGCTCTTCTCAAGCCGCGTCGACAACATCGCGTTGAAGCCGCATTCGCGAATGCCGTCCCCGGCCCCAGCCTCAAGCAGCATCCGGCGCAGTTTGATGTGATCGCCATAGCGGCAGTTGATCTCGTACCCTTTCTCGCCCGTCACTGACATCCGGGCAACGCGGGCACGCACCAGACCGATATCGAAGTCACCGCAGCCCATGAATTTCAGGCCCGAGATGTCCTGTTCTGCCAGTTTCTCGACCACGGTCTGCGATTTCGGTCCAACCACGGCAAAGCCGCAATATTCCTCACCCAGATCGCGGATGTTCACACCGTCCATCATGTGATCATCGAACCAGCGCATATGCCAGGCCCGCAGGTAATAGCTGCCCATGATCCACCAAGTGCCATCACCCCAATTCAACACCGTCAGATCACCCTTGAGGCGACCGTTCTCACCCAGCATCGGAGCCAGTTTGGCACGCCCCGGCGCAGGCAGTTTCGAGGCCATGATCCTGTCCAGCCAAGCCTCGGCATTTGGACCTGTGACCTCAAAGCGCGAAAAGCCAGAGATATCCAGCAGGCCCACGCCTTCGCGGATGGTCTTGCACTCCTCAGCTACGATGTCGTGCGCATTCGAGCGTTTCAGCGTCGGCGTCTCTTCAAAGCCCTTGGGCGCAAAGTAAAGCGGTACTTCCAGATCCCAGCTGACGCCCCATTTGCACCCCGCCTCGGTCATTGCATCATGGGCTGGGGCCATCTTCAGCGGGCGACCTGCGGGCAGTTGCTCGTTCGGGTAAGTCATCACGAAACGACGAGAATAGAACTGACCGGTTGTTTCGCGGATGTAGCGTTTGTTCTGAGCGAAATCGCCATAGCGCGCCACGTCCATAGGCCATGCGTCGGCCTCAGGCTCGCCATGGATCATCCATTCGGCCAGCGTCTTACCAACGCCGCCACCCTGCAGGAATCCGGCCATCACCGCACAAGCTGACCAATAACCGCGCTTGCCTGGGACCGGACCGACCAGCGGGTTGCCATCGGGTGAGAAGGTGAACGCGCCGTTCACCCATGTTTTGATGCCAACATTCTGGATCGACGGGTACCGTTCAAAGCCCAGCGTCAGCTCGTTCTCGATCCGGTCGAGCTGTTCCTGGAACAACTCTTCACCGTAGTTCCACGGCGCACCGTCCATAGCCCAGTGCTCGTGATCGACCTCGTAGATGCCCACCAGAACGCCCTTCTGGTCCTGTCGCATATAGGTGAAGCCTTCAAGATCAACCGTCATCGGCATCTCGAAATCCGCCTCGGCCACCTCAGGCACCGTATCGGTGATCAGATAGTGGTGTTTCAGCGGCGAAACCGGCAGCTCCACTCCGGCCATGCGCCCCACCTGTTTGGCCCAGAGGCCAGCAGCGTTGACCACATGTTCACAAGTGATAGTGCCTTTGTCGGTCACAACTTCCCAACCATCCGCAGTCTGTGTCAGGCTTTCGACCTTGGTTTCTTCGTAGTATTCCGCGCCACGTTTCTTGGCCGCTGTTGCATAAGCCTGAACCGTACCGGTGGTGTCGATGTAACCTTCGCGATCCGCCCACATTGCGCCCAGCACGCCGTCGGTGGACATGATCGGGCAGCGTTTCTGCGCCTCCTCTGGCGACAACAACTCACAGTCGTCGATGCCAATAGACTGGAAAATGCGGTAGTTGGCCTGCAGCCACTCCCACCGTTCGGGTGTGCCTGCCAGCGTCAGTCCACCGGTCATGTGCAGGCCGATATTTTGGCCCGATTCTTTTTCGATCTCGCTCAGCAGATCGATCGTGTAGGCCTGAAGTGATGCCATGTTCGGATCGGCGTTCAACGCATGGATACCGCCCGCCGCGTGCCACGAGGACCCCGAGGCCAAACGCCGCCTTTCCAACATGACCACATCTGACCAGCCAAACTTGGCGAGATGGTACAGAACCGAGGCGCCGACAACGCCGCCACCGATGACTACGACACGATACTGAGATTTCATCCTGCGCTCCCCTGCATGACTCGCAGAGGACGCTAGAGGCACTGTTCACTTCTGTCTAGACATTTCTGTACAGTTCGAGGGACAGCACCCGGATCAGCTTAAAGCCGGGCGCTCGGGCGTGTCTGAACGGCATCAAACCAGGCGCGTGTGGCCGTGTTCTCTTCTGGGATACGCATCTTGATGACACGTGCGAAATCGACAAACACAAATGTGGTGATATCGGCCAGTGAAAACATGTCACCCGCAACGAAACCGCTCACTTGCAGACGGGCCTCAAGCAAATCGAAGAAGGCACGCACCCGCTCAGCCCCCCGCTGCGCTAGTTCAGGGATTTGCGCGTGGTTTGCAGGCCCGGTGATCGCGCGGCCTTTGAACGAAGGATGGGTGTTGCGCAAAGTTTCCGCGATTGGTGCGCCACATTGTTGTTCGGCGATGGCATTCCACATCAGAATTTCGCCTTTTTCATCCGGCGTTTGCCCCATCAAGGCAGGTTCCGGAAAGCGCGCCTCGAGATAGGTGGCGATGCCAAGATTTTCTGTAAGCGTGGTACCTTGATCCGTAACAAGCACAGGAATCGTTGCACCAGGGTTCACAGCCCGGAAAGCATCGCTAAGCTGTTCACCCTTGGCGATTGAGATATCGCGGGTGTCAATCTTCAGCCCCTTTTCCGCGATAAACATCCGAGCACGGCGCGGGCTTGGCGCGGTCGAGCAATCGTAGAAAAGCATTTTTGACGGTCCCCTCCAAAGCTTCACGCCTCAGACGTTAGACCGGCCCGGTACTACAGCGCGAGTCGGATCACACAGTGACCCTACGGCAGATCAACGCCGATAGATGAAACAGCGCCCGTCGACCGCCCCTTCTGGCAGCGGCACCTCGGTCAGTGTTTCGAAATACATACGATCGCTGGAAACCATCAGTCCGTCCCGCGACAGAAGCGGTTCGATCAAAGGTGAGACGAGGCGGGCAAAAGCATCATTCTTTTGCCGGTTGTGTCCCCCAAGATCGGCATGGATCAGACTGGCTGACGCGCCAAATCGCGTGACCGAAGCAGGCAATGTTTCGCGCACATCACCGAGAATCACCAGATCATCGGGCGGTGTCGAATCGGGATGAGACGCAACGGCCCGTTCAAAAACATAAACGGGACGGTCCTGAATGTGCTTAATCATGTGGTGATATGTGCGCCCATTTCCCAATCCCAGCTCAAAAACCGGACCAGGCTGCCCCGTGGTCTGCGCGATGGCAAAGTCCAGACAAGCACGTTGCGAGACCATTCGGTCAATGAACAGATCCAATCGGCTTTGTTGCTCGGACACGGGGCACCTCTTTCAAAATCATTCGACACCAGTCAGGGAGCGATTGCGCCTTTGATGGCAAAAACTCAAGACTTTGTGTAGCCATACGGCCCGAGTTTCACGATTCCGCGACAATTCGGGTGAAGAAGGTGTTTGACTACGCCGCCCCAACCGCGCGAAACTGCTCAAAAAAGACAGGGAGTTCACAAAGCCGATGTTTTCTAGCGGCCAGACGGGTGGAAAACCCGCATGAGTGCGTTGTTGTCCGTTCGGGATCTCAGCATCGGCTTTGGCACGGGTCCATCCGTTGTCCAAGATGTCAGCTTCGAGGTCGAACCCGGGCAGACACTTGCATTGGTTGGAGAATCCGGTTCGGGCAAAACGATTTCCTGTCGCGCTGCACTGCGTATTCTGCCGCGTACCGCCCAGATCCGTAGCGGAACGATCACACTGAACGATTCCAAAGGCACCGCTAATCTGATCGAACTGAGTGAAAGACAGATGCGTGGTATTCGCGGCAATCGGGTTTCTATGATTTTTCAGGAACCGATGCGATCTCTGTCACCGCTTCACAAAATCGGAAATCAGGTCAGCGAAGTTCTTTGGTTGCATCGCGGCGCATCCGATGCACAGGCCCGCAAAGAAGTTCTGACCCAGTTTGAGAGGGTTGGTTTCCCCGACCCTGCCCGCGCCTACGACAGCTATCCGTTCGAGCTGTCCGGCGGCATGCGCCAGCGCGCCATGATTGCCATGGCCATGGTGTCCAAGCCTGAATTGCTCATCGCGGACGAGCCAACCACAGCCCTGGATGTTACCACCCAAGCGCAGGTTCTTGGGCTGATCAAAGAGCTGCAGCGCGAGACCGGTATGGCGCTGATCCTTGTCACCCATGACCTGGGTGTAGTTGCTAACATGGCCGAGCGGGTGGTCGTCATGCACAAAGGCCGCGTGATGGAAGCTGGCCCGGCAGCACCAATTCTGAACGATCCGGCGCACCCCTATACGCAGCAGCTGTTCGACGCTGCGCCTGAGATACCCGATCAGGATGCCGTCGGCATACCGATGCCCGACGAGGACCTAATTCTGCAGATGACCGGGGTCTCAAAGACCTACACGATGCGATCGAGCAAAGGTTGGAAAGCCGACAAACTGATCCATGCCTGCCGGGGCGTAGATATGAAGCTGGCGCGCGGCAAGACGCTTGCAATCGTTGGCGAAAGCGGGTCTGGCAAAACAACCGCCGCCAGAATCGCTCTGGGCGCTGAACTGCCCGACCCGGGCGGCAAAGTTCTGTTCAGAACAACAAGGGATTCCGAACCGATAACGGTTCACAGTATGACACGGACCGAGCGCACCGCGTTTCAGCGCAAGGCGCAAATGGTGTTTCAGGATCCCTATAGCTCTCTTAGCCCCCGTATGCGCATTCAGGATGCCATGACCGAGCCGTTGGAGATACACCGCCTCGGCACCGTGGCAGAGCAGCGCGACAAAGCGGCCGCAATGTTGCAGCGGGTCGGGCTGAATGCCGATATGCTCAAACGCTATCCGCATGCGTTTTCTGGAGGACAACGACAGCGCCTATCTATCGCCCGCGCAATGATGCTGGACCCGGCGCTGATTGTTTGTGACGAGCCAACCTCGGCACTGGATGTATCCGTTCAAGAGCAAATTTTGACCCTGCTCGAAGAACTGCAGGACAGTCTGAACCTGTCTTACCTGTTCATCTCACATGATCTGGCCGTCGTCGCGCGCATTGCCGACGAAGTCGCCGTCATGCGCCGGGGTCTTGTGGTGGAACAAGCCCCACCCGAAACTCTGTTCTACAATCCACGTCATCCCTATACCAAGGCACTGATTGCCGCCCAGCCGGAACCAGATATCAATCGCCCGATTGATCTGAAACTGGTTGCGTTAGGTGCCGGTTCTCCCGACAGTTGGGATGACGCCTTTCGATTTTCCGACTCCGTGATACCTTCTTTGGTAGAGTTGGAGCCCGGCCATAAGGTACGTTGCCATGTTTAAGACCACTCACCGATTGATTTTGGCCGCGACGCTGGCCTTCGCAGGAATGCTGCCCGCTGCGGCAGAAATACCGTCTAATCTTCAGGAAAACGCGTTCTGGCAAACCGAGGTTGAAAGCGGTGACCTGCCACCGGTTGCTGAACGTATTCCGCAAGATCCGCTGATCGTGGACTTAGCCGCCAAAGGTCGCGAATTCGGCGTACCCGGCGGTACACTGCGCACGATGGTCACCCGGTCCAAAGATATTCGGCAAATGGTGGTCTATGGCTACGCAAGGCTTGTGGGCTTCGATCAGGATTACAACATCGTCCCGGATTTGCTGGCTTCTTTCGAAAATGAAGACAATCGCAAATTTACTTTGAACCTGCGACCCGGCCACAAATGGTCAAACGGATCCGCGTTCACATCCGAAGACTTCCGGTATTGGTGGGAGGATGTGGCCAACAACGAATTGCTCAGCCCTTCAGGCCCACCAGATTTCCTGCTGGTTGAAGGCAAAACACCCACCGTCACCTTCCCCGACGAAACAACAGTTGTATTCGAATGGGATGACCCCAACCCGAATTTCCTGCAATCACTTGCTCAGGCGCGGCCGCCCTTTATCTATCGACCGTCTGAGTTCCTTAAGCAATATCACGAGAAGTTTGCAGACCCCGAAGAACTGGCATTCAAGGTCGAAGATGCGCGGGTAAAAAGCTGGGCGGCGCTGCATAACAAGTTGGACAATCTATATAAGTACGACAATCATGAACTGCCGACGTTGCAGCCATGGCTCAACGCAAGTTCGGGCAAGAAAATCCGGCACAACTTTGTCCGTAACCCTTATTACCATCGGGTGGATTCAAATGGGGTTCAGCTGCCCTATATCGACGTAGTCGAAATGGAAATCGTCGCACCGGGTTTGGTCGCGGCCAAAGCAAATGCGGGTGAAACCGACTTGCAAGGTCGCGGATTGGCATTCCGCGATGCCTCGATCTTGAAAAAGGGCGAGGCTGAAGGTGGATACAAGACGCTTCTGTGGAAAACAGGCGTCGCGTCGCAGATCGCGATTTATCCCAATTTGAACTACACTGACGATGCGTGGCGCGAGGTTCTGCGCGATGTACGTGTACGCAGGGCACTGTCGCTCGCCATTGATCGCAAGACGATCAATCAGGCGCTCTATTTCAAGCTGGCCCAACCCGGCGCGATGTCGGTTCTGCCCGCATCGCCCTTCTACGACGAAGCGAATGCGCAGGCTTGGGCACAGTATGACGTCGACAAGGCGAATGCTCTGCTTGATGAGGCTGGGCTGACCGAGCGTGACAAAGATGGTATCCGACTGTTGCCCGACGGGCGTCCGATGGAGCTGATCATCGAAACCGCAGGTGAGCGGCAAGAGGTTGAAAATGCCCTGCAGATCGTCACGGATACCTGGCGTGAGATCGGAGTCGAACTGGTCATGCGACCATTGGATCGAGACATCCTGCGCAACCGGGTCTTCTCGGGCAATACAATGGCGTCGGTCTGGTTCGGCTGGGATGACGGCATTCCGCAAAGCCACACATCGCCGGCCTATCTCGCCCCGACCGATCAGGTCTTTCTGGCATGGCCTAAATGGGGCCAATACTATCAGACAAATGGAGGGTCGGGCGAACCACCAGACATGCCCGAGGCCGAACTTCTCATGAAGCTTGCCCACGATTGGGAAATCGCCTCCACGGATGAAGAACGCGGCGCAGTCTGGTCTGAGATGCTGAAAATTCACGCTGACCAGCTTTATGCGATCGGCATCCTGAACGGCGCACCGCAGCCTATTGTCGTGTCGAACCGCCTGCGCAATGTGCCTGAGCAGGCCATGTGGGCATGGGAACCCGGCGCACATTTCGGCATTCACCGTCCCGACGAGTTCTTCTTCGCCGACTAATTCAGGAGCAGCTAAATGGTCATGCTGCGCTACGCGGTGTATCGCTTTTTCACGATGCTGCTGACATTGCTGGTGGTGTCGGTTCTGATTTTCGTGATCATCAACCTGCCCCCCGGCGACTATCTCAGCAACCAGATCGCCGAACTGCAGGCTTCAGGACAGTCCGCCGGTGTCGCCAAGGCCGAGTTTCTGCGCAAGGAATACTCATTGGACCGGTCGTTGCCCGAGCAGTACCTGATCTGGATGGGCTTCTGGCCCGGACCGCATGGGTTCGAGGGCCTGTTACAGGGCAATTATGGTTGGTCCTTCGAATTCGACCGCCCCGTGCGCGAGATCGTGGGCGATACGCTCTGGTTGACGGTTGTGGTCAATCTGGCCGCCATTTTATTCGTCTATGCCGTTGCTCTACCATTGGGGGTCATCGCTGCGGCCAGATCACGGACGTGGATCGACTATACCTCGGCCTTTGTAGGCTATCTGGGTCTTGCGACCCCGAACTTCCTGTTGGCGCTGATCCTATTCTACTATGGCCATCGCTATTTCAACCTGCCCATCGGCGGCCTGATGGACCCTTCCTTTGAGGGACAACCGATGAGCTGGGACAAGTTGAAATCCATCCTTGTCCACCTGATCGTTCCAACCTTCGTCATCGGAACCTCGGGTGCTTCGGCCATGATGCAGCGCCTGCGCGCCAATATGCTGGATGAACTAGGGAAACCTTATGTCGAAACAGCAATCGCCAAGGGCATGTCCCCATCGCGGATGCTGACGAAATACCCATTGCGCGTGGCCTTCAACCCGTTTGTCGCCGACATTGGAAACCTGCTGCCCTCGATGGTTTCCGGGTCGGTTTTGGTCTCGGTGGTTCTGGGTCTGCAAACAATCGGCCCGACCCTGCTGACTGCCTTGAAAACGCAGGACCAGTTCCTGTCGGCCTTCATTCTTATGTTCGTGGCTCTGCTGACGCTGATCGGCACCATGATTTCCGATATCCTGCTGGTCATGCTTGATCCGCGCATTCGTTACGAGGGGCGCGAAGCATGACCGATAAACCCGATGGTCGCTATGTCGACGACGCACCATTTGACCCGCAGGCCTCTATTCAGCAGCTTGAGCGCGCAGATCTCGATGCCCCTAATTGGGTGCTGGTCTGGCGCAAGTTCAGGACCCACAAGCTGGGTCTGATTTCTGGCCTCTTCTTACTGCTCTGCTACTTGATGCTGCCTTTTGCGGGCTTTATTGCCCCCTACGGCCCCAATGATCGGAACGGAGAGCACCTGTATGCTCCACCCCAGTCGGTCAACTGGTTTCATGAGGGGAAGTTCATCGGCCCCTACGTTTATCCAATAGTTGCAGAGGCGGACCTTGAAACTTTCCAGTGGAAATTCGTCGCTGACACGGAAGATCCGCGCCCAATCCGGTTCTTCTGCGAAGGGTCAGAATACAAACTCGCAGGGCTGATCAAATCCGATACGCACCTGTTTTGCGCACCCGAAGGGGCCACGCTGTTTCTGTGGGGCTCGGACCGTCTGGGCCGCGATGTATTCAGCCGCATTCTATATGGCGCGCAACTGTCGCTGACAGTGGGCCTGATCGGCATTTCGGTATCCTTCTTCCTCGGCATCCTGTTCGGATCAATGGCCGGGTATTTCGGAGGGCGCATCGACTGGACCATCAACCGTGTGATCGAAATCCTGCGCTCGCTGCCGGAACTTCCCCTCTGGCTGGCCTTATCCGCCGCGGTGCCGTCAAATTGGAGCCCGGTCGCGGTATTCTTCATCATCTCGATCATCCTCGGTATTCTCGATTGGCCAGGCCTTGCCCGATCTGTCCGCGCAAAATTCCTGTCTCTTAGAGAAGAGGAATACGTACGCGCGGCCGAGATGATGGGCGCAAGTTCGGGTCGTGTGATCCGAAAGCACCTGCTACCCAATTTCATGTCGCATCTGATTGCCTCGGCCACGCTATCAATCCCTGCGATGATCTTGGGCGAAACCGCCCTCAGCTTCCTTGGCCTTGGACTGCGCGCCCCGGCGGTCAGTTGGGGCGTGATGCTGAACGATGCGCAGAACCTCGCCTCAATCGAAATCTATCCATGGACCGCGATCCCGATGCTGCCAATCATCGTCGTCGTGCTGGCCTTCAACTTCCTTGGCGACGGGTTGCGCGACAGCCTTGATCCCTATCAGCAATGAGCTTGCTGTCCGCCCTCCCCTCACCTGACACCTACAGGGTCAATGGGGCGGGTGCGCGGCCCAGCGCCTTTGCGGTCTCGGAACTGGCGACGGCCAGTTTTGCGGCAGTCGGGCAGGAGCTGTCGCGCCTTGTGACAGCCTTGAACCTGGCGCCTACACCTCTGGAGGTGGCCGTAGATCATCGACTGGCCTCCTTGTGGTATGGCTTTTCCTTCAAACCCGAAGGGTGGGATATGCCCAGCCTTTGGGACGCGATTGCTGGTGACTATCAGGCCTCTGATGGGTGGATCAGGCTGCACACCAACCTGCCCAGTCATCGCGCCGCCGCCCTTAGTGTTTTGCAAGTCGCGCCGGACCGTGCGCTGGTATCGCGCGCGGTTCGGGATTGGAGCATCTCTGAACTGGAAGCCGCGATTGTCGCCGAGGGCGGCGTCGCTGCCGCAATGCGCAGCCGCTCTGAGTGGCATGACCATCCGCAAGGACGCATATTGGCCCGCGAGCCGTTGATCGGATGGCAGGGGCCACGCAATATTCAGCTACGTGATCGGCCTCAGGCGACTGCCGCGCGTCCCCTTGCTGGGCTGCGTGTGCTCGATCTGACCCGCATTCTGGCTGGGCCCGTCTCAACACGAACACTCGCGGGATTCGGCGCCGAGGTCCTGAGGATGGATCCACCCGGCTGGGATGAACCTGGCGTCATTCCTGACATTTCTCTCGGCAAGCATTGCGCCTATCTGAACCTGAAATCATCCGATGGAAAAGCAAAACTGCAAGAGCTGCTGGCCCAAGCGGACATATTTGTCCACGGGTATCGGCCCGGCGCTTTGGACGCACTCGGTCTGGGCAAAAACATGCGGGATCAGCTTGCCCCCAACAGGGTTGAAGTCACGCTCGACGCCTATGGCTGGCAAGGACCATGGGCAGCGCGCCGCGGTTTTGACAGCCTTGTACAGATGAGTTCCGGAATCGCACATGCAGGGATGGGTTGGGCGGGGGCCGACAAGCCAACTCCGTTGCCCGTTCAGGCACTGGATCACGCAACTGGTTACTTGATGGCAGCCGCCCTGCTCTCGGCGCTCGCCGAAGCCGCATCTGGACACGCTGTTATGGATGCCAGGCTCTCGCTGGCGCGCACCGCCGAATTGCTGGCAACCCTGGCCAAGAGCGACACTGACGATGAAATCACCGAAGCGCTACCGACCGATTATGCGGACGAACCCGAACCTTCCGGCTGGGGGCCCGGCCATCGCTTGAAGCCGGCGCTAACCGTTGGATCCGCAAAGATGCACTGGGCTTTGCCTGCGTCCAAACTGGGAACTTCGCAGCCCACTTGGCCGTCACTTACCGCTTAAAGCTGCCGCCGCGCGGGACGCGCGGCCCGGCCCAACGCTTTGGTTGACGTCTCGCCAGAGACGCAAACCAAAGGGGCGGGAGCCCTCCTAGCGATCATCGCCACCGCCGGGGCCGATATCGTCCAGATAGTCTTCGTCAATCGCGGCCTGAACGGCCCCTGTGACAGCCTCGCGTTGTTTGGGAGTCAGGTCCTCGGCCTCTTTGTCATCCGCCAGTCGCACGGTGACTTCCCGATGCGCAAACCGGATGCCTTCACGGGCAAACAGCTCACGAATATCCTGATAGACTTTCTTGCGCACCAGCCACTGATCACCCGGTTTGGTCATGAACTTGACCCGGATAATCATCGCCGAATCCTGCATCTCGATCACACCCTGCGATTTCAGCGGCTGAATGAAGTTATCACCAATCACAGGATCGCTCAGCAGCTCTTGACCCAGCTTCTTGATCAGCTTCCGCACCTTTTCGACATCGGTGTCATAGGTCACCCGCAACGGCAGCTTCATGATTACCCAGTCGCGGGAATAGTTTGTCAGAACCTTGATCTCTCCAAATGGGATCGTGTTGAGCGCACCAAGGTGGTGGCGTAGTTGGAAGGACCGGACCGAAATCTTTTCGACCGTCCCTTTCACATCACCAATGTCGATGTATTCACCCTTTCGGAAAGCATCATCCATCAGGAAGAACGCACCCGAGAAGATGTCGCGGACCAAGGTTTGCGACCCGAAACCAACGGCCAGACCCACAACACCTGCACCGGCAAACAGCGGGCTGACATTGATCCCCAGTTCCATCAATACAATCAGCGCGATGGTCACAACGACCACAGCCAGAATGGCCCCGCGGAACAGAGGCAACAGAGTTGCAAGACGGCTCTGCCCGCCTTCGCCTCCTTCGTCGCCCAGCTCGGCTTCAGCACCGCCGTCATCCGTCTCTTCCGCGATCTTGCTATCGATCCAGACGCGGAAGAAGTGAAACAGAATGTAACCCATAAACAGGATCACCATCACATCCAGCGCCCGCTCGATAGGCAAGTCATCCGACCAATTGGCCTGCGGGTTCCAGATCACCACCAGCGCATAGAGACCCACCACAAAGGCCAGAATGCCTGCCACACGACGGGCAAGGTCTTCGTACGTCAGAATGGCGTGCTTGCGCTTTTCGGCCTGCGGCGTATCAGCCACCAGCTCATCCTCGATCTGCTCAGCCGCTTCTGCGTCGGCATTCATCACCTCAATTCTGCGATTGCGATCAAAATACCTTTCAAGCAGATAGTTCATCGCGCCGTAGGCCACGACGACGGACATAAAGATGGCATAGCTGCTGGCCACGATCGGGATCGAATCCTGAACCTCAAGCACCAGATCAACGGCCAGTTTGAACCAGCTGAACACCATATAAAGCACCAGAACCGGCGCCCAGGCGAAAGAGATGAACTTCAGTATCCAAGACACCTGATCCGGAGCACGCCCGCCACGAATAGCGTTCGAGATCGCGCGTGCATTGAACAGGATCATCAGTATGTTGCCCAGCGCCCCGATCAGCGTCAGGCTACCATAGACCATGGCATAGACGTTATAGTTCAGCCCAAAATCCGCGACCCATGTCGAGAACAGAACAACCGAGATGTCATAGGTCGCCAGTGCTGACGCCCAAACATACAGGCGCTTGGCGTCCCGGTCTGAAAAAGGCGGCAAGCGATACTGGCTAAGGTAAGGCGACAGAACCATCCGCCACAAGTCCGAGACAGTGCGCGAAAGGAAAAATGCGGTAAAGATTGCCGTAACGGTAAACTGGATTGATATGTCTTCCGCTTCACCAAAGAACAGATAGCCAACGATCAGCGCCATAAGCATGGCAAAGATCGTTCCGCCAATGCCCATCACGAAACGATACACAAGGAAAGGCATCTTTTCACGATAGCCAACCGGGTTTTCCTTGATGCGCGCAACCACCAAACGCTTCGCGATGCGCTTGCCGTAGATTTCGATCGACAACCATCGCCCCAGCAAAAGGAACAACACGTTCAGGACCAACACCTCGACATAGGTCTGAATCCGCCCGTCCGGACTGGTCTGTCTGAGGATGTATTGCACCTCAAAGACCGAATAGGGCAGCGCCTCCATCCGCGAGCGCACGGAATCCCGGAACTTTGAGAACCGCTCTTGCGCCTTCATCAGCTGAGAACCCTCAGCCATGTGATCAATGCTATCTGCCTCGGGCGTCGCGTCACCGCTATAGCCTGCTGCCGATACAACCTGCCCGGCGCTGTCGATTACGATTACGCTTGCGCCCGCCTCGGAAGCGGAACGAATGGCCGCCGCCAGATCGCTGTCAGCGGCAGAGCTTGAAGAACTGGCTTCTTCGCTTGATCCTATTGGGTATCCCGGAATAAGCGAAGTTTGCGCAACCGCGTCGGTTGCACTGGCCAGCATTGCCGCCCAAATCACCAAAATCAGCCCGGCCAGAACATTCATTTTCATCGTATATCGCATCCAATTCGTAGCTGCGTCCAAGACTATAGAACCTCAGAAGGCTGTTCAAATCATCCGCACACGCGGTGTCAACATCGTGAGAGCCCGTGTTCCTGACGCAATGGATGGGATAAAGTGTTTCCAAGACAACAAAAATTGAATATGACCACCTGAGGCGTCCAGCCTCCGAATTGGCTTGTGCATGAAGAACCATCGGCCTGCATATCGCAAGGTGCGCCTGTTGCCGGCGGTGGCATTATGCTGTTGCCAATTCGCAATGTTTGGCGCATTTGGACGGCGGAATCTGTGCCTTTGGCAAGAAGGTCTGGCAGAATTACGATAATCAGGTGCAGACGCGCGGAGTTGCACCGGAACCGAAACAGGCGAAGGCATGAGCCTAGGGATCAAAAACGAAAATCACGGCCGCGCACCGCGCATCCTGCTATATAGTCACGACACGTTCGGCCTGGGTCACCTGCGCCGGTCACGCGCGCTGGCTGCGGCCATAACACAAGCCGATCAACGCGCTTCGGCCCTCATATTGACCGGTTCACCCATTGCCGGACGGTTTACTTTTCCGCGTCGGGTTGACCATGTCCGTCTACCCGGGGTCACCAAACGCGCCGACGGCTCGTATGCTTCGCAGACCATCGGCATGGGCATCGATGATGTGACCGAGTTGCGCGCAAGCCTGATCCAGACATCTGTCGAACAGTTCGACCCCGATGTGCTGATCGTCGACAAAGAGCCTACCGGTTTTCGCGGTGAGCTGCTGCCGACGCTTGAGTATCTTGAAAACTCCTGCTCAACCAAATTGGTTCTGGGCCTGCGCGACGTTCTGGATGAGCCCGAAGTACTGGCCGCCGAATGGGAGCGTAAGGACGCGATCTCGGCGACTGAACGATTCTATGATGAGATCTGGGTATATGGGTTGCGATCGGTCTACGATCCTACACAAGGCCTTCCCCTCAGCCCGGCGACGCAACAGCGCATTCATTGGACAGGGTATCTACGTCGCGATCTTGGGCCGGTTGGTGAGCCACCAGAACAACCGTATATCCTGATCACCCCTGGTGGTGGCGGCGATGGCAAGGCGATGGTCAATTTGGTGCTGTCCGCATATGAAAAAGACCCGGATCTGTCACCCCGCGCTGTGCTGGTCTATGGGCCCTTCCTGTCAGGCGAACTACGCGAAGATTTTGAAACCCGTGTCGCCGCCCTAAATGGCCGTGTGACCGCCGTTGGCTTTGAATCGCAGATCGAAACGCTGTTCGCGGGCGCTGCCGGTGTGGTCTGCATGGGCGGGTACAATACCTTCTGCGAGGTTTTGTCCTTCGACAAACGCGCCGTCATTGTTCCGCGCACGACGCCGCGGCTGGAGCAATGGATTCGTGCCTCGCGCGCCGAGGATCTGGGTCTGGTACGCATGCTGGATGAAAACCGTGACGGTCTGACAGCGGATGCAATGATCCGCGCGATCCGCGCCTTGCCCCATCAGCCGCTGCCTTCGCAGGCCATTCGCGCAGGGTTGTTGGACGGGCTAAGCTACGTCACTCATCGCATAAACGCGCTGCTAGGCGCGGAACAAGAGCGCGCCACCGGATGACGCGCGAACCCCCCAAGCTGGCGGTGCTGGTCAAAGGCTGGCCGCGCCTGTCCGAGACGTTCATCGCGCAAGAATTGGTGGCGTTGCAGGAGGCAGGGCACAGCTTCGATATCTGGTCGTTGCGCCACCCGACCGATACCAAGCGCCATCCTCTGCACGATCGCCTCAAGGGGCAGGTGCATTACCTGCCGGAATACCTTTATGAAGAGCCTGAGCGGCTGGCGACTGCGCGAGACATTGCAGCTCGTCTGCCCGGATACGCGCAAGCTTACCAGGTCTGGCGGCAAGACCTTCGCCGAGACCCGACTCACAACCGAATTCGCCGGTTTGGTCAGGCCTGCGTATTGGCCGCTGAGCTGCCCGATCAAACGCGGGCGCTGTATGCGCATTTCATGCACACTCCGTCTTCGGTCGCCCGCTATGCGTCTATCATGCGCAGCCTGCCCTGGAGTTTTTCGGCGCATGCCAAAGATATCTGGACCTCACCAGACTGGGAAAAGCGGGAAAAGCTGCAACTGGCCTCTCACGGCGCCATCTTCGGGGCAACCTGTACTGCCATTGGTGCCGCACATCTGCGCGAACTGGCTGATGATCCTGCGCGGGTAGAACTGATCTATCATGGGCTGGACCTGTCGCGGTTTCCTGCACCTCCCCAGCAGTGTTCGCGTGCAGAGGATGCACCCTTTCACATGCTGTCAGTCGGGCGTCTTGTCGAAAAGAAGGGCTTTGACCGGCTTCTCCAAGCTTTCGCGCTACTCCCCAGATCGCTGAATTGGCATTGGACCCATATCGGCGGCGGAAATCTGGGCGATGAGTTGAGCGCACAAGCCGATGCCGCAGGGATTTCCGATCGGATCACGTGGATGGGGGCTTGCGATCAACCGGAAGTCATTGCCGAGATGCGCCGCTCTGATCTGTTTGTCCTGCCCAGCAGAATTGCTGCCGACGGCGACCGCGATGGTTTACCCAATGTTTTGATGGAAGCCGCGTCCCAGCGCCTCCCGATCCTGTCAACGCCGGTGTCAGCCATCCCGGAGTTCATTGAATCCGGTATTCACGGTCAGTTGTCAGCAGATGACCCGACCTCTCTTGCCTCGGCTATTGCGGATCTCGCCCGGAACCCGACCAGAACGGCCGAGATGGCTGAGGCCGCGTATAACCGGTTGATCGCCGACTTCCGGATGGACCCGGGCATACGTCGCTTGTCCGAGCGGCTCAGCGCCTTGTGCGCGGACGAGCCCTGATGGCGCGGGTGGCTTTCTATGCACCGATGAAGTCCCCCGACAGTCCCAAGCCCTCGGGTGATCGCGAAATGGCCCGCAACCTGATGCAGGCCCTCGGCGCTCAGGGAGACATTGTTGAGCTGGCCTCGCAATTGCGGATTTACGACAAGGCAGGCGACCGGGCACTTCAGGACGAATTACGTCGCAAAGCAACGACCGAGGCTGCACGACTGGCTGAGGAACTGCCCTCTGACACGAACCTGTGGGTGACTTATCACAACTACTACAAGGCCCCCGATCTGCTCGGCCCGGCCGTGAGCCGCGCAAGAGACATCCCGTATGTGCAGCTGGAAAGCACCCGCGCCACCAGCCGGCTTGCAGGCCCATGGGCTGATTTTGCGCAAGCGGCGCATGACGCGTGCGACAGCGCGCAGGTGATTTTCTACCACACTGCCAACGATCTGATTACGTTAGAACGGGAAAGGTTCGGTACGCAGGCGCTCGTCGAGCTGCCTCCGTTTCTTCCCATCACGGAATTACCCCCTGTTTCGACCCGTGATGGGCCGATGCTGACTGTGGGAATGATGCGGTCGGGGGACAAGCTGGCCTCGTACACCATTCTGGCCGACACGCTGGAACATCTGACAGGGGATTGGGCGTTGGACGTGGTAGGCGATGGCCCGGCCCGATTGGAAGTCGAGGCGCTGATGGCGCGGTTCGGACCTCGTGTCCGGTTTCTGGGTCAGCTGGATCGGGACGCGTTGCAGGCCCGGTACCGCCAGGCCTCCTTGTTCGTTTGGCCCGGCGTCAATGAAGCCTATGGAATGGTCTATCTTGAGGCCCAGGCCTGCGGCGTTCCCGTCGCAGCACAAGATCGCCCCGGTGTTCGTGATGTGCTGATACCTTCCGATCATCCCGATACCGGATCGGGTGCCAAAGGGTTGGCCGCGCGTATACAGAGGTTTCTGGACCATCCCGACCTGAGCCAGTCTGAGGGTAATCGCGCCCGCGCCTATGTCGCGCACCGCCATCTGATGCCATCCGCCACCGAGCGGTTCTGGACCACTGTGCGCCCCTTGTTGGAGAAAAGTTGATGACCCGTCTCGCCCTTCTGCGCCATGGACACACGGATTGGAATCGCGCGGGTCGCATTCAGGGGCGCAGCGACATTCCGCTGGATGCCAACGCCCGGGCTGAACTTGCGGGGTATTGCCTTCCTTCGCCATGGAACGCAGCATCAATCTGGTCCAGCCCGCTAAGCCGCGCGTCTGAAACAGCGCAGTTGGTATCGGATAAAGCGCCCAAAACATCTCAGGCGCTGACCGAGATGAATTGGGGCGATTGGGAGGGACGGCGCGGTGCCGAACTGATCGAAATCCCCGACAGCGGTTATCGCCACATCGAAGACTGGGGCTGGGATTATCGGCCACCGGGCGGTGAAAGCCCGGCTGAATTATGGGCAAGGCTTAATCCATGGTTGACCGAGTTGCAGGGAGACAATCTTGCGGTCTGCCACATCGGAATCATGAGGGTGATATTGGCCAAGGCCTGGGGCTGGAATTTTACCGGCCCCGCGCCGTTTAAGATCAAGCGCAACAGACTGTTTATCGTAAACCTGGACGAAATGCGGCCTGAACCCGAACCGGTTCGATTGATTGCGCGTGAGGTTTGACCATGAAGGTGATGATCGTTGTTACCCATCTGTTAGGGACCGGACACCTTAGCCGGGCCCTTACATTGGGGCGCGCGTTCGCCGAACAGGACCACGAGGTGTTTGTGGTCTCGGGTGGCATGCCTGCGCCTCAGCTTGGCACACGTGGATTATCATTACTGAATTTACCGCCGCTGCGGTCTGATGGCACCGATTTCACCCGCCTGCTTGATCAGAATGGCGCTGTGGCCGACTTGGCCTACTTCGCTGCGCGCACAAACGCCCTGACGCAGGCGGTAAGCAGCTTCGGGCCGCAGGTTCTGATCACCGAGCTTTATCCGTTCGGGCGGCGCTCTTTGGCCGCGGAGTTCAAATCTGCATTGAAAGCCGCACGAGACCTACCTCGGCCACCCGTCATCCTTGGTTCGATCCGTGACATTCTTGCGCCGCCATCGAAGCCCGCAAAGGTAACCCAAACGGATGAGGTTATCGCAGAGTTTTACGACGGCGTTCTGGTCCATTCCGACCCCAAGATCACAGAACTGGAGGTCAGTTGGCCTGTCTCGGATCAACTGGCATCGCGCCTGCATTACACCGGTTTCGTGGCCCCAAGTGCTGCGCCAAGTCATCCGGATGGCATAGGCCAGGGCGAGATATTGGTCAGCGCGGGTGGCGGGTCGGTCGGCCAGCCGATCTTTCAAGCGGCCATCGAGGCCGCCCGAAAGATGCCCAACAGGCGCTGGCGCCTGTTGGTGGGCGGGCAGGATGCCAATGCGCGGATCGCCGAGCTTTCGCAAATGGCCGAGGGTTCATCGGTTCTTCTTGAAACCGTCCGCCCTGATTTTCGCCAAATGCTGCCGCTTGCCGCCGCGTCGGTCAGCATGTGCGGTTACAACACCGCCATGGACCTGCTGCAAAGCGGTACCCCGGCGGTTCTGATCCCCTTCGATGATGGCAAAGAGGTTGAGCAATCTTTGCGCGCGCGATCTCTTTCGCAGTTGAACGGGATCGAGGTGCTTAACAGTTCTGACCTGACCGCCGGCTCGCTGGCCAATGCGCTGGAGCATGTCATTTCGAGTGTTGAACGCCCCCCGATGACCGAAGGGTTTGATGGCGCGCGCCGGTCAGTGGATATTGCAGTGAGCTTGTACGAGGCCAGCCGATGAGGCCTGATTGGCGCCCCTTGCAGTCAGAGTTGCGGCGCTGGCAGGATGCAGGATTGACCCTGCCCTTGTGGTGGCGTGATGACGATGCAGTTGCAGTGACACCACAGATAGAAAAGCTATCGGCCATGTCAGACGAGCTCGGCCTACCCGTCCATCTGGCGGTGATCCCGCGTGATGCGCAAACGGCACTTGCAGAGTATGTGTCAGATCAGTCTGTTTTGATCCCGGTTGTGCATGGCTGGGCGCATCAGAACCACGCGCCTGCAGACGAGAAAAAAGCCGAATTTCGCATGCACCGGCCCCTTGAAGCGGTAGTTGCAGATGCCGAGGCTGGATTGTCCCGGTTGCGAGAATTGTTTGGTGCGCACCTGCGACCGATGTTTGTTCCGCCTTGGAACCGGATCGACTCCAAAGTCGCCATGCAGCTTCACGGGCTGGGCTATCGGGTTCTGTCGACGGCGACCCCCCGAAAGATACTGCTCGCAGCGCCCGGCCTCGCGCAGATAAACACACATCTCGATCCAATCGACTGGCGCGGGACGCGCGGTTTGATCGACCCTGACAGACTGATCGCACAGACAGTTGAGCTGCTGCATGACCGACGCACCGGTCGCGCAGACAATGCCGAAGCATTTGGGGTGTTGACGCATCATCTAGTCCATGATCAGGACATCTGGACGTTTACACAGGATCTGTTGCTCAGGCTGCTTGATGGACCGGGCACACCCTGGACCGCACCACGCAACTGAACTCGCAAGGAGAGCCCGAATGAGCCGACTGGATTCCATGCTGCGCCGCCTGACGGCGCAACGCGATGGGCTAAACTGGGCCGTCACACAGATCGGCACCATGGAAGGGGACGTTCTGGACCTGGGGCTGGGTAACGGACGTACCTATGATCATCTGCGTGAGATCCTGCCCTCTCGGCGTATATGGGTGATGGATCGCGTCTTGCAGTGTCATCCCGACAGCACGCCACCGGCACAGGATTTCCTGCAGGGTGAGGCCGAGCCGATGTTGCGTAAACTGGCGGACGCAGGCCAAACAATCGCGCTGGCGCACTACGATTTCGGCCGCGGGATCAAGTCCGAAGATGTTGCGGAAGCGGCGCGCCTCAGCCCTCTGATCAAACAAATCATGCGACCCGGTGGGTTGTTGATTTCAGGGCAACCGTTGACGGGTTTTGCTCAGATTGAAGGCCCCGAGACCATCGCGCCCGATCGATATCTTTTCTATCGCGCCTGAGCAGGCTTTGAACTGGCGGGTTTGTATATTGAATCTATCGATCAGATTCACCGCAGTCAGGCCTATGCATTGACGCGAGTCGAGGGTATACGCCACCGCAACAGCACACCCACATGAGGCCAGTCATGAGCTTTGACCGTTCCATCAAGATCGCTCCCTCGATCCTGTCAGCCGATTTCGCAAATTTCGGACAGGAGATTCAGGCCATCGAAGCGCAAGGGGCGGATTGGGTTCATGTAGACGTGATGGACGGCCACTTTGTCCCAAACCTCACTTTTGGTCCCCCAGCGGTCAAAGCGTTTCGCCCACATGTTAAGACCGTCATGGATGTGCATTTGATGATCACTCCGGTCGATCCTTATATTCAAGCCTATGCCGATGCGGGCGCTGATGTGCTGACCGCGCACGTCGAAGCGGGGCCGCATTCGCACCGCACGCTGCAGGCGATACGCGCTGCGGGAATGAAAGCAGGGATCGCGTTGAATCCCGGGACGCCCGCCGAGGCTGTCGAACATCTGTTGGACCTGACTGATCTGGTGTGCGTCATGACCGTCAACCCCGGCTTCGGGGGGCAAAAATTCATCGACATGACCACAAAAGTGCAACGTTTGCGCGAGATGATCGGCGACCGGCCGGTGCATATCGAAATCGACGGCGGTGTTGATCCCAAAACAGCGCCTCTGGTGGCCGCTGCAGGCGCTGACGTGTTGGTCGCCGGATCAGCAGTTTTTAAAGGCGGTTCAGTTTCAAACCCGTCGGTCTATGGCGACAATATTCGCGCTGTGCGGACTGCTGCCGAAGGTGCACTGGGTTAACAACAAACCCTCCCGCCAGTCGTCGACGTTTCTTACGAAACGCCTCCTCCTGTTGGGCCCGGCATCGCGCTTTGCGCGAT